>JAFVTQ010000004.1 GCA_017503135.1 Clostridia bacterium
ACTGAAAATCCTCGTGTCATTGGTTCGATTCCGATCGGAGGCACCAATTGTATGCGGATGTAGCTCATCTGGTAGAGCGCCACCTTGCCAAGGTGGAGGTAGCGAGTTCGAGCCTCGTCATCCGCTCCATAAAAAACAGGACACAGAATTCTCCCAGTTTCTTGTGTCCTATTTTTATCAAAAAATTAAATATGGTGGCATAGCCAAGTGGTAAGGCGTGGGTCTGCAAAACCCTGATTCATCGGTTCAAATCCGATTGCCACCTCCACAATGAATGACACCCCAAATATGAACCATTACGGTTCGATTGAGGTGTCATTCATTCTTTTTAAATCCAGTAGGGAACGGCTTTCACGGTCGTTCCCTATTTATTTTTAATCGAACTGCGAATGTCAAAACTCATCAAAATATGTGCAGAAATTTTTAAAGGGAAACGAATTGAACTGGAAAAGTTCGATTAAACTGAAGAATTTTCGTTATTATGAGCGTGTTTTTTATAGTAAGAAGCCTCTGCATCGTTAGGTGTGCGATATCGATTCATTTGATGAGGACGCTGACCGTTATAGAAATCTATGTACTTTTGAATGTGTTCCCGAAATTCTCTGTCTGAACGATAATTGTTTCGATAGAGTTCCTCGGCTTTTAAAGTTTTGAAAAAGGCTTCCATAACAGAGTTATCAAAGGGGACACCCTTTCGTGAAAAGGACTGTGTTATTCCTAAAGTTTTGCAGTATGACATAAACGTGCGTGATGTACAATTTGAACCAAGATCACTGTGAAAAATCAATCCTTCTTTAGGCGCTCGCTCTTGATAGGCTTTTTTTAGAGTCTTTTTTGTGATATGTGTGCTGTTACTGGTAGATATGCTATGTGCGATTACTTTGCGTGCAAATAAATCAATGATAACGCAGATGAAATACTTCGTGCTATTAGCACTGAAATAGGTGATATCTCCAACCCAAACTTCGTTCGGGGCGTTTGCAATAAACTGTTGATTTAAAATGTTTTCTTTGCGTTGTTTGTTCATTTCAAAGATTGTTTTTGAACCGCCGCGCACGCTGAACCATTCGTTTTCGTGCATAATGGCTGCTACGGTTTTATCTGCTACTTTAAAACCGCGGCTTCTCAAAACAGAATTGATCTTGCGTGCACCAAACACCTGATTACTCTCATTAAAGATTTGTTCTATGATCGGCGTCAGTTCTCGCTTCTTTCGTCTGTAAGATGTATTTTCATTTGCATTCCTAAGAATGTGATTATAGTAACTTCCTTTTGCCACCTTCATTGCCTGGCAGAGGACATTGATGGAATATGTTTCAGACAGATCCTTGATTACTTTATATCGTTCATGAAGCGGCGCACTGACAGAGCAGGGTGACTGTTGTAGTATTTCTACCATTTTTTCTAACGTCTCGCAACGCTGCCTCAGAATTCGAAAATCTGTCATGTTGATGGCTTTATTCTTCTTTTGACTGGATTTTACCCACGCATATAATGTGCTTTTAGCGATGCCGGTATCTGCTGAAATAGTGGATACTTTTTCCCCGGCCCAATACCGATCTAAAATTAATCTTTTCTGCTCATCTGTGTAAATTTTCTTCATAATATAAACCTCCTAAACTTTGTACGGGTAAAAAGTAAAACTACCCAGCATTATTGTACAAAGTTCTGGATGACAAGTGAACACACTAGGAGCGTTACACTAACGGTGGGACAATGAGTTGGGTATAAAAAGAGAGCTGTTTTAAAGAAATTTTCAAAAAAGACTTGAAAAACAAACTATATGCTATTATAATTATATGTGAGAAAAAATCTCACGAATACGAATAATAAGCGAAAGTTTGCGTATTATAAGTTTTAGAAGCAAGATATAGGAGGATATTTAGATGCTTTGTCAATTCACAGTGAAAAATTACCAGTGTTTAAAGGACGAAACAACTCTGGATATGCAAGCAACTAGTATTTCTGAGCATGCTAATAGTTTAATACTCGATTCGGATGGTGAAAAAATTTTGCCTTTAGGCGTAATTTATGGACCTAATGGCGCCGGAAAATCTACGGTTTTAGACGCTTTATATAGTTTGAGTTGCAAAATAATGAGACCTATCTGTGCCGTTGGTTGTGATAACAAAGAGTGTGTTAAACGTAGTGGAAATATAAACATTAAACCTTTTAAGTTCTCCAAGGAAACTTTGAATTTACCGACTGAATTTGAATTGTTTTTTAGGACGGAAAAAGCCGAATATCAATATTTTATTTCTATTTTTAAAGAAAAGATCGTCAATGAAGAATTGTATAAGAAAAGTATTTCCGCAAAAACTTTTTCAACGTTGTTTATTAGAAAAGGTTCTACTATTGAGTTGAAAAATTCGTTTAAAGCTTATAATTGTAATAGTGTATCTGAAAACCTTCCTTTGCTTTCTTTTTTGAGTATTACTCACGGAAGAAATACTACACTAAAGGACATTGTTAATTGGTTCGAGAATCGAATTACATTTTTAAATTATGGAAATCCAATCACTGATGCACGAATTGCTATTACCAACTCTCAAAAGATTAAATCATTAATATTAAAAATGTTAACTGAAATGGATATTGATATATCTGACTATAGGATAGAAGAGAATGACGAAAAGATCAGAGTATACACTTCACACATTGTTGATGGTGAGAGTTACGAATTAGAACTAGATGAAGAGTCGAACGGGACGGTAAAGATTTTCGGTATTCTCCCGTTAATTGCAGATAGTTTGATTTCAGGCGGAACTTTGGTCATAGATGAGTTGGATGCCAAGTTACATCCAATGCTTTTACAATATATCATTGAACTTTTTAGCAATCCAAAATCCAATCAAAATGGAGCACAGTTAATTTTCACCTCACACGATCTTTCTACGATGAATAGTGATGTTTTTAGAAGAGATGAAATATGGTTTATAGCTAAAGGGGAAAATAAAGCATCCAATCTATACTCTCTTGTAGAATTTAAGAATGATGATGGAAAGAGTGAAAGGAAAGACGCAAAGTATAATAAGCGTTATTTGGAGGGGAGATATGGTGCAGATCCCTATTTGAAAAAGATCATTAATTGGGGTGAGTACTAATGGCAAGCCCAAAGGATAGAAAAAAGAAGAGGAAAGTTGAACATTTAGAACCAGCAGGAGAGAAAATTTATATTTTTTGTGAAGGAGAACAAACGGAACCCAAATATTTTCAAGGACTTGAGAAGATGATTAAAGCAAATCCGATATATAAAAATGTTGTTCATATTCACATCGAAGGTGTGGGTGCTGAAACACTTAGAGTAATTTATGCTGCAGAAGAATATGTAAAAAGCAACAAGTTAAAAAACGCAAATGTTTGGTGTGTATACGATAAAGATAGTTTTCCCTCTCAAGATTTTAACGCTGTTTCCAAACGTGCTGCTGATTTGAATGTTCAGCAGCAGGACGTTGTTTATCACACGGCTTGGTCAAATCAATGCATAGAGTACTGGTTTATCTTGCATTTTGCTTATTATACTGCAGATAATGACAGAAGATATTATCGGCAATTTTTACATGAGCAATTTAGAAAATTAGGTTGGACGAGATATGAGAAAAACAATGAGGAATTATTTGAAATAATGACTAACAAAGGAGATCCAAAGAGAGCGATAACGTATGCGCAGCGGCAGTTGAAAGATTTTGAAGGAAAGACAGATTCTCAATCTGCACCTGCTACAAAGGTTCATCTTTTGGTTCAAGAACTTGCTAAGTACTTGCCTCCAACAATTTCAGAAAGGTATCTCTAATAAGAAGGTGAAAAAATGAATAAGCTGGTGTTTGACGGTTGTATTGATTCTGATTTTGAAGGTTTTAATGATAATATGATCTTTAAGATGAGTAATGGTACATATTGGATCCAGGCAAGATATGAATATTGGTATCATTATGCATATAGGCCAAAGGCAACAATAAACTATGAAAACGGCAGATATAAACTAATTGTTTTTAATCGTTCTATAGAAGTACAGCCACTCTATGATGTTATTGAAAGTCGAATAAATGGGACATTTGAGGGTTGGAATGGACATTCGAAATATAAACTTGCTAATGGTCAGGTGTGGGAACAAACAACATACAAATACGAATACAAATATTCTTATTCCCCCCAAGTGATTGTGGCAAACTATGGCGGGCGATATATTATGTCTGTGGCTGGAACTCGTGCAGTGGTGAGAAAAATTTCGTAGCCGAATGTTCAAATGCAGCTATTTTAACGAAAAATTTATGTTTATGAAAGAATCCGGGCCAAACCCGGTAAAATCAAAGGTTTTTAGACCGGTTCCATTTTCAGTGTCGGTCCCAAAAAATTAAGGACTTCTTACGAAGTCCTTAATTTTTATCCAATCCGAAGGATTGGTATGTAATCACGCGACAGCGTGTATGTAATCGCCGTAGGCGTATGTCATCACTGTAGGTGTATTTTCTTCGGATTGATTACATACCTTTCTGCGAAAGGATTACATACATCACTTCGTGATGATTACATTCCGTCTGCGACGGATTACATACAAGGCTTCGCCTTGATTGTCGTCCTTCGGACAAACAGATTGAGTATTACTTATACATGATTGTAATTATTATTGAAATATGATACAATTATTTTGTTGGAGGTCATGAAATGAAAAGTCGAGTTAATATCTTAAATGATAGGATTGTATTTGATTGCAATAAATTGAATTTGTTTTTGCTGATTTTTCCTATTTATATGTTTGTATTTGGTATACAGTTAATATTGGGGTTTGTGCCATTTGAAGAAGATTACACAGGCTTTGATGTTTTTGGTTTTATTTTTGCGTGTGTATGGACTATTGTCGTAGGGTGGATGTTTTTTTATCTTACTTTTAATATTTGTAAAAAGACTGTGCTTGATTCGGAGGGGATTACTGTTACTTTTTTATCTTATAAAAAAGAACTTGGGTGGCAAGAGATTAAGGATTATGGTGTATCCTACTCAGGTAAGGCAAAAGCTGACGGTAATGTTTACGATTTTTATTTTGCAACAGAAGAACAAGTGCAGAAAAATAATTTTAGAAAAAAACTGAAAGGCAATATGATAAAGATTCTTGTAGTAGGGGAAGATTATTATGTGGTGACGGAAAAGGTTATTCCTTTTTGCAAGTCGAAGTCTTCTGTAAATCCATTTATTGGTGAAGATAAATTTCATATTATATAAGAGAAAAAAGATATGTTCGATATGTGGGGAACATATTTCGGAAAACCTAACAATGGTACAGATTGGTGTTTTGTAAAACAAACCATAAATAATTGGTATTATTACGAATTGCATTGGGGGTAAAAATAGATAACTATGGTTCAGAATTGAGTAGTAAGGCCAAAAGAAAACCCATCCAAACGGATGGGTTTTTGAAGTTTAATATTAAAACTTTCTCACAAAGCTACATCTCTTGCAAAGCTCTTCACAGGCGTTTCTGCTTGTAAATCCATTATAGATGTTTCGTGCTCTTTCTGAGTTTATGATTGTTTCTAAATCGGTTTCAAAGATATTACCAAGATTTATTGTGCCATCGTTGTCAAGACAACAAGGAACAACTGTGCCATCTGCTAAAATTCCTATGGCAGTGCGAAGTCCGGGACAGAAAACCTTTTCGTCAACGTCATCGCTTTCAAGTGTCGGCCAATCGAATTTGTCGCCATATTCAACGTATATGTTGTTGCCAATTTTCATGCCATTGCTTTCTTCGACAAAAGATTTTGGAATATTTTTTTGGAGCTTTGCTAAAATCTCATTATTTGAACTATTCTTGTTGCAAATATCGAACCAAGGTTTTGGAAAATATTCTTCGAGCTTTGCTAAGATTTCGTTATTCAAGCTGTCTTTGCCACCATTGTTCCAGAGTCTAAGAACAACAACCTTCTTGCCTTCAGCAGCTTTTGCGTATTCGAAACAATCAGTAAGATATTTATCAAATGCAATATTGTTGTTATTTGCTTCAAAAGAGTGTAATGAAATATACGTTCTATAGTGTGATTTAGAATTTAACAAAGCGTCTTGGTGTCTGCTTAACAAAGTACCGTTTGTTACAATCTTAACCATAAATCTCATTTCTTCGGCGATTTTCAAAAATTCATCAAAGTCAGGGTGACAGAGAGGCTCACCAAGAAGATGAAAACTAATGAAGTCAGTATATGGTTTAATTTTACTAAGTACTGTTCTGAATTCTTCTTTGCTCATTCTTTTGGTTTCTCTTGTTGTACCCGGACAGAATGAACATTTTAAGTTGCAGATGTTTGAAATCTCAACATATATTTCTGCAAATTTTTTCATTTTATCACCACCAATACTTGTAATTATAGCATAATGCAAAACATTAGTAAATAAAAACTTTATTTTTTTGAAATGGCACTTGCTACCATTCCGTATTTGTCTTTTAAAACTGTTTCGATTGCTACCTCAAAAAGAAAATCCGTCCACTAACGTGAACGGATTTTCTTTGTATTATTCATTTTTGCAGAACATATTTTCGAATGAATAATGAATAATTATGGGGTGACACCCGCACCCGATTGTAATTTCATTTTATGTGTGATATAATTATTTCATTCAATAAAGATTTGACTTAGGAGGTTGCTTTAATGACTGCAAAAGAAGAATGTGAAGTTTTACTTGATACTTTACTCTCTGCTTCAGAGAAACTACTTAAAAAGAATGGTGAGTTTTATCCCATTGGTGCGGTTTTATCAAATGATAACAATGTAACTTTTACAGCGTTACACTCTAATAACGAATTTCCGGATTCTCAAAGTGTTATTAATGATTTGATTTGTGCTCACAAACAACTGGCTCAAAATAACGAGATTAAAGTGAGTGGTATTTCTTGGAATGGCGCAGTTGATTTAGAAGGAAAGACCACAGATGCAATTATTGTTAGCTTAGAACATAAAGATGATTATTCTGTTATTGTAGGATTACCTTATAAAAGTAGCTTGTTTAATAAAATTAAATTTGGAGAATTGTTTGCTCAAAACGGAAATAAGGATATTTTCTAAATACAAAACTTTATTAAATTCCAATTTATTGAACAGTGGTTCTAAAATGAGACGTACTGCCAAAAGAAAAACCCATCCAAACGGATGGGCTTTTCTTTTAGACTTGTAAGGAAAGAGGATTTGAACCCTTGGGTTTGAGCGTTAAGAAAATGATGCAGTGCATCATTTTTAGCGAGAAGTGGCAAGGCGGGTACCGAATTTCGCAAGAAATTGGGTCGCCGAGCCATCAACATTCAAGGCGTAGCCGCAGAAGGTTGTCAAATCCGATTGTAAATTCAGATTATGCGTGATATAATTATCTCGATAACCAAGAAATTACCAGTTGAAAGGAGAATAAAAATGAAACTTCTTGATAACAGTGACAAACATTTATTGTCAATATTGCCAGATATTATTCTTGAAAAGCTTAACAAGAAAGCTGTTGAATTTAAGTTCATCGGTGGAGGCAGTTATGGCAGAGTTTATAAAACTGTTCTTAATGATGGAGAAATTATTGCTATAAAAGGATATAAACTTCAAGAAATGCACCGTGAAGAAGCTTTTCAACTCGATTTCTTGTCTAAAAATACAAGCGTTAAAATGCCTGAAGTGCTCTTTACATATGAAGATGATGACACTGCAATTTTAGCTATGAGTTTTGTAGAAGGACAAAATGTGTTAATGCCCAACTTTTTGTTTAAAAGTAAAGAACGGAAGCAAAAATTTGCCGATGAAGTTATTTCGGGTATGCTCGAATGGCATAGTATTACAAACGATAAATTCGGTTCTTTGTCAAACCCTGTTTATGATAGCTGGTATGAATATTATCAAAAAGAAAAGCAGACCCCTTGGCTCGATGGTTTGAAAAAATTAGCCGATAAGGGAAAATTCAGCAACAAAAAGATGAACCTTCTTTATGAGGCAACAGAGTTTTTCAATAATCTACCACAAGAGAAAACAAAACCCGTGCTTATTCACGCAGACCTTAACATAATGAATATTATGGCTGACCCCAAAACCTTTGAGCTTATTGCTTTTATTGACCCTTGTGGTAGTATCTGGGCTGATAGGGAATATGATTTGTTTCAGCTTCGCAATATGTGGGGTGATGCGTACGGACTTTATGAAACATACAAAAGAAGAAGCAAAACCTCTGAATTTACCGATTTCAGAGTTGCTTATTATGGCGCAATGCTTGAAGCATCAATGAGACTTAAAGGTGGGCATATCGTACCACTTTGGGAAGATTTGAATTTTGCCCGATTGAAGAAAGAAATGAAAAAGATTTTCTGATATTAAAAAAGCACTTCATAACGAAGTGCTTTAATTATTCTCAGAACTTCCTAACAAAACTACATCTTTTACAAAGTTCTTCACAAGCAGTTCTGTTTGAAAATCCGTTATAAATATTCTGTGCTTTTGGCGAGTTGATTATTTCTTCTAAATTCTTTTCAAAAATATTGCCAAGGTTGATTTCACCGTTATTGTCAAGACAACAGGGAACAACTGTGCCATCCGCTAAAATTCCAATCTGGTCACGAAGTCCATAACAGAAAATCTTTTCTTCAACATTGTCATTTTCAAGACTTGGCCAATCGAACTTGTCGCCATATTGAATATAGATTTTCTCGCGAATTCGTGTGCCATTTCTCTCTTCAACCCAAGGCTTTGGAAAATAATTTTCAAGCTTTGATAAAATCTCATCATTCAAACTATCTTTTCCGCCGTTGTTCCAAAGTCTGAGAACAACGATTTTTTTATTTTCTGCCAACTTTGCATATTTAAAACAATTTTCAAGATAATCATTGAATGAAAATTTATTATCATTTGCTTCAAAAGAGTGCAATGAGATAACAGTTTTATAATGTGATTTTGAATTCATAAGAATATCTTTATTTTTATTTAAAAGTGTGCCATTTGTGGTAATAATAACCTTGAAATTCATTTTGTCTGCAATTTGCAAAAACTTTTCAAGGTCGGGGTGGCAAAGGGGCTCACCGAGAAGATGAAAATAAATGTAGTCAGTATATGGCTTTATTTTGTTTAACACAATTTCAAATTCTTGCGTATTCATTCTTTTGGGTTTTCTCGTTGTGCCTGGACAAAACGAACAACTCAAATTGCAGATATTTGAAATCTCAACATATACTTTTGCAAATCTTTTCATTTTCTCCACCACCTTGTTATAATAATTGTAACATAACAAGCGAGAATATTAAACAAAAACTTTCTTTTTTATTGAAACAAACTTTTTGATGTGCTAAAATATTTTCATAAAAATATCAACGGAGATTTTTGTTATGTATGATTTCAGAATTGAAACAGATTTAGTCGCATTTGACAACTTTGTAAAAGCCAATAAAGGCTCTTATCTTCAATGCTCAAAATGGCCTGAGGTTAAAACAAGCTGGGGTTCAAGATTTTATAGTGGATTCTTTGGCGAAGAAAGAGTATTAACTTGCCTTGTGCTTTCAAGAGTATTACCAGTTGCAGGCGAAATCTGGTATATCCCTTGCGGACCTTTGTGTGATTATAAAAACGAAGGTTTGCAAAAAGAATTTACAGATTTTATCAAAGCAGAAATGAAAAAAGCAGGGGCAACTTGTCTTGTGGTTGACCCACTTATCCCTTTGCGTATCAGTGGTGAAACTCAAGAGGACGGTATAAATGCTCATAAGTTATTGACATCTTGTGGCTATTCGTTGAACCCTAAAATTGAAACATACACATACAAACATCCTGTGCAGACATATATCCCTTTGCGTGATGGTGACGGCAACATTATCCCATCAGATAAAATTCTCAAAAACTGTGAAAAGGGTGTACGTTATAGTGTTAGAATCGGCACAACCCGTGGTCTTGAATCAAAGCTTTATACCTATGAAGATGTGAAGAAAAATCCACAGATTATGGATGATTTTATGAGTGTTATGCAAGACACATCAAACAGAAACGATTTCGTTTCTCGTGATGGTGATTATTGCAAAAACCTTATGGAGAAATTCAGCGATAGCTCTGATATTATCATAGTTTATTACAACAAGAAAAAAGACTGTGACCTTGAAAATGAGCGTCAGGCTAAAAAGCAAGAACTTTTAAAAGCACTTGAAACTGCGCCTGAAAAGAAAATCAAGGGTATTAAAGGTGATATTGAAGCAATTGACAGTAACACCAAAAACTTTGAAATCAGAATGGACGAAACCAAAGACTATCCTGATGATGCAATAATTCCTGTTGCAGGTGGATTCACTTTGCGTTATGGCGGAGTTGCATCTTGCCTTTTCGGTGGCACAAGAAATATAATCCGTAACAACACCCGCTCAAGTCATTATCTTAACTATCTTAGAATTTGCAAGAGTATTGAATGTGGTTGTGATTATCACGATTTGGGCTATGTTCTTGTTGATTCACCTGATTTGAATAGCGACGGTACTCTCGGCGAAATGAAGCCTAACAAAGATTTTGTGGGTATCAATGAATTTAAGTTGAGCTTTGGTGCTGATTATATGGAATTTATCGGTGAATATGCGCTTGTGGGTAATAAACTCAAATATTATCTTTATAGCAATCTTATGCCAAAAGCAAAGAAGCTTAAAATGAAGCTTGTGAAGTTGATTAGACGATAAGGGGATTGCTATGCCATATTTATTTACACATTTTAAAGAAAAATATACACCTGACGGTGAGCAGGTTTATTTTAGTGTCAGTCGTGATGGCTTGAATTGGGAAAAGGTTAATGACGGTAACCCAATTTTAACTGCTCAGCTTGGTGAAAAAGGTTGTCGTGATATTGAAATTGTGCGACTTCATACAGGTGGATTTGTAATTCTAACAACTGATTTGTGTGTTGCAAATCGTTATGACGAAAATCTTCAGCTTGACTGGTCAAATATAAACAGAACTGGTAGTAAGTGTCTTCGTATGTGGAAAACGGACGACCTTGTGAATTTCAGCGAAGAAAAGTTAGTGTATTTTGGCCGTGATGATTTCGGTTGTATGTGGGCACCTGAAGTTTATTTTGAAGAAGACACGGGCGAATATTTAATCCATTGGGGTTCAACTGTGGCGGAAGATGACTATAAGCATATGTCGATTTATTGTTCGGTTACAAAGGATTTTGAAACATTCTCTAAACCAAAACTATTCTTCACAAAAGACAATGAAATTCTTGATACACATATCCGCAGAATTGACGGCGTTTATCATATGTTCTATAAAAATGCCCATAATCCGTCAATGAATATGCACGCCACATCGGATAATCTTTATGGACCTTATGAGCATGACAAGGATTTTGAAGATTATATGAATACCATTGAAAAACCTGGCTCATATGAAGCGGGTACAAGCTTTGTGTTGCCCGACGGTAGATGGTGTGTGTTGTTTGACTTTTTCGGTTGTGAGAAAGATAAGATGGGATATGTACCATTTATCTCATCAAAACCAGGTGATATGAATTTCACTCGTTGCCCAAATTTGTTCAAGTTTCCTTATGGATTCAAGCACGGCGGAGTAATCGAAATAACCGAAGAAGAGTATGAGAGAGTTAAGAATACTAAATATTAAAACATAAGGTGGGGTATTAACCCCACCATTTTTTGCTCGACAAATTCCTGATTTATCTAACAGCTCACATGTTTTTGGTGTGTTCTTGCAAAAATAAAACAATAATGATAAAATAATCACATAATTATGAAAGGACGGTGCAGAAATGAAAAAAGTATTATCAATATTGCTTGCTATTGTAATAGTTTTATGTGTTTTCACATCTGCTTTGCCGTCTTTTGCTTTGTCATATAATGATTTCATATATGAAATAGTTGATGAAAGTGTAATTATTACAGGCTACACAGGCTCTGCAACGGCTGTTGTTGTACCATCGCAAATTGATGGGTTAAATGTTGAAAAAATCAGTGACAATACTTTTAAAGATAATAAGAATATCACAGCTGTAACTGTCAGTTCGGGTGTTAAAGATATTGGTGCAAGTGCATTTGAAAATTGCACATCTCTTGCAACCATCTCTTTGCCAGATACAATAATTCATATAGGTGAAAGAGCAATTTACAATACAGCATATTATAATGATAAGTCTAACTGGAGACTTAAAAAAGACCCAAGTCAGATTGGTAATGGTGATTCTATTGAGTGGGAGGATATAGATGCTCCTGTTTTGCAATATTTATATTTAGACAAAATATTGATTGAAGTTGAACTTGTAGGAGTTTACAGAGTCAGGGAAGGGACTTTGGTTATTGCAGATGGTGCTTTTAAAGGTAACGACAGAGCAAGACAAATATGGTTGCCCACTTCAATAGTTAGTATCGGCGCAAGGGCATTTGAGGGATGCAAGAGCTTGCACACTATTAAAGATTTGAATAAAGCGCAATATATCGGCGACTATGCATTTTTGAATTGCGAATCATTAGAGCAGTTTGAAGTTGCAGAGAATGCGGAGTTTAACTCAACCATATTTTACAACACAGGCTATTACAACAACATTGAAAATTGGTATGGTAATGTGCTTTATTACAACGATAAAGTAATTGGTGCGAAAGAAAATTGCGATGTTGTTGAAATAAAAGACGATGCACCAGAGATTATAGACGGAGTTTTATTTGAAAAAGTTGTGATTATTCCACAATCTGTTACAAAAATTGCAGACACGATATTTGCTGATAAAACTAACGCAGTAATTTTGGGCTATTCTGATTCTTATGCAAGAGAATATGCCGAAACAAATCAAATAAAGTTTATTGCAATAGATTCTTTTGAAAAATGCGACTTGAATTTTGATGGGATTATTGATAGCAAGGATTATGAGCTAATCTGCAAAATTTGTTCAACTCAATATGAACAGAATGATTTGATGACATATCTCGGCGACTTGGATAATGATGGTGCAGTTGACGGTTTTGATGCAATTATTCTTGATTTAATCAATAATGATATGCCACCATCGCGCAAAAAAGGTGATGTTAACGGTGACGGCAAGGTTGACACAATTGATTATGACTTGTTAATATCGATAGTAACAACTAACGATAGAGTGACCGATAATATTATGTTTGACCGTTCGGATATAAACGAAGATGGTGCTGTTGACTCTTTTGATGTTGTTTATTTGGATTTATATTTGAGTAATTTGAAGCCGATAGTATAAAATGCAAGAAAAAACGGTAAAAATTGCATTTTTCGACATCGAAAAGATAAAAAATATTTTATTTTGCAAGTTTAGTTTGTAAAAGTTTCACAAACTTTAAAAAGTGGATTGTTAAATGCTTGACAATCCGTTTTTTTATAATATAATGTTATAATAAAATAATAATATATAGAAAAGGTGGACGATAGTGTGGAAAAACTTTTGATTTTACTCACATTTTTGGGTTCTGTTATTGCCCTCGTATTTGCTGCGTTGACAGCAAAAAAGGTTCTCAAGTTTTCTGAGGGAACAGAAAAAATGCAAAAAATTTCACAATCAATCAGAAAAGGTGCTAATGCATATCTTAAAAGACAATATTCCGTTGTTTTAGTTTTCTTTGGCGGAATGTTCGTTGTGCTTTGCGTTATGGCGGCACTTGGTTTCTTGACTTGGTTTGTTCCATTTGCATTTATTACAGGTGGTTTCTTCTCAGCTCTTTCGGGCTTTGTCGGAATGAAAATCGCAACTCTTTCAAATGCAAGAACAGCAAATGCTTGTCGTGAAGGACTCAACCGTGGTCTTCGTGTAGCATTCTCAGCAGGTTCAGTTATGGGCTTTACTGTTGTTGGTCTTGGTCTTCTTGATATTTCAGTATGGTTCTTCTTGCTTAAATTCATATTCCATCTCTCACCAGCAGATATCACAAGTGCAATGCTTACATTCGGTATGGGTGCATCTTCAATGGCACTTTTTGCTCGTGTAGGTGGTGGTATCTTCACAAAGGCTGCTGACGTTGGTGCAGACCTTGTTGGTAAGGTTGAAGCAGGAATCCCAGAAGACGACCCAAGAAACCCTGCAGTTATCGCAGATAACGTTGGTGACAATGTTGGTGACGTTGCAGGTATGGGCGCAGACCTTTATGAATCTTATGTAAGTTCTGTTATTTCAGCTTCTGCTCTTGGCGTTTCTGCTTTTGCAGGTGATATTAAAGCAATGGCGGTGCCAATGATTCTTGCCGCAATCGGTATTTTGATGTCAATTATCGGAACATTCTTTGTTCGCACTGGTGAAAGCATTGACCAGAAACAGTTGCTTAAAGCTCTCAGCCGTGGTACAAACCTCAGTGCAATCGGTATTGCTATTGTCGCTCTTCCTGTTGTTTGGCTGGTGCTCGGCAAGGCAAATCTTGGCCTTTATGTTGCAATCGTTTCAGGTCTTATTGCCGGTGTGCTTATCGGTCAGTCAACTGAATTCTTCACATCTGACACATACAAGCCAACAAAGAAACTTGCAAGTACATCTGAAACAGGCTCGGCAACAATTATTATTGGTGGACTTGGTCTTGGTATGAAATCAACAGCAGTTCCAATTGTGATTATTGCAATCAGCGTTCTTGTTTCATATTTCATCTCGGGTGGTAGCGAAAGTGCAGCAATGGGTCTTTATGGTATCGCTCTTTCAGCAGTTGGTATGCTTTCAACTCTTGGCATCACACTTGCAACTGACGCTTATGGTCCTGTTGCCGATAATGCTGGTGGTATTGCAGAAATGGCAGGCCTTGAGCCTGAAGTAAGAGAAAGAACAGATGCTCTTGACTCACTTGGTAACACAACTGCTGCAACAGGTAAAGGCTTTGCAATCGGTTCAGCAGCTCTCACAGCTCTTGCACTTGTTGCATCTTATGTTGATAAAATTAAGAGCATTGACCCAACAGCAGATTTGAGTTTTGATATTGTTAACCCAGTTGTTCTTATCGGTCTTTTCATTGGCGGATGTCTTCCATTCGTATTTGCAGCACTCACAATGGATTCTGTTGGTAAGGCTGCACAGAGCGTTGTTAAAGAAGTTCGTCGTCAGTTTAAAGAAATTAAAGGTCTTATGGAAGGTGAAGCAGAACCGGACTATGCATCTTGCGTTGACCTTTGCACAAAAGCAAGTCTTCGTGAAATGGTGCTTCCAACAGTAGTAGCAATCGCAGTTCCTGTTGCGGTTGGTCTTGTTCTTGGCTATAAGGGCGTTGTTGGTATGCTTGCAGGTGCAACAGTATCAGGTTTCTTAATGGCTATCTTTATGTCAAACTCAGGTGGTGCATGGGATAACGCAAAGAAGTATATTGAATCAGGCGTTCACGGTGGCAAGGGTAGTGACCAACATAAAGCAGCTGTTGTAGGTGATACAGTTGGTGACCCATTCAAAGATACCTCAGGTCCTGCAATCAACATTCTTATCAAACTTCTCTCAATGGTATCAATTGTATTTGCAGCACTTGTTGTAAATTGCAGCATTCTTTAATTTAAGACAAAAATTTACCCCACAGAGTAATTTCTCTGTGGGGTTGTTTTTTATGCATTTTCTTTTATTTCTGCTTTTGCTCTGCGCTCTGCTAATTCTTTTTCAACCTGTGCTTTTTGTTCAGGTGTGTATTTGATTAAGAGCAATGGGATAATATAGAGCACTGCTGCAAGGGCAGGTGTAAGCATTGTGAGTGGCCAAATCCAGTTTTCAAAAGCAGCGGACTGTGTACCAAGATAAACTGCGCCTTCAACATCTTCAACCGCAACATAACCAAGAAGACTGAGTGAGAATGTTGCGAGAGCACCTGTCACACCACTTGAAATTTTTGTAAAGAATGTCTGCATTGCGAATGTAACACCCTCTGTGCGCTTGCCTGTTTTCCATTCCATATAGTCAACGCTGTCGCAGAAGAGAGATGTCTGTGCAATACTTGCAGCACCTGATGGAATTGAGCAGATAGCCATAATAATCATACCGATAAGTATGTTGTTGCCTTCAAATCCGATAATCCATGCAAGAACTTTACCGACGATTGTGCAAATCTGAATAAAGATAAGAAGATTTCTGTAACCACCAAACTTAACTTTAAGTTTGTCTGCAAAAATCATACCCAAGAAGCTTGGTGCATATGTGATTGCACCATAAACAGTTGTGAGGGTGAGTGGTCCGAGAACAAAGCCTGCAACTGAGATTTCAGGCATCTTGTATTTAAAGAAATATGTAACAAGTGAGTTGCCGAATGCAAGTGAGCCGAAAAGGTTTGATAATGTTACAAGCATAAGCATCTTGTTTTGGAATAAAAGTTTGAAACATTCAAGAATGGATGTCTGCTGTTGTGATGGTTCAACAAGGCGTACTCTTTCTTGCGCTTTATGACATTTTGCGCTGACTAAAGCGCCACCAAGACCAAAGATTGTTGCGAATAAAACTGTCATAAGTGCCAATGAATTGCCCGACTGTTTTGCAACAATTTCCATAATCATTGGAATAACTGCGCTGAAGACACCATAGAAAATCGAACCGATTGTACGGGCCATCTGGACAAACTTGTCACGCTCGCTTGAATTAGGAGTAACAACGGCTGTCATACCCCAGATTGCAACGTCCTGCATAGTGTAAGAAATATCCCAACAGAGATACATAATTACAAAATAGCCGATGCGAAGCCATAAAAGTTCTTCTGCAGTTGAGAATACTACGAAAATAAGCACCGTGAAAATACCAACGGGTACAGGTGTATATTTAAGAAGTGGTCGAAGCTTTTCGCCATTCTTGAAACGGTGACGGTCAACGATAGAACCAACAATTGGGTCATTAACACCGTCCCAAATTTTCATCAAGATTAAAAGTACTGCAACAACACCGGCTGGGAATTGTGCAATATCTGTCAAAAAGTATTGAAAGAAAGAAGCACCGATAAAGCAATAGACAACATTTTGCCCTGCAAGACCGGCCATAAAGCTTCGTCTTTCTTTTTTGTCAATGTAGTTCAAAAGAAATCCCCCTAACATAAAGTTTGTTATATTTTAATTATACACCATATATAATCAATAAACAATTCACGAAAAGGTATAAAATTTATCTTATTATTTGGTCAAGTTGATTGTTTCATTGACTTTGCTTTTGCAAAATGATATATTTATATTATAAATCTCTTATGAAATGGAGAAAAGATATGTATAAAATTATTAACCCTTATGAAAGTGTAATGTCACTTATTGAAAATCAAGAAAAACATTATAAAACAAATCTCCACACTCATTCAACTTATAGTGATGCTAATGACACTATGACTGATATGATTATTGGTTTCTATGATAATGATTTCGACATTTTAGCATTTGCAGAGCACGGAATTCTAGGCAAACCTTGGAATGAGAAGCCAACTCATATTCCATTTTTTAATTTCCAATATCTCTGGCATGGCAAACGCAGTTACTTGACACAAGACCAATACAGAGAAATCAAAAATGGTACATATAAATCAGAAAAAAACACAAGAACAAAGACTCGTGGACTTGAAGATGTTGCAGATGCTATTGAGTGTAATATGTTCACAATTATGAAAAACCACGTGAATGGATATTTCACAGACAACGCATATGAAGGCGTGCAAGGATTAGAGTTTGACTATGAAATTCCACTTTCACTTATTGAAAAAAGTGGTGGTATTTCTCATATTAACCACCCAACAGACTTGTTACAGGCAAAGAAAAATCCTGACTGTGCAAAGGACCCTAAAAATATTGCGTTCTTTGCAAATCTTCTTATGAAATATCCGTCATGTATGGGTATGGAAGTTCTTAATATGTATGATAGACCTAATCGTAGTGACAGAATTTTATGGGATGAACTTTTGAAACTTCTCACTCCTTATGGTCGCAAGGTATTCGGATTTTCAAATAGCGATGCTCATCAGGTTGACCAAATCGACACAGCATTTATGGATTTTATCTTGCCAGAATATTCACTCTCTAATCTTCGTAATGCCATGGAAACCGGTACATTTTTCTCTATTGCTCGTTATGCAAAAAATGAGTTGGGTGAAGATTTCAAGGGTGAGGGCCCTGTGCCACAGGTTGTTTCCTTGAATGTTGACGAAAATGACCAGACTATCACAGTTGGTGGTGTCAATTGTCATACCATTGAATGGATTGCTGACGGCGAAGTTATTCAAAGAGAAAAACTTGATGCAGATGGTCAGATTGTAAGCACAATAAAACTTGCTGACTATACTGACAAAATAAGTTGCTATGTCCGTGCACAGATGTTGGGTAAAGGTGGAATTTGCCTTACACAGGCATTCATTCTCGACGACGGTAATATGGAAACACTTAAAAAGCCAATTCTTAAAGAAGTTATGACCGAAGAACAGAAAAAGCTCCGCAAATTCTATTCTAAAAAATTAGGTGTAGTTTACGGAAAACTCACAAAGAAAATATAGTTAAAGACTAAAAGTTAAAATATAAAGTAAAATGACGATTTGTATTGATAAAACTCTTTACAAATCGTTGTTTTTTTATTACAATATAATGGCATATTTATATATAGTGGGGTATTATTCCACAAAGAAAGGATGAATGAAATGACAACAGCACAATTTCTTATTATCGGCACAATAATTGTTTATTTGCTCGGTATGGTTTTAATCGGTGCATCATTCTCAAAGAAAAACAAAAATACAGATGATTTTTATCTTGGTGGCAGAAAGTTAGGACCACTTGTTACTGCAATGAGTGCAGAGGCCTCAGATATGAGTAGCTGGTTGCTTATGGGACTTCCAGGCGTTGCTCTTGTTTACGGTCTTGCAGAAGCAAGCTGGACCGCAATCGGTCTTGGTGTGGGTACATGGATTAACTGGCTCATCGTTTCAAAAAGAATCAGAAACTATACACAGTTGATTGATGCGGTTACAATTCCTGAATTTTTCTCAAAAAGATTTGGCGATAAGAAAAACCTTCTTTCATTGATTGCAGGTCTTGTAATTCTTGTATTCTTCGTGCCATATACAGCATCAGGCTTTAATGCTTGTGGCACACTTTTCTCAAGCCTTTTTGGTGTTGACTATTTCACAGCAATGGTGCTTAGTGCAATTGTTATTGTGCTTTATACAACTCTTGGTGGTTTCCTTGCTGCATCAACAACAGACCTTATTCAATCAATCGTTATGACAATCGCACTTGTAGTTGTAGTTGGTTTTGGTATCAACTTTGCAGGTGGTTGGGATAATGTTGTTGTGAATGCAAACTCAATGCCGGGATTCCTTGAATTTTTCAATACATATGACCCAAGTGCAAATGCAAGCACAGATTATAGCGGATTAACAATCGCATCAACACTTGCTTGGGGTCTTGGCTATTTTGGTATGCCACACATTCTTTTAAGATTTATGGCTATCAACGATAAAAACAAGTTGAAGACATCACGCAGAATTGCAACTGTTTGGGTGTTCATCTCAATGGCTATTGCAATTTTCATTGGTGTAATCGGTTCAGCAGTTGTTAAAAATGGTGCGATTGACCTTGATAATGCAAATTCACAGAGAATTATTATTGAAATTGCAAAACTCATTTCAGGCAACGGCGCATTCTTTGCAATTCTTGCAGGCGTAATTCTTGCAGGTATTCTTGCAGCAACAATGTCAACATCCGATTCACAGCTTCTTACAGCTGCATCTGCAGTTTCACAGAATATTGTTAAAGAGTTCTTTGGCAAAACACTTTCAGAAAAAGCATCAATGGTTGTTGCTCGTGTAACAGTTGTTATTATCGCAATTATCGGTGTAATCTGGGCAAAAGATGAAGGCTCAGTTTTTGAAATTGTTTCATTTGCCTGGGCAGGTTTCGGTGCAGCATTTGGTCCTGTTGTGCTTTTCGCACTTTTCTGGAAGCGTACAACTAAATGGGGTGCACTTGCAGGTATGGTTGTCGGTGGCGTTATGATTTTTGTATGGAAATATGTAATCGCAAAAATCGGTGGCGTATTCGCAATTTATGAGCTTCTTCCTGCATTCATTCTTGCTTGTGTAGCTATTGTAGTAGTTTCACTTCTTACAAAAGCACCTGAAAAAGAAATTCAGGATACATTTGAAAAAGCAAAACAAGGTCTTGCAGAATAATAAAACAAACTTAAAATATATAAAAGGACTGAAAATCATTTATGATTAACACAGAAAAAACACTTGAAAAACTTGTTGCTCTCTCAAAGGGCAGAGGTTTTGTTTATGCAGGTAGCGAAATCTATGGCGGACTTGCAAACACTTGGGACTACGGTCCACTTGGTGTTGAACTTAAAGAAAATATCAAAAAGGCTTGGAGAAGAAAGTTTATTCAAGAAAACAAATATAATGTAGGTCTTGATAGTGCAATTCTTATGAATCCACAGACTTGGGTGGCATCTGGTCACCTTGGTGGTTTCTCTGACCCACTTATGGACTGTTGTCAGTGTAAAACAAGACACCGTGCAGATAATCTCATTGAAAATTTTGACGGCACAAATGTTGCAGGCTGGTCAAATGAACAGATGAGTGAATACATCAAGGAAAAGGGTATTCCTTGTCCAGATTGTGGTGCTCACAACTTTACTGATATCCGTCAATTCAACCTTATGTTTAAGACATTCCAAGGTGTTACAGAAGATTCAACTGCTGAGATTTATCTTCGTCCAGAAACAGCACAGGGTATTTTCGTAAACTTCGCAAATGTTCAGAGAACAACAAGAAAGAAAGTTCCATTTGGTGTTGCACAGATTGGTAAATCTTTCCGCAATGAAATCACTCCTGGTAAATTCATTTTCCGTGTTCGTGAATTTGAACAGATGGAACTTGAATTCTTCTGTAAACCGGGCACAGACCTTGAATGGTTTGAATATTGGAGAGCATTCTGCCGTGACTGGCTCTATTCTCTTAATATCAAGCCTGAAAATCTTCGTCTTCGTGACCACGACCCTGAAGAGCTTTGCTTCTATTCAAAGGCAACAACTGACTTTGAATATCTCTTCCCATTCGGTTGGGGTGAGCTCTGGGGTATTGCAGACAGAACAGACTATGACCTTACGCAGCATATCAATACAAGTGGTAAGAGTCTTGAATATTTTGATCCAACAACAAACGAAAAATATATTCCTTATGTTATCGAGCCATCTTTGGGTGTTGAGCGTCTTTTCCTTGCAGTGCTTACTGAAGCTTATGACGAAGAAGTTGTTGATGCAGAAAAGAATGATAGCCGTGTTGTTATGAGATTCCATCCAACACTTGCGCCTGTTAAAGCTGCAGTTCTTCCACTTTCAAAGAAACTCGGTGACAAAGCTGATGAAATCTATGAAATGCTTTCAAAACATTTCAATGTTGAATATGACGATGCAGGTTCAATCGGTAAGAGATATCGTCGTCAAGACGAAATCGGTACACCATTCTGTATTACTGTTGACTTCCAGACAGTTGGTGATGACGAAACACCTGCAGATAACTGCGTAACAGTTCGTGACAGAGATACAATGGAACAAGTAAGAATGCCAATCGAAGAGCTTGTTGCATACATTAATGAAAAATTGGAGTTCTAATATGAGTAAAAAACTTTTGCTTATTGTAAATCCCACAGCAGGTAAACGCAAGGCAACTGACTACTTACCACAAATTGTAGGAAAACTTGAAAAAGCAGATTTTGAAGTAGTAACACGCTACACAGAAATTGATAAGAATGCTACTGTTGTCACTCGTGAATATGGCAAAGGTAACGATTATATTGTCTGTGTTGGTGGCGACGGAACACTCAAAGAAACAATCTGTGGTGTGATGGAATTAAATCTTAAATGTAAAATCGGTTATATTCCACTTGGCACAACAAATGACTTTGCTCATTCATTGCATATTCCAACTGACGCACTAAAAGCAGTTGATGTAATCATTGATGGTGACGAAATGAAGGTTGACATCGGCGATTTTTGTGATAAAGAACAGTTTATTTATGTTTCTTGCTTCGGCAATTTCTGTGATGTTTCTTATAAAGCAAAGCAAAGCCTTAAAAATAAAATAGGTCGTGGTGCTTATTATTGGGAAACAGTTAAAGAAGTGCATAAGATTAAGGGATTTAAAGCAAAGGTTGAGTGTGACGACGGTGAAATAATAGAAGGCAAATTCTTCTATGGTGGCGTGTCAAACTCATATTCTGTGGCGGGCTTTCCTGTGCTTAAAAAAGCAGGTGTGAAGTTTGATGATGGCTATCACGAATTAGCACTTATCAAAATGCCAAAAAATCCTGCAGACCTTTATACAATAGTGAGAGATATGTTTATTACAAGAAATGTTCTTGACAATAAAAATCTCGTTGTGAAAAGGGGCAAGAATTTCAAATTCTATTTTGACGACGAAATTGACTGGACTCTTGACGGTGAAAGTGGTGGCAAACATAAATTTGCCCAAATTACCACAAAAGAAAATGCAGTCACAATTTTAGTTGACGATTAATAAAGCAATTAAATCTGCATTATGTTTTAATGCAGATTTTTTCATAGGTGATATTATGAAGATAAGCCTTAAAAATTCAATTTTCAAATATTCACAACAAATCGGTGAAGAAGTGCTTTTTAAACTTTCTGCCGACCGACTTTTAGCGCCCGTTTATGAGGCGATGAATAAAAAACCAAAAGCCGAGCGCTATGGTGGTTGGGAAGCAAAGGGTATTTCAGGCCACACTCTCGGTCATTATATGACCGCTCTTGCACTCTGCTATGAAACAACCGAAAACCTAAAAGCAAAAGAAATTGCCGATTATGTTGTTGATGAGCTTGAAGCTTTGCAACAAGAGAATGGGTATGTTTGCGGTTTCCCTGAAAAAGAAGGCTTTTCAGGAGTATTTAATAATCCTGAAACCTTTACAGTTGGTGGATTTGACCTTGCTGGTTGGTGGGTACCATATTATACTCTTCATAAAATCTTCCGCGGACTTATTGATATATACGAAAAAACCGAAAATGAAAAAGCATTGAATGTTGTATCCAAATTAGGCTCATGGGTTTATAACACAACATCCACTCTCAACGAAGAACAACGAAAAAGAGTGCTCAAATGTGAATATGGTGGAATGAATCAGGTTTTATCTCGACTCTATAAAATAATAGGCGACGAGAGATTCAAAAAAGCATCAGAATTTTTCTGCGAAGAAGAATTGCTTTTACCACTTTCACAAAAACAAGATATTTTAACAGACAAGCACGCAAATACACAAATTCCCAAGATTGTTGGTGCATTAGAAATGTATAACAATGGTGGAGAAAGCTATTTGTATGATAGTGCAAAATTCTTTTTTGACACAGTCAACGAAAATCGTAGTTATGCAATCGGTGGTAACAGTGTTAGTGAGCATTTTCACGATTTAGATAAAGAGCCACTTGAAACAAATACTTGCGAAACCTGTAATTCTAACAATATGCTGGTGCTTGCACGGGAACTTTTCAAATTGAATAAAGACTCAAAATACTATGATTATTGTGAAAAGGTTTTATATAACCACATTCTCGCTTCCCAAGATGAAACAGGAATGAAAACATATTTTGTGGGACTTAAAAGCGGTCACTTCAAAGTTTTTTCAACTCTTGAAGATTCATTCTGGTGTTGCTTTGGGTCGGGACTTGAAAATCCATTCACCTATAATCAACATATATATAATAAGTATGAAAATGAGTTGTATGTGAATTTATATATTCCGTCAACAGTTGAAGATGCAGATTTTTCTGCAATTCTTAATAGTGAATATCCACAAGGTGAAAAAGCTGAGTTTGTTATACACTCAGACACAAACAAAACTATTTCTTTCAGAAAACCTTGTTGGTGTGATGAATTTTCGGTTGAATATAATGGCAAGATTTATAATGGAACTGAAAATGGCTATGTTAAAATAAAGGGTGAGTTCAAAAAAGGGGATACTTTTAAAATCAACTTACCAATGAGAATTAAAATCCACCACAAGCGTGATGATGAAAAGCAAGTGTATTTCACATTTGGTGGCATAGTTTTGGCCGAAAGACTTGGCAGAGAAAAATTCCCCGAAGATGACCACGCAAAAGGTGAAAATGATTTGACCAATTATGAAGGTATTGAAGTTTCACCAATTTTAAATACTAATATATATAGTATAGAAAAACTAGAATTTTCAGTTGACGGTCACACTCTTGAGCCTTTTTATGATATAATGCACGAGAGATACAGAGTTTATTTTGAAATTAAGGATTGATAATATGCTCATTAAAGGATTACAAAAATTAACACTTTTAGATTATCCCGGCAAAATGGCTTGCACAGTTTTTACGGCAGGTTGCAATTTCCGTTGCCCTTTTTGCCACAATGCGTCGTTGGTAACTAATATTGACGAAGAGAGAATAAGCGAAGAAGAATTCTTTAGTTTTCTTCAAAAAAGACAGGGGATTATTGAAGGTGTCTGCGTTACGGGTGGTGAACCAACACTTCAACCCGATTTAAAAGATTTCTTGAAAAAAATCAAGGACTTGGGTTATAGCGTTAAACTTGATACAAATGGTTATCGTCCCGAAGTGCTTAAAGATGTTGTGAATAGTGGCCTTGTTGATTATGTCGCTATGGATATTAAAAATTCACAAGCAAAATATGCTCTCACTTGTGGTTTAGATAACCTTGATATTGCAAAAATCAATGAAAGTGTCCAGTTTTTAATGAGTGGTGTTGTGGATTACGAATTCCGTACAACCATCGTTAAAGAATTGCACACAGAAGACGATATACAAGATATTGTGTCTTGGATTAAAGGTGCAAAAAAATACTTTTTGCAAGGCTTCATTGATTCAGGTGACTTGATTTGTACAGGTTACAGCGGATATGACAAAACAGAGCTTCAAAAACTGTTGAATATTGCCAAAAATGATTTATCCGTAACAGAATTGCGAGGAATTTAACACATTATCTTGTGTTTAAAATTTAAAAAAATCACAATATATTGTGTTTGTCCTATTGACAAGCACAATATTTTTTTATATAATGATACACGAACCGAAAAAATTCAAAGGGGGACAAAACTATGTATAACGTAATTAAAAGAGACGGCAAAATCGCAGAATTTGATTTAGTAAAAATCTCAGAAGCTATCAAGCTTGCATTTGATGCACAAGAAACCGAGTACAATGACAACATTATTGACTTTTTAGCACTTAAAGTTACTGCTGACTTCGCAACAAAGATTAAGGACCACCAAATCGCTGTTGAAGATATTCAGGATAGTGTTGAATCAGTTCTTGTTCAGGCTGGTTACGGTGAAGTTGCAAAAGCATATATCCTTTATCGTCGTCAGAGAGAAAAAGTTCGTAACCTTAATACAACTTTGGTTGACTATAAGGCTATTATTGACAACTATCTTAACGTTAACGACTGGCGTGTTAAAGAAAACTCAACAGTTACATATTCAGTTGGTGGTTTGATTCTTTCAAACTCAGGCGCTGTTACTGCTAACTATTGGCTTTCAGAAATCTATGATGATGAAATCGGCAATGCTCACAGAAATGCTGATATTCACATTCACGACCTTTCAATGCTCACAGGTTACTGTGCAGGTTGGTCACTTAAACAGTTAATTCAAGAAGGTCTTGGTGGTGTTCCAGGCAAAATCACATCTGCACCAGCTGCTCACCTTTCAACACTCTGCAACCAGATGGTTAACTTCCTTGGTATTATGCAGAACGAATGGGCAGGCGCTCAGGCTTTCTCATCATTTGATACATATCTTGCTCCTTTCGTAAAGGTTGATAACCTTTCATATAAAGAAGTTAAACAATGCATCCAGTCATTTATCTATGGTGTTAACACTCCTTCAAGATGGGGTACACAGTCACCATTCACAAACATCACTCTTGACTGGACAGTTCCAAATGACCTTGCAGAACTCAACTGTATCGTTGGTGGCAAGGAAATGGACTTCAAATATAAAGATTGTAAAGCTGAAATGGATATGGTTAACAAAGCTTTCATCGAAGTTATGGTTGAAGGCGATGCTAACGGTCGTGGTTTCCAATATCCAATTCCAACATATTCAATTACTCGTGACTTTGACTGGTCAGAAACAGAGAACAACAAGCTTCTCTTCGAAATGACAGCAAAATACGGTACACCATATTTCTCAAATTATATCAACAGTGATATGGAACCATCAGACGTTCGTTCAATGTGCTGCCGTCTTCGTCTTGACCTTCGTGAACTTCGCAAGAAGTCAGGTGGTTTCTTCGGTAGTGGTGAATCAACAGGTTCTGTTGGTGTTGTTACAATCAACTTACCAAGAATTGCTTATCTTGCAAAGGACGAAGCTGATTTCTATGCTCGTCTTGACAAGATGATGGATATCTCTGCTCGTTCACTTAAAGTTAAACGTGATGTTATTACAAAACTTCTCGATGCAGGTCTTTATCCATATACAAAGAGATACTTAGGTACATTCAACAACCACTTCTCAACAATTGGTCTTGTTGGTATGAACGAAGTTGGTCTTAATGCAAAATGGCTTCAGGCTGATATGACAACTGCAAAGACACAGCAGTTTGCAAAAGATGTTCTTAATCATATGAGAACAAGACTTTCAGACTATCAGGAGCTTTATGGTGACCTTTATAACCTTGAAGCAACTCCTGCAGAGTCAACAGCATTCCGTCTTGCTAAGCACGACCTTAAATACTATCCAGACATTATCACAGCAGGTAGAAAAGAAGGCGAAACACCTTACTACACAAACAGTTCACACCTTCCTGTTGGTTATACTCAGGATATCTTTGAAGCACTTGATATGCAGGATGAACTTCACACACTCTATACATCGGGTACTGTTTTCCACGCATTCCTTGGTGAAAAACTTCCTGACTGGAAATCTTGTGCAGACCTTGTAAGAAAGATTGCATCAAATTACAGACTTCCTTACTATTCAATTTCTCCAATCTATTCAATCTGTAAGAACCACGGCTACATTGCAGGCGAAGCATTCACTTGCCCAGAATGTGGTGAAGAAGCAGAGGTTTATTCAAGAATTACTGGTTACTATCGTCCGGTTAAGAACTGGAATGACGGTAAAGCTCAGGAATATAAAGACAGAAAAGTTTATAATATCGCTGAATCTACAGAACCACACAACACTCCTGTTGCAGAAGCTTGTGCTTGTGAAGATGTTAAAGTAGAAGCTGAAGATAAGATTATCCTTTTCGCAACAAGAACTTGCCCAAACTGTAAAATGGCTGTTCAGTTCCTTAACAAAGCAGGCATTGCATTCGAAGAAATCTTTGCAGATGAAAATGCAGAAATGGCAACTAAGTTCGAAATCCGTCAGGCACCAACACTTGTTGTAATCAAGGGTGGCGTTGCAGAAAAGATTGTAAACCTTTCAAATATCAAAGGTTTCATTGAAAACTACAATAAATAAGGAGTTTTCATAATGTACGATATAATCGTTGTGGGTGCAGGTCCGGCAGGACTTACAGCTGCACTCTATGCAAGACGAGCAGAAAAAACTGTGCTCGTTATAGAAAAAGCAACTTTCGGTGGTCAGATTACACATTCACCAAGAGTTGAAAATTACCCAGGCTTTGCAGTTATGAGTGGTGTTGAATTTGCTGACAAACTCATTGAACAAGTGCTCGGTCAGGGTGCAGAAATCGAAATGGACTGTGTTACCGGTATTTCCGGTAGCACAGGTGACTTTACTGTAACTTGTGAGGGTAATGAGTTCAAGGGCAAAACAGTTATTATTGCAACTGGCTCACACCACAGACAGTTAGGCCTCGACAGAGAAAACGATTTCACAGGTGAAGGCATTTCATATTGTGCAGTTTGCGACGGTGCTTTTTATAGAAATCAGACTGTTGCTATTGTCGGTGGTGGCAACACTGCTTTGCAAGAAGCAGTAATGCTCTCTGATATATGCACAAAGGTTTATGTTGTTCAGAATCTCGATTTTCTCACAGGTGAACAGGCACTTCAGAAAGCTGTAAACGAAAAAGAGAATATTGAAGTGATTTTAGGCACAACAGTTGCAGAAATTCTTGGGGACACAGAGTTCAAAGGTCTTGCACTTGACACAAAGGGCGAAAGAACAGAACTTTTAGTTGACGGTGTGTTTGTTGCAATCGGTCAACAACCTGAAAATGAACCATTTAAAGACATTGTTAAACTTAATGATTATGGCTATGTAATCTCAGGTGAAGATTGTTTGCCAGACACAAACGAAACAGGAATTTTTGTAGCAGGGGATTGCAGAACAAAAGCAATCCGTCAGGTTACAACAGCAACAGCAGATGGCGCAGTAGCAGCCCTTGCAGCTTGCAGAGTTGTAGATTCTCTCAAATAAAATTAACCACTTAATCTGAATTGATTAAGTGGTTTTTTGTTATACAAGTTTGAATTTGTCGGGATGTTTGATTTGTATCTCATTAAAATCGACCACCAAACAATATAGGGGCGAGTCTCAGTGCTCGCCCGTAGATAATATGTTCACTTGCGGGAGGGCACTGAGACCCTCCCCTACAACGTAGCAAATTGGTTATATCTATAATCGCAACGCAGTTTCGACATTTTGCATTTTGCGCTTTGCGTTTTGCACTTTGCATTTATCCCGACAAACCCTAATTTATCTAACTCTTTACAACAAAAAAGCAGGATATTAAATATCCTGCTTTTGCTTTTGAAATATTAAATTATAACTTTGAATATCCGTGGCAGTTAATGAGTGCGTCGATTTTTTTGCCTTCTTTACAGAGTGGGCATTCGTGAGAATGAACGCTGAAATAATCTGGCAAGTCTTTAGGATTAAATACTGAATTTACTTCATAGCCTGCACATTCTTGTGATGTTGCGAAGATTGATGCAACGCCAACCACGTCACCACCATAATATTTAATTGCATCAATAGCAGATTTTGCTGTGTTACCAGATGCAACAGAAACTGCGGTGATAAGCACGTGCTTGTCTTTAATCATTGGCACAATGTTATCTCTGAAAATAATCTGTGAGCCGTTAACAACTTCAGGTGTAACAATATAGATTGTTTGGTGAGCGTTGATATTTACATAGTCGCTCTTTGTAAGCTCTTCTGCAATGCAAGTTGCAATAACTTCTGTACCATCAAGGCAAAGAATTGTATCAATAATCTGATTGCTGTATTTGTGGTTTTTGCAAATTTCCTGAGCAACTGCTTTTGCTTCTGAAAGACGGGACTTTTGTGCAGCAACGTCAATGTAATAGTTACTGTGTGCACTGCTTGTTGCGAAATGACCTTTTGCAACACGAAGATACAAATTCTTCTGATGAGTTTTGATTTTTGAAATGCTTGTTGTTGGCATAAAAGTTCCCCCTTGGATATTTTAATATTCACATTGTACAACAAACAGGTGTCGATTACAATAAAAAATAGTAAACTTGTAGCAAAAATCACAAATTTTGTATGATAAGACAAAATTACAAAAAACTTTTTATGCAGTTTTATAAAGGCACAAGTGGGTAAATAGTGATTTATTGACTTTTTGCAAAATTAGTGCTATATTGAAATCAAGGTCAATGAAAAATCACATTGGGACGACACGAAAGAACCGTCCCCTTGTGTTATCGAGATATTGCTCAAAAAGCATATCTATCTAATTAGGGGTGATATAATGAAAAGAAGAAAAATATTAATCTCTCTTATGTTAGTTATTGTTATACTGTTATTAATTGTACTCTGTTTTCCCAATAGTGATAAAACAATTGCAAAAGATATATACTCTCTTACTGAAGAGACTAAAGATGATATTGATTATTATAAGACGAATGAAGAATTGTATAATTTCTTAAATTCTGATAATTGTGGTGAGATTATAAATGAATATTATTCTAATGTTTTTAAACTAGGTTCACCACAACAAGTTTATGCAATTATTTATGCTATATATGATGCAACATTATTGCATTTGGGAAGATATGATGATTTTAAAAATTCGGTAGTTCAAAACAGTAATCTCTATTCTAATGAACTGTATATGTATAGCAATAGATTGTGGACAGAACTAATAGTGCTATCTCCAATTAGTGACGATTTGAATACGAATCAAATTAAAAAGTCTCTTTTAGAACTTGATTTTGAAAATTCGGAACAAAGAAATAGTTGGGATATCTTTATTTATTACTTTAATTTATTTAACCACATAGATATATCGGAAGATTTGAAAAGTAATGTTATAAATTTAAGTTCATATGAATCGCATAGAATGGGATATGTGATGTCATTTTTAACTTTCGATAAGTTTGAAGAATTTGACAGATTATTTGTGCAAGAATATCAAAATGACCCATTTACTGGTGTTGATATTATGTATCTTATTCAGCAAGAAATTTTAACTGAAGAACAATTAACAACCCTTGACAATTCTTTAGAAAACTTAGAAGAAGCTTATCTCACTAATAGACCCAATATTTATCCTCTAAAAAAAGAGATAATCGATAATCTTCAAAAAATGATTCAAGAACAATTAGAGGACGGTTCTCCTGTGTCCGATGATTCCAACAACTAAAACTTAATATTTCACACTAAAAGCCGATGGGTGTAAAAATCCATCGGCTGTCTTTATGTATTTTTATGTTGTCGTCCTGTGTGGTCAAGGTAAAAATTGTCCTTATATATTAAATCATTGACCGAAACAAACGAATAACCCTGTTTTGTGAGTTCTGTGAGAATTATATCAAGAGCAGGGGCTGTGTTCTCGACTCCGTTGTGAAAAAGCACAATCGAACCGTTCGTCACACGGCTTATAACCCTGTTAACAATCTCATCAACGGATAGCTTTTGGTAGTCAAGAGAATCAACACTAATAACAAAGGTAAAATTTATATATAAAATTGTAACACGTATAGGTATATCAAAGTTGTTTGATAGGTTGAAGATTTTAATTAATATGATATAATAAATTAAGAGGTGAGTGGAGAATGTCTGCACAAAAACAAAAGTTAAACGTGCTTCAACAAGTTGAGCATATGAAAAGTAAAGGGATTCGGTTTAATATTGAAGATGAAAAATATGCGACAGAATATCTATCGAACAACACGTATTATTTTAAACTGAAAGCATATGAAAAACTATATAATAAAAGTCCTACAGGAGAAAATGCAGGAAAATATATCAATTTGGAGTTTGCATATCTGCGAGACTTAGCAACAATCGATTCCTTGTTAAGAAAGAAAATTTTATCAATTGCAATCGATATTGAACATTATCTCAAAGTTAAATTACTAAATGATTTTAATTTGTCACATGAAGACGGCTATGAAATAATAAAAGCATTTAAAGAGATGGATCCAAACCATTTTGAAAAAGATATTGCAAACAAACTTAATGGACGACTATGTAGTTCTTTGGTTGCTAAATATAAAGATGATTTTGCAATTTGGAATTTCATTGAAATAATTGGATTTAATGATTTTCGTACATTATATGAACTTTTTTATATTAGAAACTCTGAAATGTTTTGTAATAAAAAAGATAACACGAACTTTAAAGGAGAATATTACTATTTAATTAACCCTGTGCGTTTATTAAGAAATGCAGCTGCACATAACAATTGCTTGTTGATAGGACTTTCTCCCTCTTTGAATTTGCCATTGAATTATAATGGTAATGTTCAATCATTTTTAGGAAAAAACGGAATAAAAAACACTTCTTTGAATAGACAAATGTCCAAACCAATAATACATGATTTTTGTGTTATGTTGTATTTGTATTCTCTTATTGCACCCGAAAAGGCGCAGATACACACTTTTGAAGAGTTTAAAGAGCTTTTCGAAAATAGAGTATTTAGGAATATAAATTATTATAAAAGCAATTCTCTAATTGAATCTTCTCTTGAATTTATGTATAAAGTAGTTTGCGTTTTTGAAAAAAATGTAAAAAAGAATTAATAAAAAAACAAATTTTCTATTGACAATTTTACATAATATGCATATACTAATAATGTAGCATAAAAATATTAGATTATTTTTACGGGATCGGTGCTTGCACTGGTCCTATTTTTTTGTAGTTTTCAAGTAGTCAAAAGAAAGCTGTATTTGAAATTTATATAATAAAATGAAAAATATTTGCTATATAAATAAAATTTTTATTTGTGTATAAGTCATGCTAAAAATAAAGTTGGATAGCATTATATTGTCCAACTTTAATTATTTTTGCAATTCAAAAGTCGGTGTTATATCTTCTTCTAATTGCCACACTTTTAGGTTGTGCATATTGTGAGATAATTCGAACTTTAATTGTTCGTTCTCATTTTTCAATTTAGCATTGGTTTTGACGAGTTCATTATATTTCTTCGTCTGTTCTCGCAGTTGTGGGATTGTCAGATTCCCTTCTTTTGTAGCACCATTGATAATGCCGACATCAAAACCGAAATGATTATAAAAATAGTCACTTGCTTCTTTGTGCAACATTTTGAGTAGTTCGCGATTTACGACCTTAGCTGCACATACCTTGAGCTTGCCGTTGTGCTCAACAATAGGAGCAAATGCAAAGTGGATATGCGGTTGTCCCTTAATCTCTCCATCCTGAGATTCATCCAAATGCGCATAACAGGATATTAAAAATTCTTCTTTTCCACCACAAAACTTACTTAATAGAAATTTGTACCCCACTTCAAAGAATTCTTTAGCTCGTTCTTGTGGAAAATGTTCTGCTTTTGGTAGAGTTAGAACTATATCAACCATTGTATTAACATCAGCACGATTTAAAATTTTCAAGCCAGGTGTGGCTAAAATTTTTTTATATTTTGCAAACCCAGTTAGTTCATCATAGCCAAGTCTATAATTTCTTTCTTTTAACTCGGGACTTATGTGATTCTGCGTTTTGTATATTTGTGGATGACGCTCATAGTGTTCTAACATATGACCGACAGCATTACGATTATATTTTTCTATATGCATAATATCAAACCTTTCTATATATTTTACTTAAAGTATGATATATAAGTTTAATACTCAAATTAATATATTTATGAATTATATTTATTAAAATAATATTTAAATCAATTTATTTTGATGTAGCAAGTTATATCAAAATCAAATGATTATTGATTAACTTGCCAGGAGGTCCTGGACCCTTTTGAAGTTGTTTTGGACGCAGTTTCCCCCAAGGTTCCCGAACTTGCCAACTCTATTGAGATAACCTCGCTCCTTACCCATGAGGTTTTACGACAAATTCTTCATAGGCGTCCAGCACCACGTTTTCTTACTCTTTAGGTTCACGAGAACACCTGAAGTTTATTATACTCGTTGAGTAAGTACCTTAACATAGTCACCAGTTGGAATGACATCTCTTTTCTTTTATACTGTTTATAAGGTTAAAAACTAGAAAAATTCAGCATATTTGAGAACCGCCAACAATATGCTTAGCGTGTAAATTTAATTATCAATAAAGGCTTTACGGACCACTTTTTACGAGCTATTTTCTCGGGGAACGGACTCTATCCCACGCTTTTTTTGTTGTACATAAAACTGTGAGCATATACACAGTAGCCTTTTATTAAGTTGTGATATTCAAAGTATGATTGATTGTATTTTGAAAACAAGAAAAAAGGAGCGATTTTTCACTCCTTTTTTTAAGCAGTTTTTCAACGGATTCAATTTTGAATAACGATATAAGTTTCATAGTATATTTCCGTCGATTTAGGTGATGAAAATAGGTTTACATTATATAACTTGGTCTGTTATAAGATATTTCTAAAAAATTAAAACCATAAAAGCAAAAAGCTTCGTTGGTAATGCAGAATTGTTATGCTTCCAACGGGGCTCTTATTGTACTTAAAACTGGTGTACTCGAATTGGCTAATTTATAATGATAAAATATAAAGACGGTATTTATAATATAATTTTGTGTTTAGCAGAGGAAGGGTGAATTTTATGAATATTTATGGTTATGTTAGGGTGTCGAGTGCGGACCAAAATGAGGAAAGACAATTAGTTGTAATGAAAGAAAATAAGGTTCCCAAAAACAATATTTATATAGACAAACAGTCGGGCAAAGATTTTGAACGACCACAATATAAAGAACTTGTTAAAAAATTAAAATCGGGCGATTTATTATATATACTCAGTATCGATCGATTGGGTCGCAATTACGAAGATATACAAAAGCAGTGGAGATTTCTTACCAAAGATATAGGTATTGATATTTGTGTTATTGATATGCCTCCACTTGATACTCGAAACGGGAAAGACTTAATGGGGACTTTTATAGCGGATCTTGTTTTGCAAATTCTTTCCTTTGTAGCTCAAAGTGAACGTGAAAATATAAAAAAACGACAAGCACAAGGCATTGCCGCTGCAAAAGCAAAGGGTGTTAAGTTTGGTAGGCCAGAGATTCCTACACCCGACAACTTTGACAAATATATTTCCGAATGGGAAAGAGGACAACTAAATACAGTTGAGGCATTGAATCTAACTGGTCTTAGTAAATCAACATTTTATAGAAAGGTCAGAGAATATAATTTGGTAAAAAAATAATTAGTTCCAAAAGGTACGCTTTTTGAAACTAATTATATATTTTATATTCTATCATAATAAACCTTGATTTGCAACCCTTTTGGAGACATTTTAAAGTTTTTGGAAAGAAAAACTGATTTACTTTATATCTGTGGTTACATTCTCAAAAGGTGTACTTTTTGAGAATGTAAGATAAGCGGAGGTAATTTAAATGAGGAAAAAACTAGTAGCATTGGTATTATGTGTCTCTCTTCTTGTATCGACGTGTGGAATCCATTTTAATGTTGTTGCATTAACGGAGGCTCAACCTACTATCACAGTTGAAACTGTAGATGGTGAGCGTGGCAACGACGGAGTTATCGAGATTGATATTGTTGTTTCAAATAACCCTGGTATTGTTGGCGCATTTTTAACTGTCTCTTATCCTTCTGACAAACTGCAAGCTATCGAATTTTCTGACGGAGGTGTTTGGGACGGTTGGATGACTCAAGCATCGATGGTGAATAACAACCCTATGCAATTTACTTGGGAAGATGGCTTGGCGGAACAAAACAATACTGCCAACGGAACTATTCTAACATTGAAATTTAAGGTTAAAAATTTTGATGTTAATGACACTAATAAACTTGGGTTAGCAGATATAACTGTTTCTTACAATTATGGTGAGATTTATAACTTTGATATGGATCCAGTTAATTTTAACATTGTAAACGGTGGTATTAATGTTATTTGTTCTCACATCTATAGCAATTATGTAAGTAACGAAGATGCAACATGTGGTGTGGACGGCACCAAGACCGCTTTGTGTGATAAAGGTTGTGGAACAAAAGATACCAAAGTTGACACAGGTTCTGCTCTTCCTCATAAATTTACTAACTACGTATATCAAGACGATGAAACCTGCACCGCTAATGGCACTGAAAAGGCATTTTGCGATAATGGCTGTGGTGCTTCTGATATTAGAAGCAAGGATGGCACCAAGATCGACCACTCTTTTACCTCCTATACATATAACGATGATGCCACTTGTCAAGCAGATGGTACTAAAACGGCTTCCTGCGATTATGGTTGCGGTGCTACTGATGTAAAAATTGCATCTGGCACTAAGCTCGACCATAAGTATACTAATTATGTGAGCGATGGAAATGCCGAATGTGAAAAAGATGGTACTAAAACTGCTTTCTGTGATTATGGTTGTGGTACCAAGGATACTAAGACTGATGATGGAAGTGCGTTAGAACACAAGTATACTAACTACATTTATAACAATGATGCTAAATGTGGTGTTGATGGAACTGAAACCGCTTCTTGTGATAATGGCTGTGGAAAAACACATACCCGCACTAAGATTGGTACTGCTTTAACACATAAATATACAAATTATGTGAGTGACGGCAATGCAACTTGTACAGCAGATGGCACAAAAACTGCGCTTTGCGACTATGGTTGTGGCGAGACTGATACTATAGCTGATATTGGTAGTAAGATTTCTCATAAATACACCACATATGTAAGTAATAACGATGCTACATGCACAGCAGATGGCACAAAAACTGCTTCTTGCGATTATGGTTGCGGAATTACGGAAACTATAACCGATACAGGTAGCAAGATTCCTCACAAATTCACATCTTTTGAAAGCAACCACGATGCTAAGTGTGGTGTGGATGGTACAAAAACCGCTTTCTGTGATTATGGCTGTAATACTCCAAGTACTGTATCTGATGTAGGCAGTGCATTAAGCCATAAATATACCAATTATATTTATAACAACGATGCTACCTACTTCGCAGACGGTACAGAAACAGCATCTTGTGATCATAATTGTGGAAAAACTGATACTCGTGAAAAAACTGGAACTAAACTCGTAGATACAATTCTTCCAGTTGGTTCAATCGATATTGAGCAAAATTCTTGGAAAACACTCCTTAATACAATTACTTTCGGTTTATTCTTTGATGCAAAGTTTGATGTTACAATTACCGCTGTTGATAATGAAACTGGAGTTAAGAGTGTTGAGTATTATAAGACTTCAACCGCTGTTGATGACATTACTGACATTACCGTATGGACAAGCGGAAATTCTTTCAGTGTAGATAGTGAAGGTGAATATATCATCTATGCTAAGATTACAGACAACGCTGACAATGTTTTGTATATCAGTACTGATGGATTGGTAATTGATACAACTAAGCCTATAATCGAAGGCATTACAAACGGAAAGACATACTGCGTAGCTCAGACATTTACTGTTACAGATGCTAATCTTGATTATGTAAAAGTGAATAATGCAATAACTACTAATTTCACTCTTACAAATGATGAATATACAATTGTAGCAGTTGATAAAGCTGGAAACAGTACAACTTTCATAGTTACTGTTTATGAAGGTCATGACTTTGCAAATTATATAAGCAATAATGATGCTACTTGCACTGCAGATGGTTCAGAAACTGCCACATGCTCACATGGCTGTGGTCAGACTGATACTCGTATTGATGTAGATAGCAAAATTCCTCATAAGTACACAACTTATGTAAGCAATAATGATGCTACATGTACAGCAGATGGAACAAAGACAGCTTATTGTGATTATAATTGTGGTGCAATTGATACTTTAACTGATGTAGGTAGCCAAATTCCTCATAAGTACACAACTTATGTAAGTAATAATGATGCTACATGTACAGCAGATGGAACAAAAACGGCTTCTTGCGATTATGGTTGTGGTGCAATTGACACCGTAGCTGATATAGGCACTCAAATTCCTCATAAATATACAACTTACACAAGTAACAATGATGCTAAGTGTGGCATTGATGGTACTAAGACTGCTTCTTGTGACCACGGTTGCGGTAAGACAGACACTGTTGCAGATACAGGTTCTGCTCTCAATCACAAATACACAAACTATGTAAGTAATGGCGATGCTAAGTGTGGCATTGATGGTACCAAGACTGCTTCTTGTGACCACGGTTGCGGTAAGACAGACACTGTTGCAGACACAGGTTCTGCTCTCAATCATAAATACACAAACTATGTAAGTAATGGCGATGCTAAGTGTGGCATTGATGGTACTAAGACTGCTTCTTGTGACCATGGTTGCGGTAAGACAGACACTGTTGCAGACACAGGTTCTGCTCTCGCTCATAAGTACACCAATTATGTAAGTAATAATGATGCTACTTGCCAAGCAGACGGTACGGAAACCGCTACATGTGACCATGGTTGTGGAACTAAAGATACCAAGGCTGACGTTGGCTCTAAGGCGGACCACAAGTACATCACTTACGCAAGCAATAATGATGCAACTTGTGAAGCAGATGGAACTGAAACCGCTTCTTGTGACTTCGGATGCGGAACGAAAGACACTCGTACTGTTGTCGGTAGTAAACTTGACCACAAGTGGAAACTCACTAATACAGATGATGCAACTTGTACTGAAGATGGTACAGAGTATTACATCTGTGAAAATTACGAGGAACACACTAAAACCGAAACAATCACTGCTCCTGGACATAAATATGGTGAGTGGGTAGAAACTAAAGCTCCTACTGACAAGATTGCTGGTGAGAAACGTCGCGATTGTGAGAATTGTGACCATTTCGAAACTGCTGCAATTCCTGTAATTCTTTATGAAATAACTTATGGTGCAAATAGCAAATGGCAGCAAGGTTCAAACAATGGTCTCACTGTCAAATCAAGTGGTGACTTTGAAGACTTTGTAAGTATTGAAATTGATGGCCAAGTAGTAGATACTAAAAACTATACCGCAGTTGCAGGTAGCACTGTAGTTACCCTTAAAGCAGACTATCTTAAAACTCTCTCTATTGGTGAACATAACCTTAGAATTGTTTATAAAGACGGAAGTGCATCAACTCAATTTGAAATAAAGGCCGCCAATAAAACTGACGACCAGATTAAGATTCCTCAGACTGGTAATACAACTATCCTTACTCTGTGGGTAATTGCTGCTTTTGTTTCAATGTCTCTCATTATTGTTTACGTTTTCATAAAGCGTAAAGAAAGAGCAAGATAATCATTGAAATCAGCCCACATCAAGAAAATTGTTGTGGGCTGATTGTGCTTTAAGGAGGGGTTGGTGATGGAAAATGAAATCGGAATTATATCACTATTGTTCTTTTGATGCATTTTTAGCCATTCTTAAGAATAAAACAATTAAATTTTCGGATATAACTAAATCAAATGATTTTGCTGAAATCAATCTGCTATGGAACAAATATGCTGAATGTATTGAGAAAACATGTTCTAACCCAATTGCACATACGCTGTTAAACCACGAAATCAAGAACCAAATGGAACAAACAGATTTTTTGGTTGCGTGTTTTACGAGTGAAGCAGATATGTTACATATGTGGTCTTGCTATGCAAACGAAGGAGTTGCTATTGGCTTTGACCAACAAAAAATGCGTGAATGGTGTAACAGAATTTCGATATATGATAACGCTGTTACATTAAACGATAATACAAATAACAGTAGTGAATTTGTTAGATTTGATGAAGTTGCCTATTTTGGTAAAGACAAATTAGAAACTCACATTTTGGATCGATGTAAAGGAATTGAATTTGTTGATGAGCGTTTTGAAGAAATCTTTAAAAATGCCCCATTTTCAAAAACAGACTTTTGGAAGATTGAAAACGAATGGCGAATATCTATTAGTTTGATTTATTCGACCCAATTATTGCAATTAGAAATTCCTAAGGAGATACAAATACCGAGGAAACTTGAAATGTTTGTGGAATCTAAAAATGGATTTCAAAACTGTATTTGCTGTTATGTTCCATTTGAACAAGAAATGATTACTAGCATTAGACTTGCTCCTAATTGTAGGGTAAGCGAAAAGGAAATAGAAAAAATATTGTTGATTAATAATTTTGATCCAAATAAGATTGATATTCGTCAATCCACGGGAACATTGAGATAGTAAGGAGGAGCCAGAAAAATGAGAAAACAATGGAGAAGATTGGTAAGCCTGGTCTTGTGCTTTACTCTTGTAATGAGCATGAATACTAACGTTATTGCGCTTACAACCGATTGGGATATTAGAATCCCCGAATTAGAAGAAAAGGCATCTGAGGTTAGACTTGATGCCGAAGTACAGGCTGTCATAGACAAAATTGATGCAATTGGTACTGTTGACTACAATGATGTATCCCTTGCAAAGATCTTGGAGGCAGAAACTGCATATGCCAAGCTGACTGCTGCGCAGAAGGAGCAGGTTTCTAATTATGGCACCTTGTTCGCGGCACGTAATGCATATGATGTGCTTGCAGCAGATCATGAAGATACTTCTGCGCTTACCGTAACAGATAGTGGAACGATTAATTCTACTGTTAAATGGTATGTTTACAGTAACGGCTTGCTTGAGATTGCTGGTACAGGCTCTGTACCTACTTATACAACTAGTAGCACTGCTCCTTGGTACAACTATGCCAGTTCTATCAACAGGATTCTTGTAAGAAGTACAATTACTGGTATCGGTGGTTTTGCCTTCTATGGTTGTAATAGCGTTAAGGAAATCTCACTTCCCTTTGTAGGAAAGAGTAGATCGGCAACCGGCTATGAGGGAGCGTTTGGTTATATTTTTGGATATATAACTAGCTCTAACAATTCTTCTAATGGCGCTACATATACATATGTGTTTGATATTGATGGTAATGAAAAATCAGTCTCACAAACAAGCAATGATACTAAAACTTTTGTAGATGGTCTTTATGGATACACAAAAAGCGGTGGTTACAACTATTATGGTTTTAATGATTCTAGCAGTACAACACAATCTTACGCACAGAACAAACATTGGTATACATCTTACTCTTACACATATAGTGGCAGTAATTATTTGAGATCATATGTGTTTGCATTGCCAACTGCTCTAAAAACAGTAAATATTACTGATGCAAAAACAATTCAAGATGGAGCATTTAATAACTGCAAGTATATTACCAACGTGAATTTGAATGATGGAATTGAATCAATTGGTGCATGTGCCTTTAAAAACGCTATAGCACTTAAAGATTTTACTATTCCTGAGACTGTCTCGCAAATTGGAAAATCAGCATTCTACAATAACAGTGCATTAACCGAAATTTATATTCCTGACTCAGTTGAAACTATTTCAGGTTATGCATTTTATAATTGTAGCGCAGTTACTAAATGCGTGATTGGCAAAAACACAACAGAAATTGGCACTTATGCATTCTATAATAATGCTTCGCTTTTGAAATTAAGTATTCCTGAAAAGGTTTCAAGCATAGGTTCATATGCATTTAGTAAAAACACAACAATTACTGAAATTAATATTCCTGATTCTGTTACAAGTATTGGTCAATATGCTTTTTCTGAAAACACGAAGGTAACGAAATTACATATTGGTTCCGGGTTGCGGACAATATCATCGTACACCTTTAGTGGTAATAGCGCCTTAACAAAAGTTGTTGTTCCAGATACTGTCACTACGATTGATAGTTTTGCCTTCTATGGTTGCAACAGCATAAAGGAAATCACTCTTCCTTTTGTAGGAAAGAGCAGAACGGCAACCGGCTATGAGGGAGCGTTTGGTTATATTTTTGGATATATAACTAGCTCTAACAATTCTTCTAATGGCACTACATATACATATGTGTTTGATATTGATGGTAATGAAAAATCAGTCTCACAAACAAGCAATGATACTAAAACTTTTGTAGATGGTCTTTATGGATACACAACAAGCGGTAGTTTCAACTATTATGGTTTTAATGATTCTAGCAGTAAAACAAAATCTTACGCACAGAACAAACATTGGTATACTTCGTACTCATACTATAGTAATGGTTCATATTATCTCAGATCATATGTGTTTGAATTGCCAACTGCTCTAAAAACAGTAAATATTACTGATGCAAAAACAATTCAAGATGGAGCATTTAATAACTGTAAAAATATCACAAATATAACATTGAATGATAAAATTGAAACTGTAGGGGCATATGCTTTTAGGAACGTTCCATGGTACGTTAACCAACAGGCAACTTTTGTCATTGCTGGCGATGGTGTTCTTATTAAGTACAACGGAACTTCCAGTGGAGTAACACTTCCCGAAAATGTAAAGTATATTGGCGGAACAGTATTCCAGGATAAAACCACTATCTCTGAGGTTAATATTCATAAGAATATTGTTGGTATTGGCCGTGAAGCATTTGATGGTTGTACCAACCTCACTAGCTTGGTTATTCCGAAGACTGTAACAAGCATTGGTACAAATGCTATTCCTAGCATATGTACCATCCATGTATATCGACCTTCTGCCGGTTATGATTACCGTTCTACAAACCGTGTAATACTAAATGATTCCTATACAACCGGTAACGATACCTTCTATTACGTAGTGAATGATGACGGCTGCGTAGAGATTATTGGTTGTGTTACTACAAGTACTGAACTTACTGTTCCTGTTGAAATTGAAGGAAAAGTAGTTAATAAGATCGGCGACTATGGATTCTCAGAGTGTAAAACTATTAATAGCATCACCATCCCCTCTAACATTAAGAGCATTGGTAAGTATGCATTTAATAAGTGTACTGGCCTTATTAACGCTACCATTCCTACTACGGTTGACAGCGTTGGCGATTACGCATTCTACTACTGTACCGGTCTTGTAAACGTAACAATTTCTGAGGGAGTAGAGAGCATCGGTGAGGGCGCATTCTATAACTGTACTTCTCTTGTAGAAGCTGTTGTGCCTGATACTGCAATTAAGGTTGGTTCTTATGCCTTCTACAACTGTACTTCTATGACCACTGCGACCATCGGTATCTCTGCTGATGCAATTGGTGATTACACTTTCTACAATTGCGAAAAGCTCGACACCATTGTTATTGGTATCAGTGTTGAAAGCATTGGCGATTATGCATTCTACAATTGTGCTCTTGAAAAGGTTTCTGTTCCCGCTACAGTTACTACAATTGGAGATTATGCATTTGCTTCTAACGATGCAATGACTCGCGCAACCTTAAGAAAGAACCTCTTAACGATCGGTGAAGGTGCATTCCAAAATTGTGGTGTACTTGCAACGGTTTCTATTCCTTCCTCTGTCACAGAGATTGGAAAGGCAGCATTTGAGAATTGTGCAAGTATTACTACTATTACGGTTCCTGTTGGAGTTATTGTAATTAATGATCTCGTTTTCTCTGGCTGTGAGAAGCTGGCAACAATAAAACTGAATGGAGAAGTAACTTCTGTTGGAATTTCTGCATTCTACAATTGTGCGTTTGCTAATATTGCTCTTCCTGAAACAGTAGAAGTAATTGACGCATCGGCGTTCAGAAAATGTGTGAACTTGACTGAAATCACAATTCCTGATGCCACCAAGAAAATCGGAGATTCCGCGTTCATTGATTGTACAGCACTGGCGACTGTTTCTATACCGGACGATGTTACTAGCGTTGGCAATGGCGTGTTCTTCTATAATAATGATTTGGCCGTGGAAGTTCGTTATCTTACCGGAACGGTTGCTGCAGGTTTGTTAGAGAAGCAAGGCGTATGCCATGTAAAACTTGACGAAAACATCACTGCTATTGGCGATAGAGCTTTTGCCCAGTGCTACACGTTGAGCGACATTACATATGGAGCTGAAGCCCCTGTTGCTGGCAACTACTCATTCTCTAAGAATATTGCAACCATTGGCAAAGAAACATTTGTGGATGATGTTCTGCTTAAGAACCTGATTGTACCGGATAGCATTCAAAGTATCGGATCTGATTCCATCTACAACCCGATTGTTACCGAATACAACTGTAAAGATGTAACGGCAACTTTCTATTATGTGAATGGTTCCATCGTAGCTAACATCTTGAATGGTCAGGATTATACTCATATTGTTGTAAATGACAACATTCATACATTGGGCGATTCTGCATTTGCTAATTCTGATCAGCTCATCACGATATCACTGCCTGATACTATTAGTGCAGTAGGTACCGATGTGTTCAAGGCATCCAGTGGAAAACTCACAGCTACTATTCGTGGTGTGGATGGAATGATTGATTCATTCGTCTATGATAGTAAGATGGGTGGAGTACAGTACCTTGTTATTGACGAAAATGTTGATACTATCGGTACATATGCTTTTGCAAATTCCTCTACTATTAATGGTGTTGTTATCAACGATACTGACTTGATTGACGATTACGCCTTTTATAAGGCCGCAGCACTTAACTATGTTGAGATTGGTGCTACCGATACAATCGATGCATACGCTTTTGCAGAGTGTCTAGCTCTGAAGAATGTAGAAATTGATAAGGTAAGAGCCATTAACGATTATGCTTTCTTCAACTGTATCGCAATGATTGATATCTATATTGATAGTGAGTCTGGTTTGGAGCATATAGGAGAGCATACCTTTGAAGAATGCAAACTGATGCCTAAAATGATTTTTCCTGCAACAGTGCGAAACATCGGAGCATATGCATTTTATAACTGCAACAGCATGACTTATATCAATATTCCTGATGGTGTACCTGCAATCAATGACTATACGTTCTTTGGTTGTGCTTCTCTTAAGGAAATGCTTCTGCCTAATAGTGTTATCACTGTTGGCGACTGGGCTTTCTATGGTTGTGTTGTTGTTAAGAACATGACTTTAGGAAATCAGACAAAGAGCATTGGCGAATATGCATTCTATAACTGCAACCAGATTGCAGTATTGGAAATCCCTGAGACTGTAACAGAAATTGGGGACTATGCATTCAGATCCTGCAGTAGCATTACTGAGCTTCACATTCCTGACAGTGTTGTAAGTCTTGGTGATTGCGTATTCTACAGTTGTACTGGTTTGGAACAGGTTGAGTTTGGAACTGGCATTACAGCAATCGGTGATAGAGTATTCTACGCTTGCGTAGAGCTCGATAAGGTTGTTTTTAATTCACCTATTACCGAAATCCACGACCTCGCATTCTATGGCGCCGAAGATGCAACACTTTACGCTTTTGAGGATGAGTACGTTGAGACATATTGTAATGACTTTGGTCTTATGTACTACAACTTAAGTAGTGATTTTACAATGACGATTACTGTTCCTTTCAAAACCGAGTACAACGAATATGAGGATTTGGATTTGACTGGCTTGGCATTGGATTTGACCTATACAAACGGATCTGAAAGAACTATTAAAACCGGGTATACAATTAGCGGTTACGATCCAAGCATTCTTGGCACCCAGACTATTACCGTAACTTATAACGGTGAGAGTGCAACATTCGATGTTAATGTTGTTGCCAAAACAGTAAGCTTTATTTCTATTACTGCTGGTGCACCTGCCGATGTCATTGTCGGCGAAGAACTCGATTGTTCTGCAATGATAGTAAAGGTTACATTCACAGATGGAACCAGTGTAGATATTACTGAAGGATATACTATAACAGGTTATGACGCTGAAACAATTGGTGAACAGACACTTACGATTACCTACCGTGAGAGCAGTCAAGAAATGGTTGTTACCGTTAAGGATTATGTACGTGGTGACACCAATGGTGACGGACTTGTAACAATGAAGGACGTTACACGTCTTGTAAATTACCTTAACGATGATTCGATTGATGTTATCGACAAAGCACTCGATGTGAATGGTGATGGACTTGTTACTATCAAGGACGTTACAAGACTTACTGAGTATCTTGAAGATAACACAGTAGAAATCTTTTAATTAGCGCGGGGTGATGATGATGAAAAGAATTTTTGCTTTACTTTTGTCGATCACACTTTTGTTTTCGGCAGTTGTCACCCCTGTCAGTGCTGAGAGCATTAACAATTTTACCGTTAAAGTAAGCGATGCTACTGCCACAGCTGGCGATAGCCAAGTGGCAGTGGATATCATGCTTGAAGATAACCCCGGTATCGCCGGTTTCAGTTTCTGTGTAAACTATGATACTGAAAAACTCGTGTTGGTTGAATCTAAAATCAATATTGAGGATGGTTACAAAGTTGTTGCTCAGCCGACAGGCTATGGCGTTAATTTAGCATGGACCAGTCCTTCTGGATATTCGGAAGACGGGAAAATTGCTACATTGTATTTTAATGTACCTAAAGACCTTACTTCAAGTGAGGCAAATATTGATATTGTGTATCGTGATGGCTATGACAGCTTTTATGATTCTCACGAACATGATATTGTTGTTCAATCTGTCAGTGGAACAGTTACTATTGCGGCTTTACAGGAAACTAACGGACCGTCCGTCAATATAGGCGGTGTGTCGGTGAACTTTGGAGCTACAGATATTGTTGTTCCCATTACGATTAATAACAATCCCGGATTCTCGGGCTTTAGTTTCTGCATAAACTACGATACAACTCGTTTAGTACTTGACAGTACAAATATTCTTATTGATGGTGGTTATAAAGTAATTGGCCATCCTGAAGGATACGGAGTGAATATCGCTTGGACAAGTACAGAAACTTATACTCAAGATGGAACAATTGCAGAATTACATTTTTCGTTAAAGGACAATGCAAACTCTGGAAAGGCATATATTAACGTTGTTTTCCGTGAGGGTTATGATAGCTTTTATAGTTTTGACAACGGTTATGAGCAAGATATCATATTTGACTCGTTTAATGGATATATTGATGTAAATAATCATAATTTTGGTGAGTGGGTTATTACTACTCCTGCTACTTGTACTTCCACTGGTTTGAAGACAAGAACTTGTTTAGATTGTTCAAAAACAGAAACTGCTGTAATTCTTAAGGTTCCCCATGAATATGAGACTGTAATAACTCCACCGACGTGTATAGCACAGGGATATACAACACATACTTGTAAAACATGTTCCGATTACTATGTAGATTCTTATACAGATATGGTAGATCACACACCAGGCAATTGGGAGCAGAGTATTGCCCCTGAGTGTGCGGTGAAGGGAGAAGAAATTCAAAAGTGTTCTGTTTGTAAAACAACAATCAACACAAGACCTGTTGATGAAACTGGACATAGTTTTGATAATTGGTATGTTGTATCTATAGCTAAATTTAATGAAGATGGCCAAGAACGTAGAGATTGTAAAAATTGCAATCACTTCGAAACAAAGCGCATTCCTAAGCTTAGTGAAGGCCATGTATGTGATTTTACTGGTGCCGAAGAAATAATTGAAGATGCCACTTGTACGGCTAATGGAAGCAAGAAGATTTATTGCTCTGAAACAGAATGTGGTAATTTTGAGATTGTGCAGATAATTGCGGCGGGTCATAAATTTGGTGATTGGTACACAACCATAGAGCCTAAGTTTGATGAGGATGGAGAGCAACGTAGAGATTGTAATAATTGCGATTATTACGAAACGAATAGGTTGCCAAAACTTAGTGAAAGCCACGTGTGCTCTTATACTGGTAGTGAAGAAATAGTTGAAGAAGCTACCTGCACTCAAAGTGGTTCTAAGAAGGTGTATTGTTCTCATCCTTCTTGCAACAAGTTCACAACAGTAAGCGTCGATCCTACCGGACACACCAGTGGTACATGGGAGGTGGAAAAATCAGCTACATGTACAGAAACAGGTACCGAAGTAATTAAATGCACCACTTGTAAAACCGTACTGCAGTCTCGCAGTTTTGATGCTACAGGTCATAGTTGGGATAATGGTGTGATCACCAAAAAGGCAGATTGCTTGAACGAGGGCGAGAAAACCTTTACTTGTTCTACTTGTTCTGCAAAGGATGTGAAAACCATTCCTGCCGGCGGCCATACTGAAGGTGAATGGCAAGTTGTAAATCCTGCAAATTGTACTGAAACTGGAAGAAAAGAACTTCATTGCACAGTTTGTCAGCAACTTTTGGCAATTGACGCTATTGCAGCTACTGGGCATCAATACGGTAGCTGGATTGTAACAACACAACCTACTGCAACTACTGCTGGTGAAAAAAGTCGTGAATGTTCTGTATGCCATGACATTCAGACTTCTGCTATTGATCCAACCGGTAATCTTCCTAAAATTGTTGTATCAAGCACCAAAGGTAGTGTTGGTAGCACAGTAAAAGTTACCATTTCCTTGCAAGATAATCCTGGTATTATCACTGCAAATTTGAAGGTAGGATATGATGGAACTAAACTGCAACTTGTTTCTGCCGAGGATACTGGTTTGTTGAACGATTCGATTTTTTCAAATGATTTAACGCTTAATCCGTATGTATTGTGTTGGGATGATGCACTTGCTTTATCTAACAACTCGTCAAACGGTGCAATTGTGACACTGACATTCAAGGTCTTACAGAGTGATGCATGTAAAACCGATATTGTTGTTACGTTTGAAGAAAATGAAATTTATGACATGAATCTTGATCCTGTTTTCTTTGAAACACAAAACGGCCAAGTTGAAATAGTAGACTTCATATTCGGTGACGTTGATGGTGATGGCGTATGCAACATTCGAGATGCAACAATTCTTCGTAGATATGTTGCTAAATGGGAGGGCGTGACAGTAAATGAATTAGCAGCTGATGTGAATAACGATGGAGTCGTTAATATCAGAGATGCAACAATTCTACGCCGTCATGTTGCTAAGTGGGGCGGATATGAAGAATTACCGTATGTGTGATTTTGTTAAAAAAGAATAGTGAATTTCACAATAGGCGTTGCAGAAATGCGACGCCTATTTTTTGTGTTAATTAAATATAAATTTATAACCTTTTCAACTTTATTATCCCCGCAATACTCATATCTTTAAATTATTGTTTTGGATGAGATGATGTATTATAAAATTTCTTGTTTTTTCTTTTGAGACGATACTACTAATAACATACTGATTAATAAATAATCACAAAAGGAGGGTAGGAAACACAATTAAATAAAACGATTAAATCAAAATATTTATTCTTATAAGGAGATGGTTTTTATAATCAATACAGAAGATTTAAAAAGAATTATGAGTAAGAATGAGAACTTATATTACGGTCGGAATTATATTAATATTCACGACCATTCGCACAAGTTTGCGGTGATTGATGATTGTTATCAAGTGCCGATTATATTTGTGCATTGTTACAATTATTCGGAAGATGATGCGGAAAAATTAAGCCGACAGTTCGACAGCTTTTTCTACCATAAATTGCCAGAGTTTCACATGGAGAACAAGATTGTATTGTTATTTATAGACACAGCAAAATTGGTTGCTTTTTTATCGCGAGAAAAGGAGGAGAATGATGTTAAATAAAAAGATTGCTGAAAACTTTGATTTTGTAATATATAGCGGAGCTTTTAGAGATTATATTAAAGAAAACTGTTTGCTTTCTGCTGAATGCATTGAAGAGTTGCAAAAGATAGAAAACTTTTATTTTTCATATAACTTCTCTATAGAAGATATCAAAAAATTAGAAAGACTATTAAAAAAAGATGAGTATTTAATTCTTTTCAGTGTTAATGTGTTCAACAATAGTCTGAATGTTCGAATCTATGGTAAAATTGATATGAAAAAAGCAAAAGAATTACGAGAAAACATTGTTTCAATTCTATCTAAAGAAAAATATACTCTTTATACATATAACGTTTTAAGGCTGTATGACAAACGAGCAGTAATGGCATATGAACTACATTTTTACAGCGAACGTTGCACGCCACTATTATTACAAAAAATCGCGGATAGACTTAAAATAGAAGAAGATATTTCAAAGGTTGTATATGATGACCCTGAACCAGTTGAAATAATTAAAGCGATTAAAGAGGATTCGGTCATTGTTCAATTAAGAACAATTGTTATGAATCCAACTGATGATACTATCAAATTATATATAAATATTTATGGACCTAAATTAACAATCAATCATATACAAAATACCGTGAATCAGGTGTTGACTGATTATTTGTTTATTCCGGAAGCGACACGTGTAACTTATGTCCCTGGAACGACGTTACAATATCAAAGAAACGAAATCATATACAATAATGATTTGACAAAATTTTAATTTTTTTATCATTTTTTCGTTTGTAGTTATCTTTATATAACATACTTTATATGACTGATAATTATACGATAGGAGTTTGATAGGGAAAGGAACTCCGACGCGTAATCAGTTAATAATCTCCTTGGTTGTTTTTAGATAAAAAACTCCAGTCTATTTTTCACACCTTTTTTATTTCCTTTTCTTTTTTGTTTTATGTGTTGTGTGTTTTTCCTAAAACACGGAAGAGGGTGCTATTTTTTAGCACCCTCTTTTCTTATGTATTAAAGTTTCCAATAGATGGTTAGTGTTTTGTCTGGATTAACAAGAATCTTATCAATTAATAATTGCACAGTTTCTTTCTTTTGTTTCAAACTCATTTTTTCATAAATTATTTTTGAACCATAAAATCCTGGTGTTTTTAATTTAAGAATCAAGTCAGATTGAAGTAATGCGCTTCTACATACTTCTATCTGCAACTCTAAATCTTGTTTTTCTTTTTGTAATTTTTGCAGTTCGTTAGCAACTACTTCAAGGTTGTTACCAAGCTTTGCTAATTTAATCAAATTTTCCGATTCGATTTGAATTTCATTTATTCTATTCTGCTTTTGGTCGATAATTTCTTTTTCTTTCTTTTCAAGATTTTCCAAGTTGTCGATTTGTTCTTGAATTTTACGACCAACTTCTTTTTGGATTTGTGGAAAATCTAATCCGTGGAATTTGGTGTTACATGATTTTTTGGTCTTGTTTCCATAACAATATAAGTATGGAATTTTTTTAGATGGTACTCTATAACCATAAGCTTTTATAGCATAGCCACAATTAGAACATTTTAATTTACCTGAAAGTTCTTGCAATATTGTTCCGTCTCGTCCAGCCCCTGCAATCTGTTTGTTTTCTTTCAATAAACCTTGTGCAGTAATATAATCATTACTGCTGACAATACCTTTAACTCTAGAAATATATACTGTTTGGTCCTTTAATGGCACTCGTTCTCTTTCTTCACCTTTAATAATTCTTTTGCCGACAAGATAACAACTGTATTCACCAGTAAAATCTTCTTCAGGATTCACAATAGTTGCACCACTGTTTTTGAAATACATATACAAGGTTTTATCAGCTTGAGCATATACGGGATTTTTTAACATTCTTCGTACAGAAATATTATTGAAATTAGTGCCTTTTACAGTTTTATATCCCCTTGAGTTGAGTTCATTTGCAACGTTAAATAAAGAAGATTTTTTTACAGTATAACGTAAGAACGCTTCTCTTACAATGTCTAATTCATCTTTAATGGGTTCCAATGTTGGGAAACCATTAATTTTTGTATTTTTGTAGCCAAATGGTGCAGGACCACCAGCCCAACGTCCATCATGAATGCGGTAGTAATAATTATCTTTAACTCGTTGCTGAATATTTTCACGTTCCATTTGAGCAAACACTGCCAGGATGCCCATCATGGCACGACCCATTGTGTTAGAGGTATCAAATTGCTCAACGGCTGAAGAGAATTCACATTTATTGTCATCCATTACTTGTTTAAGATTATAGAAATCGACAAGATTGCGGCTAATTCTATCAAGTTTATAAACAAAAACTTTTTCAATTTTACCAAGTTTAATATCAGCAATAAGTTTTTGTAATTGTGGTCTGTTGGTGTTTTTACCCGAAAAGCCCTTATCTTCATAAACTTCAATAGTCTTTGATGAATCACAAAACTTTTTACATTCGTCAATTTGAGCTTCGATGCTCACGCTGTCTTTCTTGTCCAAACTTTGTCTTGCATATATCGCTATCTTTCTCTCCATTTTCACAATCCTCCCAAATACTTATTAATTGGTAATACTTCAACATCTGTTCTTCTTTTGACGTCCCTGAAAATACTTCATGGACTATCATTATTGACTCACTTTCTAAAAATAGTATATATAAGTTTTACCTTTGTGTCAAGTATATCAACATCCCATTGAATAGTGTGCATTTCAAGTGATTTTGCAACATCCATACTTTGGTTGGTATAGTCGCCTGACGGTGCTCGGAGCAGTGTGACTTTTTCACCGATAATCCCTTCAAGTTTTTCATTACAATTTTCAATTTCTTCTTTGATTTCTTTTCGTGAGCATTTTGAAAAAGCCTTGTGAGTGTCAGAATGGTTGGCTATTGTGTGCCCTGCATCATAAAAGGCTTTTACACTTTCGGGAAAACTCTTTGCCCAATCACCAACAACAAAAAATGTGGCTTTTGCATTGTGCTTTTTAAGTATTTCAATCAATTCTTCGGTGTCCTGATTAGTCCACGCCGCATCAAAGGTGATTGCGATTTTCTTTTCGTCAGTTGCAACAGCATAAATGGGTAATTGCTTTGTGGGTGACGAAGCAGAAACAATGTGTCCTGTAAACGAAATTAAACCACCAATCAAAACAATTATACCAAAAAGAATAAGCAATAATGTTTGTCGTTTAAAAACAAAAAATCTCATAAAAATACCCCTTTCAATTATATGAAAGGGGTTTAAGGTTATATGTAAGTGATTTTATTCTGCTTTTGGTGCACGAAGCTCTGCAATTTCATTTTCAATAAATTTTTCCATTGATGGTTGCTCTTGCATCTGCTTTTTAAGGCTCTTGCCAACAAGCACATTGAGAGTAACATTCACAAAGAAAAGCACTGTGCCAACAATGAAGCCAAAACCAAGACTGCAATCTGTAACAATGCCACCTGCAAGGGTTTCACAAGCAGTTGTAAACTGAACAAAGAATACAGATGCAACAGCCCAGCAAGCAGTAGCAAGCACATTAAGAAGAATGTTGAGTCTGTATTTCAAGCCGATGCCTGAGAAAAGAAGCACGAAGAAGTTTGAAACACCAAACACAACTGCAAGAAGCAAAAGCACACAAGCGATTACTACCATAAGAGTTGCAGTGCCGAGCACTTCACCACCAATAAGCTTTAATACGCTACCAATGTCAACTTTAAGAAGATAGTTGAGAATGAATGTAAGGAATGAAATAGATTCATTGCTTTCACGGAATGGTAATGAAAGCTTGAAGCTGAAAAGTGGAAGAACAAGCGCAATAAGTGGTGCGAATGTCATTACAAGACGAACAATGCGAAGCTTTGAGCCTGCTGTTGCGCTCTTGAAATTTGCCACTTTATAGTGTAATTTTGCAAATGCGTGTTCAGCAAAGTCAGAGTCTTTCTCGAGTCTTTGCTCCCATTGGAAGTTTGGAATATTTGCGCCACATTTTGGGCACTCTGCTTTAACATTCCAAAGTTTTAAATTATGCCCACAGTTAGGACATTTTGCTGCCATAAAATCACTCTTTTCGTAAGGTTAAAATGATAACTTCATTATTTTACTATATTTATTTCTTTTTTGCAAGTCTAATAACATTCCAAGAAAGTGGTTTAAGATTTATCGAGAGTTCTTTGCCTTGGAGCACAGCATTGTTTGACTTGAATGGTTTAACAGGAGTTGCTATTGCACTATTTTCTTCTTTAATGCCATATCCACTCATTTCGATACAATCAATAACCTGGAAATTTTCAAAATCGAGAAGAGAAACATCAAAAAGGATATCTTCTTCCATATTTCTGTTAACTGCAAAAATTGTGAGACTTTCTTTATCTTCACTCATTGTTGCGATTGATTCAATATCAGGCACATCTGTGAATTCTTTTGTGTCGTGTTTTGGGGACACAACACGAGATTCAAGAGTGTATCCACGACCATAGTTTGAGAGATGCATAAACGGATAGAAAATTGTCTGTTCCCAGCAAGCGCCACCGTTTTCAGTCATAATTGGTGCGATAACATTAACAAGCTGAGCAAGACAACCAATCTTAACACGGTCTGCGTGTTTTAAGAGAGTCATAAGCATAAGAGCCACTAAAAGCGCATCTTCAAAGTTGTAAATATCTTCAAGCTGGTGTGGAGCAGTACTCCACTTTTCAACGTGAGCACCGTTTGAATGATACCACACATTCCATTCGTCAAATGAAAGGTTAACGGTATGCTTTGAACGTTTTTTTGCTTTTATGTAATCACAAATACAGACAACTGAACTGATAAACTCATCCATTTTCATACTCTTTGCAAGGAATGATGGAGTATCGTCTGAACGATTGTCAAAGTAGACATGAAGTGAAAGATAGTCAACCTTGTCATAAGCCAAGTCAAGAGTAGTTGCTTCCCATTCACCAAAAGTATGCATATCGCGAGATGCACTACCACAAAGCACAGTTTCGATAGATGGGTCAGTCCATTTCATAACCTTTGATGCTTCGGCTGCTGTTCTGCCGTATTCTACTGCTGTTTTGTGACCGATTTGCCAGTCACCATCCATCTCGTTGCCTAAACACCACAATTTTATATTGTGTGGGTCTTCATAACCATGTGAACGACGAAGGTCACTCCAATAGCTACCACTCTTATGGTTGCAATATTCAACAAGATTTCTTGCTTCTTCAGGACCACGAAGTCCAAGATTAACTGCCATCATAGGTTGAGAGTTAACTTTTTTACACCATTTTGCAAATTCATTTGTTCCAAAAAGATTAGGCTCTGTAACACCCCATGCAAGTTCAAGCTTTTTAGGACGAAGTTCTACAGGACCAACACCATCTTCCCAGTTGTAACCCGAAACAAAATTACCACCTGGATAACGAACGATTGGCACGTTAAGTTTCTTTACCTTTTCAATAACGTCCTGACGGAAACCGTCTTCGTCTGCAGTAGGGTGGTCAGGTTCATAAATACCACCATAAACAGCACGACCTAAATGCTCAATAAATGAGCCGTAAATTCTTTCGTCAATTTTTGCGCCTGTGAATTCAGACACAAGTGACATCTTTGCCTTTTTCATATACTAGTACCCCCAACGGTATTATTTGTTCTCTGTTGATGTTTCGATTTCTTCAACTTGTTTTTCAGAGAGAAAGCTCTGCATAATCTTGATATTATCTTCAAAATCCATCACAAGACAAGAACCAACACCAGAAATGCTCTTGCTTGACCATGTCTTTTCAGCAGGAATTTGCTGTTGAACAATGGGGTATGAATATGCTTGCTTCAAAAGTGCTTTAACACCGATACTCATGATTTCGTCTGAACTGAGATTAGTTTTTACTAACGGGATAATTGTTTCAGCCAAGCCAATCATTGTCATAATATCTTGTTGCAATGTTTTTTCAACAATAGCGGTAATAACTTTTCTCTGTCTTTGTGTGCGCATAAAGTCAGAGTCAAGATAACGTATTCTTGAATACCACAATGCTTGTTCACCATTGAGAAGAACATCTTCACCTGCTTCAATTCTGACAGGCACACCAACTTTGCCGGAATGATATGTATAGTAACTTTCTTTTTCAGTTACATCAACATTGATTCCACCTAATTCATCAACGATAGTTGTGAAAATTTCAAAGTCGACAACCACATAATATGGAATACTAACCTTGAAATTCAATTCAAGAGTATCAACGAGGGTTTGAATTCCACCACGCATATATGCAGCGTTGAGCTTTTCTTTCTTTTTGCGTCCTGCAATTTCGACATAAGAATCACGAAGAAAAGATGTAAGCTTGATTTCACCATTTTTATTATCTAATGTGACAAGCATCATTGTGTCTGAGCGAGAATCTGTTTCACCCTCGCGAGCATCAACACCAACCAAAAGAATATTCACTTGTTCGTCGTCACTGTAAAGAAGTGATTCAGATATGTATTCGTTATCAACGACAGCTTCTGTATTGTCAAAAGAAGAAAGAAGCTTGTTCACGGTGTTATAACCATAAAAACCAACACAAGAAACCAACACAATAACAATACACAAGAAAACAAGAAAAGTGTTTCTCACAGGGTGACCTTTTTTCTTCTTTTTCTTTTCTTCGGTAGCCATACCACTAAAAACGTCACTGATGTCATCATATTGAATTTCCTGACGACGACGATTTTGAACGGCGCTATTATATTTTACTGTGAAATCATCACTGACATAATCTTCTTCATATACTTCATCTTCTTGTTCAGATGAAAAGGAAGAAATGTCTTCATATTCGTTTTTTGCGTCAGAAGAACTATAAATATCTTCATATTCATTTGAATTACTTGAATTACTGAAAATATCTTCAAATTCGTCATTTTTAAAACGATTATCAGCCAAAATTTGCACTTCCTTAACTTTTTGTTTTATCTCATTTATTTTACAACAATCAATAAAAAATCACAATATATTTTATTAAAATAATAGAGCAGAAAAGGTAAAAATTATATTTTTTAAGTTATGACTTGAAACATACACATAAATTATGTATAATTGTAACCAGTTACAGTCGGTTGGCATAAAAATGTCAACAATTTTTCGGGAGAAGATACATATGTTAGGTAAATATGTAAGGGTGAGAGTGACTCATCCGATGAACTCCTTTGACAGTGAAAGAAATCTGACCTTTAAATTGAATTATGGTGCTGTTGAGAGTGGTCTTGACCCACGCTCTCCTGTCAAAGGCGCATTTATTATGGGCGTCAATCACAAGGTTCGCATTTTTGAAGGACGCGTGATTGCCACAATTAAAAATGATAAAGGAATTGTGCTTGTTGTTGCACCAAAAAGCAAACGATATATCATTCATGAGATTGAAGATGCTATCGAATTTGCTTATGGCACACAAAGACGTGAAATATCTTGTCTTTATGAGTGTTCTTGTGGTGCAATCGTTTATAGAATTATTAACGGTCAGGTTCGTTTCTTACTTATAAAAAACAGACGAAGTGCAAACTGGGGCTTTCCAAAAGGGCATATGGAACGCGGTGAAAACGAGCACGAAACAGCTTATCGCGAAGTTCTTGAAGAAGCGGGAATCAGAATTCGTTTTATGCCTGATTTCAGATATAAGTCAGAGTATTCAATTCAAGGCAGAATTGAGAAAAAGGTTATCATATTCCTTGCAACAACTGACGATACAAACACAATTATTCAGCGTGAAGAAATTGAAGAGTATTTGTGGTTAGGCTTTGATAAGGCAATGAATTCACTTAAATTTCCTAATGATAAATTCCTTTTGAGAAAAGCAAACGAATATCTCGAAAAGATGGAGGTTGCAAATGGTTGAACAAATAGTTGAGGCAATTATGACTTTTTTACAGGATAAAGTTCCTGAAGAATTAGTTGCATTTGTGATTTCCCTTTGTCCTGTGCTTGAATGCCGTGGTGGTATGATAGCAGCAAGACTTATGGAAATTCCGTTTGTTAAAGCATTTTTGATTTGTTATATTGGTAATATGCTTCCTATTCCGTTCATTATTCTTTTTATAAGAAGAATTTTTGATTTCTTAAGAAAGTTCAAATTCTTTGCAAAAATAGTTGAAAAGCTCGAAGCAAAGGGTGAGAAGAATAAAGAAAAGGTTATGAAATATGAAGCATGGGGTTTGCTTTTGTTTGTTGCAATTCCACTTCCCGGCACAGGTGGTTGGACAGGTGCATTGATGGCAGCACTTTTAGACATTCGTTTTAAAAGAGCATTACCGATTATCGCACTTGGTGTTCTTATTGCAGGATTTATAATGTCAGGACTCACATACGGAATTTTTCAAATGTAAAAAACAAGGACTAAACCGAAAGGCTTAGTCCTTTTAATATTTTATTTAATCAGTTCTCCGTTTTTAATATAAACACGGGGAACTCTTTTATTAAGAAGACAACAGAACTCATAATTGAAACGATATTCTAAATCTGACAAATCTTCAACTGTAATCACTTCGTTGCCATCAACACCCATAAGTGTTACTTCGCTACCTACTTTAATATCAGGAACATCTGTGGCATCAATCATAAACTGGTCCATACAGATTTTGCCGATTATTCTGCAACGGATACCATTAACAATTACTTCACCTTTATTTGAAAGGTATCGTGGGTAACCGTCAGCATATCCCACAGGCACAGTTGCCACAGTCATATCTTTATCTGCAACAAATGTTGAGCCATAGCTGACAGTGAAACCTGGTTTTACATTCTTTACAAATGAAATGCTACTCTTTAATTCCATTGCAGGATAAAGCACAAAATCACGGCTAATTTCTTCTGATGGATAAAGACCATACATCATAATGCCACAACGGACACTATCACCAACGAAACCATCTAATTCCATAACAGCGGCACTGTTATACATATGTCGTTTGAATGAATATCCGTCTGCTATGAGCTTATCTGTAAGCTGAAGATATTTATCTCTTTGGTTTTCGGCAGATGTTTTATCAAGACTATCAGCACAAGCAAAATGAGTAAAAATCCCTGCAACAGAAAGTCCGTCAAGAGCAAAAATCTTCTTTATATCTTCATAGCTTTGCTCGTTTGGCTGAAAACCGATTCTACCCATACCTGTGTCAATTTTTATATGCACAGTTGCAGTTTTTCCCATTCCTTTTGCAGTTTCTGCAAAAAACTTTGCTGTTTCATAATCAGAAACGGTGCAATCAATATTATTGTTGACTGCAACATAAAATTCTTCTCTGAAAGTTTCACCGAGAATAAGAATCGGCGCAGTCACACCATCATTTCTAAGGTCAAGAGCTTCTTGCATTGTGGCAACACCAAAACGATTTATACCTAATTCGCAAAGAAATTCAGTAACCTTTGTTGCACCATGACCATAAGCGTCTGCTTTGACAATACCTGTAATATCGGTGTTCTCTGGCAAACGCTCCCTGATAGCATCAATATTCTTTTTTATGTTGTCGAGATTTACTTTTGCATAAACTCTTTTAAGTAACATTTTCTAATACCTTCTCTGTTGGTGTCTGCTTTATTTATATTGATATAATAGTTTTTTTATGATATAATTATATTCAAACTTATTATAATAGATTTTGTCTATAAAAACAAGTTTAATCTGCTTTTTAATAAAGGAAAATTTTTATGACTAAAAAGCGAAGCAAGTTATCAACAACACATTTTATAATGATGAGCTTTATAATCGTTATTCTCGCAGGCAGTTTTTTATTGGCTTTACCTATAAGTGCTGCTGACGGAAATTCGGTTTCATATATTGATGCTTTATTTACTGCTACAACAGCAACTTGTGTTACGGGTTTAGTAACCTTACCAACAGTTAGCACATGGAGTTTTTTTGGACAAGTGGTGATTCTTTGTCTTATTCAACTTGGTGGTCTCGGCATTGTTACAGTTATGTCTGGGGTTATGGTAGCTCTTCATAAAAAAATAGGTATTGCAGACCGATTATTAATACAAGATGCTTTTAATCTTAATACATTATCGGGACTTGTGCGATTTGTAAAAAGAGTCATTAGTGCAACTTTAATTGTAGAAGGTGTTGGCGCTCTATTATATATGATTGTATTTGTGCCGGAATATGGTGTGCGTGGTATCTGGATTTCGATTTTTAATTCTATTTCTGCATTTTGTAACGCAGGTCTTGATATAATTTCGCCAAACAGTCTTTGTGGTTATGCGACTAATCCAATTATCAATGTAGTGACAAGTTCGTTGATTATAATTGGTGGTATTGGTTATATTGTTTGGTGGGATGTAGTCAGAGTAAGCAAGCTTTACAAACAGCAGGGGATAAAATGCTTGAAAAGGTTGACCTTGCACAGCAAATTAGCTCTATCTATGACAGCTTTTTTGATAGCTGTGGGAACAATAGCATTTTTTGTGTGTGAATATAACAACGAGCAGACCATTGATGATTATTCACTTTTTGATAAGGTGCAGATATCGTTTTTTCAATCTGTGACAACAAGGACGGCGGGATTTGCGACAATTCCGCAGGAGAATCTTACCAATGCGTCCGCTTTTGTGTCTATTCTCTTGATGTTTATTGGTGGCTCTCCGGTAGGTACGGCGGGCGGTATTAAAACGATTACTGCTATGGTGCTGTTCCTAACGGCAGTTGCTATGGTTCGAAATAAAAACGACGTGACAGCATTTAATCGTTCCATTTCGCCTAAGGCAGTGAAAAAAGCAGTGGCTGTTTTTTCAATGTCGTTTATCATTATGTTTGTGTCAACTGTATTGCTTGCGACAGTATGCGATGCACCTGCGTTAGACATTATTTATGAAACAGTAAGTGCAACAGCAACGGTCGGTTTAACCCGCAATCTGACAGCTACATTTAATGATTGGGCAAAGATTATTATAATTGTGACGATGTATTTAGGAAGAATAGGTCCGATTTCATTAGCCGTTGCTTTGAATATGAAAAAAAGCAGTCAAAATATTGTGAAAACACCTGTTGAAGAAATAAGCGTTGGTTGAGAAAGGTTGATTTATATGAAAACTAATAATTCTTATGCGGTTTTTGGTCTAGGCAGATATGGCCTTGCTGTTGCGAAGGAACTTGTTGAAAACGGAGCAGATGTACTTGCTGTTGATAATCGAGAAGACCTTGTAAATGATGCAGTTTCTGAACTTCCTGTTTGCAGATGTGCTGATATAACTGATGCGGAAGCTATCAAACAACTTGGGATTTCTAATATGGATGTGGTGATAATTGCAATTTCAGGTAGTCTTGAAACAAGTGTGATGGCAACTACTCTTTGCAAAGAAGCAGGTGTGAAAACTGTTATCGTTAAATGCAGCAATGAAATGCACGCAAAAATATTAAGTCGTGTTGGTGCTGATAAGGTTGTCTTGCCTGAACGCGAATCAGGAATCCGTCTTGCTAAAAATTTGTTAAGTTCCGGCTTTGTTGATATTATTGAGCTTACAAGCAACATTTCTTTGGTTGAGATTGATGTTAAATCAGAGTGGGACGGGAAAACGCTTGTTGATTTAAATTTAAGAAAAAAATACTCAATAAATGTGATTGCCATTCAGCAAAACAATGATGTTTCCACTGATATTGACCCTACAAAACCATTGGAAACATCTATGAAATTGATTGTTGTAGCAGATAAGAACAAATTAGAGAAAATGAGATAAGCAAAAAGCACTTAAGGTGAAAAACCTTAAGTGCTTTTTTTCCATGTTGAGCGCATGAATAAAATCATAATTGGAAAAATCTCAAGTCTGCCAATGAGCATATTAGCTGAAAGAATTATTTTTGAGAAATTACTGAAATCTGCAAAATTCTCTGTTGGCCCTACTGCTGCGAAACCGGGTCCTACATTATTTATACAAGTTACAACAGCCGTGATTGTTGTTGTAAAATCAAAGTTATCAATAGATAACAACAATGAAGAAATACCAATTATAAACATATAAATGATAAAGTAAGCGGAGGTGGTAAGAACAACATCCTTTTCAATAACGGCACCATCAAGCTTAATTGCTTTTACACGTTTTGGGTTGATTGCGCGTCTAAGTTCTCTCCATACTGCTTTGACAATAATAATCACCCTTCCGACTTTAAGTCCACCGCCGGTTGAACCTGCACAAGCACCTATAAACATTAGAACAAACAATATCATTTGTGAAAACATAGGCCATTGTGCAAAGTCAGCAGTTACGAAGCCTGTGGTTGTAATAATTGAAATTACTTGAAATCCGGCCTGACGTAATGCTGTTCCGAAATTTTCAACTAATGGATAAACATTAAACGAAATAAGCAATATTGAAGTTGCAATGATACCAAGATATGACCAAAGCTCTTCACTTTTAAAAACTCTCCTGAATTGTTTGACAAGGAATAAATAAAACAAGTTGAAGTTTATGCCAAACAATAACATAAATAAAGAGATTACAATTTCTGCACCAACATTATTGTATGCTGCAATACTGGTGTTTTTAACTGAAAATCCACCTGTACCTGCAGTTGCGAAAGCTGTTGTAACGCTATCGAAAAGTGGTATTTTGCAGCAAAGCAAAGAAAATATTTCAGCAATAGTAAGAACGGTATAAATGATGTAAAGAATACGAGCTGTAACAGTAGCCTTTGAAACAAGTTTGCCCACGGTTGGGCCAGGAACTTCTGCTCTTAAAATATGCATTGATTGCATTTCTTTTTTTGGAAGAATTGCAAGTACAAATACGATAACGCCCATGCCACCAATCCAATGAGTGAATGAACGCCAGAAGAGAAGACTTTTAGGCAATGCTTCGATATTGCTTAATATAGAAGCGCCTGTTGTGGTAAAACCTGATACGGTTTCAAACAATGCATCAACAAATGACGGTATAGCACCGGATATTACAAAAGGCAAAGCACCAAAAACTGACATCAATATCCATGAAAGTGAAACAATAGCAAATCCTTCACGAGCATAAATGGTTTTGGTTTCGGGTTTTGGCAAGGTCATCAATGTACCAACGGCTAAAATCAAACCAATTACAATCCCATAAATATATAAAATATTTTCTTTATAATAAACTGAAACCACTAAGGGCAAAAGCATAAGCAAGGCTTCAGCCTTTAAAAGTCTGCCAACTGTTTTTGTTACCATCTTTATATTCATAAAAATACCTTATTCAAAAATTTCGTTAATACTTCTTAACATCTGGCTCTTTGAAACAACAATAACGCTGTCGCCAAGCTCAATTGCATCATTACCACTTGGGAACATAACCTGATGGTTACGAACAATAGCGGCAATGAGAGTGTCTTTGTTTAGCTCAAGGTTTTTAAGCGGAACACCAATTCCCTTGAAATCTTTTGTAATTTTAAATTCAAGTGCCTCAACCTGACCACCAACTAATTTATAAAGAGTCTGAACACTTGATTCACCTGAATTTTCAAGAGCACGGACATAACCTATAATTCTGTTGGCTGCAATAGCTTTTGATGAGAAAGCACTGTCAACACCAATGCTTTCAAGAACATCATAGGATACACGGTTTACTTTTGCTACTGTTTTGCGAATACCGATGGCAGAAGCATACATAGCAGAAATAATATTCTCTTCGTCAATTCTAGTGAGAGCGACAAAAGCATCTTGATGTCTGAGCCCTTGTTCCATAAGAGTTGCTTTATCTGTGCCATCACCAAGAATAATATCAACATTTGGCAAGTTTTCGCAGAGATGTTCGCAACGGTCAGGGTCGATTTCAAGAATTTTAACATTATATCCACCGGTTTCTGACAACTGACGAGCAAGATAATAACCCATCTTGCCACCACCGATAATCATAATGTTTTTTGTGCTGTGTTTATAAATGCCAAGGTTTTTCATAAATTTCACAAGCACACCACGGGGCGCAGTGATGTGAATTTTATCACCTTTTTGAAGCACAAAATCACCACGGGGGATGATAACTTCATTTTTGCGTTGAACAGCACAAATCAAAACTCTGTATTTAAATGTATTGAAGATATCCATAAGCTTCATATCGCAAAGTGGATTGTCTTCTTCAAGCTTTAGTTCTGCAAGGTCAACTCTTCCGCGATAGAATGACTCAATATTAATAGCATTAGGGAATCTTAATACTTTTGCAATTTCGTTTGCAGCATCAAGCTCGGGGTTAATAACCATACTGAGTCCCAACTCGTCTTTGAAGAATGGTAATTGCTTTAAATATTCAGGGTTGCGCACACGGGCTATTGTATGCTCTGCACCGATTTTTTTTGCAACAAGGCAAGAGAGAATATTAAGCTCGTCAGATGATGTTGCGGCAATAAAAACATCTGCATCCCCGACACCTGCTTCAACCTGAATGTCATAACTTGCACCGTTGCCACAAATACCCATAACATCAAAGTTGTTTACCATCTGTTCAACGACTTTCTGGTCACGGTCAATGACAACCACATTGTGATTTTCAAGTGAAAGATATTCAACAAGTGTTGCACCAACCTTGCCGTCACCAACAATTACAATATTCATAAAATTAATCTCCGTCAAATGATTATAATTTCACTAAATAACATATTAACACAAGATTATTGATTTTACAATGCTTTTTATAATTGACCAATGCAAAAATTTATGTTAAATTAAAGAAGAAAAGGGGATGTTCTTATGAATAAAAAAGTAAAAATTTCTTTATTGGGATTAGGTAGCGTTGCAGTTGCAGCCGCAATAGCAGTAGGTGGCTTTTTAGCAGTTTATCCGATGACTCCTGATGTTGAGATTAAGTCAGCACAAAACAGAATTGAAAATAATGGTGAACTTTTAATTGCAAGCTATAATACTGCTGCTCCTTGGGGTAATCTCATAAAAGGTACATACACAACTCGTCGTGCACATCTTTTGGCACAACAGATGAATAACACTTTGCCAGACTCATTCGGTGTTCAAGAAATCAATACTTTTTGGGTTGAGCATTTTAAAGAACTTTTGCCACAATATGACTTCTATGGTGTAAAGCGTGGTGGTGATTCAGAAGAAAAGACATCTGAAATGAGCGGTATTTTCTATCTAAAAGATAAATACAAGCTTTTAGATAGTGGTACATTCTGGATTTCAAACACACCTGATACAGAGTCAAGATTTGAAGGAGCAGCATGTTACAGAATTTGTTCTTATGCTGTGTTTGAAAACAAGGCAACGGGTTTTAAATATATTCATATGAATACTCATCTTGACCACGTAAGTACAGAAGCACAAAATCTTGGGGGCAATCTCATTTTCAACAAATCACAAGAGTTAAAGAAGAGTTATCCTGATGCAAAAACTGTAATAACAGGGGACTTTAATCAGAGCATTGATGGTGAAGCAGTTAAAATACTTAGTGCAAATGGATTTATAAGTGCTAACACAGTTGTTGAAAATGGTGACAAAATCGCCACATATCACGGCTGGACAGGCGAAAAGCAAGATGCACCAATCGACTTTATTTTTGCCGATGACACAATGAAAATCAAGTCATATAATGTGCAAAATGAAAAGGTCGGCAACTCATTCGCATCCGACCACTATATGATTACCGCAGAAATTGAATTTTAAGTAATATACAAAATTGAATTTATTAAAATAATCCCCACAGTGATTCACTGTGGGGATTTCTTTTATTTATTTTTCAGAAGCTTTTTAAATTTGATTTTCCAAATGATTTTTTCTACTATGTATGTAATTATCAGAACACACATATCAATGGTACCAATTATAAAAATCACATCGAAAAATTTTAGTGTAGAATCTGAAAGGCGACCTGGATACCATATAAAATTATCGTATATAAAACATAATAAGCCTGTTGGAACAAGTATAATAAAACATATGATTTTTACATAACGAAATATAGTATGCATAATTATCACCTATGAAGATTATAACTTCATTGCAACGTCCCAAGCGCCCCAGATAACTGTACGGAGATTTCCGACTTTCTGAGCATCACCGATAACGTGAACGTGCTTAGCTTTTTGTGCAAGTGGAGCAGGCTTGTAACCAACTGAAAGAACAACGCTGTCAGCAGCAATGTCGATTGTCTTGCCGTCTTTGTCCATGATTGTAACACCGTCGTCACGGATTTCAGTAGTCTTGCTTTCAAGATAAACAGGAACTTTGTTTGTCTTGAAGAAATCACGAAGATAGCTTGTGTTTGCAAGAGCAACACCAGGAGTTGTGATAAGGTCATCCTGCATTTCAACAATAACAGGCTTCTTGCCCTGAAGATAGAGCTCATAAGCAATTTCACAACCTGTGAGACCACCACCGATAACAACAACATTGTCACCAACAAGTGAGTTATCAAGAAGGAAATCAACTGCTTCAATTGCTTTTTCAGCGCCCTTAAGTGGAATCTTATTAGCAACTGCACCAGTAGCAACGATTACTTCGTCAGCACCGAGTGAAGCAATATCTTTAACTTCTGTGTTCATATGAATTGTAATTGCATCATAACGTTGAATCTCACGGTTATACCATGCAATAAGGTCACGGTCTTTTTCTTTATATGATGGAGCAGCAGCTGCAATAAATACACCGCCGAGCTTATCGCTCTTTTCATAAAGGTCAACCTTGTGACCACGCTGTGCGCAAACCATAGCAGCTTCCATACCACCGATACCGCCACCGATAACAGCAATTTTCTTGCTCTTCTTAGCAGGTTTGATGTTGTATTTCTTTGACTGCATTGTCTTAGGGTTAAGAGCACAACGAGAAAGTCCCATTGTATCAAGAAGGTCCTGTGTATTAGCGTGACCCTTTGAAGATGAGAAGTTGAAACAACCTGCGTGACAGCAGATACAAGGTTTGATTTCTTCAATTCTGTCTTCAATAATCTTTGTAATCCATTCAGGGTCTGTAAGGAACTGACGAGCAACACCAACACCGTCGATTTTGCCTTCTTCAATAGCTTTAGCACCTGCATCCGGTTCCATTCTACCTGCACAAACAACAGGAATATCAACGAATTTCTTGATGTGTGCAACTTCTTCAAGGTTACAGTTCTGTGGCATATACATTGGTGGGTGACACCAATACCAAGAGTCATATGTACCATTGTCAGCATTGAGCATATCGTAACCTGCATCCTGAAGATATTTAGCAGCCTTTTCAGACTCTTCCATATCACGGCCAACTTCTTTATAATCTTCGCCAGGCATTGCACCTTCGCAGAAGCCCTTCATCTTTGAAACTGCAGAATAACGAAGTGAAACAGGATAGTCTTCGCCACAAGCTTCTTTGATAGCCTTAACAACTTCAACTGCAAAACGATATCTGTTTTCAAAGTTTCCACCGTATTCGTCTGTACGCTTGTTGAAGAATTCAATAGCAAACTGGTCAAGAAGATAACCTTCATGAACAGCGTGAACTTCAACACCGTCAACACCTGCATCACGGCAGAGTTTTGCAGTTTTTGCGAATGCTTCAATAATTTCGTGAATTTGTTCTTTTGTCATTTCAGGACAGATAATATCATGAGCCCAACGAGATGGTTGTGGGCTAGGTGATGCCAATTCGTGAGATGTATCAAGAATTGGTTTAACAAGTGCACGAGTGAACTTGTTTTTGTGAAGTGGAGCTACAAGCTCTGTGATAGCCCAGCTTCTACCCATACCAGCTGTAAGCTGAATAAAGAGCTTTGCGCCTGTCTTATGGATTTCGTCCATAAATTCTTTAAGTTCTTCAAACATCTTTGGATTTTGCCAAAGCCATTTGCCCCAGAATGTATCACGAAGTGGTGCGATACCAGGGATGATAAGGCCGACATTGTTATTAGCTCTTTCAATGAAAAGTTTTGCAGCTTCCTTGTCAAAGTGACAACCGCCGAGCTCAAACCAACCGAAAAGTGATGTACCACCCATAGGGCACATAACTATTCTGTTTTTAATTTCAACGTTACCAATTTTCCAAGGAGTAAATAATGCCTCATACTTCTGGTCCATTAAAAACACATCCTTTTTGTGCATATTTTCTTACATTAATAAGTATATAAAATTAGTCAAATTATGTCAAGAAATTAACAAAGATATTTAAAAATATTTGTTGACATTTTGACACATTTTGTATAAAATATAACATAAAAGTTGACAAAACGACACAAATATGTAAAAACATAAATGAAGGCAAGTTTTATGAAATATCAGATTTTTAAACATAATATCACTATCGAAAATAAGATAATTGAAACTTATGGTATTAATATTTATGAGAATAAAGTTCTTATTGATAAATTATATGATATTTCAACAGATTATAAAGCCTTATCGCATTTAGTTGATTCATTAAATAAAGATAGAATAGCCTTGATTCATTTTGATTCAATACTCGAAGATTTCTATCTTGACAATGTTTAGTATTTCGTTGCTTTTAATAAAGAAATATGCTATTATCTTAAATATAAAATTAATGTTTGAGTTGGTGTATATGTATAATTTTTTTGTTAATGGCGACAACCGAAAAGGCGAGTGCTATTATATAACGGGCACAGATTTTAATCATATCAAAAATGTATTGCGAATGCACATTGGTGACACGTTTTTAGTCAGTGATAATGGTGTTAGTAACCTTTGCGAAATAGAAAACTTTGACAATGAATCTGTAATTGCAAAAATTATCGAAGAAAACTATCAGGATACAGAATTACAAATTAAAATATATCTTTTTCAAGGACTTCCTAAAAGCGATAAAATGGAGTTGATTATCCAAAAATGCGTTGAATTGGGCGTTCATAAAATTATCCCTGTTGAGATGAGTCGCTCTGTTGTTAAAATAGACGATAAGAAAAAGAAATCAAAAGTGGCTCGTTGGCAAGCGATTTCAGAAAGTGCCGCGAAACAGAGCAAAAGAACAATAATTCCCGAGATTGGCGATATTCTTACATATAAACAAGCCTTGTCAAATGCAAAAGACCTTGATTTAGTGTTAGTCCCTTATGAAAGCAAAAATGGAATGCTTGATACAACTGACGCATTAAAAGAAATCAAACAAGGGATGTCAGTAGGTATTTTTATCGGCCCAGAAGGTGGCTTTGACGAAAAAGAAATTGCACTTGCAAAAGAAATTGATAGCAAAATCATATCTCTCGGCAAAAGAATTTTGCGCACCGAAACTGCCGCAATAACAACAACTTCAATGTGTATGCTTTATGCAGAAATGAGTTTATAAAATGAAACAATTACCTATTGAATTTGAAAACAGAATGAAAGCTCTTTTAGGTGACGAATATGAAGACTTTATAAAAGCTTTTGATGAGCCACCTGTAAGAGCATTTCGCGTTAATACCGACAAAATCTTTCTTGAAGATTTTCAGAAAATCAACCCATTCGGTGGCGAAAAAATCCCCTATGTAGAAAATGGTTTTTATTTTGACTATGACGGAATCGGCAACCACCCATATCACCATGCAGGAATGATTTATATTCAAGAACCTGCCGCAATGGTACCCGTTGAAAGCATTGATATAGGAAGTGACTGGAAAGTCCTTGATATGTGTGCAGCTCCTGGTGGCAAGAGTAGTCAGATTAAGAATAAATTGGGAAAAAAAGGCGTGCTTGTTTCCAATGAAATTGTTCCATCCCGTTGCAAAATTTTGACAGGAAATACCGAAAGAATGGGCTTTCAAAATGTTGTTACAACATGTGCAAGTCCGCAAAAACTTCTCAAAATGTTCCCAGAGCAATATTTCAATATGATTATGGTTGATGCACCTTGTTCAGGTGAGGGTATGTTCAGAAAAGAAGATATTGCAATAGATGAATGGTCACCTGAAAATGTAAAAATGTGTGCCGAGCGTCAGAAAGAAATCCTTGATTGTGCAGCAAAAATGGTGAAAGTGGGTGGATATATTGTATATTCCACTTGTACCTTCTCTCTTGAAGAAAATGAAATGACAGTTGATGCGTTTCTTCAAAGACATCAAGGGTTTGAGCTTGTCCCAGTAACAGATAGAGTTCGAGAAAATACCACAGACGGAATAAAATTTGACGGTTGCAAATGTGAGAATATTCATTATGCAAGACGCTGTTATTTCCATAAAACAAAGGGCGAAGGACAATTCGTCGCAGTAATGCGCCTAACAGATTCAAATATTGATTCAGAGCATTTCTTCGTGCCATTAGGCAAAGAAAAACTCGATAAAACATTAGTTGATTTTCTTGACGACACCCTTATTACATACAATAAAGACTATGTGCAGACATATAACGGCAATCCTGTTTATTTCACACCTGATTTCCCTGTGCCAAGGGGTATTGCTTTTACTTGTGGTGTCACAATAGGGGAGATAAGAAAAAATTATGTGGTGCCACATCACCAATTCTTTATGGCAATGGGTAAGGACTTCAAGAGAAAAATCAATCTTACTGCAGATAGTGACGAAATCAAAAAATATCTTCACGGTGAAGAATTCCAGACAGATTGTATTAATGGCTGGGCAGTAGTTATGGTTGACGGTTGCACAGTTGGTGGTGTAAAAGTATCAAACGGCAGAGCAAAGAATCATTATCCAAAGGGTTTACGAACTAAATAAATATTTTTTAAAAGCACTTGTAATCAGCAAGTGCTTATCTTTTTAATAATAAGAAAATGGGATTTTATTGAAAAAATAAAATATTTATGGTATTCTAAAAAGTGGGTTGAAGGGAGTGTTGCTTTGTGGCAAAAGTAAAATCTAAAAAGGTGAAAAAAGTTTTGTTGATAATTATTGCTGTTGTTATGATTATTTCAGTTATAATTGCAGTTGCCAATTTATTATCACTTAAAAACCTTTTAGAAAAAGGTAATTCATATAATAAAGTTGAAATCGAAAACCAACTTGTTCCACAAAAGGACGAAAATGGACATTGGTATTTTACAACTGATGGTGATTTTAAAGTAATGCACATTACCGATATTCATATCGGTGGCGGCTTTATGTCCAAAACAGTTGACGAAAAAGCACTTAATTCAGTAGCTGCTATGGTTACAAAAGAAAAACCTGACCTTGTAATTGCAACAGGTGATATTGCGTTCCCGGTGCCATATAGAACGGGTACATTCAATAATTATAGTGGCGCAAAGGCTTTTGCAAATCTTATGGAAAGTCTTGGTGTTTATTGGGATGTAACTTTTGGCAACCACGATGCCGAAGCATATTCATATTTTGACCGAGAAGCAGTTGCAGAGTTCTATGAAGATGAAGAATATAAATATTGCTTATTCCAGTCAGGTCCAGAAGATGTTGATGGTTACGGAAACCATGTTATTGAGGTTAAAAACTCAGAAGGAATTATCACTCAGGCTATGGTTTTAATTGACTCTCAAGCTTATGTTAAAGATAACATCATTGAAAGCATCAAGGGTACTTATGATAACATTCATCCTAATCAAGTTGAGTGGTATGAGTCAGAAATCAAGAGAATGAATGCTGAAAATGAAAAAATCAATCAAGATACAACACCTGTTAAATCTCTTGCATTTTTCCATATACCACTTGTAGAAATGGATGATGCGTGGAATGAATTTCGTGAAAACGGATATAAAGATACAGATAATTTTAAATATTCTGAAGGTATAATCGCAGAAACAGGCCGACAAGTTTGTTGTGGTTATGGTGAAGATGACCTTTTTGAAAAAATGCTTGAATTAGGTTCAACAAAGGCAATGTTTAATGGTCACGACCATGTTAATAATACCACTTTTGAATATAAGGACATTATTTTCAGTTATGGTTATAGCATTGACTATTTCGCATATTCAGGTATTGATAAGCTTGGCTCACAAAGAGGTTGTTCAATGATTACTTGCAAACCTGATAGCACATTTACTATTGATAAGTACAATTATTATTCAGATAGATATGATATTGAAGGTTTTACTCGTGAAGAAGTTACAATGCAGTTTGAAGATGTAACATATCAGGTGTTGCCAGAATAAATCGTAAGCAAAGGAAATGAGAAAGTTTGGTTAAAGAAAAATTAAGCAAAAAAAATTGGTTTATAATCACCCTGTTCTGCTTTATGGGTGGTATAGCTTGGAATACTGAGAATATGTATTTCAACACCTTTATTACAAATGAAATATATGCCGATGTATCTCAGTCTGCTATTCTCGGCTCAATGGAAGCAACAACTGCAGTTGCCCGAATGGTAGCACTCTCTGCTATTGCAGCAGTTGTTACTACATTTATTATGGGTGCACTTAGCGACAGACTTAAAAATCGCAAGATGTTTATTTCTGTTGGATATATCCTTTGGGGTATTGTTACTGCTATGTTTGGATTTATCACTAAAGAAAATGTGGCAAATCTCTTCAATCTTACTGATGAAGCAAGAATTCTTGGCACAACAGTATGGTGTATTATCCTTATGGATATTATAATGACCTTTATGGGCTCAACAAGTAATGACGCTGCATTTCAGGCGTGGATGACGGATATTACTGTGCCAAAACAACGACCTATTCTTGAAACAGTTTTATCGGTTGTTGGTACAGTATCTTCATTTGCAGTAACAGGTGTAGGTAGCTTTGCTCAGGCAGGCACTATTACATATAAGGCTTTTTTTATAGGTCTTGGTGCTGTAGTTACTGTGTGTGGTGTTGCTGGATTATTCCTTATTAAAGACCCACCACGTACTTTGGAAAAAGAAGCTTCAAATAACTATTGGTCCGACCTTGTTTATGGTTTTAGACCGTCCGTTATAAAGGAAAATTCACGGCTCTATCTTGCTCTTGCATCATTTTGCATTGCAATAGTTGCATTCCAAGTTTTTTACCCATATCTTCTCACATATGTCCAGTATGTAATTATTCCTGATAATGGTGGAATAGCTAATATGTTAAGACTTCCTGTAATAATTACAGCGGTGGTTGTCGTGGCTATTCTTCTCGCTTGTATTGTTACACTTCTCAAGCTCTCGACAAAGAAAAGAGGAATATGCCTTTTAATAGGTGTTGTTATGCTGACTTTAGGTTTCTTTATATTGTCAACAAGTACAAGTGTTTATGTAATCCTTGTGAGCTTATTACCTGTTGTGCTTGGTAATGCTCTTGTTAATATTCTTTTCAATGCTGCTGTTAAGGACTTTATTCCTGAAGGTAAAGCAGGTCGTTTTCAAGGCATCAGAATGATTTTTGTGGTGCTTATTCCTATGGTTATAGGCCCAGTTATTGGTGATATGGCTTGTCAAAGGGCTGCACAAACTATCATAAATGAAGTTGGTGCTTCTGTAATAGTTCCTGCAAAAAATATGTTCTTGTGGGCAGGTATAGTTTGTATATTTGGGATTATACCTCTTTACTTCTTGATGAGAAAAGGCGTTGACGCAGAAGAAGTAAAAGATACTGTAGAGGTAAATTGATATGAACAAATGGAATTTCTATACATCAAAAGAAATAAAGCCACAGGGTTGGCTCAAGCGTCAACTTGAAATTCAAGCAGAAGGACTCAGCGGTAATCTTCATAAAATCTGGCCAGATATCCGTGACAGCAAGTGGGTTGGTGGTGACCGTGAAGGTTGGGAAAGAGTACCATATTGGCTTGACGGGTTTATTCCATTAGCATATCTTCTTGAAAATGACGAAATGATTGCAACTGTAAAAAAATATATTGATGCAATTGTTTCAGCACAAGAAGACGACGGTTGGATTTGCCCTTGTGAAAAAGAAAAAAGAGCAAAATATGACACTTGGGCAGTGCAACTTCTTTGTAAAGTGCTCAAAGTTTATTATGATTGCTCAGGTGATGAAAGAATCCCACAAGTTATTTACAGAGTTCTCAAAAACTATTATGAACTTCTCAAAAGTGGTGAAATCAAGCTCTTTACTTGGGGTAAATACAGATGGTTTGAGTCTTTTATTTCACTTAATTTTTTATATGAAAAATACCACGAAGATTGGATTCGCGAACTTGCAAAAATAATTAAAGAACAAGGCTTCGACTATAATAAAACAACAGAAAACTGGAAGAAACCAAGTCACGCTTGGAAACTAAATACTCATATTGTCAATATGACTATGATGCTTAAAAGTGAAGCTGTTTCTCACGATTTGCTGGGCGAAGAATATACTGATAATGCTGAAAAACTTCGTGAAATTCTTGATAAATATAATGGTACTGCTTTTGAAGGCTTTACTGGTGACGAGGTGCTTTCAGGTCTTGACCCAACAAAGGGTACAGAATGCTGTGCTGTTGTAGAGCAAATGTATTCTTATGAAGAAATTTTTGCTCATACAGGTGACAATAAATGGGCAGAACGCCTTGAAGTAATTGCATTTAATGCCTTACCTGCAACACTCAGCGAGGATATGTGGACTCATCAATATGTTCAGCAGGTAAATCAGATTGCTTGTCAGAAAACAATGATTATGGCTCCTTGGAGCACAAACGGTCCTTATGCACACACATTCGGACTTGAGCCGAATTTTGGTTGTTGTACTGCAAACTTTAATCAGGGTTGGCCTAAATTTGCGCTTACCCCATTTATGCATAATGAAAACACAATAATTAATGCAGTTATGTTGCCATCTGTTTTGAAGGATAACGGTGTTATGATTAAGTTAGAAACTAACTATCCTTTTGAGAATAAGATGCACTATTCAATAGATAGTGATAAGGATTTTAGCTTTGTAATCCGTATTCCATCATTTGCTAAAAATCTTAAAGTTAATGGTGAAGATGCAGAAACAAAAGACCTTGAAATTGCTATTAAACAAGGCGAAACTGAAATCACAGTCGAATTTGAAGCAACACCATATTTCAAAAAACGGCCAAATGACCTTTTTGCTTTGCAAATGGGTTCATTGCTATTCTCTGTTCCTATTGCTTATGAAAAGGAAATGAGAGAATACACTAAAAAAGGTGTTGAACGAAAATTCCCATATTGCGATTATCAGTTTATCCCACAAACACCTTGGAATTATGGCTATGCTGACGCGAAATTTGAAGTGAAATTCAATGGGGTAGGAGATATTCCATTTTCACAAGAAAATCCACCAATAACTATTAAAGCAAATATGCAACAAATCAAATGGGGACTTAAATTCCCATATAGAAGCATTGCAAGAAAAACACCAAAATCAACAAACCCAATTTCAAAAGTTCAAAGAATGGAACTTTGTCCTTACGGTTCGGCAAAACTTCGAATGACAGAAATGCCAAGGTTAGAAAAGTAATAAAATGTACAACAAAGCAGGTGCAAAAGTGTACCTGCTTTTACTTTTGTGGTTACTATATTTCTTTATATGTAAACAAAAAAAGAGTCATAAAAATGACTCTTTTTTTCTGGCAGGGGCAGAAGGATTCGAACCCTCGGCACGCGGTTTTGGAGTTGCTTGGAGCTTTTACTTTTTAGAGTTATATTGAGTTATTCAAAATCGTTCAAACCCTTTATATATCAACGGATTTGAGCAAAAATAAGCAGTTTTATATTAAAAGTCTATATGTATCAACAAATCTGCATTTTTTGAAAAATGTTAGAAAAGTGTTAGAAACACCGCCATTACGCAAAGAGCTACAAGGTCACTTGTAGCTCTTTTTGTGTCGGTGCGTGTCGGTGTGTTGGTGGGTACAGGGTGCAGACAGTTATTGCGTGGCAGAAACTACCCCCTGTATTTAGCATCTAAAATAAAAAAGCACCCGAAAGGGTGCTTACTGATTGTGCCTTGTATATGGGAGTTGTTGTTTGCAGAGACTACAAATGCACTCTGTCACCAAATGTTTGCACATACCCACCATTATTCGCAACGCCTTGTATATGGGACTTACTGTTTGCAGGGACTATAAATGCGACCTTAATCGTTGTTGTCATTGGTTTGAATATCTCTGCCAACTAAATAGTCTAATGAAACATTATAATAATCTGCAATCTTTATAAGAGTGTGTAAGTCTGGCTCGTTTTTGCAGCTTTCATAACAAGCATAAGTTGACCTCGCAATATTCAAATCAAGAGCAACAAGTAATTGTGGCATATCGTTTTTTATTCGTAATTCTTTAAGTCTTGCAGCAAGTATTTTTCGTGTTTCTTGTTCTTTGATAATGCCAAGGTGTTTTAATTTGGCAGGCAACTTGAAAACTCTTGCAAAGTCTTGCAGATATGCTTGTGGAATTGCTTTTGTTCCATCTTCAAAAGCTTGGCAATCTGTACTTTCCCAATCAGTTGCCAAATGCACTTGCTTTATCGTCAATTCGTGTAAGTTACGAACAAGTTTAAGAAATTGCGGTAATTCAAATGTTTGTGCAAATACCTTGTTAGGTACTTTAATTGTTATTTCTTTATCTTGATATTTTATTGTTGCATCATATCTCATTTTTCCACCACCACTTTGTATAATACAGTATATTTTTGTGAATTTCAATATTTTTTAGAAAAAATAGTACAAATTTGTTGTTTTTTATAGAAAATATGTTGACAAATTGATTTTTATTGTGTAATATAATGTTGTTGTTAGCAACATTTTCGTACAAATATTCGCACACCGCTTGTGCGGTGTCGCAACTGCGACCGCCGAGCGTGAATATTGACAAAAGGTTAGTATTACCCTTTTGTCGAACTTGTGTATTTTGTGCCAAAAAGGTGGTGGAGTTAGCTATGAAAACAAATTTTTATTATTTTAGGAGGTATCTATTCGATTATGGCTGACAATTCAAAATCTCGTAAGTATTTACTTACATTTAACAATCCGTCTGAACACGGATTTACTCACGAAAAAATCAACAATATTATGCGTGAGTTAAAATGGGAGTATTATTGTATGTGTGATGAAATTGGTGAGAATGGTACATACCACACTCATTTATTTTTTTATTGCAAAAATCCCGTACAATTCAGTAGAGTTCATAAACTGTTTCCTACAGTTCATATTGATGTTGCTTATGGCTCGTCAAGTGATAATAAGAATTATATTCTTAAAGAGGGCAAATATTCTGATACTGATAAGAAAGATACAAATCTGCCTGATACATTTGAGGAGTATGGCAATATGCCACTTGATAACTCTGAACGGAGTGAAAAAGTAAGTGAAGCAATTAGAAATATGGTAAAAGAGGGTAAAACAAACGCAGAAATCATTGACGCAATTCCCTCCGCAATATTTCATACTAACAATATGGATAAGTATAGAAAGATACTGTTAAAAGAAGAACATAAAAACAAACGAATAAAGAAAAATGTTATCTATATTTCGGGTGAGAGTGAAACAGGTAAATCAAGATATGTTTTAGACACTCACGGAGATGAGAATGTGTTTATTGTATCAGATTATAAGCACCCATTTGATAATTATGAGGGTGAGCCTGTTATTTTATTTGATGAATTTCATTCTGATATTGAAATTACAAGTATGTTGAGATATTTAGATATTTATGGTTGTGAGCTTCCTGCTCGTTATGGCAATACTTATGCCGCTTATGATACCGTTTATATCATTAGCAATATTTCACTTGATGAACAATATCCCTGCATTGATAATAACACTTTTAATGCGTTTATCAGACGAATTGATAGGGTGTTAGATTTTACAAAGATTGATAAGAATGCACCTGAGTATTTTCCTGAAAATATCGTCAGAATTGATATTCATAAAGGACAATACAGACGATAAGAGAGGTGCGACAATGTTTGATACATACAAAGATGTTTTAACAGTTGAGCAAGTTTGCTCTGCTCTTTCTATGGGTAAAAATTCAGTTTATAAACTTTTGCGGAATGGAGTTATAAAGTCCATTAAAGTGGGCAGAAAATATTTTATTCCCAAAGCATTTTTGATAGACTTTATAAATTCATTCAAATGATATATAATACTGCTTGTAATGGTAGTGTTTCCAAATGAAAGGAGTAAAAAATGACAGGAAGCCTACAAATAAAAAACGGCAAATATTATGCCGTCATAAACTTAACCGATACAAACGGAAAACGCAAACAAAAGTGGATTAGTACAAACCTCACATCAAAAAGCGGTAAAAAAGAACGAGAAAAAGCATTGAGAGATGTTTTATCGCAATTTGATTACAGGTCAAAGCTATATACAACTGATACATTGTTTTCTGATTATGTTGAATTATGGCTCAAAGAGATAAAAATTAAGGTTGATGATGTAACATATCAACACTATGAAGCCGAGGCAAACACTCATATTATACCTTATTTTCGTTCAACAGGTATAAAGCTAATTGATGTTGACAGACAAGCATTACAGAATTATGTGAATTTTAAGTTTGAGCACGGTAGATTAGACGGCAAAGGTGGATTGTCTGCTACAACGATAAAACACCATAGAAATGTTATAAATCAAACCTTAAATCTTGCCGTATTCAACGGAATAATTCCAAATAACCCTTGTCAGTATATTTCTATGCCACAATCTGAAAGATACAACTATTCATTTTTTACATTGGAAGAAATGAACGAGTTTCTTTATGCAATTAGAAATGAAAGACTATATGCTTTGTATGTTATTACTGCGACTTACGGATTGCGCAAAAGTGAGGTTTTAGGCATTAAGTGGGACAGTATCGATTTCGAAAACAATATGCTCACAATTAAGCACACACGAGTTGAGGGACATAGAGTTGTGGAAAAAGATAAAACTAAAAATCAATCGAGTTTTAGAAGCTTCCCAATGAGTAATGATATTGTTGAGTTATTCAAAAACTTAAAAGCTGATGAAAAATTAAATCGTGAGTTGTTCGGTAAAGAATACATTAAAAATGATTATGTGTTCAAGCTTGAAAATGGAGAGCCTTATAGACCTAACTATATTTCAAAGAAACATAAACAGATTTTGAAAAAGTACGGATTTAAGCACATAAGATTTCACGATTTGCGACATAGTTGTGCAAGTTTATTGAATGCACAAGGCTTTACACTGAAAGATATACAAGAGTGGCTCGGTCATTCAGATATACAAACAACCGCAAATACATACGCACATTTAGATATTAAACGCAAACAGGGTATTTCTAACGCATTATCAAGTATTTTAATAAAATGAATTTGTGTTAGAAAAAATGTTAGAAAAATGCAAAAAAATATAGAGCCAATTGCTAACAAATGGCTCTATATCAATGGCAGGGGCAGAAGGACTCGAACCCTCGGCACGCGGTTTTGGAGACCGCTGCTCTACCAACTGAGCTATACCCCTGTATCAACGTTTCAGCGACCTGTGCCCGCAAAATGTAACCCGAAATGTAACCAAATTGTAGCCAAAATCGCCGATTTCAATTGTACTTTAGTTTGAAAACGTGTCTGTCTTCAAATCACGTTTATATTATACACGCTTTTCGTCTTTTGTCAATGCGTTTTTTCAATAAATATTGCAAAAATTAAAAAAGTACCCACTATATGTAGTGGGTACTAAAAAATTCTATATATGAGTTTATTTTTGGAGTTCAAAAGTTGGCGTAATCCCTTCTTCATGTTGCCAAATCCTAAGGCTATGCATGTTTTCTGCCAGTTCTAATTTCAGCTGCTCGTTTTCACTTTGCAGCTTCTCATTGCTTTTGATTAGCTCGTTATATCTTTTAGTCTGCTCTCGCAACTGCGGAACAGTCAAATTACCTTCTTTTGTCGCACCATTAAGAATACCTACATCGAAACCGAAATGATTATAAAAATAATCAGACGCTTCTTTGTGAAGTGTGCGAAGCATTGAGCGGGTTACAATTTTGGATGCATTCATCCGTAGCCCTTTCTCAGTTTCTACTACACTGGCAAAACAGAAATGAATATGAGGCTGACCTTTGGTTTTTCCATCTTGAGATTCATCTAAATGTGCAGTACAAGAAACAAGAGTATCTTCCGAATTGTTGCAAAATTTGTTTAATAAAAATTGATAACCAACTTCAAAGAATTCTTTATATCGTTCTTGTGGGAAAGACTCAGCTTTAGGAAGGGTTAAAATAACATCAATCATTGTATTGACGTCAGCCCTATTCATTATTTTCAATCCGGGAGTTGCTAATATCTTTTTATACTTTGCCATTCCTTTTAATTCATCATTCCCGATAGTATAATTCAATTGCTTTAATTCGGGATTAATGTGCTTTTGAGTTTTGTAGATTTTAGGGTCTCTTTCGTAATGCTTGAGCATATGTCCCACGGCGTTGCGGTTATACTTTTCAACGTGCATAGAATCACTTCTTTCAAATTTTATTTACCTTAAGTATGCTATATATAAATCAATCACAAATGTAAAAATCAATTCTGATGTAGCAAGTTATAGCAGAAATTTCATTTCGTGCTAACTTGCCAGGGCGTTCCCTGGACCCCAATGCTTTGTCTTCTAAAAGAATTTATAAACATTTTTTATATGTGAAAATAAAATCGCTTAGTGAAATTACATACTTAAAATGTAAAAAATAAAAGGAGCGATTTTATGAAGCCGTATTATAAAAACCATTTGGTATCTCAGAACAATTTGTTAATACAAAAAATCTCAACAGATACTGACACTCAAAGAAATCCATTAATGAGTTCGTTTTTATTAGATAATTACCAACGAAAGCTAATAGCAATAATGATTTCACATATTACAAAAGATACAACAGAATTCTGTGAAGAGGTTATACCATTCAGCATGTTTGTTGAAATGATTGGAGTTAAGAGAGGAGGGAATCAATACCGTGAAATAATTAAAAGCATTGATAAACTATTAAGAATGTCATTCTGTATTGAGGTTGAACCAGGCATATTTGAATACCATCACTGGTTTAAGGATGGGTGTAGAATAGACATCAATAAAAAACTAATATATGTCTGTTTTAGCGATGGGATGAAGAAATTTCTTATTGAAAAAACAAAATGTTTTACACAGTATGAATTAGGATACATACTTTCACTAAAGAAAAAATACAGTTCCAGACTTTACGAATACTTACACTCGTTCCTTGCTTTTGGCTCGGCAAACATATCTGCCGAAAACATTAAAAAACTTATAACCGACAACGAGGTTAAAGAAAACAAATACATCAAAACTCTTATATTAGAACCTGCTATTAAAGAAATAAACGAAAAGACTGATTTGCATATTACATATGAACCATATTACAAAAAAGACATAAACGGCAAAAAATATTTATCATCATTTAACTTCAAAATTTACTTGCAAGCTGAAGATAATATAAACGACATCAAAATTAACAAATGGGGCTTGGATAAAAAATTTGTTTTAGAAGAGGAATAATATCAAACGATAAATAACCGTGTATTTTTCTAACCGTAGTATATAATTTCGTGTATTTCACTAACTTCAATATGTGTATTTTATTAACTTAATATCAATTAAAAAGTCTCCGAATCCTTGATACACAAGAGCTTGGAGACTTTCAACTTTTACAGAGAAAACATATATTATTATAAAACAATATCTAATATATAAAACAAGGTAAATCCTATGAAACGTCAAAATGACGGTTTATTGATGCAAAGTAATAGTAATCAATGATGAACATCATTGTGGATGTTTGTTTTCTATAAATAAAAAAGTTCCACAGATGTGGAACTTACATAGGATGATAAATAGTGTAATACATATTGACAAAATCTGCAACTAATTCTAATACATATCTGTAGTTTGAATCGGGATATGCATTTTGTAATATGCCACTAATTTCTCTAGCGATAGAGAAATTAATAATGCTTTTACCTTCGTCAATGCTATCCTCAATATCGCACTCAGTATAATCGGAAGGATAATCATAACTATCTGCTATATAGATAGAATCTCTATAATAATGACTTATTTTCATACAATCTGGAAGAAAATTATTGATGTTTTGAGTTAACCAATTTTTTAAGAATGGTGTTTCAAGAATGATGTAATGTATAATATCGTTATCCTGCAGAGATTCATACTCTTCTTCTAATTGTTTAATAATTTTATTGTAGTTTTTATCGGAAAGATTTGCTAATTTAAGTATTTCTTTATTTTTCATATTATAAATATCCTTTCTAAATTTATTTTTATATTCTTTGTTATGCTTGTTTAGTTTGGATACAAACGGTATTTTATGCTACTCTTCTTAAATCTTTGAATTCAATATCGAATTTTGAAGATACTGCTTTTTTGAAGTTGTTTATTACTGAATCAACATTATCGTCAATATCGACAGATACATTATCGATATATTCTTCGATAAAATCGAGAATATCCGTTGGGTCGTATGATACTTCTGAAATTATGGTCATTCTTTTGATGAATTCAACCAATACATTATGCATAATATCGTTACAGTTTTCAATAAGCTGTTCTTCATAATATACTCCTTCAGCATATTGCAGAAGTTTTATTAAGTATCCGTTTCCATCTGGATTTAAACCGTATTCTGAAGCGACTCTATCAATATAATCGCTGAATTCGTAAGTTGCTATCTTGAATAACTCGTCATAATATATGTCGATGCTATCTTCAGCGCTTTTTTGAATTGCTTCAATAATGGTTTCCGAATCGCCGAATAATATTTCTTCTACAAGAATGTCGCAAGCATCTGCAATGTCTGGGTAATTCCACATGCTTTCGAAAGTTTTCTTGTTAAATACAGGTTCTTTAATAATCATAAAATTAGTCTCCTTTATAATAAATTTTTAATTTTTAGTGTTGTAATTAAATGAAATTGCAATACTTTCAAAAGTGGCTTTTTAAAAAAGCTTATTACTTTATCTGAAATTTTTTCGTTTTCGTAATAATATTCTTCCACGTCTTCAAACTCATTTGGCATGGTGCTGTCTGATTCTTCATCGAATTTTTCTGTGACTCCAAACTCGCTTGATTTGCTACTGTCTGAATCTTCTATGCTTGCTTCTAATTCTAATATTAAATTTGTAATTCTTTCTTTTTCAGGCATGCAAGAATCAATAAGTATAAGCATATCTATCAATTTATATCCGGTTTGTTCAGAAGCATGAAATGCTCTTCCAACTATTTGCCAGTTCTCAATGATGTAAACGCCATGTTCTAAGCAATCGATACATAATTCACTTAGAATATCAACGCACATATCGCGACCTTCAAAGAAATTGGTTAGAACTTTTATTAAGCCCTTCCAACCATCTTCGTGCTGTTCTGGGCTAGGGTATCCTTTTAATTCACAGTATTTAAGGAAACCCTCTACGCTATCTCTTCCGCCGTTCCAACGGATGAAGACTCCGATGCCGTCACATATGAAATTTTTTGGTGTAGTTATTACTGCTGAGTTACTCATTTTTTATCTTTCCGCCGCATTTGAATTTCTTTTTTATTAACCTCAGACCATTTGTTGCTGCGACTTGCCTGAGGTCGTATTATTTATTTGTATATTATTAAATGCATTAACTCGGTTGATTTAAGAGGTGTGTAACAAGAAGGGGGAGGTAACTAGAATGTATTGAATTTTTGTTGTTTATTATGTTGTTTTATCATCTCCTTGAATAAAAAGTTGAAAAAGGGAAACAAAAAAGGAGGCATTACAAACCAGAGCACCGCCATAGGCGATACTTTGATTCATAATTACCTCCATAAACATTTAAGGTATTAAATGTTGTTTGTTATATATTTCCCTTCGTTGCTTGCTGCCATTAGATGAAAGCAAATTTCATCGTACTTCCACCATACCATATAAAAACACATTTGTCAATAGTTTTTGAAATAAAATTTTAATTATATATCAAATCCGTTGATTTGTCAATGGTTTTTGAGCCAAAAAAATAAAAAATTATTTTTTCTAACCATTTTCTCGTCAAAAAACTAATTTTTTAATAATTTTCAAAAAATAAAATATTTATCCTTACAATTATATAATACCATTTTAGGTAGGGGTCAGTCAAGAGAACCGATAAAAATTTTGTCCGTTTTTTAGGACGAAATTTTCACTTAAGGTATTGACAATTTCTTTCTGTACGCAAAAAAGTACTATATTAAAGAATATTTTATTGAAAGATTATTCTAACTGATATATAATCGTATTATAAAGTGAGGTGGGCATGTTGGCTTATATAAGAGAAGAAATTTTGATTATGTGCAGAAATGCCTTTGAAAACATCAGTACATTTTATCAAGCAGGTGTTATTAACTATCGCGGGGTAACTTCAGATACCGACGAACTATATAACGAAGTTGTCGCAGAATTTGTGTTAAATAATTTTAACGAATTTGTTGTAGGCATAAAGCAAATTCGCCGAGAAGAAACATATAAAACAGCAAGTCATACGGGTAATAAAACTCCAAGCGATATACGATTAGAAGAAAAAATTGCAGTTGAAATGTTCAATATGAGCCAACAAGGAAAGGATTTTGAGCATATCGGAAAGATTATTGATTATCAAACCCCGTTAAAAAATGTGTCAAAAGATAAAACAGGTAAAATCGATTTATTGGCTTATGATGGAAAAACGTTACGAATACTTGAACTTAAAAAGCCTAAAAGTGATGAAACAATGCTGCGTTGTGTCCTTGAAGGATTTACATATATGACAACCATCAAAGATAAAATCAAGTTTTTGGTTGATTTTTATTTGCCTTTAGATACTGAAATAGTTGCTTGTCCATTTGTGTTTTATGGTGGCGAGCAATATCAAGAAATGCAAGAAGATAGACCAAACCTAAAAACGCTTATGCAAAAACTTAATAGCAAACCTTATTATATTAAAAATGATTATTCAATAGTGGAGGGATAAAAATGAAAAAGATTGAATTTGAAACACTTTGGGGTGGAATTTTTGGTGTAATAGCAGTAATTGCTACAATAATCGAAATGGCGTTGAATGGATTTAGTGGTGCAGATATTGCAGGAGCAATAAAAGATATTTCCGGAACAATAATAGTTATTATGTTATTGTTCGTTGCAATCAGACAACTCTTGCCTAAAAAAGCAAAGAATTTTAATGAGGCATTTAAGTTTGAAATGGAAAAAGTTGAAAACAAATATTCACCACTAATTGTGAAAAACGAAAATAAGGAAAATGTATGGGATGTAGCATCAAAACTTTCGGCGATTTATGATAATGATACAGGTGCATATCATACATTCTTTGAGTTTGACGGTAAATCATTATTATCAGTATCGGTAAGTAAAACTGTATTTATGGGTCGCACAAAAGACTCCTTTGAAAATTTACAAGGAAAAATCGTAAGTGATATTTGCAGAAAGATTCAGGAAATCAACAAAGATATTAAGTGCTCAGACACTAAAGATGGCTTTCAAATAGTTTTTGATAGAAACCTTGAAACAGTTGAAGATGCAAAAACACTTGCTCAAATCGTAGATGCGATTATGTTATTATTTATAGTTGAATATAAAAAGTCATAAGGAGAATAAATGGAACTTAACGAAATTTTAGATTATGCTATAATGCAGAATGAAACTGCAAATAACAAAAATATAAAATCAGGATATACAATCAGCGGTAAATTATATGGTAATTATATTGAAAACGATTGTTTTGAAAGGTTTATTAACGATATGAAAAACAACTACCCAATAGCATACAGAATGTATGGTGAGGGTAGTGGCAGTGAATTAGAAACTCGAAAAAATAGATGGGGAACATTTTCCCCACCTAAAATGGCGTCTTTTGGTTCATCAAGCAGAATGATTTTTAATCTTATGAAAGATACAAAAGGCTTCCTTTTTGAAAAAAAGTTACCAACAACAGTTGGTGGCACTGCCAATCTTGACGGATTTATGGAAACCGATAGAAAATACATATTCGTTGAGGCAAAATGTCGTGAGCCATACGGAAAGAAAGATGATAAGATATACAGGAAATACGAGAAACTGTATAACTTCATAAACCAGTCAGAAAAATCAAATGTCAGTTGCGATATTTCACTTATTGATGAAATTTATATGAAAGTTACATTCAAGGTGAATGATAATCCAATTCATAACTTTGATATGAAACAGATGATTAGCCACTTACTTGGTGTTGCAACTGCATTTTTAAATGGTGAATTTGAATTAAGAGATATTGAATTTATCTATCTGCTCTTCGACCCAACACTTATTGAAATTAAGGATGAAAAAGCAAAAGAAAAAATTCACGAAATCTATAAAAATATTTGCGATGAGTGTAATGCAACAGATTTCAAGGCACTTTTTGAAGTCATTATAGATTATCTTAAATCCCTTAAAAAATGGAATAAAGATTTTAAAACAAGCGATTTGATGGATAGATTTACATTCAAACTCTGTTCGCAGGAAGATATAAAAAGTTAAAACAAAATCCTTGAAAGTTATCAAAACTCTCAAGGATTAATTTTTATTTTATAATATATAATATCAAAACCATTAAATACTATAATATGTTTCAAAATTTTCAGTTGAACGATTTTTATATTGTTGTTTGAGTGCATTGAAATCTCTTTCAAGCATTTCGAAAAGAACTTTATCTTCGACAGACATTTCTATTTTTAATTCATTGTGTATTGCATTAAAAACATCGATTATTACATAATAGAGCATCATAGATATTTCAAAATATTGCAACAATGGATACTTTACATAAGAAACGCTTCCATGCGTATATCCATGACACATTTTATATAATCTTTCAAGTTGATATTTTCTATCAGTTGTGTTATCAAATAGATAATTCAATATTCCATAAATTGAATAATCATTATTATAATCAGATATTCCATCAAGCCAACCAAAGTGCAGATAATTAACCTTACTCTTTGTTGGAAGACGGTGATTTATATATAACTTTTCAAATTCTTCAGGATATTCCTGACTACAACAAGATTGCTCTATTTCAAAATTGCAAAATTTCAAATAAGTATCGTTTATTTCTGGATACTTTTGAATAATACTAGCTTTTAGGTACAACTCAATCATTGTACGACATAAAGGATAAGCATTACTTAACAAATTGTTTTCTAAAAGAGTTAAAGCGGATAAAGCGTTGCAAATTATATCTTTATAGTGACCAAACAAAGGATTAGATTCTTCCGAAATTAAAGCAGAAGATTTGACATACATTACAAAAAGTTCATATGGAACTGGAAAATATAAAAATTCGTCGCCTAACAACAATTGATTTCTACGAAAAAATTTACTTCCATATTGTCTGAACTTTATTTTTTCAATTACTTCGTCCACAATCTTTTGTTGATAATTATTATCCTTTTCATTGTTTCGGATTTCTTCTTTTGTAAGGAATATTGAATTATGTTTATGAACACCAACAATGATTCTGCAAATATCATATTCAGGTGTTTCATCTCTACCTGTTACAATTTTTGTATTATCAAAATTCATTGAATAGTAATTAAATAAATCAGGACCGATTTTATTTAAAACTTCACTTTTGATTCTAATTAAAAAACTACCATTGATTTTGTCCTTAAATAACTGCCGTATTGTTTTGTTGTTTTCTTCCGTAATTGCTTTGGCAAGTTTTAGTGAATCAACTTGGGAATTAAATAAGTTGTTCATAAGATATCTCCCTTTTAATGATAAATGCATTATATCATATAATAAAAATCTTTTCAATTCATGCCATAAATGCTATAATACTTATAGCAAAGGTAGGGGATTCGTATGAATAAAAAACTCAAAATCCTGATTTCGATTATACTGGTAGTTGTACTTATAGCAGGAGGGTATGTAGGTAATATGTTTGGCGTGTTCAATCGTGGCAACTATGGGGAGTATTCACTCAAAAATACCGATACCGTACAAGATAGCCCAATTAAAGACAAAACCGTCATATTCCTTGGCAGTTCTGTCACTTATGGCTATGGCTCAATGGGCGTGAGCTTCGCCGATTACCTCGAAAAGACTGACGGAATCCACGCAGTAAAAGAGGCAGTGTCAGGAACAACTCTTGTTGATATAAAAGACAATTCCTATGTGTCCAGAATGAAGAGAATCGACAAAGAAATCAAAGCCGATGCATTCGTTTGTCAGCTCTCGACTAATGATGCCACCAAAGAAATGCCACTTGGAGAAATCAGCGAGAGTTACGATATAAACGATTTCGACACACAAACTATCGCAGGTGCAATCGAATACATAATAGCATACGCAAAAGACACTTGGAATTGCCCTGTAGTGTTCTATACCCAAGCAAAATACGATAGCGACCACTATGCAAAAATGGTGGATTTGCTCCTCAAAATTCAAGATAAATGGCAAATCACCGTAATCGACTTTTGGAACGATACAGAAATCAATAACATAACAGACACCCAACGCAAACTTTACTTAATTGACCATATCCATCCAACTAAAGCAGGTTATAAAGAATGGTGGTTACCAAAATTTCAACAAACTTTGTATGAAATAATAGAATGAAAATTAACACCCCAAATTGCTTGGGGTGTTAATTTGTTTAAGTATTTGTAACATAGTAAAAACTAAAAATTTTGTCAAAATTTATCACAAAGTATGTTTTAAATACGATTTATTTATTAATCAATTAAAAAGGAGAATGATTTGAATGAGTAGTAATAAAACAGAGAGAAAAAAGCCATTTTCGGAACGATATCCGAAACTTAATATGGTTATTTCAGTTGTTATTGTGGTTGGATTTTTTACGATAGCAATTGAGGGTGCGATTAAACTATTACAATTTTTAGGCCAAAATATCATTAGGTTTGCTAATTGGCTTACAACATTGGCATCGTCATTTGATGCGGTAGTTATTGTGGCATTAATTACAGGTGCGGTATCAATTACGGGTGTAATAATAAGCTCAATAGTTGCAAAAAGCATTGATTATAAAAAAACACGTAGAGAATATTTGGCTAAAAAACGCGAGGCTCCTTATGGTGAATTTGTGGAGATGATTTATAGAGTTCAAGAAAGTTCCAAAGAAGGACATGATTATCCGCAAGAGGAATTGATAAAAGATTTAATGAGCTTTTCAAAGCAAATTACTTTATGGGGGTCTTCTGCAGTAGTAAATGATTGGGTGAAATTCAAAGAAACTGCAATAAAAGGAACAGAGGGCCTAAACAATCTTTTATTAACTGAAAAGATTATGAATGATATGAGAAAAGATTTAGGTTTGAAAAAAACAAAGAAAGGCAATTTGCTTGCATTTTTTGTAAATGATATTAAGGATGCTATGAAAAATCAGCAAAAGAGATAGAGAACTCAACTTGACAATATCTTTAGGAATAATTATTATAAAAAGCAATTTAGTTTGTAGCTAGTGATACAAGTAGTACAATCTAATGTTTTATAGTCAGAGTTTTTAGAATGTGATTTTGAGATAACGAATGATTACTTTTTGATGATAATAAAGAAACAATAAATAAAAGAGGTTTTATTATGAAAGCTGTACATGATGCTGGTCATAGTGGAGTATTTGTATTGAAAATTGATGAAGAAGACATTAATACCATATTACTGAATACAGATTTGGATAGTGAAGGTTTACTTAAATATGCTTATGATAATTTTGCAGATGTGTTCTCTGAAAATATATTGGAGTATGCTTTCGCTTATGCTAATATACCAAGAGAAGAAATTACAAGAAAGCAACGGGAAGCTGCAAAAAGTTTGCTTAAACTTCACGAGGTTGAGAAACTTAGGAATTATTTGGTTAATGATACTCCAGAAGAGGAGTGGGATAAAGAATTTTTGCGTTGGTATAAAAAGAAAGGTGTGTTTGGAGAAGTTATCCTTCACATGATTTTGAAAGAATTTAAAAATACCATTCCTCTTATCTCAAAAATGTATTTTAAAGACTCGTTTTCACAGGAAGCAAAAGGATTTGATGCTGTCCATGTTAGTTCTGATGGCTCTACTTTGTGGCTCGGTGAAACTAAGTTTTATACAGCATGGAAAAAGAATGGGGTTATAAAAGGTGGCATAGATGAACTTGTTGAAGATTTAAACAACCATTTTAACAAAGATTATCTTTCGGAACAGTTTGTTATTATTAAACGTGGTTTAGATACACAGAAAGGGCACCCTCAAAGAGACCAATGGTTAGAAAAGTTAAACAAACCAATTTTGCTTAAGGATGTTTTTGAATATATCCGAATACCACTACTGTGTATTTATGAAGATGGTGTAGCGAAGGATTACCTTAAGGACATTGATGAAGCGATAAAGGATACGGGTATATGTGCTCATACAACAACAGTACGTGATTATTACAAAAATATCAATACATATCCATATCGTAAACAGGTACAAACAGTCTTAATTCTTATGCCTATTGAAGCAAAAAATAAATTAGTGAAATATATGCTTGAAAAAATTTGGCATATGCAGAGTATCTAAATGGAGGTTGTTATGGATTTATTCCTAAAAATTGAAAATATAAACTTGTTGGAAATGGATGAACATTTTGAGTTGTTCAGTTTGATATCTAGTGCAGTTAATTCAAATGATGAGAATGAACAAAGTGCGGGAAGAAATTACTTGATTAAAATTGTTGATGTATGGGAACGAGTGCCTACAGGATTAAAACCGATGTGGGAAGATCTTATTGAGGCGGTAGGATTCTACCCATATATAGAAAAATACAAAATGTCTATGGTGGATTTAGATGCACGTATTCGACAGGAATACCATAGATCTAATTACATATTTGATAAGACATTACATCAAAAACAAAAGGAATTATCTGAATTAGTTCTTTCAAAGAAAAATGTTATTGTAAGTGCTCCAACTAGTTTTGGCAAAAGCCTTTTGATTGAGGAAATTGTTGCCAGTGGCATATATACGAATATTGTTATTATTCAACCTACATTAGCTTTGTTGGACGAAACTCGAATCAAATTAAAACAATATTCTGACCAATACAAAATAATAGTTAGAACTTCACAGGAAACATCTCAGGAAAAAGGCAATATTTTTTTGCTTACCGCAGAACGTGTTTTGGAATATCTCAATATGCCCAATGTGGATTTGCTTATTATTGACGAGTTTTACAAGCTTAGTAAACAACGAGAAGATAATCGTGCTAATATTCTCAACATCGCATTTCTTCGCTTAATGAAAAATCCTAATTGTCGCTTTTATTTGCTTGGACCCAATATTGACAAAATTTCTACGGGATTTATCGAAAAGTATGATGCTGTTTTCTTTAAAACGGATTATTCTATGGTATATACTGAAACGGAAGATCTTTATGAAACCGTTAAAAAGAAACCAGGTGGGAAAGTGGCTGATGAAGATATTTTTTCTGTATTAGACAGTGCGGATGACCAATCATTAGTTTTTTGTTCCTCTCCCTCTACTGCTAGAAAATTAGCTTTTGCATATTGTTCGCATATAGAAGAACAAGGGAAGACAAAAAACGCTAATATTCCATTGATTCAATGGATACATGAGAACTTAAGTGTGGAGTGGTCTTTAGCACATTGTTTATCAAATGAAATTGGTATACATGATGGCTCTATGCCTAAACATATAACAACATCTACAATTAAATACTTTAATGAGCGAAAATTAAAAGTTCTTTTTTGTACTAATACCATTATAGAAGGTGTTAATACTTCTGCTAAAAATGTTATTTATTATGATAATAAAATAGGAACAAGAAATGTAGATTATTTTGACTATGCCAACATCCGGGGCCGTGCAGGAAGATTAATGGAACATTGTGTTGGAAAGGTAATTAATCTTAAACAACCTCCGCAATTGCAACAAACCATCGTGGAAATTCCTGCTTTCACCCAAAATCCAATTGATGATGAGGTCTTGGTTAATATTGAGAAGGATGAAGTTAAAGCGCATAACATGGAGCGCTATCAACAATTTGAAAGTTTGCCAGAAGATCTAAAAATCATTTTAAAGCGCAACGCAGTATCAATTCAGGACCAACTGGATTTGCTGCCCATTCTGCGGGAAATGATGCTTGATCCGAAGCGAAGGGATGACATAATTTGGAATTCGCCAAGAGATAAAAAACTTTTTTATCATCTTAAGGCAATTTTTGAACTCGTACAAAACCGTTTCATAGAGGGTAATGATAGGAATGTATTATTATCAGTAGGGTGGATGGCGAGTCAAACAGCAAGCTACCTATATAACAAAGATATTCATCAGTTAGTTGAAGAACGTATTAGCTATACTGCAAAGGAGTATTTGAAAAAAGAGAATTCTAATTTCAATGAAAAGGAGTTTGTATTAAGTCAATTTTTTCAAGATTATCCTAAAGAAGCTAGAAAACTTTCAGATGATGCGATTGAAACAGTTTTTAAATTCCAAAAGAATTGGTTGCAGTATAAAATCCCTAAATGGCTAAATGTTGTTGATTCCTTACAGAAATATGTTGCAAAAGAGCTGGGAGTTCCATCTGGCGATTATTCATTTGTGGCTGAAGCAATTGAAAATGAGTTTGAAGATTCTAATGTTCGAATATTGACAGAATATGGCGTTCCAAGTTCGGCAATTAGAAAAATTTTAAATAAATTTAGACGTTATCTAAAAGATTTGACAGAAGATCAAGTCGTTGCAGCAATAATTAGAAATAAAACGCTTATTAATGGTTGTTTATCAACTTATGAAATTGAGGCTTTAGAGCGTTGCTTATAAAGAATGAATTGAAGTTTGATATGCAACAAAAGAATTTATAATAGCACTTATCACTTTAATGAGTGGTAGGTGTTATTATTCTTTTTGTTTTTGTGATTTTGATTGAGAATATTACAGAAGGGACACTTAAACTTGATTTTCAACTTCCGTTTTATAGTGAAAATAAAGTATGTTGTTTATTAGTTTATCTAACAAATTTTTATTTAGTAGATATATACCATTGTGAGTGGTGGTAAGATTAAGTCCATAAAAATGTTCTGAATTGAAAAGAAAAATCAGATAACGATAAATTTCTATGATATAATACACAATAACAAGAAAAATGCTGAAATCTCAATATTTTTTTGGAAATAAGTTGAGAAAAGCAAATCTTTGTGATATAATTATTGCTAATATTTACAAAGAATGATATTAATCATAGGGGTGTAATTATGGCTGCAAGTTATAAGAAATTATTTAAACTTTTAATCGACCGTGACATGAAGAAAAAAGAACTCGCCGAAAAAGCAGGAATCAGTATTGCCACTATTACTAAAATGGGCAAAGATGGTGCTGTTGTTTCGAGCGATGTTCTGGTAAAAATCTGTACGGCACTTGATTGTACAATGGATGACATTGTTGATATTGTACCTACTCAGGAGGAAAAGTAAAATGGAAACTAGTAAAAAACTTGAAACAATATACCACAATGGTCAGCCGGATGGTATTCGTTCTATAAGGCGAAATCTTTCTACAATGACAGTGTATGTTATTCCCCGACCTCTTTTAAGTGAGGCGAAAAACATTTCTGGAATAACCCGTCCAGGTATTTATTATTTGATAAATGAAAGTGATGACAATAAAATTGCTCAAATATATGTTGGTCAAACGAGAAATGGTATCGCTCGTTTAGATGACCACAACCGCTCCAAAGACTTTTGGAATAAGGCAATAATGTTCCTTGCTGAAAACAAAACTTTTACGCTGGACATGATAAGCGGTCTTGAAAAATTTGCTATTATGAGGGCGCAAGAATCTAAAAGATATAAGGTAGAAAATACAGTTGTGCCTAAATATGAGATTGATGAATATGATTTAGCATCCGTTGAGGAAATATATGATGAAATCCAATTCATTATGGGTACACAGGGTTATAAGATGGATGATTCCAAAACATCTTTGGATGAAGCTGCTGTTTTACACACAACGCGTAATGGCATTGAAGCTTTTGGTATTTATGATGGTGAGAAATTTGAAGTTCTTGAAGGTTCGCAAGTAAATATAGATAAAAAAGTAAATCTCGAAAGATATAATAAGCAACGTACCGAGCTGCTTGAAAACGGTTCAATAACTAAAAATGATGGTAAGTATATCCTCAATCTAATTCTTGCTTTTAATACACCGAGTGGTGCAAGTGATTTTATCCTTGGTGGTTCAACCAACGGTTGGACCGAGTGGAAAAATCAAGATGGAAAAACTTTAGACGAACTTTATAGAAGAGGTAACTAAAATGAACAAACAACAATTAGCATCTTTGATTTGGGATACATGTAACGATTTGCGTGGGTCCATATCTGCTGTTGAATATAAGGACATTATTTTGGGTTTTATTTTCTACCGCTTTGTTTCTGAGAACGAGATTTCATATTTAATGAAACAGGATTGGACTATGGAAATTATGGCTGAAGAACTCACAGAAGATGACACCGAAACTGTAAAACAGTGCAAGGAACATCTGGGTTATTTCATTGCCTATAACAATCTGTTTTCTACATGGAAAAATCATCCCGAGAGTTTTACCGTAGCTAATGTTTCGGACGCTTTGAATGCGTTTGTTAGAAACATCGGCAGTGATTCCAATCATCAAAAACTCTACAAAGATATTTTTAAATCGCTATCTGATAAATTGAGCAAGATGGGCTCTATTAATGAGCAGACTTCTCATTTGAAAAAGCTTATTAAGGTAGTTGGTCGTATACCTATGGACGAAAACCAAGGTTATGACATTCTCGGCTTTATCTATGAGTTTCTTTTGAAGAACTTTGCGGTTGGGAGTAAAAAAGACGGAGAGTTTTATACCCCGCACGAGATTTCGGTTCTTATGTCTGAGATTATTGCTGATCATGTAAAAGACCGCGAACAGATTAATGTTCTAGACCCAACAAGCGGATCTGGCTCCTTGCTTATCAATATCGGACAGAGCGTGCAGAAATACATGCACGATGGTGCTAATATTACCTATTACGCGCAGGAGCTCATTGAAGAAACCTATAACCTTACTCGTATGAATTTGGTCATGCGAGGCATTAAACCTGCCAATATCAAGGTTCGTCGTGGCGATACACTTTCTAATGATTGGCCGTATTTCGATGATAACGACGAAAATAGTTATGAATGTGTTCGTGTGGATTGCGTAGTATCCAACCCCCCATATTCTCAAAAATGGGATGCGGATTCACATACAAATGATCCACGTTATAAAGACTATGGCATCGCTCCTGCATCCAAGGCGGATTATGCGTTCTTGCTACATGATTTGTATCATTTGAGAGATGATGGAATCATGTGTATCGTTATGCCCCATGGTGTATTGTTCAGAGGTGGCTCTGAGCAGGAAATCCGCACACAGTTGGTGGAAAACAATAATATCGAAGCCATTATCGGATTGCCCGCAAACTGTTTCTATGGTACTGGTATCCCCACAATTATCATGGTGCTAAAAAAGCATCGTGAACAGAGTGACATTTTGATTGTTGATGCTTCCAAAGAGTTTTATAAAGATGGCAACAAAAACCGTTTGTCCGGGCATAACATCAAGAAAATAGTGGATACTGTTTTGGATAGAAAGTCTATTCCTCATTTTGCTGAACTTGTTTCCAAACAGAGAGTTATCGAGAACGAGTATAACCTCAATATCCCTCGCTATGTTGAATGCGAAGATAAGGTACCGGTAGATTTGCACGCTACTATGTTTGGTGGCATTCCTAACTATGAGATTGATCATCTCGAGCATTTCTGGGCAGCATTCCCTTCGCTTCGTGAGGATCTTTTCAGAATAGAAAATGAACACACCTCCAATGTGAAGGTTGATTCTATTTTGGATAGCATCAAAACAAATAGTGATGTTGAAGCATTTGAAGCAGCATATCATGCAGCATTTGATGCGCTCGAACAGTGGCTTTACGATTTGCTGATTGAAAACCGCGTTGAAAATGTTCATGCAATAAAGGCCGAAATCACTAATCGGATTTTTGCGCTTTGCAAGGAATTTGATATTGTCGATAGATATATCGTTTATAAAGCATTTGATGAAATTTGGGAGCAGATTAGTATTGACCTGGAGGCAATCCGTCTGCAGGGACTTGGTGCTGCTCGCGTAATCGAAAGCATAGAAGTCTATGATAAAAAAGAGGGGGACGTTGTCCCGAAAGGCGAAGATGGTAAAGTGATCCCGTTTTCGCTGATTCAAAAGCATCTTTTTGCTGATGAGTTTGTCCGAATGGAAACTTTGAGCCGAGAGCTGGCGAATGTTACAGCAGAATACGATTCCTTCTGGGAAGATATGGATGAGGAACTGAAGGATCAGCTCAAAAAGAAATCGGATGATGCCGGTGACGATGCAGAAGCCAAACTGGATACAACTATCCTCAAAAAGAAATATCAAGAAGTTTTGGAGTCCATGTCAAATGACATTACAAGACAGTATGTTTCTTATTTGGCGTTGAAGCCGAAGGAAAAGCTTGCGTTCCAGCAGGAGCACACTGAGTCCATCTGGCCGGAAGAATCCGAAAAGGGTAAAAACGGTGTCTATAAACCGGCAGCGATTAAAGCAATCATCGAGCAAATCAAAAATGGCATTGAGATCGCAGAGGATGAGGACGATTATAAAGTGCGTCATCTTTACCTTCTCGGTCAGCAGATTTCTGCGCTCAAAAAGCAAATAAAGGCGATAAAAACCGAGCTGGATACCAAAGCAAGAGAGGCAATTGAGCGCTTGTTAGATGATGAAATTAAGATGTTGCTGAAAGAAAAATGGTTGACCCCTGCAATGCAGAGCATCAACGGCATACCTGCATCTATTGTGGATGAACTTAATCGTTCCATTCAAGGCCTCATTACCAAATACAACAACCCCATTGCTACTCTTGATACTCAGATTGCAGATGCAGAAAAAGCACTTGCTTCTATGTTGAAAGATCTTTGTGGCAATGAATTTGATATGGCAGCCATTCAGCAGTTTGGAAAGTTACTCGGAGGTGAAGACGATGAGTAATGCTCCCAAAATTCGTTTTGATGGATTTACACAAGATTGGAAGCAAAATGAGTTTAATTCGGCATTCACAACTCTTCAAAACAATACCCTTTCGAGAGCAGAACTTGTAGACGGCAGCGGAGCAGCCCTAAATGTACATTATGGTGATATTCTCGTAAAGTTTGGAGAAGTTTTGGATTTAAAAACCGAAACACTTCCTTACATTGAATCAGCTCAGATAGCAGAAAAATACAAATCCTCGTATCTGCATAACGGTGATGTGATTGTTGCTGATACCGCTGAAGACGAAGCAGCTGGGAAATGTACAGAGATGTTGGGTTTGGGAGATGTGCCTGCTATATCTGGACTCCATACAATACCATTAAGACCACAGTATGAGTTTGCTACAGGTTATCTTGGCTACTATCTGAATTCTGATGCTTATCATGATACCTTGTTGCCTCTGTTGCAAGGCACCAAAGTTTTATCTATTTCAAAAACTGCTTTGCAAGGGACAAGCATTTGCTACCCCAACGATTACCAAGAGCAGGCGCAAATTGGTGACTGCTTTCGGAAACTTGACAAACTTATCATTCTTCAACAACGAAAGTACGAAAAACTGGTTGCTTTGAAAGCGGCCTGTTTGGATAAGATGTTTCCGAAGAATGGAAGCAAGGTGCCAGAAGTGCGTTTCGCTGGATTTGCAGGAGAATGGGAGCCACGTAAATTCTCTGATTTAGCAGAAATAAGAAGAGGACTGACATACAGTCCGGCTAACATTCGAGAGAAAGGCATAAGGGTTTTGCGCTCCTCAAATATAGCAGAAGATCAATTTGTATATGGTGACGAGGATGTATTTGTTGAAGCATCGGCAGTAAACATCCCTTGCGCCAACAAAGGTGACATATTGATAACATCGGCAAATGGGTCAACAAGACTTGTTGGAAAACACGCAATAATTAGGGAAATTCCAGACGAAACAGCTGTTCATGGTGGCTTTATGCTTTTGGCAACAGCGAAAAATCCTGAATTTTTGAATGCATTTATGAGCGCTCCATGGTATGCGAAGTTTATAACTCTATTTGTTGCGGGAGGCAATGGTGCTATCGGTAATCTAAACAAAACTGATTTAGACGAGCAAGATGTTGTTGCTCCAACCGATACTGAGCAGGAACAAATAGGAGAACTTTTCAAGAATCTTGATAAACTTATCACCCTTCAACAACATAAGATAGAAAAGCTAAAGCAACTTAAGCAGTCAATGCTGCACAATATGTTTGTGTAAAGGCGGTGACAGATATGTCATTTAGAAATGAAAAAGAATTTGAGGATGCTCTCGTTGCGAAATTAACACAATTAAACAACCAGTGGTCTCGTGATATTTTGGAATACAAAACCGAGGAAGAATTGATTGATAACTGGGCAGCAATTATCTTTAGCAACAACAACCAAACCGACAGACTGAACGGATGTCCTCTTACCAAAACGGAAATGGGTCAAATTATCACCCAGATCAACGGCGAAAGTCCCTTTGCGATCAACCGCCGCCTGAACGGAAAATATATATCTATCATCCGTGACAACCCCAAGGATGCACTGCATAACGGAAAACGAGTAGATTTGTTTTTGTTCGACAAGGACGAAATTGCAGCCGGTAAAAGTATTTATCAGATTGCTCGTCAGCCAAAGCTTCCCGTTTCGTCAGAAATCTTTGGCGACCGCAGGGGCGATTTGATGTTGCTCATCAACGGTATGCCGCTGTTCCATATTGAATTGAAAAACACTCCCGTAAAAGTTGAGCAGGCATGCAATCAGATTAGCAAGTACATGAAGCACGGTGTGTTTACCGGGTTCTTCTCCCTTGTTCAGGTTTTCGTTGCTATGACACCTGAGGAAACCTTGTATTTTGCAAACCCTGGACGTGATCGCGAATTCAATTCTGATTACTATTTCCACTGGGGCGACTTTAACAATAAGCATATCAATGGTTGGGAAGAAATTGCAGAAAAGTTCCTTTCGATTCCTATGGCACACCGTTTGATTGGTTACGGTACCATTGCAGACGGCACAGATAATATTCTAAAAGTCATGCGCAGCTATCAGTACCACGCTGCATATAAAATTTACTCGCAAGTAGTAAAGCGCAGTGACTGGGACGACGGACAGCAAAAAGGTGGTTATGTGTATCACACCACAGGCAGTGGTAAAACCATGACCAGCTTTAAGTGCGCCCAGTTGATAAAATCTTCAGGTAAGGTCGAAAAAATTATTTTCCTGATGGACCGTAACGAGCTTTGGAAGCAGACCTACGATAACTATCGTAATTTTTCTGATTGCGATGATATCGAGGATACTGCAAACACCAACAGTCTGCTCGCAAAATTAGAAAGTGATACACCCAATTTGCTTATCGTTACATCTATTCAAAAGATGAGCAATCTGACTACTGTTGAACCCACGCCCCATGCCGGACGCATTGCAAGGATTCGGGAGAAAAAGTTGGTGTTTATTATTGACGAAGCGCACCGTTCCACGTTTGGAACAATGCTTCGTGATATCAAACTAACTTATCCGAAAGCTATGTTCTTCGGTTTTACCGGCACACCGATCATGGATGTGAATGCCATTGATGGGATTACCACCGATGGTTTGTTTGGTGAGTGTTTACACAAGTATGCGATCACTGAAGGCATCCGTGATAAGAACGTATTGGGTTTCAAACCGTCGAAAGTAGTAACCTTTGACGAAGAAGATTTTAGAGAAAAGGTTGCTCTGATAAAGCTTGGCAAAGCGTGTGTTGAAGAACTTAACGACGAGGAATTTGCAAAATATCATACGTTGGTTTCTCGTGATATGGTTGAGGTGGAAGCGGATGTCGGTAACGGCCTTTATTCCGATGGTGATACAGGAAGAGCTCACCGTGAAAATGTTGTTCAGGATATTCTGAGCAAATGGGATCGCATTAGTTTCCGTGGAAAGTTCCATTATATTTTGGCAACCGCGTCCATTCGCGAAGCTATTGAATATTACCGTTTGTTAAAGGGTAATGACAAGGGGTTGTTTGTTACTGCCGTTTTTGATCCGCATACCGATAATGAAAGCGATGATATTTTTAAGGACGAAGGCGTCGAAGAGATACTTGTGGATTATAACAGCCAATTTGGTTTTCATTTTACAGTTGGCACGTATCGTCGATTTAAGGACGACGTTTGTTTGCGTCTAGCACACAAAGAGCCCTATAAAGATATTGATACAAGAAGAGAAGAAGCTGTTAATATTGTTATTGTTGTCAATCAGCTGCTTACAGGATTTGACTCCAAATGGATTAACACTCTTTATTTAGACAAAGTGATCGAATACGAGCAGTTTATTCAAGCAGCCTCGAGAACCAACCGTCTCCACGGATTTGAAAAGCAGTACGGTATAATCAAATATTGCAGAAAGCCGTATACAATGGAGAAAAATGCTGAAGCGGCTTTGAAATTGTATGCCGAAACAGGTTATACCGGTGTGTTTGTACCCTCTTTGGGACAGAACATTATCGCGATGAACAACGATTATCAAAGCATCATTAAGTTGTTTGAAAAGTGTGGAATCGACAATTTTAGCACACTTCCTACCGATTCGAACGATATCAAGTTGTTCGCAGACCTGTTTAATAACATCAGTAATTACTATTATCGTTCTATACCACAGTTGTTCACATGGGCGCAGAAGAACTATATCACAGAGGACGCAGGCGAAGTTACTGTCCTCCTGGATGAGATGACATATGAAATCTTACACCAGAGATATAGCGAAATTCCCAGAAGCGGCACACCAGGTGGTGATATGATTTATGACATAAAGGCATTTTTAACCGAGATTTCGTCCAATGAAATTAATCGAGCTTTTATGGAATCTAAATTCTCCGAAGTGCTAAAAGACCTATCAAATGGCGCAAAACCGGAAGACATCAAATCATTGCTTGATGAACTGAAATCTAACTTCACATTGCTGTCGGCAGAAGATCAAATTACCGCCGAAGCCATTTTGGAGGACATATATTCTGGTGCGCTGAAAGATTTTGATGAAAATAAAACACTGGCAGAGTATATTGAAATTTATAACAGGAACACGTTGAAAGCGAACATCGAAAGATTTTCTGATGCGTTCGGTATCGATAGAGACAAGCTTTCCAGGATTATGGCTTGTCATCTCACAGAAGATACTTTGCTGCAAGGTGGATTGTTTGATCAGATAATTAGCACATTGGATCGTGCGCGTGCAAAAGAAACGTTGGAAGCAATTGAGGGTGTAGAGATCAAACAGTATCGTGTTACTCAGAAGGCAGAAGGATACTTGAAACGATTCATCTTGTCTCGTGGCAATTTAAACTTGAAAATATAATCTAAAGTATTAAAAGTGATTTAGGAAACTAGTGATATTTATGATTAAAGAAATTATTCACGATCCGATTTTGTTGGCGATGAAATCGGAGAAGACTACAATTGAAGACTTGCAGGTGGCGGAGGATTTGTTGGACACACTTATTGCTAATGCTGACGGTTGCGTTGGTATGGCTGCCAATATGATTGGTGTTCATAAGTGTATCATCTGTTTTGATGATAATGGTAAGTATACGACTATGTTCAACCCTGAAATCATTAAAAAATCAGACCCTTACGAAACTGAAGAGGGATGCCTTTCATTGCTCGGTGGTCCTCGTAAGTGTAAGCGCTTCAAGAAAATAAAAGTGCAGTGGCAAACAGCTGAATTTCAAATCCGAATCAAAACCTTTACCGGTTGGACAGCACAAATAATTCAACACGAAATTGACCATTGTGATGGAGTGCTGATATAAAGGAGGTCTATAGATGGACATATTTGATAACAATATTTTAACTATAGATGAAAGCATTTGTAAAAATATAGATGCGCTCGGCGAGAATGATAGGGGACTCCTTTCTCAAAACATCTTAGATAAATTGCGAAATTTTGTTGAAGCGATTAACCTTAAAATATATAGTGTAAATCACACAGCTAAATTGAATAGTTACGATGATATCGTAAAAGCTAATGAATATGTTTGTTCCAGAGGTGAGCTTTCTTTTCTTGCTAGGTTTCATGGTTGTTTAAAAATTTCTGTATCTCACTATACATTAGATGATGATAGTTCTGTAAGATTAATGCTAAAGTATTACGAGTATCTTTTAAGAGTACGAGAATACTTACATGAAGAATTCGGTCTAAGTGTTTTAGACAATCTTGAAAAATACCCGATTGATGATAAGTCAGAATTGTCTGAATATTATGAAAATATAGCAAAAAGAATTACTGGAACACCAAAAAAGAATTATACACCACAGGGCCGATTCTATATTCAAAAAGAACGCCCGTTTTTCGTTGAAGGCAAAACATATTATGAATTGACTTTAATTCCTGCAGATAATTATTCTGGAAAATTTAATCGCTTTACTGTATTTTCGGATGTAGAAGTTTCGAGCTTTTATGCTATAAAAATATCCGTAATAGATACTGAAGTGACAGTGTTGGATAGAAAGATGCCAATAAAAATACTTGATTCGTATCGCGTTGCAATAAGACAATGCGAGTTGAATGCTTTGGCATATATTCTTGGATATAGTGATAAGATACATGTATTAGCAAATGAATACTTGTATTTGATGGATTATCTAACTAAGTCTGGAAAAAATTTAGTTGAGATAATTGATTTAAGCCAACCATATTATGAACAATTAAAAAACTCTATATTGAGTGTTGTTAATACTAGACACATATTTAATCTGTTAGATATATGTAGAAATATATCGCAAAAAAGAATAACGGGAGTTAATCTAATTAGATATCTGTTATATAGGCTTAGATTTTTGGAATTGAAGGATCAGCAAGATGGAAGAGCCAATAACCTATTATCTAACTTGTATTTAAGGAACGAGAGCATTCCTTTTGAAAGAATGCCTTTTGTTTCTTCATTGTATGGGCACAATACAAGATTATCAGATGTGTTTGCTTGTGTAAGTATAACAGACCGAGAGCATGAATTGCTAGCACGGATTATTAGAATAAATACCGAACAGGAATCTAAGCTTTATACTTCACGTAAAGAAATATATGGTTTCGAAAATATAGAAGAATTGGCAAGTAGATATAACAATGCTCTTTATGAAAAGCACAAGCCAAAAAGAAGCTTGGTTGTAGAAAAAAACAATATTTTTATAAATGGTTACGAAAGTGATACCGTAGAAATAATACGCAAACTGAAAACCTTCGCTGAATCAGGTTTAGTTGGCTACGAGAAAACAATTAACTCCTGGCTTTACGAAAATCCAAATGTTATAGATAGCCAAGAAAAACTTGATATAATAAAAAAACTCTTTACTGATTCAAATTTAGCTATCGTTTATGGTGCTGCAGGTACAGGAAAGACAACCTTATTAAAACATATAAGCAATGTATTTGCCGATGAACATAAATTATTCTTGGCAAATACCAATCCTGCTTTGGAAAATTTGCGTAGAAGAATCAAAGTTCAAAAATCTTCATTCAATACGGTTGCTAAACAAAATTATTCGTATAGCAACACATATGATATAGTTTTTGTGGATGAATGTAGTACAATTAGTAATGGCGATATGTTAAAACTTCTTTCTAGAATACAATGTAAGCTTTTGGTACTTGTGGGTGATGTATATCAGATAGAAGCGGTTAAGTTCGGGAATTGGTTTAGTTTGGCTAAAAGTTTTATTCCGCAAAAAGCTATTCATGAATTGAAAGTACCTAGAAGAACAGAGGATACCGATTTGTTAGAGCTGTGGTCAAAGGTGCGTTGTGTTGATCCTCATATTTCAGAATTTATGGCGAAAAAAGGATACTCATCAGAGTTTAACGACAGCATCTTTGTTAGGGATGTCAAAGATCAAATTATCCTCTGCCTTAATTATGACGGATTGTATGGAATAAACAACATAAATCGTTTTTTACAATATGATAATCCTAATCCAGCTGTTGAATGGGGTGTTTGGACATATAAGGTCGACGATCCAATTATTTTTAATGAGTATAACAAATTTTATCCTACGCTATACAACAATTTGAAAGGTTGGATCAGACATATCAATAAAACAGATGCGTATATTGAGTTTGATATCGAAATAGATATGGTTCTTAATGCGTTTGGTGCTGGAGCAGCAGGTATTGAACTCTTAGATTGCGAATCAGATGATCACTCTTTGATACGATTTAGGATTAATCATTACCAAGACAATGACGAAACAGAAAAAACTAAGGATGAAGTGGTTCCTTTCCAGGTTGCATATGCGGTATCCATACACAGGGCGCAGGGGCTAGAGTACCAGTCGGTCAAAGTGCTAGTTACCAATGAACTCGAAGAATTGATTACGCATAATGTATTTTATACTGCAATAACAAGAGCGTGTTCCGCTTTGAAGGTGTATTGGAAACCTGAGACAGGTGAACGAGTAATTAGGCAACTGGTACCTGTATCAAACAACAAGGATGCTAATATTATTGCGTCTAAATACAAAGATTTAGTTATTAATCAAAGCTAAAAAATTCTGGATTTTTGAAAACTTTTTAGGTACTGTTGTGTGCAAAAAAATAGAAGGTTTGGTGCGGCACAAAAAGTGAATATGATAAAAAGCGACTTTTCACATTGATTGGTGAGGAGTCGCTTTTGTCTTGTAGATGGTAGGAATTATATTTTCTAGATATTAATCTTTCAAAGTTGTCATAAAAAACTCCTTTCAGGGTGTCCTATATATCACTCTAAAAGGAAAAAAGTCAAGTGGTTTTTGCCTTATAGTAATGGAAATAATAATGAGAATAATTAAGTGAAACGAAAGATAATGCGATTTTTTGTCACAAAAAGTAGATTTATAACGATATATAATATGTTGGATAATGAATTTCTAACTAAAGGGACAAAGGAGATTGTTATATGAATGACTTGGATTATAATAAAATTACTGCTAATGTAATAAGTAATTTGGCTACAAACGTGGGGAAAACTGTTTTAGAAAAAATCACAAAACGGTGTAAAGATACTTTGACTAAAGGTGAAATTGACTTTGGAATCGCTTTTGAAAGATATTTAACAGAATCTGAAAAAAGTATTAGTATGGCAAAGACGATTTTGTATGGTCAAACACCACACCATTTGTATTCTTTTTTCGAATGTGTCAAGATTAAAAATGGCAGAAAACGTATTGATACATCAAATGTGAATAATGTATTATCACTTGGACATAAAATAATAATAACAGGCACTGGTGGTATAGGAAAAAGCATGTTAATGAAACACTGCTTTTTAAATGCAATTAGTAATACGCAATTAATTCCAGTTTTAATAGAGTTAAGGGGATTAAATGAGATTCCAAAAGACAATATATCAATAGAAGATTATATTTATGACACATTGTGTATTTTTGGATTCAAATTAGAAAAAGAATACTTTAAGTACAGTCTTGAAACGGGGTGCTATCTAATTTTGTTTGATGGATATGATGAAGTAAAAAATTCATTGTCTTCAAAAGTAACAAAAGAAATAATTGATTTTAGCAATAGGTATCCTGAAAATTATGTTGTTGTATCGTCTCGACCACTAGAAGAATTTGTGGGGTGGTCTGATTTTACCGAATGTTCATCTTTGTCTTTAAATAAACAACAAGCGTTGTCTTTAATTTCCAAACTAGACTATGATGAAGAATTGAAACAAAAGTTTTACAAACAATTAGAAGAAGAACTATATGATAAATATGAATCATTTGCATCAAATCCTTTATTATTAACAATTATGTTGATGACCTTTGAGGAAAGGATTTCCATACCTGATAATAAAACAGATTTTTATGAACAGGCTTTTTCAACGCTTTTTCATAGGCACGATGCAACCAAAAAAGGAAAATATAAAAGAGAAATTACTTCGGGATTAGGATATGAAGATTTCAAGAAAGTCTTTTCTTATTTTTGTTTCAGGTCTTTTTTCAAAAATCAATATGAATTTAATGAAAAAACAGCTGTAGAAAATATTACTAGAGCTAAAGAAAAAACATATTTATACGATGATTTTAGTGAAATTAATTATCTAAATGATATGGTAAAAGCAGTATGTGTATTAGTGCATGAGGGGCTTAACTACCGGTTTTCACATCGTTCATTTCAAGAGTATTTTGCAGCGGTTTATACTACCCAATTGAGTGATGAAGAACAAAAACGTTTTGTTACCTCATGGTTAAAATCAAGTGCTGGCAGACTAACAACTGATTATTTAGATATTTTATGTGAGTTACAGCCTGATAGATTTATGAAAAATATATTATATGAACCAGTTTGCAATATTTGTAAAGAATATAATAAGAATCATCGGTCTAAAAGTTGGTTAGTTGAAAGACTATTTTCAGGGATTCGCATACGCTTGACTAATGAAGGCAAGACCAAGATAGCTCTTCGTATAGAAAACTCATATGAAAACACAATTTTGTCACATATGTCTGATTATTTACACTATTGTTATGAGAATGATGTACTTTACACAGAACAAGATGAAGAGTATATTGAGGTTGCAAAAGAATTAAAAGCTAAATATGGAGAAAATAGTTTTGTATCGTTTGAAGAATTAAGAGATGATGAAATGTATGATAAAGCGTTGAAATCCATTAAATGGTTCTTTAATAGAGCTGAGCATATTTTTAATTCGTTGGATGATATAGAGAAAAACACATTTGGCAGAAAGACAAAGTTTGAATCGATGTTAGATGAATTATAATTTTCACGTTTAACAGACTAGAAAAAGCCTATGAGGTTAGATGAATTTTCTAACTTCATAGGCATTTTTTGTTTGTATGTTTTATTTTGAATAATCTTTAATCCACTGTACAGATTGTTTTAATCCCACAATGGTTTTTGTTTCAAGAACAATTCTGCAATTACATTCTTCAGCCAAACTCAAGTATTTATGAATATCAAGTTCACCAGTTCCAAGTGCCATATGATTTTGTTTACCTAGTGCATCGTGTAAATGCATATGACACAACTTGCTTTTGTGTTCCATTATAATTGGCTCATCACTGCCACCAATACCATGATTATGACCAACATCAAATGTTAAACAAAACATAGGACTTTCAAGTAAAAGGTCAATAGCATCCTTGTTGAAGTCTGTATAGCCATCGCAATTTTCAATGCAGATTTTAATGTTAGAATTGCCAATTGCAGATTCACATTCTTTACAAAAATCTTTTACACTCTGCAAGTATTGCTCTTTGTATTCATCAAATAGATACACTTTTCTATCTGGTAATGTGAAATATACACCTTTGGAGAAATGCATATTTAGTATGGGTGCATTTATCTTTTTAGCCAATTCAATGGTTTCTTTTACAGTACGGATATATGCTGATGAAACATAGGAGTTGAAATCACTAAAGTTAAGATTTTCATCTAGGTGAATAGTATATGATATGCCATATTGTTGTGCTATTCTTTTGAAGTCTTCAACTTCTATTTTGTTGAGTTGATACTGTGGCATATTCATATTGAGTTCAATAAAGCTCAATCCCAACTCATTGCAAAGAGATGCGCATTCTTCAAGTGATTTCGTTTCTATTAAAGTAGGCATTCCAAATATCATACTAATTCCTCCATTTCTATATCTCTAAACCAATTGTAACATATATATTTGAATTATACTAGTCTTTAATTTATGGGGTATGAGACCGTTTTTTTGTACACCGTTTACGATTACTCGAAAAATTTATACCTCGTTTACGATTTGTCTTTTTCAAGCATACTCCGTTTACAATTTGATTTTTTGAGAAATTTAGAAAACAAATATTTCAACCTACATTTGTGAGTTGTTTTTTTGTTTGTGGTATTTGTTCAACTAACATACTTATTGTACATAAATACGAAAGGAGGGTAGAGAGACCACAAGTTAATATTTTTAATAAAAACTTATTATTTATAAAGGAGTGTTTAGTTTGATAAATACTGAAGATTTGAAGCGGATAATGAATGCTAATGAGAATCTATATTATGGTCAGAATTACATTAACATTCATGACCATTCACATAAGTTTGCAGTCATTGACGATGCACATCAGGTGCCGATTATATTCGTGCATTGTTATAACTACACTGAAGATGATGCAGAGAAACTAAGCCGTCATTTTGACAGCTTTTTCTACCATAAATTGCCGGAGTTTCATATGGAGAACAAGATTGTTCTAATGTTCATAGATACGGCGAAGATGGTGGCATTTCTCACAAGAGAGGAGGATGCAAAAGAATGCTGAATAAGAAAATCACCGATATGTATGAGTTTAAAATATATAGTGGGGCTTTTAAGGATTATTTCAGAGACCGTTGTATATTGTCGAAGGAATGTGTTGAAGAACTTGAGAAAATCGAAAATCTATTTTTCTCTTATAATTTCCCCATTGAAAAAATCAAATTGTTTGAAAACTTGCTGAAGAAAGATGAATATATAATCTTGTTCAGCGTCAATGTTTATAATAACAGTCTTAATGTGCGAATTTACGGCAAGATTGACATGAAGAAAATTAAAGAATTGCGAGAAAAAATCACTTCAATACTTGCCAAAGAGAAGTACGACTGTAGTACATACAACGTTCTCAGATTATATGAAAATCGCACTGTAATGGCTATCGAAATGCATTTTTACAGCGAAAGATGCACCCCACTATTGCTTCAAAGAATTCAAGACGAATTAAAAGATAAAGATTATATTTGGAAGGTGAGTAGAGATTCCCCTACGCCTATGGAAGTCATTGAAGCAATAAATGGGCATTCGATTATTGTTGAACTTCGTACGGCAGTAATTAATCCATCGACGGATGAGACCAAAGTGTTTATTACAATTTATGGTCCGGCGGGATTGGCGCGAAAAGTACAGAAAAAGTTAAATCGGATTATGATAGACTTTCTTTTTGTACCTGATGAAATTCGAACCTCGTATGCACCTGGTACAACATTAAGATTTGAAAGACAGGAGGTTGTATATACTAACAATTTAACGGAATTTTAATTTTTTCTTCTTGTTTTTTGAATTTTTGTCATTTTTTCAGTTGTCTTAAATCTCAAATGTCATACTTATATTGACTGATAAAATACGATAGGAGTTTGTTGTAGGGAAGCTCTACATCGCAATCAGTCGCGTACATAATTTGGCGGAGTTTGTGTTGTTCCTCCGCCGTCTCCATTTAATTCCTTGTTTTTCCCTATATTCCTTATTTTGTTGTCGTGTTTGTTCTTTCCTTGCAAACACAATGTCTTTTTTTCTTATGTTTTTGGGAGAGGAGGTGTCGGTCTCGCACCTCCTTTTCCCATTTTTTGAAAAATTTTTGAAAAATTATCAAAATAAGCAGTTTTTTTATATATGAAAATTTATTTATATAAAAAATATCATACTTTTTTCAAAATAAATTAAAAAAGGAGAAATTATATGATAGTTTCTAAAAATTATTCATTTGAAGACCTTACAACAGAATTGCTTACAGCAAAAGAATTGAAGAAAGTGATGAGGTGTGGCATCAATCGAGCATATGATTTGCTACGCTCACCGGCGTTCCCATCAATAAAAATCGGAGGCCGTTACTATGTAACAGTCTCCGCGTTGAAAGAATGGCTTGAGTATTACGAGAACAAAGTGTTCTACCTTTAATCAAGCAATTTAATTGTGTTAATCTTATCTTCGTCCTTAGTATGTACGTACTTGTTTATGGTGACGCTGACATCGGCGTGACCGAGAAGCTTGGACACAATAGCAATATTAGCATCCTTCTTGTTGATAAGGCGAGTAGCAAACGAATGACGCATTGAGTGAGGACCGTAGATTTTATTCACGGTCCTTCCACGTTCATCAACAACTTTGTCCATTTCTGCAGCATATAAAATGTCGCGGAACATTCTTGCAAAGTTTCTGACTGTGATTGGAGTTTTCTTTTCTGTAGAAGATACATACTCAAATCCGCCATTGAGCTTTTGGAGTCTTTTCATTGCCGCTTTGCATTTTTTTGACATTGGAATAGTCCTAATACTTGATTCAGTTTTAGGAGGATTTATAACATCCACGTAACTTGGTTCCGTGGGTGTTTTTTTGTTGTGATTTTTTACATGCTGTCTTGTTTTGGTAATTGATATCATTCCATTTTTGAAATCCACGTCATTCCAAGTCAAAGCTAGGAATTCACCTGAACGCATACCTGTTTCGCCAAGCACTATAACCGCATCACCAAGTCTGTATATGTATTTACCTGTTGAATCTTTTTTAGTTGCTGCAGCATAGATTTTCTTTATTTCTTTTTCGGTGTAATAAACTATATCATCTGATTTTTTTGATGGAGCACTTGCAGGGACGACCACATCATCAAATGGATTTTCTTCAAATTTGTTGAGAATTTTGTGAAATCGTAAAGCTGCTTGTAAATATTCTTTTGCTTTTTTAATTGTTGAATAACTGTATCCCTGCACAGCAAGTTCATTAAGCCAGGTCTGAACAGTAGTTGAAGTTAATGATATAACCTGCTGTTTTTCTAAATAGGGGACAATCTGATGCTCAACAATCTGCACTTTGCGGTCATATGTACTTACCTTCTTGGTTAAGCCCTTTTGAAGACCGAGCCAATCATACATAAGTTGAGCTATTGTAGTTTTGCCGTAATCCTCAACTAATTTTCTATATTTTGTACTATTCAGCAATTCAGTATAGTATTTTTCAGCATCCTTACGCTTTGCTCTTACATAAGTTTTGCCGAATAATTTAAAGCAATAATTGCCATCATTGCGTTTATAAACTTTAGGATTGGACATTTTTTACAACCTCCTTTGTTTCTACTATATCATACTGAAACTCAAAAAGCAATTTTTTTACTTAAAAAAGTGTAAAAAAGCCACTTTTTAGGCAAAAATGTAACCAAAAATGTAACCGATTTTAAGCGTTAACCGACCTTTTTTAGAAATTTTTGATTAAAAGTGGTGAAAGTAAAAAATCCTGAAACCCTTGATAAATAAGGGATTTTGCGATTTTACTTGACTTTTTAGATGTTAGTAAATATCTAAATATAAGATTTTGGAGACCGCTGCTCTACCAACGAAACCATTGTCCTATATTTATTGTGTTTAAAAGTAGTATTTATATATGCTTTTTTCTTGACGAATTTTTAGTATAAAGATTAAAAATGAATATGAAAAAAGTGCTTGCTATACTCTATTTACTGTTGCTTTTCGTTTTGCTGGAATGATATAATTATTTTAATCAAAATTTATAGGAATGATAACAATGATTATTCTAATCACAGGGGCATCGCATACTGGCAAGACTTATCTTGCTCAAAAATTGCTCGAAAAATATAAATATCCTTATCTCTCAATAGACCATTTGAAAATGGGTTTAATCAGAAGTGGCAACACAGAGCTTACCGCAATGAGTGATGACGCCGATTTAACCAAATACTTATGGCCGATAGTCCGCGAAATGATTAAAACCGCTATTGAGAATAAGCAGAATTTAATCGTTGAGGGGTGCTATATTCCTTTCGACTGGGCAACGGATTTTGCAGAAGAATACCTTGCTCATATCAAATATTATTGCCTTGTAATGAGTGAAGATTATATTAGAAATCACTTTGAAGATATGAAGAAATATGCGAATGTGATTGAGAATCGTTTGGACGATAGTGCATTCACATTGCAGAGTGCAATCAATGACAATGCTCATGTTTTAGCCCGCGCTAAAAAGTATAATGCAAATTGCATACTCATTGATGGTAAATATGAAACAGATATATAATTTTTGAGAAGCAACAGCCAAAAACTGTTGCTTTTTATTTTGTTGAAGTGTTATAATTAACCCATCAAAATATTAGAGATGGGACAATAAAAAGGCAATTAAAATAGAGGTAACTTTATGAATTTTAGTGTTCAATTTAAAGTGCGTGGTGACGATTTTGGTGGCCATTTTATAAATGGTATTTCAATGGCAGATAGCGAAAGTGTGTGGAAATGTAAATTGCTTTCTGCCGATGACGAAAAAAATGTATATGAGTCAGCAGATGGCTACAAAATCACTGTGTATCACATCAAAAAGGGCGATGTGTTTGAGTGCTATACAGTGTTTGAAAACAACACAGAAAAAACTGCAATTCTTGATATGATTTCATCCTTTGCGATTACTGATATTGATGCAGATACTCTTCACAGAGCAACATCTTTCTGGAGTGCAGAGGGTAAAATGCTTAGTCAGAAACTCACAGACCTCAATATGGAACGCTCGTGGAGTGGTCACGGCATAAGAATTGAAAAATTCGGTCAGGTTGGGTCAATGCCTGTTAGAAAATGGTTCCCATTCATAGCCCTTGAGAATAGCAAAACAAATGAGTTTATCGGTGTTCAGCTTTATATTCCGTCAAGCTGGCAGATTGAACTTTTCCGTCATAGAGAGCCTTTAACCTTATTAGGTGGTATTGCCGATTTTGATTACGGTCATTGGTGTAAGGAAGTTAAGCTAAATGAAAGTTTTACAACTCCGAAAGCAGTTGTAGCAATAGGGGATAGTCTTCTTAAAGTTTGTGATATTCTCGTTAAGGCACAAAATCCCGATATTTCACCTGTTGATGAGGATTTACCTGTTGTCTTTAATGAATACTGCACATCTTGGGGTAATCCAACAATTGAAAATCTTCGCAAAACTGCAGAAAAATTGCAAGGTAGTGGTGTTAAATATCTTGTAATGGATAGTGGTTGGTATAAGGAAGAAGACAAAAACTGGTGGGACACAATTGGCGACTGGAATGTGAGCAAAAAACTATTCCCTAATGGACTTAAAGAAGTTAACGATATGATTAAGTCCTATGGTCTTATTCCTGGAATCTGGTTTGAAATGGAAAACGTAGCACCTTTATCACAAATTTATGGTGAAACAGACCATTTGCTTTCTCGTATGGGTGCACCGCTTAATGTGGCAGGACACAGATTTCTTGACTTGCGTGACCAATGGTGTGTGGATTATCTTGACAAAAAAGTAATTAAGCTTCTTCGTGACAGTGGCTATGGTTATCTTAAGGTGGATTATAACGAGAATATCGGCATCGGTTGTGATGGTGCAGAAAGTCTTGGTGAGGGTCTTCGTCAATATGTACTTGCAAGTCAGAACTATTTTAAACGCATTAAAGAACAGTTGCCTGATATGGTTATTGAAAATTGTGCGAGTGGCGGTCACCGACTTGAACCGTCAACAATGGAACTTTGTTCACAGGCAAGTTTTTCCGATGCTCACGAATGTGCAAGTATTCCTATTATCGCAGCCAATGTGCAGAGAATGATTAAGCCTAGTCAAAGTCAGATTTGGGCAGTTCTTCGTGCAAAGGATGATATTCACAGAACTTATTACTCACTTATTTCAGGATTCTTGGGTCGCCTTTGTATCAGCGGCGAAATCTTCGATTTGCCACAAGAAAATTGGCAAATAGCCCTTGATTCAGTTAAGTTCTATGACGAAATCAAGCATATTATCAAGGATGGTTTCACAAGCGTAATTGAATGTAATGTTGAAGATTACAACGACCCTGAGGGTTATCAGATTGTCCTTCGTGAACTTGACGACGAAGCATTACTTATTGTCCATACATTCAGAAATGGCGCAAACCCACATTACAAGGATATTCTTAAAAACTGGAATATCAAAAAAGAATTTGGCAGTAATCTCGATGCCGGTTTTCAAGCAAAAGCATATTTGTTAGAGAAAAAATAATGCAACAAAATCGAATTTGTCAAATTATTTAATGGAATGTTAATTTAAAATCATCCTGATAAACTCCTAATTTATCTATCTCTTTTTGGCTTTGGTATGAATATTTTTCGTATATAAACACAAGCTATAAAACGAGGTGGCTTTATGGTTTATATATGTGAAGTCTGTGGTTGGATGTATGACGAAAATGATGGTAATCCTAAAATGGATATAACTCCGGGAACAGAATTTGATGAATTGCCTGACTATTTCTTCTGTCCTGAATGTGGTGCGGTAAAAGAGCGATTTGCCAAAGAAGAATAAAAATCGATTATTTAAGGGATGATAGCGCTATCACCCCTTATTTTTTTGAAATATTTTGCACTTTGCACTTTGCATTTTACATTTTATATGTTATACTACCTTATATATATATTCTATAATAAAATAGGGGTGTTATTTTATGAACAAAGCATGGTATAAAGAAATGGTAGTTTACCAGATTTGGCCACGTAGCTTCAAAGACTCAAATGGTGACGGCATCGGTGACCTTGAGGGTATTTATTCAAAACTCGATTACATAAAGAGTATTGGTATTGATGCTATCTGGTTCTCACCACTTTTCAAATCACCAAACGCTGACTATGGTTATGATATTGCCGATTATATGGATATTAACCCTGAATACGGCGATATGGAAACATTCAAAAAAGTGCTTGCAGGTTGCCACGACCGTGGTATGAAAGTATTTATGGACTTGGTTGTTAACCATACATCAACTGAGCATCATTGGTTCAAAGAAGCTTGCAAGAGTGTTGATAACCCATACCATGATTATTATATCTGGAGAAAAGGTAAGGGTAAAGACGGCAAAAGACCACCAAACAACTGGCTTTCAACTTTTGAAGGTGGCGCTTGGGAATATGTTGAATCAGTTGATGAATTCTATCTTCACGTATTCACAAAAGGTCAGCCTGACCTTAATATGGATAACCCAAAAGTCAGAGAAGAAGTTAAGAACATTATGAAATTCTGGCTTGATATGGGTGTTGACGGATTCCGTGAAGACGTTATTACATACATTTCAAAGAAAGAGGGACTTCCAAACGGATTCCCAATTCCTGTTGCTTGTGGTATGGAACATTATAACTGTGGACCACATCTTTACGAGTATCTTAAAGAATTCCACGACGATGTTCTTTCAAAATATGATTGCTTCACAGTTGGTGAAGGTCCACTTATCACACCTGAAAAAGTTCTTCAGTTCGTTACAGAAGGAGAAACACAGGTTCTTAAAACAATGTTCAGTTTTGACCATCTTGAAGCAGACTGCTTTATGACAGACTGGATTAAGACTCCATTTAGCCTTAAAGCAATGAAGAAGTGCTATCAAAAATGGTATGACGCTATGAATGGTAAGGGTTGGCATACTCTCTATCTTGAAAACCACGACCATCCAAGAATAGTTGACCGTTACGGTTCACTTAAATACAGAGTTGAAAGCGCAAAAATGCTTGCAACAATGTGCTATTTACAAAAGGGTACACCTTTCATTTATCAAGGTCAGGAAATCGGTATGACAAATATCGAGCTTCACTCCATTGATGAATTTAAGGATATGATTACATTTAATAACCAGAAGATGTTCAATAAGCTTGGCATCAAGGGCGACCGTTTTGTTAAGATGGCAAACAAGGGTTCTCGTGAAAACTCAAGAACTCCTGTTCAATGGGATGATAGTGAATATGCAGGCTTCTCAACAGTTGAGCCTTGGTTTAATCTTAATCCTAACTATACAGAAATTAACGTAGCACAGGCAGAAGCTGACGAAAACTCAATCCTTAACTATTACCGTAAGCTTCTCAAGTTCAGAAAAGAACACGAAGTTGCAATTTATGGTGACTTTAAGCAGTATTATGAAAATAGTAATGAACTTTTCGTTTATGAGAGAACACTTGACGGCGAAAAAGTTCTTGTAGTTTGCTCATTCACAGAAAAGAGTGTTCATTTCAAAGCTCCTGAGGGAATTAACCTTGCAGATGGTGAGCTTGTTCTCAATAACTATAAGATTAACCCTGTTAACCGTAATGCTTTTGTAACAAGACCTTACGAAACAAGAGTTTATTATTTTAAATAAGAGGTAGAAAACAATGAATAATAATGCAAAACTTTCTCCACGCCTTTGGTTTGGTATGCTTATGTGTTCATTCATAGGTGGCCTTGCATGGAATGTGGAAAATATGTATTTTAACACATTCTTATGGAATGAGGTTTATGAAGGTTCAGTAGGCGTTACATCATTGACTTACACTGATGCTGTTAATATTATGGTTACTTTCTCTGCTATTGTTGCAGTTGTAACAACCTTTATTATGGGTACTCTCAGTGAAAAGATGAAAAACCGTAAAGCATTTATCTCTTTTGGCTATATTGCTTGGGGTATTATTACAGCCCTCTTTGGCTTTATTACAAAAGATAATGTTGCAAGCATCTTCGGTCTTTCTGATGGTGTTAAAATTGTTATTGCAACTGCTTGGGTAGTTGTTGTAATGGATATGATAATGACCTTTATGGGTTCAACAAGTAACGACTCTGCTTTTCAGGCATGGGTAACAGACGTTACAACTCCTGAAACAACACAAAAAGTTGAAACAGCATTTACATTTGTTGGCTTTATTGCAATGGCAGTAATTATGGTTGTCGGTTCAATGGCACAGGGTGGCGCAATTCCTTATAGTGCATTCTTCATCGGACTTGGTATTGTTGTTACAATAGCAGGTATTATTGCTCTCTTTGTGGTTGATAATCCAAAGAAGCTTGAAGATGCAAAGAAAGATGCAAACACTCCAAAAACAAGCTATTGGGCAGACCTTTTCTATGGCTTCAGACCATCTGTTATTAAAGAAAACAGCAAGCTTTATTTAATTCTTGTGGCAACAGGTATCTTCAACTGTGCATTCCAAGTATTCTTCCCATATCTCTTAACTTATTTTGGTGAAGTTGTTATCAAGGCAAATGACGAATTGTTTGCAGCAATGCCAATAAGTCTTATTGTTGTAGCAGCAGTTGCAGTTATTACACTTGTTGCAGGAATTGTTATCTTATTAAAAGTTTATAACAAGAGCAAGGCAGCAGCTTTCATTCCAAGTGTAATTTCTCTTATCATTGGTCTTTTGATTATGTTCTTTGCAAAAACAAATCTTTACCTTATGCTTATCGGTGCTGCATTTACACTCGTTGGTTATATTGTAATTATGATTCAGTTTGGTGCAAATGTGCGTGACAGTATTCCACAGGATAAGGTTGGCCTTTTCCAAGGCGTAAGAATGATTTTCTTCGTGCTTATTCCAATGGTAGTTGGTCCTACACTTGGCAATATTGCGACAAAGAATTCAACAGTTACAATTACTGACGTATCTGGTGCAGAATCAATGCTTCCAACAGAGATGATGTTCCTTTATGCAGCAATCGTTGCAATATTTATCTTTATTCCATTGATTGCATATTTAAAGAAGGAAAAAGAAAAAGCAGAATAAAAAATCAATATCAGAAACGCCGTTTTTCAGGCGTTTCTGATATTTAAAGCAATTATATGAGGTAAAAGCATGACTAATAATAACGGACAACTGAATAAACGTGTCTGGATAGGGCTTATTCTCTTTATGTTTATGGGTTCAATGGCGGCCAATATGGAGAGTGCATACCTAAGTGTGTTCTTGAATAATACCGTTTTTGAACAAGGCTCAATGGGTTCAAAAATTACATTAACAGATGCTGTTAACCTTAGAACTTCATTGGCGGCTATAATAGGAGGAATTACAGCCTTTGTTATGGGTACTCTTAGTGAGAAACTCAAAAACAGAAAGGCATTCATTTCTGTTGGCTATATCGTTTGGGGAATAGTGGCAATCTTTTTGGGCCTTGCCAGAAAAGAGATTATTGCAAAACTTTTTAGATATAACGACTCGGCAGAAATTATTACTGTCACAGTAGTAACTATTATCGGAATTGCTTTGATTATGGCCTTTTTACGTGCTACAAGTAACGATACTGTATTTAATGCTTGGATTACAGACGTAACGACCCCTAAAACAACAACTTTGGTTGAAGCGATTTATACTGTTATGGGCTTTGTTGCCACAGGCATAATTATGGCAGCCATTTCAGAAGCTCAGCACACTCCTCTTCTTTACAATATATTTGTTGTAATGCTTGGCATTTTTGCTATAATTGTCGGTGTTGCTGGATTCTTTGTTATTGACAACCCAAAGAAATTTGAAAATAAAGATGAAGATAAAGTTAAAACAAGTTATTGGGCAGACCTTTTTTATGGCTTCAGACCAAAAGTTATTAAAGAAAACATTAAGTTATATTTAATGCTTTTAGCTGCTTGTGCCTTCAACTCTTCATTTCAGACTTTTTATCCATATCTTTTCATTTATGTAAGTTCAGTTGTAGTGCCTGCAAATGAAGGTCTTGAGTTGAATATAGGTGGAATCGCTGTAATTGGGATAATGGCAATTACAATTGCAGTTGAAACTATTTTGATTTTAATTAAAGTCGGAAAACAAAAGAAAGCTTATTCTTTTATTCCAAGTATTGTTTGCTTTGTTGTCGGATTACTTATTCTTTCAGTCACAAAAAATATCTATTTAATTGTTATTGGCTTGGCACCAGCACTTGTAGGTTACATTATCATCATGGTTCAGTTTGGTGCAACTGTGCGTGATAATATTCCACAGGATAAGGTTGGTCTTTTTCAAGGTGTTAGAACGATTTTCCAAGTGTTAATCCCAATGGTTGTTGGTCCGACTCTCGGTAATATTGCAGCAAAAAATTCCACTGTTACATATATGGAAAACGGCGCTGAAAAGGTGCTTCCAACAGAAGCTATGTTCCTTTATGCAGCAATCGTTGCAGCATTTATCTTTATTCCAATACTTGCTTTCTTAAAGAAGGATAAAGAAAAAGCACTTAAGGCAATGAGTGAATAAAATGCAGACAACCTGCTGATTTGTTTCGGCAGGTTGTTTTAGTTTTCAGGTGATTAAATTGACAGAGATACAAAAACGATTTGAAGATTTGGCAAATCGTTCTTTTGAACGAGGGTACACAGTTTATTCTGATTTTTTAGGGCTTTCTGAAATATCAGAACTTTGTGCTGTTCGTTTTTCTGTTTCTGTTAGCTTATGGGGTGGCTATGACTCTGCTGAAAGAGTGATTGCTTGTTTTGGGGATAGAGAATATTTTAAAGACAACAAAGATTATCCCATAAACTGCATTATGATTGAACCTGTAAATCAAAAGTTTGCCGATGCACTTGCACATCGTGACTTTTTAGGTTCACTTATGGGACTTGGCATCCGTCGTGAAATGCTTGGAGATATAATTATTAATGAAAATTGTGGCTATTTATTTGCGATAGATTCTATATGTGATTATATCATTGATAATCTGACACAGGTTAAGCACACAACGGTTGAATGCTCATTAGTTGATAAAATTCCAGAAAACGCTTTGCCACAACCTGAAAAGACTGAGTTAATTGTGTCGTCCGAAAGACTTGATGTCTTGGTTTCTGCCGTTTACAATCTTTCGCGAAGCAAGGCGCTAGTTTTATTTAATCAAGAAAAAGTATTTGTAAATGGTGCATCAAAAAGTGCATCAACAGTTGCAAAAGTGGGAGATAAAATATCTGTCCGTGGATTTGGCAGATTTATTTATAATGGTGTTTTGCGACATACTAAAAAAGACAGATGTGTTATTGAACTGTTAATATATAAATAAAAACCCACTTGCATAGAAACAAGTGGGTTTACTTTTTTCTTATTTAATTTTTTTGATTGCTTTATGAATTACTGATGCAACAGGTGGTGCAATAATGGTTGTCGTGACAACTTCCATAACACCATTAAGACCTATGAATGCTGCAAGAAAAGCAATAAGACTTAAATCGCCACGGAAACCCATTATGTAGTCGCTTTTGCCAAAGAAAAGAATGAGCAAACCCATAAAGAAAGTTGTGTTAAGAACTGGTGCAGAGAGTGCACCAATTACATAAGCTAATTTACGTTTCTTTCTTGCTATAATCTTGTAAATCACAGCACACAGATAACCCATAAGCACACGGGGTACAATACACATAACAAATGTGAAAATTGGGTTAATGCTCAAAAGTGTGGTGCCGAATGCGTCAAGACCGAAACATTGAATGAAGCTTGTGATACCGAATACAAGTCCTAAAAAGGCTCCTGTTTTCTCACCCAAGGTCATAGCACCGACTGCTACGGGAACCATAATAAAAGTCATTTTAACAGGTCCGAGTGGCAGATACCCCAGTGGTGTGAATGCCATCAGTATGATAATTGCTGAAAGCATTGCGTTTTCGGTAAGCGCGATTACCTTCTTTCGGCTTACCTTTCTTTTTTTTGACATATATATTCCTCCTTGCTACTGCTCCAAACGGATGCAATGCAAAATATTGACGAATAAATTATTTGTTTTTATTATAAATTGCTTTAAGTCCTTTGAGAACTAAATCGCCATCATGAATGATTTCTCTCTTGCAAACAGGCGAAATGAAATGTGAAAGTCCACCGGTTGCAATAATTGTTTTTGGCTCACCAAGCTCTTCTGCGAATCTGTCAAGAAGTCCGTCAATCATTGAAGCAGTGCCGAGAACAATTCCACTTTGCATACTTTCAATAGTGTTTGTTCCACAAGCCTTTTTTGGTGGCTCAAGACTGATTGCCGGTAAGAGAGAGCTTGTGTTTGTGAGTGCCTGCAAAGAAATAGCAACACCTGGTGCTATCATACAACCACGAAAACTGCGGTTTTCATCAACTGCATAGATTTTTGTTGCAGTGCCAAGGTCAATAACAAATGCAGGTAAAGAATATTCGTTTGCAGCACCAACAGCACCCGCTGCTAAATCTGCACCGAGTTGAGCAGGATTATCAATTAAAATGTTAAGCCCTGTTTTAACACCGGGAGAAAGCACAACAACATTTGTACCAATAAGTTTTTCAACGGCATTTTTAACATGAATTGTAATCTCAGGCACAACAGAAGAAATCACAGCACCTGAAATCTTATTGAAATCAATATTATAAATTTTAAAAATGTTTAAAAATTCAACGGCAAACTGGTCATCAGTCTTTTGCCTTTCAGTAGCAAGACGAGCACTCATTGTGAGTACATCACCTTGAAAAAGACCAATATTCATATTTGTATTGCCAATATCTATTGTAAGAAGCATAATCTCACCTCGTTTTTTAACTCAATAATTATATACCATTTTTTATTGTTTATCAAGTTTTTTGTTAGGTAAGATAAGTTGCTGTTTTGTTTTATATTGTTTTGTGTTCAATTCTAATTTCAACAACTTCAATTTTATCTTCTTTTTTTCTTTCTTCAAAATATTTGCACGCTTTGTGGTTTGCTTCTCGATTTTTAAGCATAGGATATGTACAATGTCCGTGCTCAATAGGACTAAACCTACCATTGAGATTAACAAAATGTCGTATATAATGTTCACAATTTCTACAAGTTTGTTCCATAAATATCACCTCGAGGATATTATAGAACAAAATAATCTAAAAGTCAATAGAACAGATTAAACTATGTATAATATTGTTGGGTGATATATATGATTTGGAATAAAAAAATTAAAGAGTTAAGAGAAGACCGTGATTTAACTCAATCGCAACTTGCAGAAATTTTAGGAATCACGCAGAGAACAATAAGTTATTATGAGAAAAATCAAAGAGAAATTCCTATAAATGTGCTTGTTGCTTATGCAAAATATTTTAATGTAACATTAGATTATATTTGTGGATTAGAATAAAGTTTTTTGTCGCATATCGAAAATCCTGTAAGTATTTATATCGATGTAAAATTGAAGATTTTGCTTTTGGAACGGTGGTGATGTTGTGATTTGTAATCTTTGCCCAAGAAACTGTAATGCAGAAAGAACTGAAAATTTGGGTAATGGCTTTTGCAAAATGCCAGAAAATCCTGTGCTTGCCCGTGCAGATATTCATATGTGGGAAGAACCTTGTATAAGTGGTGAAAAGGGGACGGGTGCAATCTTTTTTTCGGGTTGCTCGTTAAAATGTTGCTTTTGTCAGAACTACCCCATAAGCCATGAAAACAAGGGTGAAGTAATAACCACTGCACGACTTGTTGATATTATTAAAGAACTTGAAAATAAAGGCGTTCATACCATTGATTTTGTGAATCCAACACACTTTTCACACGTCATAATTGATGCGTTGACAGAATACAAACCACAAGTGCCAATAGTATATAATTCGTCGGGCTATGATAGTGTCGAAACCCTCAAAAACCTTGATGGACTTGTTGATGTCTATTTGCCTGATTTTAAATATTTCAGTAGTGAGAAATCAACTGCTTATGCTAAATGCCCGGATTATTTTGAAAAAGCAAGCAAAGCAATTCTCGAGATGCACCGTCAACGACCAAAAGCAGAATTCAAAAATGGAATAATCCAAAAAGGACTTATTATTCGTCATCTTGTTTTGCCTAAGAATGTCGACGAAAGCAAAAATATACTTTTGTGGATTAAAAACAATCTCCCAAATGACACAATTATAAGCATAATGAGTCAATATACCCCTTATGGCAATATTGCTGAGTTTAAAGAGTTAAATCGAAGACTTACAACAGCAGAATATAATAAAGTTGTGGATTATTTCATTGATTCAGGTTTTACAAATGGTTTTATGCAAGAAAAAACATCTGCAAAGACTGATTTTATTCCTGATTTTGATATGACAGGCGTAAAATAATATTGAAATCTATAAAAATAATGATATAATTATTACATAAATTTAAGAAAGAAGGATTTTCAAAATGAAAGGATTTTTAAAAGAATTTAAAGAATTTGCAATGCGTGGCAACGTAATCGACCTTGCAGTCGGTGTTATCATCGGTGGTGCCTTCCAGAAAATCGTAACATCTATTGTTAACGACCTTGTTATGCCACTTATCGGTCTTATTACAAAGGGTAGCGACTTTGCATCAAAATTCGTAGCACTTGATGGTGGCGACTATGCAACAATCGAAGAAGCAACAGAAGCAGGTGCAGCAATTCTTACATATGGTAACTTTATTGCAGTAACAATCGATTTTATCATTATGGCATTTGTTATCTTCCTTCTCGTTAAGGGACTTAACAAACTCACTTCAATCGGCAAAAAAGAAGAGCCAGTTGTGGAAGCAGCACCTACAACAAAGGTTTGCCCATTCTGTAAGAGTGAAATCGCAATCGATGCTACAAAGTGCGCACATTGTACATCTGACGTTGAATAATTATGCAAATTAAGTTAGGTTTTATCGGTTGCGGAAATATGGCAACTGCAATAATAAATGGTGCAGTTTCATCAGAATTTATTGCAGGTGAAAATATTTTCGTCTATGATATTGATAGTGAGAAAACAGGTTTTCTTCACGATAAACACGGTGTGAATGTGTGTGACTCTGCCGAGAGTGTTACAGAAAATACTGATGTAACAGTTCTTGCAGTCAAGCCACAGGTTTTCCCAACAGTTTTGCCACAGATTAAAGATGTTGTCTTGGAAAAAGGCACAGCAATCGTTTCAATCGGTGCAGGTAAAACTCTCAATTATATCGGCTCATTTTTAGATGACGATGCAAAAATTGTTCGTGTTATGCCAAACATCAATGCCAAAGTTGGCGCATCAATGAGTGGTGTCTGCAAGAACAAGAATGTCAATGACAATTTGCTTGAATTTGTGAAAGACTTGTGTCGCTCGTTCGGTGATGTAATTGAGTTGGAAGAAGATATGTTCCCACTTTTCGGTGTAATAGCAGGTTGTTCACCAGCTTATTCATTTATGTTTATTGACTCAATGGCTCGTGAAGCCGTGAAAAACGGAATGAATAAAAAAGATGCGCTTAAAATCTGTGCACAAGCCGTGCTTGGCAGTGCAAAAACGATTTTAGAAGATGAAGATGCAAATTCATGGGCGTTAATTAATAGTGTTTGCTCACCAGGTGGCACAACCATTGAGGGAATAGCAGTTTTAGAACAAGAGGGTTTCGACCAGACTGTTATGAATGCCGTAAAAGCATCCCTTGAAAAAGATAAGAAATTATAAAATTAACGGACAGCAACTGCTGTCCGTTTTCTTTGTTAGAACAAATCTGTTGATAAATATCTGTCACCTGTGTCTGGCAAAATCACAACGATATTTTTGCCTTTGTTTTCTTGCTTTTTAGCTAAAAGCAATGCACCGTGAAGAGCAGCACCTGATGAAATGCCAACCAACACACCTTCGCGTTTTGCCATCATACGACTTGCTTCATAAGCTTCATTTGTGCTGACTGTGATAATCTCATCAATGATTTCTGTGTTAAGAATTTCTGGGATAAACCCTGCACCAATTCCTTGTAATCCGTGAGCCCCTGCTTTGCCACCTGAAAGGACGGGGGAGTCAACAGGCTCAATGCCAACAATTTTAATGTTAGGATTTTTCGATTTAAGATATTCGCCAATGCCTGTGATTGTGCCACCTGTACCAACACCTGCGACTAAAATATCAACTTGCCCGTCTGTGTCTTCCCAGATTTCAGGTCCGGTTGTCAAGAAATGCGCTTTGGGGTTTGCAGGGTTAACAAACTGACCTGCAACAATACTGTTTGGAATTTCGCGTGATAATTCTTCGGCTTTTTCTATTGCACCATTCATACCTTTTGCACCGTCTGTGAGAACCAATTCAGCACCAAAAGATGCAATGAGTTTTCTGCGCTCAACTGACATTGTTTCAGGCATTGTGATAATTAATTTGTATCCTTTAACAGCGGCAACTGATGCAATACCGATACCTGTGTTACCACTTGTTGGTTCAATAATAACAGAGCCTTCTTTTAAAAGCCCTTTTTCTTCGGCATCTTCAATCATAGCCTTTGCAACACGGTCTTTAATGCTCCCTGCAGGGTTGAAAAGTTCCAATTTTGCAAAAACATTAGCAGAAAGTTTTTCATCTTTTTCAATGTTTGAAAGCTCCAAAAGGGGGGTTCTTCCAATCAATTCTGATGCAGTTTTAAAAATTTTCATAGCACCATCTCCAAGAGTAATTTGTATCATTATTATATTATATCTTTTAAGATTATTCAATAAGTAAAAAAAATCCAAGAAAATGAGTTCCTGGACTTTTTAATTTTTATTTTATTCTTACATAACCTGTGTCTTCAATAAGAGTTTGCCCTTCTTCAGAAAGTAGCCAATCAATAAGAATATGAATGTTTTCATTTTCATTGTCTGCACGATAAATTGCATAGAATTTTGCAATAATAGGATATGTGCCGTTCTGAATATTTTCTGCACTTGGGTAAACGCCATTTAAAGAGAGCATTTTTACATCTTGGTTACCGACAATACCATCCATATAATAACGGAAAGAGAAGCCGATTGAACCACCTGCAATTGCAAGGGGTGATTTAGGTGCAATTTTTGTTTCGCCCATAAAGGCATTCATAGCAGACTGACTTCCGCTTCCTTCCAATCGTGTGACGGGATTTATAACTCTGTTAGGACCACCAACCTGTGACCAGTTTGTATATTTACCAGCATAAATATCACGGACTTGTTGTGTTGTCAGATTTTCAACTGGATTTTTCTCATTGACAAAGAACACGAATCCCTCAAGTCCAACGGGTACATAGACCAGCTCAACACCTTTTTCTTCAGCATAAGCTTTTTGCTCTGCTGACGGTGTAGCACAGAATAAAATATCAGTTTCCCCGTCAACTATTGCCTGATAACCACGAACAGTGTTTTTATATTGCATTTTACTGTCCTTGGCAAAGTTTTCACCATAGAAATTATCGTCAGAAAACGCCCCACCATCGTATGTTACACAACCCTTTGGATAAACATTGTGGATAATTGATGCATAAACAGGAACAAGAGCTGCGGCACCGTCTAAAACAGGCAGATTATCTTTAAGCTTTAGTGAAGACTCTATTGTTGCCAAATCTGATTCTTCATTGTGTGGAAGATACATGCCTACATCAATCATTTTTGCTTGAGAAGTATCACTAAAGTTGTTTGCAAGGCGCATGGTAAAAAGTGCATAAATACTTAAATTAAACGAAATGAAGAAAATAATAACAAAAGCTATTGTTAAAAGCTGTTTCAATAAGTTGTTCTTTCTCATATCACCAAAGCTCCTTTGCAATAAAATAAATAATGGAGCAATGTTCATAAGCTTTAATAGCGTATATTAAATGTGCGATTGTAAATATAAGACAAATAACCACAACTGTAATTAAAAGATTAAAGTATGTTTTTTGTTTCATTTCGGTCACCTTACATATAAGTGATTTCATCGCCGAGCAGTATTATAATAGTAACTACAATGAATCCTAAAACTAAAGCTGTTACAAAAGCGGTAATAATTGCTTTTTTAAAGTCTTTAATATCTTCATCCGTGTAACTATCAGGATTCATAGCGCGAGAAATTTTTGCGTTATTATATTTTGAAATTCTGACAAAACCAAAAACAAGTGCAATAATTGGACTTAAAAAAAATATTGCGGGTGGCGCCAGAAGTATAAGAGTTGCAATCAGTTCAAACATAATTATAAACCCCCTTTTAGTATGTTTATATTATCTTTATAATGACATAAAATTTGTAATAATTTTTGTGCGTGAATTAAAATCTATTCAATTAAATTATATCACTCGAAAGATAAAAAGCAATAATTTTTAAAGTTCCTATTTGCAATGTAAAACAAAAAGGTACCCTTTGTGGTACCTTTTTGTGTTGGTCGAGATGACAAGATTCGAACTTGCGGCATCCACGTCCCGAACGTGGCGCGCTACCAAACTGCGCTACATCTCGATATTACCAACTAATTATAATATGTTTAAATTTATAAATCAAGTAGTTTAAAAGTAAAAAAAGGCGAGGGGTTATCTCGCCTAAATTTTTATCTAATTCCGTAATTTTCAATTACATAGTCCATGTCTTTATCGCCACGACCTGAAAGGTTGATAAGGATTGAACCGTGTTCCATCTGCTGTGCAAGTTTCATACCGAATGCAACAGCGTGTGAACTTTCAATAGCAGGAATAATACCTTCCATACGAGAAAGTTTGAAGAATGCGTCAATTGTTTCTTCGTCGTCGATTACATCATATTTAACTCTGCCAAGTTCTTGTAAAAATGCGTGTTCGGGGCCAGATGATGGATAGTCAAGACCACTTGCTACTGAATAAACAGGAGCAGGCTCGCCGTTTTCATCTTTAAGCATAATGCTGTTGAAACCGTGCATAATTCCTTCTGTTCCGTATTTAAGACTTGCAGCGTGGTCGCCCATTTTAGGACCACGGCCAAGTGGCTCGATACCGTAAATATCAACAGGGTCATTTAAGAAACCTGCGAAAAGACCTGCTGCATTAGAACCACCACCAACACAAGCAACAATAGCATTAGGAAGATGACCTGTCATTTCAATAAATTGTTCTCTTGCTTCAATACCAACAACGCTCTGGAAATCACGAACCATCATTGGGAATGGGTGAGGGCCTAAAACTGAGCCGATACAATAAATACAATCGTTATATTCCTTGCTGTAAGCGTCAAATGCTGCGTCAACTGCTTCTTTAAGAGTCTGCAAGCCGTGAGTAACTTCAACAACATTTGCACCAAGAATTTTCATTCTTGCAACGTTTGGAGCTTGTTTTTTAATATCAACAGAGCCCATATAGATGTCACATTCAAGACCAAAATATGCAGCAGCAGTTGCGAGAGCAACACCGTGCTGACCTGCACCGGTTTCTGCAATAATCTTTTTCTTGCCCATATATTTTGCAAGAAGTGCTTCGCCCATACAGTGATTAAGTTTATGTGCACCTGAATGGTTCAAATCTTCACGCTTTGCATAGAGCTGAACTTTGCCACCCAATGCATCTGAAAGTCTTTCAAGGTGTGTAACAGGTGTTGGTCTTCCCTGAAATTCTTTTCTGATTCTGCGAAGTTCTGCAATGAATTTTCTTGACTGACAAATTGAGAAATATGCTTCTGTAATCTCTGCCATAGCATTCTTTAATTTATCGTCAATATAAACTCCACCGTATTTGCCAAAATAACCGTCTTTGTCAGGATAATTGTTGAAATAAGTTTCAAAATCCACATTGTTCAAAATCATAATTATATCTCCTTACTGTTTAATGCCTCCCTTGTCAAAGGGAGGGGGACCGCGTTAGCGGTGGAGGGATTCTTTCCCAATCATATATTTTCTATTTTATGTTTCGCCATCGTTTAGTTAAAAGTATCATAATATCACCCACAAAAAAATAAAAATCCATCCCACAAACATATGGGACAGACTATAAAATCTGCGGTACCACCCAAATTCGTATCAAAGATACGCACTCACCGTGTACTTTCATACACTCAGCACTATAACGGTTGCCCTCCGTCGCATCTAATAGCATTCGCGTTCGAATTGCCCTCAAAAGTCCATTCATTGAAATATTCGCTACCGACCTTCCACCACCGTCGGCTCTCTATAAACGAAACCAAATCAATTACTACTCTTTCTCATCGGTTTGTTGGTTTAATATTCAATATGTAAGAATTCTAGCACCTTAAAATATAAAAGTCAACAGTTTTTTATTATTTTTGATAAATTGTAAAACTCAACACATTTTTAAATTCTAATTATTGATTTTCTGTTTTAACTGGTATATTATTGATTATATAGTGAAAAGGGGGCTTGAAAATGAAAAAGGTATTGAAAATTGTTTTAATTGTTTCTTTACTGTTTTCTATTATTATATTAGCCAATGTATCTGCAAGTGCATTAAGCTTTGATTCTGATTTGCAATATCAGACTGAAAGTATAGTTACGCTTTGGAATAAAAAGGAATATGAGGGTGACAAAAAAGAACTTGGAATTGGCGAATATGCAACTGTTGATTTTAAGATAAAGAGCATTACTGTTCCGCAGGAATATGTAGTTTATGCCTACAGTAAAGAAAATTTTGAGGGTACAGAATATATATTCAACGACAGTGTTGATAAATTTTTCAAGTTCAGCTTAACTAATGGATTTTTTCATGTGAAAAAAATAAAAAGTATAAAAATTGCTTTAATTGAAAGCGAAGCAGTTGATATAACAGAGCTTGATGATGAACAAAAAAATCAGATTTTGATTGATTACGCTCCAAGAATTCACATGGCACAGGGCGACCCCTACGAAGCAGTTTCAATGGATTGGACATTTGAACATTTTGACAGAGTGTTTGATTCAAAAGGCGATTCGCGTCTAGTAATGAAAGAGCAAATTGACGGACCTCACGATATTTGCGAAACCTTTTATGGCGACCAAGACACTGCCGTGGCATATGCATTTTGGGTCGAAAAAGATAATAACTATGTTGATTTAGTTTATTTTATATATTGTTCTTACGATAGTGGTAAATATATATGGCTTGTTGATAATATGGTTGGTGGTCATCCGGGCGATTGGGAACATTTTACCTTAAGATTTTTGAAGTATGAAGAAGACGGCAAACAATATGTAAGACCTGTCAAAACAGCTTTTGCAGCCCATACATTTGCTGAAATTGAAACATGGGAAGATTTAGAAATGTATGATGACACTCATTGTACGATTTATTGTGCGGCGGGTACTCACGGTTTGTATCCTCATGTTGGTACATATACATATATGAACTTTATTGCAGTTAAACTTAGGGACGAATGCTCTGCAGGCGAAGTATGGGACTTATGGGAACCTGGTAAACTTGAAACATTTGAACTTGTTCCTGAAGAAAGTTGTCGTGCATTGGCGGGGTCAAAATGGGCATCTGCTTTTGATTATGATATTGAAAATCCAGATAGTCTGGCAACTTTTTATTGGGGTAATGAAGCTGCACATCCACCATATATGAATAGTGGTCCTCAGGGTCCGCAATTCAAAACCGAAATGACAAGCAAATCCAGTTTTAAATAATCAGAAAAATCCTTGTTTTATTAACAAGGATTTTTTGTATTTATATAGAATTTAATGTATAAATATGTTATACTATCTATGATTATAAATTTTGGAGTTGCGTTATGAAAATTTTAGCGATTGACGGTAACAGTATTTTAAACAGAGCTTTTTATGGTATTCGTGCTTTGTCGACTAAGGACGGTAGATTCACCAATGGTATTTATGGCTTTATGACAATTTTAATGAAGCTTCGTGATGAGGTGAATCCCGACGGCGTTGCTATCGCTTTTGACCTCAAAGCGCCAACATTTCGTCACAAGATGTATGATGGATATAAAGCTAATCGTCACGGAATGCCACCTGAACTTGCTCAACAATTACCCGTGCTCAAAGAACTTTTAACAACTTTGGGTTATAAAATCGTAACTCTTGAGGGCTATGAAGCAGATGATATTCTCGGCACAGTTGCGGGCATGTGCCAAGACTCAGACGAATGTTTTATCGCAACAGGGGATAGAGACTCATTCCAGCTTATCCGTGACAATGTTACTGTTTTGTTGCCACACACTAAAATGGGAAAGACAACAACTGAAATTTATACTCCAAAACGACTTTTAGAAGAATATGGTGTTGAGCCATTACAAATGATTGACATAAAGGCACTTCAGGGGGATACATCTGACTGTATTCCAGGTGTTGCTGGTGTGGGTCAGAAAACTGCAGGGGATTTAATTCAGAAATTCGGCTCAATCCAGAATATTTATGATAATATCGACACTCTCGAAATCAAAGAAAATCTTAAAAACAAGCTTGTTACAGATAAAGAAAAAGCATTTTTAAGTTATACTCTCGGCAAAATTATCGATGATGCACCAATCGACTGCACTCTTTTTGATTTTGTACCAGCTTCTGCAGACGAAGAAAAAGCAAGAACAATGCTTGCTGACCTTGAAATGTTCAAGATTATTGAAAAACTTGAGTTTTCAGCACCAACTACTGTCGAGAAAAAGGACGAAAAAGTCAAAGAATTAGGCTTTTCTGCTGACTTTTCAACTGCTGACCTTTTGAATAAAATCAAAGCAGAAAAAGAAGCCTATTTCACAGTTGATTATAAAGATTTAGATAATCCTGAATTCTGCTTCTTGTGTGATAATACTGTTTATCACCTTGAGCCAATGCATTTAGGTTATTTTGACTTCGTAAAGGCGATTTTAGAAGACGAAAAAATCAAGAAATATACCGATAATTCAAAACTCTTATATAGATTTGCATTCCTTAATAAAATAGAAATCAAGGGTATGGCTCTTGATACATCTTTGGCAGGGTATATTCTTAATCCGTCAGCAAACGGATATAGCCCATTGCGACTTTGCGAAGAATATAAAGCACCAATTCCAAAGGTGCAAAGTGATTTGAGTTTAGCACAAGATTGTGCAGTAATGAAATCAGTTTCATTAAGACTTAAAACACAGATTGAAAGCAATAATCAAGAATATTTGCTCTATAATGTTGAAATGCCACTTGCAGAAGTTTTGGCATCTATGGAGCATTTGGGCTTTATGGTTGACCGTAAGGGCATTGCAGAATTTACACAGAAAATCAGCGGTGAGCTTAAAACAATTCAACAAGAAATCTATGATTTGGCAGGTGAAGAGTTCAATATCAATTCACCAAAACAACTGGGTGTAATTCTCTTTGAAAAGATGGGACTTCCTGCAAAGAAAAAGACCAAGAGTGGCTATTCAACAAATGCAGATGTGCTTGAAAGTCTGCAGAATGAAAACCCAATAATTGAGAAAATTTTATGGTTTAGAACTCTTTCAAAACTCTATTCAACTTATTGTGAAGGTCTTTTAAAAGTTATCGGTGAAGACGGAAGGATTCATTCATCATTTATTCAAACAGAAACCCGAACAGGACGAATTTCATCAACTGAACCAAATTTACAGAATATTCCTGTTCGTAAAGAAATCGGCAGAGAAATGAGAAAATTCTTTGTTGCAAAAGAAGGCTCACTTTTAGCAGATGCCGACTATTCACAGATTGAACTTCGTGTGCTCGCACATATTGCAGATGACGAAGAAATGCTCAAAGCCTTCAATAATGAAGTTGACATTCACACAGTTACAGCATCACAGGTGTTCAATATGCCATTAGAAATGGTAACACCATTAATGCGTAGTCGTGCAAAAGCGGTTAACTTCGGTATTGTTTACGGTATCGGTGCATTTTCACTTGCAAAGGATATCGGCGTAACAAGAAAAGAAGCGGACGAATATATTAAAGGTTATCTTCGTCTTTATTCAGGCGTTGATAAATATATGGAAACCGTTGTTGCAGACGCAAAAGAAAAGGGATATGTTTCAACTCTTTGGGAGAGAAGAAGATATCTTCCTGAACTTTCTTCTTCAAACGGAATGCTTCGTGCGTTTGGTGAAAGAGTAGCAAGAAATATGCCGATTCAGGGTACGGCAGCCGATATTATCAAAATTGCAATGGTTAAGGTTTATAACAGACTTAAAGCCGAGAATATGCAAGCAAAACTCATTTTGCAAGTCCACGACGAATTGATTGTTGAAGCACCAGAAAACGAAATTGAAAAAGCAGCCAAGATTTTATCAGAAGAAATGGAAAATGCTTGCCAAATGAAAGTGCGACTTCGTGCAGATGTTAATACAGGAAAAACATGGTATCAAGCCAAGGGATAATTTTGTAGGGGCGATTCACGAATCGCCCGCAATAAAGCATCAAAAACTAATGGAGGATTTAAAATGAATATGCTTAATGTATTAAAAAAGAACGTTGCTGGTAAAAATAAGTTGGAAGATTTAGTGTCTGCGTTTGAAGATATGTGTAAAATCCCTCTTGAAAATATAGACATAGATGATGACGGTATTTTGTTTGAAACAGGTACATTTAGTTTTACAGGTGAGCCATTATTTTATTTCTCATTGGTAAGACAGTTTCCAAATGACGATGATGAATACTATCAAATACATCTTGACATTTTATACACCCCAAGTGAATTAACTAAAAATTACAGTCAAAGTGAATGGTGCTTTGGCGGTGAAAATGATATTTTTGGTTATATAAGAAATTCAAAAGAATACTTATCACTGAAAGATGTAGAAATTAAGAAAATAAATGTATTTATGGATGAAACATAATCTATGAAAAAAATAATGTTTATTTGCAGTGGTAACACTTGCAGAAGTCCCTTGGCAGAAGGACTTTTCAAAAAATATCTTGCTGACAACAATATAACAGATGTTGATGTTTCGAGTGCTGGGGTTTCTGTGTTCCCCGGTGACGAAATCAGCGTCAATTCGGCTCTTGTGGCAATGAATAGGGGAATTAACATCTCTTTGCATCGTGCAAGAAAGATTAACCCACAACACATAGTCGAAACAGATTTGTTTGTGTGTATGACTGAGAGCCATAGTGCCGTGATTTCAAAATATTGTGATTCTTCAAAGATTATGACCTTGAATGTGTCGGACCCTTATGGTCAAAGCATTGAAAAATATGAAGAATGTGCAAAACAGATTGAAAAAGCATTCCCACAAATTCTTGAAAAAATCAATGAGATTGCGATAATCTGTCCAATGGAAGAAAAACATATCCCATTTATTGCAGACCTTGAAAAAGAGTGTTTTGCAGAGCCTTGGAGTGAAGACTCATTGAGAGATGAACTCACCAATGAAACAGCAAGGTTTTATGTAATTGAAAAGCAAGGTGAAGTGCAGGGCTATATCGGTGCTAACAATATTTGTGGTGAAGTTTATATCACAAATGTAGCCGTGAATTCTAATGCTCGTGGCAAGGGTTACGGCAAGAGATTGGTTAATCATCTCATTATGCAAAGTCAGTTTGAAGATGCACTTTTTGTAACTCTTGAAGTTAGAAAATCCAACGAAAACGCAATCGCCCTCTATGAGAAATGTGGGTTTAAGAAAATCGGTGAGAGAAAGAACTTCTATTCAAAACCAACCGAAGATGCATTGATTTATACTTTATATTTAAAGGAAATATAATTATGAAAATTTTAGCAATCGAAAGTTCATGCGACGAAACTGCTGCAGCCGTTGTTGAAGACGGCAGAGATGTATTGTCAAATGTAGTATCAACTCAAATTGAAAAACATAAAATATTTGGTGGCGTTGTGCCTGAAATCGCATCAAGATTACATACTGAGAACATCTCTTGGGTTGTTCAGAAGGCACTCGCAGATGCAAACTGCACACTTGACGATATTGATGCTATCGGCGTTACCTATGCACCGGGACTTATCGGCGCATTGCTTGTTGGGGTGAACTATGCAAAGGGATTAGCTCTTGCAAGTGGCAAACCATTGGTGCCCGTGCATCATCTTCGTTCACATATTGCGGCAAACTATATCACACATAAAGATTTAAAACCACCATTTATGTGCCTTGTGGTGTCAGGTGGTAACACATTGCTTTGCAAGGTGAATGATTACACAGATTTTGAAGTTATTGGTCGCACCCGTGACGACGCGGCAGGTGAGGCTATGGATAAAGCTGCTCGCACTTTGGGGCTTCCCTATCCCGGTGGTGTGAATTTGGATAAAATTTCAAAAGATGGGGATAATACAAAATATCAGTTCCCTAAGCCAAGGGTTGATGGTTGTCCGTTGGATTTTAGTTTTTCGGGACTTAAAACATCTGTAATAAACCTTGTTCACAACGCAGAGCAAAAGGGCGAAGAAGTGAATCCTGCTGATGTGGGTGCATCTTTTATCAATGGTGTTGTGAATTGCCTTTGCGAAAACACAGAAAAAGCAATGGAAATGACAAAAGCAAAAACTCTTGTATTAGCAGGTGGTGTTTCTGCAAACTCTGTGCTTCGTAGCAGAATGGAAACGCTCGCAAATAAAAAGGGCTGGACACTCTATTTGCCTGATTTGTCCCTTTGTGGCGATAATGCTGCAATGGTTGGAGCACAGGGTTATTTTGAATTCTTAAAAGGGCAAAGGGCTACTATGGCACTCAACGGAAAAGCAACTGCAGATATTTCAGTGGACTATGAAGAATAAAAACTGTATAAATATATAAAAACTATATATTAAATTGACAATTTATTAACATTTTACCTATTGAACATTTTGGTAATTTAAGGTATAATAAATACACCAAAATTAAACTGGGTAGTTTGGTATTTTTTTCGAAAAGAAATTTTAATAAAGGAGTAAGGAAATATGGCACTTACAAAGAACAAGACAATCCTTGAATGGATTGACAAACAAGTTGAGCTCGTTAAACCTGACAATATTGTTTGGATTGACGGTAGCGAAGAACAAATTGAAGCTCTTCGTGCAGAAGCTTGTGCAACTGGTGAAATGGTAAAACTTAATCAGGACCTTCTTCCTGATTGCTACTACCACAAAACAGCAGTTAACGACGTTGCTCGTGTTGAAGACAGAACTCTTATCTGCTCAAAGAAAGAAGAAGATGCAGGTCCAACAAACCATTGGATGGACCCTGAAAAAGCATACGCTATGCTTTATGATATTGCAAAAGACAGCTACAAGGGTAGAACAATGTATGTTATCCCTTATTCAATGGGCCCTGTTGGTTCACCTCTTGCAAAGGTTGGTATTGAGCTTACAGACTCAATCTATGTTGTTCTTAATATGGTAATTATGACTCGTGTTGGCAAAGCAGTTATGGATGCTTTCGGTGACGAGAGCAACGACTGGGTTCGTGGTCTTCACTGTAAGTGTGACATCGACGCAGAAAAGAGATGGATTTGCCAGTTCCCTGAAGATAACACAATCATTTCAGTTAACTCAGGTTACGGCGGAAATGTTCTTCTCGGTAAAAAATGCTTTGCTCTTCGTATTGCTTCATATCAGGGTAAAAACGAAGGTTGGCAGGCTGAGCATATGCTCATTCTTGGTATCGAAAATCCACAGGGCGAAGTTAAGTACATCTGTGCTGCTTTCCCATCAGCTTGTGGTAAAACAAACCTTGCAATGCTTATTCCACCAGAAGGATATCAGGCAAAGGGTTATAAAGTATGGTGCGTAGGTGACGATATTTCTTGGATTAGAAAAGGCGCAGACGGCAGACTTTATGCTATCAACCCAGAAAACGGTTTCTTCGGTGTTGCTCCTGGTACAAATGTTAAGTCAAATCCAAATGCTCTCGCTTCAACAAAGAAGGGCACAATCTTTACAAACGTTGCTCGTAACCTTGACGACAATACAGTTTGGTGGGAAGGTCTTGACAAGAACCCACCTGTAAATGCAGTTGAATGGACAGGTATCGAAACAAATGGTGTTGAATGGAAAGCAGAAGGCAAGAACCTTGCTCATCCAAACAGCCGTTTCACAGCTCCTGCTGTTAACTGCCCATGCATCAGCTCTGAATTCGAAAATCCGGCAGGTGTTCCAATCTCTGCTTTCGTATTCGGTGGCCGTCGAGCAAAGCTTGCTCCGCTTGTATATCAGTCACGTGACTGGAATCACGGTGTATTCGTTGGTTCAATTATGGCTTCTGAAACAACAGCAGCTGCAGCAGGTGCAGTAGGTGTTGTTCGTCGTGACCCAATGGCAATGCTTCCATTCTGCGGTTACAATATGGGTGACTACTGGCAGCACTGGATTGACATTGGTAAGACTCTTGATGCTGACAAAGCACCAAAAATCTTCAATGTTAACTGGTTCAGAAAAGACGATGAAGGCAACTTTATGTGGCCAGGTTTCGGTGACAACCTTCGTGTTCTTGAATGGATTATCAAGCGTTGCGAAAACGAAGTAGATGCTCAAGAAACAGCAATCGGTTACCTTCCATATGCTAAAGACATCAACATTGAAGGTCTTGAAGGTGAAGTTACACTTGAATCACTTGAAAGCATTCTTGACGTTGATAAAGACCTTTGGGCAGCAGAGGCTGACGGTATCGCAGAATTCTACGGTAAGTTCGGCGACAAGCTTCCTGAGACACTCAAGGAAGAACTTGAAACACTCAAAGCAAATCTTAAATAAAATAAAACGAGGTCGAAAGACCTCGTTTTTTAATGCAAAATCCAAAATATAAACCAAACGGGTGATTATTGAATCACCCGTTTTTGTTTAATAAATCTGATTTTATAAAATTGTGTATTACTTTATCTGCCAGTCGATTTCTAAAAGTCCCTTTGATTTCAAAAAGTCATTTGCTTTTTTGAAATGGTTATTGCCGAAAAATCCATTATAAGCAGAAAGGGGGCTGGGGTGTGCTGATTCTAACACAAGGTGATTTGGGTTAGTAATGATTTTTTTCTTTGCTCTTGCATTTGCACCCCAAAGTAAAAATACCATTGGCTCAGGTCTTTGATTCAAGAGTGAAATAATGTTATCTGTAAAAATCTCCCAACCCATTCCTTTGTGCGAATTTGGTTGGCTTTCTCTGACGGTGAGCACCGTGTTGAGCATTAATACGCCTTGCTCTGCCCAATATGTAAGCTCGCCGTGGTCGGGGATAGAATAGCCATATTCTGCATAAATTTCTTTATACATATTCTGTAAAGATGGTGGCGCTTTAACACCTTTTTTTACAGAAAAGCAAAGTCCGTGAGCCTGATTTGGTTGATGATATGGGTCTTGCCCAAGCATCACAACTTTAACATCTTTATAATCTGTGTATTTAAGTGCATTGAATATGTCGTTCATATTAGGATATATGGTCTGTGTTTTATATTCCTGCACCAAAAATTTTCTCAAATTGAGATAATAGGGCTTCTGAAATTCGTCTTTTAAAAGAATGTCCCAAGAATTATTAAACTGTACCATTTTTTAATCTCTCAATCATCATAAATGCAGATTTATAAATGTCACCACAACCCATTGTGAGAACAAGGTCGCCGGCTTTTGCATTTTTCAAAACATAATCTGCAACTTCTTCCTGTGTGTTAAACCAAACAGAGTTTGGAATTTTCTCTGCTAATTGTGATGTGTAAATATCATAGGTGTTCACTTCACGTGAGCCCATAATTTCTGTCATAACACATCTGTCAGGGATTTTAAGAACATCAACGAATTCATCAAAATGCATTGCAGTTCTTGAATATGTGAATGGTTGGAACACAGCCCAAACTGTGTTATAGCCCATTTTCATTGCCGCATCAAGTGTAACTTTGAGTTCAGCAGGGTGGTGTGCGTAGTCATCAACAAAGTCAATTCCGTTATATGTTCCTAAATCCTCAAAACGACGACCTGCACCTTTGAATTCTTGTAAACCTTTAATGCAGTCTTCGAACTTTGCGCCTGAATAAATTGCAGATGCTATAGCAGCAAGAGCATTGAGTACATTGTGAATACCCGGAATTGAAAGCTGGACCGTGCCTAACTTTTCACCCTTATACATCACATCGAATTTTGTGAATGCACCTTTATATTCTTCAATGTTTTCTGCATAGTAATCGTTTTTAGAGTCAAAACCGAATGAAATCATTTCTTTGCCCTTAATGTCTTTAATAGCTTTAAGGGTGTTTTCATCATCACCGTTATAAATAATTGCCTTTGTAGCAGACTTTGCAAACTTTGTGAAGCTTAAAATAAGATTATCCATTGTCTTGAAATATTCAAGGTGGTCTTCATCAATGTTGAGAATAACAGCAACGTCAGGACTCATTTTAAGGAAGGTGTCCTGATATTCGCAAGATTCCATAACGATTGTTTCAGTATTACCAACTCTGCCGTAACTGTTTGTAAGTGGTAATTTGCCACCAATTACTGCAGATGGGTCAAGCCCGGCTTCAATCATAGTCTGCACAGTAAGTGAAGTTACAGTTGTCTTTCCGTGTGTGCCACAAATACCAATGCAATTTGAAAATTGACGAGAAACTTCACCCAATAATTCGGCTCTTTGGAATGTAGGAATCCCACTTTCAAGCGCAGCTTTTAATTCTGGATTTTCTTTTGAAATAGCAGCAGAATAAACCACCATTTCTGCACCTTCGATATTTTCAGCTCTTTGTCCCATCATAACCTTAATTCCCATTTTACGAATACGGTCAACGATTGAACTTTCGTTGTTGTCAGAGCCTTGCAAGGTATACCCTTTGCTATGCAAAATTTCAGCAAGTGGACACATACCACTTCCACCGATTCCAATAAAATGTATTGTTTTTACAGCCTTTAAAACCTTTGAAATTTCATTCATATTTATCACCACCCATTATTATATTGTATTTTTATAAAAAATTAAACCCCTAATCACCAAAATTTTGAAAAAACATAACATAGTAATAGGCAAGGGGGATGAATTATGAGAAATATCGTAATAGTTGGTGGAGATAAAAGACAAAAATACCTTAAAGAATATTTAGTGGCGCAAGGGTTTGATGTTGCATCCTATGGGCTTTTTGATTGGGATGACGATACGGATAAACTCAAAAGTGTGCTTCGTGAAAATTCTTTGGTGGTGCTTCCGCTTCCTGCAACGCGAAACGACCAGACGATTATTATGCCATTTTCAAAACGAGAAATGTCAATAGACCGATTGATTTCATTTTTAGGTCGTGAAAATCTCGTGTTTGGTGGAATAATCAAAGGTGAATTGTTATCTCGTCTTCGCGAAACAGAAATACCCTTTGTTGATTATTATGACGACTCTTTTATTGAAAAGAATGCTGTTTTGACGGCTTTTGGCACACTTAAAATCTTGCTTGAACACATTGACTTTGCATTACCTTTAGGAAAATATGCCATAACGGGATATGGCAGAGTCGCTAGAGAGACAACGGCACTTTTAAAGTCCCTTTCTTGTGACATAACTGTTTTTGCACGAAATCCATCTCAAAGAGAAGATGCAATAATCAAAGGTTGCAAAGCGTTGGATATTGATGACCTTTCAATTTGTGCAAACAATTTTGATGTAATCATAAACACTGTGCCATCACACATCATTCTTGAAGATGCCCTTAAAAACATAAATAAAAACAAAAAAATAATCGAACTTGCTTCAGCACCTTATGGTCTTGATTTCGATTTAGCCCGAAAATATGGTGTTGATGTAATAAAAGCATTCGGATTACCCGGTAAATACACACCGAAAACAGCAGGGGAGATTATTGGTAAAAAAATAGAAGAATACTTGCAAAAGGAGGAATAGTATGCAAACAAAAACAGTGGGGTTTGCCTTGTGTGGTTCCTTTTGCACATTTAAAAAAGTAATCCCACAAATGAAAAAACTTATTGATAATGGTTATAAGGTAATCCCCATTATGTCACCAACGGCATATTCGACAGATACCCGTTTCGGCAAAGCCGAAGATTTTAATAAAGAAATCGAAGAAATTTGCAATGCGAAAATTATATATACAATAAGTGGAGCAGAGCCTATTGGACCTAAAGAATTGCTTGACGCGTTAGTTATTGCACCTTGCACAGGCAACACTCTCGGCAAACTGTCTAATGGGATAAGCGACACTTCAGTAACTCTTGCAACGAAGGCACATTTAAGAAATCAGCGTCCTGTAATTATTGCAGTTTCAACAAATGATGCTCTCGGCACAAGTGCCCGAAATATCGGAACCTTGATAAATAGTAAACATATTTACTTTGTGCCAATGCGACAAGATGACTATATTAATAAACCAAACTCAATCGTCGCAGATTTCAGATATATCCCCGACACAGTACGGGAAGTGCTTGAAACCCAAACCCAACCACAACCAATTTTACTGTAGTTATAAATAGTTCGATAAATTCAAATTTGTAAAAAAAGTCGGTTATTAAACATAACCGACTTTTTTTTATTTTATTAATTTTTCAACATCTGAAAGCTTGATTCGTTTTGATACAATAAAGGTTTTGCGTTTCTGCTTGCCTTTATCAGTTTTGTATGTGCCACTTTCTTTTTCTTCTGGTGAGAATACACCATAAGAAGATGTAACGATTGTATCGTCTTTAAGCACCACATTACCACAATAACCTGTATCTGCATTTGCAACTATCGACGGTTCGTTCTGATGGTCAAGATATGTATGTGCAATCTTAATTCTGTATTGACCTTCTCTGCCGTTTTTAAGGTCGTCATAAGTGCCAACCCATGCAACCCAACCTTCAGAATACCATTTCTTTTCTCCACCGAGCTTTCGCATCTTTTTAACACGCTTACGGTTGCGCTCAATGGAACGGAATGTGATGAATAGTCGTCCGTCATCAATGTATTCTGCTTTGTGACGCTCACCATTGAGAGCAAAAGGTGCTTCTTTAGGTCTTGACCAAGTTCTACCCTCATCATTTGAGAAAATCAAAAGTGATGTGCAGGTTTTCTTGTTGCAACGAGTGATAAGACAAAGCTCGTCCCCCTTGCCACCATTGGAACGTATACATTCAACCTCGCAGACACCTGCATAGGTTTCAATTTCACGATACTCTGACAAATAAGGCTCAGGTTTTGACCAAGTGTAATCACCATTCTCATTGAAAGTGAGAATGGTTTTATAATTTATAAATCTGTGGTCATGGAAAATGCCCATCCACTTATCAACAAATTCACCATTTTCTTTCAAACGGGTAAGCGATGCCATTGCAACAATAGGGATTATTGGCATTTCGCTGTCATTATCCCAAAAACGTTTGAATTCTGTCCAAGTTTTACCCTCATCAAGAGAAATTGAGCTGTTAAATCCACCTGGTGTTGACATTCCCGGCCACTTTGAATTTGCAGAGATTAAAATCAGCTTTTCTTCACCATTGGTAAACTGCAAACGATATACCGTTGGTGTTTCAAGAGATTTTTCCCAAGAAGTAGGTGGATTCAGAATCTCTTTATCATAAGAAACGCCACCATTGTCACTGATTTTTGAAAGCACCGCACCCTTGCCGTGTCCTTTTGGGTAAAATGTGAGAATGTCCCCATTGTTAAGAAGCACAGAGTCCGGATGCCCTAAATACCCTGTGCTATCATCAACTATAGTGTTTTCAAAAAGGTATTCTAATCCTTCAGGTGTGTTTTGAAGTTTTACACTCAAATCCACCTGAGGAATACTATAATACCCTGTTTTTTTAGAAAAAGGAGTTTTTTTGAAAAACATAATTATTTATTCCAAGTTTTTAATCTTTCGTTTGCAAGCCAAGCAGCACCAAGCATACCTGCTTTATTACCAAGCTGTGCTTTTTCAATTTTTACATGCTTGTAATTTGGTTCAAGCTGCATATTAACTTTATGACGTATATGACCAAGAAGCAAAATTTCTGACATAATGCCACCGCCAAGCACGATAAGTGATGGGTTGAAGATATAGCAAAGGTTACGAAGACCTAACGCGATTTCATCTTCCCATTTATCCATTTCTTCAATAACGATAGGATTTTTAAGATTTTCTTCCTTAAAAATCTCTCTGCCACTCATCTTCTTACCCATACGGTCTGAAACTGCTTTTGTGAACACACGACATGCAGAATATGCTTCATAGCAACCAATTCTGCCACAAGTGCAAGGTCTGCCGTCTTTATGAGTTGCCATATGACCAAATTCACCTGCTGCAAACTTTGAGCCACGATAAACATCCCCGTTGATATAAATGCAACCGCCAACGCCTGTGCCGTAAGTAAGACAAAGGAAGTCTTTAGCACCTCTTGCTGCACCAAAATGTGCTTCACCGATTGCTGCACAGTTAACATCATTATCTACTGCAACAGGAACATTGAATATTTTTTCAAATGTGCCACGAAGGTCTGAATGGTTATAATTAGGAATATTGCCAACACCGTCATGAATCATGCCGTTTTCAAAATCAACCTGACCTGCAGTTGAAATGCCTATTGCGTCATACTGACCCTCATACTCTCTAAGTTTTGATTCCATAGCATACATTACCATATTGTCAGTGTCTTCAAATTCATTTGTTGGGAATTCTTCTGAGAAAATCATCTCAAAGTTTTCATCAACCATACCAAATTTAATGGCTGTGCCACCAACGTCAAAAGTTATGATTTTCATAAATATCGTCTCCTTGTTGTATATTACATTTACAAGTTATATATAATTAAACTAATTATATAGCATTTTTTTCTCTTTGACAATAACTAAATGAAAAAATCTTAATTATTATTGTGTGCCAAAATAAAACACCCTTTTTTGTATAAAATGTGAATTTTTAAAAATCCACTTGTATATTTATTTAAAATAGTATAAAATAAGTACATTAATGTAAAAAAGTGTACCTGTTTGTTATAGCTTTTTTATTTAATCTTAAAATCAAAGATATGTAAAGGTGGTTTTTCCTATGGAAAACAACAAATCTCAAGCTGAGATTTATCGTGAAGAGCGTAAAGCTAGACTTGCAAAAGAAGCAGAGAAAAAGGCTAAGAAATCTCCACAACTCTCAAAAGCAAAGAAAGTTGTAGGTAAGGTTATCGCTATTGTTCTTGCAGTTGCAATTGGTCTTGGCGCGCTTGGTGGAATTCTTAACTTCTTTGGTATTCCACAGAAAGTTATCAAAATTGATGTAAAAGACACAGCTTGCAAGTTCACAGTTGCAGAGTTCAATTTCTTCTACTATAATGTTTGGAACAACCTTTGTTCAACAGCGCAACAATATGCATACTATGGTATGGATATGGGCTATGACTATACAAAGTCACCTGCAAAGCAAGCATTAACAAAAGATACTGCTTCATCAATCGGTATTGATTTCGATGCAATCGGCGTTGAAGATGCAACTTGGGCAGATGCAATCAGATATCTTGCTACAAACCAACTTGTTGAAATCAAATATTTTGCTTCATTAGCAGAAAAAGAAGGTCTTACACTTACTGAAGACGAAAAGAAAGAAATTGATTCAACAATTGATTCCCAACGTGAAACAGCTAAGAAAAACGACTATTCTCTTGACAGATGGTTCCGCACACAGTTAGGCAACGGTATTGACGAAAAAGTTATTCGTCAGATTTCTGAAGAGCAAATGCTTGCTCAGAAATATTATGAAAAGTTTGAAGCAGACACAACTGCAGCAATCACAGAAGCTCAGATTAACGACAAATATACTGCTGATAAAGATAACTTTGACCTTGTAGATATTAGATACTATGAGTTCACAACAAAGGCACCTACTCTTGCTGACGACGCAACAACTGAAGAAAAAGATGCAGCAACAAAAAAAGCATATGCTGAAACAAAGGCTAAGGCTGATGCATTCCTTGCAGGTGTTAAAGACGAAGCAACATTCATCAACGAAGCTAAAAAGGCAATTTTGACAGCTGACAACAAGAGCACAAAAGACCCTAAAGAAGTTACAGATTATAGCGAAGCTACATATGCTGAACTTGAACAGTTCGGTGAAGCTGCGGCAAAATGGGTTTATGATGATGCTCGTAAAGTTGGCGACAAGGCTGTAATTGACCTTGGTAATGGTACTTATGCAGTTGTTTATATGGTTGCTCTTCCACATAAAGATATGAGCACATATTCACACGCTGTTCGTCATATTCTTGTTGCGTTCCCAACAGATGAAGAAACAGGCGAAACAAAGACACTTACAGCAAAAGAAAAAGAAACATATAAAACTAAGGCTCAGGCTATTCTTGATGAATATCTCAAGAATCCAACAGAAGAAAACTTTGCAAACCTTGCAAAAACTAAAACAGAAGACCCAGGTTCAAAAGACAATGGTGGCCTTTATGAAGATTTGAATGCAAGCACAAGCTTCGTTCAGCCTTTCAAAGATTGGTATCTTGACGCAAGCCGTAAAGCTGGCGACACAGGAATTGTTGAGTCAGATTACGGTTATCACGTAATGTACTATTCAAAGGCAACTGGTGTTACATGGGAAGAAAATGTTAAAACAATGATTCTCAACGAAGCTGTTGAAAAGCTTTATGCAGAAAATATTGATGTTCTCACTGATTCAATCAAGGTTAACTCTTTTGCACTTAAATGGGCAATGAGCGCTGAAACAAAGCATATTGAAAAAGTTCTTGCTTATTCAGCATCATCAACAAATGCTTAATTAAATCTTTATTCCCCGCAGATGCGGGGAATTTTTTTGAAGTTTTTAAAAAACTTTTGTGACATTTTCGCAGTTTTGTCACTACCTTATGAAACCGGTTGAAGGTCAAGAAAGGAGGATGTGTCTTGTCTCACAATAAAAAGAAAAACATTGACAAATTGTTAGAAGAATATTGTCGACAATATAAAGAGTTGTTATATAAATATGCATATTTAAGAACGGGACACGACAAAACTGCGGCAGAAGACTGTGTTCAAGATGCTTTTATGGTAATCTATCGCAAAATGAAGAAAGGTGAAGAGTTTTCACAACCGAAAGCATTTTTATACAGAACTGTTGATAATCTGGTCAAAGAACATCTTCGCAATGCTAAAAAGCAACAGAAAATCAGCGAAGAGTTAGCATCTGCTTCTTTGAAACAAGAATTCAATATATTTGAACATCTTGATGCAAAAGCAGAAACAGAAATTATCAACGCCGCATTAAGTGAAATGAACGATACTGAAAGAATTATTTATAAGCGCAGATACATAGAAAACAAAAATGTGCGTGAAATCGCAGAAGAATATAAAATTTCAGTTACTGCGGTCACCACAAGGCTTTACAGGATAAGGCAAAAGGTTGAAGAAAAGGTTCAACAAGAATTAAAAGAAAGGGGGATTTTTAATGACTAACTCAAAAGTATGTGAACTTATCAATGAAAACAATTTCAAAACTATGCTCACAAATGAGCTTTATGCGTTAATCGATGAAGAGTTGGCAAAAGGCGATGAAATGGATTGCGAACTCATTGATGAATTAGTTTTAGCAATCGAATCTTTGGAACAAAACGAAGACGAAAAATCAAGCATTATATTCCCCATAATTTTTGGGGATGCATCAGGTTTTTCAAAACGCGTTATAAACAAAGTTAATAACCGTAACAGACTTATGCAGTTGACTGCTTGGGCTGCGGTTATTGCAATCTTATGTTCAGGTACAAATGAATTGCTTTTAAGAAGTGAAAATACAACTTTAGTCAATGAACTTTCAAAAATGGTTCAGAAAGTAAGTCAATTCTTAACAAGCACATTTAATAATGAGGCAGAAGAAGAAACAACCACATCCCCTGCTATTGACGAAGAAACAACAACACTTCCTGCAGACGACGAAATCGAACAGCCTGAAGAAGTTACACTTATGTCAATTGAACTTATTGTTGGTGATAACTTTAAGCGTTCATATCTCTGGCAAGAAAAATTAGACCTTGATGGATTGCATATTGTCACAGTTTATAGCAACGGTGCAAGAACATCTGTTGATGTTAAAAAGTGCAAAATAACAGGTTTTGACTCTCTTAAAATCGGTGAACAAACTGTTACAGTTGAATATAAAGGACGTAAAGCATCATTCAAGGTAAATGTTTCAAGAACTGAACAGAATGACGAAGCGACAAGAACAATTACCAATATTGAAATCAAAGTTAAAGCGGAAGAAATTATCGTACCAAAGGGCACTGAAAACCCTGCATATTATGAAAAGGTACAATATCGTTACGCTTATTCTGATGGTACTTTCTCACCTTGGGTAGTCTGCAAAGATGCAGAATTGATTTCTGAATATGACCCTTGGCTTATTGATGTTACGCAAACACTTACATATCGCACACCTGAGAGTTGGGAATTTACGGTAAATGTTATTGTATATGATTACAGTGTCATAGTTCCGGATGATAATACTCTTAATATAAGTCGTCTTGAAATTACTAAAATACCTGACACTTTGAAATACTACCCTACAAACCTTTACAAATGCTATACTTATGTAGGTGAAGAAATTGACCTTTCACAGTTTGAAATCAAGGTTTTCTATAAGGATGGTTCTTTCAAATATAAAACACTTGAAAATAGCAAAATTCAGGTTTACGGTACAACAACAACTGAAAGACCATCTTCAAGCAAGGGCTATACAATCACCTTTGCCTATGGTAAAGCTACAGTTGATTTTCACTACGATGTTCTTATAGAACCTGAAATACAATCAATTTCCATAGATAATAACCGTTGGGATTTATATTATATAAACAACGCACCTAGAAAATACAACGCAGAAAAACTTGTTACTGCAACTATGACCGACTCAAACGAAAAGATTTATCTTGATGTTGAGGTTAAGGGCTATAACCCTGATAAAATTGGTTTTATTGAGTTAGAAGTCTATTATAACGGCGAAAAGATTTTTGATTATTTAGGTGGATTTATTTACGGTGATACAGGCTTTGCAGTTGCAGAAAGACCTGTTACGGAAGTTGTGAGCTTTGCAGACGAAGTTAATTATACACCTTATGTTGTTGCTAATAAGTGTATTGGGGACGGTAAATTCGAGACTTATGCAGACATTAAAAATCAACTTCCCAGAGACCCCGTTGATGACCCTAATCAAACTTTCCAAAGTGGCACAGCAGGCGAATTAAGAGCAATGGGTATTACAAGCTATAGCGTCAGATGTGTTGACCACGCCATAGTTGAATACAAAATCAGTGCAGACCAGAAAATTACAGAATTAGGCACTTATGAATCAGGTGTTTGTGTCTATAATGTTAAGGTTATTGACAACGGTGCAGGTAAACTTCCTGGTTATAGAAGAGACGGCATATCCCAAGACCTGACATATACAATAGTTGTAAAAGAAAAGCCTGTTCGTTATATAATGGATGCACCTGATAACATAAAAATTCATATTCAGGACATTTATTCAGAGTTCTATGACAAGCTTCATGTATATGCAGAATATGAGGATGGTAGAAAAGAAGAAATATTTGACTATACTGTTGCAAGGTTTTCACCGGCAAGAGAAACGACATCTGAAAGATTAAATATCTGGGTACGTTATCCAACAGGTGGCTTTTTCAGTAAAGATGTTTATGTTTACAGTGACGGTTATGAAGATTCTTTCTATGTTACAGCTACAGATTATCGATACGAATTACAAAACTATTATGAAATCGGTGCTGGAGTCCCTGCTGTTGAGATTATTTTCTCATCTGCTATGCAAGAAGAATTAGATTCGGTCTATACATATCTAACCGACCCTTATTATCGTGAAAAATGGGATATTGAAGGTTGGGACACATCAACTCCAGGTGAAAAAGAAGCAATTATCACTTATCATAGTCCTATTGGTGATTATAAAATAGCCTACAAATATATTGTTATTCCTGAATATGTTGAATCTTCTTGTTCTATAGTCTTCAACGATGAAAACTATGTTTATGATGTGAGAAACGGATTTATTAGTGGCACTTATAAAGTTGTTTATACAGATAAAACAGGTAAAACTCACGAAATAACCGATTATCTCCTATATTACGAAAACAATAGTAAGATACCAGCAACAGTTTCTATTAAAAATCCTTATACAGGTTACAAGGAAGAATATGATATTACACTTGAAAAATTCGCAGGTCGTTTTGAAAACCCTCAGATTTTACAGCTTGAAGACGGAGGATTCAAAGTAATTATAGACTGTCTTTACCCACCTGAGAACGGAACAATGATTTATAAAATCACTTATCGTACTAAAGGCGGTATAAGAGTTATGACAAGGACTATTGAAACCTCGTCTCTTGAAACAATCATTGACGAAAGCTTGTATTTTACAGACGGCGTTTCTGCAATCAAAATTACCGCATATATTCACAACAATGGAGACAGTAGTTTAATCAAGCATAAAGTGTGTGAAACGACAATTAATGTTTCACTTTAATAAGCAGTAAACACCACCTTGTTCGTTTTGTTCATTGAACAGGGTGGTGTTTTTTGTCAACAAATTTGAATTTGTCGATTTGTTTCATTCTTCTTGAATACGCTATTGATTTTTGTTATAATATTCTCGGTGATATTATGGAACTTAAATTCAATAACGGAAAATTCAGAATAATGCAAATTGCTGATACGCAGGACACAAGCTGGACTTCACCTGACACGGTAAATTTCATACGTTGTGCTCTAAAAAAAGCGAAGCCTGACTTGGTTGTATTCAGTGGTGACCAGCTTAAAGGCTATGGAATAACATTCAATATGGGTGACAGAAAAGCAAATCCAAAGATTGCTATTGACAATCTTTTAAAGCCAATTGATGAAATGGGCGTGCCTTTCACATTTGTTTTTGGTAATCACGACGATCAGTGTGCTGCAAATAAAGAGCAACAGTTAGAACTTTATAAACAACACAAAAATTGTCTTGCTTTTAATGCGGACGACAGTATTGAGGGCTATTGTAATCACAATCTTCTTATTATGGGTGAAGACGGTGCGCCAAAACTCAATGTGTTATTAATTGATAGCCTTTCAATGAGTTTAAATGGTAAATGCAGACCTGTTTCAGAAGGTCAGATTGAATGGTATAAATGTCTTCGTGACGAGTTGAAAGAAAAATATGGCAACTTTGTGCCAACAATTTTGTTTCAGCATATTCCTGTGCCTGAAATGTGGAATTTGCTTACAGTTGTGCCAAAAAGAAAGGGCGTAGCAACGGGCTACCGTGAACACGCAGGCAAATTCTTTGACTTGAATCCTGAATGTTGTGTAATCAATGACCACTCTTTTGTGTGGGAAACTCCTGCAACTCCTGCAACCAACTCAGGCGAGTTTGAAGCCCTTAACGAAAAGGGTGATGTGTTTGCAATGTTCTTCGGTCATGACCATAACAACTCATTTATGGGCGAATATAAGGGTATGAAAATGGGTTATACCCAAGGTTGCGGATTTAATGTTTATGGTCCTGCGGACAGAAGGGGAGTTCGTATTTTCGACTTTCAGGAAAATGATGTAAAGAACTTTGAAACAACAACAATTGAGATTAAAGATTTGCCGGATTTTAAAGTAGAAAAGAAAATTCGCTATAATGCCTACACTTATGCACCAAATAGCTTTGACGCGGCAATGCCACTTATCAAAGGTGCGGTTGCAGGCATTGTCGCAACGGTAGGATTAGTGACAGCAAAGAAAATAATTAAAAAAAGAAAATAATTATACTGTATGGCGGGGTTTTGACTCCGCCATTTTTTATTAAATTTGTTTATTCAACTGTTACACTCTTTGCAAGATTTCTTGGTTTATCAACATCAAAACCTTTTTCGACTGTTGTGTGATATGCAAGCAACTGCAAAGGAATAACTGTGAGAGATGGTGTTAAATATCTCTGTGTATTTGGTATGAAAATCACTTCGTCTGCAATATCTTCGATACCCTTTGTGCCTTCTTTAACAACAGCAATAACATATGCCCCACGTGCGTGTACTTCTTTGATATTTGATACCATCTTGCCAAAGAGTGAATCATCTGTTGCAATAGCCACAACAACCGTGCCTTCTTCAATAAGTGAGATAGTGCCGTGCTTTAATTCACCTGCGCCATAGCCCTCACAATGAATATATGAGATTTCTTTGAGCTTGAGTGAGCCTTCAAGACAAAGTGGATAATCAATGCCACGACCGATAAAGAAAATATGCTCTTTTGTGGCAATATGCTTTGAAAGTATCTTTGTAATTTCGTCACAACTCAAAGCGTTGTTGATTTTTTCGGGAAGAGCGAGAACTTCATCAGTAAAGCTCTTGATTTGCTCATTACGCATAAGTCCCTTTTGTTGTGCTAGAAAAGCTGAAAGCACATAAGAAACACCCAGTTGTGCCGAGAATGCTTTTGTGGTCGCAACCGCGATTTCTGCACCTGCGTTAGTATATATTACACCGTCACTTTCCCTTGCGATTGTGCTGAATAATACGTTGACAATGGATAATGTGAAAGCACCGCGTTTTTTTGCTTCTCGCAAAGATGCAAGAGTATCAGCAGTTTCACCTGACTGGCTCACAAAAATGCAAAGGTCTCCCTTTTCGATAATAGGGTTTCTATATCTGAATTCACTTGCAATATCAACTGTTACAGGTATTCTTGCCATATCTTCAATAATATATTTTGCAGTCATTCCAACATGATAAGCACTACCACAAGCAACAATATAAATACGCTTTAATTCTTCTATAAAGTTTTTTGGGAATTCGAAAGGTAAACAGATTTTGCCATCTTTGATTAAAGGGGATACTGTGTCTTTAACTGCTTTTGGTTGCTCGAAAATCTCTTTTGCCATAAAGAAGTCATATCCACCTTTTTCAGCGGCGTCAATGCTCAAGTTTATGGTTTTGATTTTGCATTCTTTTTCTTTTGCATATTCGTCATAAATTTTTATGTCGTCTTTTGTGATTTCAATAAATTCACCGTCATTTACGATATAGCATTCACGAGTATAGGGGAGAATTGCAGGAATATCCGAAGCGAGATAGTTTTTATTTTCACCTTTGCCCACAATCATGGGGCTATCCTTTTTCATTGCAAAAACTGTATCGTTATAACCTTTTACAAGCATCGCAACGGCATAAGAACCCTCTAATTTCTGTGAAGTTTTAATGAGCGTCGTGAGAGCATCACCATCAAAAAGATAGTCAAAAAGTTGTGCGATAACTTCGGTATCCGTCTGGGACTGGAACTCATAACCCTTGCTAATCAACTCTTCTTTAAGCTCAATATAATTTTCAATAATTCCGTTGTGCACAAGTGTTACAATTCCATTCATTGACTTGTGAGGGTGTGCATTAATCTGGTCGGGCACACCGTGAGTTGCCCAACGGGTGTGACCAATTCCGATTGTGCCCTGCGGATTTTCACTATCAACAAGTTCTTGAAGATTTTGGATTCGTCCCTTTTCTTTGATGACAGTAACATCTTCATCACGAATAGCAATACCCGCCGAATCATAACCACGATATTCAAGGCGTCTTAACCCTTCTAAAAGAATAGGCGCTGCTTGCTCACTACCAACAAAACCAACTATACCACACATAATTTTGCCTCCTTAAAGGTCTATTTTGAAATTTTGTTGTCAATAATAATTCAGAAAGGAGCAATTTTTATGAATACGTCTTACATTAAACTCAATGCGAAAAAACATCTTGTGAAATGTCATTTCAAATGTTTTTTGGTGTCCATTTTGCCCTATGTAACTATTGTTTTGCTTGGTGTCTTGAATTATTATTTGTATTTTATGTTAAAAGATATAAATTTTGATTTTTTATATCTTAAACCATCTTATGCTGTTTATCTTCGGGCGACACTATTCACTTTAAGCATATGCTTATCATTGATTTTATGGCGTGTGACAAGCATTTTTACCAATAATTATTATTATCTCAAAAGTCGAAAAGGGGATATAACATATTTTTCTTCAATAAAACATCTGAGTTTTAAAAACTTGTGTACATTGCTTACAACCGATATTCTAAAATTATATTTGTCAGTTGCTTGGGGTGCTCTTTATTTTGCACCCTGTGTTTCGATTGTTGCTACTTTATATTATTATTGGAATAGCGACGAATTCAGTCGAAATATTGCACTCACACTCATAATTTCAGCATTTATTCTTTTGCTTATCGGCTCATTTTTCCTTTTTGTTACTCTCAAAAGATATTCAATGTGTTATCCGATAGCTTTCGAAACTAAAGAAAATGACTCTCTTGTAATTCTAGAAAAAAGCATTAAAATTATGAATGGCAAGTGTTTAAATTTTGCTTTTTATAATATTTCATTTTGGGGTTGGGTTTTGTCGTGCTTTTTAGTTTTACCTATTTTCTATGTATTGCCATATAAACAGATGTCGAAATATAGTTATTATAATTTCGCAACAAGAAGAAAGGTGCAAGAAGAAACACCACAAAAACCTATAATATTTTATATTAAAAAAAGAGTTGTCGAATAAAAGAAAAAAGACTTGAAGTTTTTCTTCAAGTCTTTTGTTATGTTGTTTTTAAAAATTAAAGAATAATACCCATTGTGCCTGGTGCGCAAAGTGCAGCATTTGCTTCGTCTGTATCAATGTGCATTGCAAGTGCAAAGTTAGGATGAACACGAACAACAACATCACCGAATGTGAGTGTTCTGTCAGCAGATGGAACCTTAACTTCAACAACCTGTTTGTCAACGAGACCATATTTTTCTGCATCGTCTGGAGTCATATGAATATGTCTCTTTGCAACGATAACGCCGTTTTCGATTTCGATTTCACCCTTAGGACCAACGATTTTGCAACCTGGTGTGTTTGCGATGTCGCCTGATTCTCTGACAACTGCCTGAACACCGATTGAACGAGCATCAGAAGCTGAAATTTCAACCTGTGTTGCAGGTCTAACAGGACCAAGAATTGAAACGCCAGGGAACTGACCCTTAGGGCCGATTACTGCGATTCTTTCTTCACAAGCGTATTGACCTGGCTGTGAAAGGTCCTTTTTCTTTGTAAGCTCGTAGCCTTCGCCGAAAAGGATTTCGAGGTGTTCTTGTGAAATGTGAGCGTGTCTAGCACTTGTTTCAACTAAAACTGTCTTTTCCATATATCATTCTTCTTTCTTAAAAATTTTTGATTTTATTACTACATATTATAATATAACTTTTTTGTGATTTTGTAAAGATAATTAGAGCAATTCTTCAAATGATTTTATGTAATAATCTGCAACTTCTTTGATTATATCGGTATCATCCGCAGAACTTTTGTCATATACCCCACAAACTGTGAAATTACCCTTTTTTGCACCGCAAATGCCCTCAATAATATCTTCAAAAACAATGCAATCTTCAGGGGCAACACCCATTCTTTCACTTGCGAGAAGATAAATATCAGGTTCAGTTTTCCCAATATTTATTTCGCTGACATAGGCAAATGTGTCAAAAAAATCAAAAATTCCGTGTTTTTTGAGAGTACCCTCACAGACTACTCTCTCACTTGCAGTTGCAAAGGACATTTTAACCCCTTTGTCGTGAAGTGCTTTAAGATATTCATAAACACCGGGTTTTAAATCGACATTGTTAAGATAGCCTTGTGCACAAAGGTCAAGCCATTCGTTAACGATTTCGTCAATGTCTTCTTTAATGTTATATTTCTCTTTTGTATAGACCGCAGCGGCTTTCAAGTGCATATTTTTAATGACTTCGATATATTCAGGTGTAACTTTTAAATTGCGTCTTCTGAAAAATTCTTCGTCAACATCATGCCAGATGTGCATTGAATCAAGCAGAGTACCGTCAAGGTCAAAAATAGCACCTTTAAAATCTTTAATATTCATATCATTCTCCAAAAACATATTTGTTGATAGCTTTTGCAACTCCACCATTGTCGTTGGTGTCTGTCATATATTTAGCAGTTGTCTTTACAAGGTCAGTACCGTTTGCCATGGCGAAAGAGTAATCGGCAAATTCTAACATTGAGCAGTCATTTTCACCGTCACCAAAGCACATAATGTTTTCTTTGCCAATATTAAGTGCTTCTGCAAGTCCTTTAATTGCAAATCCCTTTGTAGCATTTATGTTAGTCATTTCAAGATTTCCGTTTACACCTTTTATAATAGGGAATGAAGATGCAAAGGCAACATCACAAATTTTGCTTACTTTTTCTTCAATCTCTAATCTTTCTTCACCCGTGAGAGAAAGAATATTGAGCTTTTCAATGCCTTGTCCGTCAATAAGAGCTTCAAGTGACTCCACAGGTTTAATGAAATCTTTAAGTAAATCGTGAATATGGGGTGGCACGTGCTCACCATCAAACATAGCATAGCTTTTATTGTTCATATAGCAATCGCCCTTATAATAGATTTCATAAATCAGATTATAATCCTTGAGAATGTTAAAAATCTCAACTGATTGAGTGTTGCTCATAAGTGTTGAACAAACAATTTGTCCCGTATGTAAATCATAAGTAACAGCACCATTTGAAGTTATGAGATAATCTAAAAATGGTAATTGCTCTACAATATAATCAGCAAGAATTTTAGTTCTACCACTTGCGATTGCAACTTTTATGCCCATATCGTGTGCACGCTTAAAAGCATCAATGTTTTCTTTTGGAATTGTTAAATGATTACTGTTTAAAAAGGTACCGTCAAGGTCAGTAACAATAAGGTTTATATCCATAATTTCACCTAAATACAATAAATGTTAGTATCCCAAAATGAGATGTGCTTGTGATGACGAAGATGAATCTTGTAATCGGGATTTATTTCTTTAGCCCTGTTTACAAGTGCGAAAATATCTTCGCTTCTATGATAAACAGCCATACAAAGCTTTGGTTTATTCTGTAAAGACTTAAAAGCCCCTTTGAGCATCTCGTTCTCTGCACCCTCAATGTCAATGTTGATATAAGAGAAATCACCAAAATTTTCAGTTATATAGTCAACACAGAGTGCCCGCTTTTCTTCACCCACTTTATTAGCCGAAGCACCACGCCCCTTGTTACCATCAAAGATTAAAGTGCAATTTTCACTCCATATTGCATTGTTAAGTGTGACACAATTTTCTATATTTTCACAGTTAATCTGTAATTTCTTGAATGTCCTTGTGTCAGGCTCAACTGCAACGATTTTTTCATAGGACTTTGCATATCGCAAAAATTCTTCTACAGTATCCCCACGATAAGCACCAAGGTCGAGAAAACTCTCATTTTCACCTAAATTCAATATAGAAAATGCTTCGTCTTTATCCGTTTCACACTCAAAGCAGTAATCTAAATCACCAGTAATCTGAAACTTTATAATATTATAAAATACTTTTCTTGATTGCTCGTCTGCAAGCTGTGAATAGGCTAATTCAATCTCATCAATATGCTTTTCCAAAAAATCCTTATTAAAAATATTGTCACCATAAACAGGGACGGATGGCATTATAACCTTATGTCGATTTGATAAAGCCTTAATATTATCAATAACTTCTGCTAATGGACTCGCAAAACAAAGCACAATCACAAAATCTTCATATTCACTTTCAACTTTCGAAATGGATTTTACTTGAAATCCACGAAAACTGCGATTTCTCACAAAGCCATCACTTGCACAAACCGAAGATACAGGAATTTCTATTTTTTCAAACTCATCGAATACTCTGTCAGCACCATTACCTGTGCCATAAATTATAATGGGTAGGGTAGTGCTCTGCAAAAATTCCCAACTTGATTCAGTTTTAAGCAAATTTTTGAACACGCCTACACCACCATTCGTTGAACTTTGGATAAAATAATAACATATTTTGTCGTTATTTACAATAAAACTGTTGACGATATTTGAACTTTGCAATAGAATATTTTTATTAAAGTTTTTGGAGATTGTTTATGAAAAAGACACTTAGCGCAAGAACAATGTTAATAATCTCAATGTCCGTTTTCGGCACAATCGGTCTTTTTGTGCGAAATATCGGGTTGCCATCGGGTGAGATTGCTCTTTACAGAGCAGTTCTCGCTATGATTCTTATTGGTTCTTTTCTGGGTGTAACAAAACAAAAAATCCCATTTTCTAAAATTAAAAAAGAAATTCCGTTGCTTATTTTATCAGGTGTTGCAATGGGGTTTAACTGGATTTTGCTCTTTGAGGCATATAAATACACAACCGTGTCAGTTGCAACACTCAGCTATTATTTTGCACCTGTAATCGTCACAATCGCGTGCCCAATTCTCTTTAAAGAAAAAATGAAAGCAAAGCAATGGATTTGTTTTGTTATGTCAACTCTCGGTATCGTGCTTATAACAGGAATAGGTGATATAAGCCAAGGAAATAGCCATATCAAAGGCATTTTGTTCGGACTTGGCGCAGCGTCCCTTTATGCAACAGTTATTCTTGTGAATAAGTTTATAAAGAATGTTGACGGCATACACAGAACATTTTTGCAGTTTATCGCAGCCATAATTGTGCTCGTGCCTTATGTTGCATTGACAGATGGCGTAAATCTTCAGACACTCAACACAAAAGGTTGGGTGTGCTTGCTTGTGGTTGGTATAATTCACACAGGAATTACATATTGCCTTTATTTCTCATCACTTAAAGAATTACCGGGACAAAAGGCTGCAATTTTAAGTTATATCGACCCACTTGTAGCCGTGTTGGTGTCAGTTGTAATTCTCAATGAAAAAATGACTTTTATGCAAATCTTGGGCGGAGTTTTGATTTTAGGCTTCACCCTCTGGAATGAAATGCCCTCAAAAAAAGCGAATAATTAAAAACATTTCGCATATAATAGTAAAAAAGTACTTGACAAATATGCATTCAAAGTGTATTATTATAAAGCACTCTTTGAGAGCGTAGTTAAATATCGCGGAGTAGAGCAGTTGGTAGCTCGTCGGGCTCATAACCCGAAGGTCGTTGGTTCAAGTCCTCCCTCCGCAACCAGAAACGAGAAAAGACATCCGTAAGGGTGTCTTTTTTCATTTCTAATTATGGAAGTAAGACTTTAATTTGCGCTCGTCGGGTTATGAGCCCGAAGGGCGAATAACTCGAAGGTAGAGAGCGAAGCGAACGACCGAGCGGAAGTGAATGACAGTCCGGTGGACTGTCAGAGCCGCGAGGTGACCGAAGACAAATTCTCCGCAGAGAATTTGTCAAGACCGTTGGTTCAAGTCCTCCCTCCGCAACCAGAAAAAAGGAAAACACTCATCGAAAGATGGGTGTTTTTCGTTTTTAAGATTGGATATGGACTTGAACCATTGGGTTTGTGCGTTTTATCCTCCGGCTGCAGGGCTTAAGAGCCAAATTTCATCACCCTCAAAAATTTTCATTTTCTTTTTTAAGCACCTTTCACCATTCACATAAACAATAGCGTCACTAAAGGTGATTTCCTTTTGAGGTTCTAATGCTGGATTTTTCGGTTTAATGTATTTAACATTAGGGTCATTTTTCATTTCTTCCAGCTTTTTTTGTTCCTCGTAATATCTTGTTTCCATTGTTTTTGATATTTCCGCAAAAACATCAAGAACATTTTTTGCATCAAGTTCTAGATAGCCAAATCCTATTGTTGTTCTAAGAACACCAAAAATTTTAACCTTTACCATAAGGGAATACCTCCTTAATGCAATCTGGAATTCTAACTCCTAAACGTTTGAGAGTGTGCATTGTTGGTGCACCATCTTTCCAACCGCGAATTATATAATAACTCTTTTTCATCTTATCAAGCGGTACTTTTGTTTTCTTATTGCCTGACACCTGTTCTTCGTCAGTCAATCTCTTTGGAAGCGTATCGGCTTTAGGTCCAACGGGCTGACCAAGAATAATATTAGCAAGTCGCTCGGTATTGTAGCCAAGAGCACCGTTTTTAAGGAATTTACCAACATTATATTTCATTCCGGTAGCGGCATTAAGTACTCTGGGATACTGAACCAAAGGAATATTTACCGCTAATATTTCGGGAAATTTTGATGCTATGTAAAGAACAGGAGCACTGAATTTGAACACATTCTGAACAAGTCTTGTGGTTATGCTTGTTGGTTTGGCAATAAGGAACCATGGAAGAACTGCATAAGATGTGAATAAACAAAATCCCGCAGCAGAAGCTGCTTCCATAACATTTTGAAAGGCAATGGTAAGACCGGCTTTACCCTTTGGTGTATATGCATCCATGTTAAGACCTAAGCCTTCAAGAACAACCATATATCCTGCGTTTAAGTGACATCCGCCTCTGTTCGCAGTGGCATATCCAAGACCTTGACCGACAGCTCCTCGTGGCTCATAGGCAGCCAGTTCCATACCTTTTGTTTGAATGGCAAAATCCTTTCCACCAAACTTTTCACTCATAATTCGTGTACCGTCGGCAAGAACATCGCCGATACCTTTTCTGTGTGCAATGTCTTCAAAAACTTCAGTTAAATTGTCAGTTTGACCGAATTGAAGTCCGCTATCCCAAAGACCTTTTTCTTGAAGCTCCATTGCAAAAGCTATTGAACCAGCGGTAGAAATTGTATCCATTCCCAATTCATCAAGCTCATAATTCCACTTGATGATTTTTGCAAGGTCATCATTCATAAGATTAGGACCTAACAAGCCAAGTGTTTCAAGCTCGGGGCCTTTAACATTTTTGCCCTCGTGCATAACTCGTCTTTCACATCTCATAGGACAAGTTTGGCAGCCGCCGTTTTTGATAAGGTATTTTTCTGTAAGCTCTTCGCCAGAAACCTTTTCAAAATTCTCAAAACGACCTTCGCTGAAATTTTTTGTAGCAAGAATTCTGTGTGCTTGCATTGGTGCTACAAGACCGGCTGTGCCAAGTTTTGAAAGTTGAGCACCAGTGATTGGGTGCTTTTTAAGCTGATTGGTCCATTGTTCGTTTAAGAAATCCAATCTCTCTTGGTCATAAATTTCAGGCTCTTGATTACCTTTTGCTGTAATAGCTTTTATGTTTTTGTCACCGAAAACTGCACCTACACCGCCTCTGCCTGCTGCTCTTTCGCCGCTGAACGCTGCCGCATAAAGAACTTTATTTTCACCGGCAGGACCAATTACAAGTTTACCGTTTCCGCTTGCAAACTTTTTCTGGGCTTCGCCTGTGAGCATACCTCTCATTTCAGGAACATCATGGAAAGTTACAATGTCATTATCAATTTCAATCCAAGTAAGCTCATCTGCTTTACCGGTGATAATCATAGCGTCCCAACCGGCTTTTTTTAAGCGTCTGCCAAAAGGACCGCCACAGTTTGAAGAAGTGAGGATACCTGTAAGAGGTGAAATTGTTGAAATATTAAATCTTGTTGATGAAGGCGATTTGCATCTTGTAAGAGGGCCTGTTGTAATGACAATCCAGTTATCTTCGTCAAACGCCTTCATACCCGGTTTAATATGGTTGAGCAAAATATCAGCTGCCATTATTTTTCCACCGACAGTTCTTTCTCTATCTTTATCGGTCCACGGAAATTCTTTATAGGTTTTGTCTTTTAAATCAACAAACAAAACCTTTCCCATATAGCCTTTATAATTTGTCATTTTATCACCTCATAATAAGGATAGTTTTTTACAAGTTTCGCAATATTTTGATGAATTTATTTTCAGTGTATCAAAAATATCGTCATCATAAATAAGTATTTTGCCACCTAACTGTTTATTCTCTGTTAAGAGATATTTAATCGCCAGAGCAGATTGTGCTGAACCTATGATGCCTGCTGTGGCAGATATGTTGTATTTTGTCTGTGCATCTATATTTAGTCCCGCACAATCAGGGCATGGGGAATAGTCTGGGATATAAAGATATGCCATACCGTAAAAGCCGTCTATTCCGCCACATACGAGAGGAATGTTATTATTGGTTGCATAGTTTTGAACTAATTTTCTCGCATCAATATTATCAACGGCAAGTAAAATTATATCGCAGTCTTTAGCAAATTGCATATCGCTTTCTGTTTCGATTTTTAAGTCGATGCATTTAATTTCAGTATCTTGAGAGAAATCATACAAGCGTCTTTTTAATATTTCACACTTGCTTTTCCCAATATCATCTTTTGTGTATAAAAACTGACGGTTAAGATTGCTCTCATTAATCTTATCAAAGTCGCAAAGTATCAAGTTGCCAATTCCTGCGCCAACTAAATGAACGGCAATGTTACAACCTAAGCCACCACATCCGATTACACAAGCACTTTTGTCGCTAATGCAAAAGCCTTGAACTTTTTCCTTTTCATTCAAAAGCGACCACCCCGCTCAGTAATTACCGCCACAATTAAGCGTGTTTCCTGAAAGAACTTCAACAGCGTGTGGCAAAACGGGAATAACAACTTCAAGTGCTTCTTTCACAGCTTTAGGGCTACCCGGTAGATTTATAATAAGTGAGTTTTTTCGAATGCCTGAAACTGCACGCGAAAGCATGGCCTTTTCGGTGATTTCAAGGCTTTTTTGTCTAATTGCCTCGGCAATTCCAGGAACATCTTTTTCTATAACTGCTTTTGTAGCTTCTGGGGTAATATCTCTTGGTGAGAATCCTGTTCCGCCTGTTGTGAAAATAACATTGACTTTCACATCGTCGCAAAGGTTAATAAGAACTTTTTCTATTTCCTCTTTTTCATCGGGAACTAAAACATATTTTTCGGTTTTTCCTAATGTTGATAACATTTCACTGATAAGCGGACCACTTTTATCTTCACAAACACCTTTTGAGCATCTGTCGCTGACACAAACAACGCCGAAGGTCATTTTTTTCTCACTCCCTACTTGAAATATTCTCTTTACTGTTATACAATATCATAAAAGAGCATATTTTACAATATTTTTATAATAATTTTAAAAATATTATGTAATTTGCACACTTTTTTTGAGAAGCAAGCGAAAAAATCGCTTTTAATTCATATTCCGACTCACTTTTTCTAAACATTTTTTGCACGAAAATTTGGGCGTGACCGAAAAACACTGCCGAACGGCATCGGTCAAAGGGTAACTATGGGAAACCGTTTTACCTTCCGTGATTGAAAAGGAGAATGAATTATGAAAAAACTTCTAGCTATCCTTCTTTCTGTTGTAATGCTGTTAAGCTTTGCAGCATGCGCTAAAGAAAAAACACCTGAAAACCCTGTTATTCGCATGTCAACTACAACTTCGGTTAATGACTCAGGTCTGCTTTCTTATCTTCTTCCATATTTTGAAGATGCTACCGGTTATACAGTTGAAGTTCAGTCTGCAGGAACGGGTGCGGCTATTCAAAAGGCAAAAGACGGCAATGCCGACCTCATTCTTGTTCACTCAAAGGCATCTGAAGAAGAATTTGTATCAGAGGGCTATGGTGTTGAAAGAATACCTTTTATGTATAACTACTTTGTAGTTGTAGGACCAAAATCAGACCCTGCGGGTGTTAAAGGCAGTGAAAGTGCAGCGGCAGCTTTTGCAAAGATTGCCGATGCTAAAGCGAATTTTGTTTCACGCGGTGACGACAGCGGTACACATAAGGCAGAACTTAAAATTTGGGGTGATAATGTACCTGATTCAAAATCTGATTCTTGGTATATTAGTGCAGGTCAGGGCATGGGTGCGTGTCTTACAATGGCAAGTGAAAAAGGTGCCTATTGCCTGACAGACAAAGCAACATTCCTCGCAAATGCTAATTCACTTGAACTTGAAATTGTGCTCAGCGAAGGCGAAGATATGAAAAATACATATTCGCTTATTGAGTGTAACCCTGAAAAGCTTGACGGCGTAAACACTGAAGGTGCAAGGGCTCTTATAGAATGGATGACAGGTAAAGAATGCTCTGAGCTTATTGCCAAATATGGTGAAGAGCAATATGGCTCAGCACTTTTCTATCTCATTGAAGAATAAATGGATAAAATAAACGAAGCCTTGGGAATGTTAATGAATATGGACAGTGAACTGTTGCAGATTATTGGCGTAACACTCAGAATGTCTTTTTTCAGCACTGTCATATCTTGTCTTATCGGTATGCCCTTGGGCGTACTGATAGGTAAAAGCGTTTTCAAGGGTAAAAGGACAATCAAAAAGTTAACAGGTACTCTTATGGGCTTGCCTCCTGTGGTGGCAGGCCTGATTGTCTATATGCTTTTTACAAAATACGGACCATTTGGTTCGTTTGGACTGTTATTTACGGTTGAAGTTATGGTAATAGCACAATGTATGCTTATAATTCCCGTTGTGATAAATCTTACTGAATCTATGACTGAAATAAACGCAAAAAAGCTTATAGAAACTGCCAAAGGACTTAATTTTAGTAAATTAAAGACATCTCTTTTACTTCTTTCAGAAAACAAGCAGTCACTTTTGTCAGTGGTTTTGACCGCTTTTGGTCGCTCCATTGCTGAAGTTGGTGCTGTTAGTCTTGTTGGCGGCAATATTCAGTGGAAAACAAGAGTTATGACAACGGCAATTATGCTTGAAACTAATAAGGGAAATTTCAGCTTTGCTCTAGCTTTAGGAATAATTCTTCTACTTATATCTTTTGTAGTGAATATTTTAGCTTCGGCTTTGGTAAGGGAGGATGAAGAATGATTAAAATCTTGAACCTCAAAAAGCAATATGGTGAGAGAACAGTCCTTAACATACCTGAACTTACTGTTAATAAAGGTGAAACTGTTGTTGTGGTAGGACCAAACGGAAGTGGTAAAAGCACACTTTTGAGAATTCTCGCAGGAATACTCAGTAAAACTGACGGCGAAGTTTTGGCTGATGGCGAAATATACTATATGCCTCAACAAAGTATTCCTTTTTCCAAAAGTGTTAAAGAAAATATTCTTTTTTCTGCAAAAGACAGTAAAGAAATAGAAAAAAGATGTGATGATATTCTTTCTGAATTATCACTTTCTCATCTTGCGAATAAAAAAGCGAAGAAGCTTTCAGGCGGCGAATGTCAGCGTTTGGCACTTGGCAGAATTATAATAAATCAATGTGATTTTCTTCTTTTAGACGAACCCACAAGTGCTATGGACATTGAGGGAACTGAAATCATTGAGAGTGTTATTAAGAAATACAAGCAAGAAACTGGTTGCGGAATTTTAATGACTACTCATTCTCCAAAGCAAGCTAAGAATTTGGCAGACCGTGTAATTATGCTTCATGAAGGTCAGATTGCAGAGCAAGGCAGTCCTGATGAGTTGCTTTCAAATCCACAAACTAACTGGGGCAAGAAATTTATTGATATGTGGAAAATCGATACATAAAGAAGGTGTCATATAATGCTTAAAGTAGTGTCAAGTGAAGACGCATTAAATATGGTAAAAACACAATTTGATTTTTTAAAAGCCGAAAAAGAGAATGTTTCGATTTCTAATTGTCTGGGAAGAATTCTTTTTGAAGACATTTTTTCTGTGGAAAATATTCCTGCTTTTAATCGCTCAACAGTTGATGGATATGCACTTAGAGCATCTAATACTTTTGGCAGTTCTGAAAGTTCACCTGCACAACTTCGAGTTATCGGCGAAGTTCTTATGGGTGAAAAAACAGAAATTGAGCTTTATGAAGATGAATGTGTAAAAATTTCAACTGGTGGCATGCTACCGAGTGGTGCTGATAGTGTTGTAATGGTTGAGAATACGGATTGCTCATTCCTCGAATACTGCCTTGTACAAAAGGCGGTTAGCCCTTTTGAGAATGTAACAAAAAAAGGCGACGATATTAAAGAAAAAGATATTGTATTAAAAAAAGGCAAGATAATTACCTCACGTGAGATAGGAATTCTTGCTGCTTTAGGAATAAATCGAATATCAGTCGCAAAAAAAATAAAGGTTGGCATCATTTCAACGGGCGACGAAATAGTGCCCATTGATTCAGAAAAGCAGTTCGGACAAATAAGAGATATTAACACACATATTTTATCATCTCTTGTGAAAGAATTAGGCTGTGACAGTACAGAATATGGAATAATTAAGGATGATTACGATTCTATTCTGACTGCATTAAAAACAGCGGTGAATGAAAATGATATTGTTCTTATATCTGGTGGGTCATCCGCAGGAATAAGAGATATGACCGCTGATATTATATCTTCGTTGGGTGAAGTGTATTTTCACGGGATTGCTATAAAACCCGGCAAACCAACTATTTTGGGAAAGGCTCAAAATACAGTTGTTTTTGGATTGCCCGGGCATCCAATGGCGGCATATTTTGTTACTCTGAAATTTGTTAAACCGCTTATTGATTCAATATTATGCAAGGAATCAACCGAGAGACTTTTTAATGGGCAATTAACTCAAAACATATCTTCAAATCACGGCAGAGAAGAAATTGTATGTGTAAAAATAAGTGGTGATAAAGTGCAACCGTACTTTGGAAAAAGTGGAGTAATATCACTGCTTTCTAAAAGTGACGGATACATTATAATTGACCGAAATCTTGAGGGTTTAAGACAAGGTGACGAGGTACAAGTATTTTTATTTTAAGACGGTGAAATAATGAAGCATAATTATTTGAATAATACTCCTTTAACCGATGCGCAAGACATATATTTTGCTCACCTTTTAAAGAGTGGTTTTACATTTAATACTGAGAAAATTCCATCGGCAAAAGCTACGGGCAGAATACTTTATCAGGCGGTGTATGCTTTGATATGTTCTCCTCACTATAATGCGTCGGCAATGGATGGTATTGCGGTTAAATCAAGTGATACATACGGTGCAAGTGAAAACAACCCGATTATTCTTGGGCAAAACCAATATGCTGTAGTAGATACCGGCGACCCAATACCCCAAAATTATGACTGCGTTGTTATGGTTGAAGATGTAACTGAATTACCTGACGGTAAGGTAAGTTTATTGTCAGCACTTCACCCTTGGCAAAATGTTCGTCAGGTGGGTGAAGATATTTGTATGGGAGATATGATAGCCCCATCTTTTACAAAAATAACTCCATCTTTGTGCGGAGCTTTTCTTGCAGGTGGAGTTACCGAAGTTGAAGTTATTAAAAAACCTAAAGTGGGAATTATCCCAACCGGCGATGAGATTGTTTCTCCAACATCCAATCCAAGAAAAGGTGAAATAATTGAATTTAATTCTGCAATTTTTTCTTCTATGCTTTCTGAATGGGGTGCCGAGAGTGTAATTTATGATATCGTAAAGGACAAGAAAGAGCTTTTAAAAGAAGCCATAAGCAATGCCTCAACAGAATGTGATATTGTTCTTGTTCTTGCAGGTTCTTCTGCAGGCAGAGATGATTACACAAGCACCATTATTGAAGAATTAGGTGAGGTATTATTTCACGGTATCGCAATAAAACCCGGCAAACCCGCTGTACTTGGGAATATTGGCAAAGTTCCTGTTGTGGGGCTTCCCGGTTATCCCGTTTCTGCTATTATAATTATGGAAGAAATAGTAAAATCGCTTGTTGATTTATATTACAAAAAGACTACTAAGGAAGTAGCAACAGTGACTGCAATTTTAGGTAAAAGAGTTGTATCTTCACTTAAATATCAAGAGTATGTTCGTGTTACTTTGGGCAGGGTGGGAGATACATTAACGGCAATACCGTTAAATCGCGGTGCAGGTGTAATTACAAGCTTTACCAAGGCAGATGGAATTCTTGTTGTGCCACAAGATAGTGAGGGCTTTGAAATGGGCGAAAAAGTTCAAATTCGCTTATTGAAAGATATATCACAGATTGAAAATTCATTGATTGTTACGGGAAGCCATGACCCACTTATTGACGAACTTTCTGATTTAATTAGAAAAAAAGGACATAGTTTTTATATTACTTCAAGTCATGTGGGCAGTATGGGTGCTATAACTGCCATAAAAAACGGTCAGGCGCATTTAGGGTGTATTCACCTTCTTGATACAGAAACAGGTAAATATAACAAGAGCTACATAGAGAAGTACTTTCCCGATGGTAAGGTAAAACTTGTTAAAGGTGTTGGCAGAATTCAAGGCCTTATGGTAAAAAAAGGTAATCCTTTAGGAATAAAATCCTTTGCAGATATTACAAAAGGCCGATATGTAAATCGTCAGTCCGGTTCAGGAACAAGAATTCTTTGTGACTTCCTTATAGGCAAAAACGATATGGATAAAAAAGATATCGACGGCTACAAGAACGAAGAATTCACACATACCGCTGTTGCAGCTTTAATTGCGGCAGGTAATGCGGACTGTGGTCTTGGTATTTATTCAGCGGCAAAGATGTATGACCTTGATTTCATTGAAATTTGCATTGAAGAATATGATGTTCTTGTTGACGAAAAGGCATATAATACTGATTCTGTGCAACAATTTCTTAAACTCTTAAAGAGTGATGAATTGAAAGAAAGATTATCAGAGATGGGAGGATATAATTTTGGCTGATTTAACTCATCTTAATAAAAACGGAGAGGCAATTATGGTTGATGTGGGAGAAAAATCCGAAACCCAAAGAACTGCAAAAGCATTCGCCAAGATAACTATGGCTAAAGAAACTTTAGAAAAGCTTCTCGCATCAGAACTCAAAAAAGGTGACGGTTTAGGCTGTGCAAGAATAGCAGGTATAATGGCTGCAAAGCGGACTTGGGAGCTTATACCATTGTGCCATAATATTCCTATTGACAGTGTAGAAATCACCTTTGATAATAATGGTGAAAATGAACTGTATATCTATTCTACAGCCAAGTGCACATATAAAACAGGTATCGAAATGGAAGCACTCACCGCTGTAAGCGTTGCGGCACTAACGGTATATGATATGTGCAAAGCCATTGATAAAAAAATGGTGATTGGCGAAATTAAACTCCTAGAAAAAACAGGTGGAAAGAGCGATTTTAAGAATGATTGACAGTTATGGCAGAAAAATAAATTATCTTCGTGTGTCAGTTACAAAAAAATGTAATTTGAACTGTTCTTATTGTGGTGCACAAAATGAAAGTCCCGAAAATGAACTTTCAGCGGAACAAATTGAAAAAATCGTTAAAGCATTTGCGCAGTGTGGCATCACCAAAGTTCGTCTTACGGGTGGCGAACCCTTGGTAAGAAAAGATATTTGTGATATTGCAAAAAGAATTAGTAAAATTGACACAATTAAAAAGCTTGCACTCACGACAAATGGTGTGCTACTCAAAGATTGTGCAAAAGATTTGAAGGATGCAGGCGTCAATGCGATAAACATTAGTCTTGATACAACCGATAGAGAACTTTTCAAACAAATTACTGGGCGCGATGTTCTTCATAAAGTATATGAGGGAATTGACGAATGTGAGAAAGTGGGTCTTTTACCAATAAGGCTTAACGCCGTGCTCATAAAAGGTCAAAATGACAATGAAGCAGAAAGTCTTATAAACATTGCGAAGGAAAGAGATATTGATGTCCGCTTTATTGAGCTTATGCCTTTTTCACGCGAGGGTGAGGACAAAAGCCTTGTGATTACCGGTGACGAAATTTTAAGCAGATTCCCATTTCTAAAACCTGTTTCCGCAAATGGTAGTGACTTTGAAAAGAGCGTTGCAAGGTATTATGAAGCGGATTCATTCAAAGGTAAAATTGGCCTTATTACGCCTGTCAGCGATAAGTTCTGTAATGAATGTAACAGAATAAGACTTCTCTCTGACGGAAAGGTTAAACCCTGCTTGGGCAGTGATTTAACCTTTGACCTTAAAGAAGTGATAAATGATGATGTTATGTTACAAGAAACAATTAAACAAGCAATTTTTTCTAAACCTATGGAACACAAATTCTCTTGTGGTTACGGACAACACCATGGTATGAACAGAATAGGAGGATAATTATGAAAGGTAAAGTTTTATCAATTAACATTAGTGAAAAAAAAGGCACACCAAAGACAAAAATTAATCCGGGTGTGCTGATAGAAGATTTCGGTTTTGAGGGTGATGCTCACGCAGGCAAATGGCACAGACAAGTGAGTTTGCTGGCTAAGGAGAGCATTGACAAATCAAAAGGTCTGCCGACTGACGGACTTTGTCACGGTGTTTTTGCCGAAAATATCACAACAGAAGGTATTGAACTTTTCACAATCCCTGTAGGCACAAAACTTAAAATCGGCGAATGTGTTATTGAAATCAGTCAAATCGGTAAAGAGTGCCACGAAGGATGTGCAATTCAAAAACTTGTTGGAAAATGCGTTATGCCAAGAGAGGGCGTCTTTGCGACGGTTCTTAAAGGCGGCAAAGTCTTTGAAGGCGACAAAATAGAGATTATAGAATAATTCACTGAATATTTAAGTCTGTCACAAAAGTACAAGCGTTGCATTTGGGATTAGTGTTGTCCCTCTTGCAACGCTTTTTATTGCCTATTTAGTTGATTAGTAAGAAATTCTATCTGACCTATCGTTAAATTACTGATAATCGTTAAACGGCTGAAATAAGCTAATAAAAGGAAAATTTGTCAGGTTATTTTTTTACGCTTTTCTTTGAAACATTGAGGGCAACCTCTACCTTTACTTCTGTTATTAACAGTAGCTTGCCATTCATGTCCTTTTGCACATTTCCACCATACTTTTTTATTACTACCTGGTGAAATCTCACTAGGCTTTAAATCTAAATTTCTTTCATAATTCCACTCTTTCGCCAAAGTTGGATTAATCGTTTGCAAATCAGTTGTACCTTTAACAGTATATCGACCTGAGCAATACGGACACCCGTTCCCTATATTTCTATGCGCTATCGTTGCTTGCCACTCATGTCCTCTGTTACACTTCCACCATACTTTTTTATTACTATTAGGTGTTACATCAATAGGTCTTAATCCATTATTCTTTTCATAATGCCACTCTTTCGCCAAAGTTGGATTAGCCGTTTGCAAATCATTTTCACCTAGAACAACGTATCGTCCCGAACAATACGGACATCCATTTCCATTGCTTCTATTATTAATAGTTGTTTCCCATTCATGTCCATTATTGCATTTCCACCATACTTTTTTATTACTATTTGGTGTTACATCAATAGGTCTTAATCCATTATTCTTTTCATAATGCCACTCTTTTGCTAGAGTTGGATTAACTGTTTGCAAATCATTATAGCCTTTCAAAACTTTTTTATTTGAACAAAACGGGCATCCGCGCCCACTATTTCTATTTGCTATCGTTGCATGCCACTCGTGTCCTTTGCTGCACTTCCACCATACCTTTTTTTCGCTATTTGCAGAAAAGTTTTCAGGTTTTAAATTTCCGTTTTTTTCATAATTCCATTCTTTTGATATTTCTGTATTTAAAAACAAAAGCGAGTTTTCTTTTTCGGTATATTCCCTCAAGTTTTCTATGTCAATATGGTCTCTTTCTAAATCAACATCAACATTTGTTCCAGTTATTTCACTTAATATTTCTTTAAGTACTTTTGACCAGTTCTTTTGATTATCTTGAACAATGTAATCTATAGAACTGTCGTTTAGTGGTGGTAAGCCCTCTCTTATTCTGTACAATTTGATTCCATCTTTTTTGCACCTGTAATTTTTTACCAAATCTTTTTCAGTTCTGTGCTTGTGCCAATAATATCCATCGTATTCAATGGCAATTTTTAAAGATGGAATATAAATGTCCAATTCGTACCCTTTTTCTCTATATGAATGCACTACCCCTAACCCAGATTTTTCAATATAATACACAAGCGCATATTCAGGAAAAGAAGTTTTTCGCTCAGAATTACAAACAGGACATTCGTTTCCTTTATTTCTATTTGTCACCGTTGCTTGCCACTCATGTCCTTTATTGCATTTCCACCATACCTTTTTATTGCTATTAGGCAATACATCCATAGGCATTAATCCACCATTCTTTTCATAATTCCACTCTTTCGCTAAAGTTGGATTAACCGTTTGCAAATCATTTTCACCTTTAACAACATATTGTCCTGCGCAGTATGGGCATCCGTTTCCGTTGTTTCTATTAGATATCGTCGCTTGCCATTCGTGTCCTTTGCTACATTTCCACCAAACCTTTTTATTACTATTTGGTAATACATCCATAGGTGTTAATCCATTATTCTTTCCATAATTCCATTCTATCGCTAAGGGTGAATTAACCGATTGTAAATCATTATAGCCTTTTAAAACTCTTTTGCTCGAGCAATATGGGCATCCGCTCCCTGCATTTCTGCTGTTTATATTTGCTAGCCACTCGTGACCTTTACTACATTTCCACCATACCTTTTTATTGCTATTGGGCAATACATCCATAGGTGTTAATCCATTATTTTTTTCATAAATCCATTCTTTCGCCAGAGTTGGGTTAACAGTTTGTAAATCATTTTCACCTTTTACGGCGTATCGACCAGAGCAATATGGGCAGCCTTTGCCATTAGCCCTGTTTGCAATCGTTGCATCAAAAGAATGTCCGTTGGCACAAATCCACCAGACTTTTTTGCCACTGTGGCTTGTTATTTCCTTAGGATTAAAACCTAATTCATTATTCTTCTCCCAATCCCATTCAACCATAAGTTGAGCATTATCGCTCACATATCTTTTTTCTTTCTTTTCTGCCATAATGCTCACCTGCTTTCTAAAATAATTATACCACTCACACAACAAAAAGCAACAGTTTTACTGCAATGCCATCTCCAAAATGACGAATTGTATCAAATAGCGTAGTCAATGCCAGAAATAAGAACAGTCACCTTTATGGTGACTGTTTTCTTTTTGAACAGAATTCATCGCTTTTGTGTTTCTTCACAATTTTTCATATAAATTATTATTATTTTTATTGAATATGTTTAATTTGTGTGCTAATATAATACTTATAAATCAATTTTCATTGTATGGGGGATTGAATAATATGAGCAAAAAATATTGTGAAAAGTTCTTATCGATTATGCTTACAATTGTAATCGTAGTATTATCTACAATAAGTTGCTTTGCAAGTGGCGGTATGATTATTACAACTGAAACTAAAATTTCAGCTGAAACAACTGCAAAATCTATTGAGATTGCAAAGCAGATAGAAGCAGAAGGCATTGTGCTTCTTGAAAATCAAGATAATGTACTTCCTTTGCAGGATAAGAAAGTTAATGTTTTCGGTGTTTGCTCTTGTGCTCTGGCATTAGCTGGTGCGGCAGGTTCAGGTGCTGTGCGTGCGGATACAGCAGTGGGCTTTTATGACGCTCTCACAAATGCAGGCATCCAGTATAATCCAGTTATTTATGACATCTATGCTGAATACACAGATGCAGAATCAGATGGCGGACTTCTTGACTATGTTGGTGGTGTGCTTGAACAGTTCTTCTCAGGCGGTAAAGCAGAAATGCCAATTTCTAATATCAGCGATACTGTTATGAATGATGCAGTAGCATTCTCAGATACAGCCATTGTCGTTATCGGCAGAGTCGGTACTGAAATGAAAGACCTTGCCGTTGAAGATTTGAAGCTTAGTGCGGAAGAAAGAAATATGCTTGATAAGGTTTGTGCTACATTCTCAGATGTAATTGTAGTGTTCAACTTATCAAATATAATGGATATGTCATGGTTGGACGATTATAGCAATATTAAAGCCGCTATGATTATGTGGCTTCCCGGTGAAGTTGCAACAGATAGCGTGGGCAAAGTACTCTCTGGTGACGTTAACCCATCAGGTAAACTTGTTGATACTATCGCCTATAATTTAGAAGACCATCCGTCAAATATGAATTTTGGTAATTATCAATATACAGGTGTCAGCGGTATTCCAAGCTATTTCGTTAACTATTGCGAAGGCATCTATGTAGGTTACAGATATTTTGAAACCTTTGCACCTGAAAAGGTGATGTATCCTTTCGGCTATGGTTTGTCATATACTGATTTCACTTGGGATGTTAAATCTTTCAACGCTGACGAAGAAAATGTGACCATAGAAGTTGAAGTTACAAATACAGGTAATGTTGCAGGCAAAGATGTTGTGCAGATTTATTTCTCAGCACCATATTATATGGGTGGCATTGAAAAGAGTGCAATCGAGCTTGCCGCTTATGATAAAACAAAGTTATTACAACCTGGTGAAAGTGAAGTGTTAACAATCTCTTATGCTACAGAAGATATGGCTTCTTATGATTCAAAAACAGAAGAAGCATGGGTGCTTGAAGCGGGAGAATATGATATTTATGTTGCTCGTGATGTAAGAACATTTGAAAAGATATATAAATATAACGTAGCAGAAACTGTTGTGTATGATACAGACAATACTACTGGTAATCCTATTAAAAACCTTTTCGAGTTTGCAGAAGGCGATTTGACATATATGTCACGCGCAGATGAAGTGAACACATATCCAAAAGCACCTGTGAATTTTGCGGCAACAGAAGATGTGCTTAATAGTGACATTCGCCCTGCACCTACAACAGAGGGCGAAGCACCAAAAATGGGTGTAGAATATGAAGACGGCGTAATCACATTAAGCGACGTTGCAAGAAATGAAGAGTTGTGGGATGAATTCCTTGACCAGTTAACCCTTGAAGAGCAAATCGAACTTATTTGCGACTGCGGATATGAAACAATAGCTATTGACAGACTCGGTGTTCCTGCAACGTCAGATAACGATGGCCCATCATCTATCAAAGGTCCTGGTGGACTTCTCTATACTGATTCAGGTCTTGCTTTCCCTGTGGCTACTGTTATTGCGTGTACTTGGAATGACGAATTAGCAGAAGAATTTGGTGAAGCAATCGGTCAAGAGGGTATCGAGCTTGGCACACATGTTTGGTATGCACCGGGTTGTAATATTCACCGTAGCCCATTAGGAGGCAGAAATAACGAGTATTTCTCAGAGGACCCATTGCTTTCAGGTAAAATGTCTGCAGCCGTTACAAGAGGCGCACAGTCAAAGGGACTCATAGTTACAGTTAAGCATTTTGTTGCTAACGACCAAGAAACAAACAGACAGTCAAATGGTCTTTACACATGGCTTAATGAACAGTCACTCAGAGAACTTTATCTCGAGCCATTTGAGATTTCTGTTAAAGAAGGCAAAGCAAAGGGTATAATGACAGCATACAACAGATTAGGCAATCAATGGTGTGGTGGCTCAAAGGCTCTTGTAACAGACCTTTTAAGAACTGAATGGGGCTTTGACGGTTTTGTTATTACTGATGCAAGTATTGACCTTACAGGTGATGGCTATCTTGACCCCGCACTTGCAGTTTATGCACGAAACAGCGGTATTCTCACAATGCTCTATGTTGTTTCAGCGTCACAAACAAAAGATTCTCTTAAAGCAGCTTATGAAGCAGACCCAATCGGCATGGGTAATGCGATGAGACTTTGTGTATATGACATTTGCAGAATGAAGATGCAATCAAATGCATTTGTCCTTGCAAGTGATGATGAACAGAATAATCCGTCAATAAACAACCCTGACAAAAATCAAGGCAATGGCAATGGCGCAGAAAATAATGGTAATAATGCAAATCAAGAAGCAATTCCTAGTGGCGATGGCATCAATTTCTTCACACTCAGTAATATTGTGAAAATTTTGCTCTCAGTATTTGCATTGGCAATAATTGTGATTATTCCTATGACCGCAAAAAAGAGAAGATTAAATTAACCATATAGCAAAAAACACTCATCGCAAGGTGAGTGTTTTATATTGTTTATTATTGTGCTTTGTGATATTATATTTAAAGAGGTGAGTTTATGCTTAATAAGTTTAATTGGGCGATTTTGGGTTGTGGCAACATTGCAAATGACTTTGCCCGTGATATAACTCGAATGGGTGGCAAGATTTATTCTGTTGCTAATCGTACTCGTGAGAAAGCAATAGCATTTGCAGAAAAATACAATATAGAAAAAGTTTATGAAAATATTGACGATTTGTTCCAAGACGCGAATGTTGATGTTGTCTATATCGCTACTCCACATAATAAGCATATTGAGTATATTCTCAAAGCATTAGAGAGTGGCAAGCATGTGCTTTGCGAAAAGGCGATTACACTTAATTCTCAAGAGCTTAACAAAGCAGTTGAACTGGCAAACGAGAAAAATCTCATATTAGCCGAAGCGATGACAATTTATAATATGCCACTTTATTCTGAACTTGAAAAAATTATAAATTCAGGTAAATTAGGGGAATTTCGTCTTGCCCAAGTGAATTTTGGCAGTTTTAAAGAATACGATATGACAAACCGTTTCTTTAATATGGATTTAGCAGGTGGCGCACTTTTAGATATTGGTATCTATGCACTTTCACTTGTGAGAATGTTTATGGATACTAAAAACGCAGAAATAAATTCTCAAGTGAAATTCGCACCTACGGGCGCAGACGAGCAATCAAGCATTATAATTGAAAATGAAAAAGAGCAGATGGCAAGTGTAACCCTCTCACTTCACGCAAAACAACCAAAGAGAGCAACAATTTGCTATGATAATGCCTATATCGAGATTTTTGAATACCCCAGAGCCGATAAAGCGGTGATTACATATACCGAAGACGGTCGCACCGAAGAAATCATAGCAGGCAAGCTGGAAAATGCACTTTACTATGAGTTACAGAATATGGAAAATGCTATCGAAAACGGCAAAAACACAATGCGACTTGACTACACAATCGACGTAATGAACATGATGACAAAACTCAGAAACGACTGGAATATGAAATACCCAGAAGAAAAATAAATAAGGGACGGTTAACCGTCCCTTTTCTTATATCCTTTTAACCCCAAGTCCTTCGCCGAATGTTCCACCGTTTTTGATATATTCAATAGCATTTCTGCGAAGCTCGGTGTTCTTTTTAAGTCCACCTGTGAAACCATAACTGCCGAACTCTTTTTTGTTTTTCATAAGGTTGTCATTTGAAATTTTCACTCCAAATAGCCAACGATATGTTGGGTGGGGTGTTTCTTTTTCTTCAACAAGCTCAAAAAGTTTTTGGAATTTTAAAATATTGCTGTCTTCATCCATAAAGTTTTTGTTGCCAGAATAAAGCAACCAACTGTGGCACATAAACTTGTTGTTAGGAAAATCAGGATAATATTTTGCAAAAAACTCTTGCGCCATAACGAATGATTTTTCACACTCTTCAAAATCAAGTTTTGCACCACGGGGGATATGCACATTTAAAATCTTGTCACCGAATTTAACTTCGTTGTCACCATTTTTATATGGTGTCTTGAAATAATAAATCAGCTTCTGATATTGCAATCTGCCGATTTTGAAAATCCCCAAATTCATATGGTGCATAATCCAATGAAGCTCATAAAGCCCGTCTTCGTTGGTTTCTGCTTTGTGGTCGTCAATCCAGATTTTAATATCGCTCATTGTGTCCCAGAAGACTTCATCGGGAATCCCTTTTTCCATATATCTGTCCCACACAGTTGGCAAAAAGGCATATACAAGACTAAGCTTCATCATAGGGTTTTGTTTAAGCAATGGCTCCCAACGGTTTTTGTTGCAAAGAACAAGATAAAGTTTGATAGTTGTTTTGTGTTTATTTATATAACACTCAATTCTGTTTGCCAATTCTTCGCTATCATAAATTCTTAAAAAAATTTCTTTTGAACGAGCAAAATCCATCATAAAAACTCTCCCAATTTCAAGTTGCTTTAATTTTACCATAAAATACAAAAAAATCAAATATGTATTTGTTAGGCAAAAAAACCGAGTAGTGAAAACTACCCGGTTTGATTTTTGATTGAATTAAAGTCTTGATGCGGCTGCTTTATCAAGGAAAATATGCACATTTGGGTGGAGCTGTAAAACTGATGCTGGGCAAGATGGTGTAATATCACCATTAACAAGACCGTCGATGGCATCAGATTTTGAACGACCTGTTGCAATGAGAATAATCTGCTTTGATTTCATAATTGAAACTGTACCCATTGTGAGTGCATAATGTGGCATTGGATTTTCGTCAAAATAAACTGAATTAGCATCAATAGTGCTCTGTGTAAGACGAACTTTAAATGAACCCTTTGTGAATTTGTTTGCAGGTTCATTGAAGCCAATATGACCATTTCTGCCAACGCCCAAAAGCTGAATGTCGATTTTATTTTCTGTGAGCAAATCGTCATATCTCATACATTCTGCATCTGCATCTTCTGCATTACCATTTAAGAAATTAACATTTTCTTCTTTAACATCAATGTGATTGAAAAGATTTTCGTGCATAAATGTGTAATAACTGTTTTTATCGTCAACAGGTAAATCACAATATTCGTCAAGGTTAAAGGTTGTAATATCTTTAAAACTCACTTTGCCCTTCTTATATGCATTGATAAGTGCTTGGTATGTAGGCACAGGAGAAGCACCTGTAGCAAAGCCGAGAACAGAATCTGGCTTTTCGTTAACTTGTTCAATAATCAAATTGGCAACTGCTTTGCCGATTTCTTCTGCGTTGTTAAAAATATGAAGAATCATTTTCCACACCTTCTCTTAAACTTTTGAAATTATATTTTACCATATTTTTTCAAAATTGCAATAAAAAAGGTATATTATTTTTGCTGCCAAAAAAGTAATGTTGTTTGATTATATAATTTATTTTATCTAACAAGATTTTAATTCTGTATTGGGATAATAATGCGCAAGAATTTCTTTATAAGTTTTGCCTTCTTGTGCAAGATAATTTGCACCGTATTGGCTCATTCCCACGCCATGGCCATAGCCTTTTACCTTGAAAATAAATGAGACGTCTTTATGTTCGCATTCAAAAGTACTGCTTCTCAGTGAAAAGAATTTTCTTATATCAGTACCTTTAAAAGTTTTATCACCAATGATTATTTCTTTAACCATACCTGTATTTGTGCGGGTGATTTTTCCAATCCATTTATCAGGTTTGTCAGAAAGTGTTGCGCCTTGCTCTGTAATGATTTTTTTGAATTCTTCACTGGAAAAGGATACTTCAGTAAGATATCCGGGGGAGAGGGTATCGCCCTCGCTTGAAACAGAAACTAAATAAGGGTAATTGCCGCCCCAAACATCTGTTGCATTTTCTGTCTGTCCGTTGCTGATGGCATAAAATACGGCAGTAATAGGCTTATCATTGTATTGAATTATGAGATTTTTCACTTCTTCAATACATTTTTTTATTTTGCTCACATATTCATCATATTTTTCGCCCCATTTTGCCTTTTGCTCGTCCACAGTGAAAAATCCTTGATGAGTAGCGGGACTATCAGATATATCTGCTTCACCCAAAGCTTCGTTTTTGGTGAGTTTCGAGTGCTCTAAAAGGGTGTGAGCTGCAATGATTTGTGCTTTGATTGCTTCTTCGTGATATGATGCGCTCATTTCTTCTGCTACCACACCGAGCAAATAGTCTTCAAGGCTTAATTCAGTAATATTTTTACTATTTGCATTCATAACTTTAACGGTAGAAACTGTTCCTATTGACGCGGATTCTTCTGCTTGCAATTCTTCCGTTTCAACCCCTGTTTCACCTAAAAAAACTTGTTTTGCTTTTTCAACTGATGCCAACGGACAAATAATCATAGCAAGCAGCAGAAAAAAGCAGATTACAGAATAACTTTTCATTGTTTTATCGCTCCCTTTTTGTTGACTTTATTCCTTATTTGTTATAAAATATATACTGTATAATTATATTACTATGGATACATATCGAAATTTTCTACAAGGAGGTAAAAAATTAATGTCAGAATATATTTCAAGTATCTCCAATGAAGCTCTTTCAACATTATGCGAAGAACTTCGTAAAAATTACCAAATTAACCCAGACTATTACAATCGTTTCGAAGTTAAAAGAGGACTTCGTAACTATGACGGTACAGGTGTGCTCGCAGGTCTTACAAGAGTTTGTGCCGTTGAAGGTTATTACATAGATGACGGTGAAAAAGTTCCAAAGAATGGTCGTCTTATTTATCGTGGAATCAATATGACAGATATTGTTGAAAACTGCGAGAAAGAAAACCGTTTTGGTTATGAAGAAGTTGTCTGGCTTCTTCTTTTCGGCGCGCTTCCAACAAAAGAACAACTTACTTGGTTCAGAGATTTGTTAGCAGAGTGTCGCGAGCTTCCAGAAGACTTTATCGAAGATATGATTATGAAAGCTCCGTCACCAGATGTTATGAATAAGGCAGCACGAAGCGTATTAGCACTTTATTCATATGACCCAAATCCTGATGATACATCACCTGAAAATGTGCTTCGTCAGTGCATTCAGCTTATAGCACAAATGCCTGTTATTATGACTGCTGCATATCAGGTTAAGCGTCGTGTATATGATAAAAAGAGTATGTATTTCCACCAAAATAAGAGAGAGTTGGGAACTGCAGAAAGCATTCTTCGTTCAATTCGTACAAACAAACAATTCACAGACGAAGAAGCAAAGCTTCTTGATATCTGTATGATTATCCACGCAGAGCACGGTGGTGGTAATAACTCAACATTCACAACTCGTTGCGTTACATCAAGTGGCACAGATACTTATGCAGCAATCGCAGCAGGTATCGGCTCACTTAAAGGACCTCGTCATGGTGGCGCAAACATTAAAGTTCATACGATGATTGAGAATATGAAAGAAAACATTTCAGATATTACAAATGAAGGTCAGGTTGCAGATTATCTTGCAAAGATTATGAGCAAAGAAGCAAATGACCATTCAGGTCTTGTTTACGGTATGGGTCACGCAGTTTATACTCTTTCTGACCCAAGAGCAGTTATTCTTCGTCGCTATGCTGAAAAATTCTCAAAAATTCACGGCAGAGAAGACGAGTTTAGACTTTTAAACCTTGTTGAAACACTTACCCCTGAACTTTTTGCAGGTCGTGGCAACAAAAAGAAAATCTGTGCTAATGTGGACCTTTATTCAGGGCTTGTTTATGATATGCTTGGTATTCCACAAGACCTTTTCACGCCACTCTTTATGACAGCAAGAATGGCAGGTTGGTCAGCTCACAGAATTGAAGAGCTTACAACAGGTGGCAGAATTATTCGTCCTGCTTATAAGAATGTAACAATTCCACGTGCCTATGTGCCGATGGAAGATAGAATTCTCAGAACAGATGGAATTCAAAAAGAATACATTCCAATTGAGGAAAGGTAAGAGAATTTATGAAATTAACAGGAAAATTCGAAAAAATAAACCCAATGTTATCTCTCTATATTGCATTTGGACTTATGGCAGTTGGCGTGATTTTCAGAATGTATCAGCTTCTCAATATAATTGAGAGTGACACAGGATTTTACAGAGTTCACGACTGGTCTATATATGTGATGTATGCACTTTGCGGTCTTGCAGTTGTTGTGCCTTATGTTCTCACAATGCTCGCAAAAAATGTTCCTGCGTCAAAGTCACCATTCAGAAAAGATATGCTTATGGCAGTTGGCTCGATTGTTTTTGCTGTTGGCATCGTGTTGGATGTTGTTTCATCTCTTTCAACATTTCTCCTCAACGCAAAAGGCTTTGCAGCAGCAGGACTTTCATTTATGGGTACAATCGACCAAGGTCAGGCACCATTGTTAATTGAAACAATATTCGGCGTTTTTGCAGCAATTTATATGCTCATTTTCGGTATTTCATATATTGACGGAAGAACAACTTATTCACAATATAAATTTATGGCAATCACACCACTTTTCTGGGCAATGAGCAGAATAGTAGTGCGATTTGTGAGAAAAATAGCTTATGTGAATGTTTCTGATTTAATGCTTGAACTCTTTATGCTTGCATTTATGATGATTTTTCTTCTTAATTTTGCAAGAATTTCATCAGGTCTTGCAAACAGCAAAGCTATGAGAACAGTTTTTGCATCAGGTTTCGTAAGCATTTTCTTCTGCACAGTTACAAACTTGCCAAGACTTTTAATGGTGCTCACTGCAAATGGCAAAGCACTTCCAGATGAATATCCATTCAGTCTTTGCGATTTAGGATTTGCAATTTTTGCATTTGCTTATATTATCAACGCTATGAAATATGCAAAAGAAAATGATGCATTAGAGCTTCTCGGTGAAGAAAATAAGAGTGAACCTGACATTATGGAAACTGACGATAATTTTCTTTCGGAGTAATGTTCTATGCAGTTGTTTTTAAATAATGTTCTGACATCCTTTACACAGGTTGTCATACTCTTTTTAATTGCAATGGTGGGCTTTGTGTGTCACAAAATCGGTGTTTACACAGAAAAGGCATCAAGAATGACAACGGACTTGTTGTTCTATATTGTAGCCCCAGCAATTATCATTCGTTCCTTTGTGGGAATGGAATATAATAAAGATGCGCTAAAAGGCTTGTTTTTGGCACTTTTAGGTGGCATATTTTTTCACGTTTTAGGAATGGTCTTTGCAAAGATATTCTTTAATAAAGGTGATAGAGAAACGGCTTGTATATTTAAATATGCGTCTTGCTATGGTAATGTGGGTTATATGGCGTTGCCTTTGGCACAAGCGGTTTTGGGCGATGAAGGCGTGTTCTATTGCTCAGTAATTCTCGTCCCATTCAATATTCTTTCATTTACTCACGGTGTGAGTGTAATGCAGAAAAAAGAAGAAAAGGGTGGATTCAACCTTAAAAAACTTATCATTAACCCAGGTGTTATCGGTGTTTGTTTAGGACTTCCACTTTTCCTTTTGCAGATAAAATTACCCGATGTTATTTATCAACCTGTTTCATACCTTGCAGACCTTAACACACCCCTTGCAATGGTTATGTTCGGAACATATTTAGCATCAGCAGACTGGAAAACTTTGTTTTCTGATAAAAGAATTTTTGGCTCTGCTGCTTTAAAAATTATTTTAATGCCACTTATCACAATCGGTGCATTAAAGCTTTTCGGCTTTGGTGGCACATTGTTGGTTGCTTGTGTGCTCAGTGCATCTGCACCAACTGCAAGCAATACAGTTATGTTTGCTGCAAAATTTGACAGAGATACAGCACTCGCTTCAAAGGTTACATCCTTTGTCAGTGTGCTCTCAATTTTAACAATGCCTGTAATGATTGCAATCGCGCAAATGTTACAGTAATAAAAAGGAGTGATTAGTTTGAAACTTATCGTTGCTATTATCAATAATGATGATGCTAATGCCGTTATGAATGCTGTTACAAAAGCAGGTTATTCGGCAACACGACTTTCTACAACAGGTGGATTTTTAAGAGCAGGGAATGTTACTCTTCTCTTGGGTGTTGAAAATAACAAGGTTGATGAAGTGATTAACATTATTGGTGAATACAGTAAACAACGCAAACAAATCACCCCTGTTAACACTACATATATCGGTGAATCAATGCTTTCTTCAATGCCCGTTGAAGTGACCGTTGGTGGAGCAACAATTTTCGTTCTTGATGTGGAGCAGTTTTATAAGATATGACAGATTCTAAAATGGAAAAAGTGAATATGCTTTATGAAACAGTTGCGCAGTCTGTGAGTCAGGGTAACTTTCCACATGGTGTTTTGGTGGAATGTGAAAACGAGCAGGACGGTGTCGACTTTGCTCACTATATCGCAAATTGCCTTGTGTGTCGAGGGGAGACAAAGCCTTGCCTTAAATGTGCCGACTGTTTGAAAGCAGAAAAGGGTGGGCATCCGGATATTTTTGAAACAGATGGTGTTAAGGGTAAAAGCAAGAATTTTACTGTTGATGCTGTCCGTGAAATCCGCAGTAATGCTTTTATTGTTCCAAATGAGAGCGATAAAAAGATATATATTCTTAAAAACGGACAAAATATGAATGAGCAAGCACAGAATGCGCTACTCAAAATTCTTGAAGAACCACCAACTTATGTTTTCTTCATAATCGTCACAACATCAAGAAGCACAATGCTTGAAACTGTTTTGTCGCGTGTGCAGACTTATTCAATTCTAAGTGACGAAGTTAAAATAAGTGAAAAAGAAGAAAATGCAGTTAATAGTTTTGTTGATGCACTACTCAGTGTTGACGAATTAAAGCTTATGGAAGCAACTGCTGTTTTTCAAAAGAATAATCAGTTCGCAAAATCAGTTATAATGCTTCTTTCTGAAGTGTTCCGTGACGCTCTTGTTAAAAAGAGTGGTTACACAAGAGAGATGCTTTTTCCTGAACAGGTGAATGCTTTGTGTATGGCTCTCACGTCAAAAAGCTTGCTACAGCTTGTGTCTGTCTGTGACAAGCTGATTGAAGCAGTTGACAGAAACTGCAATAACAATCTTTTACTTGTGAGAATGTGTTATGAATTTAAAGAGGCTATCGGAAGATAGATTTAATATAGGAGAAAATTTATGATTGAAACTGTTGGAATCAGATTTAAAGACGGTGGCAAAATCTATGATTTTGATGCCGATGGTAAAAATTTCGAAAAAGGTGATTATGCCATAGTTGAAACAGTTCGTGGAATGGAATGCGGACTTGTTGCAAAGGCAAATCATAAAACAAATGAAGACGATATTACCAAACCACTTAAAAAGGTTATCCGTGCAGCAACAGAAGAAGATGTGAAAACTCTTGCAGAAAATAAAGAAAAAGAGAAAGAAGCATTTAAAATCTGTGAAGGCAAAATCGAAGCACATGGACTTGATATGAATTTGGTTGATGTTGAATATACTTTTGACAGAAGCAAATTGCTTTTCTATTTCACAGCTGACGGCAGAGTTGACTTCCGTGAACTTGTAAAAGACTTGGCATCTGCTTTCAGAACAAGAATTGAGCTTCGTCAGATTGGCGTTCGTGACGAATCTCGTATGGTTGGTGGATTTGGTATCTGTGGCAGACCATTTTGCTGTAACACATTCTTAAATGACTTTCAACCTGTTTCAATTAAAATGGCAAAAGAACAAGGCTTGTCACTTAACCCAACAAAAATTAGCGGTACTTGTGGCAGACTTATGTGTTGCTTAAAATATGAGCAAGACACTTATGAGCATCTTTTAAGAGTAACACCAAAGGTTGGCGCAATCGTTGATACACCAGACGGAAAAGGCAAGGTAATCGAAAATAACCTGATTACAGGAATGCTCAAGGTTACGTTAGACCGTCGTCCTGATGCAGCACCACTTATTATTCACAGACATCAGGTGAAAATCCTAAAAGATGCAAGAATTAATGTTTCAAAAGAAGAATTAGAAGCACTTAAAGGAATTGAATAATTTAGTACTTGATTTTTGAGAATTATATGTTACAATGTAAACATAAATAATAAAGGGAGGGTACATAACCATGGCATACAGAATTACTGATGATTGCATTTCATGCGGCGCTTGCGCAGCTGATTGCCCAGTTGAGGCTATTTCTGAAGGAGACGGCATCTATGTAATCGACGCTGATACATGCATCGATTGTGGTGCTTGTGCAGATAGCTGCCCAGTTTCAGCTCCAGTTGCTGACTAATTTAAAGTTATAAAAAATGAACCATCGATTTTTCGATGGTTCTTTTTTATTGGATTTATTTTGTTGCTTCTTTTAAAAGCTTTAAAATCTTTTCTCTTGAAAAATTATATTTCGTATTACAGAAATGGCAAACAACTTCTGTGTTTTCATCTTCTGCCATTTCTCGAAGTCCATCTTCGCCTGCACCGATAAGCGCCTTTGTAACTCTCTCTACACTACAATCGCATTTATATGAAATTTCTTGTCTGTCAAGGAATTGCATATTAAATTCAGGTAAAACCTTTTCACAAATCTGTTCAGGAGTGAGCCCTTCTGCAAGCATTGTTGTAACAGGTTTAATATTTTCTAATCCTTTTTCAACAAGTGAAATGGTTTGCTCATCTGCGGTAGGGAGCAACTGAATTAAAAATCCACCTGCTAAAAGCACATTTTCAGTTTCAGGGTCAACCAATACACCGAGAGCGCAAACTGTTGGAGTCTGTTCACTTGTGAAATAATATGCAGTAATGTCTTCTGCAACTTCACCTGAAACTACGGGAATTTGTGCACAATATGGCTCTTTGAGCCCCAAGTCTTTGATAACAGTTAGGAAACCATCTTTGCCAATAGCTCCCGAAACATCAAGCTTACCTTTTGCATTCAATGGCAACTGAACATTTCTGTCGCCGATATACCCTTTAACCTGACCTTTTGAGTTTGCAACTGCAACAACAGGGGATGCAGGGCCACTTCCGTTCATTTTAATGGTAAGAGTGTCTTTGTCACCTTTGAGAAGTACACCCATCATACCAGCAGCTGTTATAAGTCTGCCAAGGGCCGCAGAACACACTTTTGATGTCTGGTGGATATTCTGCATCTCTTGAACCATTTCAGTTGAATTAACGGCTAAAACATAGAGTGTACCGTCTTCTGAAATCATTCTAACAAGTTCGTTCATTTTAATTCATCCTTAAAAATTGTTTTAGTCTTTTTTGCTACAAAAGTAACTCTTTGTGAGTCATAAGTCACTTCGTTGTCTGTGTAATCATCGTAGCATCCTAAAAGCTCAAATCCGCAATCATTGAGCATTTCAATAATTGTGCAGATATCGTATGAGTACTCTGAAAATGCTTCGTTATATCTTTGATAGTTGTCGTCATCTTCATTTTTGATGAAGAAATCAAGTTCAATGTCAGTTTTGAAATTTTTATCGTCATAACTATTGTGCCAGATGCAATAAACCTCATCCATATCATAGAAGAAAACATTGTCACCAAGAATTTTCTTGTGTTTATATGGTGTATTCATATCAAAAACAAAAATGCCACCCATATTCATAAAAAGAGAAATTCTCTTGAAGGTCTCTTGCACCTTGTCAAGACTGTCAATGTGGTTTATTGTGTCAAGACTTGACACAGCGCAGTCAATTGTGCCATATAAATCAAGATTTTCACCACTCTGACAAAGAAAGATAGCAGGGGAGTTGAGTTCATATTTTTTCTCATTGGCAATGCTAAGCATATCTTCACTTGGGTCAACACCGATAATCTCATAACCCTTTTCTTCAAGCATAAATGAGAGTGTACCAGTGCCACAACCTAAATCAAGCAAAAGCCCCCCGTTTATCCCGTTCTGAGATAACAGAGAGCATATTCTGTCTGTCATTTGTTGATAATCTACATTATCGGTCAAAATATCATAGACCGATGAAAAAATATCATAACTCATTTCTTAAGTCTTCCAAAAACAGTATCGTAACCGTCAGCACCATATTGAAGGCTTCTGTTTACACGGCTGATTGTTGCAGTTGATGCACCTGTTTCAGCAACAATATCATTATAAACTTTCTTTTCTGTGAGCATTTTTGCAACAACACAGCGTTGAGCCATTGAATGAAACTCAGTTAATGTGCAAAGGTCCTCAAAGAAGTTATAGCATTCTTCTTCGTTTTTAAGTTGCATAATGCACTGAACAAGAAAATCTGTATTTTCATTTTTAAATGTCTTTTTCATAATGTATAAAACCTCCGTGGATTCTTACATTAACATTTTAACACATTAAAACCCGAAAGTAAACCACTTTTTATAAAAATAAGTGTAAAATGATTCCGGGAATAACTGAACATAAATAAAGAATACCTAAAATCTTAAGATTTTCTTTTGCTTTTTTCTTGTTGCGGAATAGAATAAGTAATCCTGCGCCCGCGTTTGTGCAAAGTCCTGCAATGAGTGAACCAAAACTGAGCGTACCACTTATATAAAGCTGTGTGAGCAAAATTGACGATGCACAGTTAGGTATAAACCCTATAATTGCCGACAGAAATGGCTGAAAAACAGATTCTGAAAGCAAAAGGTGAGAGAATGTGTCAATGCCTATAAAAGCTACAAAAAGGTCAATTATAAGGGTAAATAAAAGTAAAAATCCAAAAACTTTAATTGTATGGATTAAGGCTGGACGCAATACTCCACTTTCTTCATCACAACCACAATGGTCTTGCTCACAAAGGTCATGAGAATGGTGATGATGAGAGTGATGGTGCTTTTTCTCAATGAAATAAATAATATAACCACAAATAAGAGCGATAATTATTTTTGTAACAAGCAGTTTGAAAATCTCAAAAACACCATTATGTGCAGTAGCAAGAAGAATAATCGCTTCGTCAGATGTGGCAAGAAAAACTGCAATAAGAGTGCCAAGCGTGATAATACCACTTGAATAAAGGTTTGCACTCATTACTGAAAATCCACATTGTGGCACACAGCCTAAAACGGTGCCGATAAGTGGACCTGCAATACCTGTTCGAGTGAAAATATGCTTGATTTTATCCTGCGCTCTGTGTTCTAAAAATTCAATTACTAAAAAGGCAAGAAACAAAAAGGGGAGAGCTTTGAGAGTATCAAGAACAGCGTCAAGAAGAATATCAAAAATACCGTTAAATGAAAAAACAGGCACTTCCACGTGTGCGTGTAAAAATGTTGTCATTATACTTTCTCCTTTACGCAAGATTTACAAGTGCCATAAAGCACAGTCTTTGAACCATCTATGGTGAATTGATGGTCTGAAAATATATGAGCAGAGAGCTTATCAAGAAAATCACATTCTGTGTGAATAAGCTTGCCACAACCTGAACATTTAAGGTGATAGTGATTATGACAATGCTCGTCGTTATATTGATAGCAACAAGCCCCATTTTCACCCACAATGAATTTTCGCACTTTACCCATTTCAACAAGCTTGTCTAACTGACGATAAACAGTAGTTCTTCCAATCTTTTCGCCCTTTGAAACAAGTGCAAAATAAACATCTTCTGCCGAAAAATGTTTTTCAGTGTTTTCCTTTAAAAATGCGTCAACCAGACGGCTCTGCTTTGTTTCGTATCCCATATCATTCACCACACATTTGAATTTGAAACTCATTTTCAAATTATATACAATATACCTCCAAAAGTCAAGAAAAAACCCCCACCTGTGAATTGCTGTTAAACAAATTTGAATTTGTCGGGCTCATTTATTATAAGCGTAGGGCGGGGGCTTGCTCCCGCCGAAACAGGTAACAGCTTCACTTTGGACGGCGGGAGCAAGCCCCCGCCCTACACATATTTTGTACGAACGTTCATTTTGCACTTATCTCGACAACCCCCAATTTGCCGATTACTTTAATTCCTATATCACTGATTACACATAAAAAATCCCCACCGATTTCTCGATGGGGGAGCTTTTTATTCTCTGATTTTTTTGCTTATATATATTGCATAAATGATGGGGATTATCGTTAAAAACACAGGTGCTACATATAGCGACAATGAGTTATCAATATTAAAAACAGAAAGCGCATTGGTCATTGAATGTGCTATTATGCAAGGCACAAGTGATTTGCTTTTATGAAATATAATCACGAACAGATAACCGATTGAAATGGCATAACAAATCTGCATTAAGGTCGGTATTAAATCTGCTCCGTTAAACAAATTAAGAATATGCCCTACTCCAAAGGTGATTGCAGAGATATGTATAGCCATTTTAAGATTTTGCTTTTCCATCATTCTGAAAAGAAAACCTCTGAAAATGATTTCTTCTAAAAACCCGATGTTTATCATATTCAGAATATAGAATATTATTTCACTTGTGGAATTGTTGACGTTAATGCCATTCCACAGGTTGACCGTTGCAATAAAAACAAGGGGGATAAAATATAAATACTTTTTAGCATTTTTAACCCTTGTAAGTCCGTAATATGACGTACTCTTTAAAGCGAACATTACGCCGATTAAGAACAAGGAAAGCAACGTGTTAGCAACAACGCTACCGAGACTGTTATCTCCAAAATTCTGAATACAAAAAGAGTTGATTACAAGATAAAAGATTATCAGCAATATGCAAAAGAGGGTTTCGTGCTTTTCGAATATCTTTCTCATAATAATCACCTCAATCACAATATATCATTAAAAAAGAAAAATTGCAACAGAAATCCCCACCGATTACTCGATGGGGACATTTTTATTATTTCGAGTGAAACAATAACTTAATTATTTCATATCAGCGATTGCTGCCTGAGCTGCTGCGAGGCGAGCAATTGGAACGCGGAATGGTGAGCAAGATACATAGTTGAGGCCAATCTTGTGGCAGAATTCAACTGAAACAGGGTCGCCGCCGTGTTCACCACAGATACCGTAGTGAAGGTCTTTGCCGCTTGCCTTACCCTTAGCAACTGCCATTTCCATAAGAGCGCCAACGCCGCTCTGGTCAAGCTTTGCAAATGGGTCGTTTTCGAAAATCTTGCAATCATAGTATGCTGTAAGGAACTTACCAGCGTCATCACGGCTGAAGCCATAAGTCATCTGTGTAAGGTCGTTTGTACCGAAGCAGAAGAAGTCAGCTTCTTTAGCGATTTCGTCAGCTGTGATACATGCTCTTGGGATTTCAATCATTGTACCAACTTCGTAAGCGAGGTCTGCGCCTGCTGCTGCGATTTCAGCATCAGCTGTTTCAACAACAACCTTCTTAACGAATTTAAGTTCTTTAACGTCGCCAACAAGAGGAATCATAATTTCTGGAACAAGGTTCCAATCTGGATGAGCTTTCTTAACGTTGATTGCTGCACGGATAACAGCCTTTGTCTGCATTGCTGCGATTTCAGGATATGTTACTGCAAGACGGCAACCACGGTGACCCATCATTGGGTTGAACTCGTGGAGAGAAGCGATGATAGCTTTGATATCTTCAACTGATTTGCCCTGAGCGTCTGCAAGGAGCTTGATGTCAGCTTCTTCTGTTGGAACGAACTCATGAAGAGGTGGGTCAAGGAAACGAATTGTAACTGGGTTACCACCGAGTGCATCATAAAGAGCTTCGAAGTCGCCCTGCTGATAAGGAAGAATCTTTTCAAGAGCTGCTTCTCTTTCTTCAACTGTATCTGAACAAATCATTTCACGGAATGCTGCGATTCTGTCTTCTTCGAAGAACATGTGCTCTGTACGGCAAAGACCGATACCTTCTGCACCAAGTTCAACTGCTTTCTTAGCGTCAGCAGGAGTGTCAGCATTTGTACGAACTTTAAGAGTTCTATATTTGTCAGCCCAAGCCATGATTCTGCCGAATTCACCTGCGATTTCAGCATCAACTGTTGGGATGATACCATCATAGATGTTACCTGTTGAACCATCGATTGAGATGTAGTCGCCTTCGTTGTAAACTTTACCTGCAAGTTCAAACTTCTTGTTTTCTTCATCCATCTTAATTTCGCCACAACCAGATACACAGCATGTACCCATACCACGAGCAACAACAGCTGCGTGAGATGTCATACCACCACGAACTGTAAGGATACCCTGAGCAGCCTTCATACCTGTGATGTCTTCTGGAGATGTTTCAAGACGAACAAGAACAACCTTTTCGCCTCTTTCGTTCCATTCAACAGCGTCTTCAGCTGTGAATACAACTTTACCACATGCAGCACCAGGAGATGCGCCAAGACCTTTACCTGCAGGAGTTGCAGCCTTAAGAGCAGCAGCGTCGAACTGTGGGTGAAGAAGTGTGTCAAGGTTTCTTGGGTCAATCATAGCAACTGCTTTCTTCTCGTCAATCATACCTTCGTCAACGAGGTCGCAAGCAATCTTAAGAGCAGCCTTAGCTGTTCTCTTACCGTTTCTTGTCTGGAGCATATAGAGTTTGCCAGCTTCAACTGTAAATTCCATATCCTGCATATCTCTGTAGTGGTCTTCAAGAATGCCACATACTTTAACGAATTCAGCGTATGCTTCTGGGAACTTTTCAGCCATCTGTGCGATAGGCATTGGAGTTCTAACACCAGCAACAACGTCTTCACCCTGTGCGTTTACAAGGAATTCACCCATAAGGCCTTTTTCACCAGTAGCTGGGTCACGAGTAAATGCAACACCAGTACCACAGTCATCACCCATGTTACCGAAAGCCATAGCCTGAACGTTAACAGCTGTACCCCATGAGTAAGGGATGTCGTTGTCACGACGGTAAACGTTTGCACGTGGGTTGTCCCATGAACGGAAAACTGCTTCAACAGCACCCATAAGCTGTTCTCTTGGGTCTGATGGGAAGTCTTTACCAATCTTTGCCTTGTATTCAGCTTTGAACTGACCTGCAAGTTCTTTAAGGTCTTCAGCTGTAAGCTCAACGTCCTGAGTTACGCCTCTGTCTTCTTTCATTTCGTCGATAAGCTCTTCAAAGTATTTCTTACCAACTTCCATAACAACGTCAGAATACATCTGAATGAATCTTCTGTAGCAGTCATAAGCCCAACGAGCGTTGCCTGACTTTGCAGCCATAACTTCAACAACTTCTTCGTTAAGACCAAGGTTGAGGATTGTGTCCATCATACCAGGCATTGATGCACGAGCACCTGAACGAACTGAAACGAGGAGTGGGTTCTGAGTATCACCGAACTTTTTGCCAGTGATTTCTTCCATCTTGTCGATGTACTCCATAATTTCTGCCTGAATGTCATCATTGATTTTTCTGCCATCCTCATAGTACTGTGTACAAGCTTCTGTTGTAACAGTAAAGCCCTGAGGAACTGGAAGACCGAGACTTGTCATCTCTGCAAGGTTAGCGCCTTTACCACCGAGGAGTTCACGCATGCCAGCGTTACCCTCTTTGAAAAGGTAAACAAACTTTTTGCTCATTTTTATACCTCCAAAAAAATATTAACAAATTAATGGTTATGTCATAGACATAATTAACCTTATAAATTGTATCAAAAAACATTCACTTTTTCAATAGTTTTGCACCAATTTTTTACATACTTTTCAATTTGTTTGTTTATAAACAAAAATACTGCATATTATTGATAGACTTTTGGTGTTTTTTGTGCTATATTTTATACATTGACATTATATTTTTAACTCTGGTGATAAATTTGGAACTTTTAACTTATGAAATACTCAATGCCACAGCAGAAGCAGACAAAAATTCATTACCGATGTTTTCTTGTGATACATATCCTTGCTTCATTGATTTGGCATTTTCAAAGAATATGAGTGTGCACGATGTTGTTGTGGTTTTCCCTGATAATATTGAAGTCGAATATAGCATTTTTTCAAGTCTTGACGGTGTGAATTTTTATAAGCTTCACAAGAGCCCAAAAATTGCGAGATATATCCGTGTTTTTGTGAAATATTATAGCGGTGCAAGACCAACAATTAACAATATTGAAATATTGGGTGAAGATTGTGCATTTCCATCGAAAAAAGCAACTTTTAAAGAAGCTTTGCCTTTTGATGAAACTGAATATGCACGCCCTGTTACAGATGATGACATTTTAGAAGATGTGAAGGGGATTATCGGCAGAACAATCGGTGAAGAATACATAGAACAATTTGATTTACGACTTGACAGAAGACTTAAAGAAGATTATTTCACAGTTGCAAGTCTTCGTGGCAAAATTGTGCTTACATCAAACAGTGGTGTGGGTCTTGCCGGTGCGTTTAATTGCTATTTGAAAGATGTTTGTCATTGTCACGTTTCTCGTTTTGGCAAACAGGTGAAATTGCCAAAAACTTTGCCAACTGTGAATGGCAAAATTGACCGTACAACAAATTTTGAGCACAGATATGCTTATAACTATTGCACCCATTCTTATTCAATGGCTTTCTGGGGCGAAAAAGAGTGGCAAAAAGAGATTGACTTTCTTGCAATGAATGGTGTCAATTTAGTGCTTGATATTCTTGGTATGGAAGAAGTGTATAGACGCTTTTTGACTAAGCTTGGCTACCGTCATCGTGAAATCAAAAACTTCTTGGTAGGCCCTGCTTATTATGCTTGGTTTTATATGAGCAACATCTGTGGTATTGGTGGACCAATTCACGACGATTTCTTCTTTGAAAAGTGCGAATTGGCTCGTAAAAACCACAGAAGAATGCAGACACTTGGAATGAATGTTGTTTTGCAGGCATATACAGGAATTGTGCCTCGTGATATACAGAAAAAAGACAGAGATGTGCCTGTTATCGAGCAGGGTAAATGGAAGGGTATAGAGCGTCCTTTAATCGTTAGTCCTGATAGTGTTTCTTATTCAAAATATGCTAAACTTTTCTATGAATGTCAGCGAGAAGTTTTTGGCGATATTACCCATTTCTATGCAGGTGACATCTGTCACGAAGGTGGCAAGCTCAATAAGAAAAAAGCAAAAGAGAGCTATAAAAATGTGATGGAAAGTATGCTGGGCTTTGACAAGCAAGCACAATGGATTGTGCAATGCTGGTCAATGAATCCAAACAAGTCTTTCACCAACGCAGTCAAGCAATATCGCGACAAGCATATTATTATGCTCGACTTGCATTTTGAAAAAATTAACCACAATGCAAATAAATTCAGCAGACTCGCAAAATATGGCAATGTGTTAGAGGGATTGCTCAACAATTTTGGTGGTCGTCAGGGACTTTATGGTCCTGTGGATACCATATCTAAAAAAGTGCAAGATGCATCACAAAGACCAAATTTCAAGGGTATTGCATTAACATCTGAAAGCACAAATATGAATTCTGTTGTATCAGAGATTTTCTTGAATTCAATTTGGGAGAATGTTACAGATATTAACGATTGGGTTAAAAAATATGCTGTTCGTCGATATGGCAAGCATAACGAAAACATTGAAAAGAGTATGGAAATTCTTCTCAAAACGGTCTATGCCGAGAGTAATTGCAACAGTATGTTCGGCACACCTGAAAGTATGGGTTGCAGAAGACCTTTAGACCCTGAAAGAAAGCTTTTCACAGCTCGTGGCTCAGTAAAAATTCCTTATTCTACTAAGGATTTTGACGAAGCAGTTAAGCTGTTTTTAAAGGATTTTGACAAGTTCAAAGATAATGAATGTTATATCTATGATGCAGTGGATTTGTTAAGACAATCAATCGCAAATAAGCTCACGGATGTGTCAAGAAAAATGGCGTCAGAATATAAGACAAAAGATTATTTTGCATTTATGGATAACAGCGAAAAATTGATGTCTCTTTTTGATATGCTCGATAGAATTTTGCTTAATAGTCGTGATTTTTCATTCGCATCATATATTGAACCTGTTTGTGAATATACTGATAAGCTTGACGATTTCACAAAAGAGCTTTATATGATTAATGCAAAGGCACTGATTACCACCTGGTATTGTAGATTGCTCGCAGATAAAGGTAATCTTCACGACTATGCTCACAGACAAATGGGTGACTTGATGACATCGTTTTATAAAATGAGATGGGAAAAACTTATTGAGCAAGTGAAAATTGAGATGGATGGTGGCAAAGCACAAGAAATCGACTGGTTCCGTCACGAATGGGATTGGGTTCTCGCAGATACCAAATACACCAAAAAAGTCCGTGAAGACAGCCTAAAAGCGCTTTGTAAACAAATTCTGTAAGTACAAAACGTAAAATGCAGGAGAAATAAAATTAAGAGTACGGAATTTTGAAAATCCCGTACTCTTTTTACTTTGCAAATTTGAATTTAGCAATAAACACCTTAAAATATATTACTGATTAACGGCTTTTCGTTACGAATTAAATGGCTTAATTCGTCGATTGCCAAATCAGCTTGTTGTTCAAGTCTCTCCATATTGCCTTGTTTGGCATATACGGGGAGACTTTTTATTAATTCTTCAAGATTATCAGTTTCTTCGTGACGGATAAAGCTTTCAATAATATCGTGAACATCTTCCCAGACTGTTATAGTTTCTTGTGATTTTCTTATGGCATTTTCTATATCGTCTTGTTGCGTAACATTGCATATCTCGGTCAGATGAGCTTCTAGTTTGTTACAAGCATTATCCACCCAGAAATATCCCGTAAATGCAAGAGCAAAAGCTGTAACAAGAGCACCGATTGCAAGAACTATTCTTTTCATATTTCTTCCTTCTTTATAATTGTGTCATTACCTGTAGCATCAACTGTCATAAGCAAGATGTCTTTGATTTGAATGTTCTTTTTTCTTGCAATTTTCTCAACTTTACTTGTTGTCATATTGCAGATTTTAAAATCCTGCGAAATAATTTTACCATCAATGATAACAGGACATTTATAGCCTTGTGGCTCGAACTTTAAATCAAGGTCTTCTTTTGTAACTGTGTCATATTCGGGTTTTAAAAGTACACTTATTTGTCCGTTAGTTTCAACGATGGCATACTGCACCTGTGAAATATCAAAAACATCTTTTTGTCTTAAAGATTCGAGCAAATCATCAACGGTAAAGCGAAGGTCTTTCAGTAGTTTCTGATTAAGGTTGCCGTCATTGATAATAACAACAGGATTTCCTTGCATAAATGAACGGAATTTAATACTTTTCATATTGAAAACAGATGTTAAAATTTCAAATCCTACTAACAGTAAAATAGGTATAATTGTGTTTACCAATGGTATATCTGTATCCTGAATGGGAATTGAAATAATCTGTGAAATCAGAAGTGTTATAACCAAATCCGATGGTTGCAATTCACCAATTTGCCTTTTGCCCATAACGCGAATACTAAAAATTGCAAAAACGTAGAGAATAACTGTTCTGATTAAAGTTACAAACATAAAATCACCGTTTTTATCATTTGCCAATAAATACAGAATATTACTTTATTTTAAGGTCAAGATAAAAATGGTGATTTTTATGAATGAAAATTGGTTTTCAAAAAAAGTTGACGAGATAACTATAAATGAAAAGAATGAAACAACTAAAAAGAAAAATATAGATAAAGATTTGCAAAAAAATATGGCATATATAAAGCAACAATTCGGTGATTCATTTGATGTGAAATACAGAAAATACAATGCACAGGGCAGAGAAATAATCTTTATTATGGTTGACGGAATGTGCAATAGTCTGCTTGCAACCGAACAAGTAATTCTGCCAATAATCGAAGCGGATTTTGAAGGTGAAAAAGGGGATAAGCTCATTTATTCTGCCGCTGACCAAGTTTCTGCAAGCATTGATAAATCAATTACGAATGACCTTGACGAAGCAATTCGTGAAGCAATTTATGGCAGTATAATAATGCTTACAGACGATGCACAATTTGCCATAATGTTCGGCGTGCAAGGATTTCCTAAACGAGCGGTGCTTGAACCATCAACCGAAATGCAAGAGCGTGGCTCACGAGAAGCATTTGTTGAAAGCTTTAAAGACAATGTGACAATGATTCGTCGCCGTGTGAGAAATCCTGTTTTTAAAACCCAGATTGTTGAAGTGGGTGATACCAGCAAAACACGAGCCTGTGTTTGCTATATGTCAGATAGAGTTGACAGGAAAATGCTTGATAATGTAGTTGAACGATTAAAGAATTGCAAGATTGATACTGTGTTAGGCTCGGGCTATCTTCAAACATTTTTAGATGGTAAACACCCATCAATTTTCAGCGGTGTGGGGTTTACCGAAAGACCTGATGTGCTGACTGCAAAAATCAGCGAAGGCAAAATCTGCATTATCGTTGACGGAACACCCAATGCACTTATTGTGCCATATTTGTTTATAGAGCATTTCCATTCACTTGACGATTATCTCAAAAGACCATATTATGCAACATTTATCCGTATTCTAAAAATTGCATCTTTTTTGGTGAGCGTGTTTTTGCCGGGGCTTTATGTGGCTGTTTGCACATTTCATCAGGAAATTATACCTGAAACAATGATTTTTGGAATAACAGGACAAGAAAGCCGAACGCCTTTGCCCGTAATGTTTGAAGCATTTTTTATTCATTTTGTTTATGAAATAGTTCGTGAAGCAGGTCTTAGAATGCCAAAATCTGTGGGACACGCCATTTCTATTGTTGGGGCATTGGTTATCGGTGATTCGGCAGTTACTGCAGGGATAATTTCTGCACCAATGCTTATTATCGTGGGCCTTACGGCGGTCAGTTCATTTGTGGTTTCAACCCTTTATGAATCCGTCGCGGTTTTGAGGTTTGCTTTTATTATAATTGGTGGTCTTGGTGGACTTTATGGAATTATGATGGGTTTTGCTGCCGTTCTTGTAAACGCTGCTGCAATAAATCCTTTTGGTGTACCATTCACTTCACCTTTGTCACCTACAAAAATCGGCGCTTTGCGTGACCTTGTTGTGCGACAAGATTGGAGAAGAATGGGCAAAAAGAAAATGCTTATTCAGAAGTTGGAGAAATAATATGCAGACAAAAGAAAAAATCAGCGCATTTCAATTTTTTACAATGCTGTTTATAAGCCGTGCATTGACAACGGTAACATATCTATCGTCATACACAAAAGATGTAAGACTTTCAGATATGCTTGTGCAACCAATTTTTAGAATAACTTTGGGCGTTGTCATAATGCTACCTTTATATTTGATTTACAAAAAGCATAATACAATAGACCTTTTAAGTCTTGCGAATTCAAAAATTATTTTCTTTTGTTATGTGTTTGTGTTTTTCTATTTTACGGTTATTACAATCGCAAGGCTTGATGTGTTTGCGGGGACAGTTGTTTTTCCTGAAACCGATGTGAATCTCTTGTTGGTTTTTGCAATTCTGCTTTGCTCTTATGGTGCTTATCTTGGTTTTGAAGCCTTGGGACGAAGTGCTGTGCTTTCAGCAGTATTGGTAGTCCCTGCGCTTATTTTTATTATGGCAACACTTGTTAAAAAGGTAGATTTATTAAATCTTACCCCTGTGTTTTATAACGGAGTGACACCTGTTATTAAAACTGCATTTGATTCTGTGGGACAAACTGTTGAATATGCAATAATTGCAATTTGTTTGCCGAAAGTTTCGGGCAATGTGAAAAAAGGATTTTTCTGGTGGCTCAGTTTACAAACACTTTTAATGGCAACAATGTTTTTCTTTGCAACAACGGTTATGGGCAATTTTACAGGCACACAGCTTTTCCCATTTCATACTCTCGCAAGTCTTGCCGAGTTTGCAATGTTTGACCGTCTTGATGCAATATTCACAAGTGTCTGGATTCTCTGTGCATTTATCAAAGCAGGACTTCTTATCTATCTTCAAAGTGACATTTTGCATAGAGTATTCCAAAAGATACAAAGAAAATATTTCATTCTTGGAATCGGTGCAATAACAATAATAACAAATCTGTTGATAGCAAGTGAGTTCAAGCGCTTTTTATTTGTGGATAATTCAATATTTAAAATTGTTATTACTGGTATAACTGCTTTTGTAATTCCATTAGGTATTCTTATAATAAAAAGAAAGGGGAGAAGAGAATGCGAAAATCAATCTTAATTTTTTTAGTAATTATAGTTGCAATTTTTACCTTTAATGAAAAAGAAATCTATAAAAAAGATATAAGAAACCGACTTGTTATTCAGGGCATCGGCATAGATATTGAAAAGGACAATTCATATACTGTCACATTGCAGACCATTGATACTAACGCTCAGTCTGCCACATCAGAAGACGGTGCATCTCAACCGCCCATAAAAACTTATAAGATGACAGGAGATACAATTTACACTACAATCAAAAGTGTTACTGAAATTGAAGGCAAAGTGCCATTGTATTCACAAAACAGAATTATAGTTTTAGGCAAAAGCATAACCGAAGAGAAAATGGACGATGTTATTGATTTCTTTGTTCGTGATGTTGAAAATAGTGCATCAATTTATATTGCGGCGGCAAAAGACAGAGCCTCTGATATTCTTGAAGCAAAGAATGGCGAAGAATATGTGAGTGCAAGAAGCATTGAAATAGGAATTGGTGCAAATGAATATGACGCACGAATTTTTGGCACAGAGCTTTATGAGCTTATAAACCGATATAATTCGGGCTCAAAAGATTTTGCAATGCCGCTTTTAGATGTAACAGAAAAAGATGGCAAACAAAGCGTCGAGATAATTGGTACGGCGATTTTTAACAATACCCGTTATCGTGAATATATGTCAAAAGACGAAACGGTTTATCTGAATTTCTTGTCTGATAAGGTTTATAACACGGCAATTTCATTGGATAGAGATAATGGGGAAAAATTATCTCTTAATGTGGTAGATTCAAAAACTTATCGCACATTGAAATTCGAAAACGGAAAACCCACATTTAAAATCAAAGTTAAAATCAGTGCAGATATAGCTGAAATCAGCGGTGGTGTTTCGAAAAAAATGACAAAGCAGGACATTGAAACAATAAAAACATCCGCCGAGCAATATATCGAAAAAGCTATTACACAGACACGAAAAAGACTGTATGAAGAATATGAGAGTGACGCTTGTGGTTTAGGCAGACTTTTATATATTTTCAAACCGTCTTTTTATAGAAAAAATGAAAAAAACATCGACTCCATAATGCAAAATAGCATTTTTGAAGTCGATGTGGATTTGAAAATTCGTCGAATAGGACACGAATTTATTGAAATGGTTTAGTTTCTTGAGTCACGGATAATCATATTGCAAAGGTCATCAAAGCTTATGGGGCGGCTCAAATAATAACCCTGAACAATGTGGCAACCTTGCGTTTTCACATATTCATATTGTTCTTCGGTTTCAACACCTTCTGCAATAAGAGTCATACCGAGTTGCTTTGCCATTGTGATAATGCATTCAATAATACTTCTACCGCGTGGGTGAGCATAGTCATCAATAAAGGTCTTGTCAAGTTTCAAGAAATCAACAGGCAATGATTTAAGAAGCATCAATGAAGAATAACCTGTGCCAAAGTCATCCATAAGAATTTTGAAACCTGATTTGTGAAGTTTGCGAAGCATTTTTACGAAGCTCTTGTTGTTTTCAAACAATGTGGTTTCTGTAATTTCAAGCTGAATATGAGAAATATCTGCACCGGTTTCTTTAACGATTTCAAGATATTTTTCGGTGAATTTTGAGTCATAAAGTGACTGTTGTGACACGTTGACAGAAATATCAACAGGCACTAATCCTTTTTCTTTCATTTTAGTTTGCATTATGCAAGCTTGTTCAAATGCAAATTTATCAAGTTCTTTAACAAGACCACGTTCTTCTGCAAGGGGAACAAACTCAGCAGGAGAAACTGCTGTGCCATCTGCTTTGAACCAACGAATAAGAGTCTCTGCGCCACAAAGTTTGTCGTTTTCTGTGCTGAATTGTGGTTGGAATACAACAGACAATTCGCGGTTTTCAATAGCGTGAATAAGCTCATCTGCAAAAATCTTTTTCTGAGTGAGTTTCTTTTTAAGACTGTCATTATAGAAAGAAATGAGAGTGTCGCTATCACCCTTGACAAGTGATTTTGCCATAACAGCACTATTCTGCATCTGCTGAATATTTGTGTTTTTCTCTTCAATAAGATAAACGCCGATGCTCGGTGTGAGAATATAATCAGACATTATACCGTTGTTTTGTATTGTGCATTTCTGACAGAATTCTTCAAGACGATTGCGAAGCTCAGCTTCGTTATTATATTGCATATAAACTGCGAAACGGTCAGCGGCAATTCTTCCAACAAACTCATTGTCTCTTAAAATACTCTGCCATGTTTCGTGAACAAAATTGATTGTGCTGTTACCTTGTTCATAACTGTAATAGTCGTTAATCAATTTGAAATTATCAAGGTCCATAACAATATAAGCGGCCTTTTTGCCTTTTACAAGTTGCTTTTTAACATCAACACAGAACTTGGCATAAGATGCGCCACCTGTAAGACTGTCTTTATAGAGAATTTTATCAAAGTCTGCTTGCTTTCTTCTTTCGGCAGAAACAATAATATAAATAAGCATTGCAAAGAGCGAAATCAAGAAGAAACAGATAATAACAAGAATTGAAAGAACCATATTTCTACTTGCATTTACACTCATAGCAGGTACAACTGAGAATAAATACCAATTATTGAAATTAAGTGGAGCATAATATAGATAGAACTGACTGCCCTGTGATGACATCAATACGCCTGACTCACCATTTTTCATATCTTCTTTAATGTCAACAATTCGTGAGCCTTGATATCTTTCGTCCATAGGCACAGCTTTGAAAACATTTTCAATGTTTTGATATTCTTTTGAGTGGTGAGTGCTGATAATATTGTTGCCCTCTGAGTCAACAACATAGAAAAACTCAGTATTTTGGAAAGAGTCGGTTGCAAAATTTTGCTTGATTTCATCAACGGTAAAAGAGAAAAAGAGAACGGAACATATTTTGCCATCAGCATACAAAGGATAATGCATAATAAACATTGCGTCGCCGTCAATGCTTTCATCCGTATTCATTCGACAAACAGTGAGAGTGCCTTTTTCAACACACTCTTGGAGATGGTTGGTGTGTGCTAAAACTGTATTTTTGTCGTCAGAAGTGTAACAAGTACCATCTAAAAGAGCAACACCAACTCGTTTATATGCAATGTTTGATGGTATATCTTTAATACTTTTTACAGCGTTTTCGGGATTTGTTCTCAAACTTTCAGGAATGCTGTTTGCAACACTTACAACAAACGATGCTTGCTCTTGGAATTTAAAACCGATTGACTCGGCATTCTTTTTAGAAATCTCTTCAAGCATTTCTTGATTTTGAATGTCCATAATCTTTGTCATAACCATTGGTGAAATAACAAGTACAACCAATGCCACAAGACATAAGACACCCATCAATATATATCTTTTTAACGGTTTTTTATATGGTTTTTTCTCTTTCATTTTCATTATCACCATCCATAAAATAACCTAAAATTTACCTATTATAAATTATAACAATTTAAAAAAGAAAAATAAATGGTAATAATCAATAAAAGATATAAAAGTTTTAATGCACAATAACTAATTTGTGTGTTGAATTTGATTGAGTGTAATTTATTTATATAAAACAACCAGCTCTCAATTTGAGAGCTGGTTTGTGTTTAATTTTTTTTGTTCTTTTTTGTATCTTGAATAATTGGTTTAATAAGCACAAAAAAAGCTGTAGAAGCAACACCAATGATGAAAATCAAAACCACTATAGTTCTTATAATTTGTTCGTTGTTAACATCATACAAAATTGTTTCATTATTATTTTCATCAATTTTTATAAGTTGAGAGTGGCTATGCTCAACTTGAATTAAGTTTAGCATTCCCATATCGTTTTGAATTTTATATGTAGTATTCTCAACAGATATTTCAGTTTTTTTATATAGTAAATAATCTCTTAATTTGCGGTTTTCGGGCGAATACAAAACTCGATAAAACTCTGTCCATTGTCCGTTACTGTCTAACTTTGCATAGATATCGCTGCGTACAAAAAACACCATTATGTCATTCCCAGACCATTCACAAGCAACCGTACCATAGGCATCAAAAGAGAAACCATATTGAAATTCAAAATCAGAATTGTAAACACAAACAGTGTATTCGGAAGAACGACTGAATAACAGAAGTATCATTTTATCTTCATTAACATCAAAACATCGTATGGGGGTGGTCCAGTTAAATTCTTCAATTTTTTTAACAGGAGAATTTTCAGTAAATGTAGCCTGTTCTTCTTTAGTTAACGGGTCGGTAACAAAAGGGGTGGGGGCAGCAAAAGTGGACATAGCCATACCAACAAGTAAAACGAAAGCTATAACTAAACTCAACAGTTTCTTCATTTTCGATCCTCCAACGATATTTACAATATTATACTAACATAAATTTGCTTTATTTTCAATGCTTTGGAGTGTAAATTTCTTGCTACACAACTTGTATTTTTTGCTGTTTTGTTGTAATATTATAATATGAAAATATGCCTGAAAAGAGGTAACATAAAATGACCATTAAAGAAAAGTTTGATTATTGGTACAGTTTTGATGAAGACACAAAAAATGAGCTTCTCAGCTTAACCGATGAAAAAGAAATCGAAGATAGATTTTATAAAGATTTAGAATTCGGCACAGGTGGACTTCGTGGCATTATGGGTGCAGGTCCAAACCGAATGAATAGATATACAATCGCAAAAGCAACAAAGGGCTATGCAGACTATCTCAAAAGCAGTTTCAAAGGTGAAATCAGCGTGGCAATAGCTTATGATTCACGAAACAATTCACAATATTTCTCGCAAGTGGCTGCAGGTGTACTCGCTTCAAACGGAATTAAAGTTTACATATATGACACTCTTATGCCAACACCTGTTCTTTCATTTACAGCAAAGTATTTAGGTTGTAATGGTGGTATTGTGCTCACAGCAAGCCATAACCCAAAAGAATATAACGGCTATAAAATCTACGACGAAAAAGGTTGCCAACTTGTTCCGCAATTCGCAAGTCAGGTAATAGATTTTGTAAATGCAATAACAGATTTGAAATCAGTTGACGTTATGGATTTTGATGCTGGTGTTAAGAGTGGCAAAATTACAGTAATCGGTGAAGAAGTTCTAGAAAAATTCCTTGACGAAGTAAAAAAACAGTCAATCTATGAAGAAAAATCAGACCTTAAAATTGTTTATACAGCCCTTCACGGCACAGGTAATATCCCTGTCAGAAAAGCACTTGAGGGTATGAATGTTTCAATAGTAAAGAGTCAGGAATTGCCTGATGGTAATTTCAGCACAGTCCGTTCACCAAACCCCGAAGAAAAAGACGCTTTGACTATTGCTATTGAACAAGCAAAGACAGAAAAAGCAGATTTGGTATTGGGCACTGACCCTGACTGTGACCGTGTTGGCACAGCAGTTTTACATAATGGTGAATATGTGCTTATGACTGGTAACCAAATCGGTGCATTGCTTGTCGATTTTGTGCTTTCACATAGAAAAGACACACTCAACGAAAAATCAACACTTGTAAAAACAATCGTTACAAGTGAAGTTGGTGCAGATATTGCAAGAAGTTATGGTCTTAATATTGTTGACACTCTTACAGGCTTTAAATATATCGGTGACCAGATTGGCAGATATGAAGTGAGTGGTGACCGTGAATTTGTAATAGGTTATGAAGAGTCTTACGGTTATCTTGTTGGCACACACGCTCGCGATAAGGATGCTGTTGTTTCTTCAATGCTTATCTGTCAGATGGCGGCATACCACAAGAATAACGGCAGAACATTGGTTGATGCTCTTAACAATATATATGCAAAATTCGGCTTCTATCTTGATGCACTTGATACTTTCGTGCTTAAAGGTAAAGACGGTGCAGAAAAAATTCAGAGTATAATGACTGATATGCGTGAGAATGGCAATTCACTCTTTGATAACATCAAAAATGTGCTTGACTATTCAAAGGGTATCGACGATTTACCAAAAGAAAATGTGCTTAAATACATATTCACAGACGGCAGTTGGATAGCAATTCGTCCGTCAGGCACAGAGCCAAAACTTAAGGTTTATTATTCAATGTGTGGCGAAACAAAGACACAAGCAACTGAAAAACTTGAAAAAGTCCGTGCAATTCTTAAGAAGGTAATTGAGGAATAGTTATGGAAAGATATATCAATCTTATTATTAAACCTAAATTGCAGAGTGACGGCGGTGACATTGATTTCGTTTCTTATGAAGACGGAAATTTAACCGTGATTTTGCAGGGTGAATGTTCAAAATGCCTTATCGTTGACCGTTGTATCTCGTGGATTGAAAGCGAAATTATGCGCGATATGGGTGAAAGTGTAAAAATTGTTGCACAGAAGAAAAAACCTTTCTTCTGGGATAAGGATTAAAGGGGGACGCACAAAATGGCACATATTAAAGTTGTTAGAAGAAGTATGCGTCCTGAAGAATGGACAGATTTGCGCTTCGGTTGGTTAAAAAGATACATATATGACGAAAAATTCGAGATAGAAAACTTAAAAGTCCGTGATGCCCGTCAAGTGTCAGAAATGCAATATGATTATTATCCTGAGAGTTGGCGTAATCTTCGAAAAGGGGATATGTATTTCACTCCCGATGGCACAGCATTTTTTGATGCAGACGTGGTAATCCCTGAAAAACTTCGTGGCAAAGAACTTTGGTTTTCACTTAAAACTGCTGCTGAAATTATCGTTAAAGTCAACGGTAAATATGTGGGTGGCGTTGACCCCAACCGCGACAGAATACTTTTGACGCCTTATATTGATAGCGATTATCTCCACTTTGAAATGGAGGGATATAACCGTTCAAAGCCTGACGACGAGAGAAACCCTGAATCACTTTCAGTTCGCGGTTGCCGTCAGATTTTTGAAGGTGCATATTTAGCAACTATCAACCACACAGTTCTTGATTTAGTTTATGACCTTGAACTCTTACTTGATATTGCAAAGAGTGAACTTTTCAATGAAGATTACCGAGCATTTTTGAATCGCGAAATCAACAATGCACTTAATCTTATTGATTTTGATGATTTAAAGAATGAAGATGTTGCAAAAGCAAAGCAATATGTTGACGATGTAATCTATGCAAATGATGATTACAAGGGCAACGGTGATGTGGCTTTGATTGCCCACTCACACCTTGATATTGCATATTATTGGCGCAGAATTCATTCTGTCCAGAAAAATCTTCGCACAATTCTTATTCAGTTGCGTTTAATGGATAGATACCCCGATTTCAAATACACTCATACACAGGCATACACTTATGAAATGCTTGAAAAGTATTATCCTGATGTGTTTGAAGAGCTGAAAGAGAAGATTGCAAGGGGACAATTCGAACCTGTTGGCGCTATGTATGTTGAGCCTGACTGTAACATTCCAACAGCAGAGAGTTTGATTCGTCAATGTATGTATGGTCAGCATTATTTCCGTGAGAAATTTGGCAAGACAATCAATAACTGTTGGTTACCCGATGTTTTCGGCAACTCTTGGATTTTGCCACAGATTCTTAAAAAGAGTGGCGTTGACTATTTTGTATCCAACAAAATGTCAACTTGGAATGACACAAATCGATTCCCACATAACAATTTTATCTGGAAAGGTATTGACGGCAGCGAGGTTTATGCTTGTGTGCCACCAACTCACTTTATAACTTGGAATATGCCATCGCAAATTCAAGAAAACTGGGAAGCATATCAGGATAAAAACCTTGGCGGACAAACTATGTCTATGTTTGGTTATGGTGACGGTGGCTCAGGTTGTACTGAAGAAATGATTGAGATTATGCATCGTTTCGAGAAACTCTCAATTATGCCAAAAACCGAGCATATAAGTGGTGCAGAATTTTTAGAGAAAAATCTCAAAGATAACGAAAATCTCGCTAAATGGGATGGTGAACTCTATCTGGAAATGCATCGTGGCACATTCACTACAAAATCAAAAATGAAGAGATATAATCGCAAGCTTGAATTCAAACTTCGTGAAGCAGAAATGATTTCAACTCTTCGTCATTTAAGGGGCGCGGCTTATCCATATACAGAGCTTCGTGAAATCTATAAAAAATTACTTATAAATCAATTCCACGATATTTTACCGGGTAGTCATATCGCACCTGTTTATCGTGATGCAATGGATGATTATGAAGATATTGATGCTCGCCTTGATAAGATTATCGGCACAGGTGAAAAGTATTTTAATTCTCTTAATTTCCCAAGAACTCATCTCACATTTATCGAAGACGAAAACGGCAAGAGTGTGCGTTTCGGCAAACAGGGTAATTGGGTAATTCCAAATCTTCCTGCACTCTCTTGTGGTGATATTCCTTGGCGCACTTATGCAGGTGAATGGGTTGAAATCGGCAAGAAAATCGTGACACAATTCTATGAAATTGAGTTTAATTATGACGGCAGCATTAAGAGTCTTTATGATAAAGACCTTAACCGTGAATGGACTAATGGTGAATTCAACAAACTCAAATTCTATAAAGATAACCCCGGTGTTTATGATGCTTGGGATATCTTGCCTAACTATAAAGACCGTGAAGTCGAAGTGAAGATTATTTCACCACTTAAAACTGTTGAAAAAAATTCAGAAGTTGCATCGTTTGAGTGTATTCTTGGCACGGAAAAAAGCACTTGGAAACGCATTATCCGTGTGTTCCGTCAGTCAAGAGGTATCGAAGTAGAAAACATTGTTGACTGGAATGAAAAGCACGTGCTTGCAAAGGCACAGTTTGATTGCAATGTGCTGACGAGAAAAGCAATTTGCGACACAAGTGCAGGCTTTGTAGAGCGTGAAACTCACAGAAACACAACTTGGCAACAGGCAAGATTTGAAGTTTGCCATCATAAATGGGTTGATATGGCAGAAACTGACGGCGGTATCGCTCTTATCAACGACTCAAAATATGGTGTGGGACTTTTAGAAAACTCAATGAGTTTAAGTCTTCTTCGTGCGACAATTCGTCCCGATGTTACAAGTGATATTGGTCACCACGAGTTTTCATATATGATTTATCCACACGGTGACGATTTTGTGAAAGCAGAAATCAATAATATAGCTTATGAGTATAATATTCCACTCACAAAAGCTGATTTGACTTGTGAAAATTCATTCGGTGAGCTCTATATGCAAGCAATGAAAATGAGTGAAAACGGCAAAATGATTGTAATTCGTTTGTCAGAGCAGAATGGTCGTCGTGGTAAAATTGAGCTTGGTGGCAAAGTTAAACTTCTCAACTTCCTTGAAGACATAATCGACGAAACTGATACAATTGAATACAAACCATTCGAAATCATAACAATCGGCATCGAAACTTGATTCTTGGCGCAGAAAATTAAATTTATCGGACTTTTTTGTAGGGCTATGTAATCTTGTAGGGGATGACGACCACGGCAGCCCGAAACAAGTTATATCAAAACCTATTTTTACCATAGTTGTATAGTTGTCGACGATAAAAAAGTTTTACCTTCAAGTCTTAATTAATAAAAAACTATCTTTATAAAGTTCTCTTAAAAATCAAATTTTCTTTATGTTTGTCACAAAGTGATAAATAAAAACGATATAAATATATGGAAGTTAAAAAATGTTAAGTTGTATAAAGAAAAGGTGATTCCAATGGTTTCAATAATATAAAAATGAGCATATTAACTTTATAAGGAGATTTAAATTATGAAAAAAAGTATTTCTTTAATTTTATGTTTTTTATTAACAGTTTCTTTTCTTGTTTTTCCAGTATATGCAGAAAGTCCTCAAATCTCTTTAGAAGAGATGAAAGAAACATTGATTTCACAAGGTTTATTTTCGTCTTATGTTAACTCTTTATCTAACTTGCAGATAGAAGATTTGTATAATAAAATACAAACAGGCAAAAGCGAGATAAAAATTGTACAAGAATATGCATTAATGGACAACAACGAAGATTCAACGAGTAATTATGGCTTGATAGATGAAGACAATTTTATGCTTGCGGTTGGAATAATAGTCGATTATGAAACTGATGGGCGAATTGATAAGGCTGCTGGACTTGTAATGTGGCAATGGGTTGATGGGCATCCTGGTGGCAGACGTGATGATTTAGTGCATATATTTTGGGTGGACGCTTGTTTTACAGTTCCTACAACAAATTTTGGTTCAGCAGATTATTATTATACCCATTTTGGAGAACAAATAGTATATAACGAGAAAACATCACCCGCAATAATAAAAACAAATGAAATGCTTGTTTATACCGATGTGTATAGTGGATTTGGTGTAGATAGAGGAGGTTGGTGTGTCTTTGAAATGAATCCAGCTAAGCCAATGTATAAAGGCGACGATTATTCCACACCTCTTACTGTTACATATTATCATAATAAAAGTTTAGTTCCTTATGTTAATAACTTTACATACACAGATTCAGCTTCGGGTTTAACTATTGGATTTATTGATGCATTTACAGATACATTAGGTAAATCTTTGTCTTTTGAATATTCATAAACAGGAGTGATTTTATGAAACTGCTGAAATCAAAAATAAAAGATTCCACAACGGAGATAATGCCACCACAAAAAAACAAAAAACTTTTTGTTTTTTTGTTTATTGGTGGAATGGTTTTCGCCTATATCGGTTTAGGTGTTGGTGGTGTTCTGGGTATTGCAATTTTACTGGGTGGAATGATTTGTATTATTGCAGGAATTATGCAGATTATCGGCGTTTCTGAATGTGTATGTCCTGATTGTGAAGCAAAAGGATTTATTTTTAAATATGCAAAGGATTACAAGTGCAAATCTTGTGGTACAATAAGTGAAATTGTTGAGAAAGATGATAAATAATATTTAATAAAATCACCCGTTTATCTTCCAAAATTTTGGTAAAGATATAACGGGTGATTTTTTATGTTATCATTATGGTCTGCAACATCTGATATTCCGTCATTTGACACATTACAAGGGGACACCGGAATTGGTGTCCCGTTAAATTTATGCTATTGTTTTAAGTCTGATGCTTGTTACTGAATATGCAGGCATTGTGTAATTGAATTTATCTGACACACCATCAATCAAGAATTCTTGCATTGTGAGATGTGTTGACTCGTCTGCGACAAGCACATTGTCATTTTCGAGTGAATCACCAGCTACTTGATTTACTTCTGCTTTAGCATTGATTTTTGCATTTGCAATATCAATAGCAACTGTTTTTGCATTTTCAGTTGTGTTAACGAATTTAATAATGATATCACCATTATCGTCAACACTTGCTACTGTGTATGCTTCTGCTTCTGCAGGTGTACCGAAATCATAGTCAACATAGAGCACATCGTCAATATAGCACTTAACCGCGCTACCATTCACTTCAACTTTGATTTTGTATGTCTTGCCTGTTTCAATTACGCAATCCTTAACTGTGCCGTTAATCTGACCTGTTTTTGCATTGTCAGTAATTTTCTGAAGACAAGAAACTGTGTTATCCCAACCGCCGATATTCCAGAAAATATTGTTGTCTGTACCTTGAACTGCGAATGGAATCAAGAAACCTTCGTTACCACTGAGCTTTGTTGCTTCAACTGTGTATGTATAGTTAGTCCAGTCCTTTTCGCCGAAATATGCAACGCTACCTGTTTCGCTATAATTCATATCAGTTGTAGTGTTTGTGAGAGCGCCATCCTTGATTTTCCACTTGCCGTCAGTTGCGAAATCCCATTTTGATTTAGAGAAGAGGTTGCAACTGTCTTTTGCAAGAACTTCGCCTGTTTTGTTATCTGTTACAACAATGTTGTCAAATTTTGCTGATGTGTACCATGTACCAACACCAACTGCACCTTTAAGGTCTGCTTGTGGAATTTTTGCACCGTCAAATTCGTGTTTCAATACGGATGAACCTTGGTTGAGTGAGAAGAGCTTTTGCACGTGATAACTGATTGAACCCATTGCAGTGTTGTTGTCAAACCAGATAAGGTTTGGTGCCCAATGACGAGCCACAGTACTACTGAAAAGTGGTGCATAAGCAGCCATCTCAACAATGTCACCGTTTCGCTCAAGACCTGTCATATATGCGCCCTCTGCAAGTGCAGATTTCAAGAGATTGCTCTTTGCAGCATATTCGCCAAGGAAGATTTTAATAGCACCACCATAAATGGTGTCAGTCATTGTCTGGACTGTTCTTGTATAGTTGTTTTCATCATAATAGTCAGCGTGCTTTAAGAACCATTCTGGCTCGTTATAATAATGTTGGTCAACTGCACCTGCAAAATCCTTTGCATCTGTTGAACCTATTTTGTCAAGCTCACCCTTTGCATATTCATAAGCAGGAATATGGTTCCAACCATTTATTGCATCTGCTGCACCTGATGAATAAATCAGTTCAAGACCTTCATAAAGTTCAGGGTTTTCTGCTTTTGCTTCGTTGAATGCTTCAAGGAATGCGCTATATCTCTCGAAATAATCCTGACCTTCGTTTTCGTTACCAACGCAGATGTATTTGAGCTCAAATGGTTCTGGATGACCAAGAGACACACGAACTTTACCCCAAGTTGAGTTTACATCACCACGACAGAATTCAACTAAATCAAGCATATCCTGAACATATTGTTTGAATTCAGGGGTGTCCATTGCAACAGGACCTTTGCCACGCATCTGGCAGTAAAGTCCACAGTTAAGAACGGGAACACCAATAGCACCAATATCTTCACAGAGTAAGAAATATTCATAGAAACCAAGTCCATAAGAGAAGAAACTTGGATATGGGTCTTCTGTAGTTGCTAAATCAGTCCAGATGCTTGTGCCCTGACTTCTTGTTGCAACATCACCATATTTACCGTTGAAAAGAAGTGGAAGTCCGTCGTCGCCAACACCGATTGAGTCTTTCCAATCATAAGCGGTGATTTCGTCATAACCCTCGATAACGCAACCACCAGGAAAACGCAAAAATTTAGGCTGCATTTCTTCAAGCAACTGACCTAAATCCTTTCTTAATCCGTTTTCTCTGCCTTTGAATGTATCTTCAGGGAAGAGCGAAATCATATCAAAATGAACTTCACCTTTGCCGATGATAATTTGCAATGTTACGCCTTTTTCAGCATCAACTGATGATGTGAGCTCTGCAGAATATTTCTGCCATTTGTCGCTGATTTTTTCAATAGTTGCAGAGCCTACAACTTTACCGTCAACTGCAAGGTTAGCCTGAATGTTACCTGTGTAATTAGTAGGGGTTTTAGCATAGAAAGTAAGGTTATATTTTGCGTCTTTTGCGATTGCCATTCCATCAAGAAAACCTTTGTTTTCGATACCTGCAAAGTCATCTGCACTGTTTTTCATAATGAGATAGCTTGGGTTGTTTTCATTAAGACAATCTTTTGAAACCTGTGTAACTTTGATTTCTGCATTATTAACTGCATTCCAGTTATAAAGGTTGTCACCTGCTGCCAGTGCTGTGAACTCAAAAGAACGGTTTGCAACCATTTCTGCATAAAGTCCACCGTCTGCTGCAAAGTTGATATCTTCAAAGAAAACACCAAAAAGCAAGTCACTTATGTCGTGAATTTCGTCTGCTGCATCAATGCTCAAGGTGTAATTTGCAGTTTCTTTGTTATAATCTGAAACTGAATTAGCCCCTGTATTATTAACAACAACATTAACAGGCTCATTTTCTTCAGGTTCTGTTTTTGGTGCACAACCTGTAAAAACAGAGAGAAGCACTAATGTGAGAGCGAGGGCAATGCCCATAACTTTTAAAAAGGTCTTTTTCATAATATTTCCCCTTAATTTTCATTTAAAATAATTATAATTGATTTAAAAATTTGTGTCAATAAAAAGTGTAACGCTGGAATTGACAAATGGAAAGATTTGGCGTAAAATCTATATATACTTTGGATAAAGGGGATTTGTTTATGTCAAAGAAAGTTTTAACACCGGCAGAAGTTGAGATTAAAGCACTCAAAAAGAAATATCGCAAAGAAAAAATAGAAAAAATTATTCCTGTTATTCTTGCAATCGCTATTGCTGTCAGTGCATTGGCTGTTGGTAAAGGCTTTGGCGCTGACAAGCAACCTGAAACCAACAATGTGAATAATAATTCACAGCAAGCTGTTCAGAATAACGATTCTGATACATCAACAAATACTGATTCAAATCCAGTGCAGGACCCATCAACAGATGTTGACTTAACTCCTGATAAAGACCTTGCAGATGACCCTGCTAACTGGTCAAAAGAACAAATCGTTAAGTTTTATAAACAATCAGCAGCAAAATCACATGATGGTGCTGAATCATCACAGACAATGACAATGCCTAAAATGGTTGTCAATGATGGTGATGGTCTTCTTGGTGGTTTTATTAAGCTTGTTACTCCAGTAATTAACTCTGTTCTTGCAAAACAGGCAACAACTTATGGCGGAATTACAGGTGGTTATAACAATCTCGTAGCATCTGACGTTGCAAGTGCAAAAGCATATAAAGAGGGTAAATATACAGTTATCGAAATGACAATGGTTGAACAGACTGACGGTCTTTATGGTGAGCCACAGGATGGCACAGTTGGTCACGCCATCAATGTTCTCGGTAATGTTGCAACAGCAGTTGCAGAGTTTCCACAATTTGACATTAAATATGAAGAAGCTGATATCAAGATTCATTATGCTGACCCAACAGTAAAGGTTAAAATCGATGAAAATGGCATCGTTGAAAAAGGTACTTGGCAATACAATGCACAAATCGATATCAAGCATCTCGCAATCGGCTCTGTTATGGTTGACAAAGCTGAAGCAGAAATCATTTATACTATCGTTGTTGGTGGTGGATTCTAAAATTAGGGAGTGAGAATTTTGAAAAGACCTTTTGCAGTAATTGGCTTTTCAATGCTCTCGTCGTTTTTAGTTATTTCAAATTTAACATTTAATCAGACTGTTGCTGTCATTTTGGCGGCAACAGTTTTGTTTTGCCTTTTTCTGTTTTTTAAGAAGACCAGAAAAAATAAATTGGCTTTAACCATTTTGTTATCTGTGGCTGTTTTTTCAACAGCATTTCTTTTTGCACAGAATGAATATGTAAAAGAAACTGACAGTGAAATGCAAAGAGAAATCAAAGGCGTTGTCTGTCAAACACCCACAAATTCAGATTATGCTAATACATATATAATCAAAGTTTATGGCGAAAATTATAAAATTCGTTATATTTCAGAAACTGATAGGGGATTTAAACAAGGGGATATAGTCAGCGGTAAAGTAATTCTTCAAGAAAACAAAGAAAATATTGATTATTTTGAAAGTGCACTTGCATCAAAAACATATTTTAACTGTTTTGAAAATGATGAAACCAAACTCAACTCTACAAATTATAAAAATATGATTTATTATTACTCGGGTATGGTCAAAGAGTGGTTTTGCAATGTTGTTACGAGTTATTTACCCTGTGAAAACGGTGCAATAGCAAATGCAATGTCAATAGGCGATAGAACAAGGCTGTCATACGAAACTACAACAATGTTCAACTATTCCGGTATTTCGCATCTTCTGGTAGTTTCTGGCTTGCATCTCAGCTTGTGGTCATTGGGAATAATAAAACTTCTGCAAAAGAAAGAGAAAATCAGAAAATATGTAGTCCCAATTGGATTGGCTTGTTTAGTGGGTTATTCCATATTAACAGGACTTAGCGTGTCGGTTATTCGTGCAGGTCTTATGGTGGGATTTGTGCTTATTGGCAAATTATTCAAACGGGAAGCAGATAGCCTTAATTCCATAGGCTGTGCAGTAACAGCTATTCTGCTATCAAACCCGTTTGCACCACATTCGGCATCTCTTTGGCTCACGGTTTTATCAACGACGGGAATTCTTGTATTCTCTGAATCAATAAAAAATTGGATATTAAGTTTCAAAGCGTTTAAGTCATCAAAAGAAAATAGCTTTGTAAATTTTGTAGCAACATCTGTTGCAATAAGTCTTGCAACGGCTATTTTTACAATGCCAGTTTTCATAATGTATTTTAAAATGATGCCCATAGCATCAATTATAGCTAATATTTTAGCAGTTGATTTGGCAATGGTGCTTATGGTGTCAACAGTGTTTGGTGTGATTTGCCATAGTTTGCATTTGTTATGGCTATCACAACTATTATTTTCTGCTGTAGGTGTGATTGGAACATGCTTGCAAACTGTAGCAAAAACTATTGGTATGTGGGAATATTCAGCAATTTCTGTCGCGTCACCGATTTTTGACTACTTTTTGATTTTTGCGATAGTTGTTATTGTAATTGCTTATTATCTTAAAAAGAAAAATTTAAACATCTTAAAGAGTGTAGCAACCTTTTTATCGGTGACATTTGTTCTTGTAACACTATTTACTACAGCTTTTGATTATAATACGGTTTCAATCCATATAAATAATTCAAATAACAACATAGTAACTATTGCCAACTATCAAGGAGATACAACTGTTTTTGGGTGTCCCAGCAAAAAACAAGCGACAACAATTCGCGATATAATGATGACCCACAATGCGAAAAAGATAGATAATATTGTGACTGACGCTAAAAATTTATCAATTCTAATGAATCTTGAAGAAAATCTTTTAGCCAACGAGAATTGCAAAATAAATGAGCCATCTGACCGATATGAAGTTATAAAAAGTGAATATGGTACGGAAATAACTTATGAAAATGTAAAATTACTGTTAATAAACAATATTCCTTATGAAAAGTGCTTTGAAAATACAATTAAATATGATATAATTATTGCAGGTATGCTGAATGAAGATGAAAATCCTAGTTTATCATCACTTTTACGAAACGAAAACTCACTTCTGCTCTGTGTGGAAGATGGCGAAACTGTAAGTATTAATTGTAAATGGGAGAAACTCTATGCCACTTATAACTGAACTTGAATTGAAAAAACAAATTCAAGAAAATAAGATGTCAAATTGCTATCTTTTCTATGGTAGCGAAGATTATCTCAAACAATTTTATACAAATAAAATCTGTCAGAAATTTGTGACAGCGGGTAGTGAAACCTTCTCTCTTCGCAAATATGACGGCAAAGAAAACACTCTCGACGAAGTTTTAGAGGGTGCTCAGTCTATGCCGTTTATGAGTGAATATTGTGTAGTTATCGCTCGAGATTTTCAGCTTGATTCATTGGGTGAAGACGATAAAAATAAGTTGACAGATTATCTTTCAAATCTTCCTGATACATCCATCACAATTTTCTGGATGGATAGCATTGAAGTGTCACCCAAAAACTCAAAATGGAAATGGGTTATTGATTATTTCAATAAATATGCAACAACCATAAACTTTGCAAAACCCGATATGCGAGAACTTAAAAAGATTATTATGGCTTATGTTAAAAAACAGGGTTGCGTAATTGGCGATAGGTCAGCATTGTATTTGGTTGAACTGGTTGGCGATAGCCTTAATACTTTGTTCAATGAAATGGAAAAGCTGTGCAATTTTGTGGGACAGGGCAATGAAATCACAAATGAGCATATTGATGCTATTGCTGTGCGCTCATTAGAAGCGAGAGTATTTGACTTATCAAAGCTTGTGCTTAACCATAATCCACAAGGTGCTTTAGAATTATTGCATAACCTTATGCTTCAAAAAGCCGAGCCTATTGATATTTTCGGTGTTATTTTAATGTCTTTTGTTGATGTTTATCGTGTAAAAGTTGCCGTTAGCGGTGGCGAAAGCGCAACATATCCTGCAAAGTTTTTTGACTATCGAAACAAAGAATTCAGACTTACAAATTCAACACGCTCTGCGTCAAAACTTTCGACCGAGCAGTTAAGAGAATGCTTTGACTGTTTCAGCGAAGCAGACCGTGCTCTTAAAAGCACAGCGCAAAGTGGTGAAATGATTCTTGAAAGATTGATTGTTCAACTTTCATTGATAATTGCAAGGTAAATTATGATTAAGATTAATGAAGCAGTAATTGTTGAAGGCAAATATGATAAAATAAAATTGTCGGGTATTCTTGATACGGTTATAATTGAGACTGACGGTTTTGCCATCTTCAAAGATAAAGAAAAGCAACAGTTAATCCGTTTTTTGAGTGAGAAACGTGGAATAATAATTATGACAGATTCTGACTCGGCAGGGTTTAAAATTCGTTCATTTATAAACGGAATAACTAAAAGTGAAAACATAAAAAATGTGTATATTCCCGATGTTTACGGCAAAGAAAAACGCAAGACCGAAATGAGCAAAGAAGGCAAATTAGGTGTTGAAGGGATAAGCACAGAGCTTATTATGTCCGCTTTGCAAAAAGCAGGTGTTTTTTGCAGTGAAAACGAGAAAAAAGAAGGCAAAGAGATAACTCGCACCGACTTCTTTGAAGACGGAATCAGCGGTCGTGACAATAGTAGCGAGTTGAGAAAAAACCTTGCAAAAAGTTTAGGCTTACCCGAAAGAATTTCGTCATCAGCATTGCTTAAAATCATAAATTCTTATATGACCTATGATGAATATAAAAACGCTTTAAATGATTTGATAAAATAATGAAAATGTGATAAAATTTAATTTCTATTGATTCATAGATTGAGGTATTTATAAATGAGTGTAGAAAGAATATTCCCAATTAACCGTCCTTATTATGACTTGCCACAGGTTGAAACATTTAAGGAAATGATTGACCGAAGTGAAAGTCTTTATTCTGACAGACCTGCTTATAAACTTAAAAATAAAGACGGCGTGCTTTATAATGTAACATATAAAAAATTCCGTCACGACATTTATTATATAGGTAATAGTCTCATTAAAAAGGGCTATTCAAGAAGTCATATTGCAGTTATTGGTGCAAGCTCATATCGTTGGCAAGTAACATATATGGCAGTAACTTGTAGTGATAATGTTATTGTGCCAATTGATAAAGAATTGCTTACAGATAATATTATGGATATTCTCAAAGACTCAGATTCCGTAATGCTTTTTGGTGATAAGAAATATATAAACGCAATCAAAGAAAGAAAAGACGAATTGCCAGAAAACTTTGTGTTTGTCTGCTTTGATGATATAGAAGAAGACGATGTTGTTAAATTCTCTGATTGGTTGCAAGAGGGTAGAGATATGTATCATAGTGGTACAAGATATCTGAGCAACATAGAACTCGATAAAGACGCAACAGCAGCAATTCTTTTCACATCGGGCACAACAGGTGTTTCAAAAGGTGTTTGCCTTAGTCAATATAATATCTGCTTTGATGTTGTTAGCGTTTTGAGTGTTGTTAAGGTTAATCCTGATGACAACTGTTTGTCAGTGCTTCCAATTCACCACACTTATGAGAGCACAGTTGGATTTTTCGCATTCATTTATTCAGGTGCTTGCATTTCATTCTGCCGTGGACTTCGTTATATTATGCAGGATATGAAAGAAGTTCAACCAACAATTTTCGTTACAGTTCCTTTGATGCTTGAAAAATTCCACGCAAGAATTGTTAAGAAAATATCTGCAAAAACAGCAGGTAGCGCAATTTTCAAATTCGGTAAAAGTGCATCAATGGTGGGTCGTGCATTTGGCTCAAAGAGAGTGGGTAGAAAACTCTTTAATGAAGTTATTGAAACTTTCGGCGGCAAGCTTCGTTTGATTGTTACAGGTGCATCTGCTCTTGACCCACGAGTTGCAGAAGATTTTATGACAATGGGCATCGACCTTTATATCGGTTATGGTTTAACAGAAACTGCACCAATTGTAATGGTTAATAATGATAGATTAATGCTCACAGACTCAGTTGGTACACCACTTCCAAATATCGAGGCAAAAATCCATAATCCTGATGATTTGGGTGTTGGTGAAATCTGGGTGCGCGGACCAATGGTTATGCAAGGTTATTATAAAAATCCTGAGGCGACTGCAGAAGTAATCACCCCTGATGGTTGGTTCAGAACAGGTGACTTAGGCATTGTTGACGAGCATAACTGTTATAAAATCACAGGCCGTTGTAAGAATGTTATCGTTACAAAGAACGGTAAAAACATCTTCCCAGAAGAAGTTGAACTTTATCTTAACAATAACCCGTTTATTGAAGAAAGTATGGTTTATGGTGAAGAAAGTGGCAATGACGAAACAACAGTTTCAGCACAGATTTACCCTAACTATGAAAAAATCAAAGAAAATCTCAAGCGTCAGGAATTGACACAAGAAGAAATCCGAAATGCCATTGCAGATGCTATCAAAGAAGTTAATAAAAAACTTCCGGGATATAAAAAAGTTATGCAATTCGACGTTAGGGAAGAAGAATTTGTAAAAACAACAACCCACAAAATCAAGCGTCAGGCTAACATTAAAAAGGATGACAAAAATGCTGAATAACAGCAAGAAATATACGAGGTAAAAATTATGACTTACGAAGCCAATTTCCCCGTGAACAAATCTTTTTATGAAGTTAATGAAATCAGAACCTTTAAAGAACTCATTGACAACAGTGAAAGGCTCTATTCTGACCGACCAGCTTACAAACTGAGAAACAAAGACGGAATTTATTATGATGTATCATATAAAAAATTGCGTCACGATGTTTATTATCTTGGTAACAGTTTTATTAAAGACGGCTATTCAAGAAATCACATCGCTGTTGTAGGTATAAACTCATATAAATGGGCTGTAACTTATCTTGCAGTTACTTGCAGTAATAATGTTGTTGTGCCAATGGATAAAGAGCTTACTGCTGATAATATGGTTGATATTCTGTGTGATTCTGACTCTTGCGCAATCTTTGGTGATAAGAAATATATCAAAGAACTCTATGAGAGAAAAGATAAACTTCCAAAAGATTTCAAATTCTATTGCTTTGATGAAACTGACCTTGACGGAGTAATTTCTTTCGATGAATATTTTGAAGAAGGCAGAGCCTTATATAAAAAAGGTGTAAAGAGTCTTAATGATATAAAACTTGACCCAGAAGCAATGGTGTCACTTCTCTTTACATCAGGCACAACAGGTGTTTCAAAAGGCGTTTGTCTCAGTATGGCAAACATCTGTGGTGTTATTAATAACATCAGTGGTGTAGTTAAGGTTTATCCTGAAGACCAGCTTCTTTCAGTGCTTCCAATTCACCATACCTATGAATGCACATTGGGATTTTTACTTATTCTCTATTCAGGTGCTTGCATAGCTTTTTGTCGTGGTATTCGTTATATCACTCAGGATATGGCAGATATCAAGCCAACAGTTTTTATCACAGTACCATTGATGATTGAAAAATTCTATGCAAGAATTATGAAGAAAATCGGTGAGAAAAAGGGCGGCAGTGCAATTTTCGGATTTGGTAAGGCTGCATCATCTGTTGGCCGTGCTTTTGGCTCAAAAAATATTGGTAGAAAGCTCTTTAATGAAGTTATCGAAAACTTTGGTGGTCGTCTTCGTCTTCTCATCACAGGTGCATCTGCTCTTGACCCAAGAGTAGCAGAAGATTTTATCAATATGGGTATTGATATTTATATTGGTTATGGTCTTACAGAATGTGCACCACTTGTTATTGGTAACCATGATAAATTGATGCTTCCTGACTCAATCGGAACACCACTTCCAAATGTAGAGGCAAGAATCAATGACCCTGATGATTTGGGTGTTGGTGAAATTTGGATTAAAGGACCTATGGTTATGATGGGTTATTATAAAAATCCTGAGGCGACTGCAGAAGTAATCACGCCTGACGGATGGTTCAGAACAGGTGATTTGGGTATTGTTGACAGAAACAACTGTTATAAAATCACAGGTCGTTGTAAGAATGTTATCGTTACAAAGAATGGTAAAAACATCTTTCCTGAAGAAGTTGAAATCTATCTTAACAATAACCCACTCATAGAAGAAAGTATGGTTTATGGAGTTGAAACTGAAAACGACGAAACAACAGTTTCAGCACAGATTTATCCAAACTATGAAAAAATCAAAGAAAATCTTAAACGTCAGGAAATCACTCAAGAAGAAATTCGTGAGCAGATAGCACAGGCGATTAAAGAAGTTAATAAAAAACTTCCATCATATAAAAAGATTATGAATTTTGATATTCGTGAAAACGAGTTTATCAAAACCACAACACAAAAAATTAAACGCTATGCAAACCTTAAACAAAATGAAAAGGTTGAAGAAGAAAGCGTTGAAGAAACAACAGGGGAAGAAAAATGATTTTAGGACAAGGTATGAATGAAGAATTCTCAAACGGCAAAAAAGTTTTGGCTTTGATGGCGTCCCCAAGAAAAACGGGATACACAGCAAAACTTTTGGGCGCACTTCTTCGTCAATTCCCAAAAGGGACAAATATTGAAATCGTGAATCTTTATGACCTTAACCCAACGCCTTGCAATGCTTGTGGATATTGCAAAGCAGTTACAGGTTGCTCAAAAAAAGATTTAGAAGTGTTTTTTAAAAAGTTTGAAGAAGTGGATATAATAATATTTGCAACACCAATTTATTTTATGGGTGTTCCAGCACCAATGAAAGCACTTATTGACCGTTTTCAGCGCTATTATGAAGCTCGTTTCCGTCGAAATATGAAAAATCCTATTGAGAAACGAAGAAAAGCAATCATAATGGTTACAAGTGGCTCTGATGGTGAAATTGGTTATGAAGTCATTAAACATCAGCTGATGCAGGCATTCACAGTGCTTAACATTGAACTTTGCGGCACAATGCTCGCAAGAAATACTGATAAATGTGGCATTGATAGTACAGATATTGAAAAAGCAGAAATGCTTTATAGGAGCGTGAGATAAAATGACAATTACAAAAGTAAACCTTGAAAATTTTGCACAAGAAGTGCTCAAAAGTGAAAAGAAAGTCCTTCTCGATTTCTATGCTGACTGGTGTGGCCCTTGTCAGATGATGATGCCAGAGATGGAAGCTTTTGCAGAAGAAAACGAAAACATTAAAGTATGCAAACTCAATGTTGACGAGTCAACAGACCTTGCAGTAACTTTCGGTGTTATGAGCATTCCAACAGTAATTCTTTTTGAAAACGGACAAGAAATTAAACGCTTTGTTGGTGCAAAAGAAAAACATCAGATTGCAGAATTCTGCGCTGAATAAAAAGAAAAGAGAGAGTTTTTAAACTCTCTCTTTTTTATGGTCTGCATTTCACAATTGCTTCGGTTATATTTGTCAAAACAAGTTCACCGTGTTGGTTATATGCGTGAATTGTCAACTCAACAATTCCGTTTTTCTCACTTCGCTTAGTAAGCCCTATCACATGAGCCTTTGCAGTAAGAACATCATCAACATAAACAGGCTTTAACCACTCAATTTTTGTTGATTTTCCTGCTAAAAGGTCATCGCCGAATAAGTCAACTTCAAGATATTTAGCCCAAACGGACATAAATGACATAACACCCGGTGCAATAAGCCCACCAAAGGGACTTTTCTTTGCATATTCTTCGTCGGTGTGTAGTGGAATATTGTCATAAAGACGAGCAAAATCCATCATTTTTTCTTTTTCAATGACAGCAGGTGGAATATCAACTGTCATACCCATTTTAACATCATCAAAATACATTAAATTCACCCGATTTTAATATGTGCCGAAAATTGAAAATTATTATTTAATCAAATCTTTTATAACTTCACCTGCGATAATGAGTCCTGCCACACTTGGCACAAAAGAGATGCTTGCAGGGGTGCGTTCACCATCATTTTTAGGAATTTCGGTTGAATAAAGCACCTTTAATTTTTTAACACCACGATTTTTGAGTTCTTTTCGCATAACTCTGCAAAGGGGACAAGTATCCGTTTTATAAATGTCAGTAATCTTAAATGCGGTTGGGTCAAGCTTGTTGCCAGTACCCATTGAAGCAATCATTGGTATTCCCAATTCTTGTGACTTAATTGCAAGGTCAATTTTTGCAGTCACATTGTCAATGGCATCTATGATATAGTCATATTGTGAAAGGTTGAAGTCGTCTGCATTTTCAGGCAAATACATTTTAACAATGGGTGTAACCTGACAGTTGGGATTAATATCAAGAATACGCTCTTTTGCAACTTGGGCTTTGTCTTTGCCAACAGTTGAATGAAGTGCATATAACTGACGGTTGATGTTTGTAATGTCAACTGTGTCCTTATCAACAACTGTCATTTTGCCGACACCTGAACGAGCGAGTGCTTCGGCAACATAAGAGCCAACACCACCAAGCCCGAAAACAATAATATTTTTATTTTTTAATTTTTCAAGATTTTCTTTACCAATCAATCTTTCAGTACGAGAAAATTCCATAATATCACCAACTTTATCAACGCTTTGCGTTGTAATGAAGTAAATCCTTACAGATTTATGAAGTATCTTATCAGATATGAAGTAGCGTTGCTATGAAGTACGCCTGACGGCGTATGGTTTGGATTTGCTTTACTTCATATTTACGACAGTAAATACTTCATAATCGAAGATTACTTCATATTGCGTAGCAATACTTCATTCTTATCCATTATACACTATTGAAAATTTTCCCGCAATAGTGTATAATCTTTTTTTGGAAATTTATATATTAAGGATGATATTATGAAACTCGGTATCGTAGGTTTGCCAAATGTCGGCAAAAGTACACTTTTTAATGCTATAACAAACGCTGGTGCACAGTCTGCCAACTATGCTTTCTGCACAATCGAGCCAAATGTGGGTGTTGTTGCAGTGCCAGATTATAGAATTGATAAATTAGCAGAAATGTATAACCCTGCAAAAATTACTCCTGCAACAATCGAATTCGTTGATATTGCAGGTCTTGTAAAAGGTGCATCAAAGGGCGAAGGCCTCGGCAATAAATTCTTATCACATATTCGTGAAGTTGATGCGATTATCCACGTTGTTCGTTGCTTTGATAATGACGATATTATTCATGTTGAAGGCAGTATTGACCCGCAACGTGACATTGAAACAATTAACCTTGAACTTATTCTTTCTGATGTTGAAATTCTCGATAGAAGAATTACAAAGGTTGAAAAGGATTTGAAAGGTGATAAATCACTTCAAAAAGAGTTTGATTTCTTAAAGCGTCTTCGTGGGGAACTTGAAAATGGTGTTAATGCACGTGCAGTTGAAGCTGATGATGAAGAAAAAGAATTTCTCAATGATGTTGCACTTCTTTCATCAAAACCAATTATCTATGCTTGCAATATGAGTGAAGAAGATTTCGCAAATGATATTCGTGACAATGCAAGATATAATGCAGTTTGCAAGCTTGCAGAAGCAGAGGGCGCAGAAACACTTCCTATCTGTGCTGAACTTGAAGCACAGATTGCTGAACTTGACAAAGAAGAAAAAGAAATGTTCCTTGCAGATTTGGGTATTGAACAAGGCGGTCTTGACCTTCTCATTCAGCGTTCATACAACCTTTTAGGACTTATCTCTTACCTTACTGCTGGACAACCTGAAGTTCGTGCTTGGACAATCAAAAAAGGAACAAAAGCACCACAGGCAGCAGGTAAAATTCATACTGACTTTGAGCGTGGATTTATTCGTGCAGAGGTTATCCACTTTGATGACCTTATTGCAAACGGCTCAATGCAGGCGGCAAAAGAAAAAGGACTTGTTCGAAGCGAAGGCAAAGAATACGTAATGAAAGACGGAGATATTGTTCTTTTCCGTTTTAACGTATAAAAAAGAAAAGAATCTGCAAATTTACAGATTCTTCTTTGGCGCGCTTGACTGGAGTCGAACCAGCGACCTTCAGAGTCGGAGTCTGACGCTCTATCCAACTGAGCTACAAGCGCAAATAATTTTTATGAAATTAAGGGGACGCCGATTGGCGTCCCATATAAAACTTACCAAGTTTTGATGATTTCTGGCTTTTTGAAGATTTCTTCAAGTTTCTTCATAAATGGCACAACATCATTGAGAGCACCAATTCTGTGGTCAAAAGTGAGGGTGACTGGCATAACTTTCTTTGTGCCTAAATCAATTTCGCCTTTACTGTTTCTGAAAACGAACTCTTCATCATGAACAGTGCCAACACCCATCATAAATACTTGTGGATATAAAAGTGGTGCGTGGCAACTGTGACCTTCAAGTCTTAAAGAACCATAGTTTGAGAAACAAACTGTTCCTTCACCGACATATTCTGGTGAAAGTGCATTTTCTTCTTTTGGTGCACGATGGAACAAATCAGAGATTTTGCCCATTTTGCTTTTGCCAAAAGCACCTTTGCTAGTCATTGCAACTGCTCGTGGCATCTGGCTTGAAAGCATCATTGCAATTCCACGGCGCAATGTAAGGTCTGTATAAGTGCGATTAATGTCAGTTGTTTTCATGCGTGTAACAATATCTGCAATTTCTTCTTGAAGCTCTTTGAGATTCTTTTCTTCAGCAGAAAGAATGTTAACAGGAAAAGTTTCGCCATTATCGAGAAGAACAGGCATTGCAATATTCATATGCCCTTTAACAATAAGACGGCCTGATATTGAAAATGGCTTGAAATCAATATGCGCATTAAGTCTTGGGGCGATTTTCAAACCCTCAACCATTGATTTTACCACAATTGTGTTGAATGAAAGAGAATATCCACATTCATTTTTGAATGCTTTATATTCTTCCCACATTTTTGTAACATCAAGGTCATAGTGATATGAAGCAGCTGGTTGGCTTGTTGAAGAAGATAATACATATCCGTTGCATTTTCTTTTAACTTCACCGAAATATTCAACTCTGTCGCCCTCAACAGGACGAAGAAGAGCTTTATCAATAAAAGTTTTAAATCCCATATTTTTCTCCCTATTGTGTAAAAATCAATATGAGTATATCAAAATAAGTTGATTTCGTCAATTTAAAATATATAGAAATAAATTATAAAAGGAGGCGACTTACAATGAGAAAAGGCAATTTAATGAGTGTCCGTCACGATATTCGTGTGCTTGATGCTACAATTCGTGATGGTGGGCTCTGCAACAACTTTGAGTTTAGTGACGAATTTGTCAGCGAACTTTATAAAACCAACATTAAATGTGGCGTTGACTATATGGAATTCGGCTATCGTGCAAGTCGCAATCTTTTTAATGAAAATGAGCACGGCAAGTGGAAATTCTGCAAAGAAGAAGATGTACGTGCTATTGTAGGCGATAATAACACTGATATGAAAATATCTGTTATGGCTGATGTTGACCGTTGCGATTATAAAACTGATTTTATTCCTAAAAAAGACAGCATAATTGATATGGTGCGTGTAGCTTGTTATATTCATCAGATTCCGTCCGCAGTTGAAATAATTAACTATTTAAATGGGTTGGGTTACGAAACAACTTGTAATATTATGGCAATTTCACAGGCTAATTTCAATCAGATTGACGAAGCACTTAAAATGCTTGGGGAATCAAAAGTTGATGTAATCTATTTAGTTGACAGTTATGGTGCACTTGTTCCTGAAAGTGCTGTCGAACTTGCGAAAAAATATCTTGAATATGGTGAAAAATACGGCAAGCAAATCGGTTTTCATGGTCACAACAACCAAAAACTCGCATATGCAAATACAATCGAAACACTTTCTTATGGTGTATCTTTTGTTGATGCAACTGCAATGTCAATGGGTAGGGGAGCGGGTAACTGTGCTATGGAATTATTGCTTGGTTTCTTGAAAAATCCAAAATACAGCACATATTCATTGTTGCGATTTATTGAAAAGTATATGATTCCGCTGAAAGAATCAGGTGTTCAGTGGGGATACGCTCCACAATATATGCTCACAGGTCAGCTTAACCGACACCCTGAAGAAGCAATTCGTTTTACAGAACAAAACAGAACTGATTATACAGAATTTTATAAAGAATTATTAGATAACTTTTAAAAATACGGCAGAATTTGATTCTGCCGTATTTTTCTTGCCATTTTGTATGTAATAGTCTATAATCATATTAATACATTTTTCTGTTAAGGAGAATAAAAATGGAAAAAGTGAGAGGCTTAATAAATAATATTAAACAACATTGGAATACTCCTGCCGAGGGAAACTATGTGCCATATAAAGAAGTAGTCACAATTGGTGTTGCAGGTTTCGGTGTTAACTGGACTTCATATCTTGCAAATTCAATAGGACTTAGTGCATCAAACTTTCTTGTAGGTGCAAGTATCGGTCTTCAACCAATGGATTTGCAGATTATGCTCATAATTGCAAACATTGTTGGTATGCCTATCGCTTTTTTCAGGGGTTGGCTTTTTGATAACCACAAAATGAAAGGTGGCAAGTTTATTCCAATAATGCTTCGCACACCTATTCCGATTGTTGCCTTGTCAACATTGTTTGTGTGGCTGCCTTATGAAAACTGGCAATATAACACCAAGGTTATTGTTGTTTGGTGTATGTATATGTTAGTGCAATTCTTCTTGTGTCTCTATAACGAGGGTTGGGCATTCTTTCAGCAAGTTGTCACCCCTAATGCACAAGAGCGTGCAAATGTAATGAGTATTTTCCAGATTCTCTATTCATTAGCACCTACTCTTACAGGACTTGTAATTCCGACAATCGCAGGTTTGACCTTTGGTATGAATAATATCTGGACATATCGAATAATTTGTCCGGCGTTTACTATTGTTGGTCTTGTTATTCTTCTTGTTTTCTTCCCGAAACTCAAAGAACGAATTATTCTTCCTAAAAGACCCGTTGAATATGTCAGCATTGTTGATTCTCTTCGTGAAGTTGCAAAAAATAAATACTTCTGGATTATCAACTCAGCGGGTTGGATAGGTTTTCTTGAAGGCGCTTATGCCGTTATTTTAAGTTGGTCATTCATTTATGCTTTTAATGGTGAAAAACAGACATATCTTGGACTTGCAAACACAATAATTGGTAATGCAGCTCTTTGGTCAATGGCATTAGCACCATTTCTCATCAAATGGATGGGCAAACGAAACCTTCTTATAGCACATAATATTGTTAATATTGTGCTTATGCTTTGTCTTGTGCCATTCTATGAAAACTTGTTTATAGTCTGCGTAATTTTCTATCTTAACACATTTGTAAACACATTCCAGAATGTTTATATGGCAAATATCAATGCAGATATGCGTGACTATCACCAGTGGAAAACAGGGGTTCGTGTTGATGGTCTTTTTGGACCTTTAGGACTTATCGGTACAGTTTTAGGCTTCTTTACAGGACTTGTTATTCCTGCTGTTTATGAGCATATGGGACTCAAAGACGATTATGATGTGCTTTATAACGACGAAATGAGAAACAATCTGTTTGATGTGCTCATTATTTGTTCAATTGTGGGTGCTGTGCTTAATCTTATTCCATATCTTTTCTATGATTTGACCGAAGCAAAACATCGTGGTTATGTTAATGTTCTTAAAATCCGTGCAATGTTTGAAGACTATGGAAACGGAGAATTGGAAGATGCTCAACTTGTTGATGCAATGAAGATTATTAAGGGCGCGCAAGGTAATTTAGAGAAGAAAAAGATTGATAAATCTTTAAATAAAGCGGAAATTAAAGCGATTAAAAGACACAACGAATTTGTTGAAAGTTTACCGATTGTAAAAGAAGAACTCAATAAATTCAATACAGAAAGATATAAGGCTCAACTTGTTTCTGCAAAAGGAACTCTTGCTTTGGGCGAAGTTTATCTATATTCTGATTGGAAAACAGAAAAGAAAGATGCAAAGCGTCTTCCAAAATCAACAAAAGAAGAAAAACTTATCCGTGCTGATGCAATTAAACTTGCCCGTGAGAAAAAGCGTAGTGCTAAACTTCTTCGCAAACACGGCAAAGAAAATCTTGTTGTGCCAGACGAAAGAATTCCTGAAGAAATCAAAAACCGTGAATTTGCAAATGAACAAGAGCGTCGTCAGGCAAAAACAGAGCTTAGAGCATATACAAAGGGTGTGTCTATTTATCGCAGAATTACAAAACCATATAATGATGCGAGAAATCTCATAATTCAAGCAGAAAACTACACGCATTTAGATGAAATTGAAAAACTTTATGAAAATATAATAAATGCATAAAAATAAGGGGTTGATATCAACCCCTTAAATTATTATACAAACTCATATTCTGCATTGCCTGCGCCGATTTCAAAGTGTAGTTTTACAATGCCTAAATCAACACCTTTATAAAACTTCCCTTTTGCTTCTGCTTTAACCTTGTTATTATCAAGCATTGTGAAAAGGAATTTCTGTTTATTCATTGCAGTTGGTGCGAGCATTGCGCACTGCATTCCTTCCATAAACCAAGATGGCATATCACCACGTAATCTGAAAAGAAAATCGATAAGTGTGTTTTTATGTGGTTTGCCCTGTGTTTCGCCATAACCAATGGCAATAACACAAACTAATTTTTCACCTTTGTCCACATTCTTTTTGGCTTTTCTTCGGTTATAAGTACCGGCAACCCAACAGGTGTTAAGACCAAGCATTTGTGCCTTGAGAACGATTTTTTCACCGTAATATCCGCATTTCTCTTGCAAATCGTCGCTCTTTTCACCGGATAAAAGGATATAGTTTTCTACACCATTGAAACCACCCTTTTGAGCAAGCTTGCCTGCGAAAACTTCTTTATCATTTGTGATAAGTTTAATGTTGAGTCCGCTCTCTTTGTTGCAGAGCGCAATTTCATTTTGCAACGCTTCAAGAACTTCGCCTTCAATTTTTTTGTCTGTGTATGAACGAACTGAATGTCGTCTTGCAACAGCTTCTAAAATTTCCATAAAATCACCTTAGAAAATTATACTATAAAATGAAAATTATTGCAATAAAAAATAAAACATTGGTTGACGGGGCGAAAATAAAAGAGTAAACTAAAATAAGATTTAGAGAAGGAGAAGTGTTAATGATTATATTGTTTATTCTTATAGCAATTTTAGTTGTGTTAGCTTTAGTATTGGCTTTTAACACAATGAAAAGTATTAAAAATGCAAGAAAACTCACAGAATTTAAACCTTTCTATAATGACGACGAAATTATGAATTATGCTCTTCGTCTTCAAAAGATGATTCAGTGCAAAACTGTTTCTGTTCAAGACAGTTACGATGATACTGAATTCGCAAGGCTTCGTTGTGTGATGGTTGAACTTTTCCAAACTTTACATAAAACTGCAGAGAAAATGACTTTTGGGGATGACTGTTGGATTTATAAAATCAAAGGGCAGGACGAAACTCGCAATATTATGCTTATGTCCCATCACGATGTTGTGGATGTTAGTGGCGAGTGGGAGCACGATGGATTCTCTGGCGAAATCGTTGACGGCAAAATCTGGGGTAGGGGTACAGTTGACACCAAAACTCCACTTTTTGCAGAATTCTCAGCTATTGAAGAACTGCTTAATGAAGGTTTCCAGCCACCTTGCAATATTTGGATTGGCTCATCACATAATGAAGAATTGGGTGGTAACGGTATTCCACTCGCAAACGAATATTTTAAAGAGAATAATATAAAATTTGAAGTAATTCTTGATGAGGGAGGTGCACTCATTGAGCCACCACTTGCAGGAATGTGTGCAGACAAGTGTGGAATGGTAGCAGTTCACGAAAAAGGAAGAATTTATCTTAAATGTACTGCAACAGCTGGTAATGCTCACGCATCTCTCACAGCGGGTGCACAGGCTACAACAGTTGAAAGAATGTCAGCTTTTATAAATGAAATAATGTCAACTGATATTTTCATTCGCAAAATCAACCCACAGGTCGAAGCAATGTTTAAACATATGGCACCATATCTTGCATTCCCAATGAATATGCTTCTCTCAAACCTTTGGCTCTTTGGTGGAATCATCAAAAAGGTTATGCCAAAAATCAATGCACAAGCAGGGGGACTTATCGGTACAACTTGCACTTTCAACAATATTGAAGGTAGCACAAAAGATAAAATCTGCACTGCAAAAGCATTTCTTCGTCCCGTTAATGAAGAAGATTTTGAAAAAGATTTAGAAGCATTCAAAGAAATTGCAAAGAAATATGACATTACAGTTGAAATGACAGAAGACAGTGAATATCACGGTCCTGCTGATATGAGCAAACCACCATTCCAATATACTATGAATTGTATCGGTGAAATATTCCCACAATATCCTGCTTCACCATTTATTCTTCCTGCGGGTACAGATGCGAGAACACTTACAGACGTGTGCGATTGTGTGCTTCGTTTCGCACCAATCAGACTTTCTGCACAACAGTTAGGCTCAGTACATGCCGAAAACGAAAATCTTGATATTGATTCCGTCGCAAACTGTGTTGCATTTTATAAGCATTTTATTAAGAATTATAAATAGTTTCAAGTAAAAGGGGTGCCAACTCGGCATCCTTTTTTTTGTTTCACAACCCCAATTGTCAAATTTGGTTATTAAGATTTAATTAAAATTTTTAAAAATATGTTGACAAAAGAAAATTTTGGGTGTAATATCAAACTGTACTAATTGAAATAGCACAGTTAGTACAGTTCAAAACAGGAGGTGATAACGGTGAATATATTTCTCGATTACCATTCAAGAACCCCTATTTATGAGCAGATTAAAGAGCAAATCGTGCTTGATATAAGCAGGGGAATTCTCAAAAAAGATGACCAGCTACCATCTTTAAGACAGTTGTCTGCGCAGTTAGGAATTAATATTAACACTGTCAAGCGTGCTTTATCAGAGCTCGAAGCACAAGGGGTAATTTACTCTGTTGCGGGTAAAGGTATATTCATCAGCGGCAACGCAGAATCTCAGAATATTTATGTTGAACAATCATTAGAAGCAGTAAAAATCGCACTCATCAATGCAAAAGAGATGGGAGCAAGTGAAGAAAGAATTACTGCAATGGTTAAAGAACTTTTCAAAGGAGTTGAATAAAGAATGATTGAATTTAAGAATGTTACCAAAAAATTCGGTGATTTCACAGCGGTTGAAGATATTTCATTCGTGATTCAACCGTCATCAATATATGGTCTTATCGGCTATAACGGTGCTGGTAAAACCACACTTTTAAAAACAGCAGCAGGCATTTATAAATCAGAAGAGGGCGAAGTGCTTATGGATGGCGTTTCAACCTATGATAACGACACAATCCGTCGCCAGATGTTTTATATTCCTGATGATTTGTATTTCCCAATGAATGCAACAATTAACTCTATGGCAAGGTTTTATGCTGATTATTATCCGAATTTCAGTTATAAAACACTTAATAATCTTGTTGAAGTTTTCGGTCTTGACCCTAAAAAGAAAATCCGCGGATTTTCAAAGGGTATGCAAAGACAAACAGAGATTATTTTAGCCCTTGCATCACACCCAAAATTTATGCTTCTTGACGAAACCTTTGACGGACTTGACCCACAGAAAAAAGAGATTACAAAGAAGCTCTTTATTGAATATGTAGCAGAGAGTGAATGCTCACTCATAATCTCATCACACAATTTGCCTGAACTTTCTGACCTTTGTGACAATGTTGGTCTTATCAATGGCAAAAAGCTCACAATGAACTGTTCTGTATATGACATTTCAGCAAATTACAGTAAATTCCGTCTTATTTTCGACCGTGATATTAAAGAGAGTGATTTCAAAGATATTGAGTATAAATCACTTGATATTGACGGCAAGGTTGCAATGATTATCTTTGATAAAGCAACAGGCGAAGAAAAACAGAAGCTCAACGCACTTCTCCCAATCGCTATTGATGAATATCAGCTCACAATGGAAGAAGTATTCTTAAACGAAATGGAGGATAAGAAATATGACATCACAAAAATCTTTGAAAAATAATGTGAATTTAAATGATTTCAAAAGAAGTCTCACAGGCTCATTGTTGTTTCCAATAATCGCATTTCTTGTGTTGTTCTTTATGGTAACAGTGCCCGTTATCGCTTATGTTAACACAGAAGATTTTATTAAAACTCCAGTTCATCCTGAACTTCAGATGTTTTTAGGACCAGGCTCAACTTTTGCTTATTCACCTGAGCTTATGTTTATGGGAATGGTTTTCTGTGGTGCATTAGTTGCAGTTAAATCATATTTCTTTCTTGTTTCTAAAAAGCAAGTGAATGTGTTTTTAAGCCTTGGTGTTTCAAGAAACACAATGTTTATTAACAGAACACTTTCTGCAATTATCACACTTTTTGCATCAACATTTATTCCCGTATTCATTGTTTATTTAATCAATATTGCAAAATTTGGTGCATCGGCTTATCTCACAAGTGTATTCTTATATTTCGTTGCAGGTCTTTTCATCAGCGGAATGGTAGGCTATGCAATCGCATCGTTTGCAATGATGGTATCAGGCAATATTTTTGAAGCAGGTCTTACTGGTGCAGCACTTTCATTCACACCGTTTATGTTATATAGTGTTTTTGAACAATTGAACTATTCCGTATTAAGAGGCTTTATTGCTTTATCATACGGCACAACTTGGTCAACTGCTTTAATTCCATTCACATTTGTGGATACAGCAGAACAATACACAGGTGACCCATCATTTTTCAGAATCGGTGATATGTTAGGCACTATTCAGAAGTCTGTGCTTGTTAAGGGTGAAATCCCTGAGAAAATGTTGGTTGATAAATATTTTATCATTCCTGTTTTGGCTTGGGCAATCGTTGCAGTTGTGCTCATTTCTGTTGCACTCTTGCTCTTTAACAGAAGAAAAGCAGAGCACGCCAATTCGTTCGGACACTTTGCAGTTTCAAGAGCAGTTGTTTCTGTGTTCGTGATGGTATTTGCCTCATATTTTGCAGTTGGTGCTTTTGGCTATGACCTTAAATATGAAGTGTTTGGGTTATTCCTTGTAACAGTTGGTCTTGCTTTGATAGGCTTATTCTTTACACAGCTTATAATGGCAAGAAAAATCAAGGCTTTTGTTAAAGCATTGCCGATTTATGCAGTTGCTTTTTGTGTGATTGCGGTGTCTTTTGTGGCCGTCGGTACAGAATATCTTGGCACATTTAACAAAGCCCCTGCAAAAGAAGACGTCAAGAGTGTTGCAATCAGTTTAGAGCACCTTGATTTATTCTATAATTCTGTTCATCCAAACAATAATCGTTATGTTAAATCAACAGATGCAGACGATATCAATATGATTCTTGAACTCTTTGAACAAATTAAAGTTGATAAAAAGACAAAAGAGAATAACACAGCTGAAGGATACATCTATTTTGCTATTGAAGATAAAAACGGTGAAACAAAATATCGCGAATTTGATGTATTCTCTGCAGAAATCTTTATGAATTATCTTCAAAAGGTATATAACTCACCATACTTTGATGCAGTTGTTGAAGAACAGCTTTTAGGCTTCAATGAGAAAAACATTTCAGCAAACGGCAAATATTCTTTACATGATTATGATGAATTTGTGTATGCGGATATGTACTATGTAGAAAAATTTGATAGCAGCGAAGTTGGGCTCTTTAATTATCTCGATAACAGTATGGTAGTAAAAGCACCTAATCTTGATAAAGAAGAAGACGATGAAAATGCTGTGCAGATTTTTAAAGGTGACGACCTTGCCCGTGCACTTTATGAAGATTTTACAAAAATGACTTTTGATGATTTATTCAAAAACCCAAATAAGCCAATAGCATTTTTAGGTCATCTGGGTGAAAAATGTTTCAACGCCAATGATACATTAAAGCCATCAACAAATGAGTCAGAAAAATATATGTATAGTGATGTAACATCTGTTTATGGGGATGTTGAATATCAGAATAAAAACCCTGATGAATTTGTAATCCGCAACGCTTATGTATCTATTCCAATTTATCCACAAATGACAAACACTGTTAACTATTTCAAAGAGAGTAAGATTGATTTTGAATATAAATATGACGGCAAAATCAAAGAAGTTCTTTATTCAGATTTAAGCTATGATGCCGCGTCTGCAAAATATTCAGATGTAGTTGAAAGCAGATTTGATAGACATGGCAATCTATATTTTGATACATCAAAGATTATCTTCTTTGATAACTGGAATTTCTCTTATTCAAGATTCAGATATTTAATGGATTATATTACAACCGAAACTAATTTTATGAATTTACTCAAAGAAGTTTATGAAATAGCAGAAAGTCCATTAAAGCCAGTTGACAAATCAAAGCATCAAAGCGTAATTGACAATGCCGTGCCAACTTATCTCACATATAACGACAACGGAAAATACATTTACATTGTCTATGAAGATGGCACAGTAGTAAGTCAATATATTCCACAAGCAAACGTAGGTATTCTCAAATAAGTTGTTTTAAATTCGGCTCCCTCTGACGAGGGAGCTGTCTTTTTCAACGAAAAAGACTGAGGGAGAGAAAACTACCCCTCAGTCTCGCTAATGCTCGACAGCTCCCCTGACAAGGGGAGCCATAATTAATTTTCGTTTTAAATTTCGCATTAAAAAATCCTCCCGAGTGGGAGGATTTTTCTATGTTAGATTTGCTTTAATTTGCCGAGATTCTTAATGAGATTTGGAATACCCTTGAAGATTACTTTAAGACCTGCGCCCATTTTATCTTCGTGAATAATCATAATAAGACCTTCTGCCATTTCAGGGCTAAAGAGACCGAAACTCATTGAGATAAAGTTCTTGATTGGAAGCTGTGTTGCAACTGCGCCAGCCATTGTGTCAGCACCAAGCATCTTAATGAGAAGACGATAAATTCTGCCACCCCATTTGCTATCCTGAGCATCTTCAATAGTGTTAAGGAATGTGAATGGTGCATTCTTATCTCTAACTGATGGTGGAAGCTCTTTGCCATAAACTGCTTCAAATTCGTTTGCAGGAACATTCATAATGTCTGCACCGTAATATGATGGAGCAGTTGTCTTATAGTCAGGAATTTCAGCTTCTACTGTTGATTCAACATTAACAGTTGCTTCAAGTTTGATGTCACGGCTTGATGCACCAACTAAAATCTTGAAGTCACCGCTTTCAACGTGCCAGTCACCAAGAATTACGTTGTAATATGCAAATGCACGCTTGTCGAGTTCAACTGAAACTTCTGTTTCTTCGCCTGCATTCAAGAATACTTTCTTGAATGCACGAAGCTCTTTAACAGGACGATAGATTGTGCTTTCTACGTCGTTTACATAAACCTGTGCAACTTCTGCACCATCAACATCGCCTGTGTTCTTGATTTTGAAAGAAACAGTAACTGTGTCAGTGTCTTTGATGCTATCAGCAGAAACTTTAATGTCGCTGTATTCAAATGTTGTGTATGAAAGACCATGACCGAATGGGAATGCAACTTCCTTTTCTGCTGTGTCATAATATTTATAACCAACATAAATGCCTTCTCTGTATTCAACAGAAACAGGTGTGCCTGGGAAATAGTTGTGGCTTGAATTATCTTCAAGTGCCAATGGATAAGTTTCAGAGAGTTTACCGCTTGGGTTAACATCACCGAAGATGATGTCACAAACTGCGCTACCACCAGCCTGACCTGTAAGGAACATATTAAGGATAGCAGGCACTTTGTCAGCCCAAGGCATTGCTACTGATGCACCACCTGAAAGTACAACGATTGTGTTAGGGTTAACCTTGAGAACTTCTTCAACAAGAGTGTTGTGAATAGGTGGAAGATTGATGTGGCTTCTGTCGTTACCTTCTGTTTCATATTCGTCAGTAAGACCAACGAAAACAACTGCAACGTCAGCATTTCTTGCTCTTTCTTTAGCTTCAACAATGAGTTCCATTGCTTTCTTTTCTTTGCACTTTTTGAGTTCATAACCCTTTGAGAAAGTGAAGTTAACACCCATTTCTTTCATTGTGCTATAAGCAGAATCAAGCTTGATTGGGTTGATGAGTGATGAGCCTGCACCCTGATAACGAGGTGTGTGAGCCATTTCACCGATAAGAGCAATTTTTGCATCCTTTTTAAGTGGAAGAAGACCACCGTCATTCTTCATAAGAACCATACACTGACCTGCGATTTCACGAGCAAGGTTGTGGTGAGCGTCACTATCGTATGTATAATCGCCGAGAACTTTTTCGGCTTTCTTTGACATTTCAATAATCTTGTCAACTGCTGCGTCAAGAATAGCCTCATCAAGTGTGCCATCATTAACTGCATCAATGATAAGTTTTGTGCCAATACCTGAAGATGTTGGCATTTCGATTTCCTGACCTGCGATAAGACCAGGAACTCTTTCGTTCTCTGCGCCCCAGTCAGTAATAACAACGCCCTGGAATCCGAAATCATCACGAAGAACATCAGTTAAAAGCCACTTGTTTTCAGCAGCATAAGTACCATTAACTCTGTTATATGAGTTCATAATTGTCCAAGGTTGAGCTTTTTTAACTGTGATTTCAAATGGAAGAAGATATGTTTCGCGAAGTGTTCTTTCGTCAACAACAGAGTTAACTGTCATTCTGCGAGTTTCTTGGTTGTTTGCTGCATAGTGCTTAAGAGATGTACCAACACCCTTACTCTGAACACCGTTTACAAATGCTGCAGACATTTCACCTGCAAGAACACCGTCTTCTGAGAAATATTCAAAGTTACGTCCGCAAAGTGGTGAACGCTTGATGTTAGTCCCTGGTCCTAAAAGAACAGATACTTTTTCTTTTAAGCATTCTTCACCGAGTGCCTGACCCATCTTATAGAGAAGGTCTGTATCCCAAGAACAAGCAGTTGCAGATGCTGTTGGGAAGCAGATTGCAGGAACACCTTTCAAAAGATTTGTTTCACCCTTTGGTGTGTCGCCTGGGTCACCTTTTTTACGGATACCGTGAGGGCCGTCGTTGAGGCTGATTGACTTGATACCAAGTCTTTCAACAGGCTGTGAGTGCCAATAGTCAAGACCGTCACACATACTTGCTTTTTCTTCAAGTGTCATCTGTGCGATAAGGTCAGCGTGTTTAAGAGCCATTTCCATTTCCTCCTAAAATATAACATTTTTAATTAACGTTTCTATTATATATCAACACTATCGGTTTCGTCAAATAAAAGTTTATCTGCTGAAACTGTGTCAATGGCTTCAATGTTTTTAAGCTTTCTCTGAATAAAGAGATTTTTGCGTTCTGCATCTTCGAGAGTTTTACCTGCTTCGTCAACTTTCTTCTTTGCTTTTGCGAGCAAGTCACCGAATTTTTCATATTGTGCCTTTGCAGCACCCAAAAGTTCACGAACTTCGTTTGCTTTTTCGTTGATTGCAATAGTTTTGAATCCCATTGAGAGAGAATTAAGAAGCGCTGTGATGGTTGATGGTCCTGCAATCATAACATTATAGTCATTCTGAATTTTTTCAGGTAAACCTGTTCTTGATGATGCGATTTCAGCATAAAGACCCTCTGTCGCAAGATACATAATTGCAAAAGGTGTTGTGTCAGGCACGTGAATATATTTTGCGATTGACTTTGCTTCGCCAAGCACTCTGTTTTCAAGTTCTTTGCGTGCAACTTTTACTGCATCTGCATCTGCTTTATCAGCGGCATCACAAAGACGGACATAGTCTTCCATAGGGAATTTTGAGTCAACAGGAAGAAGAATATCTTTACCGTCTTTCTCACTTGATGGAATACGAATTGCAAACTCAACTCGGTCAAGTGAATTTGGCACAGTTGCAACATTCTTTTCAAACATATTTGGGATAGTCTGGTTCAAAATGCCTTCAAGCTGAACCTCTGCCCAAGTTCCACGAGCCTTAACATTGGTGAGAACTCTGTTTAAAGCAGTAACATTTTCTGTAACACCTGTTGAAAGCTTTTGCATTTCACCGAGAGATTTATATAAGTTTTCAAGCTGGTCAGAAACAGTTTTGAATGAAGAATTAAGTCTTGTTGTAAGTGTTGAAGTGAGTTTTTCATCAACAGTAACTCTCATTTCTTCAAGTTTCTTTTCGTTTGACTCTTGCATTTTTGTAATTGAATCTTCGAGAGTCTTATTCTGTTTTTCACTATGCTCTGCATTCTTTTCGCTCATTGCTACAAGCATTTCGCTCATCTTTTCACGATGCTCAAAATTGCCTTTATTCATATTGTCAATGCGACCCGACATATCATCAAGGCTCTTTTTCACATCTTCACGGATTTCTTTGTTAGAATTCTGATTTTCAACACGGATTCTGTGGAATTCATCACCCATATTTTTTGTTATGTATTCAAGCTTGTTTTCAAGTGACTTGATTTCATCACTTTCTTCGGCATTTGACTTTTTTATTGTCTTTGATAACTTGGCAAAATGAACTACAAATGCAATAAAGCTTGTTGCGAGATAAGTTATCAAAACATATTTTGCAATATCAAAAAACAATTCCATATTTTTACTCCCCATATATAATGTATAACTCATTATAACAAAATTATATAATAAAAGATAGTTTTTTATAAAAATTTTTCTTAAAATATAGCCATAATTTATTTTCTTTGATATAATGAGTCTTGGTGATTTGAATGTTTAAGAAAATCATATCAATATTAATGGCTTTTGTGCTCATTTCCACTTGTTTTTCAGGTTGCAAAAAAGAAGAAACAGGTGAGGCGTTAGCGTGCGCAATTTCTCAAATGCCAAGCACATTTGACCCACAAATTGTATCAACAACAGTTGAAAAAATGATTTCTGTCAATATTTTTGACGGACTCTTTAAATTAGACGAAAACGGCGAGCCACAAAAATGTGCTGCAGTTGATTATTCTGTTTCAGCAGACGGATTAGTTTATACTTTCCAACTCCAAAAAGATACATATTATTATCTCTCGTCAGCGGTTAAGAATTTTCTTGAAGATAAAAATGCCACAATAGAAGCAAAGATTACTGCCGAAGATTTCGCATTCGGTATTATTCGTAGTATTCTTCCTGAAACAAATTCAGAAGATTTTGAACTTTTGAGTGCAATCAAAAATGCAAACGCTGTTCATAATGGCACAACGGGTGCAGACTCTCTCGGCGTGCGTGTAACAGGGGAATATACCCTTGAAATCACACTTGAAAAACCAAGTGACGATTTGCTTTATGCACTCAGTCAACCGATGTCTTTCCCTTGTGATAAAGAATTTTTTGAGTTGACTGGTGGGCGCTATGGTCTTGCAGCGAAATATATCATTACAAATGGTGGATTCTATCTTTCAAATGTGAGTGAAGATAAGTCTGTTAGAATTGCAATGAATAGCGAATATAAGGGTAGTCACAAGGTTATTCCGTCAGCAGTGGGATTTTATCTTAATACTGATTCTGTAAATGTTGCGGATAAGCTTGATAAAGGTGACTATGATGTTGGTTTCTTCACCGATGAAGATGCTATTGACGAATTAGGCCGTCGGGTGCAAAAAAATGTTCTTACTAACATTTCTTGCTCTTTGATTTTTAATATGAAAAAAGAGCATTTGCAGAATTTATCTCTTCGCACAGGTCTTATTTCAGGTATTAATTTAGAAGAAACAATGCAGACACTTGTACCATCATATTTCGGGGTTGACGGCGCAGTTGAGAGAATTTCTTTCAATGCAGATAATGCTCACAACACAATGATTAAAGCATTTGAAGAATTGAAAATCAAAAATCTTTCTGTTGATATTCTTTGCACAGAAAAATATGAAAAAGTTGCAAAAGATATTGTCAACAGTTGGCAAAGCAGTATCGGTGTTGAGCTTAACGGCACTGTAACTGTTGCAGACGAAAAAGATTTCAATAAGAAAATAAATAGTGGCGAATTTGAACTTACAATTTATCCAATAACAGTTGATTCTGATAAGGCAAGTGATTTTCTCAAGATTTTCACAACGGGTGAGAATGTTTTCTCTTATTCTTCTGATGAATACAATCGCATCTGGAATGACTTGAATAACAACCCAACCAACGATAAAATAAATTATGCACAAAGTTATTTGCTTAAAAATGCTGTGGTGTTGCCACTTGCAAGTGAAGACACAGTTTTCGCAATTGCGAAGGGTACAAGCGGAATCTATTTCTGTGGCAATCGTGCAAATGTGTATTTTTATAAAGGACAAAAATAATGACAATAAAAAGAAAAATTTATATAATGGTTTCGTGGGTGCTCGTAGTAATCTGTATGGGGATTATATTCTTGTTGTCAGCACAGAATGGTGAAGAATCATCAGATTTGAGTGGCTCATTTGTAATGGCACTTTTAAATGGATTGGGCATTGCTATTGAAGAAGGTCTTCTTCGCAGTATTGCCCATTGCCTTGAATTTATGGGGCTTTCTGTGCTTTTGTTTAACGCAATTTATGTAAGCTGGTGTTTGAAAATTACACCGATAATTGCATTTTTTAGCACAGTATTATATGCAATAACAGACGAAATCCATCAGATTTTCGTGCCAGAGAGAGCATTTCAGATTAGTGATATTTTAGTTGATAGCACAGGTGCTTTGATTGGTGTCATAGCATCATTTATAATACTAAAAACTATACTTTTTGTTAAGAAAAGGGGAAATAAAAATGGCAATTCTTAAGCCGTTTAAGGCAATCAGACCAAAGGATGAATATGCAAGCCAGGTTGGTGCTTTGCCCTATGATGTTATGAATTCAGAAGAAGCAAGAGAAATGGTTAAGGATAAGCCATATTCATTCTTGCATGTTGACAAGGCAGAAGTGGATTTACCACAGGGTATTGATATTTATTCTGCAGAAGTGTATGAAAAAGCAAAAGAAAACCTTGATGCATTGAGCGTAAAGGGGATTTGCAAACAAGACGAAAAACCAATGCTCTATATCTATCGTCAGATTATGTCAGGCCGTGAGCAGACAGGTATCGTAGGTTGTACTGCGGTTGACGATTACATAAATAATGTGATTAAAAAGCACGAGTTTACCCGTGCTGATAAAGAAGCAGACAGAATCCGCCACGTTGATACACTCAATGCTAACACAGGTCCTATTTTCTTGACACACAGAGAAAACGCAACTGTAACAGAAATCACAGAAAACTGGAAAAACACTCATACACCTTGCTACGATTTCATAAGTGATGATGGTGTTTCACAAACAGTTTGGGTTATTGATGACGACACAGTTATTGACGCTCTTGTTAAAGAATTCCAAGAAATCCCATATCTCTATATTGCCGACGGTCACCACAGATGCGCATCAGCAGTGCGAGTAGGTGAGAGAAGACGCGGTGACGGTGAATATGATAAAAATGCAGAATTTAATTTCTTCTTGTCAGTAATCTTCCCTTGCGACCAGCTAAAAATTATGGACTATAACCGTGTAATCGCAGATTTGAACGGTAATACAAGTGAAGAATTTATTGAGAAAATGAGTGAAAAATTCATTGTTGAAGAAGCAGAAATTAGCCCTTATGCACCACAAGAAAGACACACATTCGGTATGTATCTTGATAACAAATGGTATAAGGTAACTGCAAAACCAGAGTTTATTAACGAAAATGACCCTGTTTTGTGCCTTGATGTTTCTATCTTGCAAAATAATCTCATCACACCAATTTTAAATATCACCGACCCAAGAACAGATAAAAGAATCGACTTTGTTGGTGGTATTCGTGGTTTAGGTGAATTAGAGAGAAGATGTGCAGAGGGTATGAAATTAGCATTTGCGATGTACCCAACATCATTAAATGAGCTTATGGATATTGCCGACGCAGGTCAGGTTATGCCACCAAAATCAACATGGTTTGAACCAAAGTTATTATCAGGATTGTTCATACACAAACTTTCATAATTTGGTTCTTTTTCCGCAATACTGCGTGGCGTTCGGCTCGCGGTATACCCGATACAGCTTCGCCTTCGCCACATTGCCTTGCGAAAAAATAACTCAAATTCAAATTCTATAGCGGTGAGCTGTGTTCTCACCGTTATTTTATTGTCATTTTGCACAAAAACTTATATCTTAATTTGTAAAATTGTGCCAAAGGTAGAATGTGCAATAAATTTATATTTTTTTGTTGACTTTGTGGGCTTTTCTTTGTAATATATTCACGATTTAAGGCACGGATATGTGCCAAATTTACAAAGAAAAGGCGAATATACAAAAATGGCAAAAATCTTAAAGCAAATGAATCCAATCAGAATTTTATCAGAAAAACAAGGTACAAAAAGAATGGTGCTTATGTTTATGAGCATTTTACTTATGGGCTTTGCAGTTTCTGTTTTCTCTTATTCAGGCATGGGCGTTGACCCATTCACAGCACTCAATATGAGCATTGCAGATAAGCTCAATATGAGCTTCGGCTTCTTGCAGATGTGCATTAATGGGGGAATTCTCATTCTCGTTGCTCTCGTTGCAAGAAAACTCATCAGTCTTGGCACAGTTGTGAATATGGTGGGTGTTGGTTATGTTTGCGAATTCTTCACAAATATTTACGACGAAATTCTTCCACAAGAGCCAAGCTTTCTTCTCAAAGCAATAGCAATGGCTTTAGGCGTATTCCTTTTAAGCCTTTCAGCATCACTTTATTTCAACTGCAAAATGGGTGTTTCACCTTATGATGCATTGGGTTTTGTGATGGAAGACAATGTGAAGCTTAAATATAAATGGTGCAGAGTTGCAACAGACCTTCTTTGCACAGCGGGTGCTTTCGCATTGGGTGGACCAATCGGCATTGGTACAGTTGTTACAGCATTCTTTATGGGGCCAGTTGTTTCATTCTGTGACAACGCAATTTCACAAAAAGTGCTTCGTTGTAAGTTTACTATTCTTCGTCACTTCACAGTGCTTCGTTATTATGATTTAGGTTATATTCAGGGTAATAAAGTAGCATAACAAATAATAAAAAAAGCAAGGGCGTACCAAATGGTACGCCCCTTAAAATTTGTTTATTATTTATGTGCATTACAATTTGCACAATTGCCTGTGCAACCACCGAATTCTTTTTTGCCTTCTTCGGTGTCGCGATAATATTGTGTGTGGGTGTCTCTGTGGGGGAGAGTTGTCCATAACTCTTCTGCAACAGGTGCCCACTTTTCTGAATATTCAACACATTTGTCACAAAGCTCGTCAGCACTTTCTTGACGAACAAGGTCAGAAGATTTTGCGCCTGTTTCTTTGATAAGCTGACGAAGTCTATCAGGGTTTTCAAGCATTGGGCAAGGTCTTAAATGGTTGTCGTTGAAAGGCTGATTTTTATAGTATGCTTGGAACAAAGGTCTTTGCAATGCTTCAAGCAATGTGTGTGTTCTGATATTTGAGTCAGAGAAGTGAATGAACACACAAGGCTCAATGTCACCCGCAGAGTTAATGTGGAAATAGTTTCTTCCGCCTGCAATGCATCCACCAACATATTCACCGTCATTCTGGAAGTCCATAATGAAAATTGGTTTGCCAGTCTTGCCGTCACGCATTTTCTTGTTCCAGAAATAGAGCTCTTTTCTCTGTTCAGGTGTAGGAATAAGGTCTACATCTGCACCGTGACCAACCGGCATATAGTTGAAATTGAGCATATATTTTGCACCTTTGCCGATTATAAAATCAACAAAGTCATCACTTGTAACAACGGCCAAGTTCTTGCTTGTGTAACAAACTGAAACACCAAAAATGCACTTGTTCTTTTTAAGCAAGTCCATAGCTTTCATTGTGCCGGCATAAGCACCCTCACCACGTCGCCAGTCGTTTGACTCTTCATTGCCTTCAAGACTGAGTGCTAATGTGATATTACCAATTTCATTCATCTGTTTGCAGAAGTCTTCATCAACCAAAGTTGCATTTGTGAAAATCAAGAAGATACAGTCTTTGTTGTTTCTGCAAATTTCAAGAACTTCTTTTTTCTTGATAAGTGGTTCGCCACCTGTGAGCCAATAAAAATGACAACCTAATTCTTTACCCTGAGTTACAATGCTTTGCATTTCTTCAAGTGAAAGATTCTGCTTGTGGCCATATTCTGCAGACCAACAACCCTTACAGTTGAGATTGCAAGCACTTGTTGGGTCAAAAAGAATATTGAATGGAATATTACATTTATATTTTTCACGGTTAGCTCGAACAGCTTTTGTGCCATAATATCCTGCGTCAATACCAAAAGAGATAAGCATTTGTTTGAGCACTCGGTGGTCAATGTCACTTACAAGACCTAATGCAAACTGTGTCCAGACATTATCTTTATCTTCTGCAATAGCCTTGATTTTTTGGAAATTTTCAGGTGGGAAAATCTTGTTAAAAACAGGCTCGATAACACGGCTCATTTTCACAATGTTGGCATGAGGATTTTTGTCGATATACTTTAAAAGTCTATCAACTATAAAACTCATACTTCTTTTTTGAATTTTGTATTTAAAATTCATAATGTCACCTATATAAATTTCTGAAAAATCATACTATACTATTTTATTGTAAATTGCAATTAAAGTCAAGAAATTATTGAGTGTTTAACAATAAATTAACATATAAGATTATTTTGTACATTTTTGGGGAAAAATAAACCAAAAAAGAATATTAAAACAGTAGAAAAATATGTCTTAATATGGTAAAATCATTTTTAATAGTTTTATTTCAAGGGTGAAACAGATGAATCCAAAATCTTATTGCGAAATTGCAAAGGGTGTTAAGCTTCTTTGCATGAATAGTGACAAATTCAAAACTAACTTTTTAAGTGTTGATTTTTATGTGCCAATCAACGAGCATTTTGCTGCACTCAATGTGCTTTCATCGTTAATGGGACACACATCAAAGAATTATAAAACATTCAGTAGCTTCAACGCAAAGATTGAAAGCCTTTATGGTGCAGATTTTGACACATCAATAGCCACTGCAGGTGAAAAGGTGAGATTCAGATTTTCAGTTGAAATGCCTGACGACCGTTTCTCATTAGATAGCAATAAAATTTCAGAAGATGCAGTTGACTTTATTATTAACATAATTTCAAATCCTAATTGCGAAAACAAAAAAATTGACGAAGAAAATACAAAACGCGAAATTAAATTTACTCTTGAAAATATTGAAGCAGAAAAGAATGATAAAAGGGCTTATGCGCTCTCTCGTTTGCGTCAGTTAATGTGTGCAGGCGAGCCCTATGGCATTGACCGTGAAAAATTAGAAGAAGATGTTAAAAATCTTGACAGCACAAAGCTTTATAATGCTTATAAAAATCTTCTTGAAACATCAACAATCATTATTACTGCTTGTGGCAGTTTAAGTGAAGATATGCTCAATGCTAAATTCTCTGCATTTGTTGATACGATTGATAACAGAAAAACACAGACTCTTGAAAATATCTATATAGAAAAAGCCGACGAAATTCGCTATTTTACAGAAGAAATGGATATTACACAAGCAAAGCTCGTCATCGGACTTCGCTCAGGTATGACCAACGCAGAAGATGACTATTTTGCATTCCGTGTTATGACCGATATTTTTGGTGGTGGACCATATTCACGACTTTTCTTGAATGTCCGTGAAAAAATGAGCCTTTGCTATTATTGTGGCGCAAGACTTTTGCGCGATAAGGGTATTATCTTTATTCAGAGTGGTATCGAAGAAGAAAACTATCAAAAAGCACTCACAGAAATTTTAAATCAACTTGATATTATGAAAAAAGGTGAATTTTCAGACGAAGACTATAATTCGTCAATCACAGCACTTTGCGACGCTTTCCGTGGTGTTGGGGATTCACCTGCGTCAGTCTGTGCTTTTTATAATTCACAGGCTTTCGATAAAGAATTAGTTAGTGGCTTAGAATTTGCAGAAAAAATCCGTGCCGTTACAAGGGAACAGGTTGTTGAATGTGCAAATCGTGTGACAGTTGACTCTGTTTATCTTCTCAAAGGGGAGGGCAAAGACAATGAATAAAATCAGAGAGATTAAAAATGACCTTTTAAATGACAGTTATTTTGAAATCGACCATAAATCAGGCTTTAAAATCTTTGTTTATCCTAAAGAGAATTATTCATCTGCTTATGCAGTTTTTGGCACAAAATATGGCTCAATCGACACTTGCTTCCGTGTTGAAGGTAATGAAGAATTCACAACAGTGCCAGAGGGTATTGCTCACTTTTTAGAGCACAAGCTTTTTGAGAGTGAAGAGCTTGACGCTTTTGCTCGTTATGCTAAAACTGGGGCTAGTGCTAATGCTTATACATCTTTTGATAAAACTTGCTATTTGTTCCAATGCAGTGGTAATTTTGAGAAGTCACTTGAAATTTTGTTAGATTTTGTAAGTAACCCATATTTCACAGAGCAGACAGTTCAAAAAGAGCAAGGAATTATCGGTCAAGAGATTAAAATGTATCAGGATGAGCCCGGTTGGGAATCACTTTTCGCACTTCTTCGTGCAATGTATCACAATCATCCTGTGAGAATTGATATTGCAGGCACAGTCGAGTCTATCAGTCATATCACTGCAGAGCTTCTTTATGAGTGCTATGAAACATTCTATAACCCTGCAAATATGGCTTTGGCAGTTGTTGGTAATGTGACAGTGGAGCAAGTGTTAGAAATTGCAGACAGAATGCTCAAACCAAAGAAAAGTAAAAAGATTGAAAGAAAATTCCAGATTGAGCCAGAAACAGTTGTAGAAGATACAATCGTGCGAAATCTTGCGGTTTCAATGCCAATTTTTGCAATAGGATATAAAGAGAAAATAACTACACCTTGTCGCACACTCAAAGAAACTCTTGAAAGTAATATTTTGCTTGATATTATCGGTGGCAAAACTTCTAATCTTTATGAAGAAATGCTTACAGATGGACTTATAAACACCACATTTGATATTGAATATTTTGAAGGTTTCGGTTATTCTGCTCACATTTTCAACGGTGAAAGCACAGAGCCAGAAAAAGTGCGCGAAAGAATAAATAAAGAAATCGAAAAAATGAAGAAACAGGGTATCGATAAAGAAACCTTTGACAGAATCAAGAAAAAGCATTATGGTGGATTCATTATGAATTTCAATGATATTGATTCACTTGCAAATGCACTCATTGGTGGATATTTCAATGGCGACGGTCTTTATGACCAGTTAGAAGTCCTTGAAAGCATAACACTTCACGATATTAACAACAGATTAAATGCAATTAACATTGAAAACTCTTCAATGTCAATCATAAAGCAAAACTGAAAGGGGAGTATTTTATGAAATGGTTTACAGATTATACTCTTGTTGAGTTCCCAAAATTAGGTTGGGAGTTCAATGTCTATGAAAATTTAGTTGAGTTTACTCTTCCTGGCTGGGATATTGACATTACAATCAAATTCTATGGTGTCATAATCGCATTTGGTTTCACTCTTGCCGTGCTTTTCGGCGGAAGAATGGCTTATACTTGGAAAATGAGCATCGACAAAATGCTTGATGTGCTCATTTATGGCACATTCGGTGGAATTATCGGTGCAAGACTTTATTATGTGGCTTTCGAGTGGGATAGCTATAAAGACGATTTATTGTCCGTTTTTAAAATATGGGAAGGTGGACTTGCCATCTACGGCGGTATTATCGGCGCATTTATCGCAGCATATTTTGTATGCAAAAAAGTTGACCTTAATTTCTATAAATTATTGGACCTTGCAGGTATGAGTTTGCTTATCGGACAAGGCATCGGCAGATGGGGTAATTTCACAAACCAAGAAGCATTTGGTATCAACACCGATTCAATTTTTGGAATGACAAGTGAGAAGATTTCAGATTACATATCTTCTCATTATTCAACACTCACAGCAAACGGAATTTCAATGGATTCAACCTTACCGGTGCACCCAACATTCCTTTATGAGTCAATCTGGTGTCTTTTTGGCTTTGTAGTGCTCTATATCGTCTGCAAAAAATACAGAAAATTTGACGGCCAGTTAATTCTCGGCTATGGCATTATCTATGGTCTTGAAAGAGCCATTGTTGAAGGACTTCGCACAGATAGCCTCTATATCGGCGACACAGGTCTTCGTGTTTCACAGGTGCTTTCTTTGGCAATCGTTGTATTCTGTTCAGCACTTATGATAGTACGCCTTGTGCAAATTAATAAAAATAATGTGGATAAGGTTAAAGAATATAAGGAGAAGAAAAATGTATAAGATTATTGACGGTAAAGAAGTTTCTGCATCAGTTAGAAATGAAATTAAAGCAGAAGTTGAAATCCTTAAAAATCAAGGCAAAAAAACAGGACTTGCCGTTGTAATTGTGGGCAATAATCCTGCATCTCGAGTATATGTAAATAATAAGAAAAAGGGATGCGAAGAAGTGGGGATGGAGTCATTTGAATATGCTCTTCCCGAAGAAACAACAACCGAAGAATTACTGGAATTAGTCGAAAAACTTAATAATGACGACGCAGTTGACGGAATTCTCTGTCAGTTGCCATTGCCAAAACAAATTGATGAGAAAAAAGTTCTCAATGCAATCGTGCCACATAAAGATGTTGATGCATTCCACCCTGTAAACACAGGTCATATTATGATTGGTGACCATTCATTTTTACCTTGCACACCTGCAGGAATTATGGAAATGCTTAAATACTATGACATTTCTGTTGAGGGCAAAGAATGTGTTGTAATCGGCAGAAGTAATATTGTAGGCAAACCTATGGCTATGCTTTTGCTCGGTAAAAACGGTACTGTTACAATCTGTCATTCACGCACAAAAGATTTAGCAGAAGTAACTCGCCGTGCGGATATTCTTGTTGCCGCAGTTGGCATTGCATACTTTGTAAAAGAAGATATGGTCAAAGACGACGCAGTTGTAATTGACGTTGGTATGAACAGAAACGCAGAGGGTAAACTCTGTGGTGATGTTGATTTCGAAAATGTAAAGGAAAAATGCTCATTCATAACCCCTGTACCAGGTGGCGTAGGCCCAATGACAATTACAATGCTTCTTAAAAATACGCTCACTGCGTCACGCGAACATTTTAATAAATAAAACTTGTAGGGCGGGGGCTTGCTCTCGCCGAATATCATTTAATAGAAATCAGGTGAGATAATGACACAATTTAATATTACAGGTATGAGTTGTGCTGCCTGTGTTGCACGAGTTGAAAAAGCCGTTAATTCTGTTGATGGTGTAAGCTCTTGCAGTGTCAGTTTGCTCACCAATTCAATGGGCGTTGATGGCTCTGCTGATGCAAATGCAATCATAAAAGCGGTTGAAAACGCGGGCTATGGCGCAAGCCTTAAAGACGAAAAAACACCGTCGCAAGACGATGCTTTGAAAGACCATGAAACACCCAAACTAAAAAAACGACTCATAACATCATTGGGATTTTTAATAGTTTTAATGTATATCTCAATGGGTCATATTATGTGGGGCTGGTATTTACCAATCACAAACCCAATTATTATTGGAATAATAGAATTTTTGTTAACCGTTATTATAATGGCAATCAACCGTAATTTCTTTATAAACGGCTTTAAAGGACTTTTGCACAAATCATCTAATATGGATACTCTTGTGGCATTGGGCTCAGGTGCAAGCTTTATATATAGCACTTATCTGCTTATAAAAATGTTTACTGTCAGCGGTGAAATAGCTCATCATTATCTGCACGAATTCTATTTTGAGTCTGCTGCAATGATTTTAACACTTATCACAGTTGGCAAAATGCTTGAGGCAAGGTCAAAGGGTAAGACCACAAACGCCCTTAAATCTTTAATGAATTTAGCACCAAAAACTGCAACGATTTTGGTTGACGGAATTGAAAAAGTAATTCCTATTGAGAATGTGCAAAAAGGTGACATTTTCGTTGTCCGTCCCGGTGAACAGATTTCAGTTGATGGTGTAATCATTGATGGACACACCGCAGTTGATGAATCTGCTTTAACAGGTGAGAGTATTCCCGTTGATAAAAATAAAGGTGACAGAGTTTCAGGTGGCACAATAAATCAGTCAGGATTTATCAAATGCGAAGCCTTGCGAGTGGGGGAAGACACAACTCTTTCACAGATTATTAAAATGGTGAGTGACGCGGCGGCTACAAAAGCACCAATTGCAAAAATTGCAGATAAAGTTTCAGGTGTGTTTGTGCCTGTTGTAATCACAATTGCAATCATCACAACTATCATTTGGTTGCTTGTCGGTCAAAGCGTAGGTTTCGCTTTGGCTCGTGGCATTTCAGTGCTTGTTATCAGTTGCCCTTGTGCGTTAGGGCTTGCAACCCCAGTTGCCATTATGGTGGGTAACGGTGTCGGCGCTAAAAATGGTATCCTTTTCAAAACTGCAGTTTCACTTGAAGAAACAGGAAGAATCAGCACTGTTGTCCTTGACAAAACGGGCACAATCACAAAAGGTCAGCCAAAAGTTACTGATATAATTCCAATAAACACAAGTGAAAATGAACTTTTAAATATTGCTTATTCCCTTGAAAAAATGAGTGAACATCCACTGGCTAAAGCCATTGTTGAAAAGGGGAATGAAACAGAGATTTCACCAATAGAAATTACCGATTTTAAAGCACTTTCGGGTAATGGCGTCTGCGGAAAACTCAACGATAAAACTATTTTAGGCGGTAGTCTTAAATTTATAAACGAGCAGATTTCTATTGATGACAACACAATAAATTTATGCGAAAACCTTGCAGAGAATGGCAAAACACCTTTGCTTTTCAGTATTGAAAATGAACTTTTGGGAATAATAGCAGTAGCCGATGTGGTTAAAGACGATAGCCCGAAAGCCATCAAAGAATTGCAGAATATGGGTATTAAAGTTATAATGCTCACGGGCGATAACGTGAAAACCGCGAATGCAATCGGCAAAACGGTGGGCGTTGATGAAGTTATTGCAGGGGTGTTGCCCGATGGCAAAGAAAAGGTTATCCGTACTCTTAAAGATAAGGCTAAGGTTATGATGGTGGGTGATGGCATTAACGATGCCCCAGCCTTAACCAGAGCCGATATTGGCGTTGCAATCGGTGCGGGTACAGATATTGCTATTGATTCAGCAGACATTGTGCTTATGAATAGCAAACTCTCTGATGTGGCATCTGCAATAAGACTTAGTCGTGCAACCCTTAAAAATATCCACGAAAACTTGTTCTGGGCATTTTTCTATAACGCATTGGGGATTCCCCTTGCAGCAGGTCTGTTTATAAATATTTTCGGTTGGGAATTAAGTCCTATGTTTGGCGCAGCAGCTATGAGCTTGTCGTCATTCTGCGTTGTATCAAATGCTTTAAGGCTCAATTTCAAAGATATTCACAACAGCAAAAATGATAAGAAAATCAAGTTTAAATATAAGGAGAAAAAAGTTATGCAGATTACAATGAAAATTGAAGGTATGATGTGCCCACACTGTGAGACTCACGTTAAAAAAGCACTTGAAGGTATTGCAGAAGTTCGCGAAGCAATCGTAAACCATAAAGACGGCACAGCAATCGTTACTCTTGATGCAGACGCAGCACCAGTAACTCTCAAAAAAGCAGTTGAAGAGCAAGGATACAAGGTGATTGAATAATCACCTTGTATCGATATAAATCCTTTCAGGATTTTCGATATACGCTAACGCGTTCGATATGTGTTATCACACTCGATATGTTCACTTCGTGAACAAGGATTTATATCATATCGAGTTTGAGCGTTGGCGAAAACATATCGATTTTACGAAGTAAAAATATCGAGCAGTCGAAGATTGCATATCGAAAAAGATAAAATGTAAAACACAAAACGAAAGGGCGATTTCAAATCGCCCTTTTTCTTTACGCAACAAATCATTGCTTGACAAAAAAGCTTATTTGTGCAATTATAAAAATGTAATAAGGTATTAACTATTACATAATTTTAAGATAAGAGGTGACACAATATGACTAAAAAAGAATATTTTAAATTGTTCTTTTCCAACAGTTGGTGGGGCATTTATGGTTGGTGCATTTTTAATCTCATTTTTGCAATTACATATTTTATCGTAGGAGATTTGAATGACCCTTTTGAACGACCAACGGGACCAGAATTGTATGAGTGCTGGATTATTTATATTGCTATTTATATTGTGGCACTTATTCCGTCATTTTTAATGGGCTTCTTTTGGGTAAAGAAAACAGGCAATGCAATATCCGATTTTATTTCTTTGTTACCAATAAGGTTTTTAACAGTAGTGTCTTCTTTATGGATAGCTGGTTATCATTACTATTATAAATTTGCAAATTTTTCTATTGCTACATTTGATAGTATGATGAATATGGTGAATGAATACCGAAGATATGCCTATAATGATTGGGATTATGAATATTTTGATACCGACCCTATATGCTATTATCTTACAAGCATAATTCCATTTGTAATAATGTTTATCGGTTTCCAATTTGGTAAAAGGAGAAGAAAGAATGAAAAATAGAGCATATAAGATTTTTTCTGTTATAAGTTTGCTCGTTACTGCTTTTTATTGTTTTGCGAATTTGTGTGTTATTGTGTTATTAAAAACATCTCCAGAAAACAATATAATAGATACAATTTTTTCTATTGATATGTTAACTTGGCATATTTATGGTGTTTTTGCAATAGCAACGCTTATAATAAAATATATCAAAGATAAAAAATACAATGCAAATACAATATTACATATAGTACTTATGCTTATTAGTTTTATTGAGATATATTACATTATTTCAAGAGCATTTTAAAATGAAGGGGCGATTCGTGAATCGCCCCTTTCCTTTTTGTAGCAAATTTGAATTTGTCGAATTGTTTTATATGCCTATGCAATTTTGTAGGGGACGACGACTCGGCGCCCCGAAACAAACAACATCTTAACAACGGGGCGCTGGAGTCATCTCCCCCTACAACACACCAAATCAGTCACATCTATAATTCGCAACGCAGTTCCGACACTCTGCACTCTGCATTCTGCACTTTGCACTCATCCTGACAGTTCCTAATTTGTCGAATCCGTTTGACTGATTTTTTTACTTTTTACCGAACAAATGAACGAAAATTGCAATTTTATATGAAAACTTTTCGAAAAAACTCTCAAAACCAATAAATATTGTGTAAAAACATATTGACAAACACAATATGTTGTGCTAGCATAGACTCACAAAAGGAAATAATTACATAAAACTTGCGTTATATGTCCAAAAATACGGACTGAATATATAAAATTTTACGAACATTTGTATTGACTTTTGAAAATTTTGGTCTATAATATGACTTGTAAAGAACATTTGTTCAAGTTTGTTCGGTATGGACAAATAAGAAATCGGAGGTAGATTTTATGTCAACAACATTTGCAATCACAACTTTTATAGAACTTTTAGTATCAGGACTTTTAATTTATGGCTTTATGCATGAAGACAAGGTTATCGCTTTTGAACAAGCAGTGAGAAGAATTGTGCTTGGTCACATCCGTCGTGCAATCAGAATTCATAACCATAAAAAAGCAGTGGCTCGTGGCGAGCATTTGAGAGTTTATAGCTCACAGACCCGTTCACCACGCACAAACTCAACAGTAGCATAATAGAGTATAACGAATGTTTTCATTTTGAAACTCCTTTCACACCTAAAAGAAAATCCCCTGAGTTTAGCACTCAGGGGATTTTTCTGTGTGGATATTAAATTATTCTGCCGTATATTCTCTTACACGGAGCGGAATACCAATTTCTTCACAAAGTTTCTGACAATCTTCAATATCTTCTTTACTGATTACATCAACAACGGTGAGTTTGGTTGGAATTCCGTATTCCTTACACTCTTTAGCAAATTTTAACATTGCATCAAATGCTTTTTCACCGAATGATGCACGTGTAACAGCATCATATTTTTCGGCAGTAGGGGCATTAAGACTGATTGAAACAGAATCAATTACTTCACAGATTTCTTTTGCAGTTTCTCTCTTGTTGATTAAATCTGAGAGTCCGTTCGTGTTAAGACGAATACTTATTCCTTTGCTCTTTAAATATTTGCAAGCTTCCAGCATATTGTCAAGCGCACAAGTTGGCTCACCATAACCACAAATAATAATTGAGTTATTGTATTTAGAAAAGTCAAATTTATCAATTTCTGCTTTGATTTCGTCAATAGTTGGGTTATGGTCAAACCATAAAGTTGTTGCTTCACCAACGCTGTCACCATTGTTGCGGATACAGAAAGTGCATCTGCAAGGGCAAGCGTTTGTAATATTCAAGTAAGCCTGATTTCCATAAGTATAAACAATATCAGTCATATTTAAACTCCTTTAAAAACTCGAGATTTAAAATTCATTTTATCAAGTGCACCTGCAACAATTATAAACAGAATTCCACTTGCAACTGATTGAATTGTGTTGCCGATAATTGAAAGTGTTGCAGATTCTACTGAATACAAAACACATTCGGCAACAAAATAACCGAGAATTGAAATAAGCCCTGAAATAATAGTCATTAATGCAACTTTTATATTAAGTATTTTTGGTGTTTTGTTTTTTCTGCAAGCAACCATAAAAGGTAATACAATCAAAATTTTTATAATTGCTGTTGGAATTGCCCATACGGCATATCCACCAAGAATATCTGCCAAAGCACCACCGATGGCACTTGCAACAAGGCAATAGGGGAAAGGTAACACGCAAGCTGAAAGATAAATAAAACAATCGCCAAAATGAATATAACCTTCACCAAGCCCCGTTGAAAACTTAATTAACATTGTGCAAAGCAGAATTATTGCGGTGAAAATTGCGGTGTTTGTAATTTTGAATAGAGATTTATTTCGCATTGATAAGCATCTCCAAATGCTTTTGAAAATTCACTCCGTTTGGCTCATAATCGAGTTCTGTCGGAGTGTTTATTATTGAACAATAAATGAAATCTGCTGCAAGGGTAACTGCATCAAAAACGCTCATACCTTTAGTAATTCCGCCACAAACAACACTTGAAAAAATATCGCCTGTGCCCGAGTAACTACCACCTAAAAACTCTGAAAATACAATACTTGAGCCTGATTTTTCAACAATGAGATTTGAAATTTCAGTACGAGATTTTATTCCTGTAACTATTACAGTTTTTGTTGTTTCAGATAAAAGAGATGAGGCTAATTCACCAATATATTCTGGATGTTTGATTACTTCATTATAATCCGTACCACAAAGAATACAAAGTTCAGTAAGATTTGGTGTGATGATATTTGCCTTCTTTGTGAGCATTTTCACCTTTTCGCAAATTTTTTCGTCATAGGTGTCATATAAAACACCATCGTCAGCCATAACGGGGTCAACAAAAACGAGTGAATTTTTGCCGAAATGGTCAATGAAATCAAGAATAATATCAACTTGTTTTTCGCTTGCAAGATAGCCTGTTAGAATAGCATCAAATTGCACATTTTGTTTCTTCCACATGTCGATATATGGGATTAAATGGTCGGTGAAATCTACAGAGTGAAAATTGTCAAAACCTGTTTGATTTGAAAGAATTGCAGTGGGTATTGGGTTGCATTCGAGCCCCATAGCAGAGAGAATGGGCAATGCCACAGAAAGTGAGCATTTTCCAAAGCCTGAAAGGTCGTTTATAACTGCTATTCTTTTCATTGTTTTCACCCCTTGATTTGTGTGGATTATGAGTATATAATATACTAAAAGTGTCTTTAATAAAATATACAAATTTTAGAATTTTTAAGGGGACAGTTAACGGTGAAAAACGAAAAATTATATATGCAGATTTATGATTACTATAAAAATTTAATCGAAGATGGCAAACTGACAGAAGGTATGAAATTGCCGTCCATCCGTCGTTGTGCAGAAGAGAGAAATGTGAGCAAAACAACGGTTGAATCTGCATTTATGTGTCTTTGTGATGATGGTTACATAATGCCAAAAAGTCAAAGCGGATATTATGTTTCAAAAAGGGGAACAAGCTCCAAAGCATCAACTCCGAAAGAGATAAAAAAAGATAGTGAAAATGAGATTATTTATGATTTTTCATCATCGGGCGTTGACTGCGAAAGTTTTAATATGGATATATGGCGTCGTTATGTGAAAAGTGCGCTGCGACAAACCGAAAAACTGCTTTTTTATGGTGAACCACAGGGTGAAATAGAGCTTCGCCGTGAAATTGCAAAATATGTGCAAGAAACAAGAAACTGTGTATGTAGCGAAGAAAATATCGTAATTGGTGCAGGTGTGCAAGCACTTTTAAATATTCTTTGTCCGTTACTTAAAAGTCGGAAAACAGTATATTTTGAAGATGAAAATTACAAGCAGGGCATGGCGATTTTTGAAGATTACGGATATAAATTTTCAAACAAAGACAATAGTAATATTCTCTATGTTTCACCGTCATACAGAGACAAAACAGGCGACACAATGAATATTCAAAAAAGGTTTTCACTTGTGGAATTTGCGCGAGAAAATAACAAGCTTATAATTGAAGATGACTATGGTAGTGAGTTCCGTTATTTTAATCGTCCAACACCATCTTTACAAAGTCTTGACGGTGGTGAAAATGTTGTTTATTTGGGCACATTTTCTAAACTTTTATTACCATCAATCCGAATAAGTTTTATGATTTTGCCCGACGCTTTTCTTGATGAATATAAGCAGAAAAGTGAGCTTTATAATCAGACTGTGGGCAAGGTTGACCAGATAGCACTTTGCAGTTACATCCGTGACGGTCACTTGAATTCACAAATCAGAAAATCACGAAAACTGTATATGCAAAAGTCAAAAATGCTTTGTGACTTACTCTTGCAAAAATTTGGTAAAAAAGTGAAAATTTTAAAGTCCGATTCACCACTTTATATTCGTTGTGTTTTTGATTTAGGACTTACAAATGAGCAGATTTGCAAATTCCTTTTTCAAAAGGGAATTTCTGTAATCAATTCAGGTGAAAATGGCGAGATTGCCTTTTCGGTGTCATCAGTTTCAATAAATTCCCTTGAAGACGCTACTGATATAATGGAATCCTTGTTAGTTATTTGTCAATAATCACAAAAATATAGGTTTATGTATGATAAAAAATAATAATACTAATAAATATGCAAAAAAACAAAAAAATAAATAGACATATAGGGAAAAGTCTGTTATAATTTTAACATACACGATTATGATGAATTATTGTGTGCTTGTGACGAATTTTGTCACATAAAAAGTATCCAAAGGGGTAATGAAAATTACCGTTATTTTAAAAGGAGGAAACCTAAAATGCTCAAAAAGTTTAGTTCCATTCCATTTAAGGGAACAAAGGAACAAGAAGAACAGCTTAACGCTGTTATTGAAGCAAATAAGGACGATAAAAGTATGCTTATGCACGTAATGCAAGAAGCACAAGGTATTTACGGATATCTTCCTTATGAGGTTCAGGTAATGATTGCAGAGGGTATGGATGTTCCGCTTGAAAAAGTTTATGGCGTATCAACCTTCTATGCACAGTTCTCACTTTCACCAAAAGGTGAATACAACATTTCAGTTTGTCTTGGTACAGCTTGTTATGTTAAGGGTGCACAAGACCTTATTGACAGAATTTCAGAAAAACTTGGAATCGGTCCTGACGAATGTACACCAGACGGCAAATTCTCTCTTGAGGCTTGTCGTTGTATCGGTGCTTGCGGACTTGCTCCTGTTCTTACAGTTAACGACGAAGTTTACGGTAAACTCACAGGTGACGATATCCCAGGTATTCTTGAAAAATATATGGCATAATGAGAGAACTATCTCTAAACATTTTAGATATTGCCCAGAATTCAATAACTGCAAATGCATCACTTATAACTATTGAGATTTCAGAGAATACTGTTGAACACACTTTGCTCATTGGTATTTATGATAACGGCAAGGGTATGAGTGAGGAACAAGTAAAAAGTGTAATTGACCCGTTCTTTACAACAAGAACAACTCGAAAGGTTGGCATGGGTATTCCACTTTTTAAAATGGCAGCAGAGCAGACGGGTGGCAGTCTTGAAATTGAGTCGGAATTAGGAGTTGGAACTCAAATCCGAGCAATATTTAAGACAGATAGTGTTGACTTCACACCGCTTGGTGATGTGGCATCAACAATTCAAATGCTTATCACAATGAATACTGACCGTGACTTTGTTTATAAACACAAAGTTGACGAGAAAGAATTCGTTTGTGATACCCGAGAATTAAAAGCAATTTTGGGTGATGTTCCACTTGATACTTATGAAGTTTCACAGTGGATACTTGAATTTATTAAAGAAAACACGGAGGTGCTCTATAAATGAAAACTCTTGCAGAACTTATGGCAATTAAAGAAGCAACAGTGCAAAAGATGACAGTTCGTGAAGACACAGGTGACGACGCAATCAGAGTTGTTGTTGGTATGGCTACTTGTGGTATCGCAGCAGGTGCTCGTCCAGTTCTTAACGCATTCGTTGATGAAGTTGCAAAAAGAAATCTTAAAGGGGTTACAGTTTCACAGACAGGTTGTATCGGTATGTGCCAATATGAACCAATCGTTGAAGTAATCCAACCAGGCAAAGACAAAGTAACTTATGTAAAAATGACAGCTGATAAAGTGGCAAAGGTTGTTAACGACCACATTGTTAACGGTAATCCTGTTGTCGAATACACAGTAAAATAAGGAGGAAACATAATGTATCGTTCACACGTACTTGTTTGCGGCGGTACCGGTTGTACCTCTTCAAACAGCCAGGCAATTATTGAGACTCTTGAAGCTCAGATTGCTGAAAAGGGACTTAGCGAAGAAATCAAAGTTATCAGAACAGGTTGTTTTGGTCTTTGTGCTCTCGGCCCAATTATGATTGTTTACCCAGAAGGTAGCTTCTATTCACAGGTTAAGGTTGAAGATATTCCTGAAATCGTTGAAGAACACCTTCTTAAAGGTAGAATTGTTACTCGTCTTCTCTATGATGAAACAGTAACACCAGACGAAATCAAATCTCTTAATGACACAAAATTCTATGCAAAGCAAGAGCGTGTTGCTCTTCGTAACTGCGGTGTTATTGACCCAGAGAATATTGATGAATACATAGCTTATGACGGTTATCAGGCACTTGCAAAGTGTTTGACAGAATACACACCTGAACAGGTTATTCAAATCGTTAAAGATTCAGGACTTCGTGGACGTGGCGGCGGCGGATTCCCAACAGGTCTCAAATGGAGCTTTACAGCTGCTAATGCTGCTGACCAGAAATATGTTGTTTGTAATGCTGACGAAGGTGACCCAGGTGCATTTATGGACCGTTCAGTTCTTGAAGGTGACCCACACTGCATTATTGAAGCAATGGCTATTTGTGGTTATGCAACAGGTGCTACTGAAGGTTATGTTTATGTTCGTGCTGAATATCCAATCGCAGTTGCTCGTCTTCAGATTGCTATTGACCAGGCAAAAGAATATGGCCTTTTAGGTAAAAACATTTTCGATTCAGGCTTTGACTTCGACCTTCACATCCGTCTTGGTGCTGGTGCTTTCGTTTGTGGCGAAGAAACAGCTCTTATGACATCAATTGAAGGTAACCGTGGTGAGCCAAGACCTCGTCCTCCATATCCAGCAGTTAAAGGTCTCTTCGGCAAACCAACAACAGAAAATAACGTTGAAACATTTGCAAATATCCCACAGATTATTCTCAAGGGTGCTGACTGGTTCGCATCAATGGGTACAGAAAAATCAAAGGGTACAAAAGTATTTGCTCTTGGTGGTAAAATCAACAACACAGGTCTTGTTGAAGTTCCAATGGGTACAACACTTCGTGAAGTTATCGACGAAATCGGTGGCGGTATTCCAAATGGAAAGAAATTTAAGGCTGCTCAGACAGGTGGTCCTTCAGGTGGTTGTATTCCTGCTTCTCTTATGGACACACCAATTGACTATGATAACCTTACAGCAATCGGCTGTATGATGGGTTCAGGTGGACTTATCGTTATGGACGAAGACAACTGTATGGTTGACATTGCTAAGTTCTTCCTTGATTTCACAGTTGATGAATCTTGTGGCAAATGTACACCTTGCCGTGTTGGTACAAAGAGACTTCGTGAAATGCTTGAAAAGATTACTGATGGTAAAGCAACTCTCGAAGACCTTGACAAGCTTGAAGAACTTTGCTACTACATCAAAGAAAACTCACTTTGTGGTCTTGGACAAACTGCTCCAAACCCTGTTCTTGCAACACTTAAATTCTTCCGTGAAGAATATATTGCTCACATTGTTGACAAAACTTGTCCAGCAGGTGTTTGTAAGAAACTTGTTAAATATGAAATCGTTGCTGACGCTTGTAAGGGTTGTACACTCTGTTCAAGAAAGTGCCCGGTTGGTGCTATCAGCGGTACAGTTAAGAACCCACACACAATCGACACAAATAAATGTATCAAGTGTGGCGTATGTATCGATTCTTGTAAGTTCGGCGCAATTATTAAAAAGTAAGGAGAGTGCTAAATTATGGTAAACATTAAAATTAACGACAAATCATTTTCTGTACCAAAGGGTAGCACAATCCTTGAAGCTGCTCGTTATGCAGGTATAGAAATCCCTACACTTTGCTACCTTAAAGACATTAACGAAATCGGTGCTTGCCGTATCTGTATGGTAGAAGTTAAGGGTGCAAGAAGTCTTGTTACTGCTTGCGTATTCCCAGTTGCAGAGGGAATGGAAATTTATACAAATACAGAAAGAGTAAGACATTCAAGAAAAATGACTCTTGAACTTATCCTTTCAACTCACGATAGAAAATGTCTCTCATGTGTACGCAGTGGTAACTGTGAACTTCAGAAGCTCTGCAAAGAGTTCGGTGTTGAAGATGAAGGCAGATTCGATGGCGAAATCATCAAATATAACTTTGATGATTCAGCAGCACATATGGTTAGAGATAACAATAAGTGTATCCTTTGCCGTCGTTGTATCGCAGCTTGCGACCAGCAGGGTATTTCAGTTATCGGTGCTAATGCTCGTGGCTTTGATACTCACGTAAGCTCTGCATTTGATAAAGACCTTGCAGACGTTTCTTGTATCTCTTGTGGTCAGTGTATCGTTAACTGTCCAACAGGTGCTATCGTTGAAAAAGATAACACAGCTGAAGTTCTTGCAGCAATCAACGACCCTGAAAAGTTCGTTATTGTTCAGACAGCTCCATCAATTCGTGCAACACTCGGTGAAGCATTCGGTATGCACATCGGCACAAATGTTGAAGGCAAAATGGTTGCAGCACTTCGTCGTCTTGGTTTCGATAAAGTATTCGATACAGACTTTGCTGCTGACCTTACAATTATGGAAGAAGCAAATGAGCTTATTGAAAGAGTTCAGAATGGTGGCACTCTTCCAATGATTACATCTTGCTCACCAGGTTGGATTAAGTATTGTGAACATTACTATCCAGACCAGATTGGTCACCTTTCAAGCTGTAAATCACCACAACAGATGTTTGGTGCAGTTATGAAGACATATTACGCTGAGAAGATGGGCATTGACCCTAAGAATATGTTTGTTGTTGGTATTATGCCTTGTACAGCAAAGAAATTCGAAACAAAGCGTGACAACCAGAATGCATCAGGTTATCCTGACGTTGACGTTGCTCTTACAACAAGAGAACTTGCTCGTATGATTGAAAGCGCAGGTATCTTCTTCAAACATCTTCCTGATGAAGAGTTTGACCAGCCATTCGGCGAAAGCACAGGTGCATCAACAATCTTCGGTGCAACAGGTGGTGTTATGGAAGCTGCTCTTCGTACAGCAGTTGAAAAGCTCACAGGTGAAACTCTCGAAGACGTTGACTTTACAGAAGTTCGTGGTATGGCAGGCGTTAAAGAAGCTGAATATGACGTTGCAGGCAAGAAGATTAAGGTTGCAATAGCTTCTGGCACAAAGAACGCAAAAGTTCTTATGGACCAGATTAAAGCAGGCACAAGCGAATATCTCTTTATTGAGATTATGGGTTGCCCAGGTGGTTGTATCAACGGTGGTGGCCAGCCAATTCAGCATGCTGTTGTTCGTAACTTCGTTGACCTTAAAGCTCGTCGTGCAGAAGCTCTTTACACAGCTGACAGAAACAACGCAGTGAGAAAATCACACGAAAACGAAGCAGTTAAGACACTTTATACAGAGTATCTTGGCAAACCAGGTAGCCACAAGGCTCACGAAATTCTTCACACATCTTATGTGGCAAGAAAGAAATATTAATTTTTAAACTAAAAATCGGAGAGTGCAGTTTGTACTCTCCGATTTCTACCTTAATAGCTTTATGAAGACAAAAAACAGTTCATTTAATATGACAACGGGTAATCCGTTAAAAAACATTTTAATATTTGCGATTCCAATAATGCTTTCAGGGCTTATTCAACAGGGCTATAATGTGGCGGATACCTATATTGTTGGTCAATATATCTCTGCAAATGCACTTGCGGCAGTGGGCTCTGTTGGCCCAATGAGCAGTCTTTTAATGGGGCTTGCAATGGGTGTAACAGGTGGTTTTGCAATTCCTGTTGCTCAAAGCTTTGGCGCAGGGGATAAGAACCGCACAAATCACTATGCAGGCAATGCTATTTCTCTGACAATTATAATAAGTCTTACAATAATGTCATTGTCTTTGTTTCTTGTTAAACCAATTCTAACACTACTTGGAACACCAGAAGAAATTTTTGCTGATGCTCGGCTTTATGTGAGCATTATTTATGCAGGTGCGATTTTCACCACATTATATAATGTAATGGCAAGCATTCTTCGTGCCTTGGGTGACAGTAAAGCACCATTAAAGTTTTTAACCGTAACAGCAATTCTTAATGTATTTTTAAATTACTTTACCATTGCGATTCTCGGTATGGGTGTTGACGGTGCAGCGGTTTCAACTGTACTTTCACAGCTGATATCTTGTATTCTTTGTGTGATATATATAAGAAGCAGAAGAGAAATGCTCAATATTACATTTGAAGATTTCAAAATCAAAAAAGAAACTGCAATTTTAATGCTCAAAATGGGTGTGCCAATGTCCTTGCAGTTTTCAATAACGGGAATCGGCTCAATGGTGCTTCAAAGCACAATTAATACTTATGGTCCAAGCGTTATGGCAGGTTTCACAATCGCAAATAAGCCTGAATTATTAGCGAATATCCCACTTTCAGCAACGGGTGTGGCTTGTGCAACATTTGCGGGACAAAACTTTGGTGCCGGCAGAATGGATAGAGTCCGTCAGGGTGCAAAAAGTGCAATTCTTTTTGCAGGAGGAATGTCTGTAATAATGTCTTCTGTTCTCTTTTTCTTCGGTGGCAGAATTGCACAGATTTTCGTTGACGGGGCTAATACTGAAACAATAAATGCAGCACATACTTATTTAAAAGTAATTGCAGTTTTCTATTTTGCACTCGCTGTGTTATTTGTTTTCAGAAACACTTTGCAGGGAATCGGCAAAACTTATGTTTCAATGATTGCAGGTGTGTCTGAATTGGTAGGGCGTGTTGTCGCAGCATTGATTTTATCAAAAATATTCGGATTTTTCGGCGTGTGCCTTGCTTCACCAATGGCATGGATATGCGCAGATATTCCACTACTTTTAATTTATTATATAAAGGTTATAAAAAGACAAGACAGAGGGTAAATTTCTCCGTCTTGTTTTTTTATAGGTTTTATTGTATTATAATAGTATATATTAAAAAACAAAGGATTTACTATGACTAAAAGAATTATTGCATTATTACTTGTATTTTCATTCATATTTTCATTCTCAGCTTGTAAAGGGGATGAGACAATTGAAACAACAACTGAAAATACAACTGAATCAACAACAGAAAACACAACTGAATCAACAACTGAAAGCACAACACAAGTGCCAACAGTAAAAGTTACAATTCCAGAAGGATATACGCTCGTCAAAATCTCATGGCTTTTAGAAGAAAAGGGATTTTGCACATCAAAAGAGTTTATTGACGCTTGCCAAAGCTATAAAGACTGGCTTGATTTGAGTGAATATCCATTTTTGAATGACTTGCATAATGCCAAGAATGTGTGTTTCTATCTTGAAGGCTATTTCTTCCCGCTCACTTATGATATTCCTGAAAATGCAACAGCAAAAGATATTATAAAAATGTTCTTGAATGGCACAAAACAGAAATTCAATGATACATTTATGATGAGTGTTCGAAATAGTGGTTTCAATCTTCATCAGTTGCTCACATTGGCGTCACTTATCGAGAAAGAAGCATTTTTGCCTGAGCACAGACCAATGATTTCGTCTGTACTTCATAATCGACTTGATAAGAACATGAAATTTCAATGTGACCCAACAGTTAAATACTGCACAGGTGTAATTGAATATATTTATCCTGACCAAATCGACCATTTCAAATACTATTATAATACTTATCGTTGTGATGGACTTATGGCAGGTCCAATCTGTAATCCGGGAATGGCATCGATTGAAGCAGCACTTAATCCGGCTGATACAAACTATCTCTATTTCATTATCGGCACAGTGGAGCCTTATGAAGCAAAATATTCTGAAACCTATGCAGAACATTCAAAGTTCTGGAATGAAAATAAGGACAGATTAACAGGGGGTGGGGCTTAATGAATATTAAACTTGCAGACCGCCTTGTTGCTTTAAGAAAAGAAAATAAATTATCCCAAGAAGCACTTGCAGAAAAGTTAGGGCTTAGCCGACAGTCAATCTCAAAGTGGGAGAGAGCAGAAGCTTCACCCGATACAGATAATCTCATAGCACTAGCAGAGGCTTACGGTATGAGCCTTGACGAACTTTTAGGTAATGAGTCAATAAAAGCAGAAAAGACCGAAGAAAGACAAGAGAAAAAAGATAACAAACTTTTGAAACTCTCGCCCATATTATTTCTTGTTGCAGTTGCAATCTATGCCGTTGGTGGAATTGCCATCGGTGGCAAATGGTGGGGGACAGCGTGGGTGCTATTCACATTAGTATTGTCATTTGCGCTGTATTCTGCATCAAAATCAGTTGCAAAGCGTGGTGTCAGAATGGCATTAACAACAGTTTCAACCATATTGGCAACCGCATCAATTTATGTGCTAATGGGAATGTTATTCTCACTTTGGAATATCGCTTGGATAGTCTTTCTTCTCATCCCAGCACATATTTACATATCAGTAATAAAAAGCAAATAAAACAAATTTAATTATATAAAAAAACGGCAATCCGTAATGGACTGCCGTTGATTTTTTGTATTGGTTTATATTTGTGCAAGTGCCTGTTCAATATCTGCGATAATGTCATCGACATTCTCAATACCAACTGAGAATCTGATAAGGTCAGGTGATACGCCACACTCGACAAGTTCTTGATCGCTTAACTGTCTGTGAGTTGATGAAGCAGGGTGAAGCACACAAGTTCTTGCATCTGCAACGTGAGTAACAACTGCTGCAAGTTTAAGTGAGTTCATAAACTTTTCTGCTGCATCTCTGCCACCCTTAACACCGAATGAAACAACACCGCAAGTGCCTTTTGGCATATATTTCTGAACAAGGTCATAATACTTGTTGCCAGGGAGAGCAGGGTAGTTAACCCATGAAATCTTGTCATTTGCTTCAAGATACTTTGCAACTGTAAGAGCATTAGAACAATGTCTTTCCATACGAAGATGAAGTGTTTCAAGACCTAAGTTAAGATAATATGAATTCTGTGGAGCAGGAGTTGAACCGTAGTCACGAAGAAGCTGTGCAACGATTTTTGTAATATAACCTGCCTTGCCGAAATCCTTTGTATAAACTGCACCGTGATAGCTTTCGTCAGGCTGTGTAAGACCTGGGAATTTATCATTCTGTTCCCAGTCAAAGTTACCGCTATCAATAACTGCACCACCGATAATGTTTGCATGACCTTCCATATACTTTGTTGTGGAGTGTGTAACAATGTCAGCACCAAATTCAAACGGACGGCAGTTAATAGGTGTTGGGAATGTGTTGTCGATAATAAGTGGAACACCATTAGCGTGTGCAACCTTTGCAAACTTCTCAATGTCGAGAATATCAAGTGATGGGTTTGCAATTGTTTCACCGAAAAGTGCCTTTGTGTTAGGTTTAAAAGCAGCCTGAATTTCTTCTTCACTTGCATTCGGGTCAACGAATGTAACCTCAATACCAAGTTTTCTCATTGTAACATTGAAAAGGTTGAATGTACCGCCGTAAATTGTAGCAGCACTTACAAAGTGGTCGCCCGCACCCATAATATTGATAAGTGAGAAGAAGTTTGCCGCCTGACCTGATGATGTGAGCACACCTGCAACACCACCCTCAAGCATTGTGATTTTCTGTGCAACCATATCACTTGTTGGGTTTGCAAGACGAGTGTACATATAGCCGGGCTCAAGGTCAAAAAGCTTTGCCATAGCTTCACTAGTGTCATATTTAAATGTTGTACTCTGTGAGATAGGGAGTACTCTTGGTTCACCGTTCTTTGGTCTGTAAGCACCTTGAACGCAATTAGTTTCTATTTTATAACTCATTTTTATTAGTCCTCCAAAAATTTCTTCATAAGCTGGACGCCACTCTCAACGAAAAGTCCTGTTGCTTTTGCAGTTTCTTCATTGATTGTATCAACACCATCTACTTCATTATTCTTATGATAAATCATAAATGGAACAGGGTCAGATGCGTGAGTTGCAGTAACAATCGGTGTAGGATGGTCAGGTAATATCATAATCTTGTAATCATCATAATCCTTAAGACCTTCAAAGATTACAGGCAATACCTGTTCGTCAATAATTTCAATAGCACGAACCTTGTTTTCCGCCTCGCGTCTGTGACCGCATTCGTCAGGAGCTTCAATGTGAATATATGCATAGTCACAACCATTTTTGAGAGCTTCAATAGCAGCTTCAGCTTTACCAACAAAGTTAGTGTCTATGTATCCTGTTGCACCTTCTACATCTGGTGTTTCCATTTTAGCACATTTGCCGATACCTTTGAGCAAGTCAACTGCTGAAATTACAGCGCCTTTGATTCCATATAATTCTTCAAATGGTGAGAGTGCAGGTTTTTTGCCTTCGCCCCAAAGCCATATTGAGTTTGCAGGACGCTTGCCATTTTTGATTCTCTCAATATTAACAGGGTGGTCTTTAAGTAAATCATAACTTTCTTTCATCATTCTGATTAAATCAGTTGCGTTTTCACTTGTTGAAAGATATTCACCAACAACTCTGCCTGAAATATCGTGTGGTGGAGTCATATTACCAAGGTCAGTTGTACCGTTATCCCAAACAAGACAATGACGGTAACTAACACCACTATAGAATTTATAAATATCATTGCCAAAATGTTCTTGCACAGTAGCAATAATCTTTTCAGCTTCTTCAGTTGAAATATCGTCTGCACAATAGTCAACCATTGTCTTATCAGCATAGTTTTCTTCGTCAGAAAGAGTAACTATATTACAACGAAGTGTAACGTCAGTATCTTTAAGGTCAACACCGATACTCGCAGCCTCAAGTGGACTTCTGCCTGTGTAATAAATTGATGGGTCAAAGCCCATAACACTCATATTAGCAACATCACTGCCGGGCTTCATTCCGTCAGGAACAGTTTTAACAAGACCTACTGTACCTTTTTGTGCAAGTGCATCGAAATTAGGCTTTTTAGCCAACATCATAGGTGTCTTGCCATCAAATTGTGGAACGGGATAATCAGCCATTCCGTCGTATAAAACTACAACATATTTCATAATATAACGCCTCCGAAATATGATAATAGAATCGGACATTTTATAATGCCCGATTCCAAAATTATTCTTCTGTATTTGTTTCGTCTTCTTCGACGATTTCTTCAATTGCTGGAGTTTCGACTTCAACAACTTCTTCAACTGCTTCTTCTACTGCTGAACCGATTTCTTCAAGTTCTTCGTTTGTGATTTCCGCAACAGCTTCTTCAATATATGAAGGAACAACAGGGATTTCATATCCGTTTTCTTCTGCTACAACTTCTTCAACTGGAAGAATACCGAATTCTTCAGGAGCTGCAATACCAGTTGTGATTGCGTGATGCTTCAAGTTTTCATAATACATTGCACTTGTGCAAGCCATATAAGGTCCAACATAGAGATATGCAATACCAAGTGTTAATGCAGAGAGTATAAGCCAGAAGAAAAATGAAAGATTCATAACGAAGATTTCTAATTTGAAACCATCTGTCATTTTCTTGCTCAAATCTCTTGCCTGTTTTCCGTCAAGATTAGGATTATCGTGAATAATCTGATGAACGAAATACCATTCGTATGTTTTAATAATACCAGGAATGATAAATACGAAAGTCCAAAGAACTATAAAAATTTCAGTAACTACACCAACCTTGAAATATGTACCATAGTTGTCAAGACCTTCTCTGTAAAGGCTCTTCCAATCAGGATTCATTCCACGAAGATGATTAAGAAAATAACCTGCTGCACCAATCATAAATGGAACAAGCAACCAAGCAACAAAACTTGAGCCACTTGAATAACTTGAAGAAGAAACATCACCGTCTTCACCAAAATTTAAAATCAAGTTAAATCCACCAGAAATAGCACCATTGATAAGCACTAATGGAAGACAGGCGAGTGCCATTGTGAGCCACTTTCTGTCTTGACTAATAAATGATTTAGCCTCCGCTTTAATAAGTTTTCTGTTAAGAATATCCATGGAATAACCTCCCTTTTTCTTTATGTATTAATTCTATCACATTGTTTTACCAATTTCAATAACTTTATATATAATAGGTATTTATTCATCTATACCCCAGTTGCTGATATTACCCCTTTGCATTCCACCCACAATTTTTTGACGCAGAGCAGGGTAGCGTTTTTCTAAATCTGCAAGAAGATTTTTGGTGTCTTCTCTGTTTGTTTTCTCATCAGCGGGACACTCGCTTTTCACAATAGGTACATTTTCTTTATTCGCAACTCTTGTAATGTCTGTTTCATAGGCAAACACCATTGGCCTAATCATATATAAATCTTTTCTTGAAAGATAAGAAACAGGTGAAAAGCACTCTGCACGACCATTACCAAATAAATTCATAATAAAAGTTTCAGCGGCATCATCAAGGTGATGACCAAGTGCTATTTTATTGCAACCTAATTCCTTTGCTGTGTCGTGAAGTAGTCCACGACGCATTCTTGCGCACAAACTGCAAGGATTACTCTCTTTTCTCTCTTCAAAGATTATGTGATAAAGTTCAGTCCTTTTCACACAATACTCGATATTGTTATCTTTACAGATTTTTTCAATTTCAGAATAATCTGCATTTTCACCGTAAAAAACAGGGTCAAGTGTAATAGCACAAAGGTCAAATTTTTTAGGATAGAATATCTTTAAATTGATAAGGCACAAGAGCATAACTACGCTGTCTTTGCCACCTGAAACGCAAACACCGATTTTGTCGCCATCTTCAATCATATTATATTTATCAACAGCCGCACGGACAAGACTTAACAATTTTTGCACTTCACAACCTCCTTTGTGACACTTTACAATATTTTATATCAAATATATGTAAAAGTAAACAAATATTTTTAAAAATAATAAAAAAGAAAAATATATAAAAAACAAAGAAAAACGAAGAAAAACAGAGATTTATATTTATCTCATTAAATTTTATAAAAAATGTGTTGACTTTTATAAACTCCTTTGCTATAATCTTCGAGCAATGAAAAAATATTATTCGGAGGTAAGTTCTATGTCAACTTATATGCCAAAAAAGGGCGATATTACCCGTAACTGGTATGTGCTTGACGCAGCAGGCAAAACTCTCGGTAGCGTAGCTGCTGAAGCTGCTGTTCTTCTTAGAGGTAAGCACAAGCCAACATTCACTCCTCACGCTGACTGTGGTGACCACGTAATCATCATCAACGCTGAGAAAGTTGTTCTTACAGGTAACAAGCTTGAACAGAAAATGTACTATCATCACACAGGTTATGTTGGTAACATGAAAGAAGTTAAGTATAAGACTCTTATGCAAACAAAGCCAGAGTTCGCAGTTACAAAAGCTGTTAAGGGTATGATTCCTGATACAGTAATTGGTCGTGAAGCTCTCACTCGTCTTCGTGTATACCGTGGTTCAGAGCACAAGCATGCTGCTCAGAAGCCAGAAACAAGAGAATTCTAAGAAAGGGAGGCTATAAATTATGTACGAAACAAATCCATATTTCTACGGTACTGGTAGAAGAAAGAAATCTGTAGCTCGTGTTCGTGTATATGCAGGTACAGGTAAAATCACAATCAACGACAGAGATATCGACGATTATTTCGGTCTTGAAACACTTAAACTCATCGTTCGTCAGCCTCTTGCTCTTACAGGAACAGCTGATAAATTCGATATCGTTTGCCGTGTAGGCGGCGGCGGTGTTACAGGCCAGGCTGGTGCTATCCGTCACGGTCTTTCACGTGCTCTTCTTCAGTATGACGAAAATCTTCGTCCTGAACTCAAGAAGGCAGGTTTCTTAACAAGAGACCCAAGAATGAAAGAAAGAAAGAAATACGGTCTCAAAGGCGCTCGTCGTGCACCTCAGTTCTCAAAGAGATAAAAGACAATATTTGTATTTTTCAACACTCACCAGTCTGGTGGGTGTTTTTTTATTCAGTTTATCTTATTTATTTAGAGTTGTCTTTCATCCCTTTTCGGCCTTTGGGCACCTCGGAAAAGCACTCGGTGCTCTTCGCTAAAAATGATATACTATATCATTTTTTTACGCTCAGACAGTTCTCAAAGAGATAATCTGTATTATTTCAAGAACAACAAAAACCCCGAAACCATCACGGTTTTCGGGGTTTTCTTTTTGGCTCAAAATCTATCTTGGTGCAAACTTGGTGCAAATTATTTTAAAAGGACTATGACACACGAAATGTCATATTCCTTTTTGTTTATATGAAAACTTTTAATTAGTCTTCTTTTGGAGCATAGAGAGCCTGAAGACGAGTAAGGTGTTCATATCTTTCTTTTGCTGTTTCCTCAGCCTTTGCGAAGAGAACTTCTGCTCTTTCTGGGAATGCGCGTGAAAGTGATGAGTAACGTGCTTCGTTCATAAGGAAGTCACGGTAGCTTGTCTTAGCTTCTTTGCTATCAATTGTGAATGGGTTTTTGCCCTGTGCTTTGAGAGCTGGGTTGTAACGGAACATATTCCAGTAACCGCAGTCAACAGCTTTCTTCATTTCAGCCTGGCAGTTAACCATGCCACCCTTGATTGAGTGCATTTCACAAGGTGCATAAGCGATAATGATTGATGGACCATTGTATGCTTCAGCTTCTGTGATAGCCTTGATTGTCTGGTTGTTGTCAGCACCCATAGCGATTTGTGCTACATAAACATAACCATAGCTCATTGCGATTTCAGCAAGGCTCTTCTTAGCGATGCCTTTACCTGCAGCAGCGAACTGTGCAACCTGACCGATGTTAGAAGCCTTAGAAGCCTGACCACCTGTATTTGAGTAAACTTCAGTATCGAATACCATAATGTTTACGTCTTCACCAGCAGCGAGAACGTGGTCAACACCACCGAAACCGATGTCGTATGCCCAACCGTCGCCACCGAAAATCCATACAGATTTCTTTGAAAGGTATTCTTTGTTTTCAAGAATGTCTTTCTTCATTTCGCAATCGCAATCGAAACCTTCAAGAGCAGCAACCAGAGCATCAGTAGCTGCACCGTTCTTGCTACCATCTTCAAGAGTTGCAAGGTATTCGTTAGCTGCTTCAACTACGTTTTCAGGAGTGTTGCAGTTTTCAAGAATAGCCTTAACATCATCAATAAGACGATTTCTGATTGCTTTCTGACCAAGGTACATACCGTAACCGTGTTCAGCGTTATCTTCAAAGAGTGAGTTAGCCCATGCAGGACCGTGACCATCTTTGTTTGTTGTATATGGTGATGTAGCAGCTGGACCACCCCAGATTGATGAACAACCTGTAGCATTTGAAATGTACATTCTGTCACCGAAGAGCTGTGTGATAAGTCTTGCATATGCTGTTTCAGCACAACCTGCGCAAGAGCCTGAGAACTCGAGAAGTGGAGTCTTGTACTGGCTACCGATTACTGTGTTGTCAGCAACGTCATCCTTAACAGATACGTTTTCAACCATGTAAGCGAATGCTTCCTGCTTGTAGTCCTGAGATTCACGAGAAACCATCTTAAGTGAAGCTGTAGGACAAACGCCAACGCAAACGCCGCAACCCATACAGTCAAGTGGAGAAACTGCAAGTGAGTATTTATAAACACCCTTGCCTTTACCTGCTTTCTTATCTACGATTTGAGCAGATGCAGGAGCATTAGCAGCTTCTTCTTCTGTGAGAAGGTATGGACGAATTGTAGCGTGTGGACATACATATGAACACTTGTTACACTGTGCACAAGTTGTTGCGTCCCATTCAGGAACCATAACAGCAACACCGCGTTTTTCATAAGCAGCAGCGCCCTGTTCGAACTGACCGTCAACGTGGTCCATAAATGTTGAAACTGGAATTGAGTCACCATCCATCTTGCCAACTGGAAGCATGATGTTGTCAACCATCTTAACGAGCTTTTCAGCGCCAACTGAAGCAGCAGCTTCTGTGTTGTCAACTGCGTTAGCCCAGTCTGCAGGAACATCAATCTTTGTATATGCACCGAAACCAGCATCAATAGCCTTGTGGTTCATATCAACGATGTCTTGACCTTTCTTAAGGAACTTCATAGCAGCTTGTTTCATATAGCCGATTGCTTCGTCCTTAGGAAGAACATTTGCAAGAGCGAAGAAAGATGCCTGAAGAATTGTGTTTGTACGCTTGCCAAGACCGATTTCGGCAGCCAAGTCAATAGCGTTAACTGTGTAAAGCTGAATGTTGTTTTCAGCGATATATTTCTTTGTTTCAGCGTTGAGCTTAGCATTAAGTTCGTCAGCGTTCCACTGGCAGTTGATAAGGAATACACCGCCTGGTTTAACGTCCTGAACCATCTTGAAGCCTTTTTCAACGTATGATGGGTTGTGACATGCTACGAAGTCAGCCTTGTTGATGTAGTATGGGCTCTTGATTGGGCTGTCGCCAAAACGAAGGTGAGAAATTGTGATACCACCTGTTTTCTTTGAGTCATACTGGAAGTAAGCCTGAACATATTTATCTGTGTGGTCACCGATAATCTTGATTGAGTCTTTGTTAGCACCAACAGTACCGTCACCGCCAAGACCCCAGAACTTGCATTCGATTGTGCCTTCTGCAGCTGTGTTTGGAGCTGGTTTTTCTTCGAGAGAAAGGTGAGTAACGTCGTCGTGGATACCAAGTGTAAACTGACGAGCTGGTGTTTCAGCGTTAAGGTGTTCATATACAGCAAAGATGCTTGATGGTGGTGTGTCTTTTGAACCAAGACCGTAACGACCGCCACAAACCTTTGCCATTCTGCCTTGTTCGTTGAGAGCAGCAACAACATCAAGGAAGAGAGGTTCACCAATTGAACCAGGTTCTTTTGTTCTGTCAAGAACTGCAATCTTCTTAGCTGTTTCAGGGATAGCGTCAACAAATGCTTTTGCTGAGAATGGTCTGTAAAGACGAACTTTAACAAGACCAACTTTTTCACCCTTAGCTGTAAGGTAGTCGATAACTTCTTCTGCAACGTCACAGATTGAACCCATAGCAACGATTACGCGTTCTGCATCAGGTGCACCATAGTAGTTGAAGAGTTTGTAGTTAGTGCCGAGTTTAGCATTAACTTTGTCCATATACTTTTCAACGATAGCAGGAGTAGCATCGTAATATGAGTTACAAGCTTCTCTGTGCTGGAAGAAGATGTCACCGTTTTCGTGTGAACCACGAGTTGCTGGTCTTTCTGGGTTAAGAGCGTGCTTTCTGAATGCTCTAACTGCATCCATATTGCACATTTCTTTGAGGTCTTCATAATCCCAGATATCAATCTTCTGAATTTCGTGAGATGTACGGAAACCATCGAAGAAGTTGAGGAATGGAACACGGCTTTCGATAGTTGCAAGGTGAGCAACTGCGCCAAGGTCCATAACTTCTTGTGTATTTGTTTCAGCGAGCATTGCGAAACCTGTCTGACGACAAGCATAAACGTCTGAATGGTCACCGAAAATGTTAAGAGCGTGTGAAGCTACGCAACGAGCTGATACATGGAAAACTGAAGGAAGAAGCTCACCAGCAATTTTATACATGTTAGGAATCATAAGAAGAAGACCCTGAGAAGCTGTATAAGTTGTTGTGAGAGCACCTGCTGCAAGAGAACCGTGAACAGTACCTGCTGCACCTGCTTCTGACTGCATTTCAGCAACTTTAACCTGTGTGCCGAAAATGTTCTTTCTTCCCTGTGCAGACCACTGGTCAACGTAGTCAGCCATAGGTGAAGATGGAGTGATTGGGTAAATACCAGCTACTTCTGTGAACGCATAAGATACGTGAGCAGCAGCAGTATTACCGTCCATAGTTTTCTTTTGACGAACTATGGGTGTCTTGTTTTCTGCCATTTTTTATTTCCTCCTTAATGGAATTAGATATAGAATTAAGTATGCAAAGCCATACAGATATGTATGCGTATTCATACATTATAAATGATAACACTTTTCAATTAAAAAGTAAAGTGATTTATCTCTAAAAAATGACGAACTTTGATAAAATTTTAACCATTTTTTGTACAATATGGGATATAAGGAATTTTGTAGTGTTGGGTAGATTTGACAATCAATTTACAAAGTGATATATTTATGTTGAAAAAGGAGGTAATAATATGGAAAATGAAAAATCAAAGAGTTTTACAGTTTGCGCACCAAAAGAAGCTGGAGTGGTCGGTATAGTAGGCGTATTAGTTTTGGGACTTTTTATAGTTCTAAGTCCTTTTATGTGGCCTGATGAACCTGCTGAAAATAGAACTATTTTTTATGTGATTTTTGGAACAGCGGTTATTCTATGTGCTTATTTATTAGTAAAATCTTTGCGTTTTCGCGTTGTTGTAAAAAAAGAAAAAATAACAGTTATACCTCTTTTATCAAAAACCTATACTTTTACTTTTGATGATATAGAAACAGTTAAACGTCAAGTCAAAAACAGATATAAAGGCAAGGCTGAAAGAATAATCATTCGCACGAAACAAGGTAAAAGGATTGTTGTTGACAGTTCTTATGTTTCATATGGAAAATTAGTTGAAAGAATAATTGACTGTGTTGAAATATCAAGACTTTCTGGGGAATGGAAAGCAAAAATGGAAATTTAATGAAGGACTCAGCGGAGCAATTGCTCCGCTTTATTTTTATAATTTTCATTTAATTTGACAAAAGGTATATTTTGTTATAAAATACATACTGATATTTTATAAATATCTCTATATTTTTTATAAGGATGGTTTTGTCACATGGGCACGGACCCCGGGAGTATTATTCTTAAAATAGTAACTCTTTTCGCGTTGATTTTTGTCAATGCATTCTTCTCAATGTCAGAAATGGCAATTGTTACTCTTAACGATAATAAAATTGATAAAATGGCAAGTGAGGGTAACAAAAAAGCAAAACAAATTCAAAAATTAACAGAAAACACAAGTTCATTTTTGTCAACAATCCAGATTGGTGTTACATTGGCAGGGTTCTTGACATCTGCTACGGCTGCACAGTCATTTGCTGAAATGCTTTCTAATGCGATTGCTAAAACAAGTATTGTGAATATTATTCCTGTTGGTATAATCAGCGGGTTTTCAACAGTTGTAATCACGCTTATTATGTCATATTTCTCACTTGTTTTGGGTGAACTTGTACCAAAGAAAATCGCAATGAACAAGCCTGAAAAAATGGCTTTTATGGCAGCGCCAATTCTTGTTTTCGTTGCAAAGGTTACAAGACCTGTTGTTAAATTCTTGGCTCTTTCAACTAACGGTGTGTTGCGCCTTATGGGCATTGACCCACACGCTGATGAAGAAGTTGTCACAGAAGAAGAAATCAGAATGATGGTTGATGTTGGTGGCGAAAAAGGTGTTATCGAAGACACTCAAATCGAAATGATTAACAACATTTTCGAGTTCGACGATATTGATGTTGCCGACATTATGACTCACCGCACTGATATGGTTTGTGTTGACGAAGAAGAGCCACTCAGCGAAGCGGTTAAACTTTCTATTGAAAACGGATTTTCAAGAATTCCGGTTTATAAAGAAGACCCCGATAATATTATCGGTATCGTTTATATTAAAGACTTCCTTAAATATGTTGGAACAAATCTTCCAAAAACAAAAACAGTTAAAGACATGATGCGCCCTGCATATTATGTTCCCGAAACAAAGCGTTGTGGTGAACTCTTTACTGAAATGACAGAAAAAAGAGTACAGATGGCAGTTGTTATTGATGAATATGGTGGCACAGCAGGTATCGTAACACTTGAAGACGTGCTTGAATCCATTGTTGGTAATATTCAGGACGAGTATGACCAAGAAGACGAAGAAATCTCAATCATTAACGATACAGTTTTCGAAGTTGATGGTATAACCGATATTGAAGAAGTTGAAGAGCATACAGGAAAGAAATTCCCCGATGGTGATTATGACACAATCGGTGGCTATATTATCAGTGTGCTTGGCTTCTTGCCACAGGACGGCGAAATGAACGAAGTTCAGTTTGAGAATGTGAAATTCACAGTTCTCAATGTTGAAGAACGCCGTATCGGTAAAGTCAAAGTTGAAATTCTTCCAATAGAAAAGAAAGAAGAAACTGAAGAACGCAGATTCTTCGGCAGAAAAGAAGATTAAAAGTAGGGCGGGGTCTTGACCCCGCCGTTACAATTTGTGGTGATATTATGCAAAAGGTGAACTACCAAAAACAACTTGATAGAATTATAGAAAATTTAGGGGACAAAGTGCCAACACTTCTTCTCCATTCTTGTTGTGCCCCTTGCAGTAGTTATTGCATTGAGTATTTGTCACAGTATTTTAATATTACTGTACTTTATTATAACCCTAATATTTATCCTGAAGCCGAATACGAAAAGCGCAAAGCAGAGCAAAAAAGACTTATTAGTGAAATGAACACGAAATATCCCGTTAAAATGCTTGATTGCGACTTTGAGAGTGAAAAGTTTTACGAGATGGCAAAGGGACTCGAAAATTGCCGTGAATGTGGTGAGCGTTGTTTCAAATGCTATCACTTGCGACTTGAGAAGACAGTAGGGGAAGTCGTGAAAAATGGTTTTGATTATTTCACAACAACCCTTACAATCAGTCCATTAAAAGATGCACAGAAAATTAATGAAATAGGACTTGAGTTGGCAAAAGAATATAACGCCCAATGGTTGCCATCAGACTTCAAGAAAAAAGAAGGATATAAACGGTCAATAGAATTGAGCAAAGAATATAATTTATATAGGCAGGATTACTGTGGATGTGTGTATTCAAAAAGAGAGATAAATTAGGGTTTGTCGAATTGTTTATGACACCAATATGTTCCACAAATGTAGGGGCGGATGCCCACATCCGCCCGTTAAGTTTTCATCTCACCTTGCGGGACGATGTGGGCATCGTCCCCTACAACCATCGTCGATTTTAGTGTGATGTAAAATCAAAAGAGTTCGACAAATTCAAATTTGTCGAAACAAAAAACGGAGATTGAAATTTCAATCTCCGTTTTTGTGTTGTTTTCCAATTTTATGCGTCTTGTTGTTCTGCCATTTCTGCACGTTTTTCGAGAAGTGCATTGTGATAATCTTCTTTTGTTTTGCCTGTGAGCTTATAGAAGAAGAATGGAACACCTGCAAGGAACATCATAATACCGTGCATAATTGTATAGAAGAACAAGAGTGTAACTTTTGTGTCAAGGCTCTGCACCGGTGTTGGCACAAGGTCTGTTGGCTGAATATAACCGATAATTGAGCCGTCACCATAGAGAAGAAGTGGAGCAACTGTGCTTGCAATTGTACCACTGATAAGTGTACCGATACCGATAACAAATGGGAAAGAAGCATCAAGGCGCTTGCCTGTTTTAAGTTCAATTGTTTCAAGAACGTCTGCTTGGAACATACTTGGAAGAAGGTTAGATGCACCAAACTGAAGACCGATAAGGAACAAGAAGATAATGAATACAACCTGTAAAATTCCGTTACCAGTTGTGAAATAGAGATAACCAATGCCGAATGCTGCACAGTTAGCGCAGAGCGAATAGATACCGCTTGCGATATAAAGCTGACGAGCATCAAACTTTTTAAGAAGGAAGTTAATAACGAGCATACCAACTGCAGTACCAATACCAACAGGAAGAACAAACAAAATCTTCTTTGAAATATCACCGAGAACTGCTGCTGCGATGAAGGCTTCCATATATGTAGCAATACCACGGAAACTCTTCAAGAATTCTGAAACAATAATTGTCCATGCATATTTGTTTGTAACAATATCTTTAAAGCCGATAAGTGGATTTTTCTTTTCTGCAGTATAAACTGTTCTTTCACGAACAACTTTCATACCAAGAAGTACTGTGATAATACCAACAACACCACAGAGTGCAGCCGAAATAATATATTGCAAGCCTTCAACACTTCGTATGCTTGTGCCTGTAACTGCATCAATAAGTTCAGGGTTATCTTTGTGCCAGATAGCACCAATAACAAGCAAAATAACAACTGGTGCAGAGTTGCCAACAGCTGATGAAATGCTACGGAATGAAAGCACCTGGTCACGCTCTTTAAGGTTTGGTGTCATAACATTGGCAACCATATTGATTGAGTTACCAAATGTGCCAAGTATTGCCCAAAGAACTGCAAGTGTGATAATGTAGATGAAAAGAACTGTACCTGAAAGTCCTGGTGGTGCCCAGAAAGAAAGCATCATAACGACTGTCATAGGAATTATAGCAAGCATAGTAAGGGGTCTGAATTTACCACCCTTGCCCATTTTTCTTCCATCAATATACATAACGATAAAGAAGTTAAGTACAAACGGAATAATACCTGTTAGCAAATTAAAAAGTGCTGTTTGCTCTTCTGGCAAACGAAGAACGTTAACAAGATATGCGTTACGGTTACCGCCGACCATACCCGTCATTGTGGTGTAGAAAAACACGCCCATTAAGTAAAGAACAAATTCATTTGTCTTTACGTGCTTTTGCTCGTTTTGAGCTTGAATTGTGTTAGTGTTGCTCATAAAAACCCTTCCTTATTTCATTCTTGCTTCAAGTCGATAGATTGGCATTCCCAAATCCACAAACTTTTGCTCATATTCTGTAACAATATTACCCTCAAAATCGCTTTTGTGCAAATCAAGAGAAATATTGGAAAGAACAAAACCATTCTGTGAAAAACTTTCAAGTGAATACTCAAAAAAGCCCTGACTATCAGTTTTCTGTGCGATAAACCCGTCATCCACAAGAAGTTTTTTATAAATATCAAGAAATTCTCTATATGTAAGTCTGTGACATTCGTGCTTGTTTTTAGGGTATGGTGTGCTGAAATTGAGATAAATTTCAGAAATGCTCTTTTCTTTAATGAAAAGTGCAAGATATTCTGCTCTCATTTCAAGAAAACGGATATTTGTGATATTTTCATTTTTTACCTTTTCACAAGCCTCAACTAAAACACTTGGCACACATTCAATAGCAAGAATATTTTTGTCGGGATTTCGCTTTGCATATTCGCAAACAAACTGACCTTTGCCACAACCGATTTCCATAACAATTGGGGCGCTGCGACCGAAAATCTCGTCTAAATCGAAAAAGTTTTCGTGCTCTTCATTTGTGCGAAAATCAAAGGATTTAAGCTCATAGGGAATTCTCAAATCCGTGCAATTTTCTCGTCTTGTATTAAGATTTCTGATTTTTCTTGGTCTCATAAATACCCCTTAAATATGTACAAATAAAATTGATGTTGCTAAAAGTAATTGTGCAATAAAATAAGCATAAAGACTGACAGTTTTAACGGTTTTATTGCCCTTTGCACCACCGATAAGACGAAGTCCTAAAGTGAAGTCAGAAATGAAGAAGAATACGCCACCTGCCAAAAGAATAATCATTGCAACAAGTCCGTTTTCTGCTCCGCTTAAATAATATGTAATACCGAAACCACAAGATTTGAGAAGCATTACAATTAAGAATATGCTATATAAATGCAAAGTTACTTTCATAAAAGCGTTTTTATATTCAAACTTGAAAACAGGTTCAAGCATCAAAGAGAATGCAATGAAAATAACCACAAATGCGATAATTTCAGGTAATGTGAAGAATTTATAATCGGGTGTGAGTGCCATTGTTGATTTAACAAACGCCAACACATAGAAAATATGACCTATTAAGAATGCACTTGCCCCAATATAAACAACTGACATTCTTGGATTTCCGGGTGGGTGGGGGATGTGCATAAATAAGTCACCAACCCAACCGAGAATAAGTCCTATAAGCATCATATTTGCATAATAAGACTCATTGCCCGAAAGCTCCATAGCAATGAAACCGATGCCTACAAAAGCCGTTGCCGCAACCATTTTGCAAGAGAGCGATTTCTTTGTGGGCTCTGGCCAATATGCTCTGTCATAAAGTGGCACAAAAACAAAGAAAAGAATATAACAAACACCTAACAAAATTTTTAATAACATAAAATGTACCTATCTTTTTCACTTTGCGCTTTGCATTTTGCATTTTGCGCTTTTTTATTTTCCTTTTCTCAAAAGAGTCCCTGCAGGGAATATCAAATCACTTTTAATTTTAACTGTCATCATTGGATGTGGTGCAGATTCGATTTCGTTGTCATTACCGTCGAATATTTCGTCCGCTGTGAAAACAACAGGCGTTTCACCGGGCATAAGAGCATCTAACTCGTCACCACGAGAGAATTTGTTTCTCTGCTCGGCAATAATGAAACCATCCTTGCACTCTTTAACCTGTGCCATAACATCATAATGGCGCTTATATCCACCGTCGAAACTGATGTTAGCATCTTCGTTTGGTGCGTTATAATAAAAACCTGTGCAGTATTCACGATAACTTACTTTATAACATTCATCAACAATCCATTGCGGAGTCTTAAAGTCATCTGACGGGTTTTTAAGATATTCGTCAATAGCCATTCTATAAGCATTTGTGATAACCGCCGCATAATAAGCCGATTTTGCACGACCTTCGATTTTAAAACTGCTAATCCCAGCATTCACAAGGTCGGGAATATGCTCAATCATACACATATCCTTTGAATTGAGAATATATGTGCCTTCTTTTGAGTCTTGAATAGGAAAGTACATTCCGTCGCGCTTGACTTCCATAATTGCATATTCCCAACGGCAAGGTTGAGCACACTCGCCACGGTTAGCATCACGGTTTACAAGATAGTTTGAAAGTAAACATCTGCCAGAGAATGACACGCACATAGCACCGTGAATAAAGCACTCAATTTCAAGGTCCTTTGGCACTTTTGCGCGGATTTCTGCAATCTCGTGAACTGACAATTCTCTTGCAGTAACAACACGGCTAGCGCCCATATTATAAAATTCGTTTGCAGTCACATGATTTACGATTCCTGCTTGTGTTGAAATGTGAATAGGCACATTTGGAGCATATTTTTTGCAGAGAGAAAGCACACCAATGTCTGCAACGATAAATGCATCAACGCCAATGTCAGCCCATTTTTCGAGATATTCAGGTAATTTTAAAATCTCGTCATTACGAGCAAGAGTATTGCAAGTGAGATAAACTTTGACACCTTTTGCGTGGCAAAGGTCTACTGCTTCTTTTAATTGTTCAAAATTGAAATTCTGTGGTGCTGCTCGCATACCGAATGCGTCGCCACCAAGATAAACTGCGTCCGCACCAAACATAAGCGCCGATTCAAGTCTTTCACGGTCACCTGCGGGTGCTAACAATTCGGGTATAATCATATTTTTAATCATCCTGTGCGTTTACTTTTTCTAATGTTCTCTTGTTTGCATTGTGTTCTTCAAGAGTTGTTGCCATATAAATTTTCTTGTTCTTATCGTGAGCAAAGAAATAATATTGGGTTGTGTCAGGGTTTAAAGCTGCTTCAATAGCTGCTGCACCCGGATTACAAATGGCAGAAGCGGGAAGTCCAGCTCTTTCATAAGTGCTGTAACTGAGAATATAAGCATTGATTTTTGAAGGTGAAGTTACTCTTTGTGCGATTGTGTTTGTAACATAATCCTTTGTTGAGTCACAGTCAAGGGTTGGGTAAAGACCTGAACGGTTAAGTCGGTTATGAAGAACTGAAGAAACCAATTTGAACTGGTCTTTGTTTGCACCTTCTTTTTCAATGATTGATGCAATTTTGATAATCTCGTCAGTTGATTTGCCAAGTGCTTCGGCTTTCTTTGTGTATTCTTCTGTCCAACGCTTTTCAAATGTATCAAGGAATTCACGGATAACTGCACCCGGTGTAGCCCCTTGTTCAAATTCATAAGTTGCAGGGAAGAAATAACCTTCAAGTGCGTGATAACGCTCTTCTTTGTTGTCAATTTTGGCAATGAAGTCGTATTCGTCGCTAAAATCAATTTCGTCAACAACTTTATAAAGAGAAGAAGCTGAGCAGATATCATTCTTTTCAAGTCGGTTGAAAATCTGGTCAATTGTGTAGCCTTCAGGGATAGTGACACTTACAATTTTGCCACGCTGAACACTTGTTTTAAATCGTGTCAGCATCTTTTCAACACCCATATCTTCGGTGAAATAATAGATTCCTGGCAAATAGTTTTCATCAGTATATCCCATCATTTTAACAAAAACATTACAGAACATAGTGTTTTTAATCAGTCCTGCTTTATCAAGTACACGAAGAGCTGTGAATGTGTCTGCGTCATTTGGAAGTGTAACTTCAACGATTTTTTCGTCATCACGGTTGATTGCAAGAACATCGTTGACACAGCTTAAAATCATAGCAGAGCCAATAATTGCAATAAGCAAACAACAACCCATAACGATAAATGCTTTTTTATTGTTTTGTAAAGCGTCAATAAAGGTTACAATCAATTTATTAAAAGAGAATTTACTCTTTTTCTTCTTTGGTTGTTGCTCTTCTGGAGAAGTTGAGTCACTATAAACCTTTCTCTGTGCAGAAGCCTTGATTGAATTAAGTCTGTCGTTGAAATTTGGCTTTTTAGCGTCATTTCTTTTCTGGATAACAGGCTGAGAAGCAGGTCTTTTTTGCTTTGTGAATTCCATAGTGTTAGAATTCTTCGTTTCTTTTTCTCTGCTTTCTTCTTCAAAAGACTTAATGAAACCAAAATCATTTGATTTTTCGCTGATTGTATTTTTCTTTGAAATATCAATATTAAATTCAGGCTTCTTTTGTGGTTCAACCTTCTTTTGTGGCACAGCAGGTCTGGAAATTCTCTTTTGTGGCTCAACCTTTGGTGTGGTTTTATTGCCAAGAGCATCTCCTGCATATTCATTTAAAAGGTCGTCATAAGAGTTGTCGGAAAATCCGTCTGAAAATTTATTCATTGGATAACCTCCTTATCTGTAACAATAATGTTAATCTGCATATCATATTTATCGGTTGGAATTTCATCTTCTAATAAAATATCATAACAAGGTGAAACGCTCATACCGTTAAAGTCCTTTAAAAATCTGTCATAATAGCCCTTGCCATAGCCGATGCGATTTTTATGTCTGTCAGCGGAAAGACAGGGGACAATTACCAAATCATTATCCTGTGGAATATATTTTTTGCAAGTGGATTTTGGCTCGAGAATGTTATACATTCCAACTTGTAAATCACCAACGGAATCCACTTTATAGAATTCCATTTTTCCTTCACTATCAATGCAAAGTGGATAAAAAACTCTTTTATAAAGAAGTCTGCAACGCTCAATGATATATCTTGTATCAAATTCATCATCAGTTGACGAAAAAATGAGCACTTGCTTTGCATTTTTAAAATAATCACTATTGATTATCTTTTCGCTGATGATTTTATCCCATTTGGCTTTTTCTGTTTTATCAAGACTTTTTCGACTTTCTATAAGTCTTTTTCTTAAAATCTTTTTATCCATTGTAAATCTGTAATGATGCACGGATTTTCTGTGCATTTTCTTTTGTAGTTAATACTTCTGCAATCTGTAAACCGAATTCAATAGCACTACCCATACCACGAGCTGTGATAATGTTGCCGTCTTTTACAACATAATCCTTTGAAATTTCAGCACCAAAAAGCTCGTCTTCAAAACCTGGAAAACAAGTTGAATTCTTGCCATTTAAAAGACCTTTGTGACCGAGAATTGATGGTGCAGCACAAATCGCACAAACTAATTTTTCGTTTTCTGTTGCCCAGTCAATAGCTTTTTGTACAGTTTCACTTTTTTCAAGATTTAATGTGCCGGGCATTCCACCGGGGAGCACAATAGCCTCAACCTTTTCATCAAGGATTAAATTCTTTTCAGCAATATCACAAGCAACAGGAATCTGATGTGAGCCGATTACAAAATCTTCACCAACACCAACAGTGAGCACTTCTAATTCTGCTCTGCGCAAAACATCAACAACTGCGAGCGCTTCAATTTCTTCAAATCCGGGTGCTAAAAATACATAAATCATAATATGTCACTCCAAAGTGATGCCAACATAGCAACACAAATTTTCAATATCTTTGTTTTCTGTTCTAATCATAGCAGGGTGTTCATCTTCACCAAAATTAATGTCACCCTGAATGATTATGTCGTTCTTTTTATATTCTTGTGGAATATTTGAAAACTCACATTTTGCATTTCGAATAATCACATTATCATCATCAAAAACTAAACCGAAATCTGTGACTTCGCCACCATAGTGAATGCAAGAATTCTTCCAATACTCAACTATATCACTGCTAAACTTAAATTCACAATCAAAATTGATTTTTTCTTTGATTTCAGGTGTAGCACCGTCAAAGGTGTGGCTTCGTCTTAACCCGAATTTCTCAAATCCGCATTTTTTATAATAATCAAAAAGACTTTTTTCGGCAGGGACCAAAAACAAAAAGTCAAAGCCATTCTCACAACAGAAGTCATAAGAATAATCCAGCAGAGTTTTCATATAACCCTTGCCACGATGAGAATAATTTGTCATTGCACAATAAACGCATTTGCCCTTATAATCACCAATGGTGCAATCAAGAAGAAATAAAGCAGATGCAATTTCACCATCAACACGGATAACTGGCGTAATTGTATCACCGAAAATATTCTCGAAAAAATATTCAGTTATCTCACTATCTTCAAGAAAAACACTTTGCCATAAACCTTCTAGCGCTTTTCTGTCAGAATAATCTGCAAAATCAATCATAATTAACCCTTATATATTGCTGAATACTTGATAACAAGCCTGTGTGGGTGATAAGAAATCTTTGCTCGTCTTAACCCTTCACTACCTGTATCATCTTCACGGTTGATATATTCAAATCTGTCTTTTAACTGTCGTGCAAATTCACGGTTAATCATCTGATAAGCACCACGAATATTACCATAAGCCTTTTCAACATGAGTACAGAATGTGTTGTTGTTGAGTTTTTCACCAAAAGTGAAAGCAACAATCTCATTTTCAATGGTGAGAATTCCACCCTCAAAACCTAAGTCAAAAAAGTTAGCAAGAGCCTTTTTGATTGCTAAATGTTCGTCGCTGATTTCTTCAGGATTTTTCTCACGGTTAAGTCTTGCCCAATGCTCATTTAAAAGCTCACACTGGTGAATATTCTCTTTTGTAATTGGCTCATATTTCCAATCGAAAGTCTTTTCAAAATAAGAGATGTGATTTCTCTTGCTTGCAAGCTTTCTACCTGCAAGATTCGAGAGACTTTCACTTGTGTAAAGATAGTCGAAATAGTCACGCTCTTCTGTGATTTCAAATTGTTTTGGGAAAAGAAATTGCAACTCGTCACGGTCTTTTTCTGTCATTCCAAAGAATTCAAGATTAACACCGAGCCTTTTTGAGAAATCTAAAAGTTTTTCAATGGTAGCTTTTTTGTCGCCATCGCCGATTGGATAACAGAAAATAGGACTTTCTGTAAAATCAGCAGATATAAAAACACCATTATCATTATAGATTTTATTGTCATAAATATCAGACCACATAAAAATGTTGCCGAAACAATATTCGCAACAGTCAGTCTGACCAAAATCGAATGCTTTTTGCACCCATTCTTTATCTTTTAAGGTAGGGGAGTGAAACTCCATTATAAAATCTCCTTAACAATATTGAAAATCTTATCACCAATCACATCAATAGGTAATGGCTCGTCACCTTCAAAACATTTAACAACATTCCAACCGAAACGGTCAGCGGCATAAAGAGCTGCCTCACGACAAGCTTTGAGATAACCTACATTTGCCTCGTGAACATCTTTCTTTGTTTCTTCGCCCTCATAGCGCTTTGACATAAGGCGTTGTGAAATGTCAACATCCATATCAAGATAGATAACTGCGTCAGGGGATGGAATTTCCATCATTTCATATTCTGTGTGGAACAACCAGTCAAGATATTTATCCCATTCTTCTTTAGGAAGCTTAACTGTCTGGTGCACAGCATTTGATGTGGTGTAACGGTCTGCGAGAATGAGAGTGCCGTTGTTGTAATCATCACCCCAGAATTTCTTGAAACTCGCATATCTGTCAACAGCATAGAAAAGTGATGCAGAATAGATATTAACATCCTGTGGATTACTACCGAATTCGCCACCGAGATACATTTTAACTAGTGTGCTTGATGGGTTTTCATAATCAGGCAATTTAATTTGTCTGAGTTTAATATTATTGTCAATAAGTTTCTGTTTTAAAAGCTCAACCTGAGTTGATTTTCCACTACCGTCAAGACCTTCAATAACAATCATTTTTCTGTTCATAGCACAGTTTTCCACCTTACATAATTATACAGATAACATTATAACAAATAAATTCATTTTTTACAACAAAATCCACATATTTTTACATAACTTTTTTACAATGTTTATTATTTAACTATTGTTGCATAGTAAAGATTTTTGTGATACAATGAAAAATAGAAAATAAAATAGAAAATTGGGGGATTGAAAATGAGCTATGATTATAACAAAAGCACAGCTTTGATTATTGGTATGACCGATACTGACGAAAAGGTTACTGCTGCGGCAGGTCGTGTTTCAACTCAAGAGGGTACAGCGCTCTCTATTTGGGATAAATCTCAGGATAAAGATAAAAACACAAACCTTATCGGAAAGGTTACAGCATCAGGGCATACAAGCACAGTTGAACACACATATTTTCAACTTGCATTCCAGAATGTAACTGCAGTTGTTGAACAGTTTATTATTGAATTCAGACTCGCATCATATACAGTTAAATCAAGACGATATGTTAATTTTAGCGATGCAGGTTTCTATGTGCCTGAATTTAATAACGAAGAAATCACTAAGAGCTATAAAGAGCATATGAGCAAAATGTTCGCACTCTATGATGAACTCTGCGAAAACGGTGTTCTTCGTGAAGATGCTCGTTTTGTGCTTCCATATTGTCTTTATAGTAACTTCTTCTGTTCAGTTAACGGCAGAGAATTCTTGCACATGCTTGATGCTATGATTTATGGCAGAGGCGCGAAATACCCTGAAATCAAAGCATTGGGACTTGAACTTTTAGAGCAGGCAAAGATTAAAGCACCTGGAATTATGTCAAGCTTCAAAGAAAAAGAAGTTAAAGAAGACGGTCCTGATTTATCATTTGTTGATATTAAACCTGAACATACAAAAGCACCTGTTGAACTTTTGGGTGCAACACCAAATGCTGCAAAGCTTATTGCAAGAAATGCATTAATTTTTGATAAGAACTGCTCAACAGAACAAGCAGAAGAAATCATTAAAGACGATGAAATCACAGAAAAAATCGTTGAAGCAGTTGCAAAATGTAAAAGACCAAGAGCACTTGAATGTGCAAATTATACTTTCCGTTTCAACAATGTTTCACTTTCTTGTATAACTCACTTTGCTCGTCACAGAATTCAGTCAATCGAAATCCCTGAACTCATTAAGACTGACAGATTAAGTTATATTATCCCACCAGTGCTTAAAGATAAGCCTGAACTTTTAGAAAAATATAAACAAGCATTCGTTGATACAGATAAAGAGTATAAACGCCTTAAAGAAATGGGTGTGCCTGAAGAATTATTGGTATATTATCAACTTTCAGGTAATACACTTGATATTGTAACAACAATGAATGCAAGACAACTTATGCTCTTTATGAGACTTCGTTCTTGCACTCGTGCTCAGTGGGAAATTCAGGAATATGCCGTTGAAGCACTTAAAATTCTTCGCAAAGCAGAGCCAAAAGTGTTTAAATTCTATGGTCCAAGCTGTTATGTAAGCGCTTGCCCTGAAGGAAGAATGACTTGTGGCAGAGCCGGAGAAATTAAAGAGCGTTTCAAGGCTTTATAATTAAAAGATTAATATGAAAAACGGTAGAAAAAACAACAGAAAAACCTTTATTTTTCCAATAATTGCGCTATTTTCATTAACACTTTGTTCCGTGTTGGCACTCTTGTTGGTCGGTGGAGAAGAAACTGTATATAAACTTAGTCAGTTAAACTTTGTACCCGATGAAAAAACAGTTTGCATTGATCCAGGGCACGGTGGTGATGACCCGGGCGCATTGGGGAAAAACAGAAAAGAAAAAGACGATAATCTTCGTCTTTCTCTTCTGGTGCGAGATATACTCACAGACAGGGGATATACTGTTGTAATGACCCGTGAAAACGACAGTGCTCTCTCTTTGTCTGAACGATGCAAAATCGCAAACAAGGCGAGAGCTTCTCTTTTTGTTGCTATTCATAGAAACAGTAGCACGGGCAACGGCAAGGGTATGGAATTATGGGTGCATTCAAGTAAACCCACAGATGATACTTTGCTTGCTGAAAATATAATGGAAAACTTAAAAATTGTGGGATTTTCAGCGGATAGGGGAATAAATTTCGGCTATCGTGAAGGCGAAAATATGAATTATCACGTGAACCGAAATACCAAGATGCCCTCGTGCCTTTTAGAAGTTGGATTTATCACAAGCGACGAAGATAATAAAGACTTTGATGAGAAACTTAATGACTATGCAAAAGCCATAGCTGACGGTATAGAACAAACTTTGTTAGAAATGAATGGGGATTAAACGTAGAAACTCAAAAAGCAAGAACGCACAAACGGAAAATACTTGAATTTTTTATTCAAAAACCCTTGACAATTCGAATTTGTTGATATATAATTGCTTTTGCTCGTTGGGGAATAGTGTAACGGTAGCACGACAGACTCTGACTCTGTTTGTTGGGGTTCGAATCCCTATTCCCCAGCCATAAAAATAAAGACAAGTCATTTGACTTGTCTTTTATTTTTGTCTAAAAGGTGGTTGTGGGATTCGAACCCGTGAGGGTTTTGGCGTTAAGAAAACAATTCGGTGAATTGTTTTTAGCCAAAAGCACAATGCGAATACCACATTCGCATTGTGAGTCTATAATTCGAATCCCTATTCCCCAGCCATAAAAATAAGAAGGTAGGTCAAAGACCTGCCTTTTTATTTTCTTTTTGTTATTTTAACTTTTCTCTTTTCGTTCTTCTCTCCTTTGCTTCGCAAAGCGTTGATTATAATTACAATTTATGGTATAATTTAACCGATAAGGTTTAATATGGTGAGAGAGGTGTTATTATGAAAAAACTTGCGAGCAAATTAAAATACATATTAGTATGGGCTTTGTGTATATTAGCTTGGTTTGTAATAATTTTTCTTTACTTTTTCTGTGGTGGTTGGGAACTGTTTGAATCAGGTGACCCCATAAAAATTGAACTTGGTATTTCGGTTGTTCTTGGCACGCTTTTCTTTGTGATAATAGATATTATATACGAGTTAGAAAAACAGCGTGACGAGAAAATTAAAAAACTTGAAAAACGCATTCAAGAATTAGAAAATAAGGGAGAATAATATGCAAAATTATCCAAACCCATTTATCCCCCAACGTGCTGACCCTTATGTTGTGAAAGGTCCTGACGGGTTTTATTATTTCACAGCCTCATATCCCGCTTTTTATAATGTTGACGCGGGCTATGACCGTATTGTTTTACGAAGAAGTGAAACTGTCAAAGGTCTTGCAACCGCAGAAGAATATACTATTTGGAAAGCTCACAACAAAGGCGTAATGTCAAAGCATATCTGGGCACCTGAAATTCATTATATTGGTGGGAAATGGTATGTTTTCTTTGCTGCAGGGGAACAAGAAAATGTATGGAATATTCGTCCTTTTGTGATTGTCTGTGATGGTCAAGACCCAATAAATGGCGCTTGGACAGAGCTTGGCAAAATGCAGGCAAGTGAGGGCGACAACCATTCATTTACTGAGTTTTCACTTGATATGACTTACTTTGAAAATAATGGTAAACATTATTTAATCTGGGCTGAGAAGTTGGGCGACTCGTCACTCTTTATGGCGGAAATCAATGAAAATGAGCCTAATAAACTTATATCAAAACCCATCTTGCTCACAAAACCCGAATATGATTGGGAAAAAATCCGTTTTAGCGTTAACGAAGGCCCGTCGGTGCTTAAAACAGATGACAAAATCTATGTATTCTTTTCAGCTTCAGGCACGGGAGCAGAGTATTGTATGGGCAAGGTTTATGCCGACAGAAATGCTGATTTGATGGATATAAATAATTGGGAAAAAGACGAAAATTCCGTTTTGCAGACCGAAGATTTAACCGACCAGGCAGGACCGGGGCACAACAGCTTTGTGGTTGACGAAAACGGCGATTTGCTCATTGTTTATCACGCTCGTCCTTTTTCACATTTTGAGAAAAACTGTGGCACATATTGTGACGAGCCACTTTATGACCCTTGCCGTCACGCGAGAATAAAAAAAGTCAGCTTTGATGAAAATGGAATACCAACTTTAAAATAAAACCATGGGGATGACAAAAATCATCCCCATTTTTAATTGTGCAATATGTTATGTTTTATATGATATTTTGTTGCACAATGCACATATGGAATTTGTTTACAATTTGTTCAAATTTTGATATACTATATTGGTAAAAATCTGCAAAGGAGTTATGCTATTATGAAAAACTTCAAAAAAGTAATTTCTGTTGTGTTAGCAATGGTTATGATGCTGTCTTGTATGTCAATTTTAGGCTATGCTCGTGACACAGGCTATACACCAACAATCATCATTCCGGGACTTTTCCAATGTGAAACTTATCACTATGTAAATGGTGAAAAAGAATGTGATGCTGACGGCAATCCTATTCCGGGTCCATTCTATGTTTCAGTTTCAGAAGAATTTATCGCTGCAGCTCTTACAGAGGCTCTTGTTCCTGTTATGAAAATGTTTGTTACACAGCAAGACCAAGACCAAGCAGCTGCAAAGGTTGTTGCTGACCTTCTCAGTGATATTTTGATGGCGAAACAGTCAAGTGACGCTAACGGTAATCTTGACTCTGATGTTCGTGCAGAATATTATGGTGGTAGTTTCGACACACTTTCAGATGTTTCAAGAGAGCATGTTCTCAAAAGCTTCCCAATCGAAGAATTCTTTGATATTGCTGGTGAAGATAATCTCTATGTCTTTAACTATGTTTCAACAGGTAATATGATTCAGACTGCACAAGAACTTTATGATTATATTCAGTTCGTTAAAGCAGATACAGGTGCTAAAAAGGTTAACCTTGTTCCTGTAAGCCAGGGTGGTTCAATCGCAAATGCACTTTTGCAGCTTTATGTTGATAATGGCAGCAACATCTCAGTTGATGTTAACAGAATCGTATTTGCAGTTCCTGCTCTTGATGGTGCAAACCTTCTCGGTGATGCTTATACTTATGGCCTTAACGACGAAAGTGCTGCACTTTATACAACAATGTTCACATCACTTTTAGGTGAAAACAATGTTCTCAGTTATGTGCTCAGCCTTGCAGTCAGACTTATGCCAAAAACTGATGTTAGCAATCTTCTTGATGTAATTGCTGATACACTCATTGGCAAATATCTTAAATATTCAACTCTTATGTGGGGACTTGTTCCATCAGCTCAATATAGAGATGTTTGCCGTGATAAATATCTTGCAGGTGACGATATGGCAGAAATTCGCCGTCAGGCTGACTGGTATTACAATGCTCAGCTCAAATCTGACTACAATATTTTAACAGCAAAGAAACAGGGCGTTGAAATCTTTGACATCGTTGATACTAATGTTGAGCTTTATGAACTCGCTGTTTCTCATGGCTACACTCAAGCTGACGGTATCATTCAGGTTGACTCAACATCAATGGGTGCTTATAGTGTGAATATTGGCACAAGACTTCCTGCAGGTTATAAAACTCCTTGGGATAAAAATAATTGTATCTTCCATGAACACATTGACCCAGAAGGAATTATTGATGCTCACACAGGTCTTCTTCCTGACCAGACATTCTATTTCAGTGGTCAGAATCACGCAACAACAGCTTCAAATGACGTTGTTATGAGCCTTATCATTAATCTTCTTACTGATGAGAATTTCACAAGCGTATTCTCATATCCTGACAGATTCCCACAGTTTAACAAGAGCCGTGAAACATATCAGCTTCGTCAGGATGTTGCTGCAATGAAAGAATATGATACATCAACACTTTCGGCTGAAGACAAAGCTGAACTTGACGGTGCAATCAAGCAGGTTGAAGATATGCTTGCAAACACAGTTGTTAATGTTGCTGAATTCAAAGCGGCAAATAACAGATTCTATGCAATCTATGATAAGATTATGGGTGAAGATGAAATTATAAGCAGTGATACTACATCAGACCTTGCTGTTTCAGCTATCAAGGGTATTTGTGACGGACTTTATGAAGTTTATGGTGACGCAGCTTATAGTGAAATTCCATTCCTTATTCTCAGTCAACTTTTCTCATAATAAAACTTATAACCCCGTAAGGCGAAAGCTTTACGGGGATTTTGAAATGAGGGATTATTATTAAAACATTTCAAAAGATTTTGGTTTGTGTGCTTGTGATTATAATGGTTACTGCATTTGCATCTTGCAAGGAAACAGAGCAAAGCCCAAAAGATAGTCAGACTACAACCACAACAGAAACCACAACCTTTGTAGAATTAGATTCGGAAATAAACCCTGATGGAACGGGAAACACAGTAGTAGGCACATGGGTTTGTGAAGAAACAATTTCTGCAAAAACATTTTATGGCGATTACTACAATTCAAAAATCACAAAGAATAATGTGCAAATGTGCACAACCTATAAATTTAATAAAGATGGTTCTTATAGTACAAGTGTTGAGATTATAAATATTAGCGATGTGCGAAAAGAATATCGCTCATTGATGGTTGAAGGTGCAAGAAGAAATGTTGAAAAAGAAGGCAAATATCTGACAACTGACGATGTGCTTTATTATGAAAAATATGCAGACGATATTCTTAAAGACATCTGCAAAACTACCAAAGGCACATATAAAATTGATGGTAACAAACTTGTATATAATAACTCTGAAACAGAACAATTTGCAATTAGTGGCAACAAACTGACACTCGACAAAATAGTTTTAGAAAGAAAATAAAAAGAAAGACGATGAGAGTTAATTCTCATCGTCTTTTTCTATAACATATTTTTGAAATCTGTCGGCATAATCTGTGGGTATAATCACCTTTAAAAGTGTGCCATCATTTGTGTATTCTTCACTGATTATTTTTGCATTGTTTCGTAAGAAATTCACTTCACCACCAGCAGAGAATGGAATAAGCAGATTGATTTCAATAATTTTAAGTGCAAGAGCTTTTTCAATTTCTTTTAGCAAAAGGTCAAGGTTAATACCCTTTGAGGCACTAATCATAACAGTTTTACCCATTGGAAGAATATCAAAAATATTCTCTGCTTTGTCGCATTTATTCATAACGGTTATGATGTTGTCGCCGTTGCAACCCAAATCCTTTAAAATACCCGTTGTGATTTCGATATGCTCAGTGCAGTGCTCGTCCGACGCATCACAAACATTAAGCACAATATCTGCACTTGCTGCTTCTTCAAGAGTTGAACGAAATGCCTTGACTAAATCGTGGGGAAGACGGCTCACAAAACCAACTGTGTCAATAAGCATAACATCTTGTCCGTTAGGCAAAGTCAGTTTTCTTGATGTGGGGTCAAGTGTGGCAAAAAGCTTGTCTTCTGCGAGCACCCCTGCATCTGTCAGCGCATTCATAAGTGTGGATTTGCCTGCATTGGTGTATCCAACAAGTGCAACAGTTGTCACATCATTTTTCTCGCGCCTTTTTCGAAGTAATGCTCGGCGTTTTTCAACTTCGTCAAGTTGCTCTTGCAAAGCATGCATTCTGCGCATAATGTGACGACGGTCACTTTCGAGCTTTGTTTCACCGGGACCACGAGTACCAATACCACCACCAAGACGTGAGAGCTGCTTGCCCTTGCCTGTGAGACGGGGGAGAGCATATTTAAGCTGAGCCAACTCAACCTGCAATTTACCTTCACGGGTTTTGGCACGAAGAGCGAAAATATCAAGAATTAATTGAGTTCGGTCAATAACTCGCACATCAGTTGCGTTTTCAATATTACGGATTTGCGACGGAGTCAATTCACCATCACAGATAATCAAATCAATCTCTTGATTATGACAGAAAAGTTCTGCTTCTGCGAGACGACCTTTGCCGATATATGTTGCACCGTCAGGACTTTCTCGTTTTTGAATAATTGAGCCCACCACAGAAGCCCCTGCACTTTCTGTGAGCAAGGTTAATTCTTCTATTGAACTTTCAGCATCAAAATCGCCTGTGTCAACACACAAAAGCAATGCCTTTTCAGGGGATGAGTCAATTTCATAAAATTCCATAATATTTTCTCCATTGTTTTCATTAAACAAATTATAATTTGTCGAACTCTTTTATCTGGTTATGATACCGTAGGGAACGACGCCCTCGTCGTTCCGAACCAAAGTAAGATATCAAACTACAACGGAACGACGGGGGCGTCGTTCCCTACATTGTTCTGTTCGACAAACTCTCAATTCGTCTAACAAAATTCGGCGGGAGCTGAGCCCCCGCCCTACATTTTTTATTCCTTTGATTTATTGATTAGCAGCAACCGCAGTCATAGTCTCTGCGAGCACAGCCACAATCATTGTTGCAACCACAACCGTTGTTGTTATCTGTGAGAAGAATTAAGATGATAATAACAATCAACCAAGAATTGTTACCGAAGAAGTTACACATTCGTTTTTCCTCCTTCCCATATTGAACTTACATTACATTCTATGGGAAATAGGGAAATGTGTTACATTAAACAGTAACTTTATACACAGTTGTAGTTTTCACAACTTCGTCCTTATCAAACACACAGTTATAGAAAGAAGGTGTGTTTGTAGCGTTTGGATAATACTGTGTTTCAAGACAGAAACCTGAACGGAATTCCATTGGAGTGTTGTTTTTACCGATTTTACCTTCAAGGAAGTTACCTACATAAAGCTGCATACCCGGTAAATCAGTAAGACAATCAAGTCTTACACCGTTTGGTGCAGTAACAGTAGCAGCAAGGCGAAGCTCTTTGTTATAATTATTGATGCAGAAATTATGGTCATAACCATTACCTGCGTCTAATTGTTCATAATCTGCACCAATATCTCTGCCGATTGTCTTTGGCTCTCTGAAATCGAACGGAGTGCCTGTTACATCACGGATTTCACCTGTTGGCACAAGTCCTTCACCCATAGGTGTGAAAGCATCTGCATTGATATAGAGAGTATGGTCGAGAATGTCACCATTCTGATAACCCTTAAGATTGAAATAAGCGTGGTTTGTAAGATTGAATGCAGTTTTCTTGTCTGAAACTGCAGTATAATCAATGATAATTTCATTCTTGTCAGTAAGTGTATATTTAACAGTTACTTTTTTGTTGCCAGGGAAACCCTCTGTACCGTCTGCACTGAAATATGAGAATTCAACAGAGTCAGAGTCAACAATAATTGCATCCCAGACTGCAGTTGAGAATTCTCCGTTACTATGAAGAGTAACATCACCGTGAGTTGTTGTAACAGGAACCTTTTCACCGTCGATGGTGAGTCCACCTTTACTGATTCTGTTAGCAACAGGACCAACTATAACACCCTGATAATCGTGACGATTCTCAAAACCTTCCATATCGTCAAAACCGAGCAATAAATCAAGCTCGTTTTCGTCCTTGTCCTTAACTAAAATACTCTGTAAAGTAGCACCCCAGGTGATAAGATTAATTTTCATATTGTTGTTGTTTTCAATGAGAAAAGCGTCAACCTGCTTGCCGTCTTTAGTCACACCGAAAACTGATTTTGTAATACCCATATTTTCTCACTCCTATAAGAGATTTATACAAAAACATTATATATATTATAAAACGCAAAGTCAATAAAAACACAAAATGAAAGTTTAAAAATGCTATTGCAATCTCCATTTTTTCAAAACAAATTATGGTAGATTTTCATTTTTATACATTATATTATGTATATATGCATAAAAATTCGTATTTATGTAAACAAAATGCATAAAACAAGGATTAATATTCACAAAATATGCAAAATATTGTATAAAAATACAAAAAAGTTGAAAAAACATACGAAAAACTCTTGATTTATTAAATAATGGGTGTATAATATAACCCATACTACAAATTGCACAACAAAAAGGCAATTTTTTCGGAGGAATATACAATGCAAAAGAAAGACATTAAAAAGGTAGTTTTAGCTTATTCAGGTGGTCTTGATACATCAATCATTATCCCTTGGCTTAAAGAAAATTATAACAACTGTGAAGTTATTGCAGTTTCAGGTGACGTTGGTCAGGGTACTGAACTTGACGGTCTTGAAGAGAAAGCAATCGCAACTGGTGCTTCAAAGCTCTATGTTCTTGATTTGAAAGAAGAATATGTTGAAGATTACATCTGGCCTTGCCTTAAAGCAGGTGCTGAATATGAACAGTATCTTCTCGGTACTTCACATGCTCGTCCTTGTATTGCAAAGGGACTTGCTGAAATAGCAATCAAAGAGGGTGCAGATGCTATTTGTCACGGCTGTACAGGTAAAGGTAATGACCAGGTTCGTTTTGAATTGACACTTAAAGCATTTGCTCCTGAGATGGCAATTATCGCTCCTTGGCGTGAATGGGATATCAAATCTCGTGAAGAAGAAATTGCTTATGCTGAAGCACACAATATTCCTTTGAAGATTAACCGTGAAACAAACTATTCAAAAGATAAGAATGTTTGGCACTTGTCACACGAAGGTCTAACCTTGAAGACCCAGCAAACGAGCCATTATATAATAAAGAAGGTTTCCTTGAAATGGGTGTTTCTCCTGAAATGGCACCGGACGAACCAACTTATGTTACAATTCACTTTGAAAAAGGTGTTCCAACAGCTATTGACGGCGTAGGAATGAAAGGACTTGCAATCGTTGAAAAACTCAACGAACTCGGTGGCGCAAATGGTATCGGTCTTCTTGATATCGTTGAAAACCGTCTTGTTGGTATGAAGAGCCGTGGTGTTTATGAAACTCCAGGTGGTGCAATTCTTTACAAGGCACACGAACTTCTCGAAATGATTTGTCTTGACCGTGATACACAGCACTATAAAAAGCTTGTAGCACAGAAGTTCGGTGAAGTTGTTTATAACGGACTTTGGTTCACACCACTTCGTGAAGCTCTTTCAGCATTCGTTGACGAAACACAGAAAACAGTAACAGGTGATGTTAAACTCAAGCTCTATAAGGGCAACATCATCAATGCAGGTATCACATCTCCATATTCACTCTATGATGAAAATGTTGCATCATTCGGTGACGACGGCGGTGCTTATGACCAGAAAGACTCAGCAGGATTTATCAACTTGTTCGGCTTATCTATAAAAGTAAAAGCACTTCTTGATAAGCAAAGAAACGAAAACAACTAATAACTTACAACAACGACAAAGGGAATTTTCTCTTTGTCGTATTGTGCTAATATAGACATAAATTAAGGTGACAATTATGCAACTCTGGAAAGGCAGATTTTCAAAAGAAATCGACCCAAAAACCAACGACTTCAACTCATCAATCAAGTTTGATAGCCGTATGTATAAAGAAGATATTGACGGTAGCCTCGCTCACGCGGCAATGCTTTGTGCACAGGGAATTATCTCAGCAGAAGACCTTGCTCAAATTACTGACGGCTTAAAGGCTATCAAGTCAGAAATTGAGAGCGGAGAATTAGAAATCGACCCAAATGCTGAAGATATTCATACCTTTGTTGAAGGTGAATTAACTGCTCGTATCGGCTCAGCAGGTAAAAGATTACATACAGCAAGAAGCCGTAACGACCAGGTTGCAGTTGATATAAGACTTTATCTCCGTCACGAATGTGATGCTCTTTATAATCAACTTACTGAACTCGTAGATGTGCTTTGCAAAAAGGCTCAGCAGTATGCAAGTGCAGTAATGCCGGGCTATACTCATCTTCAAAGAGCACAGCCTATTACATTTGGTCATCATTTAATGGCTTATGCTGAAATGCTTCTTCGTGATAAAGAAAGACTTCAGCAGGCAACTGACAGAATGAATTATTCACCACTTGGCGCTTGTGCATTGGCGGGAACAACATATAACACAGACCGTGAAATGACAGCAAAGGCTTTAGGCTTTAATGGAGCTATGCAAAATTCACTTGACTCAGTTTCTGACCGTGATTTCTGTATGGAATTGGCATCTGTAATCTCAATTATTATGGTGCATCTTTCACGTTTTTCAGAAGAAATTGTATTGTGGTGTTCTTGGGAATTCAAATTCATTGAACTTGACGACGCATTCTCAACAGGCTCATCAATTATGCCACAGAAGAAAAACCCTGATATTACAGAGCTTATTCGTGGCAAGTCAGGCCGTGTGTTCGGCGATTTGACAACACTTCTTACAATGATGAAAGGTCTTCCGCTTGCCTATAACAAGGATATGCAAGAAGACAAAGAAGCAATTTTTGATGCATTTGATACAGTTAAAATGTGTTTAACAGCATTCATCCCAATGCTCGGCACAATGACAGCACTTCCTGAAAATATGAGAAAAGCAGCAGCAGGTGGTTTTATCAATGCAACTGACTGTGCAGACTATCTTGTAGGTAAGGGGCTTCCTTTCCGTGATGCATATAAGGCAACTGGTGAATTGGTAGCCCTTTGCATCAATAAAGGTCTTACACTTGAAACACTTCCTTTAGAAGAATATAAGGCAGTTTGTGACATTTTTGATGATGGCGTATTTGATGCAATCAACCTTGATAAATGTGTAAACGACAGAACATCTCTCGGTGGCCCTGCACCACAGAATGTGCTCGCACAAGTAGAGAGAGTAAAGAAACTTAACAAATAAGGATAATATATATGACAAAAATATTCATTGACGGCAGTCAGGGTACAACCGGACTTAAAATTTTTGACCGTCTTGCAAAAAGAGAAGATATTGAGTTAATCACTCTTCCTGAAAATTTAAGAAAAGATACTGATGCTCGTAAAAAGGCTCTCAATTCTGCAGATATTGCATTCCTTTGCCTGCCTGATGTTGCAGCTATTGAGGCAGTGAGTCTTATCAAAAACGATAACACAGTTGTAATCGACACATCAACTGCTCACAGAACAAATGACGGTTGGGCTTATGGTTTCCCAGAACTCAGCGCAGACTTTGAAAACAAACTCAAAAATTCAAAGAGAATTGCAGTTCCGGGTTGCTATGCAAGTGGTTTTATTGCACTTGTAAAACCTTTGGTTGATGCAGGAATCGTTGATAGTGATATTTGTATTGCTTGTCACGCTTTGTCAGGGTATAGTGGTGCAGGTAAAAACGGAATTGCTCAATACGAAGACGCAAATCGAGATGTGCTTTTAGATGCTCCAAGAGAATATGCTCTCACTCAACAACATAAGCACTTAAAAGAAATGAAAGCAATTTCAGGACTTATGAATGAGCCAATCTTCTCACCATATATCTGCGACTATTTCAGCGGTATGGTTATGACAGTACCACTCTTTAAAAAGGATTTGAAAGATGGCAAAACTGCAGAAGACATCAAGGCACTTTACAAAGAAAAATACAATTCAGATATTGTAAGATATAAAGAAAGCATTGATGAAAACGGATTTATCGCAGGTAACAAAATGAGCGAAAACGATGGTATGGAAATCACAGTTTGTGGTAATGACGACCGAATTTTGCTCATCGCAAGATACGATAATCTCGGCAAGGGTGCTTCTGGTGCCGCAGTTCAATGCCTGAACGTAAAAATGGGATTAGACCCAAAATTTCAATTAAATATATAATGGTGAAAATTATGCAATTTATCAATGGTGGTGTTACTGCACCAAAAGGATTCAAAGCAAGTGGTATTCATTGTGGAATCCGTAAAAACAAAACAAAAAAAGATTTAGCACTTATTCTTTGTGAAACTGAATGTGATGCAGCAGCAGTTTATACACAGAATTTAGTTTATGGTGCACCAATTACAGTTACAAGAAATAATATTGCAGACGGCAAGGCTTATGGCGTAATCTGTAACAGCGGTATTGCAAACACTTGCAACGCTGACGGTGTTGAAAAAGCAGAAGCAATGTGCGAAATCGTAGCAAAAGCAACAAACCTTAAACCAACAGACTTTGTTGTTGCGTCAACTGGTGTTATAGGTCAGCCAATCAACATTGAGCCAATTCAGAATGGAATGGCACAACTGGTTGCAGAATTAAGTGAAAACGGCTCTGACAATGCTGCTCAGGCAATTATGACAACTGATACAGTTAAAAAAGAATTTGCAGTTTCTTTCACTCTCGGTGGCAAAGAATGTAAAATCGGTGCTATCTCAAAGGGTAGCGGTATGATTCATCCTAATATGGCAACAATGCTTGGGTTTATCACTACTGATGCAAATATTACAAGTGAAATGCTCAAAAAAGCACTTTTAGAAGTTGTAAAAGATAGCTTTAATATGTTGTCAGTTGATGGCGATACATCAACAAATGACACAGTTGCACTTCTTGCATCAGGTCTTTGTGACAACGAGAGAATTGAAACAGAAAATGAAGATTATTTTACATTCGTTAATGCACTTAATGCAATCTGCGAAAAGCTTGTAAAACTTATGGCAAAAGACGGTGAGGGTGCGACAAAACTTGTTGAATGTCAGGTTAGCGGTGCAAAATCAAAGGAAATCGCAAAGGTTTGTGCAAAGAGCGTTATTTGTTCATCACTTGTTAAGGCCGCAATGTTTGGTGCAGATGCAAACTGGGGCAGAATCCTTTGTGCACTTGGTTATGCAGGAGTAGACATTGATGTAAATAAAGTTGATGTTTCATTCAAATCAAAAGGCGGAGAAATCGCAGTTTGTAAAGACGGCGCAGGAATCGAGTTTTCAGAAGAAATCGCAAAACAAGTTCTTATTGAAGACGAAGTTTATATCATTGTTGAACTTAATGATGGCAACTACAATGCAACAGCTTATGGTTGCGATTTGACTTACGAATATGTAAAAATTAATGGAGACTATCGCACCTAATCGGAGGATATTATGGACATTTCAAAACTTACACACGCTGACCGTAGTGAAGTGCTTGTTCAGGCACTCCCATACATTCAGCAATATCACGGAAAAACAGTTGTTATCAAGTATGGTGGCAATGCAATGATAAATGAAGAATTGCAAGATGCAGTTATGACTGATATTGTTCTTCTTCGTTCAGTTGGCATAAATGTTGTTCTTGTTCATGGTGGTGGGCCTGAAATCAACGAAATGCTGGAGAGAATAGGCAAAGAATCAAAGTTTGTTGACGGACTTCGCTACACAGACGAAGAAACAATCGATGTTGTCCAAATGGTGCTTGCAGGTAAAGTTAACAAACGACTTGTACACCTTCTTCATCATCACGGTGGTCACGCAATCGGTATCTGTGGTCTTGATGACGGTATGATTAAGGCTAAAAAAGTAGAAAAAGATATCGGCTTTGTTGGTGATATTATTGATATCGACACAACTTTGGTTGACGGTATTCTCGACCAACACTATATCCCTGTAATCTCTACTGTTGGTGGCGGCGAAAACGGTGAAGTTTTTAACATCAATGCAGATATTGCAGCGGCAAAAATCGCAGCAGCGTTAGGCGCAGAAAAGCTTCTTTTGATGACAGATATCCGTGGTCTTCTTCGTGATAAAGATGATGAAGATACACTCATTCATAGTGTTAATGTCAGCGAAGTGCCACAACTTAAAAGTCAGGGCATTATTAAGGGTGGAATGATTCCAAAAATTGATTGCTGTGTTGAAGCAGTCCGTCGTGGAGTTAAGCGTACACATATTATCGACGGTAGAATCCCACACTCAATCCTTATCGAAATGCTTACTGATAGTGGTATTGGTACTATGTTCCTTTAATTCAGGTGATACATAATGTTAGAAAATATTAAAAATCAGGCAGATAATTCTTTAATGCCAACTTATGCACATTTTCCTATTTCAATCGAAAAGGGTAATGGTGCAACATTCATTGATAGCGAAGGTAATGAAGTAATTGACTTCGGCTCTGGTATCGGTGTAAACTCATTGGGCTATAACAATGACGGTTGGATAAATGCTGTTACAGAACAGTTAAAAAAAGTTCAGCACACATCAAACCTTTATTATAATTCTACTGTTGCAGAATATGCTCAAATGCTCACAGAAAAAACAGGCTTTGACCGTGTTTTCCTTTGCAATTCAGGTGCTGAAGCAAATGAATGTGCAATCAAATTGGCTCGTAAATATAGTTTTGATAAATATGGTGAAAACCGTTACAATATAATCACTCTTGTGAACTCATTCCATGGCAGAACAATGGCTACAATTACTGCAACGGGACAAGAGCATTATCACAAGTTCTTCAATCCTTTTGTGCAAGGTTTTAAATATGCCGAGTCAGGCAACATAGAAGAATTTTTAGAAACGGCAGACGACACAGTTTGCGCAATTATCCTTGAAATCGTTCAAGGTGAGGGTGGCGTTGTGCCAACAGATTTTGAATATTTGAAAACTGTTGAAAAAATTTGCAAAGAAAAAGATATTCTTCTCATAATCGACGAAGTGCAGACAGGTATGGGCAGAACTGGCAAATTGTTTGCATATCAGCACGCAGGAATTTCACCTGATGTTGTAACAAGTGCAAAGGGTATCGGCAACGGTCTTCCAATGGGTGCTTGTCTTTGCACAGAAAAATGTGCAAATGTGTTGACAGCAGGCACTCACGGAACAACATTTGGTGGCAACCCTGTTGCTTGTGCAGGTGCTAAATATATTCTCAATACTCTCACAGATGATTTCTTAAATGAAGTCGCAGAAAAAGGGGAGTACATAAGAGAAAAACTTGCAGAAATAGACGAAGTAAAATCAATTACAGGTCTTGGTCTTATGCTCGGTATTGAACTCAAAACCAAAAATGCTGGTGAAATCGCAAAAAAATGCAGTGAGAACGGACTTTTAATTCTCACTGCTAAAACTAAACTTAGAATGTTACCGCCTTTAGTAATTTCAAAAGAAGAAATTGACAAAGGTATCAACATATTGAAAAATATTATTGCAGAGGTATAAACTATGAAACATCTTTTAAGTATGCTCTCACTTTCAACTGAAGAGATTACAGAAATTCTTAATCTTGCAGACCAGTTGAAATATGAAAATAAAAACGGAATCAAGCATCACAGACTCGCAGGTCAGACACTTGGTATGATTTTCCAAAAATCATCAACTCGTACTCGTGTTTCTTTTGAAACAGGTATGTATCAGCTTGGTGGTCAGGCACTTTTCCTTTCAAACCGTGACCTTCAAATTGGTCGTGGTGAGCCAATTCAAGATACTGCTCGTGTGCTTTCTCGTTATCTTGATGGTATTATGATTAGAACTTTCGAACAGAGCGAAGTTGAAAACCTTGCAAAATATGGTTCTATTCCAATTATTAATGGACTCACAGACTTCTGCCATCCTTGTCAGGTGCTTGCAGACCTTATGACAGTCCGTGAGCATAAAGGTCACCTTGACGGTCTTAAAATGACATATATCGGTGACGGTAACAATATGGCAAACTCTCTTATCGTCGGTGGTCTTAAAATGGGTATGGATGTAACAGTTGCTTGCCCTGAAAACTATGACCCAGACCAAAAAGTTCTTGACTTTGCAAAGGATTATAGCGGATTCGGTCTTTATCGTGACCCTGTTGAAGCTTGCGCCGGCGCAGATGTAATCTTCACAGACGTTTGGGCATCAATGGGTCAAGAGCAAGAAGCTTATGAAAGAAGACAGATTTTCCAAGGCATCTATCAAATCAATGATAAGTTGTTAGAAGCAGCAAACCCAGGCTGTATGGTGCAACATTGTCTCCCTGCACACCGTGGCGAAGAAATCACAGAAAAAGTGTTTGAAGAACACGCAGACGAAATCTTCGACGAAGCAGAAAACCGTTTGCATGCTCAAAAAGCTGTAATGGTAGCTTTAATGGAGAAAAAATAATGTGTTCTACAAAAGTATGATATTTAACTAAAAATGTAGGGGCGATTCACGAATCGCCCTTTTTTTATTGCAAAAATACTTTTAATGTGATATATTTAAAATGCAAATAACAGATTGTTAATTGTTAAGTAGGTGGAAAATATGAAAAAATATCAACCTAATAATGTTGAACCTTTGGTTACAATGATATTTTTGATTTTGTTGTTAATTGAGCAGATTTTATGGAAAATCTATCACCCTGAAAGTGGAGTTGCAACTATGGGTGCTGTGCTTTTCATTAATATATATTCTGTTTTTAAAACAAAAAGAGAATGGAATACGTATTATCTTATTGATGATGAAAAAATAACTTGTGTTTATAATGGTGGTCGTGAGCAAAAGACTATGCATTGGTCTAGTGTGGTAGAAGCAAAGGCTTTTGGTTGGAAATATTGTCCTATAATGTGGAAAAACTTTGTTTTGGATGATAAAAACAGTACCATTGCAATAAGAATGATAGGTCTTAAAGAGTATAGAGAAGTTTGGACTTTTGCTTACGATAAAATTCGTGAGAAATCACAATCTGTTATTACTAATAATAATTTGGATAGAACCATTGAGAAAATCAAAGTTGAGATAAGTGAATAAATAAAAGGGACGATAAAGAATATCGTCCCTTTTTATTGTATTAAATCTTATTTAACCCATTTTTTAACTGCTGTTTCAACGAGTTCAACAACCTTGTCAATGATTACTTCGTCGCCGTCTTGAAGATTGAGAAGTGGTTCTCTAACACCACCAAGCTCAAGTCCTGCTCTCTTTTTAAGAGCAGCTTTTGCTGTTGCATACATATTACCCTTTGTTGAGCACATTGTGTAAATAACTTCGTTGATGTCATCCTGCAATTTATATGCTTCTTTAACATCGCCAGCTTTAATCATATTGTTAAGTGTAACAAAAAGCTCAGGCATAACACCATATGTACCACCGATACCACCTTCAGCACCGATTAAACGACCACCGATAAACTGTTCATCAGGACCATTGAAAATAACAACTTCACGGTTGTTGAGTGCTGCTTGACGACGGAACATCTGAATATCCTGAATTGGCATTGATGAGTTCTTAACACCAATTACTCTTGGATTTTTAAGCATTTCGTCAAATAAAGGCATTGTGAGTGCAACACCTGCAAGCTGTGGAATGTTATAAATAACATAATCAGTATTTGGTGCTTCTGCAGAAATATCGTTCCAGTATTTTGCAATAGCCTTTTCAGGAAGTCTGAAATAAATTGGTGGGATTGTTGCAATTGCGTCAACACCAAGGCTTTCAGCGTGACGAGCAAGCTCACAGCTGTCTTTTGTATTATTGCAAGCAACGTGAGCAATAATTGTGATTCTGCCCTTATTTGCTTCCATAACTGCTTCAAGTGTCTTTTTTCTGTCTTCAACACTTAAATAGATGCATTCACCTGAAGAACCACCAACATAAAGACCGTCAACACCTTTTGAAATAAGGAATTCAACTAATGCCTTTGTGCCTTCAACTGAAATATCACCATTTTCATCATAACAAGCATAGAATGCGGGGATAACACCCTTATATTTTTCAAGACTCATTTTAATTAACCTCTTTCTTCAATTTCTTTCATCATTTGGTCAAGCATAATAAGACATCTTGGCACGTGGAATGGTCCTTTGAATGTTGAACCGATACAAGCGGGGAGAGTAGGGTTACCATCACGACGAAGATAACCATACCATTCACCACAAGGTGCTACTGCAAACTTGTCCTTTGTATATTCGAACAACTGATTGAAAATATCGAGATATTTTTCATCTTTTGTATCTCTGTAAATCATCAAAGATGCAATAAGTGCTTCATTGTGTGGCCACCAGAGTTTCATATCGTGTTCATATGCTTCAGGTGGATTGCCAAGACAGTCAAAGAAATAAAGAATTCCACCGAATTCTTTGTCCCAACCCTTTTCGAATGCCATATCAAAGATTTCAATAGCTTTTTTATGTAATTCTTTGTCACCAGTCTGATTTGCTCTTTCCATAAGGAACCAGCTACATTCAATATCGTGACCAGGGTTTACAACTCGTCCCTCTGTGATATCAAGTCTTGGTGTACCGTCAAGAGCAACCGTTTCAAGAGTGCAACCTAAATCCTTTTTAACATGATATTTTAAAATGTGTTCAACACATTCATTTGCACGTGCGTTATAAAGGTCAGCATTTTCAGGGTCAACACGAAGCATAACAGAAGTAACATTGAGAATAATCATTGGAATACCAAGGGCACGACCTGTGCGAGTTTCAGGGTCAGTCTTTGGACCAAGACCTGTTGGGTCAGGCATACCATGGTTGAGATTCCAATAAATATCATAAGCCTTTCGAGCTCTTTCTAAATGCTCTTTTTCACCTGTGATACCATAATATTCTGCATTAGCAATACAATAAAATGCTTCTGAATAGCAATATCTTCTTTGACGAAGTGGCTTGCCGTCTTCAGTAACTGTGAAATAAAGTCTGCCATCGGCATTTTTGTTTACGCAATAATCTTCAAGAAAGTCGATACAGCTTTTTGAAGCCTTGAGCCATTCTTCTTTCACACCATAAATATGGCAGAGATAAGCAAAGGTCCAACCGCAACGGCCTTGCATCCACACGCTCTTGTCAGTTGAAAAAACTTTTCCGTCTTTGTCAATGCAAGTGTAAACGCCACCGTGAACTTTGTCCATACCATTCTGAAGCCAGAAATCAGCAACGCTATTAAGTTCTTGGAGAACCCATTGTCTTTGTTCTTTAAGGTTCATATTTTTCACCCCGTGAATTGATTTTTAACAAGAAAATTTTAGCACAGAAAATACACTTTGTAAAGAAAACACAACCTAAAAAATTCAGAAAATTGAGTGTGTAATAAAATTTTGAAAAAAGTAAAAAATATTTGTAAAAATATGTTGACAAAATAAAAGTCTTATATTATAATAATCAAGCCGTCAAAACGACGGCAACTATGGCGGCATAGCTTAGTTGGCTAGAGCGTCCGGTTCATACCCGGAAGGTCACAGGTTCAAGTCCCGTTGCCGCTACCAAGGGACTGAACAAGTCCCTTACAAATGGCCCGGTGGTCAAGCGGTTAAGACACCGCCCTTTCACGGCGGTAACACGGGTTCGATTCCCGTCCGGGTCACCAAAAAGAAACAGCTACACGAAGTGTGGCTGTTTTCTTTTTGCCTGAATTCAAATATAGGGAATCGAACCCGAGAGGGTTTTTGCGTCAAGAAAACAATTCGGGGAATTGTTTTTAGCAAAAAGGCGTGAGACATTTATGTCGAGCGTGCAGTATGCAAGGCGAAGCCGCAGCAGACGGTCGATTCCCGTCCATATTACATAAAAATAAAATAGAGTACACAAAAGTGTACTCTATTTTAATGGCACGCTGGAAGGGATTCGAATTATAGATTCACAATGCGAATGGGAAATTCGCATTGTGCTCTTCGCTAAAAATGATATACCATATCATTTTCTTAACGCTCAGACCCTCACGGGTTCGAATCCCTTATCCAAAATGTAAAAAATAAAGACGAAACAACCACAAGAGTCATTTCGTCTTTATTGGCACGCTGGAAGGGATTCGAACCCCCGACCTTTTGGTTCGTAGCCAAACACTCTATCCAGCTGAGCTACCAGCGCATATACGACTTTCAGCCGCCCGAATATAATACCATTAGAAATATAAAATGTCAACAGTTTTTTGAAAATAAAGTAAAAATTCTTTAAGTCTTTTTATTGACAATCCTTTCCTTTGTGCTATACTTGTTAAGTATTTCGCAAACATCTCGGAGGTAATTACAATGAAAGTTTTAAATAGTTTTCACTTTGGTATTCAAAGAAAAATTATTGCTAATATGACAACAGAGAGTTGGGATAATATCCCACATATCGTCTTCAACTATGAGCCTGATGTTACTGATTTTGTTGCATATTGCAAAAAGTTAAACGAAGAAAATGGAACAAAAATTTCACTTAATACATATTTCTTAAAGGTTATTATTGAAGGTCTTAAAGCTGCTCCAATTCTCAATTCTCACATTGAATTCAATAAAAAGCTTGTTCGTGGCAAGGTTACAACCTTTGAAAATATTGATATTTCAATGCCAATGATTTTGCCAAACGACGAAATGATGACAATTACATTGCACGACCTTGAGAATAAGAGCGTTGAGCAAATTCAAAGTGAAATGGCAGATGTACGCAGACGCGCAGAAAACACAAATCTCACAGAAGCAATGTTTGAAGTTTCTCTTGAAAACACACTTACAGCATTGAAAAAGGGTCAAATCAGAAAAGTAGTAAACCGTCTTATCGGCTCAAAAACAGGTAAATACAGAGTTAAAACTCTCTCAGGCAAAGCAAAGAGAGAATATGAAAAAATCCCAAGAGAAGACCGAATCACAAAAGACGATATCCGTCAGGGCACAGTAACAGTTTCAAATGTTGGCTCACTTTATCGTGGTCAGCGTGGCAATGTTACACTTCTCGAGGTTGTGCCACCACAGGTTTCAACATATTGCCTTGCAGCCGTTCAGGATAGAGCAATAGTGACAACCAACGACAAGGGCGAGAAAGAAATTCAAGTTAGACAAGTTCTTCCAATTTGTATGGCAATCGACCATAGAGCATTGGATTTTGGTCAGTCAGTACCATTTATGAAGCGCATTGACGAAATCTTCGCAAACCCTGAAGAAGTTAAAATTTGGTAAAATAAAAAGAGAGTACACCGTACTCTCTTTTTTCTTATCTAACAACTAAAATTTTATCTATATTATATTTCTTGAACAACTCAATATGCTCATTAGTGATTTTTTCACCACTCACCGCAATTGGAATAGCAGGTGGGCAAGACACAGTAGGACTAGCACACACACGACCAAGTGCATTTTGAATATCTATTTCTTCACTTTCGCAGAAAATGCTTTCACGAATTGTCAAAACTTTCTCGGCTTTTGGAATTTCAATGTTTGATGCATCTTTTTTAGTGCTTACATTGATATTTTCAAAGGCTTTTTTCAGTTTCTCTAAATCTTTGTCTGTATTCTGTGGTGAGAACATAAACACCACAAAATCATCGTCAGCATATTCAAATTCAATGCCACAATCACGAAGATAACATTTAAAATCAATGTCAAAACCACGAAAATCAACTGTGAGTTTCAAAGGCTCTGCCGATAATATTCCAAATCCTTTTGAGTTTATTAAATATTTCAATTCAGCAATTTTATCTGCACAAAGTTCAACATCTTCTCTTATTTTTTCATCAATATATCTGTTGCACAAATCAAGTGATTGCAAAATAAGATATGACGGACTCGTTGAGCCGAAAATACTCATTGCATTAACGGCATTTTTTGAGAATCCGTATTTATCACTCTTTGCAATGTGCAAATACCCACCACCTGTGAGCACAGGGAGTGTTTTGTGTGCTGAGTCGCAACACATATCTGCACCAAGTGTTATTGGGTGCAAATCTCTCTTATAAAATTTCAAATAACTGCCGTGAGCATTGTCAACAAGCAGGGGAACATCATAACTTTTGCACACTTTTGCAATGCTCTCAATATCACTCATTCCACCCAGATAATCAGGACTTGTGATATACACAGCAAATGGCTTTCTAGGGAGGCTTTTAAGTGTCTTTTCAACCATCTCACCATTCATAATACAAGAACAAATGCTATCAGTATTTGTTGGATAAATCCACTCAACATCTGCATCAAGTTTAGCAAGTGCATAGATAAATGACTTGTGAGCATTTCGTCCTGCTAATACGAATGGACGAGTGTTTTTATCTGCCTTTAAATATGCTAAATAAAGCATTGCATTGATGCTCTGACTTGAACCGCCTGCAGAATAAACTGTCTTTGCAGTCGAGAAAAGCAAAGTCGCATTTTCTTCACTTTTTCTGATTATTCCGTCGGGGGCGTATAATTCGTCAGCACCCTGAATTTCAGTAATATCAAAGGCTTCACAGCCTAAAAAAGACACACCCTTATGACCCGGCATGTGAAGTCGGGCAGTATTACTTTTAATGTAATTCTGCACAAAGTCAAAAATTGGTGTGTCCATTTGTTTTATTCCTTATTTGTCACTATTTTCTGCTACTTGAATCATCACTGCGCATTCAATACGCTTTTTGAAAAGTTCACAGCCGTATTCATAAATACCTGTGATTTTGCCTGATGCGTGATAAGAGTTTGCAGCGCAACCACCTGAGCAATAAAGCTTTGCCCAACAGTCGTTACATTCAGGACGGGCATAAGCGTTGCAAAGCTTGAACTCATTCTGAATTTCTTTGTTTGTAACACCGTCATAGATGTTACCAAGTAAATATTTAGTGTCACCAACAAACTGATGGCAAGGGTAAAGGTCACCGGTAGGTGTAACAGCCATATATTCCGTACCTGACCCACAACCTGAAATTCTCTTGTAAATACAAGGACCATGTGTCAAGTCAAGCATATAGTGATAGAATGTGAAGCCGTTACCATTCTTTTTACGCTTAATCATTTCTTTTGCAAGGATTTCATATTGCTCGAAAAGAATTGGTAAATCTTCTTGTGTCAAAGCACTTGCATCTTCAGGTGAGCAAACAACAGGCTCCATACTAAGTTCAGTAAAACCTAAATCAGCCATATGGAAAATATCGTTAGTGAAATCTACATTCTTATGAGTGAATGTGCCACGCATATAGTAGTTCTTACCACCACGACGCTTAACAAATTCTTGGAATTTAGGCACGATAGTGTCATAACTGCCACGACCCATATAGTCAACTCTGAGTCTGTCGTGAACATCTTTTCTTCCGTCAAGACTTAAAACCACATTGCTCATTTCACGGTTTGAAAACTCTATAACATCATCATCAATGAGCATTCCGTTTGTTGTGAGTGTGAAACGGAAATTCTTGTTGTGAATTTTCTCTTGCACACGAGCATAAGAAACCAATTCTTTAACAACATCCCAGTTCATAAGTGGCTCGCCACCGAAGAAATCCACTTCAAGATTACGACGAGTACCTGAATTTTCAATAAGAAAATCGAGTGCACGCTTACCAACTTCAAAGCTCATCAATGCACGCTCACCGTGATATTTACCCTGACTTGCAAAGCAGTATTCACAGTTAAGGTTGCAAGTGTGAGCAACGTGAAGACAAAGAGCTTTGATAACAGTATTTCTGTTCTTGAAATCGAATGCCATACCCTCATAAGTGTCAGGGGTATAGAGTTTGCCGTTTTCTTCAAGAGTTTTAACATCTTCAATACAATCAAGAACATCTTGCTCTGTAATCTGCTCGTCTTTATATGTATCAATTATGTATTTAACAATCTCGTCGGCGGATTTGTCCTTATACATAGCGATAATGTCATAAGCCACTTCGTCAACCACGTGAACAGACCCACTGCAAGTATCAAGCACAATGTTATATCCGTTTAATTTATATTGATGTACCATAAAAATATCCTTCTCAACAAAAAACAGGTAATACAAATGCATTACCTGCTTTTTAGTAATAGATTTTAAATCTTATTTGCTTTCAACGTTTTCGCACTGCTGATTAGCAACACCACAAGATGTCTTGCAAGCTGACTGGCAAGATGTCTGGCATTCGCCACAACCGCCCTTAACAGCGCTTTCTTGAAGGTTTCTTGTTTCGATAGTCTTAATTCTTTCCATGATAATATCTCCTATCTGAATAGTTTCAAATATTTACAAAAAAAGTATATCATAAGCCACATTTTGTGTCAAGATATTTATTATTGTATTAGTTTGACAAATTGGAGTTTGTGGGGATGAACGCAGAGTGCAAAGTGCAGAGTGTTGGAACTGCGTTGCAATTATAGATGTAACTAATTTAGTGCGTTGTAGGGGCGATGACCCCAACGCCCCGATGAAAATATTGACAATTTATTTTGCTTTATGATATATTGAATATACAGAGAAAGGAAAGAAAAATATGGGTATTATTAGAATTGCTATTGGAATTATAATAGGTCTTATTGTGTTGTTGTTTCTCCTAAAATCAAATAAAATACATAAAAAACAGGGGCTACTTATTGCTACAGTGGTTGTTGTTTTAGTTTGCACTTTATTGGCTTTTATACCATTTGAAAATGCATTTATAACTTTTCCTACAGCAGAAAAATCATTTAATTATTTTCATGGAAAAAATATGAATGTGCAAATCGTGTTGGATGGTGAAGTTTCAAGCTTTGTTCTGGCTGGTGATAATAGCAAACATACCATTCAGCTTGTACCAAAGACTAATGATGGTTGGAAAATTGCGAGAGGTACAGATTCAAAGAAAGTTTTGCATAAGATAATAGACGATTATTCTGTAACTATTTACAGATATAAGAATTCTCAAGACTATTTTGTTAGCGTAGTAAATACAAAAAGTGGAAACATTGAGATAACTGATAATTGTGATTCAAAATTTCATACTTTGGATTATAAGAATGAAGCATTGAAAGAAACTTTTTACAGTTATCATGCTAGAATTGAAAGTTATAATGATAGTTATTGTTTAATAATAGACGATAAAGAAATCCCTTTACATAAAACAACTGAATAACATTTAAACCGACAAGCAAATGCTTGTCGGTTTTTCTTTTGTTTTACAATATATTTTAAAAAAACATCTATTATTTTTTGAAATTTTATGATATGATATTAAATGTATAACTATGTTCATTAGATTTTGAAAGAAGATGACTTTTTAATGTCAAAAAAATGTGATGTGCTCATAGTCGGTTGCGGTGTCGCAGGGCTAAATACAGCACTTTCATTACCCGAAAATCTTAATATTATAATTCTAGCAAAAAAGAGTAATACTGACTCTAACTCGTCACTTGCCCAGGGTGGCGTTGCGGCAGTTCTCGACTTAGAAAATGACAGTTATGAATTGCATATAAACGACACAATGATTGCAGGTAAGCAGGCAAACGATATCGATGCGGTTACTGTTCTTGTAGAAGAAGGACCGGACGAAGTCCGCAAAATTATTGAGTATGGCGTTGAGTTTGACAAACGACCTGACGGGGAGTTGAATATGACTCTTGAGGGTGGTCATTGCAGACGAAGAATTGTTCACCATAAAGACACAACTGGTGCTGAAATGGTTCGTGCAATGGTAGCTGAAGCGAAGACGCGTAAAAATATTACAATTATTGAAAATACACCTGTTTTCAAGCTTGCAAGAGTAAAAAGTGGTATCTGCGCTCATGTTCTCACAGATGACGGACAAGACCAGATTTTCTCTTCATATTGTGTTCTCGCAACAGGTGGTATTGGTCGAGTTTATAAATACACAACAAACCCAAAGGTTGCAACAGGTGACGGAATCCGTCTTGCATTTGAATTAGGTGCTCGAATTAAAGATTTAAGTTATGTTCAATTCCACCCAACTGCATTTAACTCTGACGACAACGAGCAGTTTTTAATTAGCGAAGCAGTTCGTGGTGAGGGTGCTTATCTTCTTAACTGTAACAAAGAAAGGTTTATGCATCGATATGACGAAAGACTTGAACTTGCTCCCCGTGATGTGGTTTCAAAGTCGATTATTATTGAATCCCGTCGAACAGGTAGCAATAACTTCTATCTTGATATAACACACCGTGATAAAGAGTATCTCTTAAACCGTTTTCCTGGTATTCACAAAGGTTGTTTGCGATATAATGTTGACATTACAAAGGATTTAATTCCAATTTTCCCTTGTCAGCATTATTTAATGGGTGGCATTGAAGTTGATTTGAACTCCCGCACAACAATTTCACGACTCTATGCAGTTGGTGAGTGTTCAAATACAGGCGTTCACGGTAAAAACCGACTTGCAAGCAACTCACTTTTAGAAGCACTTGTATTCGGCAAACGTTGCGCAGACGATATAATCCGTTGCATAGATATGAAATACCCTGAAGTCAAAGTTTGCGAAATCGAAAGTGAAGACCTTGACGGTGCACCACTTATGAAAGGTGTCCGCACAGAAATCCGCAACATTATGCAACGTTCATATTTCGTAATGCCTGCCAATGAAGATGCGGTAAGAAATGGTTATAAACGAGTTCGTGAAATTTTAACCCGACTTAAAAACGGTAAATTCAAAATTACTCCTGACTATTGTGAGGCATTAAGTCTTGCAACAGTTGCTTATATAATTCTCAAGGAGGTCAATGACCAATGAAATTAAATCAGTTTTATGTAGATAATCTTATCAAGGAAGCAATCAGTGAAGATATTAACTATATCGATGTTTCAGCGGATTACTTAATCCCTGAAAACCAGAGGAATGACTCATATTTTGTAGCAAAAGCAGACGGTATCCTTTGTGGTTTAAATATTGCAATGCGAGTTTTCACACTCCTTGACGACACTTTCACATACACAATTCATAAAAACGACGGTGACGAAGTTAAAGCAGGGGATTTAATCGTTGAATTCAACGGCAAAACTGCTTGCCTTTTGAAAGGTGAAAGAACAGCTCTTAACATTATTCAGCATATGTCAGGCATTGCAACTGCTACAAACAAAGCGGTTAAACTCTGTGAAGGTACAAACGCATCTGTAACAGATACAAGAAAAACACTTCCTGGACTTCGTGCATTACAAAAATATGCAGTAGTTTGCGGTGGCGGTAAAAACCACAGATACAACCTTTCAGACGGTGCAATGCTTAAAGATAACCACATTGACGCAGGTGGCGGAATTACAAATGCAGTTGCAATTCTCCGCTCAAAGCTTGGCCATATGGTTAAAATCGAAGTAGAAACAAGAAACTTTGACGAAGTAAAAGAAGCAGTTGAGGCTGGTGCAGATATTATTATGCTTGATAATATGACAAACGCACAGATGGAAGAATGTGTGAAATATATTGATGGCAGAGCAAAAACAGAAGCATCAGGCAACATCACACTTGATAATATTGCAGAAGTTGCAAAAACAGGTGTTGATATTATTTCACTTGGTGCATTAACTCATTCTGTAAAAGCGTTCGACATCTCAATGAAAATGAAATAAAAATATGAACTTTAATGAATCAGTAGAATATATCCATTCACTTTTAGCATTTGGAATAAAACCGGGACTTGAGCGTATTTCTATGCTTTTGGACTTGCTTGATAATCCGCAAGATAAACTGCAATTTGTACATATAGCGGGTACAAATGGCAAAGGCTCAACATCCACAATGATTTCCAATATGCTCATAGCAAGTGGCAAAAAAACAGGGCTTTTCACTTCGCCCTATGTCATTGATTTCTGCGAAAGATTTCAGATTGACGGCAAAAATATTGATAAAGATATTTTCGCAGAATGTGTAACAGAAGTCCGTGAAAAAATAGAAGAATTAAATAAAAAAGGTATAATTATTACAGAATTTGAAGCAATCACAGTTTCTGCATTTCTTTGCTTTTTAAAAGCAAAATGTGAATATGTAGTCCTTGAAGTTGGCCTTGGCGGTCGCTTTGATGCAACAAATGTAATCAAAAATCCAAAAGCCGTTGTAATAACTTCAATTTCCCTTGACCATATTGCAATTTTAGGTGACACAATCGAGAAAATCGCCTTTGAAAAATGCGGAATAATCAAAGAAAAGAGCTGTGTAATTACATCTTCAAATCAATGTGACGATGCTCTTAAAGTCATAAAAGAAACTTGCGAAAACAAAAATTGCAATCTTTTTATTACAAACCCTCAAACTGAAATTTTTGACGATTCAATTTTCGGCACAGTTTTTGCTTATAACAATAATGTTTACAAAACAAAACTTACGGGTAATCATCAGATTGAAAATACAGTAAATGCAATAGAATGTGCAAAGGTGCTTGGATTAAATGAAATTGCAATAGCACAGGGCATTGAAAACACAAGAATGATTGCAAGAATGGAAGTAATCGGTGAAAATCCACTTATAATCCGTGACGGTGGTCATAATGAGGGTTGTGCAAATGCACTTTATAATTTTCTCACAAAATATAAAGTAGAAAATATCAATATGCTCATAGGTCTAATGGCAGATAAAGATTGCGAAAGTTATGTGGGCAAAATCGCACCACTTTGCAAATCTGTTGTAACGGTTACACCAAGTAATCCACGAGCATTAGATAGTGAAAAACTAAAAGAAATCGCAGAAAAATACTGCAAAAATACAATATCCATAAATAGCCCGAAAGACGGGTACAAATATATTTTTTCAAACACCAAAAAGGACGAAACAATACTCGTCTGTGGCTCATTCTATATGATGTCCGACATATTTGGGGAGTAGGGGGCAAAACCTTATGCACAAAGATTTTATTGAAGACAGAATAAATGTGTTTCTTGAAGAATTTGAGAAACTCGTAATAAAAGAGAATATTCCAATTACAGATTTTCTCTATAAAGAGTGTGATTATAAACTCGATAACACATTACCTGAAATTGACGATAGTTTTACTCTTTTCACACCTTATATAAACCGTTGGGGTGGTAAAAAGGACAAGCATGCTTGGTTTTATAATGAAATCAAAGTGCCTGAACATTGGAAAGGCGAAATTCAACTTGCAGTAGCAAGTGATGCTCGTCTTGGTTGGTGTGACATTAACCCACAGTTTATAGCATTCGTTGACGAAAAACTTCAACAGGGTATTGACAAAAACCATCGCGAAGTATTCTTAACAAAAGGTACACATAAAGTTTATCTTTATGCTTATTCAGGCAGTATTCATGACGAATACGTTGATTTTGTTACAAATCTTCAACTTATTGACGCTAAAACAAAACAACTTTATTACGATATAAAAGTGCCTTTTGAAATTCTCGAATTTGAAGACCAGAATTCAAGAAACTATTTTGAAATTAAAAAGCATCTTAATAATGCTCTTAACTTTATTGATATGCGTTCACCATATTCTGACGAATATTACGCATCACTCGACAAGGCTATCGACTATCTTAAAACAGAATTTTATGGTAAATATTGCCGTAAGGGTGATGTTTTCGCATTCTGTATTGGTCACACTCATATTGACGTTGCGTGGGAATGGACACTTGCACAGACTCGTGAAAAGATTCTTCGTTCATTCTCTACTGTGTTGGCACTTATGAAAAAGTACCCTGAGTATAAGTTTATGTCAAGCCAACCACAACTTTATAAATATCTCAAAATGGATGCCCCTGAACTCTACGAAGAAGTTAAGGAAATGGTACGTCTTGGTCGTTGGGAAGTCGAAGGTGGTATGTGGGTTGAAGCCGACTGTAACCTTTGCAGTGGTGAGAGCCTTGTCCGTCAGTTTATCTATGGCAAACGTTTTATGAAAGATGAGTTCGGCGTTGACAGTAAAATCCTTTGGTTGCCTGACGTTTTCGGCTATTCAGCGGCATTACCACAGATTTTGCAAAAGAGTGGTATTGATAAATTCGTAACATCAAAAATCGGTTGGAACGAAATGAACAAAATGCCTTATGATACATTCATTTGGCACGGAATAGACAACACCCCTGTCTTTACTCACTTTATGACTGCACAGGATAAGCATAGGGGAGTAGAACCTGCAACAAATGTTACATATAATGCAAAACTCAATGCAAATCAGCTTCGCGGTGCTTATGACCGTTATCAGCAAAAAGACCTTTATGACAATGTTCTGATTACATTCGGTTTCGGTGACGGTGGTGGCGGACCTTATGCAAAAGATTTAGAATATTTTGATAGATTAAAGCACGGTATTCCAGGCACTTCCACACCAATTATGGCATATTCAGGTGAATTCTTTGATGACATCAAGTCAAAGACAGAGAATAACCCTAAAATCCCACATTGGAACGGCGAACTCTATCTTGAATTCCACCGCGGTACATATACTTCTCAAGCAAAGAACAAGAGATATAATCGTAAATCTGAATTTATGTTCCAGAGAGCAGAAACATTGTCACTTATTGACGAGCATCTCAATGGTTACAAATATCGCAAAGAAGATATGATGAATGCTTGGGAAACAATTCTTCTCAACCAATTCCACGATATTATTCCTGGTTCTTCAATTAAAGAAGTTTATGAAGTGTCACATAAGCAGTATGAAGAAATCGGTGCAGTTGGTAATGAAATCATTAACGACACAACAAGCGATATTGCTAATAATGTGGAAGCCGTTGACGGCTATGTTGTGTTCAACCCACATTCATTCACAAATAGCGGTGCAGTTGAAATTGATGGTAAATGGTATTATGCCGAGAATATTCCTGCAAAGGGCTATAAGGTAATTAACCCAACTGCACAGACAAGCAAAATCACAGTTACTGAAAACTCAATGGAGAATGATTTCTTCCGTTTAACTCTTGACGAAAAGGGAACATTCACAAGCATATATGACAAGAGAAATAACCGTGAAGTTCTCAAAAAGGGCACACGTGGTAATGTGATTACCGCTTATGAAGATTACCCAAGAGAATATGATAACTGGGAAATAAGCAGTTATTATACAGAAAAGCATTGGGAAGCAGACCAAGTTGAAAGTGTTGAAATTCTTAACGAAGGTGAGCGTGCAGGTCTTAAAATCACAAAGAAATTTAAGAACAGCACTATCGTTCAGAATATCTACCTTTACAACAATATTGACAAGATTGATTTTGAAACAAATATTGATTGGAAAGAATCACATCTTATTCTCAAAACTGCATTCCCTGTGGATGTTAACACAAACAAGGCAACTTATGATATTCAGTTTGGTTCAGTTGAAAGACCAACTCATAAGAATACAAGCTGGGATGCAGCACGATTTGAAGTTTGTGCTCATAAATATTGTGACTTGTCAGAATACGGTTATGGCGTAAGTTTAATTAATGACTGTAAATATGGTCATGCAATTCACGATGGTGTAATGAGCCTTACTCTCCTTAAATGCGGTACATTCCCTGACCCTGATGCAGATAAATGTGAACACTATTTCACATATTCACTTTATCCACACGCAGGGGATTACAGAGAAGCAGGTACAATCAAGAAAGCCTATGACCTTAATATTCCAATGGTTTGCGTAAAAGCAGGGAATAACAAGGGCAACCTTGCAAATGAGTTCTCATTCTTCACAGTTGACCAAGACAACGTAATCTTTGAAACTGCAAAGAAAGCAGAAAAAGAAGATACAATCATTCTTCGTGGTTGTGAGTATTACAATAAGCGTACAACTGCAAATGTAAAATTCGGCTTCCCAATTAAAAAAGCATACCTTTGCGATATGCTTGAAAATAATATTTCAGAATTTGAAGTTACAGATAACACAATCGCAGTTGACTTCAAACCATTTGAAATAAATACAATAAAAATTATAAAACAAAAGGGGTAATTAAAATGGATTTTAAGTTCGATTTACAAAGCATTGTTGACAAATTGATTGAACTTGCAACATCAATGGGCTTGAAACTTTTGGCAGCAATTATACTTGTTATTGTTGCGTTAAAGGGTATTAAATGGCTCAAAAAATGGATTAGAACATCTAATAAACTTGATAAAGTTGACAGCAGTCTTCGTTCGTTTATGATAAGCTTTTCAAGTGTTGTTCTTTACATTGTTATTTTCATTACAGTTGCAATGATTCTTGGTGTACCAACAACATCATTTATCACAGTTTTGGCATCTTGTGGTGTTGCAATCGGTCTTGCGTTACAGGGTTCACTCTCAAACTTTGCCGGTGGCATAATGATTTTGTTATTCAAACCTTTCAAAGTGGGCGATTATATTGAAGCAGTTGGCGAAGCGGGTGTTGTAACAGAAATTTCAGTTGTTTATACAGAAATTCTCACACTTGATAACAAACGAATCACAATTCCTAACGGTACACTCACAAACTCAGTAATTGAAAATTATTCTTCAGAAGATTTGCGTCGAGTTGACCTTACATTCAACACAGCTTATGATTGTGATATGGAAACAGTTAAAAAGGTTATTTCAAAGGTTATTGAAGAAAATCCAATGGCTCTTAAAAATCCTGCACCATTTGTACGTCTTTCTGCTCATAACGAAAGCGCACTTACATATACAGTTCGTATCTGGTGTAAAAACGCAGATTATTGGGATGTGAATTTTGATACTATTGAGAATGTTAAAAAAGCATTTGACGAAAACGGAATTAAAATTCCATATAACCAAATTGATGTTCACATTGATAAATGAACAAAAAAAAAGGGACGAAAAATCGTCCCTTTTAATTTTTATATTCTTATTTAATTCCTGCTTTTTTGAGAAGAACTTCAATTTTATCAGCTGGGTCAAGAAGCTTGCTGACTGATTTGTCGTGGTTAAGTGTGTCGATAATATATGAAAGATATTTTGAAAGTTCAACTTCGCAATACCATTCGCGTTTTTTGAGTTCAGGCATTCTGTAAACAAGGTTTGTTGTGAATACCTTATCGAAAAGACCATCACGATAAGCCTTGTCAAAATTATCAAGACCTGCATTGAAAAGACCAAATGCAGAGAAAATGAAGACTCTGTTTGCACCAAGTTCTTTAAGCTTCTTTGAAACATCAAGCATTGATTCACCAGATGAAATCATATCATCGATAATCATAACATCTTTGCCTTCAACATTTGAACCAAGGAAAGAGTGTTCAACGATTGGGTTTCTACCGTCAACGATTCTTGAATAGTCACGGCGTTTGTAGAACATACCAAGGTCAAGACCTAAATAGTTTGAATACAACATACAACGGCTCATAGCACCCTCGTCAGGTGAGATAATCATTGTGTTTTCTTTGTCAAGTTTAAGGTTGTCAACATTGTTTACAAGAGCTTTAATCATCTGATAAGCAGGAGAAATGCTTTCAAAACCATTAAGAGGAATTGCGTTTTGAACACGAGCATCGTGAGCATCAAAAGTGATGATGTTGTCAACACCCATTGAAAGACAGAGTTCCTGAAGCATGACTGCACAGTCAAGAGATTCTCTTGAAGAACGCTTGTGCTGTCTTCCTTCATAAAGCATTGGCATAATAACTGTGATTGTCTTTGCCTTACCGCCGATAGCAGAGATTGCTCTTTTAAGGTTAGCATAATGGTCATCAGGACTCATTGGAACTGTCTGACCGTACATTTTATAAGTAATGCCGTGGTTAAAAGCATCAATGAGAATATAAATGTCATATCCGCGAACTGATTCGTGAAGAGTACATTTGCCTTCACCAGTACCAAAACGAGGGAAAGAAGCATTGAGAATATATGTTTCTCTTTCATAACCTGAAAAAGCGATTGACGCTTTGTGTTCTGAATCTTGCTGTGAACGCCATTTTACAAGATAACGGTCAATCTTTTCAGCCATTTCTTCGCATCCCGGTAAAGCAATAATACCGAGAGGCCCGTTTGGTATTGTGGTAATTTCTCTGTCTGCCATAATTTAACCTCCGAAATCTCAAAAAACAATATGTGAATAATTTATATTTATATTCTACTATATTTTGTGGTTTTTGCAATAGTAATCGACAAAAAAAATAAAATTTAGTTAAAAGAGTGGTCTATTGTGATAACGGTGAAAAATCTTTCGTCTATTTTGCTCAAATTTTGATTAATCTTGTTGATAATTTCTTCGTGACTATTTTTGTGATTGTGTTGAAGAACAATATCAAAAATGAGATTTGTGTGAGTTGGACCTTCAACAACACGAAAATCGTGAATTGAAAGAGTATCATCAATTTTTCTGACAATATCACTTGTCATTTGTCGCAAAGCATTGATTCTCTCATCGTCAACAATAATAGGGTCCATATGAATTGAGATAAGAAGCCCCATTTCATTCATAATGTCACGCTCAATAAGGTCGATTACATCATGAGCTTCCATAATGTCAATATTAGCAGGCACTTCTGCGTGAGCTGATGCAAAACGACGACTTGGACCATAATCATGAACAATCAAATCATGCACACCAACAACGTGGTCATAAGATAAAATCTTGTTTTCAATCATCTGGACATATTCTTTTTCAGGTGGATTACCAAGCAAAACACCTAAAGTATCTTTTGAAATATTGAAGCCGGCAAGAAGAATAAAGCCTGCAACAATAGTACCAAGATAACCGTCAATAGCAATTTCAGAAAATGCAGAAACGATAATTGAAAGAGCAGCAACACTTGTTGCCAAACAGTCACTGAAGCAGTCCTTCATAACTGCCATCATAGGTGCAGAATTAATCTTTTTACCAAGCTTTTTATTAAACATTCCAAGCCAGAGCTTAGCAAAAATACTTACAACAAGAATGATTAATGCTACCCAGTTAAACTTGACGGGGACAGGGTTTATAATTTTATCAATAGAACTTTTCAAAAGCTCAAAGCCCATAAGAAAAACAAGCACAGCAACAGCTAAAGCAGATATGTATTCAAGTCTGCCGTGACCGTAAGGATGCCCTTTATCAGCGGGCTTTGCAGAAAGCTTTACACCTGCAAGAGAAACGATAGATGAACCTGCGTCAGACAAGTTGTTGATAGCGTCAGCAGTAACAGAAATACTACCAGAAATCATACCAGCAAAATATTTAATCGCTGCAAGTAAAAGGTTAACAACGATGCCAGTAGTACTACCCAATGTACCATAAGCTGTGCGCACAGAAGTTTCTTTTGTGTTTTCACTGTCACGAATAAATAATTTTATGAGTAACGCTGTCAAATTGTAATCCCTCCAGGTCTGTTCTCAACCATACCATGAAGACCTTTTGTCATAAGAGTCAACCATAATTCTGCAACCTGTCTTGCGGTCCATTCAGGATGTTTATAAAACCAACAGTTCATAAGACCAATAGCTGCAAATTTGCCGTATTCTGTTGAAAAATCATAGATGCTTTGATTCATATTAGGAAAGAATGATTTGCATAAATCATAGATTCTGCCGTCAAGAAGAGTGGTGAGTTTGAAAACGAATTCAGCGTCACCATGTACGCCCATAAGCATTGCAAATACTTCTTTATTCTCTTCAACAAATTTCGCATATTGTTCAAGAACATCGATAGGCTTTTTGATGACGGCTTTTGGGGTAACGCTATTGATGAATTCACCGAAATCATTATAGAGGTTAGTTTCGATTGATTCAACTAAATCTGCAATGTCCTTATAATGAAGATAGAATGTACCACGGTTGATTTCAACAAGGTCAGTGAGCTCTTTAACAGTAATTTTTGAAAGACTCTTTGTCTTTGAAAGCTCAGCAAGACCTTGACGAATAAGTTTTTTCGTTCTTTTAACTCTTGTGTCATTATCGTTGATAGCCATAATATATCTCCTTAAATAATGTACTAGGTGTCGATTATAGCACCAAAGTGTTCAATAATCAACACTTGTCTATTATTTTTGTGAAATTCATAAAAAATTAACAAATATATTATATAAAATATGTGTAGCAATATTTTAAAATATATGATACAATTAACTGTATATATAAACTTTTACCTTAGGAGAGAAAAAAATGTCATTTATCCAGTTTAATGATGTGGTAAAAACCTATAAAATGGGTGAGGTAGAAATCAAGGCTCTTGATGGAATCAGCTTCCCTATTGAACAGGGCGAATTTGTTGTAATTGTCGGACCATCAGGTGCAGGTAAAACAACTGTGCTTAACATTCTTGGCGGAATGGATAAGCCTACATCGGGCGAAGTTTTAGTTGATGGAAAAGATATTTCAAAATATACAGAGCAAGAGCTTACAGGTTTCCGTCGTGATGATGTAGGTTTTGTGTTCCAGTTCTATAATCTTGTGCAGAACCTTACAGCAGTTGAAAATGTTGAACTCTCTGCTCAAATTTGTGCAAATCCCATTGATGCAGAAAAAGTTCTCGGTGAAGTTGGTCTTGGCAACAGACTTGACAACTTCCCATCACAGCTTTCAGGTGGTGAGCAACAAAGAGTATCTATTGCCCGTGCGCTTGCAAAGAATCCCAAACTTTTGCTTTGCGACGAGCCAACAGGTGCTCTTGACTACATAACAGGTAAGTCAATTCTCAAGCTTTTGCAGGATACTTGTAAAGAAAAGAATATGACAGTTATTGTTATTACACATAACTCTGCATTGACACCAATGGCAGATAAAATTGTTAAAATCAAGAACGGACAGGTTGATAAAATCCTCATTAATGAAAATCCTGCTCCTGTTGAACAGATTGAATGGTAATCAGCGCAGAAAAGGAAGAAAAAAATGACTAAATCGTTAAGAAAAGATTTTGGCAGAGAAATAAAGAAGAATTTTGGTCGCTTTATTTCAATTTTGCTCATTGCTGCTTTGGGTGTGGCTTTCTATTCGGGTATCCGTTCAGCAATGCCTGCAATGCATAAAACTGCCGATAAAGTATATGATGCGGAAAACTTTATGGATATCCGTGTTATTGGTACTCTGGGTTTAACCAGAAATGACCTCAATAAAATAAAAGGTGTTCAGGGCGTTAATATGGCAGAAGGCTCAATCCAGAAGGATTATATCTGCCTTGTTAATTCAAATGAAATTGTTACAAAGATAATGTCAATGCCCGAAACAATCAATGATGTTAAAGTCAGCGAAGGCAGATTCCCCACAGTTTATAACGAATGTGTAGTCAGCCGTGAGTTTATCGAAGCATCAGGGCTTAAAATTGGTGACAGTGTTACATTCACAAGTGGTTCTGATGAAGATATTTTTGACACTCTCGCTGCTGATACATACACAATTGTAGGTATAGGCTCAACCTCATATTTCCTTAATGGCGATATGGGCACAAGCAGTATCGGTGACGGTATCGTTGACGGTTACATCGTTATTCCTGAAGAAGCATTTGTAATTGATTATTATACAAATGTCCATGTACTTGTTGACGGTGTAAAAGAGCTTAACTGTTACAGCGACGAATATAAAGCAAAAGTTCAAACAGTAATCGACGCTATTAAAAATATATCTGAGAAACGTTGTGCAATTCGTTTCAGTGAAGTTCGTTCAAAGAGCGCCGAAATGCTTCAAAGCGCAGTTAATGACTATGAAAAAGCAAAATTGACTGCTGAAACAGAGTTGGCTGATTCATATCAGAAACTTCTTGATACTGAAGCTATGCTTCAAGATGCAAGAGAAAAGTTTGAAGAAGAAAAACAGGTTTTAGCAAATGCTGAAACTGAACTTCCACTCAGAAAGCAACAGATTGCCGAAGCAGAAAAAGAAATTGCTGAGGGCGAGAAAGAGCTTAACCGAATGGAAGCTTCTTATGAAGAACAAAAGGGTAAGGTTCAGGTTGCAAAGGATGCTTATGAGCAAATGCTTCAGGACCCTAATGTTACCGACCAAGAATTAGAAGAAGCAAGAAATGCACTTTTACTTGTTACCGGTATTTATGACACTCTCGAAAAACAGATGAAAGCAAAGAGAACAGAGTTAGAAGACGGTAAAAAAGAAGTTGAAGAGGGCAAGAAAACAATCGCAGAGGTTGAAAAGGTTCTTGCAGATAAAAGTGCAATAACAGAAACAGAAAAGAAGCTTACTGATGCTGAAATTGAACTTCAACGTGGTAAAGAACAATATGAAATCGCAAAGCAAGACGCAATCGATGAGCTTGCAGATGCAAAAGAGAAACTTTCAAAGGCAGAAACAGACATCAACAATATGGAAATGCCTGTTTGGTATGTTCTTGACAGAACATCTGTTGAGTCAAATATGAGTTTCACAACTGATGCTGAAAGCATTGGTGCAATCGGCACTGTTTTCCCAATTATTTTCTTCATTGTTGCAGCACTTGTTGCTCTTACAACAATGACTCGTATGGTTGAAGAGCAGAGAACACAGATTGGTACTCTCAAGGCCTTGGGATATAGCCAAAAAGCAATTGCATCAAAATATATCTATTATGCTTTATATGCAACACTTATCGGTGGCGTAATCGGTGTAGTTGTGGGTGAATACACAATCCCGACAATCATCGTTTCTGCTTATAAGATGGTTTATTATAACCTTGGGGATAGTGTAATCGAGTTTAATGCTCTTTATGGTATAACAGCAGTTATTGCAGCGATTATCTGTACAGTTGGTGCAGCATATTTTGCTTGTTACAAAACACTTCGTGGTGGTGCAGCAGAGCTTATGCGACCAGAAGCACCAAAAGCAGGTAAGAGAATTTTACTTGAAAAGATTGACGCTATCTGGGAAAGACTTGACTTTGGTCAGAAAGCTGCAATGAGAAATCTTTTCAGATATAAAAAGCGTTTCTTTATGACACTTTTTGGTGTGGGCGGATGTATGGCTCTCTTGCTTGTTGGTTTTGGTATCCGTGACTCAGTTTCGGCTATGGCAAATAACCAATATGGCGATGTATTCCAGTTTGACGGAGTTGTAAGCGTTGATTCAACACTTACAAGAGCACAACGTCGTGCAATGCTTGCAGATATTTCTGATTTGTCAGATGTTGAAAGTGGCTTGCAGGCAAACAGAACAATGGTATATGCAACAAATTCAAATGACGCAAAATTTGAAAACGAAGAGAATGCATATCTTGTTGTACCAAGAAATATTGATGACTTCAAACAGTTTATAAAACTTGAAGAAAGAACAGGGCTTTTGACTGATTTGAATCTCACAGATGATGGCGTAATCATTACAGAAAAATACGCAAATATGTTGGGTGTTGGTGTGGGTGACAGCATTTTCATAAGAAAAGGTGAGTCAGACGCATTCCCTAAAGAAGTTAAAATTACAGGTATAACAGAAAACTATATTTTCCATTATATCTATATGACACCTAATCTTTACCAGACAATTTATAATGAATCTGCTGAGCTTAACACAATTTATCTCAAAACAACAGATGTTGTGAATGTTGCAGATTTCAGTGAACAAATTCTTAAAATCAATGGCGTTAATACAATTACAATGAACGAAACAGAACTTAACGACATTAAAGATGTTATCAACAGACTTTATTTTGTTATTGTAATAATGATTCTCGCAGCAGGTGCTTTGGCATTCATCGTTCTTTATAATCTTAATAATATCAACATTACCGAAAGAAGACGCGAACTTGCAACACTTAAACTTTTAGGTTTCTATGATAATGAAACTGCGGCTTATGTGTTCCGTGAAAATATTGTGCTTACAGTTCTCGGCACAATTCTCGGTATCTTCTTAGGTATTGTTTTACACAAGTTTGTTATGGTTACTGTTGAAACAGATATTTATATGTTCGGCAGAGAGCTTCAATGGTATAGCATTTTAATCGGCGCAATTCTTACAGTTGTATTCTCATTGATAGTGAACTTTGTAATGTATTTCAAACTTAAAAAGATTGATATGATTGAATCACTTAAGAGTGTAGAATAAAATCAAGCTAAAAATAAATGAAGGGGGAAGGATAATGGGTTATTTTAAAAATTTAACAAGTAATATGTCTTTCAATGTCAGACGTGAAGAGTTTGAACATTGGGAAGAACCTAAAATAAAAAAAGCATTGCATGTTGAATTTGCAACAAAAAATAGTTCAAGTGTTAAAGCCTTTTTGCCCATTGCCTGCTTACTCGCGCTTTTCATAATGTCAGTTTATTCATTTGGTGTTCATTGGGAACTTTATAATTTCCAATTGGATTATGCGTTGGTTTATCTGGCGTTATTTGTAATATCTTTTGTGTTCTATTTTGTTGTAAGACATCAATCAAAAGATATTGAGAAAAATGATAAAAAGATACTTGCAACGGTGAGTGTCTTGACAGCTTTTTATATGGTTTGGGTTTCGTTTTTGTTGTTCGTCAACAGAAATCTTGAAGCGTCAATTATCGTTTATACAGCTACAATAGTTATTATTACACAGGGTATTTATCTTGCACCAAGATATTCAGCATGGTTTGTAACATTGAGTACAACGTTGTTTTTAGTAACTAACTTTACAAGAAATGGGATAGAAGACCTTGACTTTGAAGCAACAGTTGGTATCATCGTGTTGTCTTTCGTTTCATTTGTAGTTTCATATAGCCGTTATTGCAACCGTTGTCGAGCAGTTTATAATGAGATTCTCATTGTTGAGCAAAATCAACAGCTTGACGAAATGGTTAAAGAATTGCAAGAGCAAAAACATATTCTTGAAAAAACCAATGAAGAACTTGAAAATGCTTATGTCCGTGACAGTATGACAGGACTTTATAACCGTTGGTATTGGAACAAGGTTTTTGAAGAAGGCTTTGCAAGGTGTAAAGAAGCAAAAGATATGACAGCTATCTATATGATGGACGTTGATAATTTTAAAAATATCAACGATACAAAGGGTCACTCAATGGGTGATAAATGCCTTATTGCTATTGCAGAGGTCCTTGAAAGAGAAACAAAGAGTATAGAAAATTGCAATGTTTACAGAATGGGTGGCGAAGAATTTGTTGTATTCTGTGAAGATATCGACAAGCCAAACGCAATAAAGCTTGCTGACTCGCTTCTTAAAAACATTCAGAATATCAGAATTATGGGGCTTGATACAATGCTCACTGTGAGCGTTGGTGTGCATATCCAAAAAGTCGAAAACCGTAGTGATATTGAAGAATTTGTTGTCAAAGCTGATAAAGCTATGTATGAATCAAAAAATACAGGCAAAAACAAAGTTACATTGTCTTTTTAAAGGAGAATAGATTATGTTTCATCAATTAAATGCACCCGTTGCAGGTGATATGATTGCAACAATCAAAACAAATATGGGCGAAATCAAAATTAAGCTTTTCCCTGAATTTGCGCCAAAAGCAGTTGAGAATTTCACAACTCATGCAAAGAATGGTTATTATGACGGACTTATCTTCCACCGTGTAATCAATGACTTTATGATTCAGGGTGGTGACCCATTAGGCACAGGCACAGGTGGACAAAGCATCTGGGGCAAGGCATTTGAAGACGAATTTACAGGTGAGCTTCATAACCTTCGTGGTGCTCTTTCAATGGCAAATGCAGGGCCAAATACAAATGGTAGCCAATTCTTTATTGTTCAGGCAAAAGAAGTGCCAGAAGATTTGCTTGACCAGATGAGAAGCGCCCGTGAAGACCTTTTCCCAACAGAATGTATTGAAGCATATGAAGAAATCGGTGGCACACCTTGGCTTGATTTCCGTCACACAGTTTTCGGTCAGGTATTTGAAGGTATGGATGTTGTTGACGCAATCGCTAAAGTACCTGCTGACTATTTTAACAATAAGCCAAAAGAAGATGTAATCATCGAAACAATTATCATTGAATAAGAATAAAGGCAGGGGAAACTCTGCCTTTTTTGGAGAAAATTATGTTATTTAAAAACATTTCACTTATCAACGAAAACCTTGAAATCCAGAACAATATGTATGTTGGTGTTAAGGGCGATAAAATTGACTATATCGGAGTAGCAAAACCACAGGAAAACTATGGTGAAGAATATGATGGCACAGGCAAAGTCCTTTCATCAGGCTTTGTTAATCTTCACACTCATTCACCAATGACGCTTCTTCGTGGTTATGCCGAAAATCTGCCACTTGACCGTTGGCTTAACGAAAAGGTTTTCCCATTTGAAGACAGACTCAACTGTGACCGTGCTTATTATGGTACAATGCTCTCAATCGCAGAAATGTTAAGTAGTGGCACAACATCATTTACCGATATGTATTTCTTCGGTGATGGGGTAATGAAAGCTGTTATTGACAGTAAAGCAAAGACTAATTTTGGTCGTTCAATCGTGTCATTCGTTGATGAAGATATTACTAAAAATGATAGATTTCAAGAGGGTATTTACCTTGCAGAAAAATATCATAATACGCAGAATGGCAAAATCAAAATTGATATGAGTTTGCACGCTGAATACACAAACCGACTTTCAATTATCGAACAGTTTGGTGAATATACAAACGGCAAAGATTATATAAATCATATTCACTTGTCCGAAACAAAAGCAGAGCACGAAAACTGCAAAGCAAAATACGGCAAAACTCCAGCTCGCCTTTTCTATGATGCAAAGGTACTCAACAGTCCTACAATCCTTGCACATTGCGTGTGGGTTGAAGACGAAGATATGGATATTTTCAAGGAAATGGGCGTAACAGTAGCACATTGTCCTGCAAGTAATATGAAGCTTGGCAGTGGTTTCTGCAACACATATAAAATGCTTAGTAAAGGTATAAATATCGGTATTGGCACTGACTCAGCAGCAAGTAATAACGGACTTGATATTATGCGAGAAATGTATCTTGCAGCACTCTTGCCAAAAGGTGTTAACAATCAGGCAGATATAGTAACTCCGCAGGATATTTATAAAATGGCAACCATTAACGGATATAAGGCACAGGGAAGAAACGATTGCGGTGCTATAAAAGTTGGCAACAAAGCCGATTTAATCGTGCTAGATATGATAACACCTAATATGTACCCTGATTTTGATATACTTAATAATATAGTATATTCAGCAAACAAGAGTAATGTGGTGCTTACAATGGTTGATGGTGAAGTCCTTTATAAAAATGGTGAATTCACAACTATTGACGTTGAAAGAATGGGATATGAAGTAAGCAGACTTGTCCGCGAAGTAGTAAATGAGGTTAATGCATAATGATTGAAAAAGCAGTTGAATTTATAAAAACAAAAATTACTGAAACTTATGAAATCGGTATCATTCTTGGTAGTGGTTTAGGCACTTTGGTCGAGAAAATCGACAACCCAAAATATGTTGACTATGCTGATATTCCAAATTTTCCTGTGTCAACTGCACCTGGTCATGTAGGTCGTTTCGTTTTTGGTACACTTAACGGTAAAAAGGTTATGTGTATGCAGGGCAGAATTCACCTTTATGAAGGCTATGAAGTGCAGAATGTTGTAATGCCAATTCGTGTTATGAAAATGATGGGCGTTAAAAAGCTTATTGTTACAAATGCAGCGGGTGGTATTAACGAGAGTTTTGATGTTGGTGACATTATGGTTATTACTGACCATATTAATTTCACAGGCAAAAACTGTCTTATAGGTAAAAATGATGATGAGTTTGGCTGTCGCTTTCCTGATATGAGTTTTGCCTATGCACCAAGTCTTCGCGAAATCGCATTTAATTGTGCAGAAAAATTAGGTATGAAATTACAACAGGGTGTGTATGTCGGTTGCACAGGTCCAAGCTATGAAACTCCTGCTGAAATCCGTGCATTCAGAATTATGGGTGCAGATACTGTTGGTATGTCAACCGTGCAAGAGGTAATCGCTGCAAATCATTGTGGTATAGATGTTTTAGGCTTCTCACTTGTTTCAAATAAAGCGGCAGGACTTTCAGGTGAAAGACTTACTGAAGAAGAAGTGCTTACAATTGGCAGACAAAAAAGTGAAGAAATGCAAAAACTTATTACCGAAATCGTAGGTGAACTTTAATGTTTTTAGACGGTGCAACTGTTGGATTTGATACTGTCAATAACAAGGCAGTGTTCATTGACCAGACACTTTTACCAACTGAATATAAAGAGATTTCCACTGATGATTTCAGCGAGATGTTTGATGCAATAAAAATGCTCAAAGTCCGCGGTGCACCCGCTATCGGTGTTTTTACTGCAATATCATTGGCTGTGCTTATGAATAAAAGCAAAGCCGATACATACGAAAATCTTATGGTAGAATTAAAAGGTTATTGCGAAAAACTTATTCTTTGCAGACCGACTGCAGTTAATCTTAAATGGGCTGCGGAAGAAATGCTCAAAGTTGCAGAGAGTAGTAATACAGAGAAATTCAAAGAAAATCTCACAAACAAAGCACTTAAAATGATTGAAGATGATATAGCAATATGTCGCAAAATCGGTGAAAACGGTGTGGAATTACTCAAAAACTGCAATTCGATTCTCACTCATTGTAACGCAGGACGTTTGGCAACAGTAAAATATGGCACAGCATTAGCACCTATTTATGTTGCTAAAGAAAATGGTCATAATTTAAAGGTTTTTGCCGACGAAACACGACCACTTTTACAGGGCGCAAGACTTACTGCTTTTGAACTTTGCCAAGCAGACATAGATACAACTGTAATCTGTGATAATATGGCGTCATTCGTTATGAAAAACGGACTTGTCGATGCGGTTTTAGTAGGGTGCGACCGAGTAGCACTCAATGGTGATATTGCAAATAAAATCGGTACAAGTGGTGTGGCAATTTTAGCAAAATATTATAATATTCCTTTTTATGTTTGTATGCCGTTTTCAACCTTTGACAAGAATATTAAAACAGGTGTCGATATAGAAATTGAAATGCGTGATGGCAGTGAGATAGGGGAGATGTGGTATGAAAAATCAATGCTTCCACAGAATGCAAAAACATTAAACCCTGCATTTGATGTTACCGACCACTCACTTATAACTGCATTCATCACCGAAAAAGGTGTAATAACGCCATCAGAAATAAAAGATTATATATAGTATTATAAGGATGATTTTAATCGTCCTTTTTATTTTCACCTATTGACAAACACAAAACACTATGTTATAATACATTTAACAATTAAGTTAAATGTTAAATAATACCGAAGGAGGCAGATTATGGGAATTCAAAATACGCTAAAAGCCCTATCGGACCCTGTTCGTCGCGAAATACTCAATATGCTCAAAGACGGGCAGATGACAGCAGGAGAAATAACCGAAAAATTCGATATAACAGGTGCTGCAATATCTCGTCATCTCTCTGTACTTAAAGAAGCTGACCTTGTTCGTGATAAAAGGGATGGAAAATTCATAATCTATGAATTGAACGCATCTGTGCTTGAAGAAATTATGCTTTGGCTCAAAGATTTGAAAGGAGAAGATAATAATGATTAAAAAGAATTTACCAAAATTAATAATTACATCGTTGATAATTCTTATACCAATAGTTATTGGATTGATTTTGTGGGATAAATTGCCCGACCAAGTTCCAATACATTGGGATATAAATGGTGCAGTTGATGGTTATGCTAATAAAATGCAAGCAGTATTTGCGATGCCTTTGGTGTTAGTTGCGTTTCAATGGATTTGTGTACTTGGCACATCTCTCGACCCTAAAAAGCAGAATATTAACGATAAAATGTTTACACTCGTTTTGTGGATTATTCCTATTATATCCCTACTTTGCAACTCAATGGTGTATGCAACAGCATTAGGTCATAAGGTCAGCGTTGAAATAATTATGCCACTGTTTTTTGGCGCTTTGTTTATTGTAATCGGCAACTATCTTCCAAAATGCAAGCAGAGTTACACAATGGGCATCAAACTTCCTTGGACTTTAGATGATGAAGAAAACTGGAACAAAACGCATAGAATGGCAGGTTTCTTATGGGTAATCGGTGGTGTTGTAATTATGGCAACAGCATTTTTAGGGGCATTTTGGCTCTTCTTTATTGTGCTTATACCAATGGTAATTGTTCCAACCGTTTATTCTTACCTTCTTTATAAAAAATCTAAAAAAGAATAAAGCTGTAGAGCGGGGTCTTGACCCCGCTTTCGTTTTGCACTCTGCACTCTGCGTTCTGCACTTATTTATTGACATCTTTAAAAACAATGGTATAATATTACTATTAAAGTGGGTATTTATATGTATAATACTTACATGAAAGGTGGTAACTCCAATGAGCTACACAGTTGAAGACATTCTCAAGATAGCAAAAGAAAAAGAAATTAAGTTTTTGCGTTTGCAGTTTACTGACATTTTTGGTCAGATGAAAAATATCGCAATTACTGAAAATATGTTCCGTAAAGTGCTTACTGATGGTCAGATGTTTGACGGTTCTTCAATCGAAGGATTTGTTCGTATTGACGAGTCAGATATGTACTTGAAGCCAGACCTTGACACATTTACAATTCTCCCTTGGAAAGAGGGCACAGCAAGAGTAATTTGTGATGTTTATACTGCTGATAAAGAAACCCCATTCACAGGCGACCCTCGTCACGTGCTTCGTTCAGTAATCAAAGAAGCAGCAGATATGGGTTATTCAATCAATGTTGGTCCTGAATGTGAATTCTTTCTTTTCAAGCTTGATGAACAGGGCAGAGCAACAACAAAGACAAACGACGCAGTTGGTTATTTCGATATTGGCCCTGCTGATGACGGTGAACAGTGCCGTAATGACATCTGCATAGCACTTCAGCAGATGGATTATGAAATCGAAGCATCTCACCACGAATGTGCAGAAGGTCAGCACGAAATCGACTTTAAGTTTGCAGAAGCACTTGAAGCTGCTGATAAGGTTGTTACATTCAAGCACGTTGTTAAGACTTATGCTCGTCGTAATGGTCTTCACGCAACATTTATGCCAAAACCACTTTATGGTGCAGCAGGTAATGGTATGCACACAAATCTTTCACTTATGAAAGACGGTAAAAATGCATTCTATGACCCAGATGATAAATATGGTTTAAGCGAAACTGCATATCAGTTTATCGCAGGTGTTCTTCACCATGTAAAAGCAATTACTTGTGTTGCAAACCCACTTGTTAACTCATATAAGAGATTAGTTCCGGGCTTTGAAGCTCCTGTTTATATCTCATGGTCAGCATCAAATCGTTCAGCACTTATCCGTGTTCCAGCAGCTCGTGGTATGGCAACTCGTGTTGAGCTTCGTTCAGCAGACCCATCTTGCAACCCATATCTTGAAATGGCTCTCTGCATTGCAGCAGGTCTTGATGGTATCAAAAAGGGTATGAAAGCACCTGAGGGTATCACAACAAACATTTATGATATGACAAGAGAAGAAAGAAAAGCAAACGGCATCGAAAATCTTCCAAGCACATTGCAAGAAGCAACAAGAGAGTTTGAAAAGAGCGAATTCGTGAAAGAAGTTCTTGGTGAACATATCTTCTCAAAATACCTTGCAGGTAAAAAGCAAGAATGGAAGAGCTACACAACAAGAATTACACAGTGGGAAATCGACGAATATCTCACAAAATATTAATTAATATTTTAATACGGCAAAGGGATTTCTTTGCCGTATTTTTTATTGACTATTTCTGGTATTTGTGCTATGATTTATTCATATCATTTGGTATATAAAAAAGGAGAATATTTATTATGGCAGTTTTAAAAGACATCGACAAGGCAGCAGAGAAAAAAGGCTCTTTCCTTGTTACAGTTTGGCAGTTCGTTAAGTTTATTGTTGTAAGTCTTCTTGCAATGATAGTTCAGTTCGTGCTTCTTAACACACTTCAGCTTATTCCTGCAATCAAAGACCTTTATACACAGGAATTCAGCTGGTGGGTATTTGTTTATCCGGTAGCAGTTGGTGGTCTTGGTTACTTTATCGTAAGCAACGTTGCAAACGTTGTTGCACAGATTGTTGCTTTCTTTGTTAATAAAGAAAAAACATTCAATTCAAGTGCAAATGTTGCAGTAACACTTCCAATTTATATTGTATTTACAATCGCACTCATTTTCTTCTCAGCATGGCTCAACCCAACACTTAAAGGTGTTTTCGTAAACTTTGAGTGGTGCGACGAAGTTCTTGCAAAGAACATTGCAACAATGATTTGTTCAGCAGTTCAGTTCTTCCTTTATTTCCCTGTTGATAAAATTCTCTTCCACAAGAAAAAAGAAGAAGCAGCTGAATAATTGCCCCTTGAAAAATTCACCCCGTACTTATCTGTACGGGGTATTTTTGTAGTATAAATCAGGTGATTTTATGAATAAAAAAACCACATCAAAAATATTAAATGTTTTTAAAGTTGTCATTTCATTAGTTCTTGTAGTTTGCGCAACAGTGTCAATGCTTGGTGCAACACTTATTAATGTTGGCAGAAATTATATAAATTCTGAAGAGTTCAAAACTCAGGTTAACACAACAGATTTAAGTGATGTGAAATTCATTGTAAGAAGCGAAAAAACAACTGTTGGCGACTATATGAAGGATTCAGCACGAGAATATATTGAAAGCAAAAGCAAATATTTCTTCTCGTTTGCACAAATAGCCGTTGACCAGATTTTATCGTCAGAATTTGTGAACAGAGTTGTCAAAAACGAAGTGCTTTATCTTGTGGATTTCTTCATTAATAGCGACCCTAAAGAAGCACAAAACCGACTTGACAATAATATTTCAGTTGACACAGTTTTAGAACTTGACCCTAAAAATGCTAAAAGTGTTGAAGATGCGGTGAGAATATTTATGCGTTCTTTTGTTGTATCAAGTATTGAAAAAACATCTCAGATGTCAAGTGATAAATTCATCGTTTTCTTGTCACAAGAAACTGTTACAAAGCTTATTATATTGTCAGTTTTGTTGTTGATTGCGCTTATTGCAATTAACTATAAATCAATTCTCAATGTGCTCTTATATGGTGGACTTTCATCTTTGCTCTGTGGTATAATCATTAATGTGGCACAGAATAAATTTGATTCAATAAATTTAGGCAACGAAGATTTGGTGGGCTATGTATTCTTAAAACCTTTAGCAGATGCATATTCAACCAATGCAACCATCGGTTTTATAGCAGGGTTTATTTTAATAGGACTATTTATAGCATCCCTTTTCTTGTTAAGCCCTAAAACAGAAGGAAAAACAGAGTGAGATTGACGGGGCTTTCCCCGTCTTTTCATTTTGAATTAATGCAATTTAATAAAAATAGAAAAATGTCAAAAAAATTAAAAAAACTTTAAAAAAAGACTTGACGAACCCGTTTTGTTATGATATTATATTCAAGCGTTGAGACGCTGGTGTAGCTCAGTTGGTAGAGCAGCTGATTTGTAATCAGCAGGTCGGGGGTTCGAGTCCGTCCACCAGCTCCATTTTTTTGTTAATTTAATATGGGTAGGTTCCCGAGTGGCCAAAGGGAGCAGACTGTAAATCTGCCGTCGACGACTTCGGTGGTTCGAATCCACCCCTGCCCACCAAAATAAGAGTTTTCCAACAGGAAGACTCTTATTTTTATTGCATTTTATCATTTCTTATACTAAAATAAATATAAGATACTCTGGTGGTGATTGAAATCAAAAACAGATTAAGACTAGTTTATGGCGTTTTGTTTTTGTGATACTCACAATAGAAATATTAATCGCATTATTTGTCCGTGACAATTTTGTGCGCCCATATATAGGGGATATGCTTGTAACAGTTTTGATTTGTTCGTTTGCAAGAATTCTTATTCCCGAAAAAGTTAAAGTTGTGCCAATACTCGTGTTTGTATTTTCAGCACTTGTTGAAATCGGTCAGTATTTTGATTTTGTGAAGTTGTTAGGTCTTGACGACAATGCATTTATCTCAACTTTGCTTGGTAGAACATTTTCTGTGGCAGACTTAATCTGTTACGGGGTAGGTTGTATATTGTTTGCAATATTTGATTATATTATCAAAAGAAAGAGTGAGAAACGTTATGAAAATCTCAACTGAAATTGATTCAATCGCATTACAAATTGGTGAAGAAAAAGCCGTTGAACTTGTGGCAAAAACAGGCTTTGACGCTTGGGATTTCTCAATGTTTCAGATGTGCGAAAAACAAAATGGTATTTTAGTCCCAACAAACCACCCATTAGCACAGGACAATTATCTTGCATTTGCACGAAAACTTCGTCAAATCGGTCTTGATAACGGAATTATATGTAATCAAGGTCACGCACCTTTCCCCAGCTCACCCCAAAGTGCTTATTATCTTAAACGCGCAATCGAGTGTCTTGCAGAAGCAGGGGGCGAGATTTTAATCATCCACCCAATGAATAACGGCACACCACAAGAAAATGCAGAAATGTATTTTGAACTTTTGCCATTTGCAAAAGAGCATAATGTGAAAATCGCAACAGAAAATATGTGGAATTGGTTTCCTGACGCAGAGCATTCTTCATTTGCCGCTTGTGCCACACCTGAAAGCTTTAACGCGCACCTCGACGCAGTCAATGACGACTATTTTGTGGCTTGTCTTGATATAGGTCACGCCGAAATGAAGGGCAGCAACACTTCAGCAGAAGAAATGGTGAGAGCGTTGGGTAACCGTCTCAAAGCCTTGCATATCCACGATAACGATAAATTGCACGATTCACACCAACCACCATTTACAATGAATATTGACTTTGTGCCAATCGTGAAAGCTCTTAAAGATATTAATTATGACGGTTATTTCACTCTCGAAGCAAGTTATTATATTGAAAATCTTAAAAATCCCGATATTAATAAATGCGTGAAAGACCTTTATAATTCTGCAAAAAGACTTGCAGAAATGTATGATAACCTATAAAAATAAGACCTTGCATTTGCAAGGTCTTTGCTTTTAATTTTTATTATAACTTCAACATTTCTCCAACATTGTCGAGAATATATTTAGGACGATATGGGAATTTATCAATGTCGTCAAAAGCTGTAACACCACTGAGCACAAGCACAGTGTCAACATTTGACTCGATACCCGCAATAATATCAGTGTCCATTCTGTCACCAATAAATGCGATTTCAGTGCCGTGACAACCTAATTTGCGAATACCGTGACGAAGCATAAGTGGGTTTGGCTTACCAACAAAATATGCTTTTTTACCTGTCGCAATTTCAATAGGAGCTATGAGTGCACCCGTTGCAGGCATAATACCCCTTTCAGTTGGACCTGTAATATCAGGGTTTGTGCCGATAAGCTTTGCACCCTTATTAACAAGCTCAATAGCTTTTTCAATTTTTTCAAAGTTATATGTTCTTGTTTCTGCAACAACCACATAGTCAGGATTCACATCATTCATATAAATTCCTTGGTCATAAAGAGCCTTTGTGAGTGCAGCTTCACCGATAACATACGCAGTGCAGTTTGGTTTCTGACTATTTAAAAATGCAGCAGTAGCCATAGCACTTGTATAAAAATGGTCAGCAGATACTTTAAGACCCATTCTTTCCAGCTTCATACTCAACTCGTGGGGAGTTTTCTCTGCACTATTTGTCAAAAATACGAACTTTTTATCGTTATCAATCATCCAGTTGACAAATTCAGTAACACCGTCAAGAATTCTGTTGCCGTGATAGATAACACCGTCCATATCACTTATAAAGCCTTTTTTATCTAAAAGATTATCCATAAGAATTACCTCCATACACGTTTGATTTTAAAGCAAAAGCTCTCAAAAGTCAATTATATCTATTGATTATCTAATATTTATTTGTTAAAATATCTCTATTATATTTAAGGAATGACAAAAATGATAGCAATTATCGATTACGGAGCAGGAAATCTGCAAAGTGTAAAAAAAGCATTTGATTTTATTGGCGCCGAAAGTGTAATAACCAATGACCCAAAAGTGATTTTGTCAGCAGATAAAATTCTTTTGCCGGGTGTTGGCTCTTTTGGTGATGCTATGGACTCAATGCGTAAAAACGGTCTGGTTGAAACTGTTAAAGAATGTGCATTAAGTGGCAAACCATTCTTGGGCATCTGTTTGGGACTTCAACTCCTCTTTGAAGAGTCAGAAGAATCACCGGGCGTTAAAGGACTTGGCATTTTCAAAGGCAAAATCAAAAAATTCTCAAGTGATATGGGACTTAAAATTCCACATATCGGTTGGAACTCACTTGAAATCAAGCAAAAAAATACTCTCTTTAAAGATATTCCCGAAAACAGCTATGTTTATTTTGTTCATTCCTATTATCTTCACGCAGAAGACGAAAATGACATCGCAACTGTAACAAATTACGGCATTGATTTTCATTCTGCAGTGGGTAAAAACAATATTTTTGCAACTCAATTCCACCCTGAAAAATCAGGCGATGTGGGCTTGCAGATTTTAAGAAACTTTGCATCAATGGGGGTAGAATAATGTACGCTAAAAGAATTATACCTTGTCTTGATGTTAAAAACGGACGCGTTGTTAAGGGTGTCAGCTTTGTCAATATCCGTGACGCAGGTGACCCTGTTGAATGTGCAATCGAATACAACAAAAAAGGTGCTGACGAGTTGGTGCTTCTTGATATTACTGCTACTCACGAGGGTAGGGGCACAATGCTTGAGATTGTCCGTCAGGTTGCCGATAATATCTTTATTCCATTCACAGTTGGTGGTGGAATAAGAACTGTTGACGATTTTAAAGAATTACTTCGTGCAGGTGCTGACAAAATTTCAGTAAACTCTGCTGCTGTTAGAAACCCAAATCTCATAAATGAAGCTGCATATAAATTCGGTAGCCAATGCGTTGTTTGTGCCATTGATGCTAAACGAAACGATAAAGGTTGGGAGGTTTATCTCAACGGTGGACGAATCCCAACAGGTATTGATGCAGTTAAATGGGCTCAAGAAGCAGTGAAAAGGGGAGCAGGCGAAATCCTTTTAACAAGTATGGATTGCGACGGCCAAAAAACAGGCTATGATAATGACCTTAACCGTGCAGTTTCAGAGTGTGTCGGTGTGCCTGTAATCGCATCAGGTGGCGCAGGAGCAAAATCTCACTTCCTTGATGCCTTCAACGAGGGTAAAGCCGATGCAGTTTTAGCTGCATCACTTTTCCACTTCAACGAAATCCCAATTATGGACTTAAAGCACTATCTCCGCGACAACGGAATATCAGTAAGATTATAAAGCGCAAAATGCAAAACGCAAAGTGTAAAATGTAGGGGCTGGCGATTCGGCAGCCCGAATAAAAAGTAGGAGACGATGCCCACATCGTCCTGTAAAAATCTCATATAAAATGGTAGGGCGGGGTCTTGACCCCGCCGTTATTATTTTTAGTGGTCAACCATATTATTTCGCTTGTGACCTTTCAATTCTTCCTAAACACATCTAACATGTGAATTGACATACCAACGCAATCTTCACGTTCACAAATATTTGAGAGAAATCTCATATATTCCTCAAATTCGCGGTCACTAATAAGGTCGAACTTATCGTCAAAAATATATGAAATCATATCAACACCAACGAAATGAAGTCTTGTAACATTATGACTTTTCATAAGATTATCAATATCAGATTTACGGTACAGTTCAAACACTTCCTCAGGTGATGAAAAAGTATGGTAATCCTCTTTAATAAGACCTTTATCAAGATATTCTAATATTCTTTTTTTGTAAAAAAACGTATATATTGATGTATCGTTGTTGCAATATGATGCGTAAATTACTCCATTTGTTTTTGCTACTCTTATTGCTTCATCAAGTGCAAGATGTTTATCTTCGTCAGTAAAGAGATGATACATTGGTCCTAACAAGAGCACTATATCATAAGTTTCGCTTTCAAATGCAGACAAATCGCAGGCATTACCTTCATAAATCTTGATATTATGATGTGATTTGACTTTTTTCTTCATAATTTCAATATTGTGTGGTACAAGTTCAACCGCAGTAACATCATAACCCTTTTCCGCAAGTGCAAGTGAATATCTGCCCGTTCCTGCACCGATTTCAATAATCTTTGCATCAGGTGAAAGATATTTTTCAATATATTTCATTGTATTAAGGTATTCAGGCATTCTGCTTTTTCGCAACAATCTGCCTTCTTCATCATAATTGTTGTAAAAATCAATAATACTGTTTCCGGTTGTTGCATTTTTCTTTTTGAATAAGTTTAATAATTTCATTTTGTTTTCTCCTTTCAAAATAAAAATGGTGTAAGCTTATAAACTAAGCCTACACCATATAATCATATCGTATAAATTATATTACAAATCACGAAAATGAATATAGAAGTATAGACCTGCACACAAAAGGTCGTGCAAGCCAATGTATATACATATCAAGATTTTTGAGAAGATATGTGTTCATTATAATACCTCAAATTGAATTTTGACAAGAATAACATATTAAAAACTATTTGTCAAGAAATTCTGTTTATTCAATAACTACGCAAACATCTTCTAATGCTTTTCTTACCTTGTTTCTTGGCTTTTCATCTGCTGAATATCCTGTTGCGATAACAAGTCTTATTTTATCTTCGATTCCAAAATACTCACGGACTTTTTCTTCTTCAACCATACCGATAATGCAAGTGCCAAGACCTAAATCTGCTGCTTGTAAGCAGTAATGCGCAACCGAAAGGCCAACATCATTCTGTGCCCATCTTTGTTTATCCTTAATGCGTTCTGCAATAGCAGGCTTAAGGGTTGCAGGCTGTTCTGTAACAATAGCAAATGCAGGGCAATTCTGCACAAATTTATTAGCACCGTTTGGCTGAATACAATCTCTGATTTTTTCAGCATTTTCTCCACCATTGATAATATAATATTTCCAAGGCTGTGAGTTGCAAGCAGATGGTGAAAGTCTTGCAGCATCAACACATTTAATGAGCAAATCAGTGTTCACTGGCTCGCCATTATAATTTCTGCAGCTTTCTCTTTTTAAAATAAGTTCATTAAACATAAACATTTCTCCTAATTCAATATGAAATTATTATATAATAAAAATTAAACATCTTCAATAACAAATTATTATAGACTTTTACACATTTCTTTGTTAAAATAATAAAAGGTGATTATTTATGAAAAGAAATCTTTCATTAATGACAGAACTTTATGAATTAACAATGGCAAACGGCTTTTTAGAAAACAAAAAAGCCGATGATATTGCATATTTTGATTTGTTTTTCAGAAGAGTTCCAGATAAAGGTGGCTTTGCAGTTTTTGCAGGGCTTTCACAGATAATTGAATATTTAAAAAATCTCTCTTTTAATGAGAGCGATTTAGAATATCTTCGCGAAAATGGATTTGCAGAAAGTTTTATTGAATATCTTAAAAACTTTGAGCTTAAATGCGATATATGGTCAGTTCCTGAAGGAACACCGATTTTTCCAAATGAACCTGTAATCAAGGTTCGTGGACCAATTATTCAGGCTCAACTTTTAGAAACTATTTTGTTGGTTTCTATGAATCATCAGAGTCTTATTGCTACAAAAGCAAACAGACTTGTCCGTGCTGCAAAGGGAACTGAAGTTGCCGAATTTGGCACTCGTCGTGCAACAAGCTATGACAACGCTTATTATGGTTCTCGTGCTGCATACATCGGTGGCTGTGTTGGTACATCAGGTGTGTTGCAAGGCAAAGATTTTGGCATACCAATAATGAATACAATGATTCATAGCTGGGTGCAGATGTTTGATTCTGAATATGAAGCATTTTGTGAATATGCAAAGCTTTATCCCGACGATTGCTCATTTGTTATTGATACTTATGATACCCTTAAAAGTGGTGTTCCAAATGCAATCAAAGCATTTGACGATATTTTAAAACCAATGGGTAAGCGCCCTATAAGTGTGAGAATTGACTCAGGTGATATTACTTATCTCTCAAAAAAAGTTCGTAAAATGCTTGACGAAGCGGGCTACCCTGATTGCAACATTATTGCATCAAACTCGCTTGACGAATATATTATCAATGATATGATTTTGCAGGGTGCAAAGGTTGATTGCTTTGTTGTTGGTGAGCGCCTTATTAACTCTGCATCGTCACCACTTTTCAGCGGTGTTTATAAGCTTTGCGCAACAGAGAAAAACGGCGAGATTATTCCAAAAATCAACTTGTCAGAAAATGTCAGCAAAATCACAACGCCACATTCAAAAATGCTCTATCGTCTTTTTGATTGTGATACAGGCAAGGCAATTGCCGATGTGTTGACTCTTGAAAATGAAGTAATCGACGAAAGCAAACCTTATACACTTTTTGACCCCGACTTTACTTGGAAACGCAAAGAAGTTGAAAACTTTGTTGCAAGAAAATTGTTAGTCCCCGTTTTCGTGAAAGGCGAGTGTGTTTATAAAGAACCCTCACTTGATGAAATCCGTGATTATTGTTCAGAACAGATTGATAATTTGTGGGAAGAAGTCAAGCGCTTTGAAAATCCACACACTTATTATGTTGATTTGTCCGAAGACTTATGGAGAGTAAGAAAAGAACTCATTGAAGAACATAAAGGAGTTAAAAGATAATGAATATCTGGCACGATATTGATGCATCAAGAATAACAAGAAAAGACTTTGAAGCAGTTATAGAAATTTCAAAGGGTAGCAAAATGAAATATGAGCTTGATAAAGAAACAGGCCTTTTAAAGCTTGACCGTGTTCTTCACACATCAACTCATTATCCTGCAAACTATGGCTTTATTCCAAAGACTTATGCAGACGATAATGACCCACTGGATGTGCTGGTGCTTTGTACCGAACAAATTGAACCAATGGCACTTGTTCGTTGCTATCCAATCGGTGTAATTTCTATGATTGATGGTGGTCACGCAGACGATAAAATTATCGCAATTCCGTTTGGTGACCCCAATTACAATGGATATAAAGATATCAGCCAACTTCCAAAGCATAAATTTGATGAAATGATTCACTTCTTTAAAGTCTATAAAATGCTTGAAAATAAAGATACTGCAATTGACGAAGCAAAAGGTGTTTTGGCAGCAGTTGAGATTATTGAAGATGCAATCGAAGGATATAAAAAGAAATTTGGATAATTAAATATTTAAACATTTAACACTCTATTCTTAACTGAATAGGGTGTTTTTTTGTGCTTTTTCTCTTCGTCAAAACTGACAAATTTTGACAGAAAATTTTGGTGATAGATTATAAAAAAACTATTGATTTTTTATATTATATGTATTATAATATCTCGTGTGGTGGAAAAACACACCTAAAATTCATAAAAGTGGTGAAAATCTTAAAAATTAACTAAGATTTGGAAGGAGTGAAAATTTAATATGGCATTCAATAGTATGTATTTCCATAGCCTTGATGCAAAAAACAGAATTTTCATTCCTGCAAAATTCCGTGACCAGTTGGGCGAAGAGTTCGTTATTTTCAAGGGTGGCGAAAAATGTTTGTATGTTTATACAAAAGAAACCTTTGAAAAAATCAGCGAACAGTTTATTAATCACCCAAACCGTGAAGTTCAAAGAGCGTTCTTCAGTCAGGTTGTTGAAGTGGCTCCCGATAAACAGGGCAGAGCAACTCTCACTGCAGACCAGGTTGAACACGCAGACTTGACAAAAGATGTTGCGATTATCGGTGCGGGTCAAAGAATTGAAATCTGGGCAACTGAAAACTTTAAAGCAGATGTTAAACCGCTTCACGAACTCATCAACTTTGATGACTTCCACTTCTAATTGGAGAACATTATGGATTTTCAACATATTTCAGTTTTGTTCGACGAAACAATAGAATCACTTGATATTAAACCTGACGGACTTTATGTTGATTGCACTTGCGGTGGCGCAGGTCATTCAAGTGAGATTCTTAAAAACATAAAAAATGGCACCTTGGTGGCTATTGACCGTGATCCAGATGCCATAAAGGTAATAAATGAACGAATAGGTTCAAATAATCAAGTGGAAATAGTTAACGATAACTTTTTCAATATAAAAAACATTCTCGGTGACAGAAAAGCAGATGGAATCCTTGCTGACTTGGGTGTTAGCTCGTTCCAACTTGATACTGCTGAAAGGGGATTTTCATTTCATAAAGATGCGCCCCTTGATATGAGAATGAGTAAAAGTGGTAAAAGTGCTTTTGATGTTGTGAATACTTATTCAGAACAAGAACTCAGCAATATTATATATAAGTATGGCGAAGAAAAGTTCTCTCGCAACATTGCAAAAAATATAGTCAAAGCAAGAAACGAAAAACCAATTGAAACAACAATCGAACTTGCAGAAATTATTAAAGATTCTGTACCTGCTAAACACCGCAGAGACGGCCACCCAGCAAGAAAAACATTTCAGGCTATCAGAATTGAAGTCAATGACGAGCTTGCAGGATTAAGTCAAGCAGTTAGTGATATGTTCAGTTGTTTGAAAGTTGGTGGAAGACTTTCGATAATAACATTCCACTCACTTGAAGACAGAGCGGTCAAAGAAACATTTAAAAAGTTTACAGAGGGTTGCACTTGCCCAAAAGAATTTCCTGTTTGTGTTTGTGGGAACACACCATCGGGAAAAATCATAAATAAAGGACTCAGTGCAAAGCAAAGCGAATTAGATGCTAACAACAGAAGTCGAAGCGCAAAGCTTCGCACTATCGAGAAAATAAAGTAGAAAGAAAAGGAAGAGAAGGATGGCACAGTATAATAAATACGAGTCATATAAATTTGAATATTTCGAGCCAAAAACTGTGTCAACCAGTAACGCAGCGCCAAAGATTAAAGAGCAGCCTAAAAAAGCGCCACAGTTAAAGCTTTTAGAAAAACCAAAGCCAACACGAGCACAGGTTCAAAACGAAGCAAGAAAGTCTGCATTGCAGGCAAGAAAAATTATGGCAGTTGCTTGTGCAGTTATAATGTTTATGGCAATGGTTATTTATAGCCGTGTTCAGCTTGATGAAATCAACCGTGAAATCAAACAGGTTGAAAGTGCAATGAAAATTGCGCAGAGTGATACGGTTAGACTTAACAATAGCCTTAATTCAGTTATATCCATTAATAAAGTTGAAGATTATGCACTCAATGTTTTGGGTATGGTTAAGGTTCAGGATTATCAAGTTATTTATGTTGACTTGTCAGGTGAAGATTCAGTGGTTATGGCAAACGGCAAAACAACTGATGCTCAGGTAATAAACGAAGAAGTAAAATAATATATAATAGATGAAAGCAAAGAGAGTTGAGAAATCTTGACTCTCGTTTTGTGCTATTTTAGGATAGTGTCACACTATAGAAAGGAGAACTGAAAATGAATAAAAAACCTACAAAAAATATGTCAATTCGTTCACATATTGCGTTTTTAGGTTTCGCTCTTTTCTTGTTAGTGCTCATTGGAAACCTTTTCTGGCTTCAGATTGTAAAAGGCGAAGAATATCGTCTTAAAGCAGAAAGAAATCAGTTGAGTGATACTATCGTCAATGCCCATCGTGGCACCATTTATGACTCAAATATGAAAGTCATCGCACAAAGTGCGTCTGCATGGCTTGTTTATATCAACCCATCAAAAATAACAACAGACGAACAAAAATCATTGCTTGTAAATTACTTTACAGAGAATTTTGAACTCAATGTTGAAACAATTGAGAAAAAAGTCAATAAAAACACAAGTGGTTATGAAAAAATTGTCGGTCAAATCAGTAATGATGAAAAAATTGCTCTTCAGGCATTCATAAAAGAGCATAAAGACCAAAAACTCAATATGATTGTTGGCATCGACCCTGATACAAAACGTTATTATCCACTCGGCTCATTTGCATCAACAGTTGTTGGATTTACAGGCTCAGGGGATACAGGCAGAGCAGGTATCGAGCTTAAATATAACGAAGAGCTAACAGGCAAGGCGGGTCGAATTATCACCGCACAAAATGCTCTTGCAGGTGCAATGCCTAATGATTATGAAACTACCTATGATGCAGAGCAAGGACATAGCCTTGTTCTTACAATCGACGAAGTTATTCAATATTATCTCGAGCAACAGCTTGAGCAAGCAGTTGAAGAAAACAATGCAAAATACGCTTATGGCATTGTTATGGATGTTAAAACTGGCGCAATTCTTGGAATGACAACAAAGCCTGACTATGACCTTAACGAGCCATATACAATCACTTCAAGCAAGGTTTTAGAAGAAATTGAAGCATTGCAAGATGAAAAAGAAAAGAGCAATGCAAAGCTCAATGCTCAATATGCTCAATGGCGTAACAGAGCCATTAGTGATGCTTATGACCCGGGTTCAGTATTCAAGGTTTTTGTTGCAGCAGCAGCCCTTGAAGAAGGTATAATTAACACTGAATCAACTTATCATTGCACAGGCTCAATCAAAGTTGCAAACTATTTCCAGCATTGTTTCCATAACACAGCGCACGGAACACAGACAATCGCAAAAGCATTGCCTAATTCTTGCAATACATATTTCATTACTCTTGGTCAGAGAATGGGCAAAGAAATGTTCTTCAAATATTTTGAAGGTTTCGGTTTTACTGAAGCTACAGGTATTGACCTTCCTGCAGAAGCAACACCGGTTGCAGGGAAATCATATTATCCTGTTGAAAAAATGGGTATTGCTGAACTTTCATCTGCATCATTCGGTCAGACATTCCAGATAACTCCAATTCAGGTTATTACAGCAGTTTCTTCTCTTGGTAATGGTGGCAAACTTATGCAACCTTATGTTGTTTCAAAAGTTCTTGACGAAAACGGAAATCTTGTTTCAGAAACAACTCCAACAATGAGAAGACAGGTTATTTCAGAAAAAACTGCTGACCTTATGTGCTCTCTTATGGAAGAAGTATGTATTTCAGGTACAGCTAAAAATGCTTATGTAGCGGGTTATCATATTTCAGGTAAAACAGGTACAAGTGAAAAACTTCAGGTACCTGGTAAAAATATAGCATCATTTGCAGGCTTTGCACCTGCTAATGACCCACAAATCGCAGTTTTGGTTGCTATTGACGAGCCACAGGGTGGTTCAACAACAGGTGGTGGCGTTGCTGCTCCAATCGCAGGTCGAATTTTTGAAAATATTATGGCTTATCTCAATATCGACCCACAATACAGCGACGAGGAAATGGCAAAAGCAACTGTTACCGCACCAAACCTTGTTGGTGTAAATGCAGATACAGTTAAGTCAAAGGCAAGTGGATTTACAGTTAAGGTTATCGGAAATGGTGATAAAGTCATTTCTCAAATCCCATCAGCTAAACAGTCAATGCCAAAAGGTGGAATAATTGTTGTTTACACAGAAGAAAATGCAGAAAAGCAAACAGCAACAGTTCCAAATCTTACAAATCTTACAATAGCAGAAGCAAACAGAATTGCAGTCAATTCTGGTTTCAATATTAAAGTAGCAGGTACAACTCAGGGTGGCGAAGTGTTGTCATATAAACAGAATATCCCTGCAGGTGCTACTTACGAACAAGGCACAGTTATTACGGTTTACTTCCGTTCAAGCGTGAATGTAGCCGACTAAAATTTAATAGAGGGGTATCAACTCAAATGAAACTTTCTACACTTCTTCAAGGTGTGAAAACGCTGAATGCGTTTGAAGATGTGGAAATTGAAAGAGTAACGGATAAAATTAAGGATACCAAAGAAAACACATTGTTTGTCTGTATAGATGGAAATCAGTTCGATGGTCACAAAATGGCAAAACAAGCATTACAAAATGGTGCTGTTGCCGTGATTTGTGAACGGGACTTGAAAATTGACGGACAAATAAAAGTTGAAAACACAAGAAAAGCATATTCACAAATTGCATCAAATTTTTATGATAATCCTACCAAAAAGCTTAAACTTATAGGGGTTACAGGCACAAACGGAAAAACCTCAACATCATTTTTTATTAAAAATATGTTGAATGGATTGGGTTATAAATGTGGGTTAATCGGAACAATTGAAAATGATTTTGGTGACGGTAAAACAGAGTCAATTCTAACAACACCCGAGCCAATGGAGTTGCAAAAATTGTTTCGCAATATGGTGAATAACGATTGTGAATATTGCGTGATGGAGGTTTCTTCACAAGCCCTTGCACAAAAACGAGTGTATGGACTTGAATATGAAATATCCATTCTGACAAATATAACGGTTGACCATCTTGATTATCACATCACGATGGAAAATTACATAAATTCTAAGCTGGAATTACTTAAAAATAGCAAAAAAGCAATAGTAAATATTGACGATAATAATGTCAAAACGGCTCTTTCTAGAATAGAATGTCCTGTTGTAACTTGTTCAACAGTTGACAATAAAGCAGACTACACCGCTAAAAACGTAATCTGCAATGAGTCCTTTGTACAATACGAGTTAGTGGGCATAAATTGTATAGGCAGAATAAATGTGAATTTGCCTGGCGAGTTTACAGTTTATAATTCTCTTTGTGCATCATCTGCTTTGATAGAGTTAGGATTTTCTATTGATGATATTGCGAATTCAACTGAAAAAATAAAGCAAGTAAAGGGCAGAGCAGAGCGAGTACCTGTACCGAGAAATTTTACAGTAATTATAGATTATGCTCATACACCAGACGGATTAGAAAACATTTTGAAATGTATCAAAGGTTTCACAAAAGGCAAAATTATCACAGTTTTCGGTTGTGGTGGCGACAGAGATAAAAGTAAGCGAGCCGAAATGGGCAGAATTGCAGGGGAGTTGTCAAATATCGCAGTTGTCACAAGTGATAACCCAAGAACAGAAAACCCCTTGCTAATAATTAACGACATTCTCGCTGGGATGGAGAAAACTAAATCAAAACTTGCAATAATAGAAAATCGCCGTCAAGCTATTGAGTTTGCACTCTCTAAAGCAAGACGTGGCGATGTGGTCTTGCTTGCGGGCAAAGGGCACGAAACTTATCAGATAATCGGTAACGAAAGAATTCATTTTGATGAACGTGAAATAATAAAGGAATATTTTAAGGAGTAGTTATGAACTTAACAGTTACGCAGGTAGCCAAAGTGCTGGGCAATGACATTGCTTCTGAAAAGTTAATAAATCGTGTTTCTATTGATAGCCGTGATGTTGACGAAAATACATTGTTTTTTGCAATCAAGGGTGACCGCTTTGACGGGCACGACTTTATCGAAGATGTTGCAAAAAAAGGTGTCGGCGCAATAGTCAGTCATAAAAAGGTGGAGGTTGACGCACCTGTCATATATGTTGACAATACAAAACAAGCACTCCTAGATTTAGCATCATTTTACAGACATTCAATTGATAATTTAATTGTAATCGGGCTTACAGGTAGTGTCGGCAAAACCACAACAAAAGAAATGACTGCTTGTGTAATGGCTCAAAAATATAAAACACTTAAAACCGAAGGTAATTTCAATAATGAAATCGGAATGCCAAGAACAATTTTTCGTCTTGATGAGTCTTATCAATGCGCAGTTCTTGAAATGGGTATGGATGGCTTTGGCCAGATTTCAGACCTTACAAATTCTGCTCGTCCCGACTGTGCAATAATTACCAATATCGGTGTTTCGCACATCGAAAACCTTGGCTCTCGTGACGGAATCCTCAAAGCAAAACTCGAAATGCTTGAGGGTATGAAAAAAGGCTCAACACTTTTCGTTAACGGTGATAACGATAAACTCTCAACTCTCCAAAATGCAGATTATAATATCGTAAAATTCGGTATCGAAAATAAAAACTGCGAGTTTTTAGCTGAAGAAATCGTTGAAAAAGATTATTCAACTGATTTTGTAGCAGTGTGGAACGGTAATCGTCAAAAAGTAACAATTCCAACTGTGGGAATTCACAATGTATATGACGCTCTCGTGGCTTTCGCTGTGGGAATTGAATATAATATTGCACCTGATTTAATCGCAAAAGGACTTTGCGACTATACACCGTCAGGAATGCGACAGAGAGTCAAAGATGCAAAGGGTATAACCGTTATTGAAGATTGTTATAACGCAAGTCCCGATTCACAAAAAGCAGGGCTCAACACACTTTGCAAAATCGCAAGAATGAGAAAAATTGCAGTTTTAGGAGATATGTTGGAACTTGGTGATTACACCGAGACTGCTCATAGAATGGTTGGTGACTATGTTGCTGAATGTGAAATAGATGCACTTTTCACATTGGGTGAAAGTTCAAAGTTTATTGCAGATAGTGCGAAAAATGGCGGACTTCAATCAGTTTTCTCTTTTACTGATAAAACTCAACTTACAGATGAATTGAAAAAATATCTTCAAAAAGGTGACACGGTGCTTTTCAAAGCAAGTCGTGGAATGAAATTAGAAGAAATTTTTGAAGAATTATATAAACATTGGGATGTTTAAGGAGTTGTGATTATGAATATTTTTGTTGCTTGTGGCTTTGCTACAATACTCAGTTTTGCAATAGCATTTTTATTGGGATTTGTTATGATTCCATGGCTTCGCAAACTTAAATTCGGGCAAACTATCCTTGAAGACGGCCCAATCTGGCACAAATCAAAGCAAGGCACACCAATTATGGGTGGACTTATGTTTATTGTCAGCACAATCGTTACAGTAATTGTTGTGCTTTTAACAGATTATCTTATGGGTGGCAACCTTTTTGCAGGGGAGTCAATCGTACCAAATCAACTTAAAGTAAAACTTGTGGCAGGTGTATTTCTTGCTTTGGGCTTTGGACTTGTAGGTTTTGCTGACGACTATATCAAAGTTGTTAAAAAACGTAATTTAGGTCTTACAATCACTCAAAAAACAGTTGCACAGTTAGCAATAATCTTCTCATATCTTGCAAGTCTTTATTTCAACGGACTTACATTTATGAAAATTCCTTTTGTTGGCTCAGTTGACCTTAAATGGTTCTTCTGGATTTTCGGCCTTTGCGTAATTTACGGTGCAGTTAATGCGGTTAATTTCACAGACGGAATTGACGGACTCTGCGCAAGTGTTACAAGTGTAACTGCTATTGCATTCTGTATTGCAGCGCTTATGGTGAAATTCACAGGTATCAGTGTTCTTGCAGCAGCACTCGCAGGCGGTTGCTTGGGTTACCTTATCTGGAACTACTATCCATCAAAGGTAATGATGGGTGACACAGGTTCAATGTTCTTGGGCGGTATGGTTGTAGCGTTGGCTTATGCAATAGATTGTCCAATTATTCTCGTTCTTTTCGGTATCATTTATGTAATTGAAGCAATGTCAGACGTGTTGCAAATTGGTTATTTCAAAGCAACTCATGGCAAGAGAATCTTCAAAATGGCACCAATTCACCATCACTTTGAAATGTGTGGATGGAAAGAACGCAAAATCGTAACGATTTTCTCACTTGTTAATATGCTTGGTTGTGCAGTGGGCTTGGCAATTTATTATTTCGGCATTGCAAAATAATTAAACTTTAATTTTTAAAGAAAGGTTGGTGGAAAAATGGCAACAAAGAGAAAAAATTCTCCCTTAAATGGATTACTTGCAAATGGCTCAATGGATATTCCGTTTTTCCTTTTGCTTATAGTTATCGTGTCTGTGGGACTCGTAATGCTTTTTTCCGCTAGCTATACTTACAGTTATTATAACCGTGACGGCGACAGCACTTATATCTTCCGCCGTCAGATAATTTTCACAGTTTTGGGACTTGTGGGAATGTATGTGGTTTCTCGAATCCGCTATGAATATTTTAAAGTCTTTGCAATTATAGGCGCTGTGGTGTCAGTGGGGCTTTTATTATTAGTCCTTGTGCTTCCCGAATATAAACCGGGCTTTAAAAGATGGATTAACTTAGGGTTCACCACATTCCAACCATCAGAAATTGCAAAAATCGGCCTTATATTGATTTTAGCCTTTCTGCTAGATAAAGATTATAAAGGCGTAACGGGCAAAATCCCAAGTAAATCAAGCATTGCAAATACTATTTATGATTTTACAGACGGCAGACTTGTTCTCTATAAATCAACTACATCAGTAATTGCATATGGTATGCTTATCATCGTGTTTGCAGGTCTTGTTTATCTTGAAAATCACCTTTCAGGTACAGTTTTGATGCTTGCAATCGGCATTGTGATGCTCTTCCTTGGCGAAGTCAAATACAAATGGTTTGTGTTTGCAGGTGGAGTTGTGCTTATTGCGGTGATAGTTCTTGTTGCAAATCCAACTATTCTTCAAGATTATATGGGTGAGCGTATTACAGCTTGGCTCGATAAAGACTTTGACCCAACAGGCGTTCGTTGGCAGACAAACAATTCACTTTATGCTATTGGTTCAGGTGGATTCTTAGGCACAGGTTTAGGTCAGTCAAAACAAAAGCATCTCTATGTTTCAGAGCCACAGAATGACTTTATCTTTGCCATTGTCTGTGAAGAATTGGGCTTTATTGGTGCGGCAGCAATAATCGTGCTTTTTGCACTTCTGGTTTACAGAGGTATTTATATAGGTCTTCGTGCAAAAGACCGCTTTGGTGCATTGCTCTCTATGGGCATTGCATTCCAGATTGGTATTCAGGTTGCACTCAATATAGCTGTTGTAAGTGACTTGATTCCAAATACTGGTATTTCACTTCCGTTCTTCTCTGCGGGTGGTACTTCGATTTTCATTCTTCTTTGTGAAATGGGAATGTTGTTGTCAATTTCTCGCAGTATGCGTAAAAAGGGGTAAAAAGAAATGAGAGTAATGTTTGTAGCCGGTGGTACTGGTGGACACATAAATCCTGCAATAGCAGTTGCAAAAGAAATGAAAAGACTTGACCCGAGTGCAGAGGTTCTCTTTGTGGGAACAGAGGGCAGAATGGAAACAAAAATTGTTCCAAAAGCGGGATTTGAAATAAAAACTGTTAAAATGAACGGCTTTTCAAGAAGTCTTTCAATTAAAGGCTTGATTGATAATGTGAATACAGTAATGCTCACTTTAAAAGCATCGGGCAAGGCACAGAAAATCATTAAAGAATTTCAACCTGATGTTGTTGTGGGCTTTGGTGGCTATGTAACAGGTCCCGTGCTTCGCGAAGCTGCGAAAATGGGTATAAAAACGGCAATCCACGAGCAAAACGCATTCCCCGGTGTTGCAAACAAAGCTCTTGCAAAAATCGTGGATAAAGTAATGCTCACATCAGAAGCAGCAGAGCAATATATGACTTGCAAAAATCCACCTGTTGTGACAGGTCTTCCGGTTCGTCGTGAAATAGTAAAAACAGATAAGGATTTTGCACGCGCAACTCTTGGCATCAATAATGATGATATGCTTGTGCTTTCAATGGGTGGCTCACTGGGTGCAGATGCTATCAATAATGCAGTTGTTGAAATGCTCACAACCCTTAAAGACGAGAAAAATATCTGTTTCTTGCACGCAACTGGTAGTTACGGTAAATGGGTGGGGGACAAACTCTCTGAAAATGGTGTGAAATTCGGTAAAGGTACTAATATCGAAATCCGTGAATATATCGATAATATGGACATTTGCTTACCTGCTTGCGATTTGGTAATCAGTCGTGCAGGGGCAAGCTCACTTTCAGAAATTCAGGCCCTCTCTAAACCATCAATTCTCATTCCATCACCAAATGTTGCCGAGAATCATCAATATCATAACGCAATGACTCTCGCAGAAAATGGTGGCGCAATTTTAATTGAAGAAAAAGACCTTGCTGAAAAGAAAATTGCAGATATTGTTCTCGACCTTAAAAACAATCGAGAAAAACTTAATGAAATCTCTGCAAAATGTGGTGAAAAGGCAAAACTCAATGCTCTTTCAGAAATTTGCAGAATTATAACATCACTTAACCAATAATTTTTAACATTTTTCACGCTCTCGGCATAGTATGTGGCACAAGCGTATTTCCTTATACTGTAAAGGGCGTGTGAAAATTGGATAAAATTGTAATAAACGGCTCAAAAAGACTTGACGGTGAAATATCCGTGCAAGGGGCCAAAAATTCTGTGTTGCCAATACTTGTTGCAACGCTTTTAGCCGATGGAGTTTCGGTGATACATAATTGCCCCATCATTTCCGATGTGGATGCAACCATAAAAATACTTCGGTATCTTGGGTGCATAGTCACCCGTGAAGGACACACAATAACTGTGGATTCAAGTGGCGTCAACAAAAATGATGTGCCCGATGAATTAATGCGTGAAATGCGTTCGTCCATTGTATTTTTAGGTGGAATTCTCGGCAGAATGGGTAAAGCGATACTCTCAACTCCAGGTGGTTGTGAAATAGGTCTTCGTCCCATTGACTTGCATCTCTCATCAATGCAACAATTCGGCGCAGAAATCACAAACGAAAACGGAAACATCATTTGCTCTGCCGAAAAAAACGGACTCATAGGTACTCGAATAACCTTGTCATTCCCAAGCGTTGGTGCAACAGAGAATATTATTCTCGCAGCAACCTTGGCAAAGGGTACAACAATAATCACCAATGCAGCCCGTGAACCTGAAATCAGCGATTTGGCAGATTTCTTGAATGGTTGTGGCGCAAAAATACACGGTGCAGGTGATAGTACCATCACAATCGAAGGTGTAAATAAGCTTTATCCTACCGAGCACACAGTAATCCCAGACAGAATAGTGGCATCAACTTATATGATTGCTGCAGCAGTCACCAGTGGTCGAGTGTGCTTGAAAGATATAATTCCGTCACACATCGGACCAACAATCCAACCACTTCGTGAAGCAGGTTGTGATATTGTGGTCAGTGGACGCTGGGTGTGCCTTAGTGCACCACCAAGACTTAAAAGAATAAGAATAATAAGAACAATGCCCCATCCGGGATTTCCAACAGATGTTCAAGCGCAAATGATGGCGCTGACCACAGTTGCAGACGGCACAAGCGTTATTGTTGAGAATATCTTTGAAAGTAGATTTAAGCATATCGGCGAGTTAATTCGATTTGGTGCGAAAATCAATGTTGAGGGTAGGGTAGCAGTAATTGAAGGAATGAGATATCTGAATGGTGCAAATGTCCGTTCAACCGATTTGCGTGGTGGCTCGGCAATGATTATTGCAGGGCTAAGTGCTAGGGGAACAACTGAGATTTCAGATATCCATCATATAGACAGAGGCTATGAAGAACCTGAAAAGGTACTACAAAGTCTCGGAGCAGATATAAAAAGGGTGAAAGAAGTTGAAAAAGACTAACAGTCAAAGCACAACCCGAAATACTCAGATGTCGGGAAATGAGCGAATAATCAACAGAACAGCCCAGAGAAGAAAGAGAAACCGACGCAAGAAACTTATTGTTCGTGCGTGCTTTGGTGGAATTTTTCTCTTGGTTGGCGTTGTTATTGTCTTGACTATGTTTTTTAATATAAATGAAATAACAGTAACAGGTGACACAATTTATGCACCTGACGAAATTATCAATGCAAGTGAAGTGAATGTGGGCGATAATCTAATTTTTGTTTCAAAAAAGAAAATCAATAATAACATTACAGAAACTTTGCCCTATGTTGGTGCTGTTAAAGTAAAAAGACATTTGCCAACAGGAATTGAATTTGTGGTAACAAAAACCGACGCAGTTTATGCAGTTGCACAGAATGGCTATTTCACCTTGCTCAATGAAAAGGGGAAAGTTCTTGAAGCAGAAACAGAGTTTATAGGTGAAAATATAACCTTGTTAAATCTTGGCAATATTATCTCTGCAAATGTTGGCAAGAATATTGAACTTGAAACAGAAAATGCTTTAGATAAACTTATTGAAATTCAAGAAGCTTGCAATAACTGTGGGCTTAAAGATATAACTGCAGTTGATTTGTCAGATATTTACAACATAAAGCTTACTTATCAGGGAAGAATAATTCTTGAGCTCGGCGAAACAAACAGAGCAAATCTCGAGAAAAAATTAGCACTTGGTGCAAAGGCTATTGAGCACCAAAATGCAGAAAACGAGCTTTATCGTGGCACAATAAATCTCACAGTTGATGGCAAAGGCTTCTTGTCAGAAGAAACCACAACAACCGAAACAACAACTCTTCCAGAGTCAACAACAGAGCCGGTTTCAGAAAGTGTGACTGCTGAATCAACAACAAAAAAGGCAGCATAAGGCAAAAAACTTGAAAAAATCGCAAAAAATCCATAAAAATGTAAAAAAATCTATAAATTATGTATTGCATTTATTTATTGTTAGTGATAAAATAAACTGTAATTATATAATCCAATAGGTGTGAAATTTTCTATACATAGGAGGATGTTAAAAATGGCATTCGAAATTGATAATCGTTATGAAGACATTACAAACATTAAAGTAATCGGTGTCGGCGGTGGCGGCGGAAACGCAATTAACCGTATGGCAAAAGCAGGTATCAACGGCGTTGAACTTATTGCTATTAACACTGATAAACACGTTCTTGGTTTTTCACAGGCAACACAGAAAATCCAGATTGGTGAAAAAGTAACTTCAGGTCAGGGCGCAGGTGCTAAACCAGAAGTTGGCCAGAAAGCAGCTGAAGAAAGCCGTGACGCAATCATCGAAGCTCTCGCTGGTACACATATGGTATTCGTTACAGCTGGTATGGGCGGCGGAACAGGTACAGGTGCTGCTCCAATCATCGCTGAAATCGCAAAAGAAAAGGGTATCCTTACAGTTGGTATCGTTACAAAGCCTTTCGCATTTGAAGGCAGCCGTCGTATGAAACAGGCTGAAGCTGGTATCGCTGAACTCGCACAACACGTTGACTCTCTTATCGTTATTCCTAACGAAAGACTTAAATATCTTCCAGACCAGAAACTCACATTTGCAAATGCTTTCGCTATTGCTGATGATGTTCTTCGTCAGGGTGTAAACTCAGTTACAGAGCTTATCACAATGCCACAGTTCATTAACCTTGACTTTGCTGACGTTACAGCAGTTATGAAAGATGCTGGTCACGCTCATATGGGTATCGGCCGTGCAAGTGGTAAAGATAAGGCAGAACAGGCAGCACACGATGCTATTTCAAGCCCACTTCTTGAAACAACAATCACAGGTGCAAAGGGTGTTATCATCAGCATCACAGCATCACCTGACATCACTCTTGAAGACGTTGACACAGCAGCTGGCATCATCCGTGCAGAAGCTGATGAAGATGCAAACATCATCTTCGGTGTTGCTTTCGACGACAAGCTTGATGATGAAATGATTGTTACTGTTATCGCAACAGGCTTCGGTCTTGATGCAAACGGTATGGCAAGAAAGCCACATTCATCATTCGACATCAGCTCAAACAGTAACTTTGGTGCTGACGACGACAATATGGATGATATCCTTGACCTTTTCAAAGGCAGAAGATAATCAGATAAAAAATTAACCCCGTAGAATAATCTACGGGGATTTTTTTTGTTTAATTATAATGTCTTAACAAACTCGGTAAGCAGTCTCAACTGTTTTTCATTGAGCTTTTTGCAACTGTCAGCAAGTTCTTTGAAAGCGATTGGGTGTTCTTCTTTTTCGTCGAAGAATTCAGCAGGGGTAACACCTAAAAATTCGCAGATATAAAAGAAACCTTGCATTGATGGCATTGCATAATTGTTTTCAATCTTGTTGATATAACTCTCACTTTGCCCAAGTGATAAGCTCATATCTCTTGCAGAAACGCCTTTTTCTTGACGAAGCTCGGCAAGTCTTTTTGGAAAACCTTCATAAATCATATATGTTGCACCTCCAACATATCATTAAAATCTTTATCTACCTTAATTATAAAGCATTGTTTTCCAATTCTATATCTTATTAAGAAATGTTTTAAAAACTGCAAATAATTCTATGCAATAATTATTCACTAAAATTATTGTAATATTCAAAAATATGTGCTATGATAACCTTAAGAAAAGGGGGATTATTTATGTATAATGTTAGCTGGGCATTGGTTTATAAGGTAAATATCGACGACGAAACAATTTTTCAAGTCCTTAGCGAAATAAATGGCGTTGCACCAACTGATTGGTTTATTGCACAAAATGTGGGCAAAGACAGAAAAGAAACATTTGCTTATATCGTTAATAACACACCTGAATATATACAGTTGATACCTTTGAAAGGTAATAAAAAGAACGGCTTAATTGATAAGGGGAATATTGTAACCCTTAACAAAGCAACCGATATTGAAAAGTGTATCCTTATAATGACTGACTATTGCAAAATTAAACTCCAATCTAAAGATGGAACGAAGTTTTTGCTTATAGCTCATATAGTTGGTTCAACAAAGCATCAAAGAAAGTCAATTAAAGCATTAAGAAAAGAATATAAAAAATCAAGCAGACCATCACAAATGTTATGGAGTACAATAATTATTATATATCTAATTCTTTGCGCAATATTAGGATGGAATTTGGAAGATGTGATATTCCCATCACAAACGGGTAGTGAGCTGTTACAACAGCAAAGTCAAGAAGAAAAAGAAGCAATAAAAGAGGTTGAAGATGAATTTAATAAAAATATTGGACTAATCAAATCACCTGAATATAAAGAAGTATTTTCAATCAAAGTTAAACCATATGAAAGTAATGCGGTTGTAACTGGCAAAACTAAAGTTGTTGAACTTAATTCATTCCGTTTTACGGTTAGCGCAAATTCTGAATTTCATAAATTTGATAGTGGAGATTATGGATATGTTGATGGTTCAAATAATAATGTAATAAGTGCTGGCTTTGTTTCTGTTAATGATACAAATAAAGAAACAACAGATTTATTAGAATTATATAAACACATTCAAGGTGGCGCATTAGAAAAAATGGGTTATTCAATGAATTCGTGGTATGATATTCAAAAATCAACATATTCTATTGATTATTTCAATGCTGATATTCAAAATTTTAATTTTTATGAAAAAATGTTGTTTAATCTTGCAGTGCAAGAACATATGAGAGATGCGACAGAAGATAGAAAGTTATTGGAATTTTATGAAAAAGAGTTTGATTCTTATTATATGATTATTAAAAAAGTTCAATATAATGATATGGCAGAAGAAATTGTCTATAGTTATGAGATTGATATTTATTTTAAGGATGATTTAAATACTTTTGAATCGTATGGTATCACCAATATTGGTTATACCGAAGAAGAATGCTTTGCAATAATCAATTCAATGGAACTCATTGAAGAATAAAACTAACCCCCGTAGATTATTCCACGGGGGTTTAATATTTTTTATTTACAACGAAAAATCTTCGGGACTATATTCTTGCAACTCAACAGGTCTTCTTGGTTGTCTTTTCAAAACATCATAAGAGAATTTTTTACAAGCAAAATCCTTTTCAACAACGCCCTTTTTCTTGCAAAGCACAGTTTCACCGTCAGGGGATAACTTGCCGTGTGCACAATATGAGCAAGACGGGGATATTTCTTTTTTATTAAGCAATTTTTTCATAATAAACACCGAGTTTCGTAGGGGTCGGCGTCCTCGACGACCCGTATAATATTGTTTTAATTCATTCTAACATATTTTTTGCCGTCTATCAATATCAAAAATCATTATTATACACATAACAATAACCGTGAAAAATGCGGGTACGGAAACCGAAAATGGCATAACCCCCGAAACATTTTGCAGACTTGTTGCAATGTCAATCGGGAAAACCATTAAAAGCAGATAACAAATAAGTGCGGATAAAGCCCCATTTATAACTCTACCCGTGAAAAATCTTATGTATTTAAGTCCCGTGGCACGAATAAAAGAATACACCTGACAATGCACGCAAAACCCACCAAAGCCGATAATAGCAGTAATAATGGGCAAGGTTGTATTCTCTGCTATCTGTGAGCACCCCTTGGTAACTTCAAGAAACGAAACAAAAGCGGTGTAAACGTTGTCACCCAAATTCATTTGCCTGATACATTCAGTAATAGCACTGAAAAGTATAACCCATGCACAAACCCCAAGAATTGAATTAACATTATCACTCACCGATGCAGACAATGCCGCAAGTGGACTTTGCCCATAAGTTTTGTTGCTCGATTTAATCTCATTATCATCATCAAAAAAACGTGAAAGAATACCAAGAATTATTGATGAAAGACAAAGTGAAATAAACATAATTAACCCTGCTTTGCTACTGCCAAGCATTCCAACACCAACGGCCGTGATAATAAAAGCAGGGCCACCATTGACACAAAACATACAAAGCCTTTGCGCCTGATTTTTTGTGATTCTTCCATTTTCATAAAGCATAGCCGTCATCTTTGTGCCAACAGGAAAACCACCAATTAGCCCCATAAAAATCACAGAAACCGAGCAGTCATTTTGTCTGAATAAAAATTTTGTTATGGGTGCAAGTGCCTTATAAATAGGTGAAAGCACATCTGATTTGATTATATATGACGACAATACCATAAATGGAAAAAGCGATGGTAAAATGGTATAAAAACATATTTGCAATCCACTTGTAATACCGCTACTTACGGCGTATGGCATTGAAAAAAGCAGATAACAACTGACAAAAATCCCGATAATTGATAACACATTTCTTTTCAAAATCGTTTTGAACATTATCTCACATCCCAATATAAATATATTTAAAAATGAGAGTTATAATGAATTATTTTCACCTGTTTTCATATAATTGTATGAATCGAGGTGTATTTTTTTGTCACAGAGAAAGAAACCAAAAGAGAAAAAGCATTTGCAGTTGCCAGAGTTATTGTCCGACGAGCCAAAACTTGAAACTCTTGGCAACCGCGAAATGATTGTTGAAGGGTGCAAGGGTATTGCCGAATATAGCGAAAACTTAATTAAACTCAACACAGGTACATTGATAATGGGCTTTTCAGGTGAAGATTTGCTCATACAATCCTTTGATAATGGTGTCGCAGTTATTAAAGGCGTAATCGCAGAAATAACTTTTGTTACATAGGTGAAAATATGTTTATAATTGAACTTATAAGATGGCTTTTCGGCTATATAAATTTCAGAGCATTTGAGGGATTTCCTGATAGATTTATAAATCTTTGCACAAAAAACGAAGTCCCACTCTGGAATATTAAAAATGTTGGTGGAAGATTAAGCGCAAGCACAACAATACAAGGGTATCTGAATATTCGCGAGTGTGCAAAAAAATCGGGTATGAAGGTCCGTGTGGTTGAGAAAAAAGGACTCATATTCTTTCTGAAAAAGCATAAAAAACGCGTAGGTATTGCCATTGGAATAGCCATCTGTATATTGCTTTTTACAATTCTATCCCAATTTGTGTGGAACATTTCAGTGGTGGGTAATGATACTCTTGAAACTGAATTTATTTTAAGTGCATTTGAAGATTATGGCATAAAAGTCGGCAAGAGAATAACAAAAGAACAAATGCAAGATGCAGCAGAAAAAGCCGTGATAGATATAGAGAAACTTTCTTGGGCAACAATCAATCAAAAGGGTACAGTTTTAGTAATTGAAGTGCGAGAAAAAGTCGATGCACCCGAAATGTACGACAACTCAAAGCCCACTAATGTAATAGCCAAAGAAGACGGGCTCATTTTAAGTCTTGATATTCTCTATGGTAATGCTGAAGCGAAAATCGGTTCTGCTGTTACAAAAGGGGATTTGCTCATTAGCGGAATTGCAAAACATCCCGACGGTAGTGAGTCGCTCATTCACGCCGACGGACACATAAAAGCTCTTGTAAAAAAGAGAAACATCTCAAATGCATCAAGTTTTAATTGTTACAATCTCATTACCGAAAACAAACGAAAATCATTGTTTTTCTTTGGTGCCAAAATCCCGTTTGGCAAAAAAGTCCCAAACAGTTTTTATTCTTTACATAATTCTTTTTTAGAAAGTGATGAAATGCTTTTGCCTTTGGGAATAATAACAGAGTATGGCGCAGAATATTCGAGTGAAAAATGTGAGCTTTCTGAAAATTTGCAAAATAAAATCGCACTTTATGATAATGCTTTGTTTGTCCGTGAATTGTTGGATTATTGCGACATAAAAACATCTTCTGTAACTGCAAAAACCACAGAATATGGTCAGGAATATTCGTTTTTTGCTGAGTGTGAGCAAGAAATTGGCGTTTTACAGGAAATTTATGTAGAAAAAACTAATGACATTGCATAAAAAATGTGCTATAATATGTTAAATATTGCTAAAAATTTTTAGTGAATTGAAAAATAGGTGATTAAGGATTGTTTGAACAAATTATCAATGTTGACAGAATGGAACAAGCTGTGAGCCTTTTCGGCAGTTTTGACGAAAATGTGAAACTCATTGAGGCTCAATATAATGTTAAGATTATCAGCCGTGGTTCAGAGCTTAAAGTCAGTGGTGAAGCCGATAGTGTTTCAAAAGCCGTGAGAGCAATTAACGGGCTTTTGATGCTTATTAATCGTGGTGAAGCCTTGTCGGAACAGAATGTGCGATATGTGCTTTCTCTCGTTAATGATGGCAACGACGACCGACTTTCTGAAATGACGGGGGATTGCGTTTGTATCACTGCAAAGGGCAAACCAATAAAGCCTAAAACATTGGGGCAGAAAAAATATCTTGAATGTATCAAGAACAATACAATTACTTTGGGTGCAGGCCCTGCTGGTACTGGTAAAACTTACCTTGCAGTTGCAATGGCTGTCAATGCGTTTCGTGCTAAAGAAGTGAACAGAATAATTCTCACTCGTCCTGCAGTTGAAGCAGGTGAAAAGCTGGGCTTCTTACCAGGTGATTTGCAACAGAAAGTTGACCCATATCTCCGTCCACTTTATGATGCACTTTTTGATATGCTTGGTGCAGAAAGTTTTCAACGCTATCAAGAGCGTGGCAGTATCGAAGTAGCACCACTCGCATATATGCGTGGCCGAACACTTGACGACAGTTTTATAATCCTTGACGAAGCCCAGAATACAACAAGAGAACAAATGAAAATGTTCTTAACCCGTTTAGGCTTTAATTCAAAAATCGTCGTAACGGGTGATATAACACAGATTGACTTGCCAGATGGTAAAAAGTCAGGTCTTGTTGAAGCAATGAAAATACTTAAAGGTATTGACGATATTGCAATAAATCAGTTTACAGAAAAAGATGTGGTTAGACACCGTCTTGTTCAGGATATTATAAAAGCTTATGAAAAGCAGGAAATGAGGCAAAAGAAATGAACGAGAAATTAAGAGTAATAATTGATAACCAACAAAATGTAATGAAAATCCCAACAGGTGTGAGAATGCTTGTGCGCCGTTGCTGTAAAGCAGTTCTCGCAAATGAAGGGTTCGCAGATTCAGCAGAAATCAGCGTAACTTTTGTTGATGATGAAAAAATCCACGAGCTTAATAAACAATATAGAAATATGGATAAAAGCACAGATGTGCTCTCATTCCCAATGGGTGAGAATGGTGAATATGATATAAATCTCGATACAGGTGCAAAGGTGCTCGGCGATATAATTATTTCAATCGAGCACGCTTATGCACAAGCTGAAAAATATGGACATACTCTTCAAAGAGAAATCGGATTTTTAACGGTTCATTCACTTCTTCATCTCTTGGGCTATGACCACGAAAATGGTGGTCTCGAAGCAGTTAAAATGCGTGAAAAAGAAGAAGCAGTTCTCACTCGCGTAGGACTCAAACGTAACGGAAGTTATTACTTTGACGAGGAATAATATGAAAGCATTGTTAAAAGGTTTTGGATATGCCTTTAATGGCATCTTCATTGCACTCAAAAAAGAGAGAAATTTAAGAATACATACTGTTTGTATGATTTATATGTATTTCTTCTTGTTCTTCTTTGATTTCTTTGAAATAACAAGAACAGAGCTTGCAATAATCTTTCTTGCAAACGGACTAGTAATCGGTGGCGAGCTTATAAACACAGCTATTGAAAAAGCCGTTGATTTATATGGTAAAGAGCATACAGAACTTGGCAAAATCGCAAAGGATTGTGCAGCGGGCGCTGTGCTCATATTTGCAATCTTTTCAGTGCTTTGCGGCATTGCGATTATGTATCAACCAAAGGCATTTGAACTTTTATTCACTTACTTTTTGAACAACCCATTGAGTATTGTACTCTTTGCAGTTTCAGTAGTAATTTTCACAATTTTTATATTTTTCGGATTTGGAAGGAAAAAGAAATAAATGAATACACCAAAAACAGCGTTTATTGCCATTGTCGGTAAAGCCAATGTGGGCAAATCTTCAATACTTAATAAACTTTTAGGAACAAAAATCGCAATAGTTTCTTCAAAACCACAAACAACAAGAACAAGAATTATGGGCGTGCTCACAACTGACGACAATGTTCAGTTGGTGTTTACTGATACACCTGGTTTTCATAAACCAAAAACAAAACTTGGCGAAAAAATGGTCAAAGCAGTCAGCGACAGCATTGAAGGTGTTGACGCTTGCCTTTTAGTTGTTGAACCTGAAGGGGAGTTAAACCCTGCCGAGCTTGAACTTGTTGAAAAAATCAAAAAAGGCAAAAACCCTGCAATTCTTGCAATCAATAAAATTGATACAGTTAAAGAAAAAGAAAATCTTATTTCAAGAATAGCAGAAATGACAGAATATTATGATTTTGATGCCATTGTTCCTGTTTCTGCACAAAACGGTAGTGGTATAAAAGAGCTTTTAGAAGAGCTTAAAAAATTAGCATTTGAGTCAGAACATTTCTTCCCAGAAGATACTCTCACAGACCAACCTGAAAGGGTTTTGGCAGGTGAGATTATAAGAGAAAAAATGTTAAGGCTTTTAGATAAAGAAATTCCACATGGCACTGCTGTGAGCATTGAAAAAATGCGTGAGCGCAGTGACGGAATAATGGATGTTGAAGCAACAATTTTCTGCGAAAGAGATAGTCACAAGGGCATTATCATCGGCAAAGGTGGCGCAATGCTTAAAAAGATTTCCACCTATGCTCGTCAGGATATGGAAAACTTTTTCGGTTGCAAAATCAATCTTCAATGCTGGGTGAAAGTCAAAGAAGGTTGGCGTAACCGAGAAGGACTTATTCATAATTTTGGATTAGATTAATTTACCAATAAACTTTATTTTTACCAATCATATTTCCTATTTACCGTGACAAATTACTAATGGTAGGTGATTTGTAATGGATAATATGGCAATATGGAGCAGATTTACAAAAAGTGGTAAGGTCGAAGATTATTTAATGTATAAAAAATCTCTCGAAAACAAAAGACCACAATACGATGAGGATTTCGACGATGAGGACGAATACGGACGGAGTAATACTCAAAGAACAGAATATTGGTGAAAAAGACAAGCTCGTTACGGTACTCACACGCCATAACGGGCTTGTACGAGCATTTGTCCGTGGTGCGAAATCATATAAAAACAGAAAATGCAGTTCAACGGGAATGTTCTGCTATTCAAAACTGTCTTTGTATAAAACCAAAGACAGTTACATAATCGACGAAGCCGAGCCAATCGAAACCTTTTTCGGACTTCGTGAAGACCTAGAAAGAATTTCATTAGCACAATATTTTTCAGAGCTTATAATGACACTGGTGCAGGAAGAAGAAATAGCAGAAGAATATTTAAGACTGATGCTCAATTCTCTTCATTTCTTGTCAAAAGGCACAATGCCAGTTGAACAAATCAAAGCAATAACAGAGCTTCGAATGATGTGCATAGCAGGTTATATGCCAAATCTTATTGCCTGTGAGCGTTGTGGTGAATATGAAACCAATACAATGTATTTTAGCGTTGAAGACGGACTTCTTTACTGTGATAACTGCATATCATCTGATGCGATGTATCAACTGGATATAGGACTTGTGAAAGCACTTCGTCATATAGCTTTTTCAGAGTTTGACAAAATCTATTCATTTAAAATGGAAGACTATGCACTTCCCGATTTATCATATATAACAGAAAAATATTTATTAGCACAATTACAACGAAAATTCAAAACATTAGATTTTTATAAGGATATAACAAAATGAACAAGTATTTTACTTCACTTGAACTTGATAAAATTCTCAAAATGTTAAGTGATACTGCATCATCTGCTGATGCAAAAGAAATGGCATTGGGTATTAAGCCATTAACTGATTATTTTGAGGTAACCGAGTTGCTCGACAAAACCGAGGCGGCTTATATTCTCATTGCCAAATTCGGTGCACCATCTTTTGGTGGTTTGCAAAATGTTAACAACGCATTGAGCAGAGCAAATGCTGGTGGCTCACTTTCAGCGGGTGAACTTTTAAAAATCGCAACAACTCTTAAAATCATTCGTAGCATTACAATCTGGCACGAAAAATGTGCAGGAATGGAAACAGCACTTGATGATTTGTTCAATTCACTTTATCCCAATAAATACCTTGAAGAAAAAATCACAAATGCAATTATAAGCGAAACAGAAATCAGTGATAATGCATCCCCCGAGCTTAAAGAAATTCGTCGCAAAAAGCGTCATTTTGAAAATAAAATCCGTGAACAACTTGATAGTATGATTCATTCTTCACACTATTCAAAACTCCTTCGTGACGGAATAATCACTCAACGAAACGGACGTTTTGTAGTACCCGTTAAAGCCGAAAATCGTGGAGAAGTTGCGGGTATGGTGCACGATACATCAGGCAGTGGTGCAACAGTGTTCATTGAACCCGCTGCAGTTGTTGAAGCAAATAACGAAATCAAAGTCCTTGAAAGTCGTGAAAAAGATGAAATTGAGAGAATTTTAGCAGAACTTTCACAAATGGCAGGGGAATTTGAAGATACAATTAAAATCAGCTTTGACTCTGCAACAATGCTTGACTTGCACTTTGCAAAGGCGCACCTTGCCTATAAAATGAAAGCGAGCAGACCAATAGTCAATAACGACGGTGAAATTCTTCTCAAGAAAGCAAGACATCCACTTATTGACCCTAAAAAGGTTGTGCCCGTTGATATTTCATTGGGTATCGACTTTGATTCCCTTGTAATAACAGGTGCTAATACAGGTGGTAAAACAGTGTCGATAAAAACTATCGGTCTTTTAACACTTATGGCAGAATGTGGACTAATGCTTCCCGTAACAGATAACAGCAGAATATCAGTTTTCAAGAATGTGTTGGCAGATATTGGTGATGAACAAAGCATTGAGCAGTCACTTTCAACATTCTCTGCTCATATGACAACTATTGTTGATATTTTAAAAACTGCTGATGACAAAAGCCTTGTGCTTATCGACGAGTTAGGTGCAGGCACGGACCCTGTTGAAGGTGCAGCATTAGCAGTGGCAATCCTTGAAAATCTTCGTCGTCAGGGTGCAAAAATAGCATCAACAACTCACTATTCAGAGCTTAAAGAATATGCCCTCAAAACCAACAGAGTTGAAAACGGATGCTGTGAATTTGATGTTGCATCGTTAAAACCGACATATCGTTTGCTTATTGGTATGCCGGGTCGTTCAAATGCTTTGGCAATTGCAGGTCGTCTTGGTATAAGTGAAGATATAACCGATTTCGCAAAAGCACTTATTTCAGAAGAAGATACACGCTTTGAAGACGCAGTTGATACTCTTGAAACTGCAAGAAAAGCATTAGAAGATGACAAAGAAAAATTAGAAGAAGAGAAAAACAATATTCTTCGCCAAAAAGAAAATGCAGAAAAAGCTCTTTTAAAGGCAAAAGAACAAAGTGAAAAAGAAATCGAAAGAGCAAAAAAAGAAGCGGAACGAATTGTTGAAAATGCTCGTCGAGCTGGTAATTCACTTTTACTTGAAATTGAACAACTGAAAAAAGAACAAGCAAAAGAAAAGAACTTGCAAGAGATTGCACGAAAAGCGAAACAAGCAATGGGACGTCAACTTGATAAAATGGATGAAATCGCAAATGGTCTTTCAGATGATGATGGTGATTATACACTTCCACGACCACTTAAGGTGGGGGATAGAGTTTTAGTTAAATCTCTTGGTGGTGAGGCCGAGGTCATATCAATTGACGAAAAGAAAAATACTGTGCAAGTGCAGTCGGGTATGCTTAAAATGAAAGCGAATGTTTCTGACTTGCGTTTGATTGGTAGCAAAAAGCAACCTAAAAAGCAAGAATACGGCACTCGCAAAGTCCATACAGGTGCAAATGCTTCTCTTTCTTCAACTTCAAGCATAGATTTACGCGGTACAACTGTTGAAGAAGCAATGCTTGACCTTGATAAATTTATTGATGGTGTTCTTCGCACAGGACTTAATGAAATCACAATTATTCATGGTAAAGGTACAGGCGCACTTCGTAAAGGAGTACACACATATCTTCGTAAACATCCTAACATCAGAACATTCAGAGTGGGAACATTTGGCGAAGGCGAAGAGGGCGTTACAATAGCAGAACTTAAATAGTATTGAAAAAAATAAATCTATATGTTAAAATAATTTCAAATACCGAAAGGAGTTTTACATAATGAGTAAAAAAATTATTGCAGCAGCACTTTTAGTGCTTGCAGTTACAGTTTTATTTGCAGCATGCAAAAAAGATGAATATGTGTTAAGCCATACAGTTCCTGCAGAAACAGGTGTTATTAATGTGTTTGAGGATAAAGATGGCAATGAGTTTGTTACTAACACAGATGGCGACCTGATTCCTGTTACTACAGACAAAGATGGCTTCCTTGATGATGTTGAAGACCTTATTACAGCAACAACAGACCCATCTAAGAAACCTTCAAAAAAGCCTGTTATAAATGAAAATTCAACAGCGCCAAAAACATCAACAACTACAACAACTACAACAAGTCCATCATCAACAACTACAACTACAGAGCCAAGCTCAGCAGATGATGACACTTCAACAACAGAGACAACTACAGAATCAACTACAAAGAAAAAGCCTGTAATTGTTAATGGAGATTCAATTGATTGGAACGATATAGTTTAAACAATAAAATTGTTTTATAAATCTATTGACAAACAAAACTTAATCTAGTATAATAACGTCCTGTAAAGTGTAACTCCTTTACAGGATGTTTTTTGATTGGAGGGTTTGTTGTGGCAAATAATGTTGAAATCACAATGTTGCTTGACTTATATGGTGAAGCATTAACTGAAAAACAGCGTGATTATCTTAATCATTATTACAACGACGACCTTTCTCTTTCAGAAATTGCCGAAAATGAGGGAATTACAAGACAGGGTGTCCGTGATGCTATCAAGAGAGCAGAAAACTTGCTCTTTGATATGGAGAATAAATTGAAATTCTCAAAAAAACTTGCAGAAATGCAAAACGGACTTGAAGGCATTATTCATTGTGCTGACGAAATCAATGAATATAACCTTTCACATGGTTTATCCCGTGAGATTAACGATATAACAGTTAAGATAAAGTCAATCGCACTTTCCTTGACAGAATAGGAGAAATTATGGCATTCGAAGGTTTATCAGACAGACTTGAATCTGCTTTTGCGCGATTGAAAAGTAAAGGTAGTCTTACCGAAAGCGATGTTAAAGAAGCCATGCGTGAAGTGCGACTTGCGCTTTTAGAAGCTGACGTTAACTATAAAGTTGCCAAAGACTTCACCGCTAAGGTAACAGAAAGAGCAATCGGCGCTCAGGTTATGGAAAGTTTGACACCTGCTCAAATGGTTATCAAAATCGTTAATGAAGAATTAACCGGTTTGATGGGTGGCACTCAGACAAGACTTGCCTATGCTTCACATCCACCAACAATAGTTATGATGTGTGGCTTGCAAGGTTCAGGTAAAACTACACATTGTGCAAAAATCGCATTAAAACTTAAGAATGAAAATCATAGACCTTTGCTTGTTGCTTGTGACATTTATCGTCCTGCTGCTATCAAGCAGTTGCAGGTTGTTGGTGAACAGGTTGGTGTTCCGGTTTTTGAAATGGGGCAGACAAATCCTGTAACAATCGCAAAAGAAGCAATTAAACTTGCAAGAGATAAAGGCTATGACTATGTGTTCATTGATACAGCAGGTCGTTTGCATATTGATACAGAACTTATGGACGAACTCAAAAACATCAAGAGTGAAATCCGTCCACACGAAATTCTTCTTGTAATCGACTCAATGCTCGGTCAGGACGCTGTTACAGTTGCAAGCACATTTAATGATGAATTAGGTATTGATGGTCTTGTTCTCACAAAAATGGATGGTGACACTCGTGGCGGTGCTGCACTTTCAGCAAGAGCAGTAACAGGCAAACCAATTAAGTTTGTCGGTATGGGTGAAAAACTTGACGAACTCGACTTCTTCCATCCTGACAGAATGGCATCCCGTATTCTCGGTATGGGTGACGTGCTTTCTCTTATTGAAAAAGCGGAAACTGCTCTTGATGAGAAAAAGGCAAGACAGCTTGAAGAGAAACTTAGAAAAAATAAGTTTGACCTCGAAGACTTGCTTGACCAGATGGAACAGGTTCAGAAAATGGGCAGTATGAAAGACATTCTCTCAATGCTCCCAGGCGTTAATAAAAAAGTTAAGGATGTTGACGTTGATGATAGACAGCTTGACAGAATGAGAGCAATCATTCAGTCAATGACTATCAAAGAACGCAGAAATCCTGATATAATTAATCCGTCAAGAAAACGCAGAATTGCAGCAGGTTGCGGTATGCAGGTTGAAGATGTCAACAGACTTCTCAATCAATACCGTCAGATGCAGAAAATGTTCAAGCAGTTCAACTCAAAAGGCTTTAAACGTAAGATGAAGCAAATGAGTGGTTTCGGCGGCGGAATGAACGGCATGGGTGGCATGGGCGGCTTCCCAATGTAATGTATATAACACAAAAGTGTTTATAAAATAAATTTTTATATATTTTGGAGGAAACAAAAATGGCAGTAAAAATCAGACTTCGCAGAATGGGTGCTAAGAGAGCTCCTTTCTACAGAGTAGTAGTTGCAGATTCTCGTTATCCAAGAGACGGCAGATTCATTGAAGAAATTGGTACTTACAACCCAATGACAAATCCTGCTGAAATCAAAATCGATAACGAAAAAGCAGAAAAATGGATTAAGAATGGTGCTCAGCCAACTGACACAGTTAAGGTAATCCTTAAAAAGAGCGGCGCTATTAAATAAGAAAGGTCTTTGAAAAAATGCAGGAACTTCTTATTACAATCGTAAAAGGACTTGTTGAGAAACCTGATGCAGTTTCTGTTACAGTTGACGAAGTTGACGACCGTGGCGTTGTTGTTTATCATCTTCACGTTGCTGAAGAAGATATGGGCAGAGTTATCGGTAAACAGGGCAGAATTGCAAAGGCTATCAGAACAGTTGTTAAAGCAGGTGCAACTCGCACAGGCGAAAAAGTCCAGGTCGATATCGACTAATATTGATTACAAATAAGGCAGGCATTTGATGTCTGCCTTTTTGTGTCTTGCAGGTAATTGATTATGATTAAAAACTATCTCGAAATAGGACAAATTGTGTCAACTCACGGCATTAAAGGTGAAATGCGCTTTAATCCTTGGTGTGATAAACCAGAATTTGTCAAGAAATTTAAAACCTTATATTTTGATAAGAACGGTGAAAAAAGTATTAATGTAAAATCTGCTCGACCACACGGCAATATGGTTATTTTAATGCTCCAGGATATTGATACCGTTGAAAAAGCACAAGCACTGAAAAATACTGTGCTTTATATGAAACGTGCAGATGCGCACTTGCCGAAAGGCACTTGGTTTGTGCAAGAACTTTTTGACTGCACAGTTGTTGACGATAACAATGGCAAAGTGTTAGGCACAATTGTTGATGTTAGTGAAACAGGCGCTAACGATGTTTGGCATATCAAAACACCGAAAGGTAATGAAGTGCTTATTCCAGCAATTAAACAAGTAATTGTGAATGTTGATGTTGAAAAAGGCGAAATATTAATAAATCCTATAAAAGGACTTTTTGAAGATGAAGATTAATATAATGACTCTTTTTCCTGAAATGTGCGAAGCAGTGCTTTCTGAAAGCATAATCGGTCGCGCAAGGGAGAAAGGCTTAGTTGAAATAAATTGTATAAATATCAGGGATTTTACTGAAGACAAGCACCGCCGTGTGGATGATGCACCCTATGGCGGTGGAATGGGTATGCTTATGCAGATTCAACCCATTGTGGATTGCTATAAGTCAATATGTGAGCAGAGTGAAAATAAGAATCATTTGATTTATATGTCACCTTGTGGCAAAACTCTTACTCAAGAAAAGGTTAAAAAATTGTCAGAGTATGACGAAATAACAATTCTTTGTGGGCATTATGAAGGCGTTGACCAAAGAGTAATCGACACGATTGTTGATGAGCAGATTTCAATAGGGGATTATGTGCTCACAGGTGGTGAATTGCCTGCAATGGTGCTTGCTGACTCAATCTCAAGAATGTTAGAGGGCGTTTTGCCTAATGACGAAGCAAAAGAGATGGAGAGTCACTATAACGGGCTTTTAGAGTATCCGCAATACACTCGTCCTTATGAGTGGAACGGTATGAAAGTGCCCGATGTTCTCATTTCAGGACATCACGGCAATATCGAAAAATGGAAGAGAGAGCAGTCACTTTTAATGACCGCAAAATATCGTCCCGATATGCTTGAAAATGCAGAATTAACCGAAAAAGATAAAGAATTCTTGAAAAAAGAAAATATTACAAATATGTAATAAAAAATGTGTTGAATATTGTAGTTTTTTGTAATACAATAAATACAGTAATAAACTGAAAGGTGGTGGCAACGTGAAAGAAAAACTTAAAAGTGTCAGTAAAGCGACTTGGATGCGAATAGCAATTATTGTTTTATCTGTTTTATTTCTTGTTGCTACTGCTACAACAGTGTTTTTTGTTGTGAAATGGCATAACAATAAAAATGAACTTTCACAGCTTAATGGAGCACTCAGCGAAAATTCTTCAATGTATGACTCAAAAGTTTCTGAGTATGAGTCATATAGAGCTGAAAAAGAAAGTGAAAAACAATCTTACGAAGAAAAACTTAACAGTCAGAGTAAAGAATATCAAAGCAAAGTCGATGAATTAAATAAAAAGATTGATAGTCTTAACAAAAAGTTGGCGGCAAAAACCTCAACAACAAGAGCACCTGTTGCACCCCAACTTCCATCACAACCATTAAATCCCAATAATGGTGTCAAAACTGTTTATTTAACATTTGATGACGGACCGTCGCAATATACATCGCAGATACTGAACATTCTGGACAGTTACGGTGTTAAGGCGACGTTTTTTGTTAAGAATGGTGGCAAATATAACTATCTTATGAAAGATATAGTTAACCGTGGCCACGCTATAGGACTTCATACATATTCCCATGATTATAAGAAGATTTATTCTTCTGATGAAGCTTATTTAGCAGATTTGCAAAAAATCTCTGACTTGGTTTTGCAACAGACAGGTGTTGAAACAAAAATAATGCGTTTCCCAGGTGGTGGCAGCAACTCTGTCAGCAAAAAACATTCAAAAGGAATAATGACTAGAATGACCAGAAAAGTCACTGAAATGGGCTATGCTTATTTTGACTGGAACTGTTCAAATGGTGATGCTGACGGTGCTAATACTGTGGCAAAGCAATTAAGTTTTTGTAGTAATTATCCAAAATCTGCTAATACTATAATTGTACTTATGCACGATACAAAACCTGCTACAATGGAATCATTGCCAAAAATAATTGAATATTATCATTCGCAAGGTATGAAATTCGGCGTTTTGACTACATCAAGCCCAACAATTCACCACAGAGTCACAAATTAGTACCATTATTCATATATTTTTAATATAAAATATTGAATATTAACAAAAAACTTTATAAAGCATTGTCATTTTATACAAATATGAATGTTGTGAATTTGATGTTTTTTGTTTCACTCGCTAAAATTATTAAAATGGAATAAAAGTGGTTGTTTTTTCGTTGACGAGGCAAAGTTTTGTGTTATAATATAGTAGTAACAAAGGTGTAATTATCTGTTGTTTTGTAAATCTATCATTTTGGGAGAATGAATTATGTATACTAAAGATGTTGAAGTTAAAAATCAGGTAGGTCTTCACGCTCGTCCAGCAACTTTCTTTATTCAGAAAGCAAATGAATTCAAATCATCAATCTGGGTTGAAAAAGAAGACAGAAGAGTTAACGCTAAGAGCCTTCTCGGTGTTTTGTCACTTGGCATTATGGGTGGCACAACAATCCGCATCATTGCTGGCGGTCCAGACGAAGAAACAGCAGTTGACGAACTTGTAAAACTTGTTGAAACAGGTTTTGCTGAATAATTTTAAAAGATTTGGCACATCACCTTTGGTGGTGTGCTTTATTTTTTTGTTTTGATATGTTATAATATTTTTTATAAAAGGTGGTGAAATTCTGTGAACGAAAAACTGAAAACCTTGCGTGAAAAAGCAATGAAATTACCCTTGACCCCCGGTGTTTATATAATGAAAAACAAACAGGGCAAAATTATATATATCGGCAAAGCAAAAAAACTCAAAAACCGTGTAAGTCAATATTTTGGCTCACAGAATAAACACTCTGTCAAAGTGCTTAAAATGGTCGAAAATGTCAATGATTTTGACTATATTTTAACTGATAGTGAATTTGAAGCACTTGTTCTTGAAGCAAGTCTTATAAAACAAAATCAACCTAAATATAATATTCTCTTGAAAGACGATAAAGGGTATAGTTATATCAAAGTCACAAAAGAAGAATATCCTAAAATTTCTGCCGTGCTTCAAAAAGACGATGAAAATGCCGATTATATCGGACCTTTCACAAGTTCATATTCAGTTAAACAATCCGTTGATGAAGCAAACAAAATATTCCGACTACCCCAATGCAATAAAGAATTTCCAAGGGATTTCAAAAAGGGAAGACCTTGCCTTAACTTCCATATAAATCGTTGTATGGGTGTTTGTACAGGCAAAATCTCAAAGAAAGAATATAATGACACAGTTAAAGATGCGTTAGATTTTCTTAATGGTGACATTTCAAAAATCATTGCTGATTTAAACCAGAAAATGAATGAATGTGCAGAAAATCTCGACTTTGAAAATGCGGGCAAATATCGTGACAGAATCCGCGCTATTCAGAATATGCAGACTAAACAAAAGGTTGTTACCGAAACGGGCGAGTCAAAAGATGTCTTTGCGGTTGCAACAAATGATAATGATACTTGTATCGTAGTGTTGCGTTTTGATAAAGGCAGACTTTGTGACAGCGAGCATTTCTTCATTGATAATACCCAGAATGACGAAAATCTTCGTAGTGGTTTCTTAACTCAATATTATGCAATCCGTTCTGTGCCACAAAAAGTGTTGTTAGACGAAACAATAGAAGATTTAGATTTAATAGCTCAATATCTCATAAATCTTCGTGGTAAAAAATGTGTGATTTCTGTACCACAAAAAGGTGACGGATTAAAACTTGTCAATATGTGCCGAGAGAATGCTTTTGAAAAACTAGCACAAAAGAAAGGCAGAAAATCAGGTGAAATCAAAGTCCTTGAAGAATTAAAAACTTTGTTAGGATTAGAAAATACACCTGAATATATTGAGTCCTATGACATTTCTCACACAGGTGGCGACGATAATGTGGCGGGTATGATAGTCTTTAAAAATGGTCGTCCATTAAAACGAGCATACCGCACATTTAATATCAAGTCTTTTGTAGGACAAGATGATTACGGCTCAATGCGCGAAGTGTTAGAGCGACGTTTCAATGAATATGAAAAGCATAAAAGCGAAAATGCTGAAGAAGGATTTGGCAAAATGCCCGATTTGATTTTGCTTGACGGTGGCAAAGGTCAAGTCAGCGTAGTCAAAGAAATCTTGAATGAAATGAATATAGATGTGGCATTGTTTGGTATGGTTAAAGATTCAAAGCACAAAACCCGAGCAATAACAGGGGATGGTGGCGAAATCGCAATCAATTCAAACAGAGCAGTATTCACTCTCGTTTCTGAAATTCAAGAAGAAGTGCACAGATTTTCTGTCAGCTTCCACCACAAAAAACACGCTAAAAAAGGTTTAGACTCTTCACTTACCAAAATCAGCGGTGTTGGTGAAAAGAAAGCTAAAGAATTGCTTAAAACCTTTAAAACAATAAAAAATATTAAAAATGCAAGTGTAGAAGACCTTGCAAAAGTTAAGGGCATAAATATTTCCTTAGCCGAAAAAATATATAATTTCTATAATCAGGGAGAAGAATAATGATAAATACAATAGTTTTTGATTTGGACGGTACACTTTTAAACACACTTGAAGATTTAAAAGATAGTGTAAATTTCGCACTTGAAAGACAAGGGTATCCACTTCGCGATTTGGGTGAAATCCGTTCATTTGTGGGTAATGGTATCCGTCTTTTAATGGAAAGAGCAGTGCCGGAAAATACTCCTGCAGAAACATTTGAAATCTGTTTTAAGGATTTCTGTGATTATTATAAAATCCATATGGAAGATAAAACTGCACCATACGACGGTATCAATGATATGCTCACAAATATCAAAAAAGCAGGCTTTAAAACTGCAATTGTTACTAATAAAGCAGATTTTGCAGCACAGGATTTGTGCAAGAGAATGTTTGGTGAAAACATTGATTTTGTGGTAGGTAGCTCTGACGACAGACCAAACAAGCCTGCACCGGACGGTGTTTTTTATGCTTTGGAAAAATTAAATAGTAAAATTGAAAATACGGTTTTTGTGGGGGATGCGGATACAGACATTCTCACAGCCAAAAATGCAAATCTTCCATCAATTGGTGTGCTTTGGGGATTTCGCGACCGTGAAGTAATTGAAGAAGCAGGTGCAGAATACATAGTTGAGAGTGTAAATGACCTTGAAAAATTGCTTATTTCATTAAAATAAGACAAAATTCATAGCATTTTTTCAACTTGAATATAAAAATATTTGACAAATCTCTATAAAAATGGGATAATGTCTTTATGTATTGATAGGTTGGAGCGAATTTATGAGAGTAATAACAGGTGAAGCAAGAGGCAGAAAACTCATAACTCTTGAGGGCGAAGATGTTCGTCCTACCACCGACAGAGTAAAAGAAGGAATGTTCAATATCATTCAGTTTGACCTTGAAGGCGCAAGCGTTCTCGACTTGTTTGCAGGTTCAGGTCAGTTAGGTATTGAAGCACTCAGCCGTGGGGCAAGTCATTGCACATTCGTTGACTCTGCAAATAAAGCAGTTGATGTGGTTAAACAAAACCTTAAATCTGTTGGCTTTGAAAAAAGAGCAAGTGTTTTCTGTGGCGATTCAAAAATGTATATTACTCTGAGCAAAGATAAATTTGATATTGCTCTTCTTGACCCACCATACAATAAAGAAATAATTGATGCTGTTTTACCGGTTGTTGCAGAAAAAATGAACGACTGGGGGATAATCATCTGCGAAAGTGCATTGGATGAAACTTTGCCTGAATCAGCAGGTGAGTTTAAAATTCACCGTGAATACAGATACGGCAAAATAAAACTTACAGCATACAGAAAGAATAAGTGATAATATGAAAACCGTAATTTGTCCGGGTAGTTTTGACCCGATTACAAATGGTCACCTTGATATTATCAGGCGCAGTTCAAAACTCTTTGATAAGGTTATAGTTGTGGTTATGAAAAACCCCTCAAAGACAAATTTTTGTTTTAGTCCTGAAGAAAGAGCAGAGCTCATTAAGAGTTGTACCCAAGATTTGCCTAATGTTGAGGTTGATATTCACGCAGGTCTTTTAGCAGAATATGCAAAAGAAAAAAATGCAGTTGCAGTTGTTAAGGGGCTTCGTGCTGTGTCCGACTTTGAATATGAGTTTCAGCAGGCACAGATGAACAAGAAACTCAATAATGAACTTGAAACAGTTTTCATCAACACAAGAGTTGAAAATCTTTATTTAAGTTCAAGTGTAGTTAAGCAAATTTGCGAATTGGGTGGGGATATCAGTGATTTTGTTCCCGAATCAATTCGTGATATAATAGTAAAAAGAATTAAACGAGGTGTGAGCAAATGACAATAGAAAGCTTACTTGAAGAAATTGAAGTAATACTTGAAGAAGGAAAATCAGTACCGTTTACATCAAACCTTTTGGTTGATTCAGCGGCTATCAAAACTGCTATTGAAGACATCAGACTCAATATGCCTGATGAACTTATGCAGGCAAGAAAAATTGCTTCTGAAAGAAAAGAAATTCTTGCAGGTGCACAAGACAGTGCAGATAAGATTATTGAAAAAGCACATCTTCGTGCAAAAGAAATTATTTCTGAAGACGAAATTACTCGTGGCGCAGAAGCTCAGGCAGCAGAAATTCTTGCAAATGCAAGAGCACAGGCTACTGAAATTGTTGAACAGGCAAGACAAAGTGCAACTGAACTCACAGAACAGGCAAGAAACTGGTCTAACGAAATGCGCACAAGTGCAAGTGAATATGTTGAAAGCATTGTAGCAGTTGCTGACGAAACACTCACAAATTCAGTTAACGAAATTCGTCGTGCTCGTCAACATCTTAGAGCTGCATCACAATCTAAAAGAGTAGATGAATAAATATGGTCTATTTTACCTATAACTGCTTCGAAAATCCTCGAAATACACTCGTATGTCTTGCGGTTTTCTCATTGTTATAGAAAAAATATCCACATATTTATAGGTGATAATACTTAATGACACTTAATTTTTAATATTATAAATTCACACCTCGCCGCATATTTATTTATATAAATTGTGTTCGAGGTGTTAATTTATGTTCGTTTATTCAATAAAATCCAAGCAGATAAAACTGTTTTTGCTCATAGCTTTTGTGGTTGTAACCGTGATTAGTCTGTTCATACTCTCACAAGAAAGCACAGATGTTGATAATGCAGATAAAGCAAGTATCAAGGCTTCAACAGCAAGTGAACGACTCAGCTTTATATCCCAATTCGGTTGGGAAGTTGACGAAGACCCCGTTGAAGTGTGCGAAGTTATAATTCCAACAGAATTTGATGAAACTTATATACAGTATAACGAGATACAGTTGAAACAAGGCTTTGACTTGCAAACTTATTCAGGAATGCGTGTGAAGCGTTGGACATATTCTGTAAAGAATTATCCTGGCCACGAAAACAAAAACTATATCAGAATAAATCTGTTGGTTTATGAGGGCCTTGTTATCGGTGGTGACGTTTGCTCCATTGAACTTGATGGCTTTATGCACGGATTTGAAAAAACTTAAAGGAAATAAATATGGAAAGACTTGATAAAATTCTCGCATCACAGGGTACACTCTCGCGTCGTGATGTTAAAGAGATAGTTAAAAAGGGAAGAATTACTGTCAATGGTGTTGTGGCTAAAAAGAGTGACATTAAAATTGATATAGATAATGATACAGTTACTCTTGACGGTGAATTTCTCTCTTTAAAAGAACACATTTATATAATGCTCAATAAACCACAGGGGATAGTTTCTGCAAGTGAAAGTGACACCGATGAAACTGTTGTGGATTTAGTACCCGATGAGTTATACAGGAAAGGACTTTTCCCAGCAGGTCGTCTTGATAAAGATACAACGGGCTTTGTGCTTATTACCGATGACGGTGATTTTGCCCACAAAATCCTGTCACCAAAGAATCATATTTTCAAAACTTATCTTGCAACACTTGAACATTCCCTTTCACAGAGCGATATAAATATGCTCGAAAAGGGGATAACCCTTGCCGACGGGACAACCTTAAAAGAAGCAAAGGTTGAAATTATAGAAGACGGTGAACATCCATTGGTGCAGATTATGATTTGTGAAGGCAAATATCATCAGGTTAAAAGAATGTTTGCAGCAGCAGGTAACAAAGTGATAGCTTTGCATCGTTCAAAAATGGGTAATCTCGAATTAGATGAAGATTTAAAACCGGGCGAGTGCCGTGAAATAACTCTAGAAGAACTGAAAATGCTTTGTGAAAGATAATTCTTTCGTCATTTTGAACAATGAAAAAATGGTCGAAAAATGAGCCTGAATGCGTGATTTGACTAAAAAATATGTCTTTTTTTGTGAAAAATGTTATAAAAAATTAAAAAAATATCAATTTTTCACTTGCCAAAACGAATTTTATTGTGTAAAATACATAGTGTTCCAATCGTGAATTTGTATAAAAGGTGGTATAAGCCATGTCTAACAGATTGTTTCAAGGAATCATACATCAGATGACTGATGTTATCGACAGAACTTTCGGTATAATTGACGAAACAGGCACTGTAATTTCTTGCAGTGAACTTGGCAGAATCGGTGAGATTCAATCACACGCTGTTGCAGATGTTTTTGCATCTCCTGAAAGAAGCGTTGCAGACGGATATACATATAAAGTTTTCGGCGCACATATGCATCCTGAATATGCTGTGTTTGTTGAAGGCGACGATGAAATCGCAGCTCGATATGTTTCTGTTCTTGCAGTTTCACTTTCAACTATCAAACAATATTATGATGAAAAATATGACAGAAGCAACTTTATCAAGAATGTAATCCTTGATAATATTCTTCCTGGTGATATTTATATTAAAGCTCGTGAGCTTCATTTCAATAACGATGTAACAAGAGCAGTTCTTCTTATCAGAATTACAGAAAAGAACGATGTTTCTGTGTTTGATGTTATTCAGGATTTGTTCCCTGATAAAACAAAAGACTTCGTTATCAATATCAACGAAACAGACATTGCTCTCGTTAAAGAAGTTAAGAGCAATATTGAAACAAAAGACCTTGAAAAACTTGCTCGTTCAGTTGCTGACTCATTGGGAACAGAATATTATACTCATGTTCTCGTTGGTATCGGCTCTGCAATCGATTCAATCAAAGATTTGGCTCGTTCATTCAGAGAAGCTCAGGTTTCTCTCGAAGTTGGTAAAGTTTTCGATACTGAAAAGACAATCGTTAGCTATGATAATCTTGGCATCGCAAGACTTATCTATCAGCTTCCAACAACACTTTGTGAAATGTTCCTTCGCGAAATTTTCAAGCGTGGCTCAATTGAGAGTCTCGACCACGAAACACTCTTCACAATTCAGAAATTCTTCGAGAATAACCTTAACGTTTCTGAAACATCAAGAAAATTGTTTGTTCACAGAAATACACTTGTTTATCGTCTTGAAAAAATCAAGAAGCTCACAGGTCTTGATTTAAGAGAATTTGACGACGCAATCGTGTTTAAAGTAGCATTGATGGTTAAGAAATACCTCGATGCCAACCCCATAAAATATTGATAAAACCACAAAAGGGACGAAAATATTGCTTCGTCCCTTTGTTTTTGTTAAAAATATACATTGCAATCCACATATTTTATGCAAAACGACGATAAATATTAACATTTTATAAAAAGCGTTACAAACACAATATTTTGTGGTATAATAGTCACCGATAATGGTTATTATGTGTATTTATATCCAAAAGCCAATAAAAACCAAGCTAAAAGAAAGAAAAGGTGCATATTGTGATTGAATTCAAAAATGTTTCAAAAACATATGATAATGGTACTCATGCACTTCGTGATGTGTCTCTTACAATCAACGATGGCGAGTTTGTTTTCGTTGTTGGTTCATCAGGTGCAGGTAAAAGTACATTTCTTAAAATCATAATGAGAGAACAGGTTGCCAATAGTGGTACTGTTGTTATCAATAATTATAATCTTAACACAATCAAGAACAGAGATATTCCAAAATTTAGAAGAACAATGGGTATCGTTTTTCAGGATTTCCGTCTTATCCAGAATATGACAGTTTATGATAACGTTGCATTCGCAATGCGTGTTATCGGTGCAAAAGAAAAAGAAATCAGAAAAAGAGTTCCTTATGTGTTGAGCCTTGTGGGTCTTTCATCAAAGGCACGTCAGTTGCCAACTGAACTTTCAGGTGGTGAACAGCAGAGAGTTGCTCTCGCTCGTGCACTTGTCAATAATGCAGGCATTATTATTGCCGACGAGCCAACAGGTAACATCGACCCTGAAATGTCTTATGAAATTCTTGAATTGCTCAACCATATCAACAATACTGGTACAACAATCGTTATGGTTACTCATGAGCACGATTTAGTTCGTCGTTTCAACCATCGTGTTATTACAATCGACCAAGGTAGCGTTATTTCTGACACAGGCACAAAAATCAAAGAAGAAGTTGTACATACAGCAGTTGCAGAAGCAGAAACAACTGCAGAAAAGATTGAAGCAGCAGAACAAGAAATAATGGAAAAAGTTGAGCAGTCTCACGACGAAGTCAAAGAGGCTGAACAGAAAATTGAAGAAAAAGAAGTAACATCATATTACATTCAACCAAATAGTGACCGTGAACTTGAAGAGTTTATGAAAAACTATGGTCTTGATGATGATTTTGACTATTCAAAATATCTTGACGAAGAAGACGGGGGTGCTAACGAATGAAAGGTGCAAGTTTAAAATACCTTACAAAAGAAGGCTTCCGTAATGTCTGGGTTAACAGACTTATGTCTTTGGCATCAATCACAGTTTTGATGGCTTGTCTTGTAATTATTGGCCTTGGCTCAATGATTTATTTCAATATTAACGCATTGCTTGATAATATCGAAAGCCAAAATGTTGTTATGGTCTATGTTCAAGATGGTGTGTCAGATGAAGACACAACCAGAATGGGCAACGAAATCAAAGTTATGAACAATATTGAAGATTGTATCTTTGTTCCAAAAGAAGATGCATTCGCAGCACAGCTTGAAAGTATGGGTGAAGACGCAGTCTTGCTTGAAGGTCTTGACGAAAACCCATTGCCCGATGCTTATAAAGTCGTGGTTAAGGATTTGACAATGTTTGACCAGACAGTTTCAGAGCTTAAAGCATTGCAGAATGTTGAAAATGTCCGTGAAAACAGTGACCTTGCAGATAAGCTTGTCAGTGTGCGAAAAGCAGTTACAATAGTAATCGCAGGTATGGTTGCACTGCTCTTTATCGTGTCACTTTTCATTATTTCAAACACAATCAGAATCACAATGTTCTCACGTAAGCTTGAAATCAGCATTATGAAAGCCGTTGGTGCCACAAATTGGTTCATCCGTTGGCCATTTATGATTGAAGGTATGGTAATCGGCGTAACATCAAGCCTTGTGTCATTCGGCTTGCTGGCAGGTCTTTATCAGGGTATGATTTATGTGTTCAAAAATATGCTTGCAATCTTTACCCCTGTGTCATTCGGTGCTTATGCAGGTTGGATTCTTCTTATATTTATGGGAATCGGTATTTTCACAGGCTCATTCGGTAGCTTAATCTCAATGGGCAAATATCTTAAAGAGCAAGGGAGTGTTGTAAGTGAAGACTAGTTTAAAAATTCTTTCAGTATTGTTTGCATTTGTAATGCTTTTCTCTTCATTTACATTCCCAACATCTGCAAGAAGCCTTGCTGATATTGAAGCAGAAATTGAAAAGAACGAAAAAGAACTCGAACAAATGGGCAATAGAGGAGATAGGGTCGATACTCTTGAAAAGATTGCAGAACAGAGAAAAGTTCTCGACGAGCAAGTCCAAGCAATTGAAGATAAAATCGCACCAATTCAGAAAAACATTGATGAACTTAATGTTCAAATCGAAGAACTTGAATCTAAAATTGCTACTCTTGAAACTGAAATTGCAACAATCGATGCTCAGATTGCAGAGCAGAATGTGATAATTGACGAAACCTATGAGCTTCTTTCAAAGAGACTAAGAGCCGCATATATGGCTGGTGAAACAAGTGAACTTGAAATCTTTTTAAGTGCAACAGATTTTCAGGATTTCCTTAATCGTACAGAAATGATTCGTCAGATTTCAAAGCACGATACAACAATTGTTAGTGACCTTGAAGAACAAATCGACGGGCTTAATAAAATGGTTGAAGATTTGACAACCAAACGCAATGACCTTGATAAGAGTCGTCAAAAGCTTGAGGCAGATAAGGCTCAGCGTGAAGCTGAAAAAGCTGTTTATGAACAAGAAAAAGCAAAAAAAGAAAAGGCAATTGCTCAAAACATAGCATATGAAAGAAAAGAAAATGAAATAATCGGTAAAATGGACCAAAAGAGTGCTTATATTCAGAAACTTATGGAAGAAGCTCGCATTGCAAAAGAAAAAGAGTCACAAGAAATAGACAAAGATGTTGGTAACTCCGGTTCAAGCGGTAGCGGTACAGTTAGTGGCTCAACAGGTCACGGCTTCAAACTATCAAGTAAGGGTACAATTTGTCCAATTCAAGAAAGTGGCGTAAAATATTCAGCAAACTTTGCTTCTCATAGCGCAAGAGGTACTGCATCAGTTGACTTGGTTTCTTATAAAAATCGTTATGTAAGCAATAGCTTTGGCTCAGGTACATATTGGACAACATGGGGCGCAAACCTTTATGCAATGGCTGATGGTGTTGTTGTAAAATCAACCTATGTAAGCTCTACCTATGGCCACTATGTCAGCATTGACCATGGCAACGGTCTTAACACAACTTATGCACACATGTCTTCAAGAAGTGTAACCGTTGGTCAAACTGTTAAGCAAGGTCAGATAATTGGTAAGGTTGGCAACACAGGTAACTGTTGGCCAAGACCAAACTCATCAAACCCTGCTGCAGGTGCTCACTTGCACCTTGAAGTCCGCGTTAACGGTAACCGCGTAAACCCTGAGCCTTATATTCCAATTCCGGTTAACTAATAAATTATATAAAAAAGGATGATGTCCTTTGAATAAGAAAATATCACTTGGTCTTGCTTTGTCACTGGTATTCTTATCAGTGACAGTTGCAATCACAATTACAATGGCAGTGACAATGGGTATTTATAATAACATTATCACTGATGTAAGCGACCGTTCAAACCTTTATTCATCAGTTTCAGAAATTGATGACCTTGTCCGTAAAAACTATTTCGGTGAACTCAATGAAAATCTTCTCAATTCAATGATGTCAAATGGATATGTTGAAGGCGTTGGTGACCGATACAGTTACTTTATGAATGCAGATAAATATGCAGATTATAAAGAAGAAGAAAAGGGCAATAAGGGTGGCATTGGTGTAATTGCTGTTTATGATAGTAAGAACAATAATATCTATGTTTCTGAAGTTTCAAAAGATTCACCGGCTCAACTTCAGGGTATCACAAAAGGTGACGTTATTACTGCCGTTGACGGTGTAGCAGTAAACGGTGCAAATAGCCAGAGCCTTATAGATAAACTCAGCGGTGAAAAGCTCACTAATGTTCAGGTGACATTTACCCATAATGGTGAGTCAAAAACAGTTTCAGTTGCCCGTGGTTATGCTGCACAGTCTGTTTATTATAGCTCAACTGACAAAGTGGGTTATATCAAAATCACATCTTTCTACAGCACAACTGAAGAACAGCTTAAAGATGCTATCAAATATATGAACTCAAATTCAGTAACATCAATTATCTTTGATTTGAGAAATACTGATTCAGGGCTCATCAAATATGCAACAGATTGTATCGATATGTTAGTTCCTGTTGGCACAGAAGGCACGGGTGCAATCGCTACTGCAATTGATAAAAACGGTAACACAATCGAAACTTTCACATCTGACTCAGATAGCGTAAGTTTTAGAATGACCGTGCTTGTTAACGGTGGAACATCGGGTGCAGCAGAACTCTTTGCTTGTGACCTTCGAGATTTCGGAATGGCTCAGCTTGTGGGTGTAAAAACTGCAGGTAACGGCACAATGCAAGAAATCTTCGAATTAAGCGATGGTAGTGCAGTTGCATTGACAGTTGCAAAAATCAATCCATATAAGAGCGAAAGCTTCAACGGTGTTGGTTTGACACCTGATTATGAAGTCGTTCTCTCAGCAGAACAAAACGCAAGATTTTATATGTTGACTCTTGAAGAAGATGCTCAATATCAGAAAGCATTGGAACTAGTAAGTGACTAAATTTATATCCCTTCGCATATTCTATTGCGGGGGGATTTTTTATGTTTTGTTTACTGAAAATCAATGAGAGAAGAGATAATTTAAAAGAAAAAATATTTGGTAGATTTATAAGAGATACTTATGAATTAAAAACAATTCCCGTTTTCAAAGGCGCACCTTTTTATAAATTTGAAGTAACCATAGGTAAAAAGGGAGTCGATTGGCAACAAGTAACATATTTCGTGGGTAAATGTGCAAACAGATTGCTTTTAGATGAGTCAATTAATATTGATGATATTGAAGATGTTGGGCGTTATAAAAACAAAGTTCTCTATGAAAAAATGATGAAAAATTCTTTTGTGAGAGTTTTAAAACAACAGAATAAAATATTTGATTCTCTTTGCATTATTGATAAAAGGGGAGTGTCAACAGATTTTTTGCTTAATTTAGTGCCATATTTTGAAAAGATTACTATAACAACCGACCAAAAACAAAAATACAAAAAAATATGTGATTATATACTTGAAAACACAGGTCTTTGCGTGTTGCTTCAAAGCGAAATAGAAAATTCAACTGTCAAAATTGATGCAGAACGAAATATAATGACAATTAACACAGAAAACGGACTTTACAATATATCAGACGGTGAAAACTTCAGAGTGCCAGAAATATATGAAAATCTCTATGATAATACGGTTGATAAACTCTTATTTTATTCTGCATTGTATGAATTTTGTGGTGTTTTTGAATTAGCTGACTTGTGTTTTGAAACAATAGTCATAAATGGTGAAAAAAAGGGGATAAATGAACTGATATTCACTTGACACAACAATAAATTTTTAATATAATATCTCTAATATGGGCAACTGCGTTTTGTCCAAAATTACTCTATAAAATAAAGGAGTTTTTCAAATGGCAGAAACATTACTTACAATAGAAGCTCTCAAAGAACTTGAAGCAGAGCTTGACCAACTTAAAGTTGAAGGCAGAAAAGAAGCTGCAGAAAAAATTAAACTTGCTAAATCTTTTGGTGACTTGTCAGAAAACAGTGAATACGATGAAGCTATGAACGACCAGGCAAAGCTTGAAGCTCGTATCAGCGAAATTGAGCATATTCTCAAAACTGCAAAAGTTCTTGACGTTGAATCACTCAGCAACGAAAATGTTCATATTGGTTCAGTTGTTAAAATTGTTGATAAAAAGAAGAAAGAATTTGTATATACAATCGTTGGCTTTGCTCAGGCAGACCCAGCTGCAGGCAAGATTTCAGATGAATCACCTGTTGGTAAAGCACTCATCGGTCATAAAGTTGGCGATAAGGTTACAGTTGAAACACCAAACGGTGCTCTTCAATTCAAAATTGCAGAAATCTTAAAATAATCGGAGAATAAACATGGCAGAAGAGATTAGAAACAATCAACCTGAAGTGGATTTGGGCGAACAGCAGAGAATCCGTCAGGAAAAACTCAAAGCATTGCAAGAAGAAGGCAATGACCCATTTGTAATCACAAAATATGACCAGACTCACCACAGTGCAGATATTAAAGCTGATTTCGAAGCTCTTGAAGGCAAAACTGTAAGCGTTGCAGGTCGAATGATGTCAAAGCGTATTATGGGTAAAGCATCATTCTGCAATATTCAGGACCTTAAAGGTAACATTCAGTCTTATGTAGCAAGAGATAGCATCGGCGAAGAAGAATATAAAGCATTTAAAAAACTTGATATCGGTGATATTATCGGCATCAAAGGTGAAGTGTTCAAAACCAAAACAGGCGAGATTTCAATCCATGCAAGTGAAGTTACACTTCTCTCAAAGAGCTTGCAGATTCTTCCTGAAAAATTCCATGGTCTTACAAATACTGATATGAGATATCGTCAGAGATATATCGACCTTATTATGAATCAAGAGTCAAAACAGACTCTCATCAACCGTTCAAAGATTATCAGTGCAGTTCGTAAATATCTTGACGGTGAAGGATTTATGGAAGTTGAAACACCAATGCTTGTTTATAATGCAGGTGGTGCAGCAGCAAGACCATTTGAAACTCATTTCAACGCACTTGATACTGATATCAAACTTCGTATTTCTCTTGAACTTTACTTAAAGCGTCTTATCGTTGGTGGTATGGAAAGAGTTTATGAAATTGGTCGTGTATTCCGTAACGAAGGTCTTGACACTCGCCATAACCCGGAATTTACACTTATGGAGCTCTATCAGGCATATACTGACTACCACGGTATGATGGACTTAACAGAAAATCTCTATCGTTATGTAGCACAAGAAGTTCTCGGCACAACAAAAATCGTATTCAATGGAATTGAAATGGATTTAGGTAAGCCATTTGAGAGAATTACAATGCTTGATGCTGTTAAGAAATATTCAGGTGTTGACTTTAACGAAATCAATTCAACAGAAGAAGCACAGGCAGTTGCAAAAGAGCATCATGTTGAGTTTGAACCACATCACAAGAAGGGTGATATTCTCAATCTCTTCTTTGAAGAATTTGTTGAAGACCACCTTGTTCAACCAACATTTGTTATGGACCACCCAATCGAGATTTCACCTCTCACAAAGAAAAAGCCTGAAGACCCTAACTATGTTGAACGTTTCGAATTCTTTATGAATGGTTGGGAAATGGCAAATGCTTATTCAGAGCTTAACGACCCAATCGACCAAAGAGAAAGATTCAAGGCTCAGGAAGAACTTCTCGCACTCGGCGACGAAGAAGCTAACACAACAGATGAAGACTTCCTTTATGCTCTTGAACTCGGTATGCCACCAACAGGTGGTATCGGCTTCGGTATCGACCGTATGACAATGTTGCTCACAGATAGCCAAGCAATCCGTGACGTAATCTTGTTTCCCACAATGAAACCATTAGACTAATATTTAAAAGGACTACGAAAGTAGTCCTTTATTTTTTTATTGACAAATATTTTTCGTAACTGTAAAATAAAATTACAAACATTAGGGAGGGATTTTGATGTTAAACTATAAAATTGAAGGTGGGCATTTGCCTGTTGTCACTTGCTATCTTGAACCAGGTCAGACACTTGTTTCTGAAAGTGGTGCAATGAGTTGGATGAGCCCCAATATGCACATGGAAACTAATTCAGGTGGTGGCGTTAAAAAGGCACTCGGTCGTCTTTTCTCAGGCGAATCACTTTTTACGAATGAATATAGTGCTCAGGGTGGCACGGGTATGATTGCGTTTGCGTCAAAATTTCCAGGCTCAATTATCCCTTATGAAGTGTCTGCTGGTAACGGAATTATCGTTCAGAAAAAAGGCTTTCTTGCTATGGAAAAAGGCTTGGATTTGTCAGTTTATTTCCAACGCAAATTGGGCAAAGGCTTCTTTGGTGGCGAAGGCTTTATTATGCAGAAAATCACAGGTAATGGCTTGATTTTCCTTGAAATCGACGGACATTGTGTTGAATATACATTGGGCGTGGGCGAAAGCATTATCGTTGATACAGGCTACCTTGCTGCTATGAGTGAGACTTGCACAATGGATATTCAGCAGGTAAAAGGTGCAAAGAATATCTTCTTTGGTGGTGAAGGCTTGTTCCATACAAAAGTTACAGGTCCCGGCAAGGTTTATATCCAGTCAATGCCAATCTGGCAAATCGCACAAGAACTCATTCCATATATGCCAACACCAAGCACTTCAAGTGACGGTGGCATAAACATCAAACTTGGTGGCAACTAAACATTTTTTACGCTTCCACATAAGTGGGAGCGTTATTTTTATAAATTATTGAAACTTTTATAAAAGAGTGGTACAATAATCATATTGGAGTGTGATATGTATGTATCAGTTTGATGCACTTAAAATTAAAAATCAATGTGTAGCGTGGATTCGCAATTTTTTTGAACAAAACGGAAAAGATTGCAATGCTGTTGTTGGCATTTCAGGTGGTAAAGATTCATCAATCGTCGCAGCACTCTGTGTTGAAGCATTGGGCAAAGACCGTGTAATTGGTGTGCTTATGCCTTGTGGCGAGCAACACGATATTGATTGTGCAAAACAACTTGTAGAACATCTTGGAATCAAGAATTATACAGTAAATATTAAAGATACAGTTGACGGACTTATGAATAATCTTCCACAAGATTTAGAAATCACACCACAAACTGTGCAGAATATTCCACCAAGAGTGAGAATGACAACTCTTTATGCTGTTAGTCAATCTGTTAATGGTCGAGTTGCAAATACTTGTAATCTTTCTGAAGATTGGGTGGGTTATTCAACTCGTTATGGCGATTCAGTAGGGGACTTCAGCCCTTGCTCATTTCTTACAGTAGCCGAAATGAAACAAATTGGTCATGTTTTAGGACTTCCCGAAAACCTTGTTGAAAAAACACCAATCGACGGACTTTGTGGCAAAACTGATGAAGATAATTTAGGCTTTACCTATGCCGAGCTTGATAAATATATCAGAACAGGCGAAATCGAAGATAAAGAAAAGAAAGATTTAATTGATAGAAAGCATAAAATGAATTTGTTCAAACTCGAACTTATGCCATCATTCAAACCTGAAATATAACGGGGGATAAACTTATGTCAAGCCAGAAACTTTCAACAAAAGAAACATTAATCCAAATTGCAAAATTTGTAGCATTCTCAATGGGCGCAGGTATTATTCAAATTGTTTCATACACAATCATTCACGAGCTTACAGATTGTGCACATATTTGGGCATATCTTCCATCACTCACATTATCTGTTCTCTATAATTTCACAGTAAACAGAAAATTCACATTCAAATCTGCTAATAATGTGCCAATTGCAATGCTTAAAGTTGCACTCTTCTATTGTGTATTCACACCGGTTTCTGCATATCTTGGTCACTTGGCAGAGCAAGCAGAAATCAACAACTACATAATTGAAGCAGTAACAATGTCATGTAATCTTGTTACCGAATATCTCTTCTGCAGATTTGTTGTTTATCGCAATTCAATGAACACAAATAAACTCGCAGAAAAAGACAAAGCAAAAACAGAAAAATAAATATTTTTTAGGGGATTGGGTATGAAAAACGAAATAATCAGTTTAAGAAAAAATATATATCGTTCAACATCAATAATGTTTATTGTGCAGCTTTTTGGTGCTTTGGGTGCAGGATTTTTCTTTGTAATCCAGAATATTTTTGGCGTTGAGCATATTCTTGATGCTGCCGAAAAAGGTAACGAGCAGATTTTGTGGTTTATTCTTTTCTGGGCAACAGACTTTTTCTTTATTGCATTTGTAACAGTAACAGCTTATTTAATTGCAGGACTTCCTGCGTTAGCACCATCTTTGGCGTTAAGTATTTATTTCTGCCATTTTGCAGGAAATCCCGTGCCAGCAAATCAGATGTATGTAGCATATTTCGCAACTCCACTCAACAACGGTGGTGGCGTGAATATTGGCTATATGGGTTACTACATAATGGCAATAGCCCTTGCTTTGCTTATTAAGTATCTCTATATCTCGTGGGATAATATCAAAGAAAATCTTGGCAAAAAGCTTGACAAAACCTTAAAGAAAATTAAGTTTATTCCTGAAAATTTCGGTGGCGTAGAATTATTAGAACAAGTCGATTTAATTGTGCTTGTGCTTATTCTTCCCGTTGCGTCTTGCGCACTTACATTCTTGCTTATCCGTTATGGTATTCAGTTGCCATTCAACGCGTTGGGCGAAGCTCTTGTTGAGCCACTTACAAACCTTGCAAACAGTAGTGTAGTGCTTTGTGGTATTGTAATGGGACTTATGGTTGGCTTTGACCTTATTGGCCCTGTTTCAATGGCAGCATTTTCAGTTGCAATTGCAATGCTTTTCTCAGGTGATGCAAGATTTATGACAATTTACGGTGCTTGCTTTGTGTCACTTGGTTGGATTCCGCTTTTTGCAATGATTTTCCGCGGATTTATCAAGAAAAAGAGCTTTAAGCTTGATACTGACGACACCAATATTGCAGTTACAGGACCAATCAACGCATTCTTTGAAAATATTAAGCTTACAGTTGCGTTCTCAATGACAAATGCATACCGTAGCCCGCTTACAATTATTCCGGGTTATATGATTGGCTCTGCAGTTACAGGCTTTTTAGTTGCAGTTTTCAATATTACAAATACTGCATATTTAACTGAACTCCCAAGATATGGTAACGGCTATACATTCCAAGAACTTTTTGAAATGGGCGAGTATTACATATCTTTCACATTACCACTTCGTTCAGGCGATTGGCTTACTTGCAGAATACCGCTTTTCTTTATTATTCTTGGTGGTGCTGCAGTTGGCGGTGCGTTTATCGTGCTGTTCCGTCACCTTGCATTCAAATCACAAGAAAAACGCGGTACAGTAGTAGAAACAAGTGGTGACATAGTTCTTGAAATGAGAAAATGGGCACAAAAACTTTCTAAAAATCCAAAAGCAGAATAATTGTAGGGGCGGGTCTCTGTGCCCGCCCGTAATTTTGTAAAAAACTTTTTTCAAAAAACTCTTGACTTTTACCTTAGGTAAAAATGTAAAATCGTCACTGTAAAGGGGGAATTACTATGAAAATCAAACAGGTTATCAAAGAAACTGGTCTTACTGACCGTGCAATAAGACTTTATATTGAAAATGACCTTGTAAAACCTGAATGTGACGAAAATTATAACGGAAGAAAAAGTATCGACTTTTCCGAAAATGATGTTGAAAACCTTAAAAATATCGCACTACTTCGTAAAGCCGATTTCTCTATTCAAGAAATTAAAGCATTACAAATGGGTGGCGAAACTGCACAAAATACAATAAAAGAATACATAAACAGAACAAACGAGAAAATACAGTTTAGTAGTGAGATAATCGAAAAAATCGGCACTCTCGCTGACGAAGAAAACATTACAATAGAAATCATCTGCGAAAAACTTTCAAGTAATTTAGAAAACGAAAAAGTCCCAGCTGAAGATATGGAACTCTCACCAAAAGAACAGAAAGAAAAGCATGTGTTCACAGTAATTTCTGTAATTGGTATGGTGTTGTCGTGTGGTGCAATGTCAATGTTGCTATTATTAGTTGTTGGTCTGAATTACAAATTTACTACATTATTTCCTTATCATTTGGGTTTTGAACATGAATGGCTTGCATTTATAATAAAGTATTTTTTCTTGATACAGTTTGTGTTAGGCTTAATAATTTATTTAATTTATAAAAAGAATAAAAAAATAGGTAAGAAAAAAGATAGAAAAAAGACATTATGTATTTTTATTTCAGTGTTATTGGCAACCTCACTACTGCTTTCACCAATAATATTTTTATTGCACTTTTTTGGGTATTGTTCAGCAACTACTAATCCCAATAATTATCTTGAAGTAGATGAAGAACATTTGCAATTTGAATGGGATGAAATTTTGCAAGTTTTTCCATATAAAATGCCTGATTCAGTAAAACGGCTTGTATATAATAAAGAGTCCACAACCAAATATTTGTATGCATACACAGAAGGAATTTTCAACGATTACAGTATGGATATATATGCTGAATGGCAGTTGAATTATGAACGTGGTTGGGGACAAGAAAACGAATATGAAAAAGAAAAGCAAAGAATTTTAAATAAGGATGGTATTGTCTTTATAGATTCAATGGGAGACTGGCAATGTGTTCATTTTAAAAATAAAATAGATGTTGCATATGCCATGTGCGATTATACATATCTGTTTTTTGCCTATAATGATAAAACACAAACGGTAAGATATATTGCTGAGTTTGGGTATAAAGCAGACCCATATCACTTGCAATTAGATTGGTAACCAAGCGTGGTCTTTGACCACGCTTTTTCTTTGCCATGCAAATTTGAATTTGTCGAGATGATTTATCGTACGAATATGTTACACAAATGTAGGGGAGGGCCTCTGTGCCCTCCCGCAAGTGTACGATAAATTACGGGCGGGCACGGAGACCCGCCCCTACAAACCGACCTAATTAGTCACATCTACAATTCGCAACGCAGTTCCAACGTTCTGCACTATGCACTCTGCGTTCTGTTCGATAAACCCCTAATTTGTCCGTTCCTTTTTATATGTTGAAATATAATTCATATTCTGTTACAATATTATAAAATAAAGTCCAAAGGAAAATTTGTTATGAAAACTTATAATCTCAACGGACAATGGAATATGACTCGTGTAGCAACTGGGGATAAATACGAAGTATCTGTCCCATCTGACAACTACACTCAATTACTCGAATTAGGAGCTATTCCTGACCCATATTATAAAGATAACGAAAAAAAGGTTGAATGGGTTGGTCGTGAAGACTGGACTTATGAAAGAGTGTTCACACTCACAGAAGAATATATCAACAATCGCAAGGTTTTGCTTGTGTGCAAAGCTCTTGACACTCTTTGCGATGTTTATGTGAATGATACTCTTGTGGGCAAAGGTGAAAACGCGCATCTCAAATATGAATTTGATATTAAAGATGTGGCAAAAGCAGGGGAGAATACTCTCAAAATCGCATTCTTCTCACCAACCAATTATGCTGAAAAAATGCAAAAAGAAAAGCCAATTCCAAAGAATTGCAATGGTACTGATGGTGCTGCATATATCCGTAAGCCACATTGTCATTTCGGTTGGGACTGGGGTCCACATCTTCCACTTACAGGCATTACTGACGATATCTGGGTTGAGTGCTTTGATAATCGTATTACAGATGTTGAAATTAAACAGATTCACGAAAATGGCAAAGTAACAGTTAAAATTAATCCTGTTGTTGACGGTGAAGGCGAAGCAACAACTAAAATTATCTATCCTGATGGTACAGAATATGCTATCGAAAACAATGAAATAGTAATTGAAAACCCTGAACTTTGGTGGACAAAAGAATTAAGTGGCAAAGAAAAACAGCCACTTTATACAGTAGTTGCAACTCTTGGCGATTTTGAATTTTCAAAGAAAATCGGTCTTCGCACAATCCGTCTTAATCGTGAAAAAGACGAATACGGAACAAATTTCTGTTTCTATCTTAACGATACACCAATTTTTGGCAAAGGTGCTAACTGGATTCTTCCCGACTCACTTATGGGTAGAGTTACAAAAGAAACATACGACTATTACATAGACTCAGCACTTAAAGCAAACTTCAATATGATTCGTACTTGGGGTGGAGCTTACTATACACCTGATTATTTCTATGAGCAGTGCGACGAAAAAGGTATTCTCATCTGGCAAGACTTTATGTTTGCTTGCCTTATGTATCCATTCTATGAAGACGATTTCCGTGAAAATGTATTGACAGAAATCAAATATCAGGTTATGCGCATTAAATCTCATCCATCACTTTGCCTTTGGGGTGGTAATAACGAAGTTGAAACAATGTTTGCATATATGCCTGAAAATATGAAAATCGTTCAGTGGTATAAAAAGTTCTTCTATGAAATTTTAAAGGATTTGGTAACAGACCTTGACCCTGACACACCTTATATCGAAACTTCCCCAATTGGTGAATCTTTCCGTAAAGGTGTAACAGGGGACGACCACGGCGACACTCATATGTGGACCGTTTGGCACGGCCAAAAGCCACTTAATTATTATCGTAGCCGTCCAACTCGTTTCTGTAGTGAATTTGGTCTTGAATCATTACCATCAATGGATGCTGTTCGTCAATTCGCAGAAGAAAGTGACTACTATATCACAAGTGACATTTTCAATTCACATCAGAAATGCAGAAATGGTAACAGAAAAATGCTCTATTACTTGCTCGAAAAGTATTATGAGCCTGAAAAGTTTGAAGATTTAATCTATATGACAAATCTTATTCAGAAAGAATGTATTCAGGATGCAACTGAACATTGGAGAAGAAATCGTCATCGTTGTCACGGCTCACTTTTCTGGCAATATAACGATTGCTGGCAAGCACCATCTTGGGCAAGTGTTGACTATACTGGCAAATGGAAAGCGTTGCAATATGCTTCTCGTCATTTCTTAGAGCCTGTTTGTGTTTCTGTTGAAGAAACAAAGAAAGATTATAAAATCTATGCAATCAATGATTTAAGAGAAGAAAAGAATGTAAAAATCACCATAACTCTCTCAACTGTTGATGGCAAAGTGATTTCTTCAAATGAACTTGCAAAAACACTTTCACCACTTTCAAGTGAATGTGTATTTGGTGCAGACATCAAAGGTAATAAAAAAGAAATTTTCTTGTCAGTTAAAATGTACGAAAATGATACACTCATTTCAGAGCGCACAAAGATTTTTGTGCCTGACAGAGATTTGAAACTCAAAGCAAACACAATTCAAAAATCAGTTAGTTATGAAAACGGTGAAATCATTGTTAAGATGAAATCACCTGTATTCTGTCGTAGCGTAATGGTTGATATTGAAAACTTTAAAGAGCCATTCTCCGACAACTACTTTGATTTGCTTCCAAATGAAGAAAAAGTAGTCAAGGTTAAAGCCGACAAAGAATATAAAGTAACAGTAAAATCCCTTGCAGATATTCCTGTTAAAGGTTCAAAACTTAAAACAAATCTTTTCAGAGCAAAATTCTTTGTTGAGCCTGAAAATCTTGCAAACTGGTTTTACTATACAGTAAATTAAAGTTGATTTTCTATAAGAAAAATAATATAATATAACCCGAAAGGATTGATATTATGAAGAAAATTATTTCAATTATGCTTGCTTTGGTAATGCTTTTATCATTCGCAGCTTGTAATAAAGACAAAACACCGTCAACACCACAAGAAACAGTGAAAATTGATGGCGAAATGTTAAAGGCAGACTGGCAAAGTGGTAAAATAGTTTTCCCAAATGGAAATTCTGTGCAACTCCCTTGCAAAGTAAGTGAATTTATTGAAAAGAGTGGCTTGAAAATCGGTAATGAAAGTGTGATTGGTGACAAGGTCTTAGCACCAAGAGAAGAATTAACTCTTAATATTGCCGGTGATGGAGTGACCTTTAAGGTTACAGTCAGAAATACAACTTCAACTCCTGAAATGAGTTATAAAGATGCCAATGTGATTGAATATAATTTCAATAATACAAACGTGGGTAATCGTCAGATTAAATTCGCAGGCACATTAACACCTGGTGCAACTCGTGAAGCGGTTGAAGACGCTTTGGGTCGTCCAAAGGGACAAAAGAAAGACGATACTTTATATTACTATACAGGCAAAAATGATAAAAACAGAACTGTTAAATTAATAGTGTCATTTAATTCAGATAATATAGTAAATTCTGTAGCATATGAAATAGTTTATGGTTAAAAAAATACGGTAGGTGCAAACCTACCGTATTTTTTTATTCACCTATGCAAAAATCATCTTTTACTGATTTGATTGTGACATTTACTATTTTACCGATTTCGGCATTACCGCGTACTTTAACTGGTGTGTAATTTGGTGTATAACCCAAATACATTCCGTCGTCTTGGCGAGTTTCAATAAGCACAGAAAGTGTTTTGTCAATTTGCGCATTCAAAAAGTCCTGACGAATTTGCTCTGCAACAACTGATAACTCTTTAACTCTTTGTGCCTTGACAGATTTCTCAATTTGTCCGTCCATTCTGTCTGCAACAGTACCACTTCTGCGAGAATAGGGGAATATGTGAATTTTTTCAAACCCAACCTTTTCTGCAAAAAGCTTTGTGATTTCAAAATCTTCTTCTGTCTCTTTTGGAAAACCGACCATAATATCCGTTGTGAGTGTGCAGTCCTTGAAATTTGCCCGAAGCTTCTTGCAAAGCTCAAAATATTCAGCACTTGAATAATGGCGATTCATATTTTTAAGTGTTTTGTCGCAACCACTTTGTAAAGAAATGTGAAATTGTGGGCATAACTTTTCACATTTTGAAAGCTTCTCAATTAACTCATCAGTAATATGGTCGGGCTCAAGTGAGCCAAGACGAATTCTCTCGATTTTTTTATTTTCACTGACTGTAAAAACTGCGTCTGCAAGGTCTAAATCACTACCTCTGCCATAAGCTGAAAGATTTATCCCAACAAGCACAATTTCACGATATCCATTATCTGCTAATGCACTAACTTCTGCTTTAATATCATCAATATCTTTCCAACGAACTCGACCACGAGCTTTTGGAATAATACAATATGAGCAGAAACGGTCACAACCATCTTCGATTTTTAACGTTGCTCTTGTTCGTTCTTCAAAATCGCTTATACCACTTGATACAAGTGGCTCGTTGTTTTGATGTTGTTCCATATGTAACACTCTGCAAGATGCAGAAAAATATTCATTAAGAGAAGAAACCAATAACTTGTTATTTTTATTACCCAAAACAATATCCGCTTCTGTCAAGTCCTGTGCCATTTGTGGAAATGACTGTGGCATACATCCTGTAAGCACAACCACGCTTTCAGGATATTTCTTTTTATAATGACGAACACATTGTCTTGTTTTTCTGTCGCTTTCACTTGTAACCGTGCAAGAGTTTATGACGAATACAGATGCTTCTGTTTCATCGTCAGTAATCTCATATCCGTTTTTCTTTAATTGTTCTCGCATTTCTTGGGTTTCATATTGATTAACCTTGCACCCAAGAGTGTGAAAAAACACTTTCATATTATCACCAAAATACATTATAACATATATTTTATATTTTTCATATAACAATTTGTCCCATTCATATATTTTTGTGTGGAGGGATAATAATGAAGAAAATAATATCATTTTTGTTGTGCTTTTTAATGATAATGCCATTGTCTGTAACAGCATTTGCACAGGATAATACACTAACAGATTCTTTATCGGCAAAATCTGTGGTATTAATGGAAATGTCAAGCGGAGAAATACTACTTTCTAAAAATCCTGATGAAAAACTACCACCTGCATCTATTACAAAAATTATGACAATGCTACTTGTAATGGAAGCTTTGGATAGTGGCAAAATCAAACTGGATGATATAGTCACTACAAGCAAAAACGCGTCTTCAAAAGGTGGCTCACAAATCTGGCTTAAAGAAGGCGAACAGATGACAGTTAACGATATGTTGAAAGCTACTGCAATCGGTAGTGCCAATGATGCCTGCACTGCTTTGGGTGAGCATATAGCAGGTGGTGAAACAGAATTTGTTGCAATGATGAATAGTCGAGCAAAAGAACTTGGAATGAACAATACAAACTTTGAAAATCCGTCAGGGCTTGACGATACAACGGAAAATCATTATTCAACAGCTCGTGATGTTGCAATTATGAGTTGTGAGCTTATGAAATATGAAAAGATTAAAGAATATACAACAACATGGATGGATTCTCTCAGAAATGGTGAAACTGAACTTGTGAATACTAATAGATTAGTTCGTTTTTATGAGGGAACAACAGGGGTTAAAACAGGAACAACAAGCAAGGCAGGGTATTGCGTCAGTGCATCAGCAAAGCGTGACGGAATGGAATTAGTTGCAGTAGTTCTTGGTAGTGATAACAGTACAGACCGCTTTGAAGATGCAAAAAAACTTCTTAATTGGGGTTTTGCCAATTATACTGTTTATCAACCAACTGTCGATGCTTCACTAATTACTAATGTAAATGTGCTTTATGGTAAAGAAAACATAATTTCACCTGTAACAAAAGAAATTAAACCAATACTCATAAAAAAGGGTACAGAAGACAAGATTGGGCAACGTGTGGATATCTGTCTTGATGTTGAAGCACCTGTTGAAAAGGGACAAAAATTGGGTACAGTATATTTTGAAACAGATGGTGAAACTTTAGCTTCTTGCCCCATTATAAACGAGAATTATGTCGAACGAAGAAATTGGCTCTTTGTATTCTGTGCCTTATGGTCAAGTTTTGCAAAAAAATAATATAAATTTACTAAATATCTATTGAAAAATATCGTTGTTTAGGGTAAAATATTATAAAACCAATGGCAAAGCGAGGACTAATTCAAAATGGCGTTAAAGCTTAATGACAAATATGTTAAGAATTTTATCAGCGCAGAAGAACTGGGTGCAATGGCTCTAGCTGTTGAAGATGCGCACGAAAAAATTGTTAATAAATCAGGTGAAGGCGCAGACTTTTTAGGCTGGGTTGACCTTCCTGTAAATTATGATAAAGAAGAATTCCAGAGAATCAAAAAAGCAGCAGATAAAATCAAGAGCGATTCAAAAGCACTTGTCGTTATCGGTATTGGTGGCTCATATTTAGGTGCTCGTGCTGCAATCGAATTCTGCACATCACAGAATTATAACCTTGTAGCAAAAGATACACCAAATATTTATTTCAGTGGTAACTCAATCAGCGGTAATTCTCTTTCAGAACTTGTTGACCTTGTAAAAGATAATGATTTCTCAATCAATGTCATTTCAAAATCAGGCACAACAACTGAACCAGCTATCGCATTCCGTATTTTCCGTGAACTTCTTATTGAAAAATATGGCGAAGAAGAGGCATCAAAGAGAATTTATGTTACAACTGATAAAGAAAAGGGAACTCTTAAAGAGTTCTCTGACAAAGCAGGTTACGAAACATTTGTAGTGCCTGATGATGTTGGTGGCAGATATTCAGTTCTTACAGCAGTTGGTCTTCTTCCAATTGCAGTTGCAGGAATTGATATTGATAAGATGATGCAAGGTGCACAGGATGCTCGTGAAGCTTATAGTGTTTGCGATATCCAGAAGAACGATTGCTATAAATATGCTGCAATCCGTAACATTCTTTTAGGCAAAGGCAAAGCAGTTGAGCTTATGGTGGCTTATGAGCCTGATTTCACAATGATGAATGAATGGTTCAAACAGCTCTTTGGCGAAAGCGAAGGCAAAGACGGTAAAGGCATTTTCCCTGCAAGTGTTGTTTGTTCAACAGACCTTCACTCAATGGGTCAATATATTCAAGACGGTGTGAGAATGCTCTTTGAAACATCTGTTATGTTTACAAAACCAAAGAGAGAAGTTGTAATCAAAGAAGACGAAGTTAATGCTGATGGCCTCAACTTCCTTGCAGGCAAAACAATGGACTTTGTTAACCGCAAAGCATATCAAGGCACATTGCTCGCTCACGTTGATGGTGGCGTGCCAAACATCTGCATTGAAGTGCCTGAGATGAACGAATATGAATTCGGTTATCTTGTTTACTTCTTTGAAAAAGCTTGTGCAATTTCAGGCTATGTTCTTGGCGTTAATCCATTCAACCAACCAGGTGTTGAAAGCTATAAAAAGAATATGTTTGCTCTTCTTGGTAAACCAGGCTATGAGGCACAACAAGCAGAGCTTCTCGCAAGATTAAATTAAGGAAACGACCATTCTTATAGGGATGGATAATAAATATATAGGAGGAGATAATATGATTTCTCTTATTATCGGTAAAAAAGGAACAGGAAAAACAAAAGTACTCGTAGAAAAAGTTAATGATGCAGTTCATGTATCCAGCGGTAACGTTGTATGCGTTGAAAAAGAAACAAAACTTACATACGATGTAAACTATCGTGCAAGACTTGTTGCAGCAGATACTTTTGCAATCAAGGGCTATGATGCATTCTACGGCTTTTTGAGTGGCATCTGTGCAGGTGACCACGATATTACAGATATCTTTGTTGACGCAACTTACAGAATTGCTGAAGACAAAGAAAGAACAGGCGAAGCACTCAGCTCATTCCTTAAAAAAGTTGACGAACTTTCAAAAATTTCTGATACAAAGTTCACATTCACAATTTCAAGTGAGATGGAAGAACTTCCAGAAGCAATGTTTGAATATTGTGCAAAAATCAACTAATTAAAAATAGGACACGGCGGGGTTAATTCCTCGCCGTTTTTCTGCATTTTTACTAAAATATTTTAATTTTTATTGTTGACAAAAACGAAATATACATATATAATAATTCGGGTGAATAAGTAACAGTTATTCACAGTGAAAGGTGAATGCAATGCAAATTCAACTTGAACAGATATTTAATCTTGAAGGCTCAAAGAAGGAATTCGACTTTTCTTTTGAACCTGAATACTCTCTTTCTGATGATATTTCACTTGACGCGCCGGGTATTGCGGTTAGTGGTAAAATCGAGAATAACACCGGAATTGTGTCGTTGTCAGGAAAAGCTAAGTTTTCAGCAACCGTGGTTTGTAGTCGATGTGCCGAAGACTTCAAGAAAGATTTCGAAATTGAATTTGAGCATTTACTTGCAAAAAGCCTTGAAAATGACGAAAATGACGACTATATAATTGTTGAAAATTCGTTGCTTGATTTAGATTCACTTGTTTGTGAAGATATTATTTTTTCATTGCCGATTAGTTTCTTGTGCAGTGAAGATTGTAAAGGGCTTTGCGCAAAATGTGGTAAAAATCTTAATGAAGGCAAATGCGATTGCAAAAAAGATATTGACCCACGAATGGCAGCTTTATTACAGTTGCTTGATGATTAGTTAAAATTATATTTCAAAATATTAAAGGGAGGTGCCCCACATGGCAGTACCTAAGAGAAGAGTTTCAAAAACAAGAAGAGACAAGAGACGTTCAAACGTATGGAAGATGACAGCTCCTGAGCTTGTTAAGTGCCCAAATTGCGGCGGTTACAAAAGACCACACAGAGTTTGCGGTGAATGCGGACAGTATAAGGGTAGACAAGTTGTTGCTCTTAAAGAAGAAGCTTAATTTTCTTTATTGATTAATGCAAGGCGGAAAGAACGATTTCTCTCCGCCTTTTAGTCTTGCTTAAAAATAATTTAGAAAGTAGGTGAGTTTTGTGGCAGTAAAAATCAGTAATGTAAAAAAGAATTCAATCTGTGAATTAAAGGGCATTAAAGCAGAGGATGAACTTTTAAAAATCAATGGCAACGATATTTTAGACGTGCTTGATTATGATTTTTATATGACAGAACAAAATCTCACTTTAACTTTCAAGTGTATTGATGGAAAATTTAAAGTTATTAAAACAAAATCTGCCGATTGTGGTCTCGAATTTGAGACATATCTGATGGATAAACAACAGCATTGCAAAAATAAATGTATTTTCTGTTTTATCGACCAATTACCAAAAGGATTGCGTGAAAGTCTTTATTTTAAAGACGACGATAGCCGTTTGTCTTTTCTTTTCGGTAATTATATAACTCTCACCAACATTTCAGAGCACGAAATTGAGCGTATCATCAAAATGCACATAAGTCCCGTGAATATTTCAGTTCACACAATGAATCCTGAACTTCGTGTGCAGATGATGAAAAACAAAAATGCAGGCGAGAGCCTTAAAATAATAAAAAGACTTGCAGATGCGGGTATTACTATGAATACTCAACTTGTTCTGTGTCCAGGCATTAACGATGGTGACGAGTTGCGTTATAGTATCGAGCAACTCTCTGCATTGTATCCATCGATTCAAAGCATCGCAGCAGTACCTGTGGGACTCACAAAATTCCGTGACGGTCTCCCAAAACTCGAACCATATAATAAACAAACAGCAGGGGAAGTAATTGATATTATTGGAGAGTACTCTGCAAAATTCCGTAAAGAATTTGGTGTTGGTCTTTGCTATCCTGCTGACGAATTTTTTATTAAAGCAGAAAGAGATTTGCCAAACGCAGATTATTATGACGACTACCCACAACTTGATAACGGTGTTGGTCTAGTCCGTTCATTCTATGATGATTTTCTTGACGAGTTGGACTATATTTCAGAAAAATCAACTAACAGAAAAGTAACCTTGGCAACAGGCGCCGATTTTTATCCATATTTGTGTGACCTTTGTAAGAAAGCAGAAGAAAAATATGGCGTAGAAATTGGGGTTCAAAAAATAATAAATAACTTTTTCGGTGAAACTATAACAGTTTCGGGTCTTATAACAGGCATTGACTTGTATGAACAACTTAAAAGTATTGGCTTGGGTGAATGTTTGTTATTGCCAAGCTCAATGATAAGTGACTATACAAATCATACCGAAAATAAAAATAAGTTCCTTGACGATATGACCGTCGAAGAATTAGAAAGCAAATTAAATGTGAAAATAGTGTTGACTAACGGTGGCGGTGGTCAACTTTTAAGAGATATTCTGGGGGTGAAATAATGGCAAAACCCGTTATTGCAATCGTTGGTCGTCCCAATGTAGGCAAAAGCACACTTTTTAATAAACTTATCGGCAAAAGACTTTCAATTGTTGATGATACACCGGGCGTAACTCGCGACAGAATCTATGGCGATTGCGAATGGCTTGGTCATCAGATGTTGCTTATTGATACAGGTGGTATCGAACCATATTCAGACGATATCATTCTCTCACAAATGCGCCGTCAGGCACAGCTTGCCATTGATAGCGCAGATGTTATTGTGTTCGTAACTGATGTAAGAACAGGTGTTGTGGCTACTGACGAAGAAGTTGCCACAATGCTTATAAAGAGCAATAAACCCATTATCTTGTGTGTTAATAAATCTGACTCTTTGGGTGAACCACCTGCAGAGTTTTATGAGTTCTATAATTTAGGTCTTGGTGACCCGATTCAAGTGTCAGCAGCACATGGTCACGGCACAGGCGACTTGCTTGATAAAATTCTTGAATATTTACCAGACGATGCAGGAACAGAAGACGAAAGCGAAACTGTAAAAGTTGCTGTTATCGGAAAACCCAATGCAGGCAAATCTTCACTTATCAACAAAATTGCAGGTGAAGAACGAGTAATCGTTTCAAATATTGCAGGCACAACAAGAGATGCGACCGATACTTATATCGATAATAAATTCGGCTCATTTATGTTTATTGATACTGCAGGGCTTCGCCGTAAAAGTAAGGTTGAAGACCAGATTGAAAAGTATTCTGTAATCCGTGCTCAAATGGCAGTTGAAAGAGCAGATGTCTGCGTTATTATGATTGATGCCGTTGAAGGTTTCACAGAGCAGGATTCAAAGGTTGCAGGTATCGCTCACGAACTTGGCAAGGCTTGTATTATCGCAGTTAATAAGTGGGATTTGGTCGAAAAAGACGGTCAAACAATGGATAAATATCGCAAAAAACTTATGAATGATTTCTCATTTATGAGCTATGCGCCAATTATCTTTATTTCTGCTAAAACAGGACAAAGACTTGACCGACTTTTTGAGCTTATCAAATTCGTTGATACACAGAATGCAATGCGTATTTCAACAGGTAAGCTTAATGATGTGCTCGCAGGTGCAACTGCTCGTGTTCAACCACCATCAGATAAGGGTAAGCGACTCAAGATTTATTATATGACACAAGCTTCTACTCGACCACCAACATTCGTGTGCTTTGTTAATAATAAAGACTTGTTCCATTACAGTTATCAACGCTATATCGATAACCAGATTCGTGAAGTTTTCGGACTCGAAGGCACACCAACCCGTTTCGTAGTCCGCGAACGCGACAAAAACAATAAAAAATAATTATTAACAAACTGAAAATTATATGTAAAAAGGGACTTTTTAAGTCCCTTTTTTCTTGCCATTTATAATGTAATATGTTATAATTAATCGATTATATAGTGAGGTAGTATGTCATGGTGATTTTAGGCATCGACCCGGGCTATGCAATAGTGGGTTGGGGAGTAATCGATTACACAGCAAATCGCTTTCAGGTGTTGGCTTACGGTGCAGTTACAACCGAGGCAAAAACACCCTTTAATGAGCGTCTTGAAACTGTGTATGACGGAATACAAGACATTATAAATAAATACAAACCCGATGCTTTGGCTATCGAAAAACTTTTCTATAATACCAACGCAAAAACGGTTATTGACGTTGCCCAAGCAAGGGGAGTTATCAACCTTGCGGCACAGAAAAATGGCCTTGATATTTTTGAATATACACCGCTTCAAGTAAAGCAGAGTGTTGTAGGTTACGGCAGAGCCGAGAAAAAACAAGTGCAAGAAATGACAAGAGTTATTCTAAAACTTGAAAAAATTCCAAAGCCTGATGATACTGCCGATGCTCTTGCAATGGCAATTTGCCACGCGCACGCAAGTGGCTCACTTATGGGAAGATTAAGAAATATTAAATAAAGGGAAAATATTATGATTTATTCAGTAACAGGCAATGTGGTTGCATTTGACACATCAATGGTTGCCATTGACGTTAACGGTGTTGCATTTCATTGCATAACAACTTTAACAACATCACAAAAATGTGCATCAATGGGTGCAAAGGTTACTCTTTACACTTATATGAATGTCCGCGAAGATGCAATCGAGCTTTTCGGTTTCTATGATAAAACTGAAATGGATTGCTTTAAAATGCTTATAACCGTTAATGGTGTTGGTCCTAAAATGGCTCTCGCTATTCTTTCGGAAATGTCATCAGATAAAGTGATTTTAAGCATCGCAGCAGGTGACCATAAATCACTCACAAAAGCAAACGGCGTTGGACCAAAACTCGCACAGAGAATTTGTATGGAATTAAAAGATAAAGTGGGCAAACTTGATACAGTTTCAAATGACGACTTTGATATTTCAAATGTGAGTGCCACAATGGAAAATTCAAACACAGCCGAAGCAGTTGCAGCACTTGAAATGCTTGGCTATTCACAAACAGATGCTTCTGTAGCAGTCAGCAAAATTGATAGCAACTTGTCTGTTGAAGAGATTATCAAACAAGCACTCAAACTTATGATAGGAAGATAAAAATGATGGATTTTCAAAATGAAAACAGAATAATTACTCCTGATTTTACAGAAACGGACAGAGACATTGAAATCTCACTTCGTCCTAAAACTTTGACAGAATATATCGGTCAGGAAAAAGCAAAAGAAAATTTAAAAATATATATTGAAGCAGCTAAAAATCGTGGTGACACACTTGACCACGTGCTGTTGTATGGACCTCCGGGACTTGGCAAAACTACTCTTGCAGGTATTATCGCAAACGAGATGGGCGTGCAAATTCGAGTAACATCAGGCCCTGCCATTGAAAAGCCCGGTGACCTTGCGGCATTGCTTACAAATCTTAATGACGGCGACGTGCTTTTCATTGATGAAATCCATCGTTTGTCCCGTGCAGTTGAAGAAGTGCTGTATCCCGCTATGGAAGATAATGCCCTTGATATCATCATCGGTAAAGGCCCATCAGCAAGAAGTATTAGACTTGACTTGCCAAGATTTACACTTGTTGGTGCAACAACCCGTGCAGGTCAGCTTACAGCACCGCTTCGTGACCGTTTCGGTGTTATTTTAAGACTTGAACTTTATACACCTGAAGAATTGTCACAGATTGTTAAGCGTAGTGCAGGCATTCTTGATATTTATACTGACGACGGTGGTGCACTTGAAATTGCATCTCGCTCTCGTGGCACACCAAGAATTGCAAACAGACTTTTAAAGCGTGCCCGTGACTTTGCACAGGTTATGAGCAATGGCGTAATCAGTGAAGATAACGCAAAAATTGCTCTTGGCAGAATGGAAATTGACGAAATCGGTCTTGATAATATTGACCGTCTTATGCTTACAACAATGATTAAAAACTTCAATGGTGGCCCTGTTGGACTTGAAACATTGGCTGCCACAATCGGCGAAGAAGCAGTTACAATCGAAGATGTTTATGAGCCATATTTAATGCAAATCGGTTTCCTTGCAAAAACACCAAGGGGAAGAGTTGCAACACCATTGGCTTATGAGCATTTAGGCTTTAAATTCAACGAAACAGATAAGAAAAACTCACAAACATCACTTTTTTAAGGAGCTTTTATAATGGGCAGACTTTTTGGTACAGACGGCGCTCGTGGTGTCGCAAATACAGAACTTACCTGTGAATTGTCAATGCAGATAGGCCGTGCAGCTGCTATGGTACTCACTAAGAACTTAAATGGCAAAAAACCAAAGGTTCTTATCGGACTTGACACTCGTGCATCTTCACAAATGCTTGAAAATGCAATTACAGCAGGACTTTGTTCTGTTGGTGCAGATGTTTTGAAGTTGGGCGTTGTGCCAACTCCAGCAGTCGCATATTTAGTGAAAGAATATGGCTATGATGCCGGCATTATGATTTCTGCATCACATAACCCTTGTGAATATAACGGAATTAAGATTTTTCAGTCAAATGGTTATAAATTACCCGACGCACTTGAAAATGAAATTGAAGCAATTATCCTTGATAATGCAACTCCAATTCCAACTCCAATTGGTGGTGGAGTAGGCAAAGCAAAAAGAAAAGCAGATGCTATTAATGATTATATCGAGCATCTTCTCTCTGCAACAAATATGAGCTTCAAGGGCTATAAAATTGCACTTGACTGTGCAAATGGTTCTTCAAGTGTATCAGCAGAAGAAGTTTTCACTCGTCTTGGTGCAGAAGTAGTTGTTATTAGTGATAAACCTGATGGTGTAAATATCAATAAAGATTGTGGCTCAACACATCTTGAAAACTTGCAGAAAGTTGTTGTAGAAAATGGTTGCGATTTAGGTTTTGCATTCGACGGTGATGCTGACAGAATGTTAGCAGTTGACCATACAGGCGCAGTTGTTGACGGTGACAAGTGTATCGCAGTTTGCGCAAAGCATATGAAAGAATTGGGCAAACTCAAAAAAGATACAGCCGTTGTTACTGTTATGAGTAATATGGGATTCTTCAAATTCTGCGAAGATAACGGAATCAAATGTGAAAAAACAAATGTCGGTGACCGTTATGTCCTTGAGAATATGGTTGAAAACGGTTATAGCATCGGCGGTGAACAGTCAGGGCATATTATTTTCTTGAAATATGCAACAACAGGTGACGGTCAACTCTCTGCTATTCAACTTTTAGCAGTTGTTAAAGATACAGGCAAAACTCTTAAAGAGTTAGCAGACGAAATGGAAGTTTATCCACAAGTGCTTATTAATGTTCGAGTTTCAAAATTTGGTAAAGCACAGTTTAATAAAGATAAAGAAGTACAAAATGCAATTAAGAAGGTCGAAGAAAAGCTGGGCGACGAAGGTCGAATTCTTGTTCGTATTTCAGGCACAGAGCCACTTATCCGAGTAATGCTTGAAGGCAAAGACTACGAACAAATTAAAGAACTTGGTGAAACAGTTGCATCAGTAATTGGGGAAAGATTAGTGTAATGAGAGTAGCAGATAATTGGAAAGATTATGAATTAATAGATTGCTCTTGTGGTGAGCGACTTGAAAGATGGGGTAATATTACTCTTATCCGTCCCGACCCACAGGTAATCTGGAAAACAGAAAAGAAAAACCCACTTTGGAAAAAAGCAGATGCTATTTATCACCGTTCAAATTCGGGTGGCGGTCAGTGGGAAATCAGAAACAAAATTCCTGATTTCTGGACAATTAACTACCGTGACTTAACATTCAATATTAAAACTATGGGATTTAAGCATACAGGTCTTTTCCCTGAACAAGCAACAAACTGGGATAGAGTTGCAGAAGTTATCAAAAATGCTAACCGTGAAGTTAAAGTGTTAAATCTCTTTGCTTATACAGGTGGCGCAACAATTTCAGCACTTAAAGCAGGCGCTTCTGTGTGCCATGTTGACGCGTCAAAGGGTATGACGCTTTGGGCAAAAGAAAATGCAGTTAGTTCAGGTGTTGCTGATAAACCGGTAAGATGGATTGTTGACGATTGCATTAAATTTGTTCAACGAGAAATCCGTCGTGGCAATAAATACGACATCATTATTATGGACCCACCATCTTATGGCAGAGGACCAGGTGGCGAGGTCTGGAAACTTGAAAACGAAGTTTATGAATTTGTTGAACTTTGCAGTCAGGTGTTATCAGATGACCCACTTATGATGCTTATAAACTCATACACAACAGGACTTAGTCCTTCAGTTATGGAATATATTTTAGGCGCAGTTGTGAAAACACGCTTTGGTGGTCAGGTTACAGGTAGCGAAATCGGACTTCGCGCTACTGAAAACGGACTTGTACTTCCTTGCGGAGCAAGTGCTATTTGGAGTAAGTAATTAATGGCAATTATTAAATTTGAAAACGTAACATTTCGTTATGAAAGTGACGAAGAAGGTGTAGTTTTAGCACCTGCTGTCAAAGATTTTTCTCTTTCAATTGAAAAAGGTGAATTTGTGGCAATTCTCGGTCACAACGGCTCGGGTAAAAGCACCTTGGCAAAGCTTGCTAACGGACTTTTACTTCCCGAAAAGGGCAGAGTTTTGGTTGACGGAATGGATACAATCAATGAAGAAGACGACATAAAAATAAAACAGACAGTTGGCGTGGTTTTTCAAAATCCCGATAACCAGATTGTTGCAACAATCGTCGAAGAAGACGTGGCTTTTGGTCCTGAAAATTTGGGCATTGAGCCAACAGAAATTCGCAGACGAGTTGACAATGCTCTTAAAACTGTGGGTATGTATGAATATCGCAAACATGGTCCACATAAACTTTCGGGCGGTCAGAAACAGCGCGTTGCAATTGCAGGTATAATCGCAATGGAGCCCCGTTGTATTATCCTTGATGAGCCGACAGCAATGCTTGACCCAATCGGTCGTCGTGATGTTATGAATGCAATCAAACGCCTTAATCGAGAGCTCGGAATTACTGTTGTGTTCATTACTCATTATATGGAAGAAGCCGTTGAAGCTGACAGAATTGTGGTTATGGATGATAGCCGACTTGTAATGGACGGCACACCAAAAGAAGTCTTTGCAGATGCAGATAAAATTCGCAGTATCGGTCTTGATGTGCCACAAACCTGTCAACTTGCAGATATGCTTCGTAATGATGGTATCAAGCTTAAAAATGATTTGTTAAGTATCGATGAATTAGTCGAAAATATAGATGATTTATTGAAAGGTCAGTAAAAAAATGTCCCACTTGCAAACTGAAAATTTAACATATATCTATGGTGCGGGCACTCCTTTCAAAATCACCGCACTGGATAACATAAATATAAATATCGAAAAAGGCGACTTTGTTGCAATAATCGGACACACAGGGTCTGGAAAAAGCACACTCGTTCAACATCTTAACGGGCTTTTAAAACCAACTGATGGCAAGATTTTCCTTGATGGTGAAAATATACATCAGTCAAAATCAAAACTTTTTGATACTCGTTATAGAGTTGGCCTTTGTTTCCAATACCCTGAATATCAGCTCTTTGAAAGCACAGTTTATAAAGATATTGCTTTTGGTCCTACAAATATGGGGCTTTCAGTTACAGAGATTGATGAGCGTGTCAGAAAAGCGGCAAAATATGTTGGTATTCCTGACGAAATGCTTTCTAAATCACCATTTGATTTGTCAGGTGGCGAGAAAAGAAGAGTAGCCATTGCAGGTGTAATTTCAATGGAACCTGAAATTCTCATTCTTGACGAGCCAACAAGTGGTCTTGACCCAATGGGTAGAGAGCAGATTTTAGACCTTATTAAAAATTATCGTGAAACAACAGGTAATACTGTTATAATCGTATCTCACAGTATGGATGATGTTGCTCGTTTTGCTACAAAAGTTATTGTAATGAACGACGCAAAGGTGGATTTAACTGGCACAGTTGATGACATTTTTGAGAACAGTACACATCTTCAAGATATTGGTCTTTCAGTTCCACAAATCACAGAAGTATTTATAAAACTCCGTGAAAAAGGTTATCCTGTCAGCGAAAAGGTTTATACAGTAGAGCAGGGATACAATGAACTCAAAAGACTTTTTGAGGGGAGTGTGAACAATGATTAAAGACATCACTCTCGGTCAATATTTTCCAATGAATTCAGTTGTTCATAAACTTGACCCAAGACTGAAACTCTTGTTTGTAACATCATTTATTGTGATGGTGTTTCTTTCAAATAATTTCATTTCATTGGCATTCTGTTTCCTGGTAACTGCATTGGTAATAGCAATTTCAAAAATTCCACTTAAAACAGTTTTAAAGGGATTAAAACCAATTATTTTAATTGTTGTAATCACATCAATTTTGCAGATTGCTTATAACGACGGTGGAATTACACTTGTTGATGTGTGGAAAATCAAAATCACAAGTGGTGGCGTGTTAACTGCCGTGTTTATGGCGTTGAGAATATCGTTGCTTATTGTAATGAGCACAATGCTCACATATACAACATCCCCAACTTCCCTTACAAACGGACTTGACCGTATTTTCGCACCATTCAAGAAAATCGGTCTTGATTTTCACACAATAACAATGATAATGACTATCGCTTTGCGCTTTATCCCAACCTTAATTGAAGAAGTTGACAAAATTATGAGCGCACAAAAAAGCCGTGGTGCAAACTTTGAACAGGGTAGCATTATAAAACGTGCAAAAGCACTTATCCCGTTGTTTATTCCTTTGCTTTTCAACTCAATAAGACGTGCTTATGAGTTAGCAAATGCAATGACTTGCCGTTGTTATAACGGAGGACAAGGCAAAACAACAATGAATGCATTAAAATTCTCAAAAAGAGATTATCTTGGTCTTTTAGCAGTAATTTTAGTGATTATTTCAATAATCTTACTCAATATTTATTGTGGTGAATATAATGCGGAATTTACTTTTGGCCTTGCGATATAACGGAACAAATTTTCACGGTTGGCAAATTCAACCTAACGGAAATACCGTTCAGCAAGAATTATGTAACGCTTTTAAAAATATAAGTGGCAAAGATGAAAATATAATAGGGTGCAGTCGAACAGATGCAGGAGTACATGCCAATATGTTCTGTTGTAATGTGCGAACAGAATGTGGTGTTCCAACAGAAAAAATCCCTGACGCACTCAATTTTTATCTTCCACCTGAAATTTCTGTCTATGATTGCAAAGAAGTTGATTATGATTTCCACGCAAGATACGACAGCAAGGGTAAAGAATATGTCTATTTGATTTATAACGGAAGATATCGCAATCCTTTTTATGAAGATAAAGCAATGTTTTACCCTTATGAATTAGATGCTGAAATGCTCGAAAAGCAAGCAAAAGCATTTATTGGAACTCATGATTTCTCTGCTTTTTGCAGTGTGGGTAGTGAAGTTCAAGATAAAACTCGTGAAATTTATGATTGCTCTGTTTCAAGAAATGGCGATTTGGTTGAAATCAGAGTAAAAGGTAACGGATTTTTATATAATATGGTGCGAATTATTGTGGGTACCTTGCTCGATATCCAACGTGGCAAAATCGAAAAAGGCACAATTTCGCAGATTATTGAAAGTAAAAATCGTGACAATGCAGGTGCAACTGCAGAAGCGTGTGGATTATATCTCAATAAAGTTTATTATTGATGTGTGGTGATTTGAGTGGCACAAAAGAAAAAGGCAAAAAAGCCAATAAAACTCAATAAAATAATGAAAAAAGGTGTCAGCAATAAAAGTGTTAAAACAATGAAATTGCTTGCAATTATCCTTGTTGTATTGTTACTTATTTTAATTGCTGCGGCACAGTTTGGTGGCGTAACATTTTCAACTGTAGGTGACTATTTTGCATCTGCAATGGCAAAACTGGGCACAGGCGAAGGTTATCCTTATAGCGTCAACAGTGTCGAAATTGATGATGTGGGACTCACAAATTCAGACTTGGTTTTGGTTTATGACTCTAATATAAAAGTTCTCAATTCAACAGCCAAAGAATTGTCAAACATTTCCCATGATTACGATTATCCTGTAATCAGCACAAATAGTGGTAGAATTCTTCTTTTTGATGAAGGTGCAAAGAAATTCAGAGTCCAGTCAAAAACAAGAGTGCTCTATGAAAAAGAAATGGACCATATAATCTTAACAGGTGAAATGGGCAAAGATGGCTCGGTCGCAATCGCAACAAGAGCAGACAATGCAGAAAGTATGTTGACCGTATTCAACAGTAATCGTGAACAGGTTTTTGCTTGGAAATGCGCAAAAGAGCATATCGTTTCTTGTGATGTTTCAGATAATGGCAAAAATTATGTGGTAGCAGTTTTGGGTGTAAATAATGGCTCAGTTTATACAAAGGTTCACATTTTTAATAAAAACAAAACTGAACCTGTTGCAACATTTGAATACATAGATTCTGCAATAGCAAATGTTAAATTCCTTTCAAATGAAACCATAATGGTAATGGGCAACAATGTTTGCGAAATTATAAAAGGTGACGAAGTTAAAGAGAAAATTGATGTTTCAGTAAATACAACATATCAACTCTTTATTTCAGATAATAACAGCGCAATCCTTGTTCTCTCAAAATATTCAAGTACAACTCAGAAAATAATCAAAGTTTATAATAAATCAGGTAAAGAACTCTTTACACAAGAAATTGACGGAATGGTCAAATCAGTTTCAACTGATGGCAAATATGTTTCAGTACTTACCGGTAGTAATGTGCAAACATTCACTATGAAAGGTAAACCCTGTGGCAGTGCTGAAGTCAATGCCGACGCACAAAAAGTTCTTGTCAGTTCAAGAAATACATATGTTTACTCGTCCGACGCAATTACCCTTTACTCATCAGTAGGGGATAATAAAGATAAAGACTAATTTATGAGGTGATTTATATGTCAATAATTTTAGATGTTATTCTTATTGCAATTTTTGCAGCTTATGTAATAACAGCAGCAAAAAAAGGCTTTATAAGAACATTATTAGAACTTGTTGCAGTTGTTGCAGCAATCTTCTTGTCATTCCAGATAAGCCCTGTTATTTCACAAACCGCTTATGACGGATTTGTTGAAGAGCAAATAGTAACTGCACTTGAAGAACAAATTAGTGAGAATGTTGATACGTTATCAGTAACAGAAAAAGCCAATGCAGTTTTAGACTCTATCCCTGATTTTGCAGTGTCATTAGCAGCATCAGCAGGCGTTGAAATCTCAACAATTAAAGAGCAGATTTCATCACAAAAAATCGATTCTCAGAATCTTGCTCAAAGCCTTGTTGATAAAATTGCAGAGCCAATCGTTGTTGGCGCGTTGACAATAATCATCTTTATTTTATTAGCAGTTGTGTTGATGATAGCTTTGAAATTCGTAGCAAAGCTTGTTTCAAAACTGTTTGATATACCACTTGTGAAATCAGTTAACAGAAGCCTTGGCGGTGTCTTGGGCGCAATCAAAGGCGTGCTTGTTGTTATAGTAATTTGCACAGCACTTCGTTTCATCTTTGGTGGTGGCGATGGTGAATTATCAGTTGCAGTTAACGATTCTTTTGTGGTTGGTTTGCTTGATGAAATCAATCCACTTATTGATTCTCTTAAAGGATTTATTATTAAGTAATGAGGTGTAATTATGAGTGAACAAAAGAAAACCTTAAAAGAAAATTTACACGAAATTTTTGACGGATGTCTTACAATTCCAAACTTGCTTTCAGTAATAAGAATTGCTTTGATTCCGGTTTTTGCAGTGCTTTATTATAAAGGCTATATCTGGTGGTCACTTATTGTTCTTGCACTTTCAGGACTTTCAGATTTGTTTGACGGCAAAATTGCAAGAAAATTTAATCAGGTTAGTAATTTAGGCAAACTTTTGGACCCAGTTGCAGATAAACTCACAATTTTTGCAATCGCAATTGTACTTTTCTTGCAGTTCAAAGCAGCACAGAGTGAATCAATGCAAGCATTTGCTTGGGTGTTCTTGCTCTTTATCGCAAAAGATATTATTATGATTTTGGGCAGTGTTGTGCTTATCGCACTTGGCACTCGTCCCGTTGCAGCAGAAATCTGGGGCAAGCTTGCAACTTGTGCATTTTATGTGATTATGGTTGTAATTATCGGCTTCGGTCCTGAAGTTGGTGCAATCACACATATCGAAGGTCTTGCAAACTATACACTTCCTGAACCACTTATGTTTGTACTTGTAGTAGTAGCAGTTGTGCTTACATTTATTGCATTTTTCAGCTATCTTCCAAGTGCAATTAAACAGATTATTGAAAACTCAAAGGCAAAGAAAGAGGACTAATTTATAATGAACAAAAATATGATTTGCTGTAAATGCAAACAAAGACCCGCAGTCATCTTTGTAACAAAGATGGAAGGCGAAAAAACAACAAATGAGGGTTATTGCATTCAATGTGCGATGGAGATGAATATTGGTCCCATCAAACAGATGATGGAGAATATGGGTATCACCGAAGACCAGCTTGAAGATATGACAGCCCAGATGGAACAAATGATGGATAGTATGGGTGAAGACGGCTTTGAGTTGGGTGGTGCATCAACATTCCCATTTATGCAAAATCTTGGTATGATGCCAATGGATGTACCTGAAGAAAATATCAAAGACCTTAACGGCGACAAGAAAAATGCACCAAAAGGTAAGAAAAAGCAGGGAAATAAGGGCGACAAGAGAAAAATGCTTTCTATGTATTGCACCGACTTGACTGCGAAAGCAAGAAATAACGAGCTTGACAGAATTATCGGTAGAGATACAGAAATTGCCCGTGCTGTGCAGATTTTGTGCAGAAGAACAAAGAATAACCCTTGCCTTATCGGTGAGCCGGGTGTTGGTAAAACTGCAATCGCAGAAGGCTTGGCACAGAGAATTGCAGAGGGGAATGTCCCAGCAAAACTTATTGATAAAGAAATCCATCTTCTTGATCTTACTGCACTTGTTGCTGGCACACAATTCCGTGGTCAGTTTGAAAGTCGTATTAAAGGTCTTGTAGAAGAAGTTAAGAGTGAAGGCAATATTATTCTCTTTATTGACGAAGTTCATAATCTTGTAGGCACAGGTGATGCAGAAGGCTCAATGAACGCTGCAAATATCTTGAAACCTGCTCTTTCTCGTGGTGCAATTCAGGTTATCGGTGCAACAACTTTCAATGAATACAGAAAGCATATCGAAAAAGATGCGGCTCTTGAGCGCCGTTTCCAACCTATAAAAGTCGAAGAACCATCAATCGAAGATACTTATAAAATGCTTGTTGGTATCAAAGGCTATTATGAGCTTTTCCACAGAGTTCAAATAAGCGATAATCTTGTATATAAAGCAGTAACTCTTTCTGAAAGATATATCACAGACAGATTCTTGCCAGACAAAGCTATCGACCTTTTGGATGAAGCTTGTACTTGTGCAAATCTTCGTAATAAAGCAATCAGCGAAAACGAGATTAACGAGAAGAAAATTGCAGAACTCAAAAAAGAACTTGAATCACTTGAAGAAAAAATCGCAAACCCTGAAAATGACGAAGACTTGAACCCTGTTTATGAAGAACTTTATAAAACAAAGGGCGAACTTGCAGTCTGTGAGGACAAAGCACCAGAGCTTCAAGAAAAAGCAAAAGACAATAATGTTACAGAAGACGACTTGGCAAGAGTTATAAACTTATGGACAGGTATCCCTGCTACCAAAGTTGTAGAAGGTGACATTAACCGACTTCGTGGTCTTGAAGACAGACTTATGGAAAAAGTTGTCGGTCAAGACGATGCTGTTAAAGCCGTTGCAAATGCAATCAAGCGTAGCAGAATTCAGTTGACACTTCAAAAACGCCCTGCATCATTTATTTTTGTAGGTCCAACAGGTGTGGGTAAAACTGAACTTGTAAAACAACTTTCAACTGAACTTTTTGACACACCTGAAACACTTATCCGTCTTGATATGAGTGAGTTTATGGAGAAACATTCAGTTTCTCGTCTTATTGGCTCCCCTCCGGGATATGTGGGCTATGATGAAGCAGGTCAGTTAACCGAAAAGGTGAGAAGAAAGCCATATTCAATCATTCTCTTTGACGAGATTGAAAAAGCACATCCCGATGTGATGAACATTCTTCTTCAAATCCTTGACGAAGGTAAAACAAATGACGCTCATGGTCGCACAGTCAGCTTTGCAAATACCGTGATTATTATGACATCAAATGCCGGTAGTCATAAGTCAGAAACATCATTAGGATTCGGCAAAACAGATAAAGACATTTCAAGAGAAAAGGTGCTCAAAGCACTTAATGAATTCTTACGCCCTGAATTTATCGGCCGTGTTGACGAAATCGTTGTGTTCAACCCACTCGACGAAGAAGATTATAAGAAAATCGCAATTCTTATGCTTTCTGAAATCGAAACAGTGCTTAAAGATAAGGGTATTCAGTTTGTTTATGACGACAACACACCATCTGCAATCGTCTCAAAAATGGATGGCAATGTGCGTGGTGCTCGTGATTTGAGAAATGTTATCCGTCGTAATATCGAAGATAAAGTTTCAACAATTATGATTGATAATCTCGGCACAACAATCAACAAAATCCTCATCACATCAGATGATAACAACATTCAGGTAAGTTTTGAATAAAAGCAAAAAAGGACAGTGGCAAAAACTACTGTCCTTTATATTTTTGCAAACCGTCGCACATGGACGAAAGAGTTCTCGTCTCTCTTATAAAATGAATAAAACCCACACATCAAATGATGTATGGGTTTTATTGGCGCAGAAGGAGAGACTCGAACTCTCGCACCGGTTTCCCGGCCTACGCCCTTAGCAGGGGCGCCTCGTCACCAACTTGAGTACTTCTGCAAGTGTAACGTGTTTAAGCGTTATTTAATTAAAAAGCGGGCTGTATTTGACATACAACCCGCAGTGGCGGAGAGAGTGGGATTCGAACCCACGGTACGTTGCCGTACGACGGTTTTCAAGACCGTTCCGTTATAACCACTTCGGTATCTCTCCGTATTGGGCTTGTATATATTATCATAAAAGAAACTCAATGTCAAGGACTTTTTTCAATGTTTTTTAATTTTTGTGTCCACAAAATTACACCTATTTTAGTTTACTTTTTATAGTTAAAATGATAAAATATATTTATCTAATCAGGGGTGATTTTTATGGATAAAAATAAGCTTGCGAAAACACCACCAATGGGGTGGAATAGTTGGGATTGCTATGGCGCAGCCGTCAACGAAGAACAACTTCTAGGCAATGCTGAATATATGGCAAAATACCTTAAAGATTACGGTTGGCAATATGTTGTCTGTGATATTCAATGGTATGAACCAAATGCAAGAAATAACGACTATAATAATTTCACCGAGCTTTGTATGGACGAATATTCTCGACTTATCCCAGCCGTTAATCGTTTCCCATCATCTGCAAACGGACAAGGCTTTAAACCAATTGCAGACAAAATTCACGCTATGGGGCTTAAATTCGGCATACATATTATGCGTGGTATTCCTCGTCAGGCTGTTCATCAGAATACCCCTATTTTAAACAGTGACAAAACTGCTCGTCAGGTTGTGCATCATTTCTCCGTTTGCCCTTGGAATACTGATATGTATGGTATGTATAATTGCGAAGGCGCACAGGCTTATTATGACAGTATTTTCGATATGTACGCAAAATGGGGCATTGACTTTGTTAAAGTAGATGACATCTGTGTTACAGAATTCAGGAAATGGGATAACCCATATTCAGCTCGTGAAGAAGTTGAAATGATAAGAAAAGCTATCGACAAAACAGGTCGTGATATAGTTTTAAGTCTTTCTCCTGGACCTGCTGAATTATCAGTTGCAGACCACCTTTGTGAATATGCTAATATGTGGCGTCTTACAGGCGATTTCTGGGACTGGTGGGATAAACTCTATGAAATGTTCGATAAATGCGAAAAGTGGGCACCTTATGTAAAAGAGGGGTGTTGGCCTGATTGCGATATGCTCCCACTTGGCAACCTTTCAAGAAATGGCACTTGTCACGGACCACAGGACAGATACACTCAATTCACAAAAGACGAGCAAATCACATTGATGACACTTTGGTCAATATTCCGTTCACCACTTATGTTCGGTGGCGAAATGAGAAACAACGACGAATGGACTCTCTCTCTTATGACTAACGAAGAAGTCCTTGATGTGAATCAAAATTCTCATGGTGGTAAACAAGCATACAGAGATGAAAATACAATCATCTGGACTGCAGTTTCTTCAGATAACAAACCATTAATCGCAGTATTCAATGTGTCACCTGAAAATGCTGAAATCACAGTTGATTTATCAAAACTTGATTTAGCAGGTGAATACACACTTCGCGATTTATGGGCAAAAGAAGATGTTAAAAAAGTAGAAGATAAATTCACTTGCAAAGTAAATACACACGGCGCAAAACTCTTTAAATTAAAATAAAAGGGGCAAAAAAATATGCTCAACATTATCACAGGACGTACAGGTAGTGGCAAAACACGATATATTCGTAACATTGCAACAGAAATTGCAAAACAGATAAGTGGCAAAGCCGTTATTATTGTACCCGAGCAGTTTTCTTTTGAAACCGAAAGGGGAATGCTCGAACTTTTAGGCAATGAAAAAATAAATAATGTTGAAATTTTAAGCTTTTCACGACTTGGTGAAAGGCTTTTGTCCCAATATGGCAAATTAGATAAAAAAAATGCTGACGATGGTGTCCGCGCAGTGCTTATGAGTCGTGCTATTGAAGCTCTTGAAGATGAGCTCAATGTGTTTGGTCGCTATAAAAAACACCCTGAGCTTATTAGCCAGATTCTCGATTTTCACCGTGAAATCAAAAAATGCAAAATATCAAACGAACAGTTAGAAGAATATGCAAAAGTTGTAAATAAAAAATCATTTGCATCAAAAATAACTGAACTCTCATCAATTTTTGCTTGTTATGATGCATTGATGTCCAAGAGATTTAACGACAGCACACTTCATCTTGATATGCTCGCAGACTTGTTGACAGAAGTTGATTATTTCAAGAATAAAGTAGTATTCTTTGATGCTTTTTCAGGTTTTTCAGGTCAGGAGTATAGCGTATTAAGTGAGATTATGCGTCAAGCAGAAGATGTATATGTTACATTTTGCTGTGATACTTCTAAAAACAACCAAAGATATGAACTTTTCTATAATTCTACGGTTGAGATTAAAAAACTTAAAGCAATCGCAAATAAAATTGGTGTAAAGATTGCACCCGAAAAAGTGCTTTATGCAAAGAAAGAGTTTAAAAAAGATGAACTCAATTTTCTCGAAGAGAATTTCTTTGCAAATAATGATAATGTCTATGACGAAGATGCAAGTGCAATCACAGTTATCCCTTGTCGCACAAAAACTGATGAATGTAGTGTGGTAGCATCAGAAATCAAAAAACTTGTACGCACAGAAAATCTTCGTTATCGCGATATTGCTGTTATTGTCCGTCACGAAGAAAATTATAAAAAAGACTTGGCATCTGCATTCAGAAAATATGATATTGATTGTTTCCACGATAATCGTCAGCCAGTTGACACACAACCACTTATCGTGTTTTTAAAATGCCTTTTAGATAATCTTGTTAAAGGCTTTGAAACTGAAAGAATATTAAGACTTTTAAAAACTCAACTTTTCGGTTTTACAGTCGAAGAAATCGCACTTATAGAAGATTATTGCCTTATGTGGAGAATCCGTCCGTCAGCCTGGCTTGAAGAATGGACCGAAAACCCCAATGGCTTCGGCGAATTGGTAACAGATTATTCAAACGAACTTTTAGAAAGTATAAACAATCTTCGTCAAAGAATAGTTGCACCAATTTCTTTGCTTAAAAGACAAATGAAAGACTCTGATGGCGAGTCAATGTCAAAGGCGTTATTCACATTCTTGCAAAAGAATAAAATTGACGAAAATCTTAAGGTATTTACACAAACTCTTAAAGATAGCGAAGAAATCGAATTAGCACTTGAACAAGCACGAATCTGGAAAATCGTTGCAGAAGTGTTAGATGGTCTCTATTTTGCAATTGGTAATACAAATATTTCTATTGAACGATATGCTGAATTGTTCAATCTCTTTGTTGCGTCTAAAAATATTGGTGTAATTCCAAACGGAATGGACGAAGTGATTATAGGTGGTGCTGACAGAATTCGTGCGTCTGCACCAAAAGTGGTATTCCTTATGGGCGCGAATACCGGACTATTCCCTGCAGAAAGTTCATCAGGTGTTTTGTTCAACGACTTTGAACGCTGTGAGCTCATAAATAACGGAATGCAGATTATCAGTAACCTTGAATATAACAGTGTCAGCGAAAACTTTATTGCTTATCACGCTGCAACTTTGGCAACCGATAAACTCTATCTTACATATTCATCAATGAGTGGTGACTCATCTGCATTGTCACCATCTGAAATGGTAACTGATATAATCAAAACATTTCCCAAATGTAATATAATTGATGATTACTCAAAACTTGATAGAATTGAAAGCCGAAATTCTGCATTCTCTATTTTGGCAGGTGAGTCTGTAAACGGCTCAGTTTTAGGCGAAACTTTAAAAGTGTATTTCAACGAAAATAACGGCAAAAATGAAGTTTTAAAAATCAGCAGAGCAAACAATAAAGATTTCAAAATCCTTGATAAAAACCTTGCAACTGCTTTCTTTGGCAAGAATATGTATATGTCTGCTTCGCGCATTGAAAAGTTTTATAAATGTCCGTTTGAATATTTCTGTGAATATGGGCTTAAAGCAAAGCCTAGAAAAGAAGCACAGATTGATGCTGCTTTATCAGGTACACTCATCCACTATGTAATGGAAAAGTTCTTATTCAATAATGAAAAAGAAATAATTATCAGAATGACCGATGATGAAATCAATGAGCAGATTGAAACAATTGTTGATGAATATATCATTGACGAAATGGGTGGATACGAAAATAAATCAGCCACTTTTGACAGAACAATAAAACTTATTAAAACAACGGCTTATAAAGTTTTAATAAGGCTTATTGTTGAATTTAAAGCTTGTGAATTTACTCCTGTTGATTTTGAATTGAGCATTAATCACGACGGCGCAATTGACCCTTATGAAGTGAAACTTCAAAATGGTGGCACAGTGCGTGTAGTTGGTAGCGTTGACCGTGTTGATATGTTCAAAACAGAAAACAACACATTCTTACGTGTTGTTGACTACAAAACAGGTGGCAAAGAGTTTAAATTGGGCGAAGTGTTTTATGGCCTTAATATGCAGATGCTCATTTATCTTTTCGCTATTTGGGAGAATGGCAAGGATTATTATGGTGACAACATAATCCCTGCGGGTGTGCTTTATTTTCAAGCTAAAAACCCAAAAATATCATCAGATAAAATAGATAAAGATTCAGACGAAAGCACCGTGCTGAATGCAACATTCAGTGAACTCAGTATGGATGGTGTAATCCTTAATAATATGCAGGTTTTTGAAGCAATGGATAGCAAATATAACGGTGTGTTGCTTCCAGCTAAATTTGACGAAAAAACAGGTGCGTTAACGGGTAAGGTCATTTCACTTGAATCACTCACAAAACTTAAAAATAGAGTTAATGATTCTATTAAGAATATGGCAAATCAGTTGCATGATGGTAATATTTCTGCTTTGCCAATTAAAGATGCTTGCACTTGGTGTCAGTTTAAAGATGTGTGCAAGCGCGAAGAAGATGACCCAATAAACGAGTTTGAAGTTCCAAAATTTGACGATGCAATTTCAATGTTGAGAGGTGACGACGATGGCAAGACAATGGACTGATGCACAAAAAAATGCAATAGATGCCCGAGGCGGTACTGTCCTTGTTTCTGCTGCTGCGGGCTCAGGCAAAACTGCAGTTTTGGTTGAACGCGTAATTCAGCGTATAACAGATGCCAATCATCCTGTTGATATTGAAAAACTTCTCATAGTAACCTTCACAAAAGCAGCTGCGGCTGAAATGAAAGAGAGAATATCAAAGCGACTTTCAGAGCTTATAAGAGAGCAACCAAATAATCAATATCTCAAAAGACAAAAGATGTATTTGCCAAATGCTCAAATCTCAACAATGGATAGTTTCTGTGGTCAGTTGGTAAAGGATAATTTTGAACAGGTGGGCATAGCGCCCGACTACACTTTGCTTTCAGATATTGAGCACGATATGTTGAAAAGAGAAGTGGCAGAAGAGGTTTTAGAAGAGCTTTATTCACGACCACAAGAAGAAACAAAAGGACTTTTAGAACTTTTTACAACGGGCAAATCAGATGCAAGTCTTGTTGAGTCTGTTCTCTCACTTTATGAATTTGCAATTGCTTCACCAAATCCGGAAATGTGGATAGAAAACGCCTTTGCAGATTATTATAAAAATTTGCCTATTCAAGAAACAAAATGGGGCAAATATTCATTAGAGCGTTTGGCAGAAGTTGTTGAATACACAAAAATCAAAGCACAAGACATAATCGATGATGCACCTGAAAATTCAACTTTATCAGGTGCGCTCACAAATGATTTAACTCCGATTATATCTTCTCTTGATGCTATTCTTGAATTAATCAAAACAAATCCTGAAAAATGGGATGAAATCAAATTTTTATCAGAAACAATAAAACTTAACAGATTTCCGACTGTGCCCAAAGACGAAAAAGATTGCTATTATGATGAGCTTAAAGGTCGTCGTGATAGTATCAAAAAATATCTTGTACAAATTTGCAAATATTTAATCTGCACAGAAAAAGAATTTTATGAAGATATAGAGTATCTTCGTCCAATAATGAAAAATATTCAGAATTGTGTTTTACGTTTTATTGAAGTCTTAGAAGAACGCAAAAATGAAAACAATACATATTATTTTTCTGATATTTTGCATTTTGCATTGAATATTCTTGTTGATTTCAACGAAGATGGAACATACAAGAAAACTGATTTAGCAAAAGAATTGTCAGAGAATTTTGAAGAGATTTTTATTGATGAGTTTCAAGATACAAACGACGCACAAGACACTTTGTTTTCTTCGATTTCAAAAGACAACACCAACAAATTTATGGTTGGTGATGTGAAACAAAGCATCTATCGTTTCCGTCAGGCAATGCCAGAAATCTTTTTGGATTATAAAGACACATTCAAGATTTATGACGGCAAAAATTATCCTGCAACAATAAACCTTGATAAGAATTTCAGAAGCCGAAAAGGAGTAGTTGACGGCATCAATTTCTTCTTTGATTTTCTTATGACAAGAAAAACTTGTGAAATTGATTATAAACAAAGTGAACGCCTTGCTTTTGGTGGAGATTATAGTGAAGACTCTGCACCAAATGTGGCAGTGCATATTGTTGAAACTGAAAAAACCAAAGGCTCAGATTTAGAAAAAGAAGCATACCATATAGGCACAACAATCAATGAGCTTATTTTATCAAAAACTCTTGTAGGTAAAAAAGGTGAAGAACGACCAATAAAATATAGTGATATCTGTATTCTTATGAGAGCCGTTAAAGATAAAGCACAGGTTGTTGCAAGAGTCCTTGGCGAAATGGGAATCCCTGCTCATTTTACAAAACAGGGTGGATTCTTTGAAAGCCGTGAAATCGTAACAATGGTGTCAATGCTCAAAATCATTGATAACCCCGTGCAAGATGTGCCGTTGGTTTCTGTAATGTTATCACCACTTTGCCCATTCACAGAAGACGATTTGGCAAGATACAGAAACGAAGATAAAAAGAGTAACCTTTATAATGTTGTAAAAAATCAATATGATAAAGACCAAAAAGTCAAAGAGTTTTTAGATATGCTCTATATTCTTCGCACTTTGTCAGTAACAATGGATATAGGCAGTTTAATCCGTCGCGTTTTTGAAATGACTGCTTATGACTCAATTGTTGGTGCGATGGATAATGGTGAAAAGAGAGTTTTAAACCTTGAGCTTCTCATTAACTATGCAGAAAATTATGAAGCTATGGGTGGCTCAGGACTTTCAGGCTTTATCCGTTATCTTGACAAAATTCGCAAGAATAAAAAGGATTTAGAAGGCGCAAACGAGTTGACCGAGAATGATGATGTTGTCCGTATAATGTCAATTCATAAGAGTAAAGGTCTTGAGTTCCCAGTTGTATTCATTGCGAATTGCTCATCATCTAATAATGGGGTTGACTATAACAAAGTCAAGGTCAACAGACATTTAGGCGTTGCAACATCTCGCTATTTCCCAAAACAACACAAAGATTTCACAACTCTTCCGGTTAATGCAATAAAGCTTTATGACCAACAAGAAGAATTTGCCGAGCAAATCAGAGTGCTATATGTTGCAATGACTCGTGCAGAAGAAAAACTTTATATTGTGGGTTCAATGCACGATACAGAGAAAAAAATAACAGATTTATATAATACTTATTATAATAATTTTGTTGATTCATCTGTGCCATTGTCAATGTGCTCAAATATGATGCAGTGGATTACAATAGCAATGCTTAATCATCCATCACTTAAAATGAGTAATTTTCTTTCTTGCACCAAGAATCCGCAAAGTCCTAAAATAGACTTTGAAATTATTGATGATGTCGAGAGTGTTGTTGCAACTGAAGAAGAACAAAAAGCATTCGATATTGATAAAGATATTCTAAAAGAGATTTCAGAAAAATTGTCTTATGAATATCCATATTCTGCTTTGTCAGAAATACCAATTAAATATGCAGCATCATCAATGCAAAAAGACGATAATCTTCAATATCTTGCAAGTGAACGCCCTGCATTTATGGGCAAAGACGAATTAACACCTGCTCAGCGTGGTTCGTTAATGCATCGCTTTATGGAACTTTGCAATATGCAGAATGCCGGTGAAAATGTCGAGAAAGAACTGGCGCGATTGGTCGAAAACGAACAGTTTACAAAAGAAGAAGCAGATGCAGTTGATACAAACAAACTTGAAAGATTTTTCAAAAGTGATATGTATAAACGAATTTGCTTTGCTGATAAATTCTTAAAAGAACAAGAATTTGCAATGACTGTTCCCGCAACAGTTGCTATTGAAAATCTTCCCCCAATAGCAAGGGATGAAAAAGTTGTCGTTCAAGGTGTAATCGACGGACTTATTATCAATGGCGATAGGGGAGAGATTATCGACTATAAAACCGATAAGGTAACAGACGAAACAGAAATTATCAACAGATATAAAGAGCAAATGAGAATTTACAAAATGGCAGCAGAACAATGCTTCGGTTTAAAAGAAGTTAATGTAACTTTATACTCATTTGCGCTTTCAAAAGAAATTTCTGTAAAACTTGAAAAAAATACTTGATTTTTGTATTTTCTTGTGCTAAACTTATTAGGCTATGTAAATATGTACTGAAAGAGGTGACAATTGTCATGAAACAGGGACTCCATCCAGAGTATAAAACAGTAACAGTTAAGTGCGCTTGCGGTGCAACATTTGAAACTCGTTCAACTAAAGATGATTTGAAAGTTGATATCTGCTCAAATTGCCACCCATTCTTCACAGGTAAGCAGAAGCTTGTTGATACAGGCGGTCGTGTTGACAGATTTAACAAACGTTACAATCTCTCAAAATAATCAAAGCAATTATGGTGGTACAAATGTGCCACCTTTTGTTTTTATATTGGTAATCGCTTCTTAATTCTTAGCCACAATTCTCATCGGCTACTTTTTTCATAGAAAGGTGTGAAGCATAATGTCAAATGAATACAGAACAATAAAAGAATTTAATAGTGATGAATATATAGTCAAGCGTTCGCGTTTTATTGGCTATGCTAAGCCCGTAACAACTATAGAGGAAGCAAACGATTTTATTAATGAGATTAAATCAAAACATTGGGATGCAACTCACAATGTTTCTGCATATATATTACGAAATGGTGGAATAAAGCGCTATTCCGATGATGGTGAGCCACAGGGCACAGCGGGTGTCCCTTGCCTTGATGTTCTTGAAAAAGAAGGACTTGTTGATGTAGCCGTCGTTGTAACCCGATATTTTGGCGGAATACTATTAGGCGGTGGGGGATTAGTCCGTGCTTATTCCCACAGTGCAAAGATAGCCGTTGATAGTGCCAAGATTATCACAATGGCACATTGTCTTGATATTGCGGTTGAATGTGACTATACCTTTTATGGCAAACTCAATGATTTTCTCTCACGAGAAGATACGGTGATTCTTGATACAGAATTTACTGATAATGTGAAAATAACTTTTAGAATAAAAGGTGAAAATTTTGATAACATTCAATCAAAAATCACTGATTTAAGTAATGGAAAGTTGAATTTAATCACGATCTCTGAAAATTTTTGCGAATTTTAAAAAATTTTTTAGAAAAAATAAAGGGATTTTGCTTTTTCTGTCGTATAAATATATGAAAGGACTTTTTAAGGGGGTATTTGAATGAATATAAGAGAAAAATTTGAAAATAAAGAAGCAGGTTTTCTCTCTGAAAAAGCGTGTCTTTCAGCAAAGACAAAAGGGCGCATAATTTTAGAGCCTAAATGCGATTTGAGAACTGATTTTCAAAGAGACCGTGATAGAATTATTCATTCAAACTCGTTCCGTAGATTGAAGCATAAAACTCAAGTGTTCTTGTCCCCAGAGGGTGACCATTACAGAACAAGACTTACCCATACCCTTGAAGTTTCACAGGTTGCTCGTGCAATCGCAAACGGATTACTCTTGAATGCTGATTTGACCGAAGCCATTGCATTAGGTCACGATTTGGGGCATACACCATTCGGCCACGCAGGTGAGAGAGCACTCGATAAAGTAGTCCCTGGTGGATTCCGTCATTATGACCAGAGCTTGAGAGTGGTTGACAAGCTTGAAAAAAACGGTAAAGGCTTGAATCTTACATATGAAGTCCGTGATGGTATTGTTTGTCACACAAGGGGCAAAGAAGCATTCACTCTTGAGGGTAGAATCGTAAAACTTGCCGATAAAATTGCTTATATCAATCACGATATTGACGATGCAACTCGTGCAGGTGTAATGTGTGAAGAAGATATTCCACTTGAAATAAGAAAAGCACTTGGCTTTTCAAAGTCTGACAGAATTAACACAATGGTTAGAAATGTTGTTGAAAATAGTGTTGACACAATTCAGTTTTCATCTGACATTCAACAACCATTCGATGAGTTGCACGCATTTATGTTTGAAAAGGTTTATACTAATCCTGTGTGTAAAGGCGAAGAAACAAAAGCTATGGATGTTATTATCCGACTTTATGACTATTTGTTAGAAAAACCTGAAAAGATTCCACAGGCATACCATTATATAATAGAACAAGAGGGTGTTCATCAAGCAGCTTGTGATTATATCGCAGGTATGAGTGACCGTTATCTTGTTTCAGTTTATAAAAATATATTCATCCCCGATTCTTGGGTAGATATAGGATGGGAGGGATAATGTGCGATTTGACGATGCTTTTTTAATGGAACTTCGCAGTCGTGCCGATATTGAAACAATTATCTCTTCTTATGTGAATATCAAAAGAGCAGGTCGAATTAGTAAAGGGCTTTGTCCATTCCACGGTGAAAAGACCCCATCGTTCACGGTTTATCCCGATACACAGTCATATTATTGCTTTGGTTGCGGTAATGGTGGCGACGTGGTAACTTTCATCAAGAATATTGAAAATCTTGATTATCTTGATGCAGTTAAATTTTTGGCAGACCGTGTGGGTATGGATGTGCCCGAAGAAAACTCTTATGATAGCACAATCAATAAAAGACGACTGAGAATGCTCGAAGCAAACCGAGAAGCTGCAAGATTTTTCCATAGTTGCCTTGGCACAAAAGAGGGTGCTGTGGGTTATCAGTACTTTAAAAATCGCGGACTTACCGATGAAACCATAAAAAGATTTGGTCTTGGTTTTGCTCCCGATTCTTTCAATGCCTTGACTAATTATCTTATGAGTAAAGGCTACACAAAGGACGAATTGGTTTTCGCAAACCTTGCAAGGCGTTCACAGAAAAATCCCAATAATATCTATGATAATTTCCGTAATCGTATAATGTTCCCCATTATCGATGTCAAAGGTAATGTAATCGCCTTTGGTGGTCGTGTAATGGATGACTCAAAACCGAAATATCTCAACACATCAGATACAATGGTTTATAAAAAGAGTCAGGGTGTGTTTGCATTAAACCTTGCAAAGAAAAGTGGTAAGGATAGTCTTATTCTCTGCGAAGGGTATATGGATGTTATCGCACTTCATCAGGCAGGGTTTACCAACGCAGTTGCAGGACTTGGCACAGCACTTACAAGTGAACAAGCAAGTTTGTTGTCACGCTATGCATCTGAAATAATGATTGCTTATGATGCTGACGAAGCAGGTCAAAAAGCCGCAACAAGAGCGTTGCAGATTTTTAAAAATACACCTGCTAAAATCAAGGTTTTAAGATTGAGCGGTGGCAAAGACCCCGACGAAATCATTAAGAATTATGGCGTTGAAAAAATGAAAGCCATAATTAATGGTGCGGCAAATGAAATCGAATTTGCTCTCTTGCGTGAACACTCAAAATATGATGTTACAAGTGACGACGGTAAACGCCAATATTTGAGAAGTGCAATTGAAATTTTATCAAATGTGGGCGCAGTTGAGCTTGATATATATGCATCACGAATTGCGGACGAGTTGTCGGTTACAAAGAGTGTAATTGTTGACGAAGCAAAACGCCTTGCAAAGAAAAAGGTTTATTCTAACCAGAGAAAAGAGTTCAACCAGATTCAGCGTCAGGGTGATATACTCGATAATCTCAATCCTGAACGCAGAAAATACCATGCAGGTGCAAAAGCAGAAGAAATGCTCATTGCAATACTGTTGTCAAATCCCGAGCATCTCAAAATGGTTGACGAAAAGTTAGATGCAGAAGATTTCGTGACAGATTTCAATAAACGAATCTTCAAAGCCGTTGCAGATAGACTCAGAGAAGGCAAATCTGCAGAAATATCGTTTTTATACGGTGAACTTACTGACGAAGAAATAAGTGCAGTTGCGAAAATCCAAACGATTTCGCACACACTTAATAATAGCGCCGATGAGTGTGCCGATTGTATAAAAGTAATATTAAACGAAAAAAATAAAAAAAGCCTTAAAGATGTGAATGTGGAAAACATCAGCGACGAAGACTTTTTAAAGTTTTTCAAGAATTAAGGTAATGTGAAGGAGAACTCCAGATGGAAACAATTGATAAAAAGACCGCTATAAAAGCGTTAATTGAAAAAGGTAAAGCAGTTGGCAAACTCACAACACAAGAAATCGACAACGCAATCGTTGAACTCGATATCGAAATGGACGAGTTGGACAAGCTTTATGAACTTATCGAAGCAAACAATATCGAACTTATCGATGACCTTGGTGATATGGCAAGAGATGCAATCACTGACGAATCAGACCTTGCAAAAAGTGACGACGGTGGATTAGGTGAAAACAAGGCTCTTGCAATGGATGACCCTGTCCGTGTTTACCTTAAAGAAATCGGTCGTGTTCCACTTTTGACATCAGAAGAAGAAATTGAACTTGCTATCAGAATTGCAGATGACGATAAGAAAGCAAAGCAAAGACTTGCTGAAGCAAACCTTCGTCTTGTTGTAAGTATCGCAAAACGTTATGTAGGCCGTGGAATGCAGTTCCTTGATTTGATTCAAGAAGGTAACTTGGGTCTTATTAAAGCTGTTGAAAAGTTTGACTATACAAAGGGCTTTAAGTTCTCAACTTATGCAACTTGGTGGATTAGACAAGCAATTACCCGTGCTATTGCTGACCAGGCAAGAACAATCCGTATCCCTGTTCATATGGTTGAAACAATCAATAAAGTTAAAAAGACAAGCAGTCAGTTGCTTCATAAGAATGGCCATGACCCATCTGCAGAAGAAATCGCAGAAGAACTTGATATGTCACCTGATAAAGTTCGTGAAATTCTTCGTCTTGCACAAGAGCCAGTCTCTCTTGAAACACCAATCGGTGAAGAAGAAGATAGCCACTTGGGTGACTTCATTCCTGATGATGAAGCATTGTCACCAGCAGATGCTGCATCAATCTCACTTCTTAAAGAACAACTTGCAGAAGTACTTAAAACTCTCACACCAAGAGAAGAAAAAGTTCTCTCACTTCGTTTTGGTCTTGAAGACGGACATCCAAGAACTCTTGAAGAAGTTGGTAAAGAGTTTAATGTTACTCGTGAGCGTATCCGTCAGATTGAAGCAAAAGCACTTCGTAAACTTCGTCATCCAAGCCGCAGCAAAAAACTCCGCGACTTCCTTGATTAATTAATAATTAAATAATACGTAATGTAGGGGCGATTCACGAATCGCCCTTTTTCTTTTGGGTATCATAATATAAAAAAGCCTTGACAGTTGAGCATCTATTCAACTATAATAACAGTTGAATGAATACTCAACCGAAAGGGATAATATATATGTCTAAAAATGAATTTATATGTGACTGTAATATGGTGCATAAAGAAATGGTAAATGACACTATCTCAAAAATGCCTGAAACAAAAATTCTACATGACCTTGCAGACTTTTTCAAGATAATGGGAGACTCAACGAGATGCAAACTTCTCTTTGCACTTTTGCACAATGAAATGTGTGTTTGCGATTTGGCAAATGTTTTGTCAATGACAAAATCTTCAATATCTCACCAGTTGAGCAAAATGAAAGAAGTAGGGCTCGTCAAATGCCGTAAATCAGGCAAAACAGTTTATTATTCATTAGATGATGAGCATATCAGCGAAATATTTGAAGTAGGTCTCAAACATATCAGCCATAAAGGAGAGAATATATAATGAAAACAGAAAAAAACATACTTATCGCATTCATACTCAATCTGTCATTTTCTATATTTGAATTTTTTGGTGGCATTTTCACAGGTAGTGTCGCTATCATTTCCGATGCAGTACACGACTTGGGTGACGCTACAAGTATCGGCGTTTCATACTTCCTTGAAAAGAAAAGCAAAAAACAACCGGACGATGTTTATACTTATGGCTATGTTCGTTTTTCTGTAATGGGTGGAATAATCACAACGCTTATATTGTTGTGTGGTTCAGTTTTAGTTGTTTACAATGCAATACGACGAATTATCAACCCCGTTGAAATCAACTATAATGGTATGATTATATTTGCAATTGTGGGTGCACTTGTAAACTTCATTGCAGCCTATTTCACTAAAGATGGTGACTCAATAAACCAAAAAGCCGTTAATCTTCATATGCTCGAAGATGTTTTAGGGTGGCTCGTTGTACTTGTGGGTGCAATTATAATGAGATTTACAGATATAAAAATCATTGACCCACTTATGTCAATGGGCGTTGCTGTATTCATATTTATAAATGCATTCAGAAATCTTAAAGAAGTTCTTGATTTGTTTCTTGAAAAAATCCCTAATAATATTAGTATAGAAGAAATCAAAAAACACATTAAAGAAATCGACGGCGTAATTGATGTGCACCATATTCATATCTGGAGTATGGATGGTCAGCTAAACTTTGCAACAATGCATATTGTAGCAAACGAAAACTCTCACGAAATCAAAGATAAAATCCGTGAAGAGTTAAAAGAACACGGCATCGGTCACGCAACTCTCGAAATCGAAAATCCAGACGACCATTGTCACGAAGAACATTGTCATATTGAACATTCTTCACATTCTCATTCACACCATCACCATCATCATTAATAATAGGGGACGATATAAATCGTCCCTTTTTCTATTGCATAAATTTTAATTTATTGAATAATTGCAAATTTATTCTAATTCCCACTAAATTTATATGAATTAGCTATTGAATTCCTAGCAATTTTGTAGTATATTATTTTCATAAATAAAAACCATACTCTAAAAGGGTGTAGATATTATGAAAATCTCAACAAAAGGCAGATATGCACTTCGTCTTATGACGGACCTTGCAATCCATAAGGACGATGGCTATATCTCAATAAAATCTATTGCAACAAGACAAAATATAAGCGAAAAATATCTCGAACAGATTATAAAATTACTCGCCAAAGAAAATCTTGTTGAAAGCACTCGAGGTGCACAGGGTGGCTACAAATTAACAAGAGAGCCAGTTGAATATACCGTTGGTGAAATTCTTCGTGTTACAGAAGGAAGTTTAGCACCTGTTGCTTGTCTTGAAACTGACGACAACCCTTGCGAAAACTGTATGGACTGTGTAACACTTGAAATCTGGCAATGCGTACTTGATGCAGTTAATAAGGTGGTTGACTCAATTACTTTGCAATATCTCGTTGACAAACAGAGAGAGAAGGGCAACTGCGGATGTTGTTAAAATACGATTTACACGAAGCGGCTCGTTATATGGGCTATAAACACGGCACAGAGCCGTGCGAAGAAATATGCGAACTCTGTGAAGCGGCATATAATGAACTTTGCAAAGTGATTACACCAAAATATATCTATAAAGAATACGATTTCACAAGAACAAATGACGGAATAATCATTGATGGTGTTGAGTTTAAAAGTGCAAAACTTTTAAACCACTTAAAAGACTCAACAAGTATTATTCTCTTTGGTGCAACTCTTGGCGTTGGTGCTGATACTCTTGTCCGCAAATATTCTATAACTGATGCTGCAATGACGAGTGTTGTTCATTGTGTTGGCGCATCAATGGTTGAAAATCTTTGTGATATTGCTTGTGAAGAACTTAAAAGCACAATAAAAGGGGAGCATAGACCCCGTTTTAGTCCAGGTTATGGTGGACTTGATATTTCATCACAAGAAGATTTTTTCAAACTTTTACCAATGACAAAACAAATGGGAATAAGCTTGTCAGAAAGTTTCTTAATGACTCCCACAAAAACAGTTACTGCCTTTATCGGCGTAACAAAGGAAAGATAAATATGAATTTCAGAGAACAGTTTAACAATTCAATATTGTTATTTGACGGCGCAATGGGTACCGAGCTTCAAAAAAACGGACTTCAAAAAGGCGAGTTGCCCGAAAACTTAAATATTCACTCTCCCGAAATTGTGGCAAGGGTGCATAAATCATATTTAGATGCAGGTTGCAACATAATCTCAACGAATACATTTGGTGCGAATTCACTTAAATTCGATAATGTGAATGAGATTATCACAAAAGCCGTTAAAATCGCAAAAAATACAATCAAACAAAGCGAAAAAGATGCTTTTGTTGCCCTTGATTTAGGACCGCTTGGCAAACTCTTAAAACCATACGGCGATTTAGAATTTGAAACCGCCTATGACCTTTATAAAGAACAAGTTATAGCAGGCAAAAATGCAGGCGCAGATTTAATCCTTATTGAAACAATGGGGGATTTATACGAAATTAAATCTGCAGTTTTAGCAGCAAAAGAGAATTCAGATTTGCCCGTGCTTGTGTCAATGATATTTGATGAAAAGGGCATACTCTTAACAGGCGCAGACATTAAAACTGCAGTTATTACTCTTGAAGGACTTGGCGTTGACGGAATTGGTATGAACTGTGGACTTGGTCCTGACCAGATGCTTACACTTCTCAAAGAAATGACAAAGTATTCAAGCACACCAATTTTTGTTCAACCAAATGCAGGACTCCCTGTAAGCATTAACGGTGTTACAACATATAACGTAACTCCCGAAGAATTCGCCCAAAAACAACTTGAAATCCTTAAAAATGGCGCTTGTGCATTGGGTGGATGTTGTGGCACAACTCCCGACCATATCAAAGCAATGATTGACCTTTGCCAAAATGAGCAAATCGAGAAAATTAGTAAAAAGCATATTACTGCCGTAACATCATACTCAAAAACAGTAATCTTTGGGGATAAACCAATAATTATCGGCGAAAGAATCAACCCAACAGGCAAAAAGATGCTTAAAGAAGCACTTCGTAATAAGGATATGGATTATATCTATCGTGAGGGCGTAACCCAAGCAGATGCAGGTGCAGACATTCTTGATGTGAATGTGGGGCTCCCCGAAATTGACGAGCCAACTATGATGCAAAATGCAGTTTTAGGACTTCAAAGTATCTTGAATACTCCTTTGCAGATTGACACATCTGATGCAGTCGCAATGGAAAAAGCACTTCGCATTTATAATGGCAAACCAATGGTGAATTCTGTTAACGGTAAAGAAAAGGTTATGGATGAAGTATTCCCACTTGTAAAAAAATATGGTGGAGTGCTTGTGTGCTTAACCCTTGACGAAAACGGAATTCCCGAAACTGTTGACGGCAGAATGGACATTGCAAAACGCATTATCAAAAAAGCCGAAAGTTACAAAATTGCCAAAGAAAACCTTGTGTTTGACCCACTTTGTATGACTGTCAGCACAAATAAGGATAATGCAAAAATCACTTTGGAATGTATAGAGAAACTTACAAATGATTTAGGCGTAAAAACTGTTTTAGGTGTTTCAAATGTATCCTTTGGACTTCCTAACCGTGAGCTTTTAAATTCAGCATTCTTCACTCTTGCAATGCAAAAAGGACTCAGTGCAGGTATTATTAATCCAAAAAGTGATGCAATGATGAATGCATATTATTCATACTGTGCACTCAGCGGATTAGACGAAAATTTTGAACAGTATATCGCAAATGTTACTGACACAAAAGCAGAAATCAAAACAACTGATGTTGACCTTAAAACAGCAGTTGTCAAAGGACTCAAATCCCAAGCAAAAGAGCAGACAAAAATTGAACTTCAAACTAAAACACCAATCGAAATAATTGATGGTATTTTAGTTCCAGCATTAAATGAAGTCGGCAAGGGTTTTGAAGAAAATACAATATTCTTGCCGTCCCTCTTAATGAGTGCCGAAACTGCAGGCGCAAGTTTTGAAATCATTAAAGAATATATGGTGAGTAGTGGTGCAAAATCTGAAGAAAAGGGTAAAATACTCATAGCAACTGTTGAGGGCGATATTCACGATATCGGTAAAAATATTGTTAAAGTATTGCTCGAAAACTACGGATTTTCAGTAATTGATATGGGTAAAGATATTACTCCCGAAGCCATTGTAGAAAGAGCAGAAAAAGAGAATATCAATTTAGTTGGTCTTTCTGCTTTGATGACTACAACAGTGCCGTCAATGGAAAAAACAATAAGTCTTCTCAAAGAGAAAAATCCACAAATTGCCGTTATGGTAGGTGGTGCAGTGCTTACAGAGAATTACGCAAAAACCATCGGCGCTGACTTTTATGGCAAAGATGCAATGGCGGCTGTGAGAATTGCTGAAAATTTCTTTGCAAAATAAGTCAAATTATGGATATATTATAATTGACAAATTCATACTGCAGTAGTATGATATATACGAATTCACACCAATTCACTATGAATTATAATTTTTACTTAGAAATGAGTTGTATTTATGAAAGTTTATGCAGATAACGCTGCAACAACAAAAATATCAAAAAAAGCACTCGATGCAATGATGCCATGCTTTGAAATTACTTATGGCAACCCATCAAGTCTTCACAGTGTGGGACAAGACGCTTTCCACGCAGTGAGAGATGCTCGTAACACTATTGCCGAGTGCATTAACGCAGACGCTGATGATGTTTATTTTTCATCAGGTGGTAGCGAAAGCGACAACTGGGCAATAAAAGGCGCAGCTTACCTTATGGCTAAAAAAGGTAAAAAGCATATCATCAGTTCAAAGTTTGAACATCACGCAGTTTTACACACTTTGAATGTTCTCGAAAAAGAGGGTTTTGAAATCACTTTGCTTGATGTTTATGAAAACGGACTCGTAAAGGTTGAAGATGTTAAGAATGCTATCAAAGATGATACTGCACTTGTAACAATTATGTATGCAAACAACGAAATTGGCACAGTTCAGCCAATCCGTGAAATCGGTGCAGTGTGTCGTGAAAAGAGTGTATTGTTCCACACAGACGCAGTTCAGGCTGTTGGACATGTTCCTGTTGATGTTAAAGCAGATAATATTGATATGATGTCATTCTCAGGTCATAAATTCCACGGACCAAAGGGCGTGGGTGGTCTTTATTGCAAAAAGGGAATAAGACTTCCAAACCTTATTGAAGGTGGTGCACAAGAAAAAAATCGTCGTGCAGGCACAGAAAATGTTCCTGCAATTGTTGGTATGGCTGCAGCACTCAAAGATGCTTGCAATAATATGGAAGAAAACACAAAGAAACTTATTGCAATGCGTGAACAACTCATTGAGGGTATTCTCAAAATTGACTTGAGCCGAATCAATGGTGACCGTGAGCATAGATTACCGGGTAATGTAAGTGCTTGTTTCGAGGGTGTTGAAGGCGAATCACTTCTTCTTTATCTTGACTTGATGGGAATCAGCGCTTCATCAGGTTCAGCTTGCACATCCGGCTCACTTGACCCAAGCCACGTATTGCTTTCAATCGGACTTCCACACGAAGTTGCACATGGTTCACTTCGTTTAAGTCTTTGTGAAGACAACACACCAGAAGAAATGGAATACATTTTAGAAAAATTACCCCCAATTATTGACCGTCTTCGTGATATGTCACCACTTTGGGAAAAAATACAGAAAGAGAGAACAAAATAATGGAATATTCAGAAAAAGTAATGGAACATTTTACAAATCCACATAACGTAGGCAAACTTGACGATGCTGACGGCGTGGGTGAAGTTGGCAACGCAAAATGTGGCGATATTATGAAAATGTATCTCAAAATTGAGAATGATATTATCACAGATGTTAAATTCAATACTTATGGTTGTGCATCTGCAATCGCAACAAGTTCAATCGCAACTGATATGATTAAAGGTCAACCTTTAAGTGAAGCACTCAAGCTCACAAACAAAGCAGTTGTTGAAGCTCTTGACGGACTCCCAGCAGTTAAAATTCACTGTTCAGTTCTTGCAGAACAAGCAATCAAAGCAGCAGTTAAAGATTACTACGAAAAAAACGGTATTGAATACAACGCAGACGAATTTAAGTTCGACGAAGACCATCATCACTAATCTTTAAAAAGGAAGATTAAAATGACAGTAAAAGAAATGCAGGAAAAAATTCTGCAACTAAAAAAAGAGAAAGATATTTGCATATTGGCTCACAGCTATGTTGCTCGTGAAATCATTGAAGTTGCAGATTTCACAGGTGACAGCTTTCAGTTGAGCGTCGAAGCGTCAAAAACTGATGCTAAAACTGTAATTATGTGTGGCGTTCGTTTTATGGCAGAAACCGTAAAAATTCTTTCACCTGAGAAAACAGTTTATATCACAAGCTCTGTTGCCGGTTGCCCAATGGCAGAGCAGATGAGCAAGGAATATATTGAACAGGTTAAAAAGGAAAACCCTGACTATACAGTTGTTGCTTATATCAATACAACTGCCGAGCTTAAAACTGTCTGTGATGTTTGTGTAACATCTGCATCAGCAGTAAATGTTGTAAGCAAACTCGATGATGATAAAATTCTCTTTATCCCTGACTGTAACTTAGGTGACTTTGTGGCAAAACAGCTTCCTGAAAAGACATTTAAGTTTGTAAATGGCGGTTGTCCTATTCACGGCCAGATTACAGCAGAAGATGTTAAAAAGGCAAGAGAATTATATCCTGATTCACTTTTGCTCGTTCATCCTGAATGTAAGCCTGAGGTTGTGGAGCTTGCGGATTATGTCGGCTCAACAACAGGTATTATGAAATTCGCAAAGGAAAGTGAACACAAGAATTTCATAATCGGTACAGAAATCAGTATTGCAGAGTCTTTACAATATGAATGTCCTGATAAAAACTTCTTTGCATTATCACCAAAACTTATTTGCCCTGATATGAAAGCAACAACTCTTGTTGACCTTTATAACACAATTCAGGGCACAGGTGGCGAAGAAATCACTTTGGATGACGAAACAATCGTTAAAGCCAAAAAGTGCATTGATAAAATGCTTGAACTTGGGTGAATATATGAAAAAAGCAGTTATTGCTATGAGTGGCGGAGTTGATAGCTCCGTCGCTGCTTTACTTATGAAAAATGAAGGCTACTCTATTGTCGGTGCTACAATGCAACTGTATTCCGAAGGGGATTGCAGTGATGCAAAAGCAGTTGCCGACAAACTCGGTATGCCTTTTTATATTTTTCCACTTAAAGAAGAATTCAAAAAACAAGTAATTGATAAGTTTATTGAATGTTATGAGCAGGGCAAAACACCAAACCCTTGTGTAGAATGCAACCGTACACTTAAATTCGGTGCTATGATGGATAAAATGCACGAGTTAGATGCCGATTTGGTTGTAACAGGTCATTATGCAAGAGTAGTGTGCGAAAACGGTGAATATAAGCTTAAAAAAGCCGTTGACGAGTCAAAAGACCAAAGTTATTTTCTCTATATGCTCACTCAAGAGCAACTCAAACATATTAAATTCCCATTAGGCGAATACACAAAGCCCGAAATTCGTCAGATTGCAGAAGAAAATGACCTTATAACTGCTCGTAAAAAGGATAGTCAGGATATTTGCTTTGTCCCTGATGGTGACTATGTAAGTTTTATTAAGAACTATAACAATAAAGAATACCCAAAAGGTCAGTTTATGCATAAAGACGGCTTTTCATTTGGTGAGCATAAAGGTATTGTAAATTATACAATCGGTCAGCGTAAGGGTCTCGGCATAGCATACAAAAACCCGCTTTATGTACTTAACATTGACCCTGAAACAAATAATGTAATTCTTGGTGATAATGAAGATTTGTTTACAAGTGAAGTAACTGCTAAAAATGCAAACATAATCAGTGGTAAAACAATTATAGAGCCAATCCGTGTACTTGCTCGTGTTCGTTATCGTCATAAAGAACAACCGGCAACTGCGTGGCAAACTGAAGACGGACTACTTCATGTGAAATTCGACGAGCCACAACGAGCAATCACAAAAGGTCAATCACTTGTAATCTTTGATGGTGATACAGTTCTCGGTGGCGGAGAAATAATTTAAAATTGATTCTTTTTCCGCAATACTGCGTGTCTTTCGGCTCGCAGTATACCTGATACAACTTCGCCTTTGACACATTGTCTTGCGAAAAAATAATTCAATTTTATATATGTTGTAGGGGACGATGCCCACATCGTCCCGTAAGTGAATATGAATTTGTAATTGAATAATTGTAGGGGCGATTCACGAATCGCCCTTTACTTTTTTACCGAATACATTCACCAAACTACCGAACACCTTTAATATATTGAAAACCGAAAAACAGAATGATAATATACACTTGCAAGGAGGAATTTCATGAAACTTCAAATTGTAATTGATTCGAATCGTGACGAAGAAATAATCGTATATGCCCACAACAAATCACCATTAGTGATTGAAATTGAAGAACTTGTCAATAGCCGTTCTGTTGATTTAATCGGTTATGCGGAAAATGAAGCAGTAAAATTAAATCTGAATGACATTTATTGCTTCTTTACAGAAGATAACAAAGTATATGCACTAACTGAAAATGAAAAATACAGACTTAAATCAAGATTGTATCAGTTAGAAGAAAATCTTAATAATAACTTTGTCAAAATAAATCAGTCCTGTATAGCGAATATCAGAAAGATTGACCGTTTCAAAGCAACTGTTGGTGGCTCATTGACGGTAATTTTCAAAAATGGACATGTGGATTTCGTGTCGCGAAGAAATCTAAAAAATGTTAAAGAAAGGCTAGGTTTATAATTATGAATAAATATGTGAAAGAATTTTTGCATCGTGGATTAATGTTCGGTGGATTTGGACCAATAATTTTTGGAATTATAGTTTTTATAGTATCAAAAACTACTGAGAATTTTATTCTTGAAGCAGGTGAAGTGTTCATAGGCATAGTATCAATTTATCTGTTAGCATTTGTCCATGCAGGGGCAAGTGTGTTTAATCAGATTGAGCATTGGTCAATAGGAAAATCTCTACTTTGCCATTTGTCAACACTCTATGTGGCATATTCTCTTTGCTATGTGATTAATACATGGATTCCGTTTGAACCTAAAATGCTCTTGTTATTCACAGCAATATTTATGATAATCTATTTTGTAGTGTGGTGTGTTGTATATTTCACAATAAAAGCTACAAGCAAAAATTTCAACGAAAAACTTAAATAAAACATTTGTATAGCGGGGGATTCTCCCGCTATTTTTATACCTGTTTTTACTCATCTGTCAACTTGCACATAAAACTTGCCAAAACTAACACTTTTTTATTGATTAAAATCACCAAATTTGAAACACGCGGATAAGTTTATAAAAAGGTGCAAAAAAACTGAAAAAAGTTGTTGACATTTGTCATTGCTTTTGTTATTATATACGAGCGCCAAGAACAGAGGGCGAAACAAACCAAGTTTAGAAGCGCGAAACTGAACCTTGAAAATTAAACAACGACGAGATAAGTAAAAGGAACCCTGTAGTTTCTATGAGAGTATGAAAATACTTGATGGAAGTACAAGAAACAGTAATTCTTTTGGATAACAGAAGAGTTAAATTAACGCTAAGCGTTATGAGTTAAAAGAAGTAAAGAGCTAAAGAGCGCTTTAGAAAATGATTAATACAGAGAAATCTGTTTAATACAATTTTTTAGAGAGTTTGATCC
>JAFVTQ010000005.1 GCA_017503135.1 Clostridia bacterium
AAAGCAAAAGCAGTTGCAACATTAAACAGCGCTACAGCAGCAGCTAAGAGTAAGAGCTACACATGGGAAAGAAAATGTTATTTCACACAACCACTTGATGTAGGTAGTGCAACAAGCACACTCAACGGTATTATTCAAAGGGTTGACCCAAATGCTAACATTGACTCAGTTGTTGGTGGCTTTATCGGTCGTACAGGCGAAAAGAATGACCCAGCATGGACAGCTGAGGTTGTAAACGGTCAACGTCCTGCTGAAGGCACAAAAATGACTGAAGACAAGTATCTTATGATTGCAACAAAGCTTACAGCAAGCGATGTTACTTCATACACAGTTGACGGTAACAAATACACATTTAACCTTGCTACTTGCAAAAATCCACAGAAAGATGGCAAGAATGCCCTTAACCACGTAACAAATGACTTCATCACACTTGGTGAGGTTCAAAAAGGTGTTAAGGATGCTTTAGGTGCACTCAGCTTCCTCCTTAGTGTTGATAGCTTGGATGCTGACTATGAATCAATCGTTGTTACAGCAGAAATTAAAGATGGCAACCTTGTGAATTTCAGCATTTCATATCATATGAATGTTAAATCTCTTAAACTCTCAGTAGCTGAGGGTACTGGTGCAGGCGATATGATTTGCACATACAAAAACTTCAAGTAATTAAATACTTTTACTTATTCAATCCCGAAGAGAACTACGGTTCTTTTCGGGATTTTTTGTCCAAAACTCTTGCCAAAAACTAATGCTGAAAAGATATGTCAAAATATACAAAATATAATATTCAAATTGTACGAAAAAAAGCAAAATAAGGGTTGATTTTAACGCTTTTTGGTAGTAAAATAATTGTGTATAAATATACACAATAGGGAGTAGTCTACTCTTTTTTAGGATAGTCGGTTTGTAAAGCTTATCCACAATATATTGTGTTGAACTTAATTCGGGAGGCGTTTTCCTTATGAATATGAATATGGATATTAAAGATTTAATCGCAAAACTTAAATCAGGAAGTGGTAAAAGCAGCACAAAAGCAGGTGGAAGCAGCTTTACAGCTTTCTTTGATAAGAACCCAAAAATGAAGATAATTATTCCGGCAGTGCTTGTTGCTATTTCAGTGCTCGTTGCACTTGTGATTATTATCTCAACAAATTCACCTGAAATTGACACAACACCAGTTGGCGGTGGCGAGGCTCAGAATGTTGATGTTCTTCCACAAGATGTCAGAGACTTAGAAGATATCGAAATCGAAGGTGGCAATGTTTTTGATGAGGTTGACGTTGCAAACGCTAAAATTACAGCAATTATCAAAAACTCTGACGGGTACTATACAGCAGTTATGGAAACAAAAACAAATTCATATTCAACACTTAATGTTGGCGACTACATAAATGGCTCATCATGGATGGTTGAAGATATTACAGACGATGGCGTGTTAATCGCACTTGGCGAAAAGAAAGTTGAAATCAAATACGGTAAATAAATCGTATTGAAATAAATTTTGCAATCATTTTATTAACATAAAAGTTTTTTAGGGGGAACTAAAAATGAAAGGTTCTAAGAAGTTCGGCAAATCAATTCTTGTAGTTGCTTTGTCACTGATTCTCATTTTCAGTGCGGTGGCACCACTCACTGTTATGGGTTCAGAAAATTATGGTGGCGGTTCAAACGGAACTGGTCTTGGTCAATATCGTTACTACTCGGTTAAGAGTGGTGATACAATGGCTTCAGTTGCACAGAAGAATGGTATCACAATCAGCGATATTATGACTTATAACAATCTTGATAGTAATGATACTCTTTACAGAGGTCAAGTGCTCAAGCTCCCGATTACATCAGCTAATGCACCATCAAGCATTGTTTCATCAAAGATTACAATCAAAGCTAAAGACGCAAGCGTTAAAGACGTTGTTTCAGCAATTGCTTACAATGCAGGCTACACAGTAATCTTTAAGGGAACAGATTCAAAAATCAGCGTTGAGTTTGAAGATATGTCTCCAATGAAGGCTCTTGACTATGTTACAAGATTTGCAGGCCTTTCATATCTCAAAGATGGCAACACTCTTTTAATCTCAACTCCAGATGACCTTAACACAACATTTGTTGACACTCTTGTGCTTACAAAGTTTACACTTAAGTACATTACTCATGGTGAACTTACAGGTCAGGCAAGTGCTCTTGGTCTTTCAAGCATGAAAATAGTTTCTCAGTCAAACAATCAAAGAGAAATCTGGATTAGTGCATATCCAAAAGAAATGGCAAAACTCAAGGAACTCATCGAAATTCTCGATGCAAGTGAAAATATCAGTGTAGGCAGCAACAGTATTGCGTCTGCATTTACCCCTATCAAACTTGACTATATTTCAGCTTCTGAATTCTCAAGTCTTCTTGGTAATCTTGGTCTTCACACGGGTATTACCATGTCTTCATATCCAATGACATTGTTCGTATATGTAAGTGGTGTTCAGCTTTCTGATATTATGACAATCAAAAAGGTTGTTGACACAGAAGAAGCACTCAGCAACGTCCTCGGTGGTAATGGCACAACAACTCCTGATGGCTCAACAGGTGATGCAACTCCAGCTCCGGATGATTCAACTGGCAACACAACACCAGCTCCAGACGATTCAACAAATACAACTCCAAATCCTGATGATTCAACAAATCCTGATGACTCAACAACAGAAGAACCAGTTGTAGAACCAACAGTGTTTGAAAAAATTGACCTTGTGAACATTACAAGAAATGATGCGGAAGCTCTTATTGGTAAATCAGGCGAAAATGTTTCAACTTATGGTCATGAAAGAATGACAAAATCTCTCTGGCTCTTTGGTACTCAGAGCGCAATCGACGCAGTTAAAGCACTTATCACAGCAGTTGATGAAAATGTTGCTTCTGCAGCAGATACTGTTCATACATACACAGCTCAGAATTGCACAGTTGACGAACTAATGAATCGTCTCCAAGGCGTAACTTATGAAAATGTTGCATTCTATCAATATGACCATTCAGATATCACAAATAACATTATTGTTTATTGTGATGACACAACTTGGAACAATGAAATCTTGCCATTGCTCGAAAAACTTGATTCAGTTGATGGTGCAAATGTTAAGACATGGATTCCTGTAACATCAGCAAAAGATGATGCAGTAGCAACATTGAAAGAAAAGGTAGACACATTGAAAGGCCTTTATCCAGAGGCATTCAACGGCATTGCTATCGAATACATTTATATGGATGGAAAGACTGTTGTTTACGCAAATGCAACTTCAGCAGAGGCAACACGAATTAAGAATGTCATATTAGCATTTGATCAGGCATAATTAAAGTAATCTGGGGTGCGAAACTCGCACCCCTATACCCGCCTATAAAAGCATTTTTATTTTTTGAAGAAGAGAGATGAAAAGTCATGCAATTTTCCGGTAAACCAAGTAACTATCCGGTTACATTAGAAGACCTTCTCAGACTTACCGTTGAAAAAAAAGGTTCCGACCTTCATATTGTCAGTGGTATTCCACCTTGCATCCGTATAAATGGTGACTTGGTAAGACAAGAAGAATTACCAAGAATGTTTCCTGAAGATGTTGAAGCTCTTCTTCTTCAAGTTATTTCAGAAGACCAGAAACGCGAGCTAGAACTTGAGTGGGAACTTGACCTTGCTATTTCAGTCCCTAAATGTGCTCGTTTTAGAGGTAATGTTATTATTCAGCGTAGTTCTATAGCAGCAGTTTTCAGAGCAATTCCTTTTGACATTCCAGAACTTGATAAATTGGGGCTTCCTGCTGATGTTAAGAGACTTTGCAACCTTCCTCGCGGTCTTGTTCTTGTTACAGGCCCAACAGGTAGTGGTAAATCAACAACTCTTGCGGCAATGCTTAACTACATAAATGAACGTTACGAAACAAACATCGTAACGGTTGAAGACCCTATCGAATTTTTACACACACATAAAAAATCAACAATCAGACAGAGAGAAATCGGAACAGATACAAAAAGCTTTGCAAATGCTCTACGTACAGTTCTTCGTCACGACCCTGACACCATTATGATTGGTGAAATGCGTGACCCTGAAAGTATTCAAATTGCGGTTACAGCAGCTGAAACAGGACATTTGGTTTTCTCAACACTCCACACTCAGACTGCTCCACTTACAATTTCGAGAATTATTGACTCTTTCCCAGCTGAACAAAAAGCACAAATTCGTTCACAGCTCGCAAACTCATTGAAAGCAGTTATTTCTCAACAACTTATTCCGACAATTAACGGTAAAGGCAGAGTTGCTGCCGTTGAATATATGGTTGATACTCCAGCGATTAAAAACCTTATTCGTGAAGAGAAGGAACATCAACTTTATGCAACAATGCAAACAGGTCAGATGCAAGGTATGCAGACTATGGACCAGGCTTTGCTTAATCTTCTTAAACAACAGAAAATAACAAAGGATTCAGTGATTGAGTTCTGTGTTGACCAGAAAGAAGTTTTAAGACTTATGGCCACAATGGGCTATTAATCACCTTAATTTAAGGGGGGAAATCTCTTGGCAGCATTTACTTATGACGGTTTAAACCGACAAGGTCAAAATGTTCACGGCGAAGTTATTGCTGATAACTCGTCCCAAGCTATAAATAAACTCCGTGAAGCAGGTATTATTGTTACGGAGATGAAAGAAAAGGCAAATAATGCTAACAAAATGTCATCAAAATCAGGTGGCAAGGTTACAACGGAAGATGTTGCTGTTTTCTGTCGACAGTTAGCAGTTATGCTTTCAGCCGGTGTTCCAATTACAAGAGCGCTTGCAACACTTTCAAAACAAACAGAAAATGGCAAATTTGCAAACGCAATTGATACTGTTGCAAAAAATGTTGAAGGTGGTATGCCACTTTCAGATGCCTTTAAAGAATACCCTAAAATTTTCTCACCACTGTTTATCGCCATGATTGCAGCAGGTGAAACTGGTGGTATCATGGAACAATCTCTTGTCAGTCTTGCTGACCAGATGCAGAAAGAAAAAAATCTTCAGAAAAACATCAAATCTGCGTTCTCGTACCCACGAAGTGTTGGTATTATGGCGGTTGTAATTTTGATTGCCATGCTCTATTTCATGGTTCCAACTTTCAAGAAGATGATGAAAGATGGAATGGAGCTTAATGCACTTTCGCAGTTTATTTTTGACGCTTCTGACAGCTTGATTAACAATACAGGAACATGGTTCTTGGTTGCAGTTGCAATTGTTGGTGGAATTATTTTGATAATGAAAAGTCCGCCAGCTCATCTCTTGTGGGAAAACACAAAACTTACAATGCCAGTGTTCGGTTCGTTTATGACGAAGATGGTAGTTGCTCGTTTCTGTAGAACATTTGCAACACTTCTTGCTGGTGGCGTTACTGCTGTTGAAGCAATGAAGAGTGCAGGACCTACAGCAGGTAGCGATAAGTTAGCAAAAGCAGTTTCAGATGCTATTTCAGATATTGAAGAAGGCTCTCCAATATCGAATGCACTTGAAAAAAGTGGTTTGTTCCCACCAATGGTTACAGGTATGGTGGCTATCGGTGAAGAGTCTGGTGCTCTGCCTGAACTTCTCGACAAGGTTGCAGAATTCTTTGAAGAAGACGTTGAAAACACATCTCGTAACTTAAGAGCGATGATTGAACCAATTGCCCTTGTTTTTGTTGGTATTGTTGTTGGTGGCATGCTTATTGCCCTTTACGTTCCAATGCTTACAGCATCTACATCAATGGGTTCATAAAAAGAAAGTTATCCGTATATATAGGAGAATGATATTATGGCTAAAACAAAAAGCATAATTGGTTGTGAAATAACAACCAATGAAATCAGAGCCGTTGAACTTACAAAAGACAATGGTGTTTATAAAATCCTTGCAATGGGCTATATGCCGTTGGAAGAGGGCATTGTTGAAGAGGGATTCATCAGAGATGCTGACCGTTTTAATACAGCAATAACACAGTTAATTGCTTCTGGTAATTTCCAGACAACTGAAATTGCTGTTGCGGTTAATAACGAAAATGTTCTTATGAGGTTTGCATCTTTCCCTAAAGTTGACAGTGATAAACTTCGCAATATGGTTCTTTTGCAGGCTCAGGAATTTATTCCTATTCCTATTCAGGAAATGGAAGTGGACTATGTTGTTGCAGGTGAAACAAAAGACGACGACGATGTTCCACAGACAAATGTTATGCTTATAGCTGCAAGAAGACAGATGCTTGAAGGTTATATCAATATTTTTACAGCATCAAAGCTTCAGATTCAGGATATCGACTCATCACTTCTTGCTTATTGCCGTGGTATCAACGAAATCTGTAATGGAGCTAAATATGGTGTCGTGAATCTTACAGACGATGTGTTGAACTATATTGTTGTTCATGGTAGTGAAATTTCAATGGTTCGTTCAATTACAATACCTGAAAAAATGCGCAATGCGGTTTCTTCAATTTTTAAAAACTCACGAGATGAGTCTTATAGTGAAGAAGAATTAGAATCAGTAAGTGCATTCCTTATGCAAGAAACTTCTTCAACTATCAGTTATTATTCAATGCAGAACAATATACCAATGGATAAAATTTATCTTATTGTAAACTCAACAGCAACACCAAAAATTTTGGCTAGTTTACAAGAAAACATTTATGTTCCAATGGAAGTTCCACAGTTCTATCCATCACTTCAGTCAATGAGTGTTACACCTTTGGGTGAGTATGCAAGTTGTATTGGAGTTGCAATGTCAGGTTTGGAGGGATAAGTTTTGTTTAAGGTTAGTTTGTTGCCTGCAAGTTATAGAAAATTACTTGATGGCAAAAAGAAAAAAGATATTATTCTTAAAATTGCTTTAATTGCTTTGTTCTGTATGTTGGTTATTTATGTGGGGCTTTTTGTTAGAACCTTAATTTTAAAAGGTCAGATAAAAGACATAAATAGACAAAACTCTGTAATTACAGCAGAAATTAATGAATTACAGCAGTATAAAGTTATATATGATGACCTCATGATTGCTCAGAATAGATTGGAAACTATCAAGGCTAAAAATCCGAGTGCATTGAAGTTTATGACATTAATTCAGTCAAATCGTCCAGAATATATAAAAATTAAGGCGATATCATTAAATGATTGGCAGAACAATCCGGTTTGTGTTATTGAAGGCGAACTTTCAGCAGCGCAAAAAATCCGTGATGCAGTTGACCATCTTCGTGCTTACGAGGAGTTCCTTAAGACTAATGAAGCTTTTGCAGATTTTGTGACAGAAGTAAAAGTCTTGAATGATATGCCAATTATTGACGATGATAAAAGCGAAGGAACATATTCTTTTAGAATATTTATTTCGCTCGGTGGTGCAATTCAAATGGATGCATCTGGCAATTTGGTTACTACAACAACCACAACAACTACAACCACAACAACTACTACAGCACCAGCGACACAGGCAACTGAGTCAACTACTGCAGAATAAGAGGAGGATTTACAAATGAATACAAATATCAATCTTTCTCAAATTAAAGAAAAAATCAATGGCAATGTTATCATAACTATTGTTTTAATTCTTTTGGCGGTAGTTCTTGGTTATGTATGTTGGTTAACATTTGACAAAGGTGTGAATTTAGAGGCAGATGTCTCAAAACACATCACAGAGTATAACGACAACAGAAATTTATTGAAGAGTCTTAAAAATCTTCAAGCTAACTCAGATTATTATGCAGCACAAAAAGAAAAGTATGATGACGTTATTGCTGATGCTGATACATACAACACAGTTGATTATTATGTTGAACTTACAGAACTTTGCGAAAAATATGAGTTAACTATCAAAGAAATCACAATTGGTGAATTAGTGCCAACGGGTAGCGTTAAATCGGCTACTTCAACCATTGCTGTTGAAGGCGATGAGATTAATGTTAAACAGATGGCTGAATTTATTGTTTCACAACAAGAAATTGCAAGAATTGACACAATTGCAATGGCTGAACAAGAAGACGGAAGCGTTGTTGCATCACTTGTAATTGTTAACTTCACTAAATAAATATTAGCACAAAATCCAAAAAGAAAGATAGGTTTTAAAATGGGTGATATTATAATCCCCGGCAGTATTTGCGCAAGACTTATAGATGCCGGTATAATAAATGAAAACCAACTTAAAGAGGCTCTTGAAATTCAGAAAACAAGTAAGCAACTTATCGGTACAATTCTTACTCAGTTGGGATATTGTACAGAAGAAGATATTGCAAAGACTCTTGCCAAAAAAACAGGCTACAAGTTTGTTTCGATTGATGAAGTTGGCGTGAATATTGCAGTGGCAAACCTTATTACACCTGAGTTTGCTCTCAGAAACAATGCTCTTCCTCTTTATGAAGAAGAAGGTGTTGTTTATGTTGCAATGCAAAATCCTAATGATATTCTTTTGGTTGATAACCTTAGAATGATTACAGGGTATGAAATTTGTCCAGTTGTAGCAGCAGATATGGAGCTTGCTGTTGCTATTGAAAATTTTGCAAATATGAACAGTGGTGTCGAAGATTACGATGACGATGCAGAAGATACAACAGCTGCTGAATCTGAACAACTCGACATTGACGACAAGCCAACAGTTCAGCTTGTTAACCAGATTATCAACAACGCTATCAAAGCAGGTGCATCTGATATTCATATTGAAGCACTTGAAAAGTATATGAGAGTTCGCTTCAGAATTGACGGTGTTTTGCAAGAAATTATGCAGAACCCAATTAAAATGTATGCAGGTGTTATCTCAAGAATTAAGGTTATCGGCGGTATGGATATCGCTGAACGCCGTATTCCACAAGACGGTCGTGCTACAGTTAAATTTGAAGACAAAACAATGGACGTTCGTATTGCTTCAATGCCTACAGTTTATGGCGAAAAAGTCGTAATGCGTCTTTTGGAAAGAAACAGTTCTCAGGCTGTTACTATTAAGGACATTAAGTTCAGTCCACGTCAGTTTGATAGATTTGACCATGCTATTCGTATGCCTTATGGTTTCGTTCTCGTTACAGGACCTACTGGTAGTGGTAAATCAACAACTCTTTATGCGACTTTGGCAGAAATCAGTACAATTGAAAAGAACGTTATTACACTTGAAGACCCTGTTGAACGTCGTATGGCTGGTATCAATCAGGTTCAGATGAATAACCGTGCAGGTATGACTTTCGCAGCAGCTCTTCGTTCAGTTCTCCGTTCTGACCCTGATATTGTCATGGTCGGTGAAATTCGTGATAGTGAGACTGCAAAAATTGCCGTTGAAGCTGCCCTTACAGGACACTTGGTTCTCTCAACACTACATACAAACGACGCACCTGGTGCTGTTACTCGTCTTGATGAAATGGGTGTTGAACCATTCCTTACAGCGTCTTCACTTGTTGGCGTTCTTGCACAGCGTCTTGTTAGAAAACTCTGTCCAAAATGCCGTGAAGAATATGAAATTTCACACGCAGAACTCAAAAAGATTGTTCCTGACCTTGAAACTTATGGTTACAATCAACCTTCATATAAGCTTTATAAAGCAAAGGGCTGTTTGACTTGTAACAACACAGGTTATAAGGGCCGTGAAGCTGTATTTGAGTTCCTTACAGTTACAGAAGAAATGAAACGTCTTATTCTTGATAGAGCAACAATCACAGAAGTTCGTGACCTTGCAGTTAAACAAGAAATGAAGACACTTAAAGACGAAGGTCTATATAAAATGATGGAGGGTACAACCTCTCTCGAAGAAGTTTTACGTGTTATCGTATAATTATTTATTATTTTTACGATGCCATTTCAGAAAGGAGCAGACAAGATGAAAAAATACCTTAAAAATAATGAAGGTATGGCTTTGCCTATGGTACTTATAATTATGGCAATTATAATGACTTTTACTACAGGTTTGGCGGTATTGGCTTATAATTCATATGTGTCTGTTAGATGGATGAGTCAGGAGAAACAGGCTTATTACTTGGCACGTGCAGGTGTTGAAGCTGCCTCTTATGCTTATAGAGAAGCTGTGAGTAAAGCTAGCGGTGACACTACTTCTGATACAGGCAGATTCGTACAAGTTGGTGAAAATGGTGGTGATGAAGCTATCATTACATCAAGCAAAGTGTATGCATATTACACCAAAAGCAGTAATGCTAACGACAATACCATTTGGGATGGCTTTGCTTTTTCGTTAGAAGCAGCATCGACAGAGAATCCAGGTTATTTTGGCTATTTTGAGGTTCAGATTGGCAATGGTGCAGATTTAGTTCGCACAAAAGACGAAACTGCTGATAAAGGTTATGTAGAAACTGAAACACCAGTTAAAGTGTTTAAGAGTGTGGGCCATATAGCTGAAAATAATATTGTTAGAACAGTTTATGGTTACATAACACCTACTGAAACCATTCAGGGTGAAACATTGTATGATGAAAACGGTATTCTTAAAAGAGCTGTTGGAGCTGGCGCATTTACAAAAAAAGATGAAATCACTATCAGCTATGAAACACTTGATACAGAAGTGGGTATTACCGGGCAAGATGGTTTCTTGACAAGACTTGCCAAAATTGCTAGGAGTTTATTTAAAGGCCTTATAAATCAAGTTTATAAGCAGTTTGCTAACTTGAAGGATGGCGACGGTAATTATATCTTCCCTAACTTCCCAAGAAACAGACATATTGATATGTATTCAAAAATAAGTGATTCAACACTTGTTTTGACCAAACCAGATAATTCAAAGCTTATTAAGGGTGGTCCAAAGCTTAGTGAAACAGTTGGCAAAGATGGTATGCAGAATTATGGCGATAATTTCTATGTTATTTCGTCTGGCGAAAATCTATTCTTGCAAAATGTGGGCATTGATGCAACGCCTGAAAAGGGACAATACAACTCAATCGGTCTTTATGGTGACCAGATTATAATTGACGGTAATATTATACTTTATGCTTATATCACAAACCCTGACTCACTTGCGGGTAGTGTTTTGACATCAACAATTTCTCTTTTAGGTAACCGTTTCTGCTTGGGAACAGTTATGTTGGGTCATGGTAGGGTTTATGATGAAAACGACCCTAAATTGTTCAAAGGAAAAGGCATCACCGATGAAAATGGTAAGGATGTTGCGGCAAATAAAGTTTATTTCAACGGTAATGTCGTTTTAAAACTATATACACAAGGTGTGGGTGTTGAAACATATCGAATTTTCAATGCTGGTGATATGGCATATTTCTACGGTTCATTCGGTGAAAATACTACAACTAATACAAGCGCAGGCAAAATTGAATCAACATCAGCAGGTATTGACCTTTTGAAATATTTTGTTGACGCTGTTATTGAAGGTCGCGATGGTTATCATATTTATGGTGACGCCGTTAAAGAAAAAATGCAAAAACTTAGAGAAATCTATTATGGTACAGACTCACCATCATATTTTGAAGGTAACACAGTCTTATTTAAGAGATTAGAGGTTACAACAGATAATAAAGGTAGTGTGTTGGTAAATGGTGAAAAGGGAAGAATTGATGAAATTGTTCCACCAATGCCAAGCTCTTCGGTTTCAATTAGTTGGGGTCAGCCACGAGCTTGGGACGTTTTCCACCAATAAGAAAGGAGTGACTCATAATGATTAAGAAATGGAATAATTATTTGCTTAATAAAAAGGGTATGTCCCTTGTTGAAGTTTTAACAGCAATGACAATTCTTACTCTTGTGATATTTTGTTTTGCTCCTTTGATGCTTGCATATATGGATACAATCAATATTGCGGGCGATAAAATGGAGCGTGTATATAAGGATGCCGGTAACCTTGAAGTTCTTTTAGGTAAGAACAGTCTTGATGGCAATTACACTGTTTCACTTGATACAGTTCCAATTATATTAACATCACCTGATGCTACTATTACTGTTGATGGCAACACTCAAAATGTTGCAGCGGCAGAATATCCTTCTTTCGTTAAAGCCTATGGTCTTACATCTGGCGGTACTTTCGCGAAAGATAAAGACGGCAACCCAATTGCTGGTGGCAATATAAACATAAGTACTGGTCAGTCAACTTTTTATACAGATAAAGCTGGTAGTGCTTCGGGAATTACCTTGTTCCCTTCTTCACTTACTGATGACTTTAAGGTTGCATATATTACAATTTATGGTGCAGACATTAACTTTGTGTTAGGCCAATGCGAGTTTGTTACAACAGGTCCAACTGAAGAAATTAAACTCAAAGAAGGCACTGATTATGACCTTGAATACCATCCGGATAGAAAAAACCCAACTGATACAAACATTCTTTTGCTTACTGTTTATGGTGGTGGTGATAATATTTCTTTTGAAACATCACCATTGGTGTTCAAGCATTTAGGTCAGCGATATGAAATTCAGATTGACGCACCTTCTATGATTATGGTTGGTGAAAAAGCACCTGACAATAATTATTATTACTATGTATCTCGTGGTGAACTTGATGAAGACGGTAATCTTCTTATCCATCGTCGTGCTATGAACACAACAAATGACCCTAAAGGTGGCGGAAGAGTAACACTCACTTCTGCTATGAACGACGTTGAGTGGGTGCCTGTTGAAAGCGCCGATTCATATAGTAAAGATAGCAGTGGCGATTCTTATGGTTACTATGTAATGTGCGGTGACAATGGTCAGGTTCGTCGTTTTTGGAAACGTCCTGACACAACAATAACAGTTGACGGTAAAACTGTAAAAGTCGACGGTAACTATTATTGGGGCGGCGATTATACTTACTATACTGACTATGACTTTGTTCAGGTTAATGACAGCGACCCCGCACACATTAACTCTACAGATAAAAACGGTAATACATATGCGGACAGAGTTTATAGCACAGACACATCCTTTAAATTTATCGCTCAAAGAGACGCAACCAACACAAAATCTGGCTTCAACGTAGGTTCAAAAGAATACGCAATTGCAGGTGTTGTTAATACTTCAACTGCACTTTTGAGAGTTTTGTCAGTTGTTTCTGTTACAAGAGCTGATGATGGTGAGTTCTATGGCAGAGATGGTGAAATCTATTTCTATGAACTTAACGGCAACAACATTGGCGTTTATCCAACTGTTACTGAAGCACGTAACAAGGCAGGCTCTTTCCAAGGCTATACTGTAAAAACATGGGTTAACACTATTGGTAAAGATACTGGTAACCCTGCTCATGGTTGGCTTGAAACAAAAGATAACTCATATTTTGATGTTAATGGTGTTGACACATCTTCAGTAAATACAGATTCTTATCCAATCACATTGACTTCTGTTGATGCAATTCGTATCACAGGTACAGGCACATCTCATAAAAAGAATGTTACAGATTCCAGCGAAGGTAGTTACTATTTCACATCAACAGGTGATGGTGATACAATTGCTGAAGGCGCAACAACAAATATGAACTATCCACAAGAAAACTATACACTTTATTGCGGATATATCCCTGCTATGATGGACTTGTTTGCATCAAGAACAGGTTCAACAGGTTCTTATTTCGAACCTGTTGAATGGAAGGGTACATATGGTCATGAAGAAGATAGTAAGGGTACATTCTATGAAATACCTTCTGCTTCGGGCATCACCAGAGCGGGTAATAGAAAAACAGTTAAAAATAATATTCACCTTTATACATTCTGGCGTATGACTCTTGGTGTTACACCTTATTTAACAAGTGGTTCAGACCTTAATATTGACACTTCAAAACAGGGTAATCTTGCATTCTATCGAGAATCAGGCGACTGTGACGAGTATCTTGTTCACTATCCATACACAAATCTTCAATATGCTATTACTGGTAAATTCTACGACCAAGAAACATTTACAAATAATAGAAATAATGTTGAATCTCTTTTCAAAAATGCTAAAAACGACAAATATGAAATAGCGTCACCTAATATTTTGATTAACCAGTTAAGTGGAGCTCATCAAAACGTAACAAATGGTGAGATTGTTGATATTACAGTTTCATATCTTTCACATCCATTTGCTGTAGCTGTTGCTGCTAACCCAACTGATGACATTGTTTATGACTATTCAAATAACAAGGATGCCGGTCAGATTTTCTATTGGCATAACCGTCGTGAAACAATTACATTCCTTGACTCAGCAAGTACAATGGTACCAAGCGGTGAAAACGATATTCCAGTTTCATTGATGGTTGGTTATCTTCTTGGTGGTACTGTTGAATACGGTCCAAGTGGTGACAAAACATTCGTTAATGTTGGTTCAGTTATGAACAACGGCATCGTTTTCATTCGTGCGGGTGACTATACAGTTAAAAAGCAAAACGCTTCTAACGCACAGACTTATGAATATCAGGCAACTGATAGCACTGGCTACCAACTTAGTAGTGAGTCAAACGTTTTCCATCAGTTCTATTATTTGAATTCAAGAGCAAAGCTTCCTGGTTCATTTCTTGGTATTGATACTAACAGAGAAGATACAGGTCACCATGGCGAGTATTCTGACGAACCTACAAAGGGTCATAATATTGGTAACCTTTATGGTGCTGACTATTGGCAGATTAACCGTCATATTCAGTATCGTTCTCTTACAGGTGCGACAGCGGCAGATAAAAGCACCGCTTCATCGAGCTATGAATATCTTCGTTCACACCCAATGTCAAACACAAAGGTTAATTGTGTTGCGTGGGGTACAACTTGGAATGGTTACCCAGAAGCAATGTGGGGAACTGAAAATGGTACAGTTCTTTCTTGGTGGGTAAATACAAGCAAAGTTGCTAATGAAGCTGCACAGGATTGGAATGACCGTTCAGTTGATGCTGAAATTCAGTCATATAAATGGATTGATAATATAAACGGTGTTACTTTTGCTGTAACAAGTAAAGAGTATAAAGATACTGTTGGTTCAGCTGCATGGGGAACTGGAAGCACTACCGGTGCATCATTTACTCCTGGTTCAGATAGATTCAAATATTTTTATGATAAAGGCACTCAGGCAACAGGCTCTTGGGGCTCAATTGGATTCATCAACACTCTTGAAACAATTAATGATATTGAATTTGCTGATGACATCTGGATTGCAGCAGGTGACCAGAGCAATAAAGACCCTGACGATTATTGCGCAAGCGGAAGTTTAGCACAAAGTGATGCTGGATTAAAAGCAAACTCTCATAGAGCTGTTATTAAGCCATATAGTAACTCTGGTTCAGGCTCATGGGTAAATGTTCGTTATTGGGTTGACCTTGTTGATGACGGAACAAGCAAACAGTCAGATACCAACTCAACTTATCACTGGCGCGCAGTTAAAATTTCAGATGATAAAAACTGCAATATTGTTCAGATTAACAATGTTAATGGTATGTGGATTGCTACCGGATATAAGGACGCTAATAACAATGATGAGTTCGATGATGGCGAACAGACAGTTATTAGCTGGACTTATGACCCATTGGTTCCATATGGCGAAGAAGGTGGCTGGAGTACAGATGTTAAAATGTACGATGGCACAACAGAACTTCCACTTTCGGCAATGGGTGGTATCAACTCATGTGCAACAAGAGACTAATTTAAAAACATCAGGGCAGGAAGAAACTGCTTCTTGCCCTGACTTCTCTAAAATGGGGTGAGTAAATGTTTAAACTCATACATAAAAACAGAAAAGGTTTCTCTTTGGTAGAACTGTTAGTTTGTGTGGCTGTTCTTGGTTTGGTTATACCTTTGGCGGGCAACATACTTTACAATTTAATAAACTTTCATGACACAATTGTTGACCGCTGGGATGTGCAAACAGCTGTCGACTTGACTTGTAATGACCTTGAAAACAACAAAGATGGTCTTACTAATGCGTTTCAGGTTGACCTTATTTACGACCCCGTTATTGAAGAAGGCGTAATTCTGGATAAAGCAACTGGCTATATTGTGTGGAAAAACGGTGCTAATTCTAGCAAGGTTATGCTTCAAGAAGGCATCGGTGTTAATACCGAAGAACATAAAAGCAATGTATATACTTATATATTCTCTGCTAAAACATGGGATACAGAAGGCCTTTATTTAGGTGAACTTCTCTATATGCGTAGCTATGGTGACACTAGAAGTCATCTCTTGTTGAGCGATTATGGATTGGGGAATATTCCTGTAGGTGTAAGTTTTTCGTTAGGAACAACAAAAAGTTTAATTACACAAGCCGGCAATGACCCGTTCTATACACAAAATACTATAACAATGCATTTTCGTTCTGGCAAAGAGGACATTGAATATGGCTATGACACATCATTTGCTATCGTCAATATTGACACAAGCACAAGGCCAATAAATTACAGTGGTGGAAAGCTTGTTACTGAACTTGCGTGGCTTGATACTGATTCAAAAACTCCAATAGCTTATGTTGCAGGTTGGGACAATTATGAACTTAACTATAAAAACAGTAATTTGACTACTGACAATGGTTTCCCAGTTGCAACTGTTGAACAAGACGGCACAACATATTATGAAACAGGTTATGTGAATGCTGCTGGTGAGAGAGCTGTAATTGAAGATACTTTCCAGATGGAATATGAAGACGCAAACGGTAACACTCAAACAGTTGAAGCTCCTGTTATTGCCCGTGAAGGCAATGTTTTAAGATATAAATCTCCAACAGCTGAGAAAACTCATGGTGCAGCTGAAGAAAAAGGTGCTCCAACAAATGTTGCAAGCTGTCTTACAAGTTTTGCAATGATGGACTCAAACTTAAGAGATGAAGTTCTTGGCAATATCAGAATGTTCCGTGATAATGTTCTTCGTGGAACAGAGTTTGGTGATTGGTTTATTCATCAGTATTATTATGTATGGTCACCATTCTTGATTGAACACACAGCATTCTTGAAACCTGTTTATCAAACTGTTTTGATTCCGGTTTCTTATGTGTGTGAATTTATAGCGAAATTATAATAAACAGTTAAGACGGGATGTGTAAAAAATATCTCGTCTTTTTTGTTTACTTTTTTATATTGACTATTTTTGACAAATGGTATATAATTTATTTGACGGGGTACGGTATATTCCCGTTAATCCCAAAAAAGAGGGTAATTAAAATGAGAAAGTTACATAATAAAAAAGGTTTTTCACTTGTTGAATTAATGATTGTTGTTGTTATCATGGGTATTTTGATTGCAGTTGCAATTCCACTCTATGGCGCAGTTACAGCAAACGCTGAAAAGAGAACCTGCCAATCTAATATGGAAAATATGCACTCAATGTTTGCAAAATATTGTGTTATGGATAAAGATAATACAGCAACAACATTATTGCCAAACGGCTCATATAGCACAAAAGCAGGTTCAACAGACACAATTGCACAAGAGTTTCTTGAAAGCTTTGAAAACGACGAGCTTCCACACTGCTCGGTTGACGGTCATTATTATTTGCTTACAAAGGTGGATTCATATACTGTTGAAATCAAATGCGTTGATGAAAATGGTAACGAAACTGCACACAACTAATTGATTTAGGCAAAACTGACAAACATATAACAACTTAATTGGCAATTTCGACAAATTTCAAAAAAAGGCTTTACAAATAACTTGATTTGTAGTAGTATAAGGGTACGGAAAGTTCCCGCTTTTTAAAACTTGGTATTCAGGTTCGGATGGACCTTAATATAAAACTATTATAATTCTTTAATTAAAGGAGAAAATTATTATGAGAAAAATGATGAACAAAAAAGGCTTCTCACTCGTTGAGCTTATGATCGTTGTTGTTATCATGGGTATCCTTATTGCAGTTGCTATTCCACTTTATGGTGCAATCACAACAAACGCAAACAACAAGACATGTGCAACAAACATCAAGACAATCAAGACAGCAGCAGCTAACTACTATGCATCTTATGACCAGACAGCTATTGGTTCAGAAGCTGACCTCTTAGGCCTTATGGAAGACAAAAACAACCTTCCTACATGCCCAGTTGGCGACGCTTACACAATCTATATCAACCAGAGCACAGGTGCTGCAACAGTAGTTTGTGACGGCTCTGACGATGGTCATACACCTACAGATAATGGCTCAGGTACAGCTCCAGCTGATTTAACAGGTTATGTAACAATTGGTGGTAGCCAAGGCTAATAGTTTGTTTTAAACATTACATAAAGAGCGAGGGGTAATCCCCTCGCTTTTTTATTGACCTTAACACAAAAATATAGTAGAATATAATAAATAAAACTCTTGATAAAAACTATTTACAAATGAAAGCTGGAATATTATGAAAACCAAAAAACAAATGCCATATATATGGTTAGGACCAATAATCACTTTAGGCATAATGCTTGTGCTTTATGCTATTAGCGGTATTTATCCTTTTGGCCCTCTTACAACTGCATTTTCAGATGGGTTTTCACAATATATACCATTTTTGACAGAGCTTAAATCTAAACTTATTGAAGGCGATTCATTATTTTTTACATGGCATGTTGCTAATGGCTCAAACTTTTGGGCTATAATCAGTTATTATCTTGCTTCTCCTTTGAATTTAATTGCTTTGTTTTTTCCAGTTGAAAATATGGACGAAGCTTTTTCCGTTATTACTTTAATAAAACCATCAATAATGGCATTGACTTTTAGTATATTCTTAAAACATACATATAAAAAGAACGATTTGTCATTAGCAATTTTCTCAATTCTCTGGGCGTTGTCAGGCTTTATGATTGGTGGAAATTTCATCACATCATGGTATGATGCAATAATTTGGTTCCCTCTTGTGATAATGGGTCTTCAAAAAATGATGGACGGCAAAAGTGCATGGCAATATTCTTTGTTTTTAGGGCTCACAATTGTTTCAAATTTTTATATGGGATGGATGACTTGCATATTTAGTGTGATATATTTCATATACACATTTATTTCAAATGATGAAGTTTCGTATGATGGCGTAGCAGGTCAAGAAGGAACTGAAGATGAAGCAATTAATGTTTTTGTAATTTTACAGAATTCTTATTTATTAAAAAGTGGATTTAAATTTGCTTTTTCTTCATTGTTAGCAGGTGGAATTTCTGCAGTAATGGTGTTGCCATTTGCAAGTGCTTTGCAGAATACTGGCAAAGGTACAGTTACAGAATCTACTTTTAGCTTTAGTGGTGACGGAATTTTTGGAATTTTTGCATCACATATTTTCCCATTTAAAAATAATATAACAACATTAGGAAGCACAGAATGTATATTTGCTTTCTGTGGAATTGCAACAATTATATTGGCGTTTGCTTATTTCTTTACTAAGGGCATTTCGAAACGTCAAAAATTTGGCAACCTATTCTTGTTGATAATAATGTGGTTGAGCATTATATTCCACGTCTTTTATTTCGTATGGCACGGCTTCGGTGAGCCTGTCGGCATAATGTATAGATTTGCGTTTATTTATAGCTTTGTGCTTTTGAAAATTGCCATCGAAGCATATTGCAACTTAGAAAAACTTTCTAAATTCGGCATTTTAATTGGTACAGCTTTTGCGTTATTCTGCATTGTTTCAATATATTTAAACAATATGTTTAAAGTGCTTTTTGCATCTGCAGAGCTTGTTATTGCTATAGTCGCTTTTATAGCAATATTTACAGCAATATTGCTTTTATATAAGAAATTTAAATCTCAAAAGGTTTTCACAATAATTCTTTTAGTTTGTATAGTTATTGAAAGCATAGTTTTTAACGTTAACAAATTAAATACTATGGACGTTGAAGAACCTCTTGAAGAATATGAAATTATAGAATTGTTAGAGTCTGTAATCAAAGAAAATGAAAAAGCTTGCTTCTCAAGTGGCAATACAACATATAAAGATATGTTGATGTATGGTGCAATGTACGGCTATAACAGTTATGAAAGCTATTCATCTTTGTCCGATGGTGATTTCACTATTACAATGAATAATTTTGGTAGTTATAGTAACTATCTAAATATGCAGAATGGTGCTATTGAGCAGACACCTGTATTCAACATGATGTTCCCAACAAAATATTATGTTGATGGAACAAACAGAATTACCGAAACTACATATAGAACTAAAATAGCTGATAACGGCAAATATATTCTTTATCAGAATAATTATACAATGCCATTTATGTATACAATCAGTGGCAACATAGTGGATTGGTCACCGTTCTCATATCCGATAATTGTTGACAACCTTAATGCTGTTGCTAAGACAATCAGTAATACTAACGAAAATGTCACAACTTATAATGTTACTCAAAACTTTAGTTTTGAAAACTGTAAAAAGATTTCAGCTGCTGACCGTGTTGATTCTGATAATGAAAATGCAGGCACACAGCATAGCCATGACCATGATGATATTGAAAGCACAACTTCTAATGAATATGCAGAATATTATGAGTTCTTAGAAAATAGAATGTATAGTTATTCATATGAAGTTTTGGATATGAAAATTCCTGCTTATGTTACATTTGATTCAGTTGCACAAGCGGATGGTATTATGTATATTTATGTGGATACCCGTGAGCTTACCGATTTAACTATAACTCTTAATGGCAAGACAATTGAGTACAACTTGTTTGGTATGAGAGATGGTACAGTTTATGAACTAGGTGAAGTGAAAAAAGGTGATGTAGCAACAATCAGAATTGGTGGATATCGTGACAACGGCCTTGAAAACGGCAATGTTTATGTGTTACAGCAAAGTAGCTTCACTGCAACATCATTCACAGTTGATATGGAAAAATTCGAAAACGCATACAACAAACTTGATGCTATGAGTGACACTGAAATGCTTGAATTCTCTGACACTTATGTTAAGGCAAAAGTTACAAGCTATGAAGATGGAGCTCTTTACATTCCAACAACTTATGACGAGGGTTGGACAATTCTCATTGATGGTGTTGAAACTCCTCTCTATGAGCATGAAAGCCATATTCTTATGACTGCAATTTCAAAGGGTGAACACATTGTTGAGATGAAATATTGTCCGGTTGGTTTTGTGCCGGGTGCAATAATCACAGGTGTGAGTGTAGTAATTCTTGTTGCGTGGGCAATAATTGCCACAAAACGCTTTAAAAAGAAAGAAGAATATGCTACAATAAATGAAACAAGTGTGAATGAGGAATAATTATGAACTTTCTTTTAGCTACAAAAATTTTCTATACGGTTATTGTGTTCCTTTTTGGTACTTTAATCGGTAGTTTTCTTAATGTGCTTATTTACAGAATTCCAAAAGGCGAGAATTTTGTTACAGAAAACAGTCATTGTATGAGTTGTAATCACCGACTTTATGCAAAGGATTTAGTTCCGCTTTTCAGTTGGCTTTTCCTTGGTGGTAAATGCCGTTATTGCAAGGCAAAAATTTCTGTGCAATACCCAATAGTTGAAGCAATCAACGGGATTATGTATGCACTCATATTTTGGTTCATCTGTGATGCAACCCCAAGAATTGCACTTTTTGGTTACTGTGCAGCATTCTCTGCGTTGCTCGTTGCAACAGTTATCGACTGGCGCACAATGGAGATTCCAGACTCAATGTGGATTACCGTTTTAATCGGTGGTGTAATCACTTATATCGACGAATTGGTTGCAGAAGGGTTTGACCTTGATTGCTTGTTAGAACGCGTTATAGGCTTTTTTGCGGCAAGTGGCGTACTCTTCTTGCTTGCAGTCATCACCAAAGGTGGAATGGGTGGTGGCGACATCAAACTGATGGCTGCCGTCGGCTTTATGCTTGGCTGGAAAGTCGTGCTTCTCGCACTTGTTATGGGTGGATTTATCGGCACACTCTATCTTGTCTTTATGGCTATTAAGAATAAAGGTAAAGTGCCAAGAAAAGTTCCATTTGCACCACATCTCTCACTTGCAACTGTGATTTGTATGTTTGTTGGTTCAAATATTATTGAGTGGTATTTAGCACTCTGTGGAATAGTTTCTCATCATAATCACATTCACTAAAATACATAAAAAATTCCCCTACTCAATTCGAGTAGGGGATTCTTTTTTTTGTCTGATTATTTACCAGCTTGTTTTGAATATTTGAGTCTATAAACAAGATTCATAATTCTTGTTTCAACTGGGTTGATTGGCTTTGCTTTGCCATAGAGCTTTGTGCAAACCTGAATTTTAGCACCCTTATTAGTGATAAATTCGATAGCACCAGCATCGTATTCGCTACCAGCAACACAAAGAGCACCGTTGTTATCAAGAAGAACAGCATTTCTGCCCTTAAGTTTTTTAACAACTTTCTTTGATGTTGCAAGTGAATTGTTAGGATTATAACCTGCGTGTTTAACAGTAACACCAACAATCTGAGCAAAGTCATCAATCAATGGACGCATTGTTTTGCCCATTTTTGAGCAAGCAACTGTGAATGGGTCCTTTGTGTGATAAATAAAGTTAACATCATCACGGTTTTTATAAACTGCACGGTGGAGTTCGATTGATTCTTCACAACCGTCACCTGCGATAACGTTACCTGTTTCAATATCAATTCTTGTGATAGCGCCGTCACCGTCAACAAGTGAAATGTTGAATACAGAGCCGTCGCGTTCACTCTTGCAAGCAGGGAATTCAGGTGCAGAGAGTGGCTTTTTAACAAAGTTGGCAACAACATAATCATTGATAGCTTCAAGACCATTTGCAACTGTGCCTGTGAGTGATTCATATTTTGTGATTACAAACTGTTCGCAAATGTCTTCAACTCGTTTTGCAACATTAAATGCATCGTCATAGTCAACACCCATACAAACTGCACCGTGGTGAGCCATAACAGCAGCTTTTGAATCTGAACGAGTAATTGCATCAATTACGCCTTTGCGAAGTTTCTTTGTGCCTGGAAGACCATAAGATGCGATAGGAAGATTATCACCAACTACCTGTGCGTTTTCACCGTCAATACCATTGATATCCATACCAATAGCTGAAACGATTGAAGCGTTAACCTGATGAGTATGAATAACAAATCCGATTTCAGGTCGAAGCTTATAACAAGCAGCGTGAATACCTTTTTCACTTGATGGCTTGATTTCGCCTTCATATTCAAGGTCTTCAATATTAACAAGCACGATTTCTTCAGGTGTGAGTGTTTCATAAGCACGGCCTGATGGAGTGATTACGAATTGTGTATCACTGATTCTGCAAGAAATGTTACCCCATGTACGAGCGATAAGACCTGATTCAATAAGCTCTTTACCAGCTTTGATAACAAGTTCTTTTGCTTGCATAATTTCCATAATTTTCACCTCGTTTAATTAGTGTGAATAAAGGCGAGCGAAGGTCTTTCGCCCGCCAATAAAGTATAACCTGAATTATTCAGCAGGTTTAACTGCAACATTTGCCAAAACTTTGTCGAAGCACTGAAGTGCCTGGTCAATCATCTTAGGTGTGTATGCAGCTGATGTGTAGAGACGGCTACCAGCAAGAGTAACAAGTCCTTCTGCCATGTAAGCAGCGCCCATGTATTGCATTTCTTTCTTTCTTTCGCTTGTTGCTGAAAGAACACCAGGAATTGTCCAAGGACGTTTCCAGTCAACAACATAGTGCATTGTACCAACTGTTTCAAGGTGACATACAGAACCTTCGTTCCATGCAACGAATGGAAGACCATATTTTGCGATGATTTCCTGAAGACCTGTTGTAAGTCTGTCACCCATTTCGCCAGCTTTCTGACATGCATTCTGCTTGTCGATTTCTTCAAGAGTGAAGTAACCTGCGCAGCATGAAAGTGGGTTAGCAGTCATTGTACCGCCTGTGAATGCTTTCTTAATCTTCATACCTGAATCATCAAGACCAGCACCAAGATATTTCATATATTCTTTCTTACCGCCGACACCACCAGCGCCTGGATATCCACCAGCGATAACTTTACCGAAGATTGTAAGGTCAGGAGAAACGCCGAAGTAACCCTGAGCACCAGCCATACCGATACGGAAACCTGTAACAACTTCATCGAATACGAGAAGAGCGCCATATTTACGGCAGAGTCTTTCAACGCCTTTGTTGAAGTCGTAATCAAGTGGAGTTGTACCACTTTCAGGACCGATTGGTTCAATAAATACAGCTGCTGTGCCGCCACGAAGAAGGTTAGCACGAAGCTTTCTTTCAAGGTCATCAAGGTCACCAGGGAAGAATTCCTGAGTGTGCTTGAAGAGATAAAGTGGAACACCACTTGCCTGTGTGAATTTAGAACCAGGAACACGGATACCATAACCGAGCTGGTCTGACCAACCGTGGTATGCGCCACCCATTTTAAGAATGTTCTTCTTACCTGTTGCAAGACGAGCAACACGAACTGCTGTCATACAAGCTTCAGTACCTGAACCCTGCATACGGAACATCTGAACTGTTTCAACAGAGTCAGAAATCTTTTTAGCAAGTTTGTATTCGAATTCGTGGAAAAGACCTGTTGAAGGACCACATGTGTTAAGAAGGTCAATAACCTGGTCACGAACTACCTTAGGGTTTGAACCAAGAACTGTTGGGCCACCAGCCTGAAGGAAGTCGAAGTATTTGTTGCCGTCAGCATCATAGAGATATGCGCCTTCTGCTTTTGTGAAAGCAAGAGGGAATGGATAGTTGAAAGCAAGGTTATGCTGAACACCGCCAGGGATGATAGCTTTTGCTTCGTCAACTAATTCCTTTGACTTAACACATTTTTTGCCATAATATTCTTCTTCATACTGTTTGAGAACTTCTGGCTTGATTGTGTAGATTGGTTTGCTGATAAGCTCATCAAGCTGTCTGTTGATAGCTGCAGCATCATGATAATGAGTGATTGCGAATCTTGTATCTGCCATAATTTTACCCTCCATTTATTTGGAATTTTTAGAACTCACCTATTAAGGTGGATAATCGTTCATACTAATTATAACACGTAAAATTGTTATGTCAAACCTTTTTTGTAAAAACATGTTATTTAATAGATGAAAACTAACTACGCTTGTCAAAATCGCATAAAATCAAGGCCAGTTTAGATAAAAATCATCTAAACAATAAAAACAAAGCCTTTTATAATAATAAAAAAGCCGTACTTTTTTGTAAAAGTTATACAACAAAAAGTACGGCTTTATATGAGTAATATAGAATTTTTAGATTTTAAGCAAATTTTAGACAGAAAACATCTAAACACTATTTTTGAAACAATTTTTTGACTAAAATTCCTGCATCTTCATTGTTAAAAGCAGTAGGGGAGTTCTTAAAGTTTTTAAGTGTTGCCCATCTGTCAACATAGTTTGCAATCTGTTCATCAGAAACTGTAAAGTCAAATAAACAGAAATCACAGAAAAGAGCGTTCAATGATTCAAAGTCAGTATTCATTGTGTTCATCAATTTGTTATAGAGGTCAGAATCAGCTTTTTCTGCTTCTTTAAGATATTGTGGAAGAAATACAGCACAAGCGAGACCGTGTGGCACATTGAAATCTTCTGTGAGTGCATATCCCATTCCGTGTGGGAAGCCTGTGCCACCCTTATTAAGTGCAAAGCCTGCATAGAGCGATGCAAAATAGAGAATGTTTCTTTCTTCTTCGCTAGGCAATTCTTTCGTCTTATTCATTTTATCAAGCAATGGATAAATCATTTTTGCTGACAAAAGTGAAAATTTTATTGATAAGAAATCTGCTCTTGGTGAAAACATTGACTCAACGGCATGGCAAAGAGCATCAAGTGCAGTTGAAACTGTTACAGAGTATGGCATTGAATAAGTGTATTTTGCATCAGCAATTACATATTTAGCATAATAATTTTTGCCACCTATACTTTGTTTGCGACCATCTTTTCTTGTAAGCACAGAAACACCTGAAACTTCACTACCTGTGCCAGAAGTTGTGCCGATAAGTACAAGTGGTAATGGCGAATTCTCAACAACCGTAGTATAAATGTCATCATCAACAATATTCTCATTTGTCGCATAAACGCAAACAGCTTTAGCTGCGTCGAGTGGTGAACCACCGCCGATACCAACAATAAAATTAGCGCTTATATCTCTAGCCAACTTGCCACCGTTATAGCAGTCAACAGTCAATGGGTTTTCTGTGATTTCATCATATATTTCATATTCGATATTCAGTTCGCTAAAAAGGTTTGTTATATCGTCAAGTGCACCTGATTTTTTAGCGGAAGTTTTTCCTGTAACTATAAGACACTTTTTGCCCAGTTCAGAGAAAATGCTTTTATTCTGATTTAAAACATCTTCGCCACTTAAAATATTAACAGGCATGTAAAAATTGAAAGCACAATTCATTGATATCATTCCTTTCGAGAGTATTCTATCACAAAACACAAAGAAAAGCAAAGCAAAACTCCCTGCCGAACTAGTCAACAGGGAGCTTTATTTATGAGAAAAATTATTATGACCTAATTAAGCGACTTGGAAATCAAGTCTATATATTAAAAATTCTTGTGGGTGGGAAAATAGGGATTGGTGTTATACTTTATGAAAAAGGAAAGGGAAAATTTGTTGGGGATTGGAAAAACCCACCTCACAAGAATTCTGGACACCAGAAACTTCATTTATTCTGTTGTGGCTATATAATAACACTAAAAAAACAAAAAGTCAAGTGTTTTTGCACAACAAAATTATTAAATGTTTGTGAATATTGCACAAAGAAACTTTTAACTGATTTGTTTACAATAAACTCTAAACTTGTTATCTGGATTTTAAATTTTTATGCAGAATTAACAAAAACAGAAAAGATTTTAACTTTTTTGAGAAATTTTTATTTGTTAGACAATTTAAAACTATAAAAATCTTTGTGCAAATTTTTTATAAAATAATTTAAAAATCTAATTTTTATCCCCAAAAGACTATATTTGTAAACAAACTATTAATTTTTAAAAACTATCTTGCAATGCATAATAGTATGTGCTAATATATTATTGTAAACTGGTGAAAAACTATATACATATTATATAAAGGAGGGCGCTTATGAATACGCAGTTCAAAAAAGGCGTGCTTGAGCTTTGCGCACTAACATTGCTGTTAGAAGAAGATAAATATGGCTATGAGCTTGCAGATATGTTGGGTAAAAAAATGACCGTGTCAGAAGGCAGCGTTTATCCAATGCTAAAAAGATTGCAAACTGACGGTTACTTTGAAACTTATCTTAAAGAGTCGCCCAATGGACCTGCAAGAAAATATTATCGTATAACAATCAGTGGCAAACAACGTCAGGCAATGCTACTTAAACAATGGACGGAGTTTACAGACCAAGTCAACTCATTTTTTGAGGGGGTATAAATATGAATAAAATAGACTTTTTGAATGAACTTTATTATTATCTCGGGCCATTACCGAAAAAAGAAAAAGAAGAAATAATTGCAGATTTTCGCGAACACTTCCGTGAAGGTGCGTTAGCAGGTAAAACTGATGAACAAATCTGCAACGAGTTAGGAACACCATTTGAATGTGCAAAGCAGTATGTCGGTGATGCAATCGAGCAAAAGACAGTAACACCGGACGGCAAAAAGAAACACAGCAAAACATTCTGGACAGTTGCTCTTGTGTGGAATATAGTCCAAGCGTTTATCTCAATACCTATTACATTTGGATTATTTCTTGCAGGCGCAATAATGATTGTTGTTTTCTGCTTCACCGTACCTATGGTAGCATCAACAGCGTTCCTTGTGTTTGCAATCGCATCAACAACAGCAGTAATTTGCCTTGCAGTTATCACTTTGCTCTGGGCAATAATTGAAATCAAGTTTTGTATTGAAAGAATAAATAAGTAAGGAGAGATGATTATGAAAAAAGCATTGATAGCATTTGTTGTTCTTTTTGTCATTTCACTCTTTATAGCAATCGTGAGTTTTTTAGTTTGCGGTGGCGAACTCATAAAAACTGGTGTTGAGTATGGTGTTGAAGCATACAGAGAATACAAAGCAGAAAAAGAAACTCAAAATGACATAATGGCAATGATTGAAATGCCAAAAATTTAGTGTTATAATAAACATATAAACGAAAAAGGAGAAATTAAAATGTTTAAAGAAAAGAAACTTTATAGAAGCACTAATAAGATGATTGGTGGCGTTTGCGCAGGTATTGCGGAGTTTTTTGATATCGACCCAACAATCGTAAGAGTTGTTTATGCACTCTTCGCTCTCTTTACAGCAGGATTCCCTGGTACACTTGTTTACATTATTCTTTTGGTAATCATTCCACAACGCCCATTCCCAGATTATCAATATAATGAATTTGAAGAAAACAAAACAAATGATAATCAATAAAATAATCTCAAAAAATCGATACGGCAGGTGAAAACTTGCCGTATTTTTTATGCTTTTTTGGGTGTTTTTGCTATACCTATTATATATAGGGGGATTTTAATGTCTGTTTTGACTTTACTTTTTGTGGTGACTTTTTATGAAAAACACAATATATTGTGGCAAAAAATATGCATAAAAATTTTCTGCGATTTTCACAAAGTTTTTTCAAAAAAGTTATTGCATTTTCACAAAGTATGTGTTATTATACTAGGGCACGCGTGGGAATGGGTGAATTGTGCCCATTTGCAGAAAGCGTGCGATATGCGATGAAGTGGTAGGTGGCTGCACGATGATGCAGGGAATTACCATGGAGTATGTCTGATTTTAAATCGGGCGACCAATAATGCTTTCAAAACCTTAAAGCGTAAACCCAACTGCGCTCTAACGGTACTTGCAGGGAGCATTCTGCGCTATTTTACGCCGTCCGAAAAATCAGAACCGATTTTTCGGTTTTAAAAATGGCAGGGTTGAAACACCCGGCTAGGTTGCAAGTAAAATAACGTGCCCAGAAAATTAGGAGGAAAACAAAATGGCAGCAACAAAAGGCAAGAAAATCAGAATCAGACTTAAGGGTTATGACCATGACCTCGTAGACAAGGCAGCTGAAAAGATTGTTGAAACAGCAAAACGTACAGGTGCTCAGGTTTCAGGTCCAGTTCCACTCCCAACAGAGAAGGAAGTTGTTACAATCCTTCGCGCTGTTCATAAGTATAAGGACAGCCGTGAACAGTTTGAACAAAGAACACACAAAAGGCTTATCGACATTTTAAGACCTTCAAACAAAACTGTTGAAGCTCTTACAAGTCTTGAGCTTCCTGCTGGTGTTGATATCGAGATTAAACTTTAATCTTTAAGAACAAGACACCAAGCAAGGTCAAGTCGGTGAATACCGACCAATAACCAAAGGAGGAAAATACTATGAAAAAAGGTCTTATCGGTAAAAAAATCGGTATGACACAGCTTTTCGACGAAAACGGTAAAGTAATTCCTGTTACAGTTGTTGAAGCTGGTCCTTGCACAGTAGTGCAAAAGAAAACTATCGAAAACGATGGTTACGAAGCAATTCAGGTTGGCTTCGGCGACGTTAAGGTTCAGAGAGTGAACAAGCCAATGGCTGGTCACTTCAAGAAGGCTGACGTTGCTCCAAAGAAAGTTCTCAAAGAGTTCAGACTCGAGAACATTGCAGACGTTAACGTAGGTGACGTTCTTAAAGCAGACATCTTCGCAGTAGGCGATAGAGTTGATGTTGTAGGAACAAGCAAAGGTAAGGGTACAGCAGGTGTAATTAAGCGTTGGAACTTCTCACGTCTTAAGGAAACACACGGTACAGGCCCTGTTCACCGTCACGGTGGTTCACTCGGCGTTATCGACCCAGCTCGTATCTTCAAAGGCAAGAAAATGGCTGGTCACCTTGGTACAGAAAAAGTTACAGTTCAGAACCTTGACATTGTTAAGGTAGACGTTGAAAACAACCTTATCGCTATTAAGGGCGCTATTCCAGGTCCTAAGAACGGTATCGTAGTTATCGCAGACACAGTTAAATCAAAGTAAGAGAGGAGAGTTAAGTAATGGCTAAATTAGCAGTAGTAAATACAAAGGGCAAGAAAGTTTCTGACATCGAGCTCAACGACGGCATTTTCGCTATCGAGCCAAACAAGTCAGCTATGCACCTTGTAGTAGTTAATTACCTTGCACATCAGCGTCAGGGTACACAGTCAACTCTCACTCGTGCAGAGGTGTCTGGTGGCGGTAAAAAACCATGGAGACAAAAGGGAACAGGTAGAGCTCGTCAGGGTTCAACAAGAGCTCCACAATGGACACATGGTGGTATCACATTTGGTCCTAAGCCACGCGCTTACGGATTCTCAATCAACAAGAAGGTAAGAAGACTTGCTATGAAGTCAGCTCTTTCTGCAAAGGTTGCAGCTGATGAAATGATTGTTCTTGATTCATTCGATATGGATGCTATCAAAACAAAGGAGATGGCAACAGTTCTTGGCGCTGTTAAAGCAGCAAAGAAAACTCTTATCGTTCTTCCAGAGAAAAACGACGTAGTTTATAAGAGTGCTAGAAACATCGAAGGTGTTAATGTTACTCTCGTAAACACACTTAACGTTTATGACATCCTTAACTGCGGCACAATCGTAGTTCTCAAGGATGCAGTTGCAAAAATTGAGGAGGTTTACGCATAATGAAACTTGCACAGGAAATTATCCTCGCTCCCGTTATTACAGAAGAGTCAATGATGGGTACTGCAGAAAAGAAATACACATTCAAAGTTGCTAAGGATGCAACTAAGGTTGACATCAAAAAAGCTGTTGAAACACTTTTCGGCGTAAAAGTTGAAAAAGTTAACACAATGAACGTTCGTGGTCAGCTCAGACGCTACGGCAGATTTGAAGGCTACAAGGCTTCTTGGAAAAAGGCTATCGTAACATTGACAGCAGATTCAAAGACAATCGAATTCTTTGACGGAATGATGTAATGATTTTGAGGTCAGGCGGTAAGGTATGGAGTTTCGACATACTCCGCAAAGCTTCCTGACAGGCTTTCGAGCCACTCCCAACTTTTAAAATAAACAAAGGAGATGAAAGATATGTCGATTAAAGTCTATAAACCGACTACAAATGCTAGACGTAATATGTCGGTTACAGATTATTCCGAGCTTTCAAAGGTAGCTCCTGAGAGAAGTCTTCTTGCTCCTCTCAAAAAGCACTCAGGCCGTAACAGCTACGGAAGAATAACAGTTCGTCATCACGGTGGCGGCAACCGCAGAAAGTACCGTATTATCGACTTCAAGAGAGATAAGATGGGCGCTGCAACAGTATTAACACTTGAATATGACCCAAACCGTTCAGCTCATATTGCACTTGTTCAGTATGAAGACGGTGAGAAGAGATACATTCTCGCTCCAGTTGGTCTCAAAGTTGGCGATGTAGTTTCAGCAGGTGCTGACGCTGATATCAAACCAGGTAACGCACTTCCTCTTACAAACATCCCAACAGGTACATTCGTACACAACGTTGAACTTTACCCAGGTAGAGGCGGTCAGTTAGCAAGAGCAGCTGGTAATGCAGCTCAGCTTATGGCTAAAGAAGGCATCTATGCACTTCTCAGACTTCCATCAGGTGAACTTAGAAACGTTCCTGCAACATGTATGGCAACAGTTGGTACAGTTGGTAATGCTGACCACGAAAATGTTAAAATCGGTAAAGCAGGTCGTACACGTCACATGGGCATCCGTCCAACAGTTCGTGGTTCTGTTATGAACCCTAACGACCACCCTCACGGTGGTGGTGAAGGTAAGTCACCAATCGGTCGTCCAGGTCCTTGCACACCATGGGGTAAACCAGCTCTTGGTTACAAGACAAGAAACAAGAAGAAGAGTTCCGACAAGCTTATCGTAAAGCGTCGTAACGGCAAATAATCGGGAAAGGAGCTGTCATTAAATGAGTAGAAGTACTAAAAAAGGACCTTATGTAGAAGCTAGTCTTATGAAGAAGGTCGAAGCAATGAATGCAAATGGCGAGAAAATCGCTATTAAGACATGGAGCCGCAGCTCAACAATTTTCCCAGAATTTGTTGGTCACACCTTTGCGGTACATGATGGCAGAAAACATGTTCCTGTATATGTTACAGAAGACATGGTTGGTCATAAATTAGGCGAATTTGCACCTACAAGAACTTATAGAGGTCATGCAGGTTCAAAAACATCAAATAACGGTAAATAAGCAGAAAGGAGTGTATTGAACAATGGAAGCAAACGCAAAAGTAACTTTTGTGCGCATTGCACCACGTAAGGTAAAGATTGTTCTTGACCTTATCAGAAATAAGCCTTGTGATGAAGCTATGGCGATTCTTAAATACACACCTAAGGCTGCGTGTGAACCGCTTTACAAGCTTCTCAAATCTGCAATGGCTAATGCAGAAATGAAGAACATGGATGTTACAAGACTCTATGTTGCAGCTTGCTCAGTTGACCAGGGTCCAACTCTCAAGAGAATCAGACCTCGCGACAAGGGTAGAGCATATAGAATCAACAAGAAAACATCACACATTAACATTACACTTAAGGAAGCAGAATAAGGAGGAGGTTAAGTTATGGGCCAGAAAGTTAATCCAACCGGTTTAAGAATCGGCGTTATTAAAGACTGGGAATCACGTTGGTATGCAAACAAGTCAAACTTCGGTGACACACTTGTTTCTGACTACGAACTTCGTGAATATCTCCTTAAGACACTCGCTCCTGCAGGTGTTCCAAAGGTAGAAATCGAAAGAGATGCGAAAAGAGTTCGCGTTAACATTCACTGCGCAAAGCCTGGTATGGTAATCGGTCGCCAGGGTGCAGAAATCGAAAAACTTAAAGAAACATGTAAGAAAATGCTTGGCGGCGATAAAGAAGTTTTCATCAATATCGTTGAAGTTAAGCAGCCAGACCTTAATGCACAGCTCGTTGCTGAAAACATTGCTTCACAGCTTGAAAGAAGAATTTCTTTCAGAAGAGCTCTTAAGCAGTCAATCGGCAGAACAATGAGACTTGGTGCAAAGGGTATCAAAACTCAGGTTAGCGGTCGTATCGGCGGTGCTGAAATCGCTCGTTCAGAGTCTTATCATGAAGGTACTATTCCTCTTCAGACAATCCGTGCAGACATCGATTACGGTTTTGCAGAAGCAAACACAACATACGGTAAAATCGGCGTTAAAGTATGGATTTACAAAGGTGAAGTTCTTCACGAAAGCCGCAAATCTAAGAAAGAAGGAGGCACAAAATAATGCTTTTACCTAAGAGAGTAAAATACCGTCGCGTTCACAGAGGACGTTTGACAGGTAAAGCTTCAAGAGGTACAACAGTTACTTATGGTGACTTCGGTCTTGTGTCTCTTGAACCAGCATGGATTACATCTAACCAAATCGAAGCAGCTCGTATTGCGATGACTCGTTACATCAAGCGTGGCGGTCAGGTTTGGATTAAGATTTTCCCAGACAAGCCAATTACAGAAAAACCAGCTGAAACTCGAATGGGTTCAGGTAAAGGTTCTCCTGAATATTGGGTAGCAGTAGTTAAGCCAGGTCGCGTAATGTTCGAGATTAAAGGCGTTTCAGAGGAAGTTGCTCGTGAGGCTATGCGTCTTGCAGCTATGAAACTTCCAGTTAAATGTAAGTTTGTAACTAAAGAAGAACAGGGTGGTGAGCAGTAATGAAAGCAAGCGAGATTAGAAAGCTCTCTCCTAAGGAGTTGGATGCTAAGCTCTTAGAGCTTAAAGACGAACTTTTCAAGCTTCGTTTTCAACAAGCCATCAACCAACTCGAAAATCCTATGAGAATCAGTGCTGTAAAGAAGGATATCGCAAGAGTTAAAACAGTAATTCGCGACATCGAACTTCACGGCAGTGAATCTTAAGGAAAGGGAGGGCGTTCAATATGGAAAGAAACCTCAGAAAAACACAGGTCGGCATCGTAACAAGCGATAAGATGGATAAAACTGTTGTTGTTTCAATCAAGGACAGAGTTAAGCATCCACTTTACAGCAAAATCGTTAACAAAACAGTGAAGATTAAAGCTCACGATGAAAATAACGAATGCGGTGTAGGCGATAGAGTATTAGTAATGGAAACACGTCCACTTTCAAAAGATAAGAGATGGCGTGTTGCTGAAATTATCGAGAAAGCTAAGTAATTAAAGGAGGCAATCATTGTGATACAGCAACAAACTTACCTCAAGGTTGCCGACAACACAGGTGCAAAAGAAATTATGTGCATCCGAGTTCTCGGTGGTTCAGGTAGAAGATATGCTAACATCGGCGACGTTATCGTAGCATCTGTTAAAAAAGCAGCACCAGGCGGCGTTGTTAAAAAAGGCGATGTTGTGAAAGCAGTCGTTGTTCGTTCAGTAAAAGGCGTTCGCAGAGATGACGGAACATATATCCGTTTCGATGAAAACGCAGCAGTTATTATTAAAGAAGACAAAAACCCAAAAGGTACTCGTATCTTTGGGCCAGTAGCAAGAGAGCTTCGTGATAAGGACTATATGAAAATCCTTTCACTCGCTCCAGAAGTACTTTAAGGAGGTGCCCTAAATGAATAAAGTTCACGTTAGAACAGGTGACGAAGTTATCGTTATCAACGGCAAAGACCGTGGCAAGAAGGGCAAAGTCCTTGAAGTTAGCCCTTCAGAAGGCAAAGTAATCGTTGAAGGCGTAAACATGGTATCTAAGCACGTTAAACCTCGCAAGATGGGTGAACAGGGCGGTATCATCAAGGCAGAAAGTGCTCTTTACGCTGACAAAGTTCAGCTTGTATGTCCTAAGTGCAAAGCAGCTACAAGAGTTGGTCACGAAGGCACAGGCAAAGATAAAGTTCGCGTTTGCAAAAAGTGCGGCGCAAAGTTTGAATAAGGAGGAACAATAAAATGGCAGTAAGACTTAGAGAAATGTATAAAGCTGACGTTGTTCCTGCTCTTCAAAAGAAGTTCAATTACAAGAGCGTAATGCAGATTCCAAAGCTTGATAAAGTTATTATCAACGTAGGCTGCGGTGAAGCTAAGGACAACGCAAAAGTTGTAGACGCAATTATCAATGACCTTTCACAAATCACAGGTCAGAAACCTGTTAAGTGTGCAGCTAAGAAATCAGTTGCTAACTTCAAACTTCGTGAAGGTATGACAATCGGCGTTAAAGTTACTCTTCGTGGTGACAAGATGTATGAATTTGTTGACAGATTCTTCAATCTTGCTCTTCCAAGAGTTCGTGACTTCAGAGGTATCAACCCTAACTCATTTGATGGTCGTGGTAACTACTCAATGGGCGTTAAAGAACAGTTGATTTTCCCTGAAATCGATTATGATAAGATTGACAAAGTTCGTGGCATGGATATTTGCTTCGTAACAACAGCTAACACAGACGAAGAAGCACGTGAGCTCTTAACACTCATGGGTGCTCCATTCGCTAAATAAGGAGGGGTAGACAGTGGCAAAGACAGCGATGAAAGTTAAGCAGCAGAGAGCTGCAAAGTATTCAACAAGAGCTTACAACAGATGTAAAATCTGTGGTAGACCACATGCTTACCTCCGTAAATATGGCGTTTGCCGTATTTGCTTCAGAGAGTTAGCACACGCAGGTCAGATTCCTGGCGTGAAAAAATCAAGCTGGTAATAGAGCAATCTAAAATTTATAGGAGGTAACTCATTATGCAAATTACAGATGCAATCGGTGATATGCTCACCAGAATCCGTAATGCGAATTCCGCAAAGCATGATACAGTGAAAGTGCCTGCATCAAACATGAAGAAAGCGATTGCTCAAATTCTTGTTGATGAAGGTTACATCAAAGGATTTACAGTAGAAGAAGACGGTAAGCAAGGCGTAATTGAAATCGCTCTTAAATACGGTCCTAACAAATCAAGCGTAATTACAGGTATCAGAAGAGTTTCAAAACCTGGTTTACGTATTTACACAAACTGTGAAGACATGCCAAAGGTAATGAAAGGTCTTGGTATTGCAATCCTTTCAACATCTAAGGGTGTTATGACAGATAAAGAAGCTCGCAAGCTCAACGTGGGCGGCGAAGTTCTCGCATTCGTTTGGTAAGGAGGGTACAGTAAATGTCACGTATAGGCAGAAACCCTATCGCAGTTCCTGCAGGGGTAGAAGTTAAAGTAGATGGCAGCACTGTTACCGTTAAAGGCCCTAAGGGCACACTTACAAGAACAGTGCACAGCAATATGAAGGTTGAACTCGATGGCGCAGTTGTTACAGTTGCTCGTCCTGACGATTCAAACCTCAACAAATCACTCCACGGTCTCACACGTACACTCATCGCTAACATGATTGAAGGCGTTGAAAAGGGTTATTCAAAAGAACTTGAAGTTAACGGCGTTGGTTACCGTGTAGCAGTTCAGGGTAAGGACCTTGTTCTTAACATTGGTTTCTCACATCAGGTAATTATGCCTGCTCCAGAAGGAATCACAGTTGAGACTCCTACACCTAACAAGATTGTTATCTCAGGTCCTGACAAGCAGAAGGTTGGTCAGTTCGCAGCAGAAGTTCGCGAAAAGAGACCACCAGAGCCATATAAGGGCAAGGGTATCAAGTATGTTGACGAACATATCCGTCGTAAAGAAGGTAAAGCCGGTAAGGGCAAATAATAGGAGGAGAGTAAAGCTATGGTTAACAGACCAGATACAAAGGCAGCAAGACTCAAGAGACATAAGAGAGTCCGCGCCAAGATTTCAGGCACTGCAGAGTGCCCACGCCTTAATGTGTTCCGTTCTCTCCAGCATATCTATGCTCAGTTGATTGACGACGTTGCAGGTGTAACACTTGTAAGCGCTTCATCAACAGAGAAGGACTTCGCAAATTACGGCGGTAATAAAGATGCAGCTAAAGAAGTTGGTAAACTTCTTGCTGAAAGAGCAAAAGAAAAGAACATCACAGATGTTGTATTTGACAGAGGCGGCTACGTTTACACAGGTAGAGTAGCAGCTCTCGCAGAAGGTGCCCGTGAGGGCGGCCTCAACTTCTAAGGAAAGGAGAAATTTAAAATGGCTATTATTGACGCATCAACACTCGAACTTCAGGAAAGAGTAGTTGCTATCAACCGTGTTTCTAAAACAGTTAAGGGCGGCCGTATTATGAAATTCTCCGCTTTGGTTGTTGTAGGTGACGGTAACGGTATCGTAGGCTTCGGTCTTGGTAAATCAGGCGAAGTTCCAGATGCTATCCGTAAGGGTATTGAAGCTGCTAAGAAGAACCTTATCAAAGTTTCTCTTAAAGGCACAACAATCCCACATGAAATTACAGGTAAATTCGGTGCAGGCGTAGTTCTTATGAAACCTGCTGCACCTGGTACTGGTGTTATCGCTGGTGGCCCTGTTCGTGCCGTTGTTGAAATGGTAGGTATCAAGGACATCCGTTCAAAAGCACTTCGTTCAAACAATCCTTGCAACGTAGTTAGAGCAACTATCGACGGTCTTTCAAAGATCCGTACAGCAGAAGAAGTTGCTGCTATTCGTGGCAAATCAGTTAAAGAGATTACAGAATAAGGAGGGTGGAGAATTATGGCAAACATTCAGATTAAACTCGTAAAGAGCCTTATCGGAAGTAAAAAAGACCAAATCGCCACCGCTCATGCACTTGGTCTCCGCAAAATTGGGGATGTAACTTGTCAGCCAGACAACGCACAGACTCAGGGTAAGATTAAGAAGATTTCACATCTTTTAGAGGTAACTAAGGCTTAAGGAGGTGCACAAAAATGAAATTGCACGAACTTTCACCTGCAGCTGGTTCAAAGAAAGACGTTAAGCGTATCGGTCGTGGTGCTGCTTCAGGTCAGGGTAAAACAGCTGGTAAAGGTCACAAGGGTCAGAAGGCCCGTGCAGGTAGAGGTATGAGAATCGGCTTCGAAGGTGGCCAGATGCCTTTACAGAGAAGACTTCCAAAGCGTGGTTTCAACAATATCTTCGCTAAGGAAATCGCTACTGTTAACGTTTCAGCACTCAATGCTTTTGAGGATGGTGCAACAGTAGATATCGAGGCACTCGTTAACGCAGGCCTTGTTAAGAAAGCTCTTGATGGAGTTAAAGTATTAGGAAATGGCGAGCTCAGCAAAAAACTTACTGTTAAAGTAAACGCATACTCTGATGCTGCAAAGCAGAAGATTGAGGCAGTAGGCGGAAAGGCTGAGGTGATTTAACAGTGTTCCAGACATTTATTAACGCTTGGAAAATTGTTGACCTCCGTAAAAAACTTCTTTTTACAGCGCTCATCATTTTCATTTATAGAATTGGTTCAGCGTTGCCAGTTCCATTCGTTGACATTGCGTCAAACGGACTCTTTGGTGAAGAAGCTGCAGGTACATTCTTGACATACCTTTCAATGATGACAGGTAATGCTTTCAACTATGGTACATTGTTCGCTCTCTCAATTACACCATATATTAACGCATCAATTATTATTCAGCTTCTTGCAGTTGCAATTCCTGCACTTCAAAAGCTTTCTAAAGAAGGCGAAGAAGGCAGAAAGAAGATGAATAAAATCACTCGTTATTCAGCTATTGCATTGGGTCTCTTGCAGAGTATTGCTTACTACTTCTTCATCAAATCACAAGGTTTCCTTGTAGGCGATGCAAACGGTAAGGCATTCACAGGTTTCTCAGCAGTTCTTCAGGCAGTTGTAGTAATTCTTTGCTACACAGCAGGTACAGCACTTGTTATGTGGCTTGGCGAACGTATCAACGAAAAGGGTATCGGTAATGGTATCTCAATGATTCTTTTCGCTGGTATCGTAGCTCGTATGCCAACAACAATTTACAACCTTTATCAATACTTTGACAGAGGTGGCGCTTACTTCGTACTCGTGCCAATCGCAGCAGCAGCTCTTATTGGTATGATTTTCTTCATCGTTTGGATGGATAATGCAGAAAGAAGAATCCCAGTTCAATATGCAAAGCGTGTTGTAGGTCGTAAGATGTACGGCGGACAGAGCACACATATGCCAATTAAGGTTAATATGTGCGGTGTTCTTCCAGTTATCTTCGCATCATCAATTCTTTCAATTCTTCCTACAATAGCTATGTTTGCTCCTGGTGAAAAAGATAGTTTCTGGTACAATCTTACAACAGTATGGCTTGGTCAGACACACCCATTCTATGGAACAATCTATTTCATCTTTATCATTTTCTTTGCTTATTTCTATGCGGCTATCCAGTATAACCCAATTGAAATGGCAGATAACCTTCGTAAGAACAGTGGTTCAATCCCAGGCATCCGTCCTGGCAAACCAACTTCAACTTACATCACAAAGGTTCTTAACAGAATGACACTTATTGGTGCACTTCTTCTCAGTGTAGTTGCAATGTTCCCAATTGTTTATTCACAGTTTGCTGGTCTCTTCACAGAGAACGGTATGAACCTTGCAGTCGGTGGTACATCAATTATCATTATGGTTGGTGTTGCTCTTGAAACTCAGAAGCAGCTCGAAAGCCAGATGATGATGCGTCACTATAAAGGCTTCCTTGATTAATATCGGAGGTAAATGATATGAACTTAATCCTTCTCGGCGCTCCAGGCGCAGGAAAAGGCACACAAGCAGAGAAGATTTGTGAAAAATTCAATATTCCTGCTGTGTCAACAGGTAATATCATCAGAGAAGCACTTAAAAACGGCACAGATATGGGACTCAAAGCTAAGTCCTATATCGATGCCGGCAAATTAGTGCCAGATGATGTTGTTATTGGTATTATCAAAGAGAGACTTGCAGAGAGTGACTGTGCAAATGGTTTCATTCTCGATGGTTTCCCAAGAACAATACCTCAAGCAGAAGCTCTCGATAATATGGGCATCGTAATCGACAAGGTTGTTGATATCGAAGTTCCAGACGAAAAGATTGCTGCTCGTCTTGGTGGTAGAAGAGTTTGCCTTAAATGTGGCGCAACTTATCACCTTGAGTACAAGAAACCAGCAAAAGATGGCATCTGCGACGTTTGTGGTGATGAACTTGTTCAGCGTAAGGACGACAGTCCTGAAACAGTGCTTGATAGACTTAATGTTTATCACGAACAGACAGAACCACTTAAAGACTACTATGCAAAGACAGGTAAGCTTGTTATAGTAGAAGGACAAGAAGAAGTTGCTGATACAACTGCTCTTGTTTTCAAAGTTTTGGAGGATTAACATGATAGTGCTTAGAACTGCAAAAGAAATTGATATGATGCGCAAAGCGTGTCAAATTTCAGCAGAAGCATTACAGATAGCAGGTGAAGCGGTCAAGCCTGGTGTTACAACATACGAGATTGACCAGATAGCTTACCGTTATATTAAAAAGCAAGGTGCAGAACCAAACTTCTTAAATTATAACGGATTTCCTGCTACGGCATGTATTTCCATAAATGACGAGGTCATTCATGGCATTCCGTCTAAGAACAGAGTGCTTAAAGAGGGCGATATAGTGAGTATCGACCTTGGGGCTAAGGTGAATGGCTATAACGGCGATAATGCTGCTACATTTGCTTGCGGAACAATTTCCGATGAAGCAAAGCGGCTGTGCGATACAACTCGTGAGAGCCTTTATTTAGGTATCGAACAAGCTATCGCAGGCAACAGAATCGGTGATATAGCATTTGCAATTCAGTCCTATTGTGAAGAGAGAGGTTTTTCAGTTGTCCGTGAGTTTACAGGACATGGAATTGGAACTCACCTTCACGAAGACCCGTCCGTTCCGAATTACGGAACACAGGGAAGAGGTCAAAGACTTCTACCTGGAATGACAATTGCAATCGAGCCAATGGTAAATATGGGTTCAAAAGCAATTAAATGTTTGCCTGACGGTTGGACCGTCAAAACGCTTGACGGCAAACTGTCCGCTCACTTTGAACACACAATTGCGATTACAAAAGGTGAGCCAATGATACTTACAAAACTTTGATGAGGTGACTTATGAAGCTTTGTAAAGGTGATTTGGTGCTTTGTAATGCAGGTCGCGAGAAAGACAGATTTATGTGTGTGACAGCATTTGACGAAAAGTATGTATATGTCTGTGATGGCAAAGAGAGAAAGCTTGACAATCCGAAGCGAAAAAATCTCAAGCACATTATAAAAACAGATAAAAAACTTTCCGAAGAGATGTTCTCAACGGACAGAGCATTGAGAAAAGCATTATCGAAAGAGGTTAACTTATGGCAAAACAAGACATGATTGAAGTTGACGGTACAGTCGTTGAAGTTCTTCCTAATACAAACTTTATAGTAGAACTTGAAAACGGACACAAAGTACACGCTCGAATTTCGGGTAAACTTCGTATGAACTACATCAGAATTCTTCAGGGTGACAAGGTAACGGTTGAACTTTCACCATATGACCTTAACAACGGAAGAATTACATGGCGTTCAAAGTAAGAATTTGACAGCATTTTTTAGGAGGTAATTTATAATGAAAGTCAGACCTTCTGTCAAGAAAATTTGCGAAAAGTGCAAAGTAATTAAACGCAAGGGCAAAATCATGGTTATCTGTGAAAACCCTAAGCACAAGCAGCGTCAAGGCTAAGATAAATTTTAATAAAGTTGCTACTGCAGAGTAACTTGAATTTATCTTGAGCGTTTTCGCTCAATCGTTTCTAAAGTACTAAGGAACGATACAAAATTTGAAAAGGCTTTAAATAGCCGCATTTTTGAAAATGGAGGTGCAACTGTAAATGGCTCGTATTTCAGGTGTTGACTTACCAAGAGAAAAGAGAATCGAAATCGGTCTCACATATATCTATGGTATTGGCAGAAAAACAGCTAGTGACATTGTTGCTGCAACAGGCATTAATCCAGACACACGTGTTAAGGATTTGACTGAAGAAGACGTTTCAAAGCTTCGTGAGTACATCGAACACAACGTAACAGTTGAAGGTGACCTCAGAAGAGAAACAGCATTTGATATTAAAAGACTTGTTGAAATTGGTTGCTACAGAGGTGTTCGTCACCGCAAGAATCTCCCAGTAAGAGGTCAGCGTTCAAAGACAAACGCTCGTACACGTAAGGGACCAAAGAAGACAATCGCTAACAAGAAGAAGTAAGAAGGAGGGGCTAAATAATGGCAAAGCAAGTTAAAAAAGGCGCTGTAACACGCAGACGTCGTGAAAAGAAAAACATTGAAAAAGGCGCAGTTCATATTCAGTCCACCTTCAACAATACTATCGTTACAATCACTGATACACAGGGTAACGCAGTATCATGGGCAAGCGCAGGTGAAATGGGCTTCAGAGGCTCAAGAAAATCAACACCATTCGCTGCTCAGACAGCTGCTGAAACAGCAGCTAAGGTTGCGATTGACCACGGTATGAAAACCGTAGAAGTATACGTTAAGGGCCCAGGTTCAGGACGTGAAGCTGCAATCCGTGCATTGCAGACAGTAGGTCTTGAAGTTACAATGATTAAAGACGTAACTCCAATTCCTCACAACGGCTGCCGCCCACCTAAGAGAAGACGTGTATAACAGAAATTTGGAGGTAACAGATTATGGCAAGATATACCGGTGCGGTTTGTAAGCTCTGCCGTCGTGAAGGTAAGAAACTCTTCCTTAAAGGCGACCGTTGCTATACTGGTAAATGCGCTCTCGAAAGACGTTCATACGCTCCTGGACAGCATGGCCAGAACCGCAAAAAAGTTTCTGAATATGGTATGCAGCTTCGTGCAAAGCAGACAGCTAAGCGCTACTACGGTATTCAGGAAGGACAGTTCTATAAATATTTCTTGATGGCTGAAAAGCGTCAGGGTATTGTCGGTGAAAACCTTTTAAGAATTTGTGAAAGCCGTCTTGATAACGTTGTTTATCTTCTCGGATGGGCTTCATCTCGTGCAGAAGCAAGACAGCTCACAATTCATGCACACTTCCGTGTAAACGGTAAGAAGGTTGACGTTCCATCATACCTTCTTAAAGCAGGTGATGTAGTATCAGTTAAGGATGCAAGCAAAGACAGCGTTAAAATCAAGGCTGTTCTTGAAGCAAATGCATCTCGCCCTGTTCCTGCATGGCTTGATAAGAATGCAGAAGAACTTTCAGCAAAAATTGCAAGACTTCCAGAAAGAGAAGAAATTGCAGTTCCAGTTGAAGAACATCTTATCGTCGAGCTTTATTCAAAATAATAGGCTTGAAATTTATATTTTATACTATGCAGAACTATCTGTACTCAGTTAGGAGGGTTTTGAATGATAGGAATTGAGAAGCCCAGCATTGAAGCACTTGATTTAACTGCTGACGGAACTTATGGCAAATTCGTCGTTGAACCACTTGAAAGAGGATATGGTACAACACTTGGTAACAGCCTTAGACGTGTTCTTTTGTCATCACTTCCAGGTTATGCAATTACTTCGGTAAAAATTGACGGTGTTCTTCATGAATTCTCAACCATTGACGGTGTGAAAGAAGACGTAACTGAAATCGTTTTGAATCTTAAAGGTGTAATCCTTAAAATTCACGGTGACGGACCAAAAACAATTTATATCGACGCAAGTGGCAAATGCGAAGTTACAGCAGGTGACATTCAGGTTGATTCAGACGTTGAAATTCTTAATCCTGAACACCTCATCGCTACTCTTGAAGATGGAGCTTCACTTAAGATGGAGCTCACAGCTGATAGAGGCAGAGGGTATGTTTCAGCAGAAAGAAACAAACAACTTATGCAGCCAGTTATCGGCGTAATCGCAATAGATTCAATTTACACACCTGTATTAAAAGTAAACTATACAGTTGAAAATACTCGTGTTGGTCAGATTACTGACTATGACAAGCTTTCACTTGAAGCTTGGACAGACGGAACAATTTCAGCGCAAGAGGCCGTTTCTCTCGGCGCAAAAATCCTTACAGACCACCTCAATCTCTTTGTTGACCTTTCAGATGAAGCAAGAGAAACAGAGACAATGATTGACAAACCAGACGATGTTAAGGGCAAAACACTTGAAATGACAATTGAAGAACTTGACCTTTCAGTTCGTTCATTCAACTGTCTCAAGCGTGCAAGCATCAACACAGTTGAAGACTTAACAAATCGTTCAGAAGAAGATATGATGAGAGTTAGAAACCTTGGTAGAAAATCTCTTGACGAGGTTATAGCAAAGCTTGATTCTCTCGGTCTTACTCTTCGTAAGGATGACGAATAATAAAGGAGTGATTTCGAATGCCAGGAACAAGAAAACTCGGCAGAACAAGCGATCACCGCAAGGCTATGCTCAGAGGTATGGTAACATATCTTATCGAGAACGGTCAGATTGAAACAACAGTAACCAGAGCTAAAGAAGTTAGAGCTATGGCTGAAAAGATGATTACAATTGCAAAAGATAGCAGTCTTCACTCAAAGAGACAGGTTTATTCTTTCATCACAAAAGAAGCAGTTGCTAAAAAGTTGATGGATGAAGTTGCACCAAAGTTTGCTGATAAGAACGGTGGTTACACTAGAATTATCAAAACAGGTCCAAGAAGAGGCGACGCTGCTGAAATGTGCATCATTGAACTCATCAATGACTAATGCGGTAAGGCTTTAATAAACCATAAAATCAACCCCTTGGGAGTTTCCAAGGGGTGTTTTTTTATATAAAAATATTTAGCGCAACAAACCATTGCTTGACATATTCTTGCGTTTATGCAATTATAGAGATAGAAAGTAGGTGATAATTATGCAGAATAAAGCCTTGTAATATTATTTTAAGGAGTGATTTTATGAGAAGAAAATTTGATATTTTCTCTTTTTTAGCTATATTTTTTGTTGTATGGTATCTTTTAACATCAACTATTTATATTTTGGAATATTATGCTAATATCAAGTTGGTGACTTTGTTAGGAGAAAGCCTAACATATCCCTTGATGTTTGTTGCAACTTTGGGTGGTGCGTTTATAGGTGAAGCTCATTTCATTATAATTGCATGGTCTCCGATAGTTGCTTTGATAATTGGTATTGCTGGTTGGGTTTCAAGAGAAAGAAATGGAAAATATTTTTTGATATTACCATGTCTATCATTGGTTGCACAGCTATTATTGTTCTTTGTTCAAGGCACAGAATTTTTTGCATTTTTATATTACATTTTCCCAATATTTTCAATGTTCTTTTTGCTGCTTTGGGCATTTATAGAGGTATTAATACTTATAAGAGGATAATTTACAGAACCTTATAATATTAAATTAAGAGGTGATTTTATGAATAAAAAACTTAAAATAGGATATATTGCACTTTGTGTTATATGTATTCTTAATTTTATATATGATAATCATATAATTATTGCGAGCACGCATATCGGTCAAGTTTCGGGAGGAATTTTAGGAAAGACTCAGGATTTTCTATTTAGTCTTGGCGTGCCGTTATTAATTCTTTGCAGATTTATACCGCTTATTGTTTCTATAATAGTTTCGGTAATAGTTTTTAAATTTTATAGAAACTCGTTAACCAAAGCAACTGCAAATCTCGCAATATTCGGATTTGTACCATATTTATTGTTTAATGTATTAACTTCAGGTTTGGGAACAAAGATAGCACTTGCTTTGAATATGATGATTGCACTTAATTGGATAATGATTGCTGTTGGTATCATAAAAGTCATTTATTCAATAATAGTGATTGTGTTTATGTTGAAAGATATAAAACGATTATCTGCATAAGATGGTTAAAGAAAAAGGGGACTGTGAGTTTTCACAGTCCCTTAATTTTTATTTATCTTTATATTTCACTTGCAAAAACTTATCAAACTCGCGATAAAAATATGCCGAGCCAACCACAAATGAAACTAAAGTGAATATGAGATAAAGTGCAAGATTACTATTGCAACCGAAGTAAGAGCCACAATACATCTTGCAAAGAATTGCTGTTTCTGCACTTATAATTGACATAATGAGAAATACTGAATATGCAAGGCAGAAAACAACTTTGCCATAAGTAGTCTTTGCAAATTCTCTGAAATACTTTTTAAGGTCTTTGTTCTTTAAATCGTAGATTGTCATAATTATTCCTCCACAAATTTACCCATAACCATAATTTTTTGAATATTAATGTTATCGTCAAAAAGAAGAATATCAGCGTCATATCCCTCTTTGATATAACCTTTTTGATTATCAATGCCAATTACTTTTGCAGGGGTAGAAGAAGCCATTTTAACTGCATCATAAATTGGTGCACCCACTTCCTTGTACATATTTCGCACAAGCATATCAGTTGTAGCCGCACTACCCGCAAGACAACTTCTGTCGGCAAGCTTCATAACATTGTCTTCATATACCACTTCAAGACCGTTTTCCTGCAAACAGATTTCACCGTCTTTAAGGTTGCTTGCTGCAAATTCAAGTCCGTCAGTAATGAGATACATTCCGTCCGCACCCTTGGTCTTATAAATAAGTTTAAGCACGCCCAATGGCAAATGTCTTAAATCTGCAATAACCTGAACTGTGTATCTGTCGTCAACAAGTCCCGCTTCAACTGCACCGGCTACACGGAAAATTCCACGCTTGAAACAACTTGTCGATGCGTTATAAATATGTGTAAAATCTGAAAATCCGTGGTCGAGAGCATCAATAGTTGTGTCATAGTCTGCTTTAGTGTGAGCAACTGATACAACGATACCTTTTTCTTTCAGCTTTTCACCAAGCTGGAATGCACCGTCAATTTCAGGCGCAACACCCATAATACGAACTTTATCCCAACACTCAATTAATGGAGTTGGGTCATCTTTTAAAGGTGAGAGAATATTTTCTTCACTTTGTGCACCCTTGTTTTCAGGATTTAAGTATGGTCCTTCAAAATGAACACCTAAAATGTTTGAGTCAGTGCAAGTTTCACTGGCTTTTTTTATATATTCTGTGACCTCTAACAACTGTTTAACAGGGGCTGCAAGAGTTGTGGGGAGAATACTTGTTGTGCCGTGCAAAGCGTGTGCTTTTGCCATTTTGCAAAGTTTATCGCTATCGCAACACATTGCAGAAATTCCACCACCACCGTGTACGTGCAAATCAATAAAACCTGCTGAAAGATAAAGACCATCACAGTCAATGATTTCTGCATCTGCGTCTATTGTTTCTGCAATTTTAACGATTTTACTTTCGTCAACAAGCACAGAAAGTTTTTTAACCTCATTTTCTAAAATTACATTTGCGTTTTTAAAAAGTATCATCATTTCACCTTCATTCCAATACATATTATGCCTTTATCGGTGATGTCAATTACACCGTATTCATCATCATATAAAGCACCGGGGCAGAAAGTATATATCCCGTCGCTATAATCCGTTTGTTGACGGTGAGTATGCCCATAAAGTGCGATTTTACAGTTGTTTTCACGGGCTTTGATAAGAAGTCCCGCTAAACTGCTTTTAACATATTCATAATGCCCGTGGGTTATATAAATATTTTCATTATTTTCGGTAATAATCTGTCTTAATGGGTATTCGCAATGGAAATCATTATTGCCTTTTACCGAGTAGATACGCTTGTCACCAATGAATTGTTTGCAATATTCAAAATCACGATGACCGTCGCCCAAAAAGATAATTGTCTCGGCATCAGGTTGTGCTTCGATTGCTTTTTTCATGGGCTTATATTGTCCGTGAGAATCAGAAAAAACAAGTATTCGCAAGCATATCACCCCTTGAACAAGCATATTATCTATTAACATTATATATCAATTTGGTGGTGTTTTCAATGAGTAATGAAAATTTTAACAAAATCGTTGATGATATGAAAAATCAAAAAAGCAGACAAGATGCACAAGACTATCTTATGAAACAGTTAAAACCCGACCAAAGCAAGAGATTGCAAGAGTTGTTAAGTGATAAAAATGCTATGGAGCAAATGCTCTCAACTCCACAAGCGCAAGAATTGTTAAAGAAGTTTACGGAGGGTAAGAATGGCTGATTTACAAGAACTTTTGTCGTCAATAAGTGATGAAGATATGGCAAAACTTAAAAATGTTGCAGAATCATTGATGGGCAATACAGCACCCAAAGAACAACCCAAAAAGACTGCACCAATGCTACCATTTGATGAAAATATGATGAGCAAACTGATGTCTGTTATGGGGCAAATGAATAAAGAAGACAGTCGCACAAGACTAATTCTAGATTTAAAACCGTTGCTTAACGAAGATAGGCGTAAAAAGGCAGATGAAGCAATAAAATTTTTGCAGTTGATGGATACATTGCCACTATTGAAGGGGATGTTTGGGAATGAGTAACTATTCGTATTCAGAAATACAGAGTATGCAGAAAAAAGCTCTTGAAAGAGTTCGTGAAATGCGAAAAAATTCTGAAAAACTGTTAGAAGAGACAGAAACAACACCATATATAAAGCCTAAACAGTTTTTTGAAGAGTCAAATCAACAGGTAAAGCCTAAAATAACAAATATGCCACCGAATTTTCCTGAGAATACATCTTATCCTGATTTTAAAGAGTTTTTTAAGAAAGAAGAGCAGAAAGAACAAATCAAAAACACAAATATTTCTGTGGAAAAGGCAAAAAACAACATTTTAGATGAGCCTGACAAAGCCATAATTCTAGGACTTATTATGCTCTTAAAAAGTGAAGGCGCAGACGAAATGCTCATAATGGCATTAATGTATATTTTATCTTAATAAAGGGTGAAAAATCCCTTTATTTTTTTGTAAAATTATGGTTGATAAATAAAATATTATAGTATATAATTGGCTTTGTGAGTTTTTTAACGAAAGTGGCAAATGATATGGGATTTTCAGAATTTTTGAAAACAGTTGAAAATTTTGTGTGGGGCATTCCTTTGCTTGTGATAATTGTCGCAGGTGGTGTGCTGCTCACAGTCAGACTTCGTGGCATTCAAATCAGAAGACTTAATCTGGCTCTTAAATGGATGTTTACCAAAGAAGAAGGTGCAACAGGTAATGTTTCTTCGTTTGGTGCATTGTGTACTGCTTTATCTGCAACTATAGGTACAGGTAATATTGTTGGTGTTGCAACTGCAATTTGTCTTGGTGGGCCAGGTGCGTTATTCTGGCTTTTTATAGCAGGTCTTTTGGGTCTTGCAACAAAATATGCCGAAGGTATGTTGGCTATTAAATATCGTGAAACTGCACCCGATGGGCACACTTATGGTGGTCCATTCTGCTATATCGAAAAGGGTATGGGCAAAAAGTGGCGTTGGCTTGCAAAGACTTTCGCAGTCTGTGGAACTTGTGCTGCAATTCTTGGTATCGGCACATTCACACAGGTTAACAGTATTTCAACAGCTATTCTTGATTTCTGTTGTCCTGACAAAACAAAAATGTGGTCTTTGCCATTTGTGGGCGATGTTACTGCAACAAGTGTTGTAACAGTAATTATTGCAGTGTCTCTCACTACTTGCGTTGCAATGGTGCTCTTAGGTGGAATTCAGAGAATTTCAAATGTAGCTTCTTTTGTTGTTCCATTTATGGCTGTTACATATATTGTTTTTTCTTTTATTCTTGTGTTTGCAAATATGAGAGAAATTCCACAAGCATTTGCAACTGTTATAAAAGGCGCATTTGACCCAGCATCAGTAACTGGTGGCGCAATAGGTTCAATTTTTATTGCAATGCAACACGGTATTTCAAAAGGCGTTTTCTCAAATGAAGCTGGTCTTGGTTCTGCGCCAATCGCAGCGGCGGCAGCAAGAGCAAAAGAACCCGTTCGTCAAGGCCTTGTAACAATGAATGGTGCATTTATTACTAATATTATCTGTCTTATGACAGGTCTTGTTCTTGTTACAACAGATGCATGGCAAACAGGCTTAGAGGGATATTCAGTTACTCGTTATGCATTCACAGAAGGAATGCCATTCTTTAATGCAGACATTGTTTCATTCATTCTTTCAATGTCTTTGGTATTCTTTGCATTCACAACTATTATCGGTTGGGATTACTATGCAGAATCATGTGTTGAATATCTTTCAAATGGCAATCAAAAAGCAGTTAAGATTTCAAAATATGTCTATATTTTAGCAGTATTTATAGGCGCATTTATGACAGTTAAAGATGTGTGGACTATAGCAAATATCTTTAATGGTGTTATGGCATTGCCAAATATGATAGCATTGTTTGCATTGTCAGGCATTGTAGCCAAAGACACAAAGGAATTCTTTGCACAAGGCAAACACAAACTGCAGAAATAAAAGAAAAATGAGGTCTTTAATTTGACCTCGCTTTTTTGTAACGCAAATTTAAATTTGTCTAACTGTATTATAAATAAAAATTCCCACTCTCAACTGAGAATGGGAATTCTTATTTTATATTCCTTTTATTTCATAAAACTTATTTCGGATTTTGGTGGTGGTTGGTTTTGCGAATGAGTAACCCGTCATATATTCACCGTGGAATGTGTCAACATTCTCCCTTGGGTTTTCAAGAAAAGCATAGTAGTCACAAGTAAATTTTGAAACATCAATGCTTCTTTGATTTCTCTCGTCAACGAAGATGTCCGAAATCCCCGCATCTGAAAGTGAAGAACGAAGACTTTTGAGCATTTTTCTGAAAAGGGATTGAACAGTTTCGTCATATTCTCTATCTGGCCACAATGCGCTGACGGCTTGTTCAGTACTCACAGCGCCACCTTGACGGTCAACGAGCAAAGCCATAAATTCTTTAGCTTTTGCGCTTGAGAAATAAACAGGTTTGTTATTGACGAAAATATCAAAATACCCAAAGGTTTTAACGCTGACTTCTTTCTTTGGAATTGTGTCAGACATTTTTTGCGCTTTTTCAATTTCATTGAAAACTGCGTCATCGTCATAGGGTTTTAAGATATAGCCGATAGCATTTACCTGATATGCGTCATAGGCATATTCTTTAAAGCCAGTAACAAAAATAATTTTAGTGTCACCACTTATAGTGTTAATGCGCTTTGCTAAGTCAAGACCAGTCATAATGGGCATTTCGATATCGAGAAAGGCAATATCAACATCGCTGTTTTGTGCAATAAAAACCAATGCATCTGCAGGATTATCAAAAGTAACGGCTTCACGAATTGCGTGGTGAGAAGTGCAGATGTCATAAAGCTCTTCTGTCGCCATTCTTTCGTCGTCAACAATCATTACGCGCATAGTCATTCTCCTTTCGGAATTTTAATGGTGATTTTTGTGCCAACATCGATTTGACTATCAATTACAATTTGTGCATTCACCATTGTTTTAAGTCGGTTAGTAACATTTGAAAGTCCCACATGGGCGTGGTTATCGTCAGGTGTATAATCGGGATTTTGTGGGTCAAAACCTATGCCGTTATCTTCGATTATAACATAATAGTAGTCGTCTAAAAGCTTTGTCGAAAGCTTAACTGTGCCACCTTCAGCTTTTTTGGTAACACCGTGTTTAATGGCATTTTCAACAAGTGGTTGAATTGTAAGTGATGGCACATTGAATTCAACAAACTCTGTGTCATAGATTATCTCGATTTTATCGCCAAATCTTAAAAGTTCAATGTCACAATAGTTCTTAATATGCTCTAATTCTTCTCTAAATGGGATAGGAGTCTTTTGCGTTATGGACTCCATATTTCCTCTTAAATATTTAGAAAAGGAAATAACGGCTTTTTCAGCGGCTTTAGGGTCGCGTTTAATAAGATATTTGATAGTGTTAAGCGCATTATAAAGGAAATGTGGTTGAATTTGTGAAATCATAATAGCCGTGTTAGCCATATGAAGTTCTTTATCCAATTCGGCTGCTCTTAATGATGCCTCGTGAATTTTAGAAATCTTATCAAAGAAAACATTTGTGAAAATAAGGATAAATACTGTAAAAAGTACGGGCATAAAATATGACGAAGCAAATGGTATGAGTCCGTTAGTATAGCAACAGTCAATCATAATACCTGACACAAGTGCTATATATCCGAAAAGATAAGCAGTTGAATATGGCACCTTTCTTGCAACGCTGTCTGCAAGGTGATTTATAAGAATAATATCAAAAGGTAAGGTTGCTACCTGAATAATGATATAATAATAAGGATTAAAGAATATTGATGGGAAAATTGTTGTAATGATTGTGCAGAGTACGGTGCTTAATGCAACTGCAATAAATGTTTTTTTGCCAATTTTCATATCAAGTGTGTCAGAATAGAAAAGCAAAGACACAAGCTTGATAATGAATGTTGACATACAAATAAGTAAGGTTATACGTTCATAGTTGATGGTTGTAAACAAGAAATTGAAAGCCGTGTAGCCTTCTGTTGAAATCATCATTCTTATTGCTACCAAGAAACAAAGAAGTGGCAACCATTTTGATGAGAACAAGTTGTGATTCTTTATTGAATAGAACAAAATGAAAAATCCAAGAAAGAAAACGATGCCGAAAATGAATGAACGAGTTGCCTTTGCTATATCTGCGAACTGCATTGTGAATGAATAGTCAGCAATAACAGGGTTCATATAAATACCCGGCATCAATTCACAGGTTACTTCAATAATGATGTTGTATTCTTTGCCACTTTCAAACTGAATAGGAATAGCGTTAAGGGACATATCAGCTGATGCTTTTGAGTTGGTGAAAGAGCCACTTTGTGTCACTAATTCACCATTGACAAAAACCTGATAAACACCTGCAAAGTTAGGAATATAAACAATAGCATTATTAAGGTCAAGACCTTTAATGTTCATCATGTATGAGCAATGACAACCGTTGCTTTCATCACTGGTAGAAAGTGTCGACAAAGATGGAGGAATTTGCACAAAACTACCATTTAATTCAGCATTTTCAGTAATAATGTGACCATCAAATCTAAGCCATTCACCTGAAAGATAGATAGCGCGATTTTTATCGGGGCGAATATTTGAAAAATCGGCTTTACCTTCTATAAAATCTGGAGTGTTTGAAATGGTTTTATTAATTACGCCACATAAAAAAGGAACTGCTATTAAAAATGCCATAAATAAAACAGAAAAAACAAAAATAATATTCGTTTTATTTCGTTGCTTCAAAATCTCGCCCCCAAACTCATAATATAGGTCTATTATAAATGAAATGGTGCCATAAAACAATAGTTTTGTAAAGATATTTTATTGACATCTTGCCCTTATAATTGTATAATTTATTGAATATATTTTTATAAAATAGGAGTAGTCTGTATGAAATGGACAGGTCTTAATGAATTAAGAGAAAAATACCTTGCATTCTTTGAAAGCAAAGACCATTTGCGTCTTCCTAGCTTTTCACTTGTACCACAAGGGGATAAGAGTATTCTTCTTATTAATGCAGGTATGACACCAATGAAAAAATACTTTACAGGAGAAGTAACACCACCTAAAAAGCGTGTTACAACCTGTCAAAAATGTATCAGAACACCTGACATTGAGAATGTTGGTAAAACTGCTCGTCACGGAACATATTTCGAGATGCTCGGCAACTTCTCATTCGGTGATTATTTCAAACACGAAGCAACAGCATGGGCATGGGAATTCTTCACAAAAGTACTTGAAATTCCTGAAGAATTACTTTATGTCAGCGTTTATCTTGAAGATGATGAGGCTTATGACATCTGGACTAAAGAAGTAGGCGTTGACCCATCACATATGGTTCGTTTCGGTAAGGAGGATAACTTCTGGGAGCACGGTGCAGGTCCTTGCGGTCCTTGTTCAGAAATCTACTTTGACCGTGGTGCTTCAAAGGGCTGTGGCAGCCCTGACTGTAAGGTTGGTTGCGATTGTGACCGTTTTATTGAAGTATGGAACCTTGTTTTCACACAGTTTGAAAATGACGGTAACAATAACTATACCCGTCTTGCAAATCCTAACATTGATACAGGTATGGGACTTGAGCGTCTTGCTTGCATCATGCAGAATGTTGACAATCTCTTTGAGGTTGACACAGTTCAGAACATTATGAAGCACATCATTGATATTTCAGGTATTGAATATCATAAAGATGCTAAAAAGGACATTTCACTTCGTGTTATTACTGACCATATCCGTAGCACAACATTTATGGTTGGTGACGGAGTTCTTCCGTCAAACTCTGGTCGTGGTTATGTTCTTCGCCGTCTTCTTCGTCGTGCTGCTCGTCACGGAAGACTTATCGGTATTGACAGACCATTTCTCGCTGAAGTTTGTGAAACTGTAATCAAGGAAAATGCAAACGCATATCCTAACCTTGTTGAAAAGCAGGATTATATAAAGAAAGTTATCGCAATGGAAGAAGAAAGTTTCTATAAGACTATTGATAGTGGTCTTGGTTTGCTTAACGAAATGATGGTAAACTCAAAAGATGGTGTACTTTCAGGTGAAGATGCTTTCAAACTTCAGGATACATTCGGCTTCCCAATCGACCTTACAAAAGAAATCGTAGCTGAAAATAATATGACAGTTGACGAAGACGCTTTCAAGAAATTCGTTGAAGAAGCAAGAATGAAAGCAAAGTCAGTTAAGCGTGACGGTGCTGAAACAGACTGGAGAAACACAGGCGTTTCATTCAAAGATATCGCAAAAACAGAATTCACAGGATATACAGAAAATAACACAGACGCAACAATTCTTGCTCTCGTTTCAAACGGAGAAAGAGTGGATTTCGTTGAGTCAGGTGACGCTATTCTCGTTCTTGATAAAACATCTTTCTATGCAGAAAGTGGTGGACAAGCAGGGGATAAAGGTGTAATCACAATCGGTGAAAGCACATTCGAAGTTGTTAACACAACAAAGGATGCTGACGGTGTTGTTCTTCATCACGGTACACTCACAGGTGATGCTATCAAGGTTGGAGATAATGCAGTTTCTTCATACAACGAAGAAAACAGAAAAGCAACAATGAGAAACCATACATCTGCTCACCTTCTTCAAGCAGCACTTCGTACTGTACTCGGTACTCACGTTGAACAAGCAGGTCAACTTGTAGATGCAAATGAAGTTCGTTTTGACTTTACTCATTTTACAGGTATGACAGGGGACGAACTTAAAAAAGTTGAAGACCTTGTTAACGAAGAAATCCTTAATGCAACAGAAATGGTAATCCGTGAAATGCCGATTGACGAGGCAAAGGCTATGGGTGCTATGGCATTGTTCGGTGAAAAATACGGAGATGTTGTAAGGGTAGTAAAAGCAGGTGACTTCTCAACAGAACTCTGTGGTGGTACTCATGTTGATAATACAGGCAAAATCGGTCTTTTCAAAATTGTTTCTGAATCATCAGTTGCAGCAGGTGTTCGCAGAATTCAGGCTGTAACAGGTAAGAATGTTCTTAAATATATTGACGAAAAGAATAATCTTCTCTTTGCAACAGCCGAAAGCTTTAAAGTAGGCAATGTATCTGCACTTCCAACAAAAGCAGTTGCGGTAGCAAACGACCTTAAGGCAAAAGAAAAGGAAATTGCAACACTCAAAGCAGAAATCAACTCATTCAAGACTGCAGGAATTATGGCAGGTGCTATTGATGTGAATGGTGTTCAGCTCGTAGTTTACTATGCAGGTGAACTTGATGCTAACGGACTTCGCTCTATGGCTGAAACTGCAAGAGATTCTGCACCTAACACAGTTGCAATTATTGCTGGTTCAAATGCAGAAAAGGGTACTTGCTCATTTGCTTGTGCTTGCGGTAAAGACGCAATCACAATGGGTGCCCACGCAGGCAACATTGTTCGTGAAGTAGCAAAAGTTGCAGGCGGTAGCGGTGGCGGTAAGCCCGATATGGCTATGGCAGGCGGTAAAGAAATTTCAAAGATTGATGACGCTTTAATGTCTGCTAACGAAATTCTTAAATCAATGGTTAAATAAGAGGTGACTATTATGGATTGTCTTTTTTGTAAAATAGCAAACGGTGAAATTCCATCAAATAAGGTTTATGAGGACGATAAAATTCTCGCATTCCGTGATATTGCACCACAGGCAGATGTTCACGTGCTTGTAATTCCCAAAGACCACGTTGCAAGTAGTGCAAATGACATTACAATGGAAAACTGTGAAATCGTTGGCTATATCTTCGCAAAGATTCCTGAAATTGCTCGTCTTGCAGGTGTTGACAGTTACAGAATTATCAACAACTGTGGTGACAAAGCAGGACAAACTGTAAAGCACATCCATTTCCACATTTTAAGTGGGGATAACCTTTCAGAAAAGCTTATATAAAATTAAGGGTGAGAGTTTAACTCTCACCCTTTTTCCTTGTACAAATTCGAATTCGTCAAATAAAATTTATTTCTTTTCATTTATAAACGCTCTGAAAAGTGGCAGACATGATGAGAAGAATTTTTTATATGCCTCACAATAATCTCTGTCGGCTCTTGTGCGTTTGCATCCACCACCACGGCAAATAGGGTAGTATTTACATTGCTTGCATTTCTCGGGCACATAGAGACTCTCTCTTAAAAATTCTATAGCCTTGTCACAATGTGCCAAGGCATCAAAGTTTTCATTCTCGTCATTCACATTGCCCAGATGCCATTCGTCCGTGCAATAGAAGTCACAAGGGTAAACGTTGCCGTTGCCTTCAACAACAAATTGATGCATACAGTGTCCGCACATTCCGCATTGCTCGGTCTTGTTACCAAGAAAAAGATGCACAAGATTATCAAAGTAGCGAATGCTTGTGTATTGACCACGAACATAGTCTTTTACATAATAGTTGAACCCTTTTATGAGATAATTTGCATATTGCTCATTGGTCATATAAAGTTCACTTTCACTCTTGTCATCAAAAGGTCGAAGACAAGGGATAAATTGTAGATATCTAAATCCTTTACCACGGAAAAACTTATAAATTTCTTCAATATTATCGGCACAATGTCCTGTTAAAACAGTGAGAATGTTGAAATCCACACCATATCTCTTAAACTTTTCAGCGGTATTGAGAATTTTATAAAATGTGTTTTCTCTTTTCTCATCAACACGGAATTTATTATGCTCAAAATTACCATCAAGGCTTAATCCCACAAGGAATTTATTGTCACGGAAAAATTCACACCACTCGTCAGTTACTAATGTGCCGTTAGTTTGAATACTTAAAAAAATCTGACTGCCTAATTTGTTCGCAGACTTAACCTTCTGGACGAAATGCTTGAAATAGGGGATACCTGCAATTAAAGGCTCACCACCCTGAAAAGCGAAAGCAACACTTTCACCATTGGCAAAGCGCAAGGCTTTTTCTATTAAATTGTCTGCTGTGTCCTGTGTCATAACACCAAAGGATGAAACCTCACGAAGCTCAGTGACATTGTGATAAAAACAATATTCACATCGCATGTTGCAAAGGCTAGACGCAGGCTTAATCATAATTGAAAGTGGTGGCATAAAATACTCCTAATTGCAAACCCCACAGAAAACTGTGGGGTCAGTTTAATTAAAGTTCGTTGTAATAATCGTAGTTGATACCACGACGATTTGCTTTGAAGTTATCCATAACTTCATCCATTTTCTCGTTCATTTCTGCTGCGATTTCAGGATATGTGCTTGTTCTGTTATAGCTTTCGCTGATATCGTCATTGAGAATGAAGAGCCAATTCTTTCTTGTCTTGTCGAAGAATGCAGGGTTATCATTCTGCATCTTACGGAAATACTTGAATGTTACGAATTCGTTATCGATAAGAACAGGATATTTATAATCTTTATATTCTTCACGATTAAGAACATCGGTTGTTGAAACTGTGTATTGAATAGCTTTAAGCTTTTCACGTTTCATATGAAGAATTGGATGGTCTTCGTTGTGAATTGCAGTGTCTTCTGTAAGCACTGGCAACATTGAAACACCATCAATAGTTCTGTCTGCAGGAAGATAACTCTTCTGACCATTGTTGCCTGTGATTCCACAAAGGTCAATAAGTGTTGGGAACATATCAGCAAGAACAGAAGATTGCTTTCTTGTTGAGCCAGCTTCCCAAAGTCCACCATTATTTGCCCACTTAATCATAAATGGAACTTTCTGACCTGCTTCGTATGCCATATACTTACCACCGCGAAGTTCACCAGTTGAACCTTCAAGTGCAGGACCGTTATCACTTGTGAAGACGATAATAGTGTCATCCATTACACCAAGTTCTTCAAGTGTGTTGAAGAGCTCACCAAGATAATAGTCAAACTCTGTAACACAATCAACATATGTACCCATACCTGTTTTGCCGTCAAAGTCGTCACCTGCAAAAACAGGACCGTGTGGCCATGGAGTAGCATAATATGCAAAAAATGGCTCGTCAGAATTTGTAACCTTATCTGTAATCCAGTCATTGATTTCTTCGTGAATCCATTCACTAAGTTTACTCTGGTCTTTCTTGCCGTCAACAAACATTTCGTCAACACCGTGAACGATTTCATATTCACCATTTTCTTCTTCTACATAATAGAATGGAGTCATATCGTTAACATGGTGGCTACCATAGAAATAGTCAAAGCCTTGGTTTGTTGGAAGATATTCGCCATAGTCACCCAAATGCCATTTGCCGAATGCACCGGTGTTGTATCCGGCATTCTGGAACACTTCTGCAATAGTAATTTCGTCACCAAGCATGCCATCGCAGTTGTTACCCATTTCTATAGAGTTAAAGATACGAGTTGATGCAAATGGTGAAAGTGTATCGAATGTAGGATAAATAACATTATCTGCATATCCACGGAATGGATAGCGACCTGTCATAAGGCTGAAACGAGCAGGTGAGCAAACTGAATAGCTTGAATAGAAGTTATCAAAGTTAACGCCTTCTTCACCAATACGGTCAATGTTTGGTGTAGCAAAGTCGCCACCATTGATTGAAACGTCAGCCCAACCCAAGTCGTCCATAAGAATAAAGAGAACATTAGGTTTGTTTTCTGTGTTTTTATCAAGCTTGTTAAGATAATCATCATGACCTTCCCAAAGTCTGTCAACATTAGGTTCAGAACGAAGGTTCATTGTGATAACATAGAAAGATGATGTTGCAGCAAGAATCAAACTGATAATGCTTGTGATTACAACATGAGCACCTTTTTTCTCGAACTGCTTTTTACCAACGAAGTAAAGAGCAAGAAGAGCAAGAACACAAGGAAGAATAATTAAAATATTTCCACCTAATCTTACAAAGAAATTAAAATTATCATTACCTGCTGTCAATGTGTTTTCAAGAGTGCTCCAACCAGCTTTGCCTGACATAAATGCACCAAAGCCTGCATCTGCACCCCAAATTGAGAAATAAAGGACAATAGCAAGACCATTGATTGCATATGTAATGAAGTTCCAGATATAAAGCTTTTTGAAAATGAAGATTCCCAACATCATAAGAGCCACAACAATGCACATAAATGCAACGTTAACAACAGCAACGATATTAAGTCGCATAATGAGCAAAGCGAGAGCTAAAACAATGCCGATTGCCATAACAATCATAGGGAAAACTTTTTTTGATTTGTCAAAGACAATTCCCTTTTTCATCTTAATTCTCCTTTTAGAAACATAATACATATATTATATAGTAATTTTTTGAAATCTTCAATATAACAATTCAATAAAAAAAGGCAGCCTTTTTTTGCAGACTGCCTAATTTTTATTCGGTGTAGTTCTTTGAAAAGTTTAAAATCATATCATAAACTTTTTCGTTGAGTGTGTTGACATCACTTCTTGTCATACCCTCTGTGTTTATTGGGTCAAGAATGTTTACAGAAGCATTTACTCCTTTGCCAAGTTGATGACCGTTGCCCTCAAACATACGATGAATGTTGTGAAGATATACAGGTACAATGGTTACGCCTGTTTTTTTTGCGATTTTAAAAGCACCATTTTTGAATGGTTCAGGAGTGTTTGAGAAAGTTCTTCGTCCTTCAGGAAAAATTGCCATTGAATAACCGTTATTGATATTTTCAGCGGTTTTGTTTATTGCATCAACTGATTGTCTTACATCAGTAACATCAATGGGCACACAGTTGAAGTGACTAAAAAGTTGTTTGATAAAGGGCATATTAGCCATTGTTTTTCTCACAACAAACCCGAAAGGATAATCCTTGAGCGCATATAAAAGAACGGGGATATCAGCATAGCTCTGGTGGTTTGGAACAAAAAGCACGGGCTTATCTGTTGGAATTTTTTCAAGTCCGTTTACTTTTAAATTGCATTCTGCAACATTGATACAATATTCTGACCAACCCTGAACGGTTTTGGTTGCCAATGCGAACTCTTTTTCTTTTTCTCCATTTTTTTCATAGACTTCCATTTTCTTTATGGCAGGGTGTACTTTTGTTAATCCATAAATTATTACTTTAATCCAAAATTTTGTTGTTTCTGTCATGATTTCACTCTTTTTCTAAATATTCAATATATTCTTCAAGGCAAAGCCCAAGTTGGTTCATTTTCTTTGCGTGTTCAACACCAACATATCTATAATGCCAAGGCTCATAAATAATTTCTGTTATATTGGTTTTATCTTTTGGATAACGAAGAATAAACCCATAGTTTTCTGCGTTTTCTGAAAGCCACTTGAATTGTGCTGTCTTTTCAAAATTTTCAGAAAGGTCTCTGTTACCTTTTACAAGAATGTCAATGGCTAAACCAAGATTATGTTCGCTTGTGCCAGGATATGCGCGGGATTTGTTTGTTTTCGCCTTTGCTTGTTCGAGGGTTAGCCCACTTTTCATATTATTATCAACAGAACGCACAAAATTACGGTTTTGTCTTACAATACTGCGATAACCTGAATAAAAATCTAACGGAACACCAGCTTTTTCAGCGGCTTCAAACATATCTTTAAGTGGTTGATAAGCCAACTTGTCAATAGCTAAAATATCAAAATCAGATTTATTGAGTATTGATTTATCAACGGCTTGTCCGTTGGACCAATAAACCAAATTCCACTCAAAATCTTCAGGAAGCTCGTTATAATTATTAACAAGAGCCAACGCTCTGCCGTGCTTGTTTATATCAGCAGGCTTTGCGTTTGGTGCACGGTATTTTGCATATTGATAAAAGGACTTGTTAGACGGTTTCGTAATTGTTGTAGTTGTAGAGGTTGTAGTAGAGGTTGTGGTAGTTGTTGAAGGCAAAGTTGCATCAACTGGCTTATATTCTTCTGGGTTAGGTTCTTTTAATAAACAGATGCCAATAACCAAAACAACAAGAAATAAAACCAACGCTATGATAATTTTAATTGTCTTATTCATGCTACCACACTCCATATAATTTAACATTATACAGAATTAAGTTGATTTTTTCAACACCTGTTACAACAATAACCCAAAATGTTAACAAATGCTTAACAAAATGGGTGAATAAAAGTTAATAATTCAATATTTATCTTGACTTTTTTGCGAATTTATTGTAAATTTATAGGGTAAAGGTTTAATAATCGGAAAGGGGTACATTAAAATGGCTAAAAAAATTATTACACCCGAAGAATATAAAGCAAAACAGGCTAAAAAAGCTGCTAAAAGAAAGAAGTTTTTTGAGCTCTTTTTAAAGACACTTGCACTCTGTCTTGCAATCGCATTGGTGTTCAGTGCATCAACAATTGCTTATACAAGACTTGAAATGCTTAATCCAAGCACTGAAGCTGCTAATACAGACGACGGCTTGAAAGACGGCTTTGAAGATACAGATTCAGGCTCAACTGATGCAGGCACAACTGATTCAGGAAACACAGGCAATTCAGGTAACTCAGGTTCAACAGATACTGGTGCAACAAATAACGGTGCTCAGGCAACACCAGACAAAGGCACATCAACTGCTGACCAAGAAATTCTTGATATGTTCAAGAAAGGCGTTGCTGCTGCTAGAACAAAGTCATCATCAGTTATCCGTGTAAAAGACGGTGCTATTAACTATAAAGGTATTGTTAAAGCAGGCGGACTTTCAGATGTAGCAGCAGGTCTTATGGATATGTTTATGGCTGGAAGCAGAGATGCTATCGAAGCAAAGAATGAAGATTGGGATAAGACAAAGCTTCCTGACCCAACTGCTCTTACACTTAACGGTATTCAGAAGATTACACGCGAAGATAAAGGTAATACATATGTGATTACAGTTGTTGCAAAAGATGCAACAAATCCAAAAGAAGGCGCTGACGGTGTTGGTTCAGTTGCAGGTGTTATCGAAGAAAGCCAGATTACAGGGGCTATCGGTTCAGTTCCTGGTCTTGAACTCAACAACATCAATATTGCTTATGAAAATGTAACTGCAGTTGCAACAATCGACAAGGCAACAGGCAACTGTATCGCACTTGACCTTGATGCTCCTTGTGTTCTTGGTCTTGATGCAAAACTTTTTGTTGTTTCAATTGACGGCGCACAGGTTGGTATTGAAGTTATCACAGAGTATAAGATTTCTTACTGATTAAAACTTAAAAACAAAGGACTTAACTCATTGAGTTAGGTCCTTTTTTGTTATTCTTCTGTTTGTTTTCCTAAAAATGATGCGGCAACAGAAATAAGTTTGATTTCTGTCTGTGTGGGCATACTACCATCAGAATTGAGCATAAGCACAACTGCGCCCGCAACATCGCCACCACCAATGATGGGATAGGCTATTCCTGCTTCTTTTTCGCTGTCTGCAAGGGGATATAATGCCTTAATGTCAGGGGATGCAACATAGTTCTCTCTGTCTTCCATCATATCTTCTAAAGCCGTTGAAATGCGTTTATCAAGTGCATCTTTTTTAGGCATACCCGAAACTGCAATAACATGGTCACGGTCGGTGATAATAACAGGCAAGTTTGTCGCTCTGTTTAATACATCGGTGTATTGGCTGGCAAATTCTGACAATTCACCAATGGGCGAATATTTTTTAAAAATAACCTCACCATCAGATGCTGTGTAAATCTCCAACGGGTCTCCTTCACGGATTCGCATAGTCCTACGAATTTCTTTTGGAATAACAACCCTTCCCAAATCGTCAATTCTTCTCACAATCCCAGTTGCTTTCATATATAAAATCTCCTTCAAATTCAAATGTTGATACTATTATTTGTGATTAAAGGGAATTTATACTTAATCTTTTGCAATTCATGATGTCGTATATTTTTTACTTTTTGTCAAACACACTTGACACAGTGTTAAGGTTTTGTTAAAATAAAAATGAAATATTTTGAAAGGAGATGATAACGGTGGCAGAAAATCGAAAAATTATAATCGCTAGAGCCGAACTGGCTCTGACTCAAAAAGATTTAGCAAACGCCGTTGGAGTCTCCCGTCAAACAATAGTAAGCATAGAAAAAGGCAACTGCAATCCTTCTCTCAAACTATGTAAGGCAATATGTAGAGAATTGGGGAAATCCCTAAGCGATTTATTTGAGAACTAAGCGAAGTCCGTTTTATGGTACAGTAATTATTGTAAATTTTTAATAATAAAGAGCAAGCGTTTTAGAAAGGTGTTATCATGAAAAAAAATGAAAATCGATACTTGGAAACAACCCGTCCAGCAATGTATCGTGCTTTAAAATATTGGGGTAAAAAACCCCATAATATTTGGAATGAAATAATATGCGAATATAGTAAACCAATGGATATTATTTTTGACCCTTTCGCAGGTTCGGGCTTGACATTCTTCGAAAGTATAAAAGCAGGTCGATTTCCCATCGTGAGTGATATTAACCCTTTAACAAACTTTCTTGTTGATGTATATTCCAGTTCAATAGATTATAGGGAACTTAATAACTATTTTGATAGAATAACAAAAAGTGTTTGCTCGATAAAAACTTATAAAGACACATATTTATGCAAATGTAAAAAATGTGGAAACGAAACTGACATCTATAATTATTTATTTGAAAAAGATGTGTGTACAAAAATTTCTTATAAATGCAAACACTGTGGAGCAACAATTTCTGAACCTATAAAGCACATACCAGAATGCGAAGAATTAAAATTTTGGTTGCCAAATTATGATATTTCTAACTTTCAAACGATTTGTAAAAGTACATTAGAAAGATTTGGTGGAGCAGACATAAAAAATATTTGGCCTAAAAATGCATTGCAGATATTGTCGGCTATTTTTCACTATATTTCTATAACCCCAGAACCTTATAGAAAGGTTTTGACATTTGCTTTTTTACAAACCGTACATTTAACAACAAAAATGTGTGCTGCTCGTTCGGAAAAAACCAACAGACCGTTATCAACTAGCTGGGGAAGACCCGCATATATGTACCTTAAAAACCGATTAGAGCAAAACCCGCTTATTCAATTCAAAAGGGCTTTTTCTGGCCCGAATGGTATTGTAAATGCATTCAATTCAAGAGACACCTATTTAAAACCATATAAATATAGTAGTGAGGTTTTGTTTTCTAATTCGATTTCGGGCATCTCTTTATATGGTGATGCAAAATCTTTACAATTACCCGAAAAATCGGTTGATTTAATCATTACTGACCCACCGTATGG
>JAFVTQ010000006.1 GCA_017503135.1 Clostridia bacterium
AGCGGTGTATTGTTTGTCAAAGTATTGTTGTTTTCTGCTACTTCTTCTAATTTGTAAAGCCACCTAATATGCGAGTCGTCAGGATTGTTAGGATTATTACTATTGCAGTTGTAGTAGCCAAAACCAAGATAGAACGTTCCGTCTTTTTGCTCCAACAGAATGTATAGGTGTGGCGTTTCTGCAGACGAATCACCGTACAACTGCCAAATACGCTTATTGTTATCTTTTAAGGTATTGAGTGTGTCATTGGCTAACCACGAATAATCTGCCGGTCCTCTAAACCTTGAATCAAAATTATCCTTATTCAAAGTTATTTCTTCAAAAGTGCCAATCGACTCCGATACGCTATCGTCTGTTTTTACAACGAGCTGCATCCCATTTACTATCATATATCTTGGTGCATTCTCTACGCTTTGAACAAATGAATACATCCCATCATCGTAGACAAGCTCAATAGGCTTAAAAGTATGTACTGTAATACCTTCTACACCTTCTGCTAATTCAAACTCAATCCAAGCACTATATTTTGTTTCGCTATTTCCGTCAATAGTGAATGGCGCTTCAAATCTATATTTTCCGGCTTGAGTCATTATCTGTCCATTTAACTTATAAGTGTGCTTGACTGTAGAATTTGCTTCAAACATATAAGCAGGCAAATTCCAAACCGGATCTTCTTCGATGCTACAGTTCTCCCACGTACCTTCTTGGTTATAATAAACTACAAATTGTTCACCAAAAGAGAGTTTAATATCGGTATCGTTTTTCCACTCAACTACAATATATGGATCAGGTGCAGACAAATCAGCATCTACTATTTCAAGTGATATGCCGTTTAGATCTGAGCCGCTTTTCTGTGAAGAAATACCAAGATCAGTATCTTCTTTTGGATTAGTAAGAAAACACACTGCAACGACAATACTTGCAACAACCGCTACAACAATAATCCAAAATGCAGGCTTTTTATAATTGAGTACAGATTTTATTCTATCTTTGACACCTACCTCACCGAAAGCAAGGGGACAAGCAGCAATCATCCGTCTGTTTACACTGCAAGCAAGCAGAGCCTCAGAATAGTCTGCACGTTGCTCATTGTTAAGCTCTTTTACAACCTTTGCATCGCAGGCAAGCTCAATGTCACGGCAGAGCAGAATATAACCGAGCCAAACCATAGGATTGAACCAATGTAGGGTAAGAATCAGAAAACCAAGAGGTTTCCAGAAATGGTCTTTTCTTCGGATATGTGCCCGCTCGTGAGCAATAACGTGGTTCATATCCTGACCGTTCATATTAAAAGGTAAATAGATTTTAGGTTTGATTACGCCAAGAACGAAAGGCGATACCACAGCCTCACTCTGATAAATGTTATCACGAAGCAGAACCGCTGTGCCTATTTTTCTCTTTAATCTTAAGAAGCTGATAAGTGTATAAATTAACAGAGCTGCAATCCCCACAAGCCATACACCTGCTAAATAAGGCATAATAAACTGAAATAAATTAACATCCTTTTCAGGTTGAAGGGATATAGTTGCTTCACCGATAATGGGGTTTATCACATTATCAATAATTGTTACGCCCGAATCTATAACGGGAGCATTAAGAGCTATTTCAGGGTTTATTGTTTGAGAACTTGGTATCAGACTTAATACACTTTCGAAAGAGAATGGGCAGATAAGACGCACTGCAACTATTCCCCAAAGTAGAACATTTATCCATTTTGGAGCTTTTTTAAGTAATAATCTGAGTAAAAGAACTGCACAAACAAGCCAACTTGCAGAAATGCTCATATTAACAACATTTAAGAAGAATTCAGTCATTTTTATTCTCCTTTCCTAAAACGGTCAATCATCCTTTGAACTTCATCGATTTCCTTGTCAGAGATTTTCTGATGCTTTGTAAATGCAGCAATGAATGCAGGAAGAGAGCCTTCAAAGGTTTTTTCAACCATTTCATTGATTTCCGAAGCCTGAACCTCATCCTTTGAAACTAAAGAAGAAACAATGGTGTTTTCATTCTTGAGTACACCTCTTTCAGACAAACGCTTGATAACGGTGTATGTAGTGGTAGGCTTCCAGCCCAACTGCTCTTTGCAAAGATTAACGAGCTCACTGCTTTTGATTGGCTCGTGCTCCCACAAAATCAAACAAAAGCGATATTCACTTTCAAAAACTTTAGGTGTTTCCATATTGATTTCTCCTTTCTCTAATCCATTAGAGCTCATATATACTCTAACATATTAGAGTTAAAATGTCAATACGTTTTCATGAAAATAGCGATGAGAAATCATATTCTCACCGCTAAATATTATGTGTATATCAGTTCTGTTGTAACTATCTCTCGTGCCCTTGCTTCAATATTCAGCATACGGCACACCCACTCCATCTGATTTTCTTCTTTAAGTTGCTCGGTTACAGCTTCACTTTCTTTCATCTGCTCAACAAGAGCATCAAACATATCCTGTGCCTGCTTTTCAACTTCTGCACAGTGTTGATAAAGTTTGCCTTGACCAAGAAGCAAGCTAAAAAATACCTTCTTATTTTTTTCAAGATATGATTTGTGCATCATACCCCACTTGCCGAGAGTGATATTTGCCTCTTCGGGTGGTAGTTTAAGATTTGGGATTAAATAATCGCCAACCTGACGGTATGTAATCTTTGACATAAAAATCATCCTTTCATTTCTGTTATAAAAGTATCATAAGTAAATCTTGCACCGAGCCTGAAACCTGATATAAAGCTGTCAGAATTACCAATGCTTGAAAATTCATTGTAAGCAAGCACATACTTGGCAAATAACTCTTTTTCTTTTTCAGGCAGCATTGCAGTCAATTCTTCTTCCTTCTTAACAAGAGAACTTAGCTTCTTTTTTAGTTTAGGTGTGATTTCTGTTGAGAGTTCCTGTGGCTCGATATTGCCGTAATAAAATTCTTCTATAATATTCGACATAAAATCACCC
>JAFVTQ010000001.1 GCA_017503135.1 Clostridia bacterium
CCTTTGAATAATACCGTTGAGTGTGCTTGTTGCACTACCTACATCAAGTGGTTGTGTGAAATAACATTTTCTTTCCCATGTGTAGCTCTTACTCTTAGCTGCTGCTGTAGCGCTGTTTAATGTTGCAACTGCTTTTGCTTTTTCGTCGCTTGCGCCAGCATTGCCTGCATTACCTGCATTGCCAGCATTACCAGCGTCGTTTGTTCCTGAATCGCCTGTGCCTGCATTTGATGAGCCATCGTCATAATCATCAAAACCATTTGATGTGTTACCAGACTGAACTGCGCCACCTGATGGAGCAACTGTTGCTGGTGTGAAAGCAATAATAGCAAGAGAATAAACCATTGCGATTGCAAGGAAGAATGCTAATGCTTTTGTAAATGTTCCAAAGAAGAGCTTTCTTTTTGCGGCTTTCTTTTCTAATCTAGCCTGTACTTCTTCGGGTGTTCTAACCTTTTTTGCCATTTTGAGGTTCCCCTTTCAATGATATGTATTCATATACATACTAAATTTACAACAAATTTCGCAAAATGTCAATCAAAATTTTATTGATTTTTCAAAATCTTTTTATAAACTGAACTGATTGGCAATCCAACCACATTAAAATAGTCTCCATTTATCCCTCTGATAAACTTTGAAGCGAGCCCTTGAATGCCATAAGCACCTGCTTTATCATAGCAATCATTTGAATCAATATAAGTATTTATTTCTTCGTCAGTTAATGGATAAAACTCAACTTTTGTTTCTTCTGCAAAAGTCATTGAGCCCTTATCGCTTATTGCACAAACACCTGTAAACACAGAGTGCACTCTACCCGAAAGACTACGAAGCATATTAAAAGCATCTTCTCGGTCTTTGGGTTTGCCAAGGATTTTATCGTCTAAAACGACAATAGTATCAGCACCCAACACCACTTCATCTTCGTTTCTCTCTACAGCCATAGCTTTTCGTGCAGCAAGCATTACCACAGCATCTTCTGGATTTGTGCCATCTGCAATAGTCTCGTCAGCATCTGCTGTGCGGATTATGAACTCAAATCCTGCATTTTTTAATATTTCACTTCTTCTTGGGGATTTTGATGCGAGTACAAGTTTCATATTTTACCCTCGTTTTTAAGTTGATTGATTTTGAGAATCATTGTCTGTGTTTTACTGTCGGGCAATTCGCCATTCATTACCATTTTAACGGCGTCTTCAAGAGAGATTTTATAAACCTCTAAAAACTCGTCTTCGTCAGGGCTCTGCTCACCAAATTCCAATTCAGTAGCAAGGTACATGTGAATAATCTCACCACAATAGCCCGGTGTTGGATAAAGCTTGCCTAAACTGATATATTTATTTGCCACAGCGCCTGTCTCTTCTTTTAATTCTCTCTTGCCTGCTTCAAATGGGTCTTCACCCTTTTCGAGCTTGCCGGCAGGCAATTCTGTAACAATTTCCATATAAGGATAACGGAATTGCTTCACGAAATACAAATTATAGTCGCTATCAAGCGGAGCTACGCACACACCACCGTTATGCTCAACAATTTCTCGTTTTGCAGTTGTACCGTTTGGCAAAAGTGCATCGTCAACACGCATATTAACGATTTTGCCTTTAAATTTATACTCTTGATTTATTGGCTTTTCTGTTAAATCCATCTTATTCACCATATTTCTTAATGAGTTCTTTATAGTGTCTGCCTTTTTCTTCAAAATTCTTGTATTCGTTATAGCTTGATGCGGCAGGCGACAGGATACAAATTCCCTTTGTATTCTCATAAGCAGATTTTACTGCTTCTTCAAGATTTTCGGCTTTGATAAGATTTTTCTTTGTGCCGTTTTTAAGCATCATATCAATAATTTTGTGCCCAGTGGTTTTTGTACCGATAATAACACTCAAATCACTGTTTTCAAGGTCAACTGCAAAGTCAGTATAATCAATTCCCCTGTCCTTGCCACCAATTATAAGTGTATTTGCTTTTATTGCATTAACAGCGCACATTACTGCGTGTGGAATTGTGGCAATACAGTCATTATAGAATGTAACACCTTTATATGTGCCCACATTTTCCATTCTGTGCTCGATACCTTCAAAATCGTCAATAGCTTTTTTAGCCTCTTCTGCTGTTACACCGAATTTTGATGCTGCAGTATATGCATAAAGCACATCATGACGGTTATGCTCACCTGCAAGATGAATGTTATCAATTTCAAATGGTAATTCTGCATCTTTCTTTATTGCAATAGCATTTGATTTAACTGTATTTAAATCGAGATAAGGCTCAACACCCTGTGTACCATTATAAATAAATGTATCTTCTTCACCTTGATGACGGACAATGTTGAGCTTCGCATTCACATAACCCGTCATTCCACCTTTATAATGCTCAAGGTGTTCTTCATAGATGTTTGTGAGAATTGACACATCGGGTGAGTTTCTTGTAAATTCAAGCTGATGTGACGACATTTCAATAACTGCGATTTTATCAGCAGTCATTTCTTCAATATAGTCAAGTACGGGGAGTCCCATATTGCCCATAAGCTCACAATCAACTCCACCTGCACAGAGCATTTTATATGTGAGAGTTGATGTTGTTGTTTTTCCCTTTGAACCGGTTACGCCGATTTTCTTGCAAGGCGCAAATTTCAAGAACAAATCTGTCTGGCAAGTTACATAAGTATTTTCGGGAACGTCAACATTGACGAATGAGATGCCGGGACTTTTCATAACCACATCGAATTTGCCGATGTGTGAAAGATAATCTTCGCCACAAAAATATTCCACATTGTTGTCGTCAATTTTCTGCTCTCTGCCGTCACCGATACCAAGCATTTTTTCAGGCAAATATTTCCTTATATAATTGTATGTGCTTTTTCCCTCTCGGCCAAAGCCCAGAATAAGCACTTTTTTGTCTTTTAAAAACTCAATAATTGGAGGTAACATAATTCTCTTCTCCTTATTTTTCGCATATAAAGTAATTATAACTTTATAAATATGAAAAATCAACAGAAAAACGACTATTGTTATTATAAAAATATTTCAAAAGTTATTAAAATATTATTGCATACTTTATGCAATTGTGCTATAATTCGTTTAACGTGTTGAAAAATTCTATATATTTTTCACATATTGGTATACTTAGGGAAAGGTAGGGAAGAGCTTATGAAGGCTTATACCTCAAACAACATCAGAAATATTGCTGTGCTCGGTCACGGCGGAAAAGGAAAAACTACACTTTGTGAAGCAATGCTTTATGTGTCAGGCGCAACTGACAGACTTGGTAAAGTTGCTGACGGTAACACAGTTCTCGACTTCGACGCAGAAGAAAAGAGAAGAAAGTCATCAGTTTCATCTGCCATGGCAGCTATTGAATGGGATAACACAAAGTTGAATTTTATAGATGCTCCAGGTCTTTTTGACTTTGAAAACGGCGCAGCAGAAGCAGTTCGTGCAGCAGAAGCAGTTCTTATCGTAACAAGTGCTGGCTCAGGCGTTGACGTTGGTACAGAAAAAGCTTTTAAAGCAGCTGAAAAACGCGGTCTTGCAAAATTCTTTGCTATTACAAAAACTGATTCTGACCACAGAAGCTTCTACAAAACATTTGAAGCACTTAAAGAAGTTTATGGCAACAAGCTTTGCCCAACAATTATTCCTTATATGGAAGGCAACATCACAAAAGCTTATGTTAACCTTATGACAGGCAAAGCTTATGCTTATGACGATTGCAAAGCAACAGAAGTTCCAATGCCAAATGACCCAGTTATCGAAGAAATGACATCAGCATTTATGGAAGCTGTTGCTACAACAGACGATGCTCTTATGGAAAAATTCTTCGAAGGTGAAACATTCACACAAGAAGAAATTCTTAAAGGTCTTTGCCTTGGTATTTTCGACGGCTCAATTTATCCTGTTTATGCAGTTGCAGGTCTTACAGGCGCAGGCGTTGACCAGCTTCTTTATGGTCTTGCTTGGTCTGTTCCAGGTGCATTCGGTTATGCCGGTGAAACAGCAAAAACTGAAGCTGGTGAAGAAACAATTCTTCCTTGCGATATTAACGGACCACTTGCAGCAATCTGCTTTAAGACTGTTGCTGACCCATTCGTTGGTAAAATGTCATTCTTCAAGGTTGTAAGTGGTAAACTTACTCCTGATACACAAGCTTATAACGTTCGCACAGGCGAAACAGAAAAGATGGGCAAAATTGTTACTGTTAAGGGTGGCAAGCAAGAAGATGCAGCTGAAATCATCGCAGGTGATATCGGTGTTGTTACAAAACTTGCAGGCGTTAAGACAGGTGACACTCTTTGCGACGCAAAGAATATTGTAATTCTCGACGGCGTTGACGCTCCTAAGCCTTGTCTTTCAATGGCAGTTAATGTTCGCAAAAAGGGTGAAGAAGAAAAGGTTGCACAGGGACTTTTCAGACTTATGGAAGAAGACCCATCAATTTCATTCGCTATTAATAAAGAAACAAAAGAACAAGTTCTTTCAGGTCTTGGCGAACAGCATCTTGACGTAATCGTTTCAAAACTTAAGAATAAATTTGGTGTTGAAGTTGACCTTTCTGTTCCAAAAGTAGCTTACAGAGAAACAATCAGAAAATCAGCAGAAGCACAGGGCAAACACAAGAAACAGTCTGGCGGTCATGGTCAATTCGGTGATGTACATATCCGCTTCGAACCATGCGATAGTGACGAACTTATCTTCGAAGAAGAAGTATTCGGTGGCGCAGTTCCAAAGAATTTCTTCCCAGCAGTTGAAAAAGGTCTTCGCGATTGCGTTCTTAAGGGCGTTCTCGCTGGCTACCCAATGGTAGGTGTTAAGGCTACTCTTTATGATGGTTCTTATCACCCAGTTGACTCATCAGAAATGGCATTCAAGATGGCAGCATCACTTGCATATAAAGCAGGTATTCCAAAGGCTGACCCAACAATTCTTGAACCAGTTGGTACACTCGTTGCTTTAATGCCTGATGACAACCTTGGTGACATTATGGGCGACATCACAAAACGTCGTGGTAGAGTTCTCGGTATGGGTCCTGCAGACGAGCCAAGAATGCAAGAGCTTACAGCAGAAGTTCCAATGGCTGAAATGGGCGACTTTACAACAGTTCTCCGTTCAGTAACAGCAGGTCGTGGCTCATTCTCATTTGAGTTCACTCGTTATGAACAAGCTCCACAGAACATCGTTGAAAAAGTTATTGCAGAAGCAAAAGTCGACGAAGAATAATAGAAAAAGACGGTCGAATGACCGTCTTTTTTAATGCAGAATGCAAAGTGCAAAATGCAAAATTATTTGATTTCATCAGTAAATCCTAAAACATATTCTGGTGACACCTTATAAAACTTACACAATTTGATTACATCATCAACCGAAATGTTGGCTCTGCCATTTTCAATATGGGCATAACCCTGTTGGCTTTTATTCAATACCTTTGCCACATCGCTTTGTGTCAAATCAGAGTCTGTGCGCAAATCAATTAGTCTTTTTATATAAATCTTCAAAATACTCACCTCGAATAAACTTTACAACACTCAATAATTGAGTATTGGCAATTACTCAAAGATTGAGTAAAATATCTACGGTGATTATTATGTTTTTTGAAGACCCTGAAAAATGTCCCCTATTAGAAGACAGAATACCCCAACAAAAAATTCTCCCGCATTGTGTTATGCTTTACGAAGATTTAACTCTTTGGACTATTGAAGAACTTTGCTATAAAAACTTTACAAAATGTCCCGTCTATCAAAAAGTAAAATATGAAGAAAAAAATTGACCCTGCGAAAATTCGCAGGGTCTTTGGGTGTCTATATATTCATTCCGCCGTTTACGGCTAAATCTTGTCCTGTGATAAAATCTGCATCTGCCGACGCTAAAAATGCGACTGCACCTGCAATATCCTCGGGTGTACCAATTCTATTCAACGGTGTTTCGTCTTTTAACTCATTCATTGTATCTTCGTCAAAATGACTTGTCATATCAGTTAAAATCACGCCCGGTGACACAGAATTAACCGTAATCCCTGAAAGTCCAACTTCTTTGGCAAGTGCCTTGGTCATACCAATAAGCCCTGCTTTTGCTGCTGAATAATGCACCTCGCAAGAGCCACCGATTTCACCCCATATTGATGAAATGTTGATAATTTTGCCATTCTTTCGGTTAATCATATATTTAAGCACGGCACGAGAGCAATAAAAAGCACCGCTTAAATTTGTTTCAATCATTTTGTGCCACATCTCGTCAGTAATATCTGTGAAAAGAGCTTGTTCGGCAACACCGGCATTATTCACAAGCACCGAAATCTCACCGAAATTCTTTTCAACATCTGCAATTATATCATTCACAGCACAACTGTCAGTAATATCAAGTTTATATGCTTTGCAGTTTTCGCCCAATTCACTAACAAGACTTTGCGCCTTGTCTTCTGAATTATTATAAGTGAAAGCTACTTTATAGCCATCTTTTATAAATCTTTTTACAACAGCAGAGCCGATACCTTTTGCCCCGCCTGTTACAAATGCAACTTTTGTCATATCACACGCCCCTTTCGGACTATGTTCTTATTGTATCACACTTTATTGCAAATTGCATTAAAATACTTGAAAAAGTTTTTTGAGTATTCTATAATTGTTTTTAGTTAATTGCTGGTGTGGCGCAGTTGGGCGAAGTTGCGAGTGCCGTCCGGTGGACGAATAGCACGAGCAAAATGAGATGAAGAAATAAGGAGCAATGCGAAGTCTTGAGCAGTGCGACTATATTTCTGAGGGAAGCGCAGCTCATTCGTAATACAAATAAATATTTGCTGGTGTAGCTCAGTTGGTAGAGCAGCTCATTCGTAATGAGCAGGTCGCGTGTTCGAGCCACGTCACCAGCTCCAAAAACAAAGCACTTACCTATTCTGGTAAGTGCTTTTTACTTTATCTTTAATTAGTCAACTTTAATTGTCCAGCCGAATGTATCTTCGAGTTTGCCGTACTGGATACCTGTGAGAGTATCATAAAGTTTCTGTGTAAGTCCACCAATTTCAAAGTTGTTAACTGTTACAACTTCTTGCTCATACATAAGTGAACCAACTGGTGAGATGACTGCTGCAGTACCTGTACCAAATACCTCTTCAAGTGTTCCGTTTCTGCCTGCGTCCATAACTGTGTCAATTGCAAGCTTGCCTTCGTTAACCTTGTAGCCCCAAGATTTGAGAAGCTCGATACAGCTCATTCTTGTGATACCCGGAAGAACTGTGCCTGTTGTTGCGGCTGTGTAGATTTCGCCACCCATTTTGAACATAATGTTCATAGCGCCTACTTCTTCAACATATTTTCTCTCAACACCGTCAAGCCAGAGAACCTGTGAATAACCAAGTTTGTGTGCTTTTTCACCTGCTGCGATTGATGCTGCATAGTTACCACCACATTTGATATATCCTGTTCCGCCTGGTGTTGCACGAACATATTCATCTTCAACATAAATCTTAACTGGGTTAAGACCTTCTGCATAATAAGCACCTGATGGTGAGCAGATTACGATGAACTGATATTTAGCTGATGCCTTAACACCCAAAACTTCTTCTGTTGCGATTGTGAATGGACGAATGTAAAGGCTTGTGTCAGGCTCTGCTGGAACCCAATCTTTATCAACTGAAACGAGAGCTTTAACTGCATCTACAAAATCAGCAACTGGGATTTGCGGAATGCAAAGTCTGTCGTGTGTTGATTGCATTCTTTCTGCGTTTTTGTCAGGACGGAACAACTGAACGCTACCGTCTGCACAACGATATGCCTTAAGACCTTCAAAGCATTCCTGAGCATAGTGGAACACAAGTGCTGATGGGTCTAATACGAGTGGCTGATAAGAAACGATTCTCGCATCGTGCCAGCCCTGACCCTCATCATAGTCCATAATAAACATATGGTCTGTGAAAATGTGACCAAAGCCAAGATTTTTCCAATCTGGTTTCTGTTTTGGTGTTGTTGTTTTCTGAATTTTGATTTCCATTTAGAACATCTCCAATAAATATATGAATTAAATTATTTACCACGATAATTTGGAACAAGTCGTTTGAGATAATCACGAACTTCTTCAGGCTTAAGAGTATCAATAGCCTTGATATCCTTTTCAAGCTGTTCGTCATCAATTTCAAGTGGCTTTGTAACAAAAATCTTGTCGTTACCTGTTTTTCTTCTTTCATCAAGTTCTTCTTCCAATGAAAGTTCTTCATAAAGCTTTTCACCAGGACGAAGACCTGTGAACTGAATATCAATATCTTTATATGGTTCAAACCCCGAAAGACGGATAAGGTTTTCTGCAAGTGAAACAATCTTAACAGGTTCACCCATATCGAGAACGAAAATCTCGCCACCCTTTGCCAAGCCACCCGCTTGAACAACAAGCTGGCTTGCTTCAGGAATTGTCATAAAGTATCTTGTGATGTCAGGGTGTGTAACTGTGATTGGGCCACCCTGTTCAAGTTGCTCTTTGAAAATTGGAATAACGCTACCATTTGAGCCAAGCACATTACCAAAACGAACTGCTGCAAATTTTGTTCCCTTTGAAATCTTGCTGAAATGCTGAACAACAAGTTCGCAAACTCTCTTTGTTGCGCCCATAACATTAGTTGGGTTAACCGCTTTGTCAGTTGAGAGAAGGACAAAGTTCTTAACGCCATATTCATTTGCACAGAAAGCAGTATTATATGTACCTAAAATATTATTCTTAACCGCTTCATAAGGGCTATCTTCCATAAGTGGCACATGCTTATGTGCTGCTGCATGGAAAACTGATGAAGGTTGAAACTCTTCAAAAATTTCTCTTAATCTGCGAAGTTCACGAACCGAACCGATACGGATTTCAATTTGTGGTGCACCACAATATTTTCTATCAAGAGAATTTTTAAGTGTGAAAGCATTGTTTTCATAAATATCAAAAATAACAATTCTTTCAGGGTTATATCTTGCAATCTGACGGCAAAGCTCACTACCGATTGAACCACCACCACCAGTTACGAGAACAGTTTCACCTGTAACATATTTACAAACATCCGGGTCAAGTTTGATTTCAGGACGTGAAAGCAAGTCGAGAACGTCAACTTTTCTGATTTTATCGGCATATGACTTATTAGGTCCGCTAAGCTCATCAATATTCGGTGCTGTTTTAAGGTTGCAACCAGTTGACATTGCAATTTCAAGAATTTCTCTTTTTCTCTGTGCGTCTGCTGAAGGAATACAATAAATTATTTCGTTAACATCATACAACTTAACAAGCTGAGGAATATCCAAAATTTTTCCTGCAACAGGAATACCGCGAATTCTAAGTTTCTGCTTTTTATCGTCATCATCAACGATTACAACCGGAGAGCCGAATTTGTAACCTGAAATGCTCATTTCATAAAGTACTGAGTTTGCCATATCGCCCGCACCAATAATCATAATGCGTTTGTTTGCAACACCACGACGACGGTTTTTATCAGAACGCATAGCACGATATGCTTTATAAAATGTTCTTGTGCCTGCACAGAAAGCACAGATAAGAAGGAATGCTTCAACATATGCCGCAAAAGGCAAGCAATTTATGCCGAAAACATATCCCGCTTTCATAAATATATAATCTATAATCCAACAGATAGCAGTTGCAAATCCCGCACAAAGCACAGTGTTTGTGAGTTCATAAAATCCCATATATTTCCAAAGATTTCTATAAAGTCTTCTGATAAGGAAAAGACCGATATAAACAACTGTAACATACGGAATCCTCGCAAGAAGACGGTCAAACGTTTCTTCTGGCATATGGAATAAACAATGCAGATATACCGAAACAAAATAAGAACCATTAACTATTAAAATATCAAAAGCAATCATCAGTAATTGCTGTATTTTTGAGCGAGAAAAGAATTTTTCCAAAAAAACACCTCATACGCAGTTATTCAGTTTATTATTTTACTCTTATTTTTCTACATTGTCAACGAAAAGTGGTTAATAAATCATTCTTTTCAACCTTTACAACTAGTGTAATAAATGGTAAAATTATAAAAAAACCAAAGGAAGTGAAATTATGATAGGTTTAGGCAAATGGATGGGTGACATTGAAACTTCAATAATCAGTGGCAATGCCATTGTTGAAATAAGCGACAACAATGGTGAATATGACTTTTCTGTTACTGTGCCTTCTCTCAAAAAACTTCCTAATTTCAAGGTTTATGATATTAAAGAAGACGGCAATCGTCTTTCTGGCAAAGCCGAAATTGAACTTATGGGCAAAATGAATGTTGATATTTCGGTTGAAATCAACGGCGATACATTTACAGGATACATTAAAGTTCCATTTATTGGAAAAATCGAAATTAAAAACGGAAGAAAAATAGGATAATTATGAAGAATAAAACTCAGGTTTGTCCCCACGCAAAAAAATGCGGCGGATGTCAGTTATTAAACCTTTCTTATGAAGAACAATTAAAGCATAAGCAAGTCAAGGCAATTCGTCTTTTGGGCAAGTTTGGTCACGTGGAAGAAATTATCGGGATGAAGAATCCATATAACTACCGTAACAAAGCTCAATATGCTTTTGGCCGTAGCAGAAGTAACCAGATTATTGCCGGTGTTTATCAATCATCAACACATAAAATCATTGATATTGAAAAATGTATGCTCACAGACCCAAAAGCAGACGAAATTGCAAACACTGTTAAAAAACTTTTGAAGAGTTTTAAGTTGAGGCCTTATGACGAAAATACCCGTCAAGGTTTTTTGCGCCATGTGCTTGTGAAAAACGGATTTAAAAGTGGTGAAGTAATGGTAGTGCTAGTTACATCAACACCACAATTCCCGTCAAAGCGTTCATTTATCAATGCCCTTGTTGGCCGTCACCCTGAAATTACAACAATCGTGCAGAATGTAAATAATAAGTTTACAAGTATGGTGTTAGGTGACAAGAGCAAAGTGCTATACGGTGATGGCAAAATCACCGAGGAGCTTTGTGGGTTGAAATTCCGTATTTCGCCAAAGGCATTTTATCAGATTAACCCCATTCAAACCGAAATTCTCTATAACAAGGCTCTTGAATATGCAGATTTCAAGGGTGACGAGAGAATTATTGACGCATATTGTGGCACGGGTACAATCGGACTTATTGCAAGTAAGAATGTGCACAGTGTTTTAGGTGTTGAAATCAATAGGGATGCCGTAAAAGATGCCAAAGAAAATGCAAAGCTCAACGGAATTGAAAATATAAAATTCTTTACTGCTGATGCAGGCAAATTTATGGTTGAGCTTGCAAATAATAATGAGCAAATCGATGCTGTTATTATGGACCCAGCCCGTGCAGGTAGCGATATTCCCTTTTTATCTTCTCTTGTGAAGCTCTCTCCACAAAAAGTTGTTTATGTAAGTTGCAACCCTGAAACATTGGCAAGAGACTTGTTGTATCTTTCTAAAAATGGATATAAAGTGCGCAAAATTCAACCTGTGGATATGTTTCCGCACACAGACCATGTTGAATGCGTGTGCTTGATTACTAAAAAATAATTTCCCGAAGGGAGAAAAAATATATGTTCGAAATTAAAAACAAAGAATTTTATATGGATGGCAAGCCCATTAAAATTTATTCAGGTGCTATGCACTATTTCCGCACTGTGCCTGAATATTGGGAAGACCGTCTCACAAAATTAAAGTTGGCAGGATTCAACACAGTTGAAACATACACTTGTTGGAATCTTCACGAGCCAAAACCAGGTGAATTTCATTTTGATGGTATTCTTGACATTGAGCGTTTCGTAAAAACTGCACAGAAAGTAGGTCTTTACTGTATTGTAAGACCCGGCCCATATATCTGTGCTGAATGGGATTTCGGCGGACTTCCTGCTTGGTTACTTAAAGATAAGAATATGCAAATCCGTTGTATGTACCCTGACTTTCTCGTTTGCATTGAGCGTTACTACAAAGAATTGCTGGGCAGATTAAAACCACTTTTACAGACAAATGGCGGTAACATTATTGCAATGCAGGTTGAAAACGAATATGGCTCTTATGGTAACGACAAGGAATACCTTAAATTCGTTGAAGATTTAACTCGTAACTGTGGAATCGATGTTCCTCTTTTCACTTCTGACGGTAACTGGAAAAATATGATTTCAGGTGGTTCATTACCACACATTTATAAAGTTCTTAATTTTGGTTCAAAGGCAAAAACTGCTTTTAATTGCTTAAAAGATTTCGAAAATGACGGACCTAATATGTGTGGCGAATTCTGGTGTGGTTGGTTTGACCATTGGCGTGACATTCACCACACAAGAAAAGCAGAAGAAATTGTTAAAGAAGTTCAGGACTTTTTAGATTGTGGTGCAAGTTTCAATTTCTATATGTTCCACGGCGGTACAAACTTTGGATTCAACGCAGGTGCAAACCATAATCCAGGCAAGGCATATGAGCCAACAATTACAAGTTATGACTACTGTGCGCTTCTTAATGAATGGGGCGATTATACTCCTGCTTATCACGCAGTTCGCGAGTTGTTACATAAGCACCAAGGTCTTGAAATGCAAGAATTATTGCCATCTCCAGAATTACAGACAATCGGTAAAGTGGAACTTACTGAGTCTGCATCACTCTTCGAAAATCTTGATGTAATCGGCGAAAAGCACAGAGTTCCTGTTCCTGAAAGCATGGAATACTTTGGTCAGAACTTCGGTATGATTTACTATGAAACAGTAATCAAAGGCCACTATGACCCAATTCCATTGATGATTAGAAATGTGCACGATTTCGGCTTTGTTTATGTTGATGATAAATATAAAAAATTCATTGACAGAACAGTTTATACTCAAAGTGGAAAAATTTCACTTGGCTCAATCTTCAAGAAATTCACAAAAGATGACCAAGACACAACAACTGTATTCATTGGCCCTGTTGATGGCGAAAAGAAAATCGGCCTCCTTGTTGACACAATGGGTCGCGTTAACTATGGCGAAAAGATGATGGACAGAAAAGGCTTTTCTGACATCTATATTGCAAATCAACGTCAGATGGGCTATGATGTGTGGACTTTGCCACTTGATAATATCGAAAAGCTTACATATAAATCAGCAGAAAAATTTGATAAAGACAATGGCGCAATGTTCTATAAAGGCACATTCAAGGCAGACTCAAAAGCTGATTGCTTTGTTCACCTTGATAACTTTGACAAGGGTTATGTCTGGGTTAACGGTTTCAACCTTGGTAGATATTGGAAAGTTGGCCCACAGAAATCACTTTATTTACCAGGCGCATTACTTAAGGAAGAAAACGAGATTGTTGTTCTTGAAACTCTCGGTATGAAAAAACCGGAAATCACAATCACAGATAAACACGATTTAGGGTAAGAAAAAATCCGACCAAATGGTCGGATTTTTTGATGCAGAATGCAAAGTGCAGAATTGTAAGGGCAGGTCTCTGTGCCCGCCCGTAAACTCTATAACTCAATAAACGCGTATGGACGAACATCCCTGTCTGTTCTTTTTTCTTTATTTTTCTTTTTTGAGTTCTTCTAAAATTTCCCTCTGTATTATTTTGCTTTCTTTTGAGTTAGCAACTAATTCACCAAAGGCATAAAGAATTAACGACATAATCCAAGCGGAAAGAACTATGCCTATAGCAACACCAACAATTGCAGGAAAAAGGAATAAATCAATAATAAATGTTGCTATAACTGCTATAATGGCAATAACAACACTAATTACAAAGTATGCCCTTGCCCAACCTTTCAGCTTTTCACCAATGTTGGAAAACATACCGGAATCCATAGCAACAACTTTCTCATTTGAGGCACTCCTGTCCTTTACATTAGTATTGATATTAACGGTTGCCTTATTAATCTTTTCTTTCATGTAATCTTTATTAAAAGTTCCACACCCAATACAATTTGGTACACTCATCCAACACCAACTATGATATTTTTTGTCGCAGTTAGGACACGATACTACATCAATTGGTGAAATTTCATTTTTACATTTTTCGCATACAGGATTAGCCATTTTCCTTCACACCTCAATCAAATCTACTTAAAATCACAAATTATCGTAATTTTAAGTGCAATTTAATTATCACACAATTTTTGTAACTTGTCAAGTTGCATTTATAACCTTTTAAGTTGTCGAAGATGTTGCAAAATAAGGTTATACTATATGTGTGAGGTGACATTATGGAAAAGCAACAACTCGACAATTATAAACAATTAGGACTTAATATTGCATATTATCGCAAGGCAAAAGGATTTTCACAAATTGAACTTGCCGAGAAAATAAATATAAGCCGTACTCATATGAGTAGAATTGAAACCGCTGATTGTGCTGTTTCGTTAGATGTCATCTTCAATATTTGTAGTGCATTAGAAATAAAACCAAATAAATTATTTGATTTCAGAGATTAAGAGCAGTTTAACTGCTCTTTTATTTTTGCAAAAACAAATGTCACCCTGAGCAATGCAAGGGTCTCTTTTTTGAGATTCTTCGCTACGCTCAGGGTGACACATTAACGGGACGATGTGGTCATCGTCCCCTACAATTTTGTTTTATTCAAAAAAATTCGTTTTCAACACTTGCACATAAGTAATGATATATTGGCAAGTGGTATTCTTGGATTTTGTATGTTTCGGTGGATGGTGCGCAGATTGTAACATCTGCAACTTGCTTTAACTCCCCACCTGTTTCTCCTGTCAATGCTAATGTCTTTGTGCCAAGTGCTTTTGCCACCTTTACTGCACTGACCACATTCTTTGAATTGCCCGATGTTGAAATCGCAATCAACAAGTCCTTTTCTTTAGCGTAACCATAAACTTGCTGTGCAAAAATCATATCTGCATCATTATCATTGATAGTTGCAGTTATGAGCGAATTATGAGCACAAAGCGAAATCGCAGGTAATGCCCCTTGCAATTTTTCTCTTAACTCTTGTGGAATTCTCTCGTCAATTACCTTTCTGTCTTTGAGAAATCCTTTCATCAATTCACCAACAATATGGTCGGCATCAGAAGCACTTCCACCATTGCCACAAACAAGAATTTTGCCACCCTTTTTATATGTATCAAGCATAAGTGCAAGGGCGTTTTCAATATCGTTTTTACAAATATTCAATTTTGGGTATCTTTCAAATAAATCCATACTATTCACCTTTGAAAAGTTGTAAAAATTCTTTATCGCAAAAGTCTTTTATAATAATATTTGTGCCTAGTTTTTTATGTAATTCTCGTTGAAAATCTGCATTTTCAGGTAATCGGCTCACAACAAACGCACCCATCTGCACCCCTGCCTGAATTTCGGCACGACCGTCACCAATTACAAGCACATTCTCACCTTTGACACCTAACTCTTTTAAGAGTTTTTGCATAACCATATCTTTTGGCATTTTGTCACGCCAGGTTGAGCCTATTATATCTTCAACAAGCTCGTTTTCACCGATTTTATAGCCCAGAGCTTCAACTTCTTGGTGCATTCCCATACCTTTTTCTACAACTGCACCCGTCACAAAGTAGTTTTTAACTCCGTTATCTTTTAAGAATTTCAAAAACTCCATTGAGCCTTTTATTCTAAACTCACTGGGGTTTTCTTTTGCTTTCTGAAGATTTTTATCTCTGCAAAACCCATTGAGCACTGCTTCATAAAGCTTGAAAAGTCGTGGTGTTTGCTCTTTTAACATTTCGGTCATTTCTGGGGTTTCTGGCAAGTCGTCATAATATTCAATTCCGTTATTAATTCGGTCAATTATTTGAGCATTTGTCTGCATATCGCAGTTGACTTTTATTATGTTTTCTTGCACTGCACGACGAATTGCCCATTCCATTTGAGTAAGTGCCGAGAGTCCCGCTGACTCAATGCAAAATTGGTCGGTTTCGGGTAATTTCATTGTCCCTGCAAGAGAAATGAGCCTTTTTTGATTTGCCAGACTATCAAAATCATTTGACAAACCATTTTTGATTACATCATAAAGACAGATGCTCATAACCGGTGGCCAGTCACGAATAAGAGAATGTGTGCCGTCAATATCGTGAAAAGCGTATTTAATTTTATGGGTTTCACGAATTGTCAGCATAATAACTCCTTATTTTTTAGGTGATGGTCTGTTTTTTGCGGTATATTCAAGAGTGTTGATTTTAATAATTGTAACTATTTTTGTCATTTTATCTTCAAACTCAAAATCTTTGCCTGTCTGTGTTTTCATAAGCACAGATAATGCTAATTTTTTCTCTTCAACATCTTCAACGATTTCGGCAACACCCCTGCCCATAACTGATGCATAGGTAATTCCATATCTGCAAGCAACATCGCCCTCAAAAGGTTCAATATCGCAACACATTTCAAAGAAAACTTTTGGATTTGCACGAATCAAATCGAGCTTTCTGCCACGATTTGCACCGTGAAGATAAATTGTAAGTTTACCATCTTCCATTATGTAACCATAATTCATTGGCACAACATAGGGCTCGTCACCATCAACAAGTCCCAAATGCAAAACCTTTGATTTATCAAGAATTTTTATAATTTCTTGAATGTCAGTCACCTGACGCTCACGTCTTGTCATTCCGTTCATAAAATGCTCCTAAATAATTGTATGTTTTTTATATTGTAGCACAGCGGACGCAAAAAAGATATATACTTATTCAAGATTGATGAATAATTTTGTCGGGTTTTTCGATAATTTTGTATTTTTACTTGTTTTTATCAGTTAAATATGTAGTATATATATCAAGGAGTATTGTAAAGAATTGGAATTTATTTGTTAAGATTTTTTTGATATACTTAGATATATTCATTATATATGGGGTGATTTTTTGAACATTGCAATTTGTGATGACGACAGAGATTTCAGAGCTTTTCTTGAAGATAGTCTGCGGAACTATTTTGATGAAAAAAGCATTTCACTTAATATATTTCAATTTGAAAGCGGAGAAAAGCTTTTAAAGAACGAGCTTTTATTTGACTTAGCATTCCTAGATGTTGAAATGGGCAACATCAACGGCATTGAAACAGGCAAAGAATTAAAAAAGAGAAATCCCCGAAATATTATTTTTGTAATCACATCATATAACGGATATTTAGATGACGCCTTCAAAATCAACGCATTCAGATTTTTATCAAAGCCACTTGATGTTTCAAGGCTTTACAAGGCATTGGATGATGCAAACGATTTGTTTAAGAATGATATCATTGTATTTAACGATATTATTACAGGCGGAGATGTAAGAATTTATACCAATGATATTATTCTTTTAGAAATTGACGGCAGAAAGACAAAGATAATCACCGTGAATGGTACATACTTATCAAAAGATAAAATAACTGATTGGAAATTGCGACTTAACGGTATATCTTTTGTTTCCCCTCATTCAAGTTATATCGTTAATTTAGATTATTCTATTAGACACACTAGAACAGAGTTAGTGCTTGCCCAAAAAGATTTAGATGGCAACATTGTTGAACGATTCACCGTGTCAATTGCCCCGAAGAAGCAAGCAGAAATCAAAAAAGCCTTCTTTTATGTGTTAGAAAGGAGATAATTATGGTGTTTTTAGCAACTGTTTATTTTATAGAAGTTTTAATTGTTTTCTTTTTCGCAAAATCAATTTATGAGCCTAAATTTAATTATGTTATATCTTTTCTTGGAACCTTGGGAGCATATTCTCTGCTCTGTGTTATAAACATAGTTTTTAAATTAGAACTATTAAATATATTGTTTATGTTTTTGATAAATGTGATTGTTATGAAATTACTATATAATAGTTCTTTAAAGTCATCCTTATTTCACGGACTTACACTTATGATTTCTGTTTTCATTTCAGAATTTATAGTGGTTTATTTTTCATCTTTGATTATAAAGGACGCTAATAACAGCCTTCATTTGCAATCTTTGATAAGTATGTTGTTGTTTTTCTTTATCTCCCGAGTGCTTGCACGACTATCAATAAAAGAAAGCAACACAAAATCATGGGGCAAATGGGCAGGTCTTGCTATATTACCATTCAGTAGCGCATTAGTTTTATTTGCGTTCAGATTTGCGACGAAAAATATTACACTAAAAAGTCCTGAAAGCATCTGGATATTGATGGCAAGCATTATTCTGTTTTTGGCCAATTTGATAGTTTATGTGCTCTATGAAAGAGCTGAAATGAACACACAAAAGCTTATGGAATTAGAGCTTGCTCATCAAAAAAATGAAATAGATATGCAATATCTTAACTTAATAGAAAAGAAAAACCAATCAATGCAGGTTATGGCGCATGATTATAAAAATCACTTTGCCACAATTGCTTCAATGACCGATTCTGCTGAAATCAAAGAATATGTCAACAGTTTGCTTGGTGAAATGTCCCGATTAGACAATATGGGTAAAACTCAAAACAGACTTTTAGATGTTATATTAAGCAAATATGCGTCAGTTTGTGAAGAAAAAGATATTGACCTTAAAATAGATATTGTAACTGATAACCTGACAGTTATGAACAACAAGGATATTTCATCTTTATTTAATAATCTTCTTGATAATGCAGTTGAAAGCGCAGAAAAATCAGAAAAGAAAAAAGTACTTATTCAGATAGCAAATGTTATGAATTCTTATCGCAAAATAGCAGTAATAAATAGCTGTGACATTCCACCAAACACTAAAAATGGTGAGCTTATTACAAATAAAGAAAACAAAGAGATGCACGGCTTTGGCACAAAGAGTATCAAAAAAATCGTTGATAAATATGATGGCGAATTGGATTGGGAATATGATAACAACTCAAAAGAATTTAAATTTATAATTCTAATTCCAATTAACCAATGAACATATTTTCAATAATTTTGTAGTGTTTTTCGACAATTTTGCAATTCAATTGATTGAGCATTTTTTATTTGCTAAAATCAAATTGTTGCAACACCTTGTTATTGAAAGGAGACTATTTATGAAAACATATATGAAGAAATTTTTACCAATACTTTTAGCGGTTTCTATGATAGCTTGCTCAATTGTGCTGTGCACAACCGTTGTTGATTTTGGTGGAATTTTTACACCAATTGCGAGTGCAGCTGATGCTGGTGCTTTGACCTATAGTAATAAGTACGATGGAACTTGCTATATTACTGGATTTAGCAAATCAGGAGAAGTTGACAAAACAGGAGAATTGGTTATTCCTGAAGAAATTAATGGGTTGACTGTTGTTGGCATTAGTAGCTATGCTTTTGATGGTTGCAAGGAGCTTACAAAAGTTGTTATTCCTGATACTGTAACAGTTATCGAATCTCGTGTTTTTCAAAATTGTTCAAAGCTTGAAACGATAGTTATAAGCAAAAATTTAACATCATTAGGTGCTAATGCTTTTTACAACACAGCCTTTTATAAAAATGAGGCAAATTGGGATGGAACACTTCTTTATCTTGATAATTACTTGATTGCTGCATATAAATCAACATCAGGCGAAATAACTATCAAAGATGGCACAAAGCTTATGCCTGGTTCATTATTTGCCGATAATGAAAAAATAACTAAGGTTACAATTCCTAGCTCAATGGCTGTAGTTAGTGGCAGTGCGTTTAGCAATTGTAAGGTTCTCACAGAAGTTGTGCTTTCAGAGGGCGTAACGGAAATTGGAAAAATGGCATTCTGGAATTGTCCAAAACTTGTTAAAATGACAATTCCTGCATCAATAGAGAAATTTGGTCAAAGTGCACTTGGCAACACAAGAATTAAAGAGCCTTACTACAATGGTACAGTTGACCAATGGGTTAATATTGATTTTGATAGTTATGGTGATAATCCGGCTTACACAGCAGGAACTCTTTATATTAACGGAGAAAAACTAACAGAAGCAGTTATTTCAACTCCAATTGTTAAAGAAAATGCATTCAAAAATTGTAAAACATTAGAAAAGGTTACATTTACTGATTCTGTTGTTGAAATTCAAGATTCTGCATTTAGTGATAACCCTTATTTAAGAGAGGTTTCGTTTGGAAAAAATGTTAGAAAGATTGGTTTTTGTGCTTTCCAAAACTGTGGAAGAATTGAAAAAGTTAACACAAATATGACTGTTAACGAATGGTCACAAATAGATTTTTATGACTGGCGCTCAAACCCTGCAGCATATGCTAATGGCTTGCATATCAATGGCAAATTGCTTGGAAATGCAACTTTTTCAGGTGTTACAACCATTAAGCCATACACATTTTATAACTGTGCTTCAATAAAGAGCATAAGCATTCCAAATACCGTACAGTTAATTGGTGCTGGTGCATTCTTTGGCACTTCAGTTGAAGACCTTGTAATTTCTGAAGGCACCATCTTAATTGATGCTAACGCGTTTGAAAATAGTAAGGCCTTAAAAACTGTTGTTTTGCCAAGCTCTTTAGTTCAAGTCGGCGCCGATGCATTTTTAAACGCATCAAATATTAATTATGTAAATTATACAGGCACACTTGAGCAATGGGTTAGCATTAATTTCTTTGGAGATACTTCAAATCCCGTTTATTGCTCTAAAAATCTATATATAAACGGTGAGTTACTTGAAAACATAACAATTGAAAATGTCGAAGGTGTTTATCCTTATGCATTTATTAATTGTGAATCTCTTAAAAGCATTTATATTACTGATGGAATTACAGCGCTTGGTCGTTATGCATTTTTTGGCTGTTCTAATTTAGAAAGTGTAGATTCACCAACATCACTCACAACAATTGGCGATAAAGCATTCGGTCGTTGCTTTAATCTTAAAAAAGTTAACTATCGTGGCACTATTGACGAGTGGGCAATGATAACGTTCAATTCAGAAACATCAAACCCTGTTTATTATAGCCGCTGCTTGTACTTAAACGATGTTCTTTTAGAAAATGCAGTAATAAAAGAAGCTAAAAAAATAAAAGATAACACTTTCATAAATTGTGATTCTATTAAAACCTTGGTTGTAGGTGGAAACACGGAGGAAATATGGACTGCTTTTAAGGGCTGTGAAGGTTTGACCTCCGTTGAAATACAAGAAAGCGTAACCGCTATATATGGTAAATCATTTATATATTGTACTTCCCTTGTTGATGTACATATTTTTGCAGAAGGCGAAACTTTCGGCTTGAGCAGTGAAATGTTCTATGGATGCTCAGCTCTTGAAGAAATCATGCTTCCAAAAAGAATTACAAGAATAGGCAACGCGACATTTTCAAAATGCACTTCATTAAAAATTGTTTACTTAAATAAAGATATTGGAACCGTTGGTTATGATGCCTTCTTCCATTGTCCATCATTGGAAATCGTTTATTATGAATCTGACGAGGTAACTTATGCAGAAATCAACATTCAATATGGTAACGAAGCACTTGCATCAGCACAAACTCATTACAATGTTCACGATATTGAAAGCCACTATACAACCATTACTGTTGACGCAACTTGTACAGAAGATGGCTCTGTATCAAAGAGTTGTCCATGCGGCTATTCATCATTCACAATTATTCACGCTTCAAACCACAAGCCTGTTTTGACAAACCAGAAAGCTGCGACCTGCACAACCGAAGGCTATACAGGTGACACCATCTGTGAGGCTTGTAAAGAAGTTTTTGAGCACGGCAATACAATTGCAGCTTGCGGACATTCAGGTGGCACAGCAACCTGCGAAAGACCTGCAAAATGTGAAAAGTGCAACGAATATTATGGTGATATTCTTCCTCACACTTATTCAAGCACAACTGATTCGGTTTGTGATGTTTGCGGTTTCGACAGACAATTAAACATTTCTCAAGACCCGGTTGAAAATGAAAATCAGAACAACAACCAAGACAACACACAGAATAATAATCAGGACAACACTCAAAGTACTGTCCCAGACAATTCTCAAGATAATACACAAAACAACAATGGCAACAAAGACAATAACAAGGCTCCGGTAGAAAGCACTGCTCCTGACAACACTCAAAATAAGGGTGATAACAGCACTCAGAGCACTGTGCAGAATAATGCACAAAACAATGCTTCAGGTGACAATCAGAGCACAGGTCAAGACAATGTAGAGGTGCCAAACACAAGCAAGCCATATATTGCACTTGCCGGTTTTGCAGTTATTATAATAGCTTTTCTTGTTAGCTTATTTGTTACAAAGAAAAAACAGAATGCCGCTAAATAAAGCATAAAAAGAAACCCGAGAAGTGAAAGTTTCTCGGGTTTTCGTTTTAATTGTTATTCTTTAATGTCATATGTCTTTGACATTTTGCTCAATGCTTCTTCTCTTGTTATTTTGCCTGTGTTAGCATCAATCATAATCTGAACATCTTTATCTTTAAGGTCATAGAACAACCACACAATATATGCCAACAAACCACCAATGGCAGGAATAAGCATAAAGATAAGCCAAAGAACATCCAAAGCGTGTTGCGACTGTGTTACTCCACTTTGCTCTAATTCCTGGAATGAGCTTACCTCGACCATTTTCCAACCAACCATAGGAAGTCCCAATATGAAAAGTCCTAATGCGCTTGAAATTGAGCCTGTAAGTTTTGCCATAAAGGTCTGCACAGCAAAAGTAATGCCCTTTGCTTCTGTGCCACTCTTAAAGTAACCATATTCTGCACAGTCAGGTGTAAACATAAACATTTCAAGGGCTACAACTGCTAACGGAACTGAACGGATAGTAAACAGAATTATATAAAGAACTGCACTGTCATATCCGATTACCCACATAACAAAACTAATTATTACATAAAGTAACAAGCACACGCGATTTACTTTCATTTTGTCGTATTTACGAATAAGTTTTGGCAACCACAAAGAAATAATAAGCTGTGGAATTGTACCCACTGCACCAACAATGATTGAGAACAATGCACTGTGGAATAAATAATATGAAACATAGAGTGTAAATGCGTTACCAATGCTGAGTGCTGAATAGAAGAAAAGTCCCAAATAATAAATAAACAAATACTTATTTTTAACAAGGTATGAGAACATACTTCTGATAGTAAAGGTCTGCTCATTTTCTGCCTTAAAGCGTTCTTTAAGCTTAAATGATGCAGGCGACATCAAAGCAAATGCGATGACGCAAATGATAATTGATATCATACCATAATTCATACCAACCTTTTCACTGACAAGAATGGTTGAAAGTGTTGATGTGATACCAACGCCGATATATGTATAAATACTCTTATATGACTGAATACTGTTTCTTTCGTCAACGCTTTGGCTCATTGAGGTGAGAATACCGAAAATCGGCACATCGCAAAGAGTGTAAGCAGTATCCCAAAGGATGTATGCAACCGCAAACCAACCCAATTTAAATGCTTCTGACGAATCTGACGGAATAATAAATGTGAGTATCGTTGCAATTGGAATAAGTATAGTTGAAATTCTGAGCCAAGGAAGATATTTCTTGCCACTTTTGAACTTAATTGAGTCAAAGATTACACCGAACAATGTATCGTTTACAGCGTCCCACACCTTAACTGCGAGCATAACTGTGCCTGATTTTATTGGGTCAATGCCCAAAAACAAAAGATATGTAGTCAAGCACACATTAAAAAGTGTGTAAATCATATTCTGACCTGCAAAATATGAATAATAACTTAATCTTTCAACAGGCTCGGTTGTCCAACCGGGTTTAGTTGCAAAAACGTCTTTAACTTTTGTAGAAAGTGCCATGTATAATCCCCCTTATTATCCCTTAATCAAAAGTGCGACTGACTCCGTATGACTGGTTCTTGGAAACATATCAACAGGTGTTACTTCTTTTGTTTCATAGCCTAATTCTTTAAGTATTGCACAATCTCTTGCCTGTGTTGAAACATCACAAGAAACATAGACAATTTTTTTAGGTTTCATTTCTGCGACATATTCGAGAACTTCTCTGTCGCAACCTTTTCGTGGTGGGTCAAGGATTACGGCATCAGGCTCGATATTCTTATCTTTAAGAATTTTTACTGCATCTTTTGCGTCGCCACAGTAAAATTCACAATTTTCAATATTATTGTTTTTTGCGTTGACCTTGGCATCTTCAATAGCTTCGGGGATAATCTCAACACCGATTATCTTTTTCACTTTATTCGCCATTGAAAGTCCGATTGTACCTGCTCCGCAATACAAATCAAGGACAGTTTCATCCCCTGTTGCACCTACATATTCACTTGCTTTATTATATAAAAGCTCCGCGCAATCGTGATTAACCTGATAGAATGAAAGTGGTGAAAGTCGGATTTTTACTCCACAAAGCACATCTTCAATATAATCTGCACCCCACAAAGTTTTACATTCAAGACCTAAAATCACGTTGGTTTTTTCAGTGTTTTTGTTGATTGAAACGCTTGCAAGTCCCTTGATTTTAAGTAAATCGTCAACTAATTCTTTAGATTTTGGAATTTCGTCACCATTTATAACAAGGCACACCATAATCTGCCCTGTTACAAAGGCTTTTCTTATGTAGATATGACGGATAAGCCCTGTATGATTTATTGAGTCATAAGCAGAGATGCCAAATTCCGTCATCCAATTTTTCACAATTTCGACTATATCTGCAAATTCTTCAGGTTGCAAAATACAGTCAGAAGAATTTATTATTCTATGGCTTTTTTGAGCGTAAAAGCCCGCAACAACTTGCTTGTCAAAGCCCACGGGGTATTGCGCTTTGTTTCTGTATCTTTCAGTTTCACAAGTGATAATATCGTTAACGGGCACATCTAAATGAGCAAGGCGCTGAAATGCATCAATCACTTTTTGCTTTTTCAGTTGTTTCTCTGCTTCATAAGAGATATGACGATAAGCACAACCACCACAAGAATGAAAATGCGCACAATCAACATCTATTCTATCTTCTGATTTCTTCAAAATCTGCTTGATAATGCTGATAGCATAGGTCTTTTTGGCTTTAATAATATGGGCAATAATTATGTCCCCTTTAGCAGCGCCCGAAACAAACACCGCTTGTCCATCATAATGCCCTACACCATTGCCCTCAGCAGTATAGCCTTCAATATTCAGTTGTATATCTTGATTTTTTTGAAGTGACATACAAACAAATCCTTATAATTTTAATAAAATACCTGCAATAGCACCCAAAGCTAACCAGAATGCAGGGTGTAATTTTTTAAGTTTCTTAACAAACATAAGTGCAAAAACTACTACTGAAATTGCAATAACAGGCAATACGAATGCCCCGTCAACATAGAAAATCGGTTTGATAATGCCGAATACTGCAAACAAAACAAGTGCTGTAACAACGGGTCGAATTCCCCCAAAAGCACCTTTAACATAATTGTTTTCTTTAAATGCTTTCAAGAAACCTGCAATAAGCACAATAACAATTACAGATGGTGTAATAAGACCTAATGTTGCCGTCATTCCACCTAAAATGCCACCAAGCACTCCCAATTCACCAAAGCCTGCATTATAGCCTGCATAAGTTGCCATATTAACGCCAATTGGTCCCGGTGTGCTTTCTGCAATAGCAATCATAACACCTAATTCTTCGGTGTTAAACCAACCATAATCACTTCTTGCCAAATCTTGCAGGAATGGAATTGTAGCAGGGCCACCACCGACCGCAAAAAGTCCTATTTTGAAAAATTCAAAGAATAAATACAAGAAGGTCATTTGGTTTTGCCCTCCTTGATTTTTGTAGAAATAATACCAACAATTCCACCAAAAATTACAAGCAGAATTGGTGTTATATCAAACACAAAGCAAGCAACAAGTCCGATTATGAAAAGCACAACCGACACCAAATTCACAAGACTTTTCTTGCCAAGTGTAATCACTGTGTGTGCAAGTAATGCACAGACAATAGCGTTTATACCTGTAAGCGCAGATGCAACTATTGGGTAATCCATAAAATTCTGCAAAATAGATGCCACAACCGTAATGATTATGACTGATGGCGTTACCATTCCAAGTGTTGCAAAAATGCCACCTAATACACCTGCTTGATAACAACCTATAAAGGTTGCTGTGTTAACTGCAATAATTCCCGGGGTGCATTGCCCCACTGCATAATAATCTAAAAGTTCTTCTTCAGTTGCCCATTTTTTCTTTTGCACAATCTCTCTTGTAAGTAGCGGAAGCATTGTGAGTCCACCACCAAAGGTGATACTACCTATTTTTGCAAATGTCAAAAACAGGCTTAGTAGTTTTTTAACCATTTCTATATTTTCTCCAAAAATTGTTTTAGATGTTTTTTAACTTATTTCTGTTCTCCACTCCAGAAGATATAATCCGAAACGAGAAATGCTCTAACGGGAGCTGCTTCTGCACCACCGATTTTCATTGGTGCTGCCATAAGAAAATAGTCACCTGACTGCACATTTTCCAAATCAAGATTTTCTAAAAGTGCAACATTGTCAACCATAAACATTCGGTGAGTTCTGCCGTCACTTTCTTCGGGTTCAACGGTCATAGAGTCTGTTCCTACAAGAATATAACCCATGTGAGAAAGCTCTGACGCTGCTGATTCGTGCAAGGTTGCTTTGCCGTGACTTTTTATTAATATTCTTTTTGCATTTCTTGGGAAATATTCTTCAACAAATGCACCTGTAATAATAATTTCAGGCACTTCGACAACCACACAAGGTCCAATAAACACTTCGGGTGAATATTCTGTAATATCATTACCATTTGGTAAGAAATGCAACGGTGCATCCATATGTGTTCCATTATGAAGACACATATTTATTGTGCTCAGATTATATTCATTTTCATAGCCGATTGTTTTAACCTGCTCTAACGATGGTGTTGGGTCACCCGGATAAACCTCGCAAGTCATTACATCTTTTGAAATATCAATAAATTTCATAATCTCACCCCACGCTTTTATGAATTCATTTTATCATTCTTATATCTTTCTGTAAACAAGAAAATCAAAATGGATTTCTGTTGTAAATCCGTCACTTTTACGAATTTTTTCTTCTGCGCCTAACTCTGTTTTAAAATAATATGGTGTCATTTTAAAAAGATTTACACCCATTTCACCGTTCAATGTAATTTCATTCTTTATTGTGTATCTTTCAACAAACTCGAAACCATCATATTCGGTGTGTTTTTCTTCATTTTCATAAACATTTTCATAGAGAAGTTTTTTGAGTCCCATCAAATGATTTCTGCCCGGCACGGCATAAATCATTATTCCATTTGTTTTAAGAATTCTCGCCATTTCACTTTCTACCATAGGCGCAAAAATGTTGAGTGCAATATCAAAAGAGTTGCTCTCTAATGGCATATCAAAACAACTACCCACAGCATAGTGAAAGTCTTTATATTTTGCCGACGCATATCTGACTGCTTCTTTTGAAATGTCAAAGCCAAACAAATCAAAGTCTTTTTTTATACCTTTTAACTTGCCATCATAATAACCTTCACCACATCCGCAATCTGCAATAGATAGTTTTTGACTATTTGTAAACCAATAGTTAATTATGTCGCAAATTTTCTCTGCAAAGCAGTCATAATTACCACTTTCAAGAAATGCCCGACGAGATAAAACCATATCTTTTGAGTCGCCTGGATTATCAGAATGTTTTTTATTGACGGGTAACAAGTTCACATATCCCTGCTTTGCAACATCAAAAGAATGATTGTTTTCACAATAATATGTTTTGTTTTGAATATTCAATTTTGATTTGCAAATGGGACAAATAAACATAGTTTTTCACCTAAAAAAACAGTGGTAGAGATAGTCCCTCCACCACCGTTAATGTTTTATTTTGCAACGATATTTACAAGTTTGCCCTTAACATAGATTTCTTTAATGATATTTTTACCATTAAGTTCTGCTTGGACTTTTTCATCTGCTTTAGCTGCTGCAATAGCGTCTGCTTGTTCGATATCTGCTGCTACATTGAGTTTTGCACGGATTTTGCCGTTAATCTGAACAACGATTTCGATTGTTTCATCAATGCACTTTGCTTCATCGTATGTTGGCCATTCGCCGTCAGCAGCCATCATCTTGCCGAATCCACAAACTTCCCACATTTCTTCTGTAACGTGAGGAGCAAATGGGTTAACAAGAAGCAAGAGAACTTTAAGTTCAGCTTTATTGATTGAGCCCTTTGTATAAATTGCGTTGAGCAATGTCATAAGAGCTGCAATAGCAGTGTTATATTTAAGAGTTTCAATATCTTCTGTAACTTTCTTGATTGTCTTATGGAAAGATGAAGAAAGTTCCTTTGAGAATTCGTCGCCATCAACGAGAATTTCTTGAAGATTCCAGATTCTGTCAACAAATCTCTTACAACCCTTAACTGAGCTTTCTGACCAAGGAGCAGCCTGCTCATAGTCACCCATAAAGAGTACATAAGTACGAAGAACGTCAGCGCCGAATACGTCAACAACTTCGTTAGGGTCAATAACATTACCACGAGATTTACTCATCTTAACGCCGTCAGGTCCAAGAATAAGACCTTGAGCAGTTCTCTTTGCATAAGGCTCTTTGCATGGAACTGCACCGATGTCATAAAGGAACTTGTGCCAGAAACGAGAATAGATAAGGTGACGTGTAACGTGTTCCATACCACCATTGTACCAGTCAACTGGCATCCAATAGTTGAGTTTATCCATATCAGCAAGTGCTTCATCATTATGTGGGTCAATATATCTTAAGAAATACCATGATGAACCTGCCCATTGTGGCATTGTGTCAGTTTCTCTCTTTGCATCGCCACCACATTTTGGACACTTACAGTTAACATATGACTCAATCTTTGCAAGTGGGCTTTCACCATCTGTACCTGGTGCAAAGTTTTCAACATCAGGAAGTCTTAATGGAAGCTCTTCATAAGGAACAGCAACCATACCACACTTATCACAATGAACGATTGGAATTGGCTCACCCCAATAACGCTGACGGTTGAACGCCCAGTCTTTCATCTTATACTGAACGCCACCTTCACCGATGCCTTTATCCTGTAAGAAATCAATCATTTTTGCAATTGAATCTTTCTTGTTATCCATTCCGTTAAGGAATTCAGAGTTAACCATTTCGCCGTCGCCTGTATATGCAGCTTCGTCAATATTGCCACCCTTGATAACTTCGATAATATCAATGCCGAAATTCTTTGCGAAATCATAGTCACGGTCATCATGTGCAGGCACAGCCATAATAGCACCAGTTCCGTAGCCCATCATAACATAGTCTGATATGTAAATTGGAATATCTTTGCCGTTAACTGGGTTTTTAGCAGTAATACCTGCAATTTTAACACCTGTCTTGTCTTTTACAAGCTGTGTACGTTCAAATTCTGTTTTCTTTGCACATTCTGAACGATAGTTTGCAATTTCATCCATATTAGAAATCTTGTCAGCATACTTGTCAATGATTGGGTGCTCAGGAGCCATAACCATAAATGTTACGCCGAAAAGAGTATCAGGACGAGTTGTATAAATCTTCAATTCTTCAGGGATTTCGTTAAGATTGAAGTTAACGAATGCACCACGCGATTTACCAATCCAGTTAACCTGCTGAAGTTTGATATTTGGAAGATAATCAACTTCGTTAAGTCCCTCAAGAAGTTTGTCAGCATATTCTGTAATTCTCAAATACCAAACGTCTTTTGACTTCTGAACAACATCGCTGTGACAGATGTCGCACTTGCCACCCTGTGAGTCCTCGTTTGAAAGAACAACCTTACAAGATGGGCAATAGTTAACGAGAGTCTTGTCACGGAAAGCAAGTCCGTTTTCAAACATTTTAAGGAAAATCCATTGAGTCCATTTATAATAGTTTTCTTCTGTTGTATCAACTACTCTTGAATAGTCGAATGAGAAACCAACTCTCTTTAACTGACTTGTGAACTTTTCAATGTTCATATCAGTAACTTTTCTTGGGTGGATACCTGTTTTGATTGCATAGTTTTCTGTTGGAAGACCATAAGCATCAAAGCCGATTGGGAAAAGCACATTGTAGCCCTCAAGTCTTCTTTTTCTTGATACTACTTCAAGACCTGAATATGCCTTGATGTGACCAACGTGCATACCTGCACCTGATGGATAAGGGAATTCAACAAGGCCATAGAATTTTGGCTTTTCAGAATTGTCTTGTGCTTCAAAAACCTTTGCTTCGTCCCATTTCTGTTGCCACTTTTGTTCGGTAGCTTTAAAATCGTAATTCATATATATAACCTTCTTTAAAGAGATTTTTTACTGTTTAATCTTCTGTTACTATTTTGCTGATGTCGTATTCCTTTGCATCGCCCCAGAGATGCTCTAAACTGTAGAGTTCTCTTTGGTCAGGGGTGAAAACATGAACAACAACTGTGCCATAGTCCAAAAGAATCCAACCTGTTGATTTGCCTTCAACGCTTTTTGGCTCAACGCCCTGTTTTGTGAGTGAATCCTGAACTTCATCAGCAAGTGCACGGATATGAGTGCCTGATGTACCAGTTGCAATTACGAAATAATCCGCAACAGATGTGAGTTCTGTGATTTCAAGTGATTTTATATCAGTTGCTTTCTTGTTGTCAAGAGTAGCAACAATATTTTTCATAAGTTCTGTTCTATCCATTTATCTTTATCCTTTCTGCAAGATAATTATAAGCCTTAACTGTGTCAATATGGATTGGTCTGCATTTTTTTGCATTGTCTTCAATAGTGAATGAAAGTCCACGAAGGCAAGTTTTATCAAGACTTTTTTCTGCCATTGCTCTAACTTCAAGAATATCGGGATATTCTCTGTCTTCTGATGTCAAATCAGCAACATAGATAATCTTTTCTAAAAGGGACATATCTTCTTTGCCCGTTGTGTGCCATCTTACCGCTGAAAGTATTTCTTCGTCAGTAACATTTAAGTTTTTGCGAAGAAAAACTTCACCTGCTATTGCGTGCAAAGTAACTGTGATATTCTTTTCACTATCGGTAAGGATTTGACCGTCATTTTCAATCATTTCGAGCATTTTATCAACTGGTTCATATCTCATAATATCGTGGATAAGCCCTGCTGTGTATGATTTTTCAACATCCCCACCGAAAATCTCGGCTAAATGCTTTGCCTGTTCAGCAACACAGATTGAGTGATATAACCTTTCAGGTTTTAAACGAGTTTTAAGAATTTCTAAAAATTCTTTATTTCTTGCCGTATCCATAGAGTTTGTTTTTCTCCATATATTCAATGATTTCAGGCTCAACAATTCCGTAAAGGCTCTTGCCTTCGTCAATTCTTTCACGGATTTCACCCGAACTTACAATATAAGCATCAAGTGGTGAGATATGTATATTCTTCCCGTCAAGACCGTCAATATAAACACCTAATTTTTCAAATGCATATTGACGAAGACTTTGAATATTGTCGTCAGTATTGCGAGATGCAACACAAACTGTGCATTCTTCTAAAAGTTCTTTGTGCTTATACCACTTATGGAAGATATAGAACATATCTGAACCGATAATCAGATATAAATCGTCATTTGGATATTTTTTTCTTAAATCTTTAACAGTATAAATTGTGTAACTGTCTGATTCTCTATCCATCTCCATTGTGCTGATTTCAAATTTAGGCTTAGTAAATGCCATTTTGCACATTGCGATTCTGTCTTTGTTGTCAGCAAGGTCGTCACAGCGCTTATGAGTTGGAATTTTGTTTGGAATAATTAAAACCTTATCAAGCCCTAACTCTTCTGTCATTTTCTCAACCATTCTTGCGTGACCTTTGTGGGGTGGATTGAATGTTCCGCCGAAAATACCAATTTTCATTATTATTTTCTTCCTTTTTTCTTTTCGTCTTTGTGTAATTCTGGGTTGTAGCGATAAAAAATCATGCTACCACCGATTACACCAACACACTCGCTGTTAGTTGCTTCAGCAAGCTTCTGTGCGATAACTTTTGGCTTTTCTGGGCTTGTTTCTAAAAGCACTTTAAGTTTAATAAGTTCGCGTGCTTTGAGTGCGTCATCAGTCTGCTTGATTAAAGCATCTGAAATTCCACCTTTGCCAACCTGAAATAAAGCCTGAAGTCCGTTTGCCTGACTTCTCCAATATGCTCTTTCTTTACTTGTCATATTATTCTCCTAAATACTTTGGTAATTCTTCTACAAATTTGCGGAGTGCATTTCCACGGTGACTAACTTTATCTTTTTCTTCTGCTGAAAGTTCGCCGAATGTTTTGTCGCCTACAAGGAATACTGGGTCGTAACCAAATCCACCGTTACCTTGTACTTCGTGTGCGATTACACCCTCGCAAGTGCCACGAACGGTGAAACTTCTTCCGTCAGGGAAACAACAGCATACACAGCTTACAAATCGTGCCGTTCTTTCACTATCTGGAACATCTTTCATAAGTCCTAAAAGTTTTTCGTTATTCTTTGCATCATTTCCGTGTTCACCACCGAAACGAGCTGAATAAACACCGGGTGCACCGTCAAGAAAGTCAACCATAAGTCCTGAATCATCTGCCACACAGACCATTCCACTTTCTTTGCAACCGCTGTCTGCTTTTAAAAAAGCGTTTTCTTCAAATGTAGTTCCTGTTTCGTCAACATCTGAAAGTTCAATACCTGCCATATCAGCAGTTAAAACATTTATGCCAAGAGGTGCGAGAATTCTCTGCAACTCTGCTTGTTTTTTCATATTATGAGTGGCGATTAAAAAGTCCAAAGAAACCCCTCTTTTCTTTCTTCTCTGTTTTTTCTTCGGTTATCTCTTCTTCCTGTTCAAATCTGCCGTCATCTGCTTCGGCAATTTCTTCAGGCTCTCCACCGTTTTCATTGGGGAGTTCTTCTTCTTGTAAAATATCTTCATCAAGGTCTTCACATTCTTCGACACTCTCTTCGTTAATTTCAAGTTGAATATCCTCCTCTTCTTTATAATCTATCTTGTCAAACAAACCGTCTGCAAATGCTTCGGGTTTGAATGGTTGCAAGTCGTCAATTTGTTCACCAACACCAATAAACTTAACCGGAATGCCAAGCTCATTCTTAATTGCAAGAACAACACCGCCACGAGCAGTACCATCAAGCTTTGTAAGAACAATACCTGTAATATCGGCAACTGACTTAAATTCGCGAGCCTGATTAACTGCATTCTGACCTGTTGTTGCATCAAGCACCAACAAAACCTCACGGTCAGAATATGGTAACTCACGGTCGATAACACGATAAATCTTGTTAAGCTCATCCATAAGATTTTTCTTGTTGTGAAGACGACCTGCAGTATCGATAATAATAATTTCACTATCTCTTGCCTTTGCTGCACTGATTGTATCAAAAACAACTGCAGCAGGGTCTGCACCCTCTTTGTGCTTGACGATGTCAACACCTGAACGGTCTGCCCAGATTTGCAACTGGTCAATAGCAGCAGCACGGAATGTATCAGCAGCACCAAGAATAACGCTCTTGCCCTGTGCTTTATACATTGACGCCATTTTACCGATTGTGGTAGTCTTGCCAACGCCGTTTACACCAATTACAAGAATAACTGATGGAACTGTGATAAGCCCCATATCTTCGCCACCGTAAAGCATTTCAGCAACGATTGTTTTAATCTGCTGACGGATTGCGTCAGCACCTTTGATTTTGCCCTTTGCCACTTCTTCACGAAGTTTTTCTGTAATCTCAACGGCAGTTGTAACACCAACGTCACCCATAACAAGAATTTCTTCAAGTTCTGTATAAAGGTCGTCGGTTATTTCTTCGTCAAAGCTATCAAGCATATCGTCAATAGCCCCTGCCATTTTATTTCTTGTCTTTGTAAGACCAAAGTTGATTTTTTTGAAAATTCCCATAATGAAAATCCTTTCGAGAATTTGTTTTGTGTCATTCTGAGGAGTGTAACGACAAAGAATCTCCGTTTTTGAGATTCTTTGCTTCGCTCAGAATGAGTTTTTTGGGTTTTATGCTAAGCCTAACTTTCTTGCCATCTCTGCAGTCTTGAGTTCCAATATCTTAGATACGCCTTCTTCTTGCATTGTAACACCATAGAGCATATCTGCTTCTTCCATCGTGCCACGACGGTGAGTGATAAGAATAAACTGTGTATTCTTTGTCATTCGTCTTACATATTGAGCATAACGAACAACGTTAACATCATCGAGCGCTGCTTCAACTTCGTCGAAGATTACGAATGGTGCAGGTGTAACTTTAAGAATTGCAAAGAGAAGTGCAATAGCTGAAAGTCCCTTTTCACCACCAGAAAGCAGGTTGATATTTTGAACATTTTTGCCAGGTGGTTGAACTTTGATTTCAATGTCACATTCAAGAACATTCATTTCATCTTCAAGCACTAATTCAGCTTTACCACCACCGAAGAGTTCAGCAAATGTTTCACCAAAAGCAGTGTTGATTTTCTGGAACTGTTCACGGAACTGAACACTCATTTTTGTTGTTAAATCATCAATAAGACGAATGAGCTCTGCCTTTGATTTTTCAACATCACCAATCTGCTCTGACATAAATTCATATCTTTCTGATACTTCTTTGTATTCGTCAATAGCAGAAACGTTAACTGAACCAAGACCACGAATTTCGTTTTTGAGAGCTGAAAGACGAGTTCTTGCTTCACCGATATTTTCAATAACGATATTGAGCGCAATAGCTTCTCTTCTTGTCAACTGATATTCGTCATAAAGCTTTGAGTTGTATTCTTCAAACTCATTGAGCATTGCTGCTTTTCTTTCTTCAAGACGAGCAAGCTCACCGCTGACTCTTTCTCTTTCAGAGCTCTTTTCTTTTTCAAGATTTCGAAGGTCTGTGTTTTCTTTTTCAAGAGCAGTTCTCTCTTCAATCAAATCATCAACATTTGTCTTTGCGTCGCCACATTGTTTGCGAAGCTCGTCGGCAGATGCACGAAGACTCTCAATATCTTTTGTGAGCCAGATGTTTTTATTCTTAAATGCTTCAATTTCTTTATTAAGCTCTTCAAGTCTTGTTGTTTTTGAGCCTTTGAGAATATCAAGACGACGAATATTATCATCAGCAGATTCAATATCTTTCTGGAAGCCGAGAATTTCGAGCCTGATTTGTTCTGCTTTTTGTGACAATTCTTCACGCACATGACCAAGACTTTCTCTGTCACCACTGACTGCTTCGAGGCTCTTTTCTTTTTGTGCGATTTCGTTATTTAATTCTTCAACTTTCTGACGAGCAACAATACTGTCATTATTAATTTTTTCAATTCTCTCATTGAGTATTTTTTCTTCATCAAGAAGTTCTTTCACGCCACCTGAATATGTTTCATATTCACTTTCTGCAAGCTTATATTCACCTTCAAGACGGATTTTTTCTTCGTTAGCAGAAAGAATGTCGCCCTCAATACCTTCGAGGTCAGCAACGGCAGAAGCCAAATCTTCACTGAGCATTTTTTCTTGAACTGCAAGGTTGTTTTTCTTATCTTCAAGGTCTTTAACTGATGCTAAAAGCTTTTCAATCTCGTTTGAACGAGAGAGCATTCCCACGCCCTGTGCCTTGCTACCACCGGTCATTGAGCCACCAGCATTGATAACCTGACCATCAAGAGTAACGATTTTAAATCTGTTCTTATATTTCTTTGCCATTGTGATTGCAGAATCCATATCTTCGCACACAACGGTTTTGCCAAGAAGATTTTCGATTATGTCTTTATATTTTTTGTCTGCTGAAACAAGATTTGATGCGATATTTACAAAGCCATAGCAATCGTCTAAATCCTTTTCATCAAGACTTCTTGATTTAATAGCAGAAAGTGGCAAGAATGTAGCTCGTCCACCACGAGTGTCTTTAAGAAATGCGATTGCACGTTTTGCATCGTTTTCGTTGTCAACAACCACATTCTGAATTGCTACACCCAAAGCAGTTTCGACTGCAACTGAATATTTATCTTTAACTGTGATAAGCTGTGAAAGTGGACCGTGAACACCACGAAGTGCGCCACGCTTACTTTCTTTCATAACGCTACGAACTGAACCCTGATAACCCTCCATATTCTTTTCAAGGTCATCAAGAACACGGATTCTTTCGTTTTTGCGTCCGATTTCGCTATCAAGAGTTGCGATTTCTGCTTTTAACTTGTCGCTTTTTTCAGTTCTTGTCTGAACTTTGATGCGATAACCATCAACAGCATTTTTATATCCGTTGATTTTTTCAATGCATTCATCCAATGCCTTTTGCGCATTGTTTTTCTTTTCTTCAAGTGCTAAAACGGTTTCTTTGCGATTGCCTAAAAGGTCATCAATTACAGTAATTCTTGTTCTGATTTCTTCAATCTGTGAGTTAGCTGTTTCGCTAATAACACGATTATCTGCAAGGGCAACTGTAAGAAGTGAGATTTCTTTTGAAAGGTCTGCGGCAACAGATGCGAATTCGTCATTCTCACTCTGTAATTTTTCGATTTCACCAATTTGTGCCTGCAATTTTGCGTTTGCATCTTCAAGGCCTTTTTGAGCTAATGCTTTTTGCTCGTTTGCAGATTCGATTTGTGTGTCAATATCTGTTTCGTCTTCGTTGGCAGTTAACTTATCCTTTTCGAGTCTTTCGATTGACTCGTTATTGTGAGCAATAGAGTTTTCATAAACCTTTGCTTGACTTTCAAGCTCGGCTGCCTGTTCTTCAAAATGAGATGTGCTTGCACGCACTTCTTCAATTTTAATATTGATTTCGTGAGTTTTTTCGATGATAGAATTCATCTTCTGCTCAATTTCTTCAAGCTGTTTTTGAGCGTCTTTATATTGAACAGATGCAATATCGATTTTTCTATCTTGGTCTTTTAATTTCTCTTGAGTTTTCTCAATATTATGTAACCAGATGCCAATTTCAAGATTTTTTCTTTCTTCAGCAAGTATTAAGAATTTCTGTGCTTTTTCACTTTGAGTTTTAAGTGGACCAACACGGGATTCAAGCTCTGTTAAAATATCACGAAGTCTGATTAAATTTTCTTCTGCTTGGTTAAGTCTTTTTAAAGCGTCACTTCTTCTGTAACGGAAATGTGAAATACCTGCCGCTTCTTCAAACATCTCACGGCGTTCACCAGATTTTGAAGAAATAAGTTCGGCAATTTTGCCTTGACTGACCATTGAATAACCATCACGGCCAAGACCTGTATCCATAAACAACTCGTTAATGTCACGAAGTCTTACATTTTCACCGTTGATTTTATATTCGCTGTCACCACTACGATAAAAACGACGAGTGATATTAACTTCATCTTTATCACAGTTAAGTTTTCTGTCTTCGTTATCAAGACAAAGAGTTACTTCTGCAAAACCTGTTGCTTTTCTAAGTGATGTACCGCTGAAAATAACATCTTCCATTTTTGAGCCACGAAGACTCTTTGTGGACTGTTCACCAAGAACCCAACGAACAGCGTCGGAGATATTACTCTTGCCGCTACCGTTAGGGCCAACAACACCTGTTATCCCTTTATTAAATTGAAGTACTGTTTTGTCGGGACAAGACTTAAATCCCTGCATAGTAATTGATTTTAAAATCATATTGTTTCTGTTACCTCAATCTGAAATTCTTCTAAATTTTCTTTACCCTTTATTATACAATGAAATCCTTGATTTTTCAATGCTTTTTCGTTTCTTTTCTGCTGTCCTTTTGCCTTACTGAGCACTTTTTTATTGACATAAATCACATATTGCTGATTTTTATCTTTTGCGCTTAATTTTTCAAGGATTTTTGTGAGATATATCTCCCCTTCACAAAGCTCACGGAATGCTGGGTGATAAGCCCCGCCTATCATATCACTTTCAACTGTTTCACTGCTGTGAAGACCTAATTTTATGACCTTTATATTTTCTTTTTCAAACATCTGCAAAAGTTTTGCACAAAATGATGCAGAGTCTTCTGCCGTTGGTGCTATGTATTCGCCCATCTCTTGCAAATAACCCAAATGGGTGTTTTTAAGCACAACTGTCGGGTAAATTCTCACCGTATCGGGCTTGATTTCTATGATTTCGAGAGCCGTTTGCTCGTCTTTTTGAAAATCACTTTTATAAAGCCCCGTCATCATTTGAAGACCTAACTCAAAGCCGTATTCTTTTATGAGTTTTGATGCATCTCGCACATCATCAGCAGTATGTCCGCGATGATTTGCAAGTAAAACATCGTCATTCATACTCTGCGCGCCCAATTCAATAGCAGTTACGCCATAGTTTTTAAGTATTGAAAGTATGTCTTCGTTGATGCAATCGGGACGAGTTGATATGCGAATTCCCTTAAATTTATAAATATCTAAAAAATGCTTTGCGGCGGTTAAAAGAGAGAGCATATCCTCCCTTTTAATCGCCGTAAAACTACCACCAAAGAATGCAATTTCAGTATTCTTCGGGTCAACCTTATATTTAATTGCAGTTTCTACCGCATCTTCAACATCTTTCGGTGTTGCAGATGTCATTTGACCACTAATTGCTCTCTGATTACAAAAACTACAATCGTTTGGGCAACCCTTGTGTGGTACAAAAATGCTTATATTACTGTGACTCATAAGCCCATTAACTCCAAAGCGGATTTTGCCGCTTCTTGCTCTGCTCGTTTTTTACTGCTACCCTTACCACGACCGATAACATTGCTGTTTAAATGCACTTCAACAACGAATTCTTTGTTATGGTCAGGGCCACTTTCACCAACAACGATATATTCAAATTTTTCTGTTGGATTCTGTTGTAACACTTCTTGCAAAGTGCTTTTATAATCTTTGAAAACAGGTTTTGTTTCAGTTGCAATTTCAATGAATGGCAAAACAAACTCTGTTGCTTTTTCGATGCCACCATCAAGATAAATTGCTGCAATAAGAGCTTCAAATGCATCTGAAATTACAGATGGACGGTGACGACCACCTGTTCTTTCTTCGCCCTTGCCCAAAAGAACTTTGTCGCCGAGACCTATTTTTTCAGCATAGCCAAAAAGTGTTTTTTCACAAACGGCATAAGCACGTTTTTTAGTAAGTTCGCCCTCTGGCTTGTCCTTATAATGTTCAAAAAGATATTCTGCTGTGATAAAACCTAAAACTGAGTCACCTAAAAACTCAAGGCGCTCATTATCAAGTCCCGTGCCTGTTTCATTAGCATAGGACGAATGAGTCAAGGCTCTTTCTAAAAGCTTTTTATCTTTAAATTCATATCCGATTTTTTTCTCAAAATCAGTCATTTTTTCACCATCTTAAATAAAGTTTGAAAGAAAATTGTTCACAGTGCCATTTTGCAGTGAGTGGTGCTATACAAAATAGTACCGCCCCGAACAAAAAGTGGTGCTGTGGGCAATTTTACTCAAACTCAACATCTAAATTATTGTTTTTGCAAAATTCTTTGAGAGAAGTCATACCCCTTTGAGCCAACTGCATATATCTCTCTTGCTTATCGCGGATTTTTTCTTCTAATGGTGGCAACACGCCGAAATTTGCACCCATTGGTTGAAAACTCTTAACACTTTCGTCGCTTATATATCGGCTCAATGCACCAATCATTGTATCTTCGGGAAGAACAACAGTTTCTTCACCTTTTAATCTCTTTGCAAGATTGATGCCTGCCATAAGTCCACTTGCAGCAGATTCCATATATCCCTCAACACCAGTTATCTGTCCACCGAAGAATAAATATGGACTCGTTCTCAAACTGAAATCGCCGTTAAGAAGTCTTGGTGAGTCGATAAATGTATTTCTGTGCATTACTCCATATCGCAAAAATTCTGCATTTTTAAGTGCTGGAAACATAGAAAAAACTCGTTTCTGCTCACCGAATTTGAGATTTGTCTGAAATCCCACAAGATTATACATTGTACCATCTTTATTTTCTTTGCGAAGCTGAAGATTTGCCCAAGGTCTGTGACCTGTGCGTGGGTCAGTAAGCCCAACCGGTTTAAGCGGACCATATCGCATTGTATCCTTACCGCGACTTGCCAGAACTTCAATGGGCATACAACCCTCATAAACATCTTTGCGCTTGTCAAAAGAATGAACATCGGCACTTTCTGCGTTGATAATCGCATCATAAAACGCTTCATATTCTTCTTTGTTCATAGGGCAGTTGATATAGTCATCTGCACCACCACGGTCATATCGTGACTGTGTGAACGCGTAAGTCATATCAATACTTTCTGCGCTGACAATTGGCGCTGCCGCATCAAAGAAAGAGAGCCCGTCGCCACAGATTTTGCGGATTGTTTCGGCTAACCCATCACTTGCCAAAGGGCCTGCACAAATCACAACACCGTCATATTCTGTTGGGATTTCTGTGACTTCTTTCTCGATGATATTTATATTTTTATCATTTCTGATTTTTTCAGTAATAATTCTTGAAAACTCATAACGGTCAACGGCTAATGCGCCACCCGCTTCGACTTTGCTTTCATAAGCAGTTTCAACACAAATTGAGCCTAAATATGCCATTTCGTGCTTTAAAAGTCCCGCAGCAGAATTAAGTCTTTCTGCTTTCAATGAGTTTGAGCAAACAAGCTCGGCAAGAGTATCTAATTTATGAGCAGGTGATTTTTTGTGGGGTTTCATTTCAAACAAATCAACAAAAATGTCATTTCGTGAAAGTGCTTTTGCGCACTCAACCCCTGCAAGACCACCACCGATTACTGCTACTTTCATTCTTCTTTTGCCTTTCTCTTGCGCTCTGCTTTCTTTTCAAAACCACAACCTTCGTTTAAGCAAGCAACAACGCCACCCTTACGCTTGAAAAGTGATTTTCCGCATTGTGGGCAAAGGTCGTCTGTCGGTTTATCCCAAGTCATAAAGTTGCATTCAGGATAATTGCCACAACCAAAGAAAGCATAGCCTCTCTTTGTCTTTTTCTCGATAATTTTGCCACCACAAACTGGGCAAGTTGCTTTTGTTTCAACTACTAATGGTTTTGTGTTTTTACAATCAGGATATCCGGGGCAAGCAAGGAATTTACCAAAACGGCCTGTTTTGATAATCATATTTCTGCCACACTTGTCGCACTTGATATCTGTTTCATCTTCTTTGAGCTTGATTTTCTGACCTTGCATTTCTGTTTTTGCCTTGTCAACAGTTGCAATAAAGTCATCATAAAACTCGTGAAGCATTTTAATATAATCAGTTTCACCGCTTTCAACTGTATCAAGTTGAGTTTCCATTCCGGCAGTGAATTTTACATTAACGATTTTAGGGAATTTTGCTTTAAGCAAATCTGTGATTGCTTCACCCAATTCTGTTGATTTGAGTTGCTTCTGCTCACGGACTACATATTCTCTTTGTGTGATTGTTGAGATAATTGTTGCATAAGTTGAAGGACGACCTACACCTGTTTCTTCAAGAGCTTTGATAAGAGATGCTTCTGTATATCTTGCAGGTGGTTGTGTGAAATGCTGATTACCAACAAGTTCTTTCACCTTAATTGCATCGCCCTCGTTGATTTTTGGAAGTTTGCCTTCTTCTTCCTCTTCTTCATCTGTGCCACTTACATAAAGGCAAGTGTAACCATCGAAACGAACTGAATATCCGTTTGCCATAAATGTTATAAACTTGCCCTGTGCCTTGTCACTTGCATTTGCGCCCTGAATTTCTGCTTTAACAGTATCCTGAACACAGTTTGCCATAAGCGATGCCATAAAGCGTTTCCAGATAAGGCTATAAAGTTTATATTGCTCTGCACTAAGACTAGCCTTTACTCTTTCAGGAGTCAAATCCATCATTGTTGGACGAATTGCTTCGTGACCGTCTTGTGCATTTGCTTTTGTTTTATAATATCTTGGTTTTTCAGGAAGATATTCTGCACCAAATGTGTTTCTGATATAGTCATTACCCGCTGCTCTTGCTTCTTCTGAAATGCGAAGAGAGTCAGTTCTCATATATGTGATAAGACCCACAGAGCCAATGCCCTGAATTTCAACACCTTCATAAAGCTCTTGTGCAACTTTCATTGTGCGACGAGCCTGGAAGTTGAGTTTGCGAGATGCTTCCTGTTGCATTGTTGAAGTTGTGAATGGTGGTGCTGGCTGACGATTGCGAACACCTTTTTTAACTGAAGTTGCAACGAACTCTGCGCCTTCAAGACGAGCAAGATACATATCGCTCTGCTCTTTGTTTGTAATCTTAACTTTGCCTGTTTCATCACCCAAAAATTGTGCTTTGAAAGCCTTTTTAGATGACGGAGCAAGCATTTTTGCATCAAGAGTCCAATATTCTTCTGGATTAAAAGCTCTGATTTCATTTTCACGGTCAACAACAAGGCGCACAGCAACTGACTGCACACGACCAGCGGACAATCCACGACGGATTTTCTGTGAAATGAACGGACTGAGTGTGTAACCCACAAGTCTGTCGAGAATACGACGAGCCTGTTGAGCGTTAACTAAATCCAAGTCAATTTTTTCAGGCTTTTCAATACCCTTAATCACGCTGTTTTTATTGATTTCGTTGAATTTTACACGGTTGTTTTCATTAAGGTCAAGACCTAACAAAGTTGCCAAGTGCCAAGAAATTGCTTCTCCCTCACGGTCAGGGTCGGCTGCGAGAATAACTGCATCTGAGTTATCTGCGAGTTCTTTTAACTCTTTAACAAGCTTTTCTTTGCCTTTAATTACTGCATATTTTGGTGCAAAATCATTTTTAACATCAACGCTGAGTTTTGCCGCTGGTAAATCACGAACATGTCCCTTTGAAGAAACTACTGTATAGTCCTTACCAAGATATTTCTGAATGCTTTTTGCCTTTGATGGAGACTCAACGATAACAAGTTTTGACATATATCATCATCCTAAAATGTTTAGATTTTTAATTTATTTTATAACGCCTACCACTGATTTGAGTGATAAGCCCATAAATTTCAAGTTCGGTTAGAGCCGAGAGTGTTGCATCTGTTGAGAATTTGCAAATATTTGTAATCTCATCAACATGTATTGGCTCACTCTGTATGAGTTCATATACCTTTAAAGCGTTTGGTGTGAGATAAGATGGTGGAGCTTTTTTAACAGTCACCTTTTCTTCTTTCACTATTTTCTCTTTTGGCTCTTCTTTTTTGACTTCTTCTTTGACTTCATTTGCCAAGAGATATTCTTGCGCTCTTCTCATAATTTCATCATCGGGAAGTCTTGTTTCATTATTCAGTTTATCAAAGAAACGATAGCAATATTCTTCTAACACATCATTAAGTGAGAAAACAGGTGTTGCACCGTTTCTGATAAGATTGTTTGTGCCCAAAAATGACGAGCTGACTAAATCACCAGGGACAGCGAACACATCTCTGCCTTGCTCAGCGGCAAGTCGTGCAGTAATAAGTGAACCACTTTTCTCACCGGCTTCAACAACGACTGTGCCCAAAGTCAAGCCCGATATAATTCGATTCCTTAATGGAAATGTTGTTCTGCTTGCAGGTGTCATTGGTGGAAATTCTGTAATCACTGCACCGTTTTTTACGATTTTATCTCTTAATGGTTGATTTTCCATAAGATATTTTGTGCCCAAACCACAACCGAGCACACAAATCGTTTTGCCGTTTTCGTCAAGTGCACCCTGATGAGCTGCACTGTCGATTCCCAACGCGCCACCTGAAACAATGGTAAAACCAAGACTTGCCATTGCAGATGACAATGCTCTTGCCACGGCTCTGCCATAGTCAGATGCCATTCTTGCGCCCACAACCGAAACGGACATTTCATTTGTCAAGACAGTTTCGTCACCTTGAACATATAGCACCAAGGGTAAATCCTGCAAATGCAACAAATTCGGTGGATAATATTCACTTGATGGGGTAATGATTTTCCAACCATTTTCTTTTGAAACTCTTAAAATCTCCTCCGCTTTTTCGATGGGGAAGCTTTTAAGTTTTTCAACTCTTTTTTTATTAAGCACATTGAGTGAAAAAATCTCGTTGAATGTTGAGCCATAAATTTCATAAGGATTCCACTCATAATATGTGACCAAATCAAGACACGAAGCACCTGCCGAGAGCCCTAATGACAGCCACACCCAATATAAGTCGTAGTTCATTTTACCAATTCCCACATAGTTATTGATGCAGCCGCTGCGGCGTTGAGCGATTCTGCTCTGCCTGACATTTTTATTGTGATTTTTTCGTCACACAAGTCGATAAATTCTTGTGACACACCGTTACCCTCGTTGCCGATTATGCAAAATGCACCCTTTGAAAAATCAACTTTTGTTATATCTTTTGCATCTCTGTCAGGGACAGTTGCAAAAGAGTTTATTCCCATTTTTTTGCATTTTTCTATTTCTTTTTCAAGGCTCTGACATACTCTAACCGGCAATCTGTATAATGCACCCATTGATGCTCTTAAAGCCTTTGGATTATAAATATCACAACCACCGCAAATTACCAAGCCGTCAATACCAAATGCCTCGGCTGTGCGAGAAATCGCACCCAAGTTGTCTGGATTTTGAACAGTATCAAGAGCAATATATTTTTTGCCCTTTTCGTATTCAAACGTGTTGTACTTCATTGCCACAGTACAAACTACGCCCTGTGGATTTACTGTGTCGCTCATTGATTTAAGAACATCATCGCTGACAGTATAAAAATCTACACAATTAGCTTTAAGAAATTCAATATCATCAGCATATTTTCTTTGACAATCTTCTGTTGCAAAAACACTTATAATTCTGCAATCACTTTTTAAAGCATCACAGCACAAACGCACCCCTTCAAGCACGAAAATTTTATCTTTTCGTCGTTCCTTTGAAGAAGTGAGATATTCTTTGATTTCTTTAATTCCAGGATTGTTTTTTGACGTAATAACGTAGTTTGAAATATATTCAGCCATAATTAAAAAACGCAAAAACCACGCGCGAGGGAAATCCTCATGCGTGGTTAACTTTCTTATTTAAGTGCTTCTTTAGCTTTTTCTGTGAGAGCTGTGAAAGCTGCTGGGTCAGCGATTGCAATCTCTGAGAGCATCTTTCTGTTAAGGTCAATACCAGCTTTTTTAAGACCGTTGATGAATGTTGAATAGTTCATACCATTCATTTTGCAAGCAGCTGAAATTCTTGTAATCCAGAGCTTTCTGAAATCACGTTTCTTCTGCTTTCTGCCGATATATGCATAGTTGCCACTCTTCATAACAGCCTGTTTAGCTGTTCTGAAAAGTTTGCTCTTTGAGCCATAGTAACCCTTAGCGAGTTTTAATACTTTATTTCTTCTTTTGCGAGTCATCATCGCACCTTTAACACGTGCCATTTCTCTTTACCTCCGATAGTGTACTTTCGATTTTGATGTTATCTTTATTTGTAAGGAATAAGACGCTTAATCTGTGCTGTATTTGTCTTATCAGCAACAGCTGTCTGACGAAGTCCTCTTTTTCTCTTTGTGCTCTTCTTTGTTAAGATGTGAGACTTGTTAGCGTGTGCTCTGATTGGCTTGCCGTTCTTTGAAAGCTTAAATCTTTTTTTAGCTCCGCTATGTGTTTTAATCTTTGGCATAATAATATCCTCCTGATTTAATATAATTTACTTTTTTACTTTGCACCTTTTGGTGACAAGAACATAAGCATCTGACGACCTTCAAGTTTTGCAGGTTTGTCAACATTGCCAAGTTCTGATACGGCTTCAGCAAAGCGTTCCATAATACCGTTACCCAAATGTGCGTGAGCCATTTCACGACCTCTGAAACGGATTGAAACCTTAACCTTATTGCCTGATTTCAAAAATTTAAGTGCATGATTTACCTTTGTATCAAAGTCATGAGTATCAATGTTCACAGAAAGACGGATTTCTTTAGTTTCAATGACTTTCTGATTTTTCTTTGCTTCTTTTTCTTTCTTTGCCTTGTCAAAACGATATTTGCCATAGTCCATAATCTTACAAACTGGTGGCTGCGCATTAGGCGCGATTTTTACAAGGTCAAGACTGCGCTTTTCAGCTTCTTTCAAAGCATCTTTACTGGACATAATTCCAAGTTGTTCACCGTCGTCGGTAATAACTCTGATTTCTTTGTCGCGAATCTCTTCATTGATTTGCAATTCTTTGGTACTGATAAATAAACACCCCTTCGAGAAAATTATAAATGCGGACAGAAATTCTGCCCGCACCATTACAAATCAAACTTTTAGTAAAGTATTGACCGGTCAACTCGTAGCCGACGGGTGAGAACAAAAATCTGTTCTGCTTTATTTTGCTCTGTTATTATAACACAATTTTCTGTGTTGTCAACTGTTTTTTCTAATTATTTAACTTTTGTGAGAATAAGTCCGTCTGTCTGAAGATACAAAGTATTACCATCTTCAATTCTGTAATCTGTTTTATATTCTCGTGAAGTGCCATCTTCAATAAATAAGAAAGTACCTTTATTGATTTGCCAAGTGCCTGCACCTGGGTCTTCATTGTAATCATCAACAATATTTTCTAAATCTTCTTCAAGCCACTGTGCTTTGCAATCTTCAATTGATTTGTAACCTGAATTGATTACATCTTCTTCAGTTATTTCTTGTGTTTTGAAATACTCATCATAAGCTTTTAATAATGAAGCTTTTGTTTCTTCTCTGTCCATATACCAACGGTATCTGCCTTCAGTAACTTCAAAATATTCTGTGAGTTCAACGTCTAAATCTTCGGCATATTCTGTTGTATAAGCATAAGCCCAAGTGCCCATCAATTCTTTTTCTGCTTTACCGTCAGTGATAGCAAAAACCGCTACCACAATCACAACACCAACAACAAAGCCGATAATTCTTTTAATATCAAATTTTTTCATTTTCCATACCCCTTTTCCCTTTTCGTAAAGCTTTAGCCTTATATTGCTAATATATCACGAGCCCAAATAAAAGTCAATGAAAAACTATATTAATTACTCCCCCGATACCAATGCTTCTGCTGATATTTTTGTACCTAAACAAAAGCCGTCACAAAAAGACTGTTCGCTGATTAAAAGCACATAGTCGTTTACACAGTCCATATATTTTTCAAAAATTTCTTTTTGCTCGTCATTAAGTTTTGATTTTAATTTACTATAATTATCTGACATCAATTTTTCCATTTTAGCGATTTCTGTATTATTCATACCCAATCGCGTTACAGGGTCAAGATTTCCACTCCAAAGTTCAGAAATAGTTTTTGTCATAATATCATCTCCAAGAAGATATTATCACAAATTCTGTAAAGCTATTTAATATAGTTCCATATTGAACTAAAAAAGGGCAATGTAGGGGTCATTCACGAATGACCCGTTCCAAAGTTTATGCAGAAACCTTTTCGGGCGATTCGTGAATCGCCCCTACAAAATAACTGTAGTAGTCACATCTATAATTGCAACGCAATTCTGACACTCTGCATTCTGCGTTCTGTTACACAAATTCAAATTTTACTCATTAAAAAAGACGGTCTTTTGACCGTCTTTTCTTATTCTTCATCCTTACGTTTTGTACTTACACCTATCGCAACTGCAAGTGCACCAAAAATCACGCCTACAGAAGCAATCGGGATAACCCTTCTGCTTGTGTCCGGATTTTCTTCTGACTGAACATTTTCAGTCTTTGTGCCCGTTGTTTCTTCTGTTTGGTTTTCTGTTGTTGTTTCAGTTGTTGTATCGTCAGGTGTTGTTGTGCTCTCGGTTGTTATTTCGTCAGGCACAACGGCTGCCACCTGTGAAAGATAACTGAACTTTGCCATTTGGTCATCTGTCATTGGCGTAAATTTAATAGTTGATATTGTAGAAGTCATCTGAATATTCATAAGTGTATATGTTATGTCTATTGCAAATGGTTTTTCTGCACTATCAAAATCGTTATTTATAGCTCCGATTTCAACAACCTTGCCCATTGGAACTCTCATTCCTGGTGTGTAATCAAAAGTGATATCCGCACCAACTGCTTTTATATCCCATATAGCTATCTCTGCTTCAACAGACATATTCTTGAGAATCAATGCAGTATCATTAGTCGAATGATAACCCGAACTGGTGTTATCAAATCTTGCATAAATAATTTCAGAGTTGTTCTGTGATATATTGAACTGTGGGTATTCTTTGCTTGAATAAACAGTATCAATATCGCCCCACAAGAAATCGTGAACAAGATTCTTTGAGTATTCGTCGTGCATAATCATGCCGTGACCTTGGTTTTTAATATACCAAGTGCTGTCTGGTAAAAATCCTGTTGACGCATCAATATCGAAATCAGGTGAAATATGATAATGATTTGGATTGTTGCAAACTGTATTTTTCTGAACATAATCGCTTGCGAAAGTTTCGTCCGCAAGTGCACAATCCGAGCCAGATGAAAGATATGTATCAATAAGAATATCTGAGTTATATTTACCATTGACTGAATCGTAACCGCTACCACAGACATAGCCTATTTTCATACCGCTTGTCTCAAGGTCTGCAAGCTTGTTTGCAAGGTTTAATCCATCATTATTAACATCATTATGGAATTTAACTGTATCATTATAAAGTTTGCCGTTATCTGTTTCATTAAGTCCAACATATTGAAGTGCATCTTCAAAATAATTATGTGGAACGAAATCCCAAAGAGATGGAATAAGCACAATGCCCTCAAGCAAATCAGTATTTACAAGTGCACTGTTTACAAGCTCAACAAGAAATTCATCGAGCAAGAGAAGTTGCAAAAGCCATTCCCAGTCTTTTTCATATTCAAATCCGTGTTCAACAAAAGCAATAACATCTTCTAAGTTAGCATCCACATATTCACCTGTAAAAAATGAACCTACTGCGGATGTGCCCAAAGTTGCAGGGTTACCAAATATTGCGTGTCTTACATCACTCTTATGACCATAATAGTAAAGATAGCTTGTTCCGTATTGACCACCATGACTTAATCCGTAAAGGTCAACCTGGTCTGCACCTGTAATTGCTTTTACTTCTTGAATATACGCATCAAGGTCAGCAGCAGAATCAACCTGACTCTGTCGCCAATCCTGTGTAAAGCCGAAAACGTTTTCAGCACCGACTTCTTCAATAGCCATTTCTGCAACTACTGCCTCTGGAATATACTGCTCCATCCCGTTTTCTATAAGAGTTGAAGCACGGGTTGCTGCTGCACCACTTGGATATGGCACAAGATTATTTTTTGATGTGCCGTCAGGATACATTTCAAGTGGCTCAAAATATTCTTGCAACACATCAACAATTGCATCACCAAGGTCTTTTTGATTAAGAGTGACATCTGCTAATAATTCAGTAATATCTGCACCAAGATTATCAAAATTCAAAGGCCACGCAAGTTTAACCTCTCCGTTTTCAAAAATGGGTTCTCCATTTTCATCTGCATAGGCAAGGTTAGGACCTGAATACCCCTGCAAAATTACCACAGGTACTTTTTCTTCAGCTTTTGCAGAAACCCCTATTGATATTATAGAAAAAATCATAAGAACTGCAAGAATAACTGATAACATCTTTTTCATAACAATTCCCCTTTAAACAAATTTTCATATCCTTATTCTACACCCATACAACTATAAAATCAATAAAATAGCGACACCCAAAACGAGTGTCGCTGTAGAATTTTTCGTCTTACTTTTGTGAACATTCACAATTATTCAGCTGTTGTTTCCCAACCAAAGTTGTATGTAAGTGATGATGTGCAAGGGAATTCAACGATTACTGTGCCGTATTCTGCAAGAGCGCCCTTGAATGTAACATTTGCTGTAATAATCATATTCTTTTCAAATGTTGCATAAGTCATCTGGTCGTTAACTGCATTGAAAGCTGCTGAAATCTTACAAGGTGTAAATGCAATATCAAATGAATTAACTATGAGATAGTTTGATGCTTTCTCGAACTCTTTGAAAATTCCGTCTTTTTCACGGATTGTGAACGCTTTTTCAACGCTTGCTAATTCTGGTTTAACTGCAATATTGATTGTTCTGTAAAGCTCTGATGGAACGAAGATGTATTCGCCTTCCAACTCGCCCTCTGTATATTTTGCGTTATTTCCTTTATCGTCAAGGTCATAAACAAAAGTTGGAACAACAGATGTATAAACGGGTTGAGTAACAATACCTGTTTCTTTATCTATATCTGTGTAAAGGTCGTCGAGTGTAAGTGTGCTTGCATTTTTCTGCCCAATAGGATAGATGATATTTGTTAAATCTTCTTTGAAATCAGTTGCAACAAGCTTATCTTTATCGCCTTCTTTTACCTGATATTTCTCTTCGTTAGAAATATTCATAAGGTATTTGCCGATATCTTTAAGTCCCATATCTGAATAAAGACGGAATGCAGCTTTAAATTTATCCTGACCGTCTAACTCATTGCCTTCTAAATCTTTGAAAACAACGCCGTCACCGTGGTTAATCCAGAAATCTTCATAGTAAGAAACTCTTGCAACACCAGTTGTTTTGATTTCATTGAGCTTTTCATTGAAATAATCAAGAACATCTTGCTGGTTAGCAACAAATGCATTCTTTTCTTCATCAGAAATAAGGTTTAAAAGTTCAGGAAAATATTCCTGACCACCATACTTTGAAACAAGCTCATAATATGAAATCTCGATTTCTCTGCTATCAAGCTTTTTGTTTGTGTTTTCAAATAAAGTTGCTAACTTGTCACCAGGAAGAATATCTTTAAGTTCACCATAAGTAAATGTGAAATAAACATCTTTAAGGTCTGTTTTAACTGACACAGCCTCTGGTCTTTTAACTTCTGTTCCTTCGCCACAGCCTGCAAAAGATGCAACCATAATAACAAGCACCATTACAAGACTAATAGCTCTCATAAAATTCTTTTTCATTATATCTTTTCCCCTTTCGGTGAAATTAATATGTATCTTTAAGACCTTGTTCGTCGAAAAGGAACACGGCTTCAAGAACAATTTTAAGCACGTCTTCAATTGTTTTCATTTCAAGCATTTTAACTGTATCAAGGCGAGTGTGATAATATCTCGCAGGAGCTGGGTCCATACTTGTAAATGCTACTGACTTAATACCACCCTGTTGCATTGCTGCGGCGTCAGTTGAGCCTAATGGTGTAGTTGTGAATTTAACGGGCACACCTGCGTTATCTGCTGCCTTTTTCATAAGGGCACAAGCACCACTATCAAGCTTAACGGTTGCAGTCATATCCTTTGTAACAACACCCATAAACTCATAGTCACGAAGTGTATCAAGTGCTACAAAAACTGTTTCAACACCGTCGTTTTTATACTCATCGCCGTGTGCTTCTGCAAAAGCCTTTGAGCCACGAAGCCCCTCTTCTTCTGCACCCATTGAAACTGCAATAACTTCAGTATTTTCAAAGCTGATGTTGTTGTTTTTAAGATATAAAAGCACTGCCATAGATGTAAACACACCTGTAAGGTCGTCGTTTGCACCGTCAACAACTAATTTCCAGTTAACGAAGAAAAGCACTGCAATCATAAATGGCACAACAATCGCCTGTAAAACAATCAAAACAATGTTTGCACTTTCGTGGTCAGCAAAAAGACCAATAATGCCAACAACAAGTGTCATAAGAAGCCCTAACAAAGCGCCTGCAACAACGGTTGTAACCATTTTTGGACCACCCATATATGTGTATCTCCACTCATAAGCAGAGTCCATATGTCCACCGATAATAATGCGTCTTTTTACTTCACCAGTTGCCTTGATTTTGCAAATCACATTGCTTGATTCTTCCTTTTTAAAGAATGGGTCAAGAACTTTTTTATAGAATAAAAATTCACCAACTGCAAAGAACAATGCGATTGCACAAAGAACAACAGAAATAATGTGAAATACTCCTGCAACTCCCGGCACAAGACCTGTGAACGCAAGAATACCCAAAACTGCTGCAACCAATGCCAAAGCACCGTCAATTGTAACCCAACTCATAAATGCTTTAGGGCTCAATGTGAATTTTTCTCTTGTAACCTCATCAGCGATAGGTGTCATAAGCTTTTCGACATAATCCTGAGCCTTTTTCTCACCCTCATAGCCGGCTGGTCTTGGGCCAATTTGTTCGCACACTTTTTTGATTTCACGAACAGCAAAATTTGAACATTCGCGCACTTTTGATGCATAGTGCGAATTGCTTTCATACGCTTTCAAATGGAAAACCTCCGTTATATTGGAATATACATTGATTATTCTATCACAAATTTCTTTTTATGTCATTATATATTTTGAAAAATTTTGAAAAAATGCTTGGTTGACATATCCACAAAAAAAGAATAAACTATATGCAGTTAAAAGAAAGGACTTTTTTATGAAAAAAAGACGTTTGAAAATAAAACTTTACCTTTTGATTTCACTTGTTGTAATTTTGGGTACACTTTCAATTTTATATATGGCTCTTTGTCGTGGAAAGGGTTATAACGAAATCCCTGTTGATTTGCCCGAAACTACAACTGAATATGTTGAAGAAGCACCCGTTGAACCTCTCGTCCCTGAAGAAGTTCCTGAAGAGAGCACAGCATTACCCGAAGAAACCACCACAAAGCCACCTGTGAAATGGGATAAATATAGCCCACTTGATGACCTTGCGAGTGAAAACTGGGCATTGACACTCATTAGCAAGAAATATCCTTTGGGCAAGACATATTCACCAACACTTGCCCCCGTTATTGAGGGTAGCTCAATTACGGCAGATTCACGAGTTGCAGAAGCATATAAAACAATGTATGCCGATGCATTAAAGCAGAATATTGTTCTCACACCTTATGCAGGATATTGCAGTTATAACCGTCAAAAAACGAACTATGACAATAAGGTTAACGCTTTTACATTGCAAGGTATGACCTATGAAGATGCAGTTGCAAACGCAGAGAAGAGAATCGAGCCTGCGGGAAGTAGTGAAAATGGTGCGGGGCTTTCAGTTGATATTATCAGCGCAAGTGCGGGGTTTGCATCAACTGACGAATATAAATGGCTCACAGAAAATGCTCATAATTATGGTTTCATTCTTCGTTACCCCGAAGATAAGGTTGAAACAACAGGAATGATTTTCCAACCATGGCATTGGCGCTATGTAGGTGTCACCGCCGCAACAGAAATGAAAAATAACAACCAATGTTTAGAAGAATATTTAGGTGCTGTATAAATTAAAAAGCAAAAGCGGAAGAAACAATCTTCCGCTTTGTTTTTTGTTCGACAAATTAGAGGTTTGTCGGGGTCTTTTGCCTCCCTTGTTAAAGGGCGCTTATTCCATTCCTACCTCAATTTCATATCTACCCGACAAATTCAAATTTGGGTAACAAAAAAGGTAGGTCGGTGACCTACCTTTAATTTTTATTTTTTGAATGCTGATTTTGTGTTCCAGATGTTTGCTGCATATTCGTTAATAGCACGGTCTGCTGCGAAACGACCTGCGCCTGAAATATTCATAAGTGACATCTTGTTCCAATTATCACGGTCAAGGAAATCCTTTGCAATTCTCTGCTGAGTATTTCTGTAATCTTCAAAGTCTGCAAGCACCATATATGGGTCGTGGTGAATAATTGTTGATGTTACTTCGTGGAACATCTTGCCACCGATACCATTCTGGTTAGCAAAATCAAGAATTTTGCGAATTTCTGCATTGTTATTGTAGAAATTCTGTGGCACATAGCCCTGTTTCTGCAACTGTTGAACTTCTGGTGTTTTCATACCGAAGATATAGATATTATCTTCGCCAACTGCTTCATAGATTTCAACGTTTGCACCGTCCATTGTACCAAGTGTTACCGCACCGTTGAGCATAAGCTTCATATTACCTGTGCCTGATGCTTCAGTACTTGCAAGTGAAATCTGCTCTGAAATATCAGCAGCAGGCATAAGCTTTTCAGCAAGAGTAACATTATAATCCTCAACATAAACAACTTTAAGTCTGCCCTTAACGTCGGGGTCATTGTTGATTAAGTCTGCAAGTGCGCAAATGAAAGAAATAATCTTCTTTGCAACGAAATAACCTGACGCTGCCTTTGCACCGAAAATATATGTGTGAGGAATAAACTCGCCATTTGGATTTTCTTTAATTGCAAGGTACTGTGAAAGAATATTAAGTGCATTAAGGTGCTGACGTTTATATTCGTGCAAACGTTTCACCTGAACATCAAAGATTGAATCAGGGTCAAGCTGAATTCCGTTGTGTTTAAGCACATATTTTGCAAATTCTTCTTTATTTGCTCTCTTAATCTTACCAAGCTCATCAAGAACTGCTTTATCGTTTTTATATTTTCTCAAATCAAGAAGCTTGTTAGCATCTTTTACAAATCCGTCACCGATAGTTTCTGTAAGGAAGCTTGTAAGTTTTGGGTTTGCCTGACAAAGCCATCTTCTGTGAGCAATACCGTTAGTAACATTTGTGAACTTGTTTGGGGTGAGCGCATAGAAATCAGAGAAAACAGTGTCTTTAAGAATATCGCTGTGAAGAGCAGAAACGCCGTTTACACAATGTGAACCTGCAACACAAAGGTTTGCCATTCTAACAACGCCGTTTGACATAATTGCCATTCTTTCAACTGTGTCAGCATTCTGTGTGTTTTCCCATACAAATGAACGGAAACGATTGTCGATTTCTTTTGTGATTTGCCAGATACGAGGTATAAGTCTCTTATAAAGGTCTTCTGGCCAACATTCAAGTGCTTCTTTCATAACTGTATGGTTAGTGTATGCCACTGTGTTTGTAACAATATTCCAAGCTTCGTCCCAACCATAGCCACATTCGTCGAGCATAATTCTCATAAGTTCAGGAATTGCCATTGTTGGGTGAGTATCGTTCACATGGATAGCAACTTTATCTGCAAAGTTATCCATTGTGCCGAATTCACGAAGGTGATGCTGAACGATGTCTTGAATAGATGCTGAAACAAGGAAATATTGCTGACGAAGACGAAGTGATTTGCCTTCTGGATGGTTGTCAGCAGGATAAAGAACTTTACTGATAACCTCTGCCATAGCGTTTCTTTCCATTGCTCTCATATAGTCACCCTGATTAAAGAGCGCCATATCAAGACCCGGTGCTTTTGCAGACCAAAGACGAAGAACTGAAATACCCTTACCATCTTTACCTGCAACGTGCATATCATAAGGGATAGCCTGAATTACTGTTGGGTTTTCAATTTCAACATGGTGATAGTGATTTTCCCAAGTATCACGAACTTCGCCCTCAAAGTTGATATTAATTGCACCTTCTTCGTGTGGTACAAGCCAAACATCACCACCAGGAAGCCAGAAATCAGGCAACTCTGTCTGCCAACCGTCAACTAATTTCTGCTTGAAGATACCATATTCATAAAGAATTGAATATCCCTTTGAAACATAACCCTGAGTTGCAAGGCCATCAAGATAGCAAGCAGCAAGACGACCAAGACCACCATTACCGAGACCTGCATCTGGTTCACAATCATAGATTGAATCCATCTTTACACCATAGTCTTTCAAAACGCTTTCAAAAACTTTTGTAAGATTAAGGTTATAAAGGTTGTTTTTAAGTGAACGGCCCATAAGAAATTCCATGCAGAGATAATAAACTCTCTTTGTTCCTTTTTTTGAACCTTCTTTTGAAAATTCTGCTCTGCCCTGACTCATCATATCTCTGAGAATCAAAACAACGGCTTTATAGAACTGCTCGTTTGTAGCTTCTTCGGGTCTTACACCGATAAAATGTGAAAGTTTTGAGTCAACAAGCTCTTTTGCTTGTTTCTTTGTAAGGCTATAATTCATACAAATCCTCCAAAAACATTTATAAAAAACATAAAAAATTAAAGTCTGTTTGTATATTTTACACTAATTTTATGCATTTTTCAACTGTAATAAGCAATTATTTTTGATTTTTATTAAACAATATTTAACAATTATCTATTTTATTTGTAAAAACATAAAAAAGCACCGCAAAAACGGTGCTTTTAGCTGTAAAATTATGAATAGTTTTCGAAACCTGCTTTTTCCCAAACAACTGTGAATGTATCGCCTTTTCTTGTGTAGCAGTCTGTTGTTTGTCCGTCAAGTTCTGTCATATATTTGAATTTCTGTCTGCCTGCTGCAGAGCCTGTTAATTTTTCAAAACTCTTTTCGATTGCATTTGCCATTTCGTGGTCAAGAGCTTTGAGTGTTGCAACAACAACAACTTTTCTTGAATCAACATAGCCAAACTTAAAGCCTGTGAGCCACCAATGAGCCTGTTCTTCACGATAGAAAAGTCTGTTGCCACTTCTGTAGTCTTTTGCACTCATATAAAAATCCATGCTCATTTCGAGAAGATGTTCATTTGATGCGCACTCATAATAAGTTGTTGAATTATCGTTAGGGTCTTTTGTGTAAACGCCAAGTTCAGCGCCTACAAGAACACCATACTGACCTTTCCACCATTGAAGTCTCCATTTGAGCCCGTCATATTCAAAATCTGCTTTGAGAGTTGTGTATCTCATATTAGCAAATGGTGCTGCCTGGTCATATTCTTCACCGAAACCAAAGTGACGCTGCCAAGGATTCATTGTTGAATAATAAATCTGTTGTTTTGCATCATAAGCATAACCAGCAGCGTTAAGAAGAGCATTCATATCTGCTTGAGAAAGATTGCCTGTGCCTGTGCCTGTACCTGTTGATGGTTTTGTTGTGGTTGTCGTGCTTGTTGATGGTTTCTTTGTGGTAGTTGTTGCTGTTGTGGTAGTTGTTGTTGTGGTAGTAGTTGTATCATCCACATTTACATCATTGTCAACATCATTGTTTGCAGGACCTTCAACACTTTGTGGCTTTGTTACACCTGGATTTTCTTCTTTTTTCTCACAACCTGCAAAGCAAGAAGCAACCATAACAAGTGCCATAATTGCGGCAATTATTCTGATAACTGTTGATTTCATATTCTTACCTCCACACATAGAGCTTATTTTTGTTGTTATACATCATAATTATTACATAAAAGAGGAACATTGTCAATCAAATATAAATAAAAAAGACGGAACTAAAAAGTTCCGTCTTCTATTTTCAGTTGTTTTTATTAAGGTCTGCGAAATTATCTTTGTTTGCTTTATAAAGTTTCTTGAACACTGCAAAGTTTTTGTCATAAATTGCCTTGTTCTCTACGTTAGGCACAAATGTCTTTGCTGCAGGAATAAGTTTCTTTGCATCAGGAACTTTTTCAATGATACCCGCACCAATAGCGATAAGAACTGCTGCACCAACAGCACCAACATTCTGTGGACTTGCAACAGTTTCAACAACTCTGCCCGTGCAGTCTGCAAGAATTTGTGCTGTTACATCTGACAATGCGCCACCGCCAACAAAACGAATTGTTTTTGATGTTTTAACTTTCTTTTCTTCAGTTTCAAGGAACCAACGAAGATGGAAGCAAACACCTTCAACAACAGCTCTAATCATTTCTGTTTTGCCTGTATCAAGACTGATGTTGAAGAACATTCCACGAGCATTTGGGTCTTCAAATGGACAACGGTTACCATGGAGCCAAGGTGTAAAGATTACACCACCGCTACCCGCTGGGATTGAATCGATAACAGCCATCATATAATCATAAAGTCCTGTGTAAACAACTTCCATATCCGCTTTTTTGCGTTTCAAGTTGTGTTGTTTGCTCATATAGATGTCGATTTCGTCAAGGGCCAAGTGGTCTTTAACCCATTCCACACATTTGCCCGCAGTTTCAAGCTCACCGAAGTAGTTGTAAATACCATCTTCTGCACCAACAACCGCAGCCATCATAGTGCTTGCGTCAACAACGCTCTTATCAGTAACTGTTGAAACCCAGCCAGATGTACCCTGATAAACGTGAGTATCGCCAAGTTCAGTAGCACCTGCACCAACACCGATAAGTGTAGCATCACCGCCACCACCGAAAACCGCAACACCAGGAACAAGACCTAATTCTTTTGCCTGTTGTTCGCGAAGCACACCGATTTTTTCAGTACAATCAGCAATTCTTGCAAGGTGTTTCATATCAACACCCAAAAGCTTGCAGATTGTAGGACTCCAATCCTTCTTTTTAAGGTCATAAAGAAGTGCGCCGAAAGCAGAGTCCTTTGTCATTACAAACTCACCTGTCATACGGCAGATAAGATACTCTTTAACATCAAGCCATTTATGTACTCTTGCAAAATTTTCAGGCTCGTTAGCCTCAGTCCATTTGTATTTCCATACAGGGTCTTTTACGCTCAATGCAGCTGCGCCGGTAATTGCAAGTGATGGAAGAAGCTTAAAGACATTACCACCTGCAACCTGTGGTCCATAAGCAATACCTTTTTTAATTTCTTCAGTAGCTCTCTGGTCCATATAGCTGAATGCTCGACGAACATGATTGCCGTCTTTATCAACAAGCACAAGGCCTTGCATCTGTGAGCAGAAAGAAATACCATAGATATCTTTAGGGTCAATCTTTGAATTTTTAATAACCTTTTTTGATGTTGAGCACATTGCCTCCCACCATTCGTCTGGGTCCTGCTCAGCGCCACCATTAGGCATAATATAAAGCTTATAGCCTTCTGTTGCTGCTTCTAAAAGTTCAATTGTCTTGCCGATTTTGAAAAGACAAGTTTTAACGCCCGTTGTACCAATATCAAAGGCAAGAGCATAAATTTCTTTTTCCATCTTCTTTTCCCCTTTTATAAGAATTGAAAATTAATTTTTATATTTTGCATTTTACCATATTAAGTAAAAAAAGTACAGAGTTTTTTATTTTGTGAAATATTGATATTTATTCATATATTCTTCGATTTCTTTTTCGTTTACATACTCCGTCAGGCAACCGACACCTGTTACACATTTGCCACCGGTTATATTGCCTGCAAGGATACATTGTCTAAAATCTAAATCGTTATACAAGCCATAGATAAAGCCTGCAAGGAAGGCGTCCCCCGCACCCGTTGCATCAACACATTTGAACTCTTCTATATTATCAACTGTGAAATAGCCGTTGTCATATCCTGCGCAACCATATTTGCCCAATTTCACGATTGGCTTTTCAAAATAATCTCGAAGAAAATCAAGTGCTTTTTGTGGGTCGCGTGTGCCCGTCATTTTTTCGGTTTCGTCGATATTCGGTGTGTAATAATCAGCAATTTCGATTAACTCTTTATGCTTTTCAATAGACATATCATCACTATATCCTGTATCAAGCACTAAAATTGTTCCGTCTTTTTTAAGTTGCTTATAAACCGGAAGAATGTTTTCTTGCATTGCAACAATTTTTGCACCTTTGAGAGAATTATAAATTCTTTCGAGCATCTCGTCTGAATAAGTCTCACAACCACCATAGGACACGAATGTACGGTCACGGTCAGTAATAATTGCAGAAGTTACATTCAGCGGATAATTCTTACTCTCAAAAAGTTCATATTTTGTGCCACTCTTGTCCAGTTCAGATTTTGCAAACTGAGAAAACATATCGTCGCCTAAAAAAGTGCCGATTTTTGCAGGGACACCTAAACGTGAACAATTTATCATTGTTGCGGGAAGCCCACCACCAAGACAAACCTTAAAATCTTTGCAATAGATTTCTTCTCCCTCGTTTGGGATTCGTGGCATTCCAACATAGAGCAAATCCACATTCAGTTTTCCAAATGCTGCTACAAAACTCATTTCCATTCACCTGTAAAATCTTTATTAAGCTCAATATACTTTTCCACAAGTTCTTTCGCAAGTGAATACGAACTCACTAATGGATGCAAATAAAGACAGTCAACCGCTGACTCTTTATCACAATTTATAATCGCCTTTGACGCAAGTTTTTCGTATGCTTTAACTCTCGTGATAATCTCTTTGTTTTCAAAAGGAACGTCACCAATTTTTATTGGTGTAACCTTGCCGTCAATAATCTCACAAGATATTTCAACGGTGTCACTCTCGTCTAAAAAGTCAATGGCATTGTTTGTGTTTGGCACACAAGCAATTATTTTTTTATCGCTTTTTTGATTTTTAGCATCAATTATTCCAAGCGCTACACCTGCATAGCCACCATCATCGGGTGCATACATATCAAAATGCCATGTTGAGTTTCTCTTTTCGCCCGTTTCACTTGCCATATATGAATTTTCACGAAGCCCATAGTAATAGTCAAAGATTTCAAGTGCTTTTTCAAAGTTGTTTTCAATATCAACCGCTGACAATTCTTCTGTCATTTTTTCATTGATATCTGCAATCTGCTCACCACGAGTACGCTCTGCATTCAAAATATTCTCAACTGCTTTTTCGCGGTTGTAGAAATAATACATATATTCATTGGGAACATATTGCTTCTGCATTAAAAATTCTTTGTCGAAATATCGCAAATCTGTGTTTTTATATGCTTCATCATCACTTACGATTTTATTTGTTATGTCAACACCATCTGCCTTGATATATTTAAAGAACGACAAGTGATTAAGCCCATAGCAAAGTGCGTCAAGGTGATTTTCAGGGTAACCATAAAGTTCTTCAAATCGTCTTAACATTCCACTCGGTGCATCACAAATGCCATAAGTAAAGTCATATCCCATATCGCGAAGTGTTTGTGACACAACACCCGCAGGATTTGTGAAGTTGAACACCATAGCATCAGGTTTTGCATATTGTTTAACTAATTCACAATACTCTTTAAGCGCAGGAATGCTTCTCATTGCAAAAGAAAATCCTGCTGCGCCAGTTGTCTCCTGACCTAAAATTCCCATTGAAAGAGCTATTCGCTCGTCACGACAACGCATTCTGTCGCCACCCGCACGGATTGTTGTGATTACATAATCCGCATCTTTTATGGCTTCAACTGGGTCAGTTGTGAGAACAAAGTCCATAAATGGACAAAGACGGCGAGAAACTTCTCTCGCCATCTTGCCATAAATATTCAACTTTTTTTCATTGTTATCCATAAAGACGAGTTGTGTTATCCCCATCTTTTCAGCTCTGCCCGCAATACTTTTAGCCAAAAACATTGAACGGACTCCACCGCCACCGATAACCGCAAGTTTCATATATTTTCTCCTAATTAAAGAACTTCTCTTACGTTGCTTTCACCTGAATCAAGGTTGAGTGTAAGTGTCTTATCTTCACCGTTTTCTGTAAAGTCAAGACGGATTTCATCTTTGCTAATAAACTCTGCAAAGTTAACCTTATAATCTTTATCTTTGAAGAAGTCTTTCAAATATTCAATTCTTTCATCATCAAAGTCACCCGCATTATCAGAAACAAAGAGAACATTACCGCAAATTGAGTTAACTTTACCGTGAAGGAGTTTTTGTCCCATATTGTAACCGATATTGATGTCACGAAGGAAGAATACGTCAGGGTCATTACAGAATGCACGACCATCAAGGTGATTACGGAAAATTGTGTTTGTAATGGCATTCTGTGATGATGGGATTTCGTTATTAAATTTGATACCTGTTACGATTGAGTTAATGTTAAGGCTCTTTTTGAGTTCAAACTTCCAGTTCTTGTTAACGTCACAAGAAATACGGCAAGCGTCAAAAATACCCATGCAAGTTCCAAGTGGCACGCCACAACCTAAAATCCATTTGTCGCCACAAACTTCACGAAGAAAATCTACACCATCGCACATAATTTCACCGCGTGTTTTGCCGTTTCGAGGCTCGATACATTGGCTATAAAGGAAGTCGAGCTTAACCATATCGAAGCCCCAAACATTGAGAATTGTGTCGAAAACTTTTCTCAAATATTCACGAACTTCTGGGTGATAAATGTCGAGTGTATATGCACCACCCCAACCCTGACAACCGAGCATTTTTCTGCCGTTATGGTTGTGTCTCAAAAGCCATTCGGGGTGCTTTTTAGCAATCATTGATGATACCTGTGCTGAGAACGGAGCAAGCCAGATACCTGCTTTATATCCTTTTGCGTGAATCTGGTCTGCAATATATTTCATACCATGAGGGAACTTTTTGTGGTCTGTGATAAGCCAGTCACCAACTGCTGCCTGATAACCGTCGTCAACCTGGAAGATGTTAACTTCTTCACTTGCTCTGTCAAGGCCGTTAAGGTCACGAAGAATAATATCTTCATTGATATTCTGGAAATAGTTATACCAAGATGTGTAACCTGAAAGGTGGTCAATCTTTGGCTTTTTGCAACCAACAAAGTCAAAGAAATATTTATCCATCACTTCGTCCATTTCGCCTTCGATAATTGCGATGTCGAACATTTCATATTCTTCACCTGCTTTAAGTGTAAGACCTTCAACATCCTTTTTAATGTTGAATTCGTCGTCTTTCATATCAACCTCAAAGATTGTATAGCCTTTTCTTTCGCTCTTTGAACCATAAAGTTTAATCTCTTTTTCGCCTTTTTCACGGAAATAACAATATGTATAGCCGTGGAATTTTCCTTCTTCACCATAATTTTCAAAATGATAATCACCTGAAAGACCTGCAAAGTGGGCTGTGAACTTTGTTATTTTTGCAGGCTCAAAAAGACCATCAAATTTATCGTGTTTTGAAAATTCGCGAGATGTTGTCCAAGCCTGATAACCGTTTGCATAGAACAAATCGTCATCATCAAATTCTTTTTCGCTTTTAAGAATGAATTTTGACATTGTCATATTCTTTTTAGCAGTAAAGATACCTTTAATTCTTTCTTTTGTCTCTTCAAGATGGAATGAAAAATTTTCATTATCAAATTCTTTGTGAGCTACTTTTGAGCCACCCACAGTCATTTCCGCATAGAGTTTAAACATAATAAAGTCCCCCTGATTACATAATTTTACCTATACGCATTAATTTTAACACAAACCCCTTGTAAAATCAATAGAATTAAGCCTTATAATATCGGCGCGCTCAATTAGGGATTTAATAGGTTTTAATCCTATACTTTCCGTTGATACTTCACGAAAAAACCTCGTAAGGCACAAAGCATTACGAGGTTTTTATCATTTTGTCTAAACAAAAATTATATGGATTAAAACTGCTTTGCACATTAAACCTTATTAGTTTGGATGTAAAACAAGGCATAAATGTGCAGGAACCCTGACGGGTTTCAAGCATTTTAACGAAGTTTTGCGCCGAAATGATTGGTTTAATGCTGTTAAATCCCTAATTGAGTGCGCCGTTGGTTGACACTTGTTTTTAAAACAAGTATAATATTATATTATTATCTCAATTAGGATATGGGTGAGAAAATGTCGGACGAGCTTATAAACAAGAGAATTGAAGAACGCAGAAAAGCCAGAGAAAAAAGACAACAGCAAAACAAACTTTTATTGGTTGTTATGGCTGTTGTATTAACCTTTGTTGTCATAATTTCAGGTGTTGCTATCCATAACAGAAATCAGAAACTCCCCGTTGACGGAACAAATGTAGTTGTTCAGACTTCTGACAAAGAAACCTCGTCAAGCACAACGGAATCTTCAACCACAGAAACAACTACTGAATCAACTACAAATAAGCCAACAGAAAACAACTCTGAAACGCCACCAAAATATGAAGTTGTAAAGAAAGAACCTGCACCAGGCTCACACAAAGTTGCAACAGCATCAATAGGTGTTACAGGTGATATTCTCATTCACAACGACGTGCTTAAAGCAGCATTGACATCTGGCGGTGATTATGACTTTAACCCTATGTTGTCAAAGGTTTCACCATATTATAAAAAATATAATAAAATGATAGCAAATCTTGAAGTTACTCTCGGCGGTACTGAAAAGGGATATTCAAGTTATCCAATGTTCAACACACCTGATTCTATTGCAACTGCTCTTAAAAATGCAGGTGTTGATATGGTTTTAACATCAAACAACCATACTTATGACACAGGCACAGCGGGTATGAAGAGAACTTTGCAAGTCCTTGACAGTATTGGATTAGAGCACACCGGCACAAGAAGTTCAACATCAGGCCCACGCTTTATGGTAAGCAATATTAACGGAATAAACGTTGGTATGATGTGTTATACCTATGAAACTCAAAGTTCAACAGCAGGTCGCAAAGCACTTAACGGACTTCTTTTGAGTGCCGAAGCAGGTCCACTTGTTAACAGTTTTGATTATAATAAATTAAGCAATTTCTATTCTGACGCACAAGATTCCATCGCCCAAATGAAACAACAAGGTGCTGAAGCAATCGTATTCTTTATGCATTGGGGCAACGAATATCAGTTATCTCCAAACAGTTATCAAAAGAAAATGGCTCAAAAGCTTTGTGATTTAGGCGTTGATGTTATTGTTGGTGGCCACCCACACGTTGTTCAACCTTTTGATACACTTGTTTCTGAAAAAGGTCACGAAACAATCTGTATTTATTCAATCGGCAACGCACTTTCAAATCAGCGTCGCGAGCTTATCAGTTCTGCACCAAACGGACACACCGAAGACGGAATGATTTTCGCTTTTTCCTTCGAAAAATGGAGTGACGGTACAGTTATAATTTCTGATGTTAATATTACTCCCACATGGGTTGAGCTTACAAGAAACAACGGCAAGAAAGTTTACAGAGTAATCCCTCTTGATGCATCTGTTTCTGACTCACAAGGTAAAGCATCATATAACCGTACAATGAAATTGGTTGGTAGCGGACTTAACAGTTATCGTACTTCTCACGGTTTAACAGCAGTAAAAACATCAGTTTAAGCAGGTGACTTTATGGGATTTGTTCCCTTTAATTCTCGAGATTTATTCTTTAAAAATAAATTCGGCAGTATAGAGATGGGTGAAGAAATTCACTTGCGTCTTTGTTTGCCACGCTCATTTTGTTGTAGTGGCGCTGTTTTTATGCTTCGTCGTGATGATGGGGAATATGAAGAAAGACCTATGCTCTGGGCTGGTATGTGCGACGACGAAACAGAAATGTGGGATATTCACACATCAGTTGACAGAGAAGGTTTATATTGGTATCACTTTGATTATTTCTCTGCTTATGGAAGAAGTTCAATTCTTCAAACAGTTGACGGAATTGGTGCTTTTGCTCACAGTTACGGCACAAAAACAGACTGGCAACTTACAGTCACCGAGAATAATTTCACAACACCTGACTGGCTCAAGGGTGGAATTATCTATCAGATTTTCCCTGACAGATTTTATAATTCGGGCAAGAAAAAAGAAAATGTGCCCACAGACCGTGTTATGCGCTCTGACTGGGGTAACGAGCCTGAATGGAGACCAACCGCTGACGGCAAAGTGCTTAACAACGACTTTTTCGGCGGAGATTTAAAGGGTATTGAAGAAAAACTTCCTTATCTTAGCAGTTTAGGTGTTAGTTGTATTTATCTCAACCCTATTTTTGAATCTCATTCAAACCACAGATATGACACCGCTGATTATAGCAAAATTGACCCTTGTTTAGGCACAGAAAAAGATTTCAAAGACCTTTGCAAATCTGCCAAGAAACTTGGAATTCACATTATTCTTGACGGTGTTTTCTCTCACACGGGGGACGATAGTGTTTATTTCAACCGAAAAGGGAGATATGACACCTTGGGTGCATATAACTCAAAAGAAAGCCCGTATTATAGCTGGTATAAATTTACTAATTATCCCGAAAAATATCAGAGCTGGTGGGGGTTTGTAACTCTTCCCGAAATTATTGAAGAAGACGAAAACTATCGCAAGTTCATAAACGGCAAGGGTGGAATTGTTGAAAAATGGTTAACAGCAGGCGCTGACGGTTTCCGTCTTGATGTTGCCGACGAATTGCCCGATATTTTCATTGACGAATTGCGCTCTCGTCTTAAAGAAACCAAACCTGATGCTTTGCTTATGGGTGAAGTTTGGGAAGATGCTACAACAAAACACAGTTACGGCTCTCGCAGACGCTATCTTTTAGGCCGTCAGTTTGATTCCGTTATGAATTATCCTTTTGCAAATGCTATTCTCGATTTCTGTCGAAACGGTAAAGCAGAAGATTTTATGCACACAATTATGGGTATTGTTGAGAATTATCCTAAACAATGCCTTGATGTTATGATGAATCATATCGGCACTCACGATACAGAGAGAGCAATCACCAAAATTGTGGGTGAATCTTGTGAATATCGTGACAGAGAGTGGCAATCTTGTCATAATCTGGGTGACAAATATGAAAAAGGTGTAGCTCTTTTAAAATGTGCAGCAGTTCTGCAATATACTCTTCCAGGCGTGCCGTCGCTTTATTATGGTGACGAAGCGGGAATGCAGGGTTATAAAGACCCATTTAACCGTGGTTGTTATCCTTGGGGTAACGAAAACGCAGAACTTGTTGATTTTTATGAAGCTTTGGGTAAAATAAGACGAGAAAATAACGTTTTCAAAAAAGGTAATTTTGCTCCGATTTCATCAATGCTTGGTTGTGTAGCATATTGCCGATATGACGAAGATAACAGTATTATGGTTATCGTCAATCGTAATGAGCATCCCATCACATACCGTCTTCCTGAAGACTTTAAAAATTCACATTCAATTATGAATTCTTCTGTCGAAAACGGTGAAGTTTATATTGACGGTTGCTCGTTTACCATCTTGGCAAAATAACTTGTAAACAAAATTCAAATATGATATTATTCATTTGGTGATTAAATTTATGACAAACTCTTTTGGCTATTTACCAAAATCTCATAAAATTTTGTGGATTGCTCTTCGCGTGGTTATTCTCGCGTGGGGTGTTTATGGCTTGTTTCACGGTTCAGTTGTTGAGTTTCTTGAAGCAATTTTTGCAATAATCTTCACTCATTTGTGGGATTTCTTTCAGATATTCGGTAAAAAGTCTTTTATAATCGAAGTTGATTATCTTGCACAAACAATGCTCAATATCTTCATTTTTGTGGCTGTTTGTATCGGTACAACTCTTAACAATCGAACAACTTTTGAGCATTTTGACCTTGTCACTCATTTCGGCTCAGGTTTTCTCTCTGCGTGGTTTGGATATGATTTTGCTAACATTGTCTATCGCAAGCGTGGGGATTTGGGTCCTGCAATGTCGTCTCTTTTCTCTCTTGCATTCGCATTAAGCATTGCAGTGGGTTGGGAAGTTTATGAATTCTCTATGGACAAGCTCTATAAAATGACTTTGCAACGTGGCAACGACGACACAATGATTGACTTTATCGCTTGTGCAATCGGTGCGGTGCTTGCAATGTTGCTTGTCGCATTTTTGAGAAACGGAATAATTGGTAAAAATAAAGAAGAAATCAAAAAGATGCGTCAGAAAGAAAAGGAAAAGCGACTTCTCAAAGACCGTCTTTATGATGAATATATGAAAAATCACAAAGAGGAGGAAAACAAATGAAAAAAATCACCTCTCTTTTGCTTGTTGTCACTTTGATTACCCTTTTATTTGCATCTTGTTCAGGACCTGCAAAAATCAAGGTCAACGGGGTTAAAATTGACAACGAAATTTATACATATTTTGAAAATGGATTAGACGAATCTCTCTCAAAAAGCGAAAAAGAAGATGCAATTAAGAAGAGCATTTCAAGATATGTGACAATCAATTCAGAATTTAATAATCGGGGTCTTTCTCTTTCAAGCACAGAAAAGAAAAACATTTCAACAACAGTCAATAATCTTTGGCATCTTTTCGGTGCTCATTATGATGACATCGGCGTTTCAAAACAAACTCTTTACAAAATTGAAGAGTCAAAGGCTTGTGAAAAAGCGTTGCTCAATTTTTATTATAGTGATAAAGGCGTATCTCCTGTTGGCGAAGACCAGATTAAAGCATATTTCAATGAAAATTATGTAGCCGTGCGTCTTGTAACTGGATATCTTTTCAATGTTGACGAAAACGGCGCAAGTGTGCCAATGACCGACGACCAGAAAAACAACCTTGTGAATTCATTCAGCTCAGTTGCGACAATGGTCAATAGCGGTTCTTCTCTTGAAGAATCGGTTTCTTCTTTAGGCACAGGCACAGAAATCCGTGACAGCCTTGTTCACGCTAAAGATTCAGGCACATTACCTGATGGATTTTTCTCTGCAGCAAAAGCTATTGAAACTGGCAAAGCCGCTGCAATTTCTCTTGGGGATTATATCTTCTTGGTTCAGCGCATAGATGTTTTCAATGAAGAATTCGGATATTATTCAACATATCGTACTGACTGTCTTCAGAAAATGAAGGGCGAAGAGTTTTCTGAAATCATTGACAAATGGTCAGAAAGCTATATTGCAAAATAGTACAATTATAAATGGGACGATGTGCATCGTCCCATACTTAAATATATTAGCCCGTATAGTTCAACGGATAGAATAAGGTCCTCCTAAGACTTAGATGCAGGTTCGATTCCTACTACGGGTGCCAAAAATCCCGTCCGCGATAGTGGATGGGATTTTTACTTCTTACTTATTACCTTTTCACTCTTCACTAAGCAAAAGTCGAAAACTTTACAAAAACTTACAAAAAATTTATCCAACATAGTGTTGAAAAATATATAAGTTATAGTATAATATATGTGTTAAAATTTGTTATACTTTTGGAGGTTGCTATGAGAAATATTAAAGTTATCAATAATGATTGGCTTTTCTCAAAAAATGCTAAATCTGCTCCGTCAACTCTTCCAACTGATTGGGAAGCTCTTAATCTTCCTTACACTTGGAATGGCAAAGACGGTCAGGACGGCGGTAACGACTATTACAGAGGCACTTGCTATTTTGCAAAGGAAATCAAAGCTGATGATATGCCTGAAGGTGAAGTTAAGTATCTTCAATTTGACGGCGTAAACTCATCTTGTGAAGTTTTCTGGAATGGCAAGAGCATCACAAAGCACGATGGTGGTTATTCAACTTTCCGTGTTGAAATCAAAGATATTGCTGACACAAACTTGCTCGTTGTTGCAGTTGACAACTCTGCAAACGACAGAGTTTATCCACAACAGGCTGACTTCACATTCTATGGTGGTATTTATCGTGATGTAAGTGTTATCGGTGTCAACGAAAATCACTTTGACCTTGATTATTATGGCTCACCTGCTATTATGGTTACTCCTGAAATCAAGGGTGCTGACGCTGAAATCGAAATTAAGACATTCTTCAAGAATGATAATTGCAAAGTTCGTTATGAAATCATTGCTGACGGTGAAGTTATTGCTTTAAAAGAAGATGATGACGATGCAAAATTCGAAATCAAGAATGTTCACCTTTGGGATGGTCTTGCTGACCCATATCTTTACACAGCAAAGGCAACTCTTATCTATGACGATGAAGAAGTTGACTGCATTTCAACTCGTTTCGGCTGTCGCACATTCAAAATTGACCCTGAAAAAGGCTTCTTCCTTAACGGTCGTGAATATCCTCTTCGTGGTGTTTCTCGTCATCAGGATAGACCAGATGTTGGTAATGCTTTGACGCCTGAAATGCACAAAGAAGACCTTGAGTTGATTCTTGAAATGGGTGCAAACACAATTCGTCTTGCTCACTATCAGCATTCACAAGTTTTCTATGACCTTTGTGACGAAGCAGGTCTTGTTCTCTGGGCTGAAATTCCATATATTTCAAGCCACATGCCAACTGGCTATGATAACACAATTTCACAGATGAAAGAGCTTGTTATTCAGAACTATAACCACCCAGCAATCGTTGTTTGGGGACTTTCAAATGAAATCACAATCGCAGGTTCAAATCCTAACCTTATTAAAAATCATAAAGATTTGAACGACCTTGTTCATAAGATGGATAAAACTCGTCTTACAACTATTGCAGCTGTTTCAATGTGCGACATCAATGATGAATACGTTCACATTTCTGACGTTCTTTCATATAACCACTATTTTGGTTGGTACGGTGGCTCAACAGAAATGAACGGACCTTGGTTTGATGATTTCCACAAGAAATATCCTAACAAGCCAATCGGTCTTTCTGAATATGGCTGCGAAGCTCTTAACTGGCATACATCAAACCCAACTCAAGGTGACTACACAGAAGAATATCAGTCATACTACCACGAAGAACTCATCAAACAGATTGCTGAAAGACCATATCTCTGGGCAACTCATGTTTGGAATATGTTTGACTTTGCTGCTGATGCTCGTGCAGAGGGTGGCGAAAATGGTATGAACCACAAGGGTCTTGTAACTTTTGACAGAAAGTATAAGAAAGACTCTTTCTATGCTTATAAAGCATGGCTTTCAAGCGAACCTGTTCTTCACCTTTGCTCAAAGAGATACATTGACAGAGTTGAAGATGTAACAAAAGTTACTGTTTATTCTAACCAACCAGAAGTTGAACTTTTTGCAAATGGTGTAAGTGTTGGCAAACAAACAAAGGGCAAATATCCATTCTTCTATTTTGATGTTAAGAACGAAGGCACAACTGAACTTAAAGTTGTTGCAGGTGACCTTACAGATGCTGCTACAATCAACAAGGTTGACACTCCAAACGAAGCTTATGTTATGAAAGAAGAAGGTCAGGTTATCAACTGGTTTGAAATCAGCACTCCTGATGGTCGCCTTTCAATTAATAACACAATTGGCGATATTATGAGCACATTCGGTGGCAAACTTGTAATGATTAGCTTCCTTAAAATGCTCAAAGGCTCAATGGATGGTGGCAAGAGTGAAAACGGCGAAGAGAAGAAAGGCAATATGCTTTCAGGCTTCAAGGTAACCCCTGCAATGCTTAAAAATGTTTACGGTATGGCTAAAGGATTTACAATCAAGCGTGTATTCTCAATGCTTGGTGGTTCATTCACAAAAGAACAAATTCTTGAACTCAACGCTAAACTCAATAAAGTAAAAGCACCAAAGAAAAAATAAATAACAAATTAAGGGATGCCCAACGGCATCCCTTTCATTTTATTCTGAGCGTTTTAAGATAATCTTTTTGTTCCTTTGTTATGCGATAACTTTCAACTGCTTTCTGAATTGCTTTATTGTGCACCCTTTTGTCGAACTTCTGCTTTTCTATATACGGAACAACTATATCCCAACGGCTTGCAAGTGCTGTTGCAATATACCAAGCAATAGCCATATTGATATAGTATTCGTCAGACTTAATGCTCAAAAGCAAGTTTAGATGTTTTTTGTCTAAACGCTCATCCATAAAGAATTTCATTAAAGTTACAATGGCAAATCTTATGGTATAAATATGCTCTGACTTTACCCATTCTTCTATTTTTTCATAAAGTTTTTCGGAGTTTGTTCCCAAAACTTTCGGCGTCATCATATCACAGGTTGCCCAGTTATCTATGAACAGAAGAAAATCATCTAAAGCAGAAATGCACTCATCAAAATCTTTGATTTGCTCAATTAAAAAAGCGTGAAGATTATCTTCTTCATAATATTTGTGAGGCAGAGTGTTAAGAAACTCTGCCTTTAATTCTGATTTGTTCAATTCTTTTGCAATTTTGCGTAATTGTGGAACACGCACACCTATTATTCTATCTTTGCAGACGGTAGGCATAAGCTTTGAGTGAAAATCACCATAGCCCAAATCTTGCAACGCAAAAAGTTTTTCTTGAATCGCTGTCATATCAATACAAGGTCTTAGAAAGGAAGAAGCAAGTCCAGAGTGCAACAACGAAAAGTCCTTCTGCTGGGATTGCGAGCTTTGTGTATGGGCATTTCCACCCTTTGTCAACAAAAAGGAAGATTGTTCTTGTTACAAAAACTGTTGTCGCAAAGAAAAGTCCACCAATCATTGAATAGTATGGAGTTTTAAGTGCGAGCATAAGAAAAAGCAAAAATCCACCCAATGCACCTGAAATGCCACCATAGTAAACACGGATTTCAGTTTTACCCGCGTTATCAACAGGCTTAATTGAAAAACTTTCTGCATTTTTAAGTGGACTAACAATAAACACAATTGCCATACCAAAGAAATAGAGAATAAGACCTATTGTGGCAACGGCAGCTGGAATATTTGACATTAAAATTTCTTTCATAAGGATTCTCCTTTATGCTTTTATGGTTTCTTTTGCTTCTTTTTTATCAAAGAAAGCTGTGAAGTTTATGATAAACAACAATACATAAGCTACCCACATAGGCAAGTTTTCAATAAAGGCACTCTTACCGACTGTTACCAAAAGCACAAGCATAAGCAGAAGCACAGCGATAAATATAATAGTTGCAATTATATATTTTTTGTCTTTTTGTTTACATTTGTGGAACAAGAAAATAATCACACCAGCCGCACCCAAGAATGCGAATATGAGAGCAGTCGCCCAGTGACCTAAACAACGAGCAGTCATAACAAGGTCAAGACCCGCTGATGGCACGTTAACTGTTACATAGATTGCTGCACATCCTAATGATGTGACAATTACACCGGCTTTGCCTTGATAGTCATTTTTACGATACATATAAAGAGTATTTGTGAAAATTGAAAGGGAAGCTAAAACGCCCCACATTTTAAAAGGCCAAGGGTAGCGAAGTCCAAGCATACTTGCTGTAACATCTGTTAAAATGTTGCCGAATTGCTGTGGAAAAGGTAAAAATCCATACCAAGTGATAAACACAAAACCGGCAATAAGGTTTGCAACACAGAAAACTGTTGTTGCTTTTGTAAGTTTATCAGCAAAAAGAATTTTTCTTATAAACAAGGCATATAAGAAAAGAAGTGCAGTTGAGCCGATTACCCAGAGCCAATAAACTGTTGCGTTAGCATATAAGGGTTCATAAAGCATACCGTCAAATTTTGCGATAAACTCTTCTGCCGGCAAAGCCATATCTGCATCTGTTGGAATTATGTATGGGTATTGGTCCCAACTCATTATAAAGGTCATCCAAAGCCCATAAACCACAGCAATAGCAGCCCACAAACCAGTATAGGTTTTCATCATTTTGTTTTTCATAAGTATCACCTCATAGGATTATTGTAGCACCAAAAAAGAATAAAAGCAACAAAAAAGGACTACCGATTTGGTAGTCCTAATTTTTTAGAATAAATTATTCTTCGTCTTCGCAGCAGTCGCAGTCACATTCGCAATCGAATTCGAGAACTTCGCCACATGCTGGGCATTCTGCTTCACCATCGAGAATGATTTCTTCATCAAAATAAATCATTTCACCACAGTTTGGGCATTCAACTTCATACATTTCATCGTCGCAATCGCAACAATCGTCGCAATCACAATCACAGTCGTCACATTCGTCATAGAAGATTTCTTCAAGGTCTGCTAAATCTTCGTCAACTGCGTCGAGTTGTTCTGTAACAAGTTCCATTTCGTCGTCAAGGTCGCTCACCGCGAGAGCAAGGTCTTCGAGAACATCAAGAACTGCATTAATAACTTTTGTTTCTTTATCGTCTTTGTCAAAGTCAAGACCTTCAACAAGACCTTTAAGATATGCTACTTTTTCTGTAACTGTCATCATTGTTATATTCCTCCGCTAAGTATAGTTTGACTAAATCAGCAAAAATTATGCTCTTGACATATACTCGCCTGTACGAGTATCAACATTAATCATTTCGCCTTCTTCAATGAAGAGAGGAACTTTGATTTCTGCACCTGTTTCAAGAGTAGCAGGTTTTGTAGCGTTAGTTGCTGTGTTACCTGCAAAGCCAGGGTCAGTCTGTGTTACCTGAAGCACAACAAAGTTTGGTGGTTCAACACCGAAAACACTACCCTTATATGAAAGGATTTTACAAACCATATTTTCTTTAACAAACTTAAAGTTGTCGCCAAGGTCTGAAGCATTTACTGGAACCATATCGTATGTTTCCTGGTCCATAAAGTAGTAAAGACCACCGTCACTGTAAGAATATTCCATATCTTTTCTTTCAATGACTGCTGTTGGGTATTTTTCAGTTGGGTTGAATGTTCTTTCAACAACACCACCTGAAATAACGTTCTTAATTTTAGCTCTTACGAAAGCAGCGCCTTTACCTGGTTTAACGTGCTGGAATTCAACGATTTGGAATACGTTGCCGTCCATTTCGAAAGTTACGCCGTTTCTGAAATCACCTGCTGATACCATAGGTATTATACCTCCGTTTTTTGTTTTAATACACTATAAATAATACAATAAATTTTATTGTTTTTCAAGTCTTTTTGTAAAATCAAGGCACAATTATATAACTCTCTGCTGTGCTTTCACTTAATTTTTCATAAAAAGAGACATCTTCACTTTGATTTTTAACTGTTGGAACAATTTTTATGGTTGAGAAATTGTTTTTTGCACGGTCGTTCATTACGGTATAATTATTCTCAATATATTCAACATAATCACTGTTTTCTTGTGGCAAAAGCACCGGGGAACAAATCGATGCTGCCGTGTCAAAAAGTGTTCCACCCCATTTTTCTTGGTTTCCACCATCTGCGCCTTCAAGTGGCACACCAATTATTACAGGGCATTTGCCTGCTTCTTTAACTGCTTGTTCAATAAATTGCATAAGCACAAGATTTCGGTTGAGTGTTGCGCTGTCTTGTGAGAAAAACACGGGTGCGCCTTCTCTCGCCTGTGGAAATTCAACAGATTGGAGATAGATACAATCTGCACCCATATTCACTGATGCCTCAATTATTGTGCAAAGATAGTTTGTTGCTCTTGCGCTAGTTGGGTCAAGCCACACTCTGCCACCGTTGATTGCAGGGGCATCAAACCAGATTTTTGTTTTTTCTTGGTTTTCATAAACGAAAGCGCCCAGTCTTTGTGGAGCAAAGCTGTCTTCAAAACAGAAAATTCTTGCAATAATAATAAATCCTTCTGATTTTATTTTTTCAATAATTACATTATCAATGGAATAATATTTATCGCTTGTTCCATCAATGGTTACATATCCCTCTTGAGTTTTGAAGTCAAGCATAACTGCATTGCAACCATTTTTCTTTGCCTTTTTTAATTCTTTTGACAAATCGCTGATTTCACCTAAAACCGTATTCTCAATATATGTTGCACGAATTGTTCCAAGATTATCAACACTTATGAGTGTTTCATTTTCTATGTTGTTAGCTAATGGTCTGTTAGAAAGAGTCATACTCACAGAAACAAGAATGAATGTTGCAACAAAAAGGCAACACAAAAGAACGGCAAAAACAATTTTTCTTGCCTTTTCTTTTTTCTTCATTTTTCGACTTTCACCGATAGCATAGCTTTCGGCATTTCGTGAAGGGTATTTTTTTGAAAACTTGTAATATCCCTTTAATCTGCGAGGGGACAATTCTTTTTTAGCCATTAAATAAACACCGAATTTCCGGAAATTCCAATAAACGCCAAAGATAACAACGCAACATAAATAAACATTGCAGGTGTACCTTTAAAGCTTTGGGGGATAGATTTGTTCATCTCAAGTCGTTTAAGTCCGCTATTTATGAGAATAACGGCAATAACAAACGCAATGCCAGCACCGACACCAGAGCCGATTGCTTCTGCAACCGAAAATGCCGAACGATAGTTAATAAGTGGAACTGCGAACACAAGCGTATTGAAAGCAGCAACGCCAATTCTTCTTACAGTTCGTGGTGATGCTTTTCCTGAAAGTAATACAAGTGAAACTGTGATGAGATAAAGCACACCAACAACGGCAATGAAAATAATTGCGTGCATTATTTCGCTAAGTCCGTTTATAACAGGAATCGTATCAAGCAACACACAGATAACTGACACTAATGTTGAAAAATATGTGATGAAAATCGTCATTGGCACTAACTGACGAGGTTTCGCGCTCATTCTCACCGCTTCGCTGATACCATAACCACCATTGAAAATCAAATTCTGGAAGAGCATAACATAGAATGCTGCGGAAATTAGTCTTAAAAATACTGTCATTGTCCGTCACCATCCTTTTCTTGTGTTTCTGCCTCTTCGGGACGATTCTTGTATTCTTCAAGTTCAGAAAGCATATCAGAGAAATCGTCAAGATATGTTCGCTCTTCAGTCTGACGAACTCTTAGCTCTCTTTTTGGTGCTTCTGCAACTTTCTTTGATTTTTTAGGTTTCTTGACCTTTTCTTTTTTCTCTTTTTGAGGCTCAGCAAGATTTACTTCTTGAGTTTTTTCTATATTCTTTTCAGCTCTTTTTTCTTTACGGATACGCACAAAAGCCGTTTCTGTGCCGAAAGAATATGGGTCCAACTCATCTTTCATCAATTCTTTAAGTGAACCACGAACAGAACGAGTAACCTCTGATGTATCAAAGGCTCTGTCAGGTGATGCATCAGGATATTTTGCATTAATAACTGCTTTAAATACTGCTGCAAGGAATCCGATAATCAAAAGTCCACCAAATGGAGTTAAAAGAGCAGGGAATGTCACTTCAAGACCTAAATCAATTCCACCGATTGTGCCACTTGCAAGGAATTCACGAATAAGACCTGTGATAATTGCAACAGCACCATAACTCATAGATGCGGCAATAGCATCAATAAGGCTGTTTTTCAAATCATTCTTAACAGCAACTCTTTCACAGTGAAGCGCAACCAAAGAGTTAACAGCCATAAGCGGAAGATAAACACCAAAATTTATTGACATATCGGGGAAAAATCTGTTAACTAACCCCATTATAGGGAAGATAACACCCACGCCAAAGAGCACATAAAGTGCCACACGCCAATGACGACGGATATTTTTAAGCAACAATGATGATAAAACTTCGCAGACGATTAACTCAATAGCTGTAACTATTGCAAGAAAAACAGCTAATCTTAATGAAAGTGTAATCGCAACAACGGGACAAAGTCCGATTGCCTCAAAAAGCAAAGGATTTTTAATAACAGCACTGTTTCTTATTCTTTTAAATGTGCTATTTTTCTCACTCATCACTGTCACCTCCCGTCATAAAAGGTGCTTCTGTTTCTGTAACTGTATTTTCTTCTTCAATAACATCGTGAAGACTTTCGCTTTCCTGAACAGGTATTTCTTCAACGGATTCTTCTTCAGTTTCTGTTTCTTCTTCGGTTTCAGTTACTTCAATATCAGGAATTTCGTTGAGCACTTCTTCTGGTACAACAGCAGGTGCAGGCTCAACAATTTTAATTTCTTCTTTTTCTTCTTTAACCTTTTCCCATTTTACAAGTGGAATTTTATCAGCTAATTCTGTCAATGCACAAGCAATGAGAATACCAAAACACATAGGCTCTTCAAATGAACCAAAATATCTCATTAACATACATATAATTCCACCAGCAAAGCCCCAAACAGCACGGGCAAAAGTGCGTTTTGGAAGAACTGATGGATATGTCATAAAGAATATTGCGCCAAAAAGCACTTCTCCACCACAGAATTCCATAATCACAGAAATAAATCTACCTGTGCTGACTCTTGGAAAAAGAATTGCCATAACAACCACAGCAAGCATAAATGTATATGCTGAAATTGCGTCTTTAGGGCGACGAATTGTAAGAAACACAAGTGCACCCAGCAATGCAAGGACACACCCTGCACCCATTGCAGACGGCAAAGCACCTGTGAATACTTCTAAGAGTGCAACGGCATTGCTACCGATTGAGTTGCCCTGTGAGAGCATTTTACTTAGCGACATTCCCGCTGTATCAGAATATGCAAACATTCTGTCAGGCCAGCAAAGAGTAACAAAGCTTACTGCTGCCGCCGCTGGTACAAAAGGCGAGTTTATTGTTTTTCCAAATGGCAAAACGCAAACAACTATTGCAAAGATTGCACCGAAAACTGCCATCCACCAAGTTGCAGTTGATGGCAAGAGCAATGCAAAGGTTACACCAATTATCCAGTTTGAAAAATCTCTTGATGAGAAGTCACAATTTAAAACTTTTTCACCAAGTCTTCTGCAAATTGTGCAAGTAACTATTGAAATAAGCACAAGCACAACTGCCCTGAGCCCATGATAAAGCACCGCAACCAAAAATGGCGCAGTAAACATAATTGCATAATCAACCATATGGTTACGCATATCTATAAAATCTTGCGGTTTTTGTGTTATTTGTTGATTGGTCAAAACTTATTCCTCGCTTTTTCCAATATTTATTTGTTGCAACTGCCAAGCCCTTGTAATATTATGAATTAAAGGGGGAATTTCTTATGAATTATGAATCTCTTAACGACAATGTAATGTTAGTTGAACTTTCAAAAGAAGAAATGAATCAATTTCATATTACATATGACTCACTTGATTGTGATAACCAACTGACCGAAACAGCCATCAGAAAAATTCTTAATGAAATATCACAAGATAAAATTAAAGCTAATAATAAAATCACCGTTGAAGCTTTGCCCACAGATGATGGTGGGTGTTTCTTCATTTTTACTTTTTCTGTGAAAACTCACAGATACAAAGTCAAAAAAACTGATAATGATTTTTTCTTTAAAACAGATAATATTAATTCAGTTCTTGATACAATATTATCAGTTCAAAGACGCTCAGATGTTAAAACACCATGTAAGATTTTCGAAATGAACAAGGATTTTTATCTTCAGCTTTCACCCAAGCACAAAAGGTTTTATCCAATTTTCAAAGAATATGGTTTAGTTTCAAACTCTTTTTCCAAGGAAATAATCAATGAACACGGAAAACTTTTAGGTGAAATTGCTTTTTAGCAGTTTTTGCAGAAATTTTCTTCTGCGATTGCCTTGAATTTTTCAACTGCTGCCTTTCTGTCAGCACTTGAAAAGAGTGCGTTACCAGAAACGAATACATCTGCACCCGCTGCCGAAGCTATTGCGATTGTTTTTTCGTTGATTCCACCGTCAACTTCGATTTCACAATCCAGACCACGAGCATTGATTTCGTTTCTCAAAGCAGAAACTTTCGCCATCATATCTTCCATAAAACTCTGTCCGCCAAAGCCAGGCTCAACAGTCATAATAAGCACCATTGAGAGCTTGTCTAAATATGGGAAAATATCTTCAACAGGTGTTTTAGGCTTAACTGTTAAAGATGCCTTTACACCACGAGAAAGAATTTTGTCGATTGTTTCACCGATAGGTGAGTCGCATTCTGTATGGAACGTGATAATATCAGCACCTGCATCACAGAAATCGTCGATATATTTAAGTGGGTCACTAATCATAAGATGCACATCAAAAGGCACATCAGTTGCCTTTCTGATACATTTAATTACCGGTGCACCAAGAGTTAAGTTTGGCACAAAATGACCATCCATAACGTCAATATGCATATAATCAGCACCTGCTAATTCCATATCTTTTAATTCTTCTGCAATTTTACCATAATCACAAGATAAAATTGATGGTGAAATTTTCATCATAACAAAATCTCCGTAAAAAACAAAATATTATCAAGTTATTTTACCATAAATAACGCCCAATGTCAAAGGTGAGCAAAAGCAAAAAGGTGACTTCAACGAGTCACCCTTTTTATTTCACATATTCACTTTTAACTGCTTTCATAACCTTTGATGCAATAGGCACGGCACTTGTGATACTTGTTGTTGTATCTTCAACCACCACGATTATTGCGAAAGGCATTTCTTCAAGTTGAGAATAGCCTACAAACAACGCATTTGGTCTGATATTTTTATCATTGCTGACTTCGGCAGTACCTGTTTTTCCGCAAAAACTCATTTTAGGGAAGAATCCATCACCATATTGATTTTTAACATTTGAACGAAGCATTTCGTCAACTTTTTTTGCCACATCAGAGGTGAAATATTCGCCTGTAATACTCTCTTTTGCAGAGAATACAGTTTTACCCTCAGGACTTGTAATTTGACTTACAAGATAAGGTGTTTGCGCTGTGCCACCATTGGCAATAGCACCCATAACAGTCAACATATGGCAAGGATTTATAAGGGTTGTGTATTGTCCGATACCAGCCCAGCCAATATCCAAAGAGCTTGACTCTGTAAGATTAATTCTACTCTTTGCACAATGGATTTTTCCGCTGATATCTGCCATATTCGCATTAAAACCGATTTTCTCGGCTGTTGCCATAAGCTTTTCTGCACCCAATTCGTCCGCAATTTTTGCGAAAGCACAGTTACAAGACTTGTTAAGCGCTTTTTCAAAACCTATTTTACCGTGAGTGCCGCTACAAATAACATAGCCCTCACCGATTAAGGTTTTACCCTTACATTCAAAAGTTCTGTCATAAATATCGGGTATATTTTCAACTGCACAGATTGCCGTAAGCACCTTAAAGGTTGAGCCGGGGGTGTAAACGCCTGAGAAGAATCTGTTTATATAAATTCCCTCATATTTCCCCGTTGTGTCCGTATCAATATCCTTTGGCTTGTTGTTTATATCATACGTAGGTGTTGAAGCAATGCAAACAATCTCGCCCGTTTTATAATTCATTACACCAACCGTACCCTTGTTGTTGCCCAAAGCTTTATACGCTGTTTCACAGACCTTTGAGTTAAGAGTGAGCTTTATATCATTGCCTTTTCCATATCGCTTAAGATTATAAACACCATCTAAAAGGGTATATCCTGTCAATTCGTCTTTAAAAGTTGTCTGAATTCCGTTTGCAATATATCCCGAAGTGTCCCCAACTGTATGAAGCAACGCCATTCGCAGATTTTTATTGTCGCTATAAACTCGTTTACCATCTTCTGTGGTAACAATTATATTGCCTTTTGAGTCCAGAATATCACCTGCAGTTGAAAGCGCACCCTCTGAATAAAGATGCTTGTTTGCTCGGTTCATTGCCCAGTCATTTGCATTTGTAACAAGGTTAAAATAGAGTAATCCACACCCCGCAAGGAACAAAAGTATGAGTGCATAGAGCATCAAAGCTCTTCTTGAAATTGATTTCATTGACGAACACCCCCAAATCTGTAAGTGCTTCGGTCAACGGACTTAATAAGCGCCATCAACATCCAACAACACATAATACTTGAACCACCACGGCTGATGAAAGGCAGAGTCACACCTGTTAATGGTAACAAATCGTTTACGCCAAACACATTGAGTGATGCTTGAAACAGCATCAGTGCTGCCGCTGCACAAGCAACAATGGCATAGAATGACGAACGAGCATATTTTGAATGTCGGATTGAATAAACAAGCAAAGCAACATATGAAAGCAAAATTGCCCCAGCCATAATCATGCCGAATTCTTCACAAACCACGCCAAAAACAAGGTCTTCAGTAGCAGCATAAATATCACGGAGTTTCCCGTTGCCAAGTCCAACGCCAAAAAGTCCACCACTTGTTGAATAAATCATTGTTCGTGTTTGTTGGAATCCTGATGTGTCAAAATATTCCCACACGTGACCGAAAGAGGCAAATCTGTTTGCAACATATGGCTTGAACATAAGCACCAGAAGTCCACCCATAAATGCACCCGTGCAAACAAGCGCAAGTGTACGAATATCACCTGAACGCATAAACGAAATTACAATAAATGTAAAGAAGAATATGAGCGCTGTGCCAAAATCGTACATCAAGAAAAGACAACCTACACAACCAAGTGCAAAGATAATGAATTTTGTAAGACTTCGGTTAGATTGTAGCCTTTCAAGAGTGGCAGCGCCAACAATAATAAATGCTACTTTTACTAATTCTGATGGTTGAATTGAAAGTCCACCAATATAAATCCAGTTTTTTGCACCATTTGTCAGTTTTGCAAATACAAGTGTAAATGCGAGAAGTCCCACAGCGCAAACCGCAATAGGAATTCTCAAAAACATTATTCTGTCAATATCTCGCAAAAGCCATTGCACAAAAATAAAACCGAAAATACCAATAAGCACGGCGATAAGTTGTTTCACAGCAAGTTTTGGATATACACTCGCTGTAATTGAAAGCCCTATTGATGTGAGCAAAAACGCAATTAACTCAACTTCAAAACTTTTTCGTTTTAAAATGATTTTTGCGCCGAAGAAATAGGCATATTGAACTAAAATATAAACGCCCATAGTGATGATGATATTCATTTTATATTGCTCTTCAGCCTTCCCCAAAAGCGTAAAAAGGCAAGTCACTTCAAAAAGAGTAACCACAAAAAGCATTAATGCAAGATTTACATTTTTACCCTTTAAAATGTTCATATCATCACCTACTTTCGTTAATTTTCAATTATTCTTCATATAGAAATGCAAAATCACCGATTTTTATCACATCACCATCTCTTAATTCAGTTGGCGAATAGATTTGCTCACCATTCACAGTTGTTTTCACAACTCTGCCATAGTCTTCAATATACCATTTGTTCTTTTCTTTATATATTTCTGCTTGTCGACGGGACACATATTTTGCTGAAATCTCAATGTTGCTACCTTCTTCGCGACCGATTGTGATATAGTCACCGTCTAAATCGAATTCTGTATCATCCATAATATTAACAAGTCTTGGACAAAGCACTTTTTCTTGTTTTTTATGCTTAATATCTCGGTCTGCTTCACTGCCAATATAGAATTTCATAAAAGCAGTGCCAAATGCGATGATATCACCATCTTCAAGCTTTTGTTTTTTTACTATTTTTTCGTTATTTACATAAACACCCGTCTTTGACTCGGTGTCAAATACATAAAAACCGTCTTTTCTCAGCGCCACGACTGCGTGTGAACGTGAAACAGTTGAGTTTGTGAACACAATATCACACCAACGACTTCTACCAACAGATGTTTCATAACAATTTATGGGGTATTGAGTATCATTCGCCATATCAACAAGCAAAGCATAAACTTTTTTGTCGGGTTTAAGGCGCACAAGTGACCAAACACAGTTGATTATAACTGCAATAGCAAGAATGCAAAGTACATATCGCATTATATATTCAAGTTCCACTTTGTCGCCCCCTTGTTAAAGTTTACTTTATTTCAATATAATTATAAGTTTTCAAAAATATTCTTGTCAATATTTTACCCCATAATGTAATCAATTTTTAATAATTTGTAAAACAAAACCCCCAAGGGATAAACCCTTGGGGGAATGTTTGTTAAATTATTTCTTGTCGGCTATTAGTTATACCAGCCTGTGTCGCCACCATCAACTGGGCCATTACCGATAGAAAAAGTGATTACATCCTCGATTTCGTAAACTGTTACGTCGAAATCTGGTGCTACATATTTATTATTCATAGCTAAATAAGCTCCTTTCAATTTATATACATTATTCAAAATTATTCTCAATTTAATTCAATTAATTATGCTGCTGGAAAAGCATTTGAGAAATTATTATTATATAATGTTCTGAAAGTGCTTGTTTGAGCTGCGTCAAATGTAACAACCTGTGGGTCTTCTTCGCCGTCAACTACATACTTAACGTAGCCGAGTGCGCTAAGAGATGCATCAACATCAGCATCAGCAATGCCACCAACATAGCATGCCATTACATATTCTTTGCCGTCAAATGATGTTGAAACATATGCATTTGTAACTGCTGAATATGTTGCTGTACCACCGTTGATTTGAGCGATAGCTGTATCTTTGTCAACTGCACCTGTTCTGCTGAAAATGAAACCTGCTTCAAGGATACCATCGTTATCTGATGTATCTTTTGCGTCTGCAACATCTTCAAAGATGTCAGCAAAGCCATCGATTGTAGCAAGAATTCTGTAGTCGAACTTGTTAGCATATTTGCCAGCATCATCAGCCTGGAATCTAATCTGGTCTTTCCAGTAGCTTACTGCAAGACCTGCGCCACCGATTGTTACGTCTGTACCACCGTTCATAACAGTTGTGTCTGCTTTTGTAATACTTGTTGCTGTTGTCGCAACATTAGCTGTTGTTGTTGCAGAACCTGGAGTCTTGAAATACTTGATATATGTTGATGGAGCTGTTGCTGAAGGCTGTGACAATGTACCAGAAGTAATTGCCGCTCTAACAGCTGTGCTGTCAGCAACATCTTCTCTAACAGTAAATGAAAGTGTCATAAATGGTTCATCAGCTACGAAATCTGAGCCATAAAAACCATCTTTAGTTGTACTTGTGTTTGCATGCCAACCAGAACCATTCTTTGTAAAGCCAACTTTTACATACCAGTCATAAAGCGCCTGTTCCTCTGCTGTATTAGCATTAGTAACTTTTGTAGCGATTGTTGAAGCAAGCTGTGCAACGGCGTTTGTACCTGGCTGATAATATGCTTCAAACCACTCTGCTGTTGTACTTCCATCGCGAAGAGCCTGTGTTGTGTTTACATTTGGGTCAAAAACATCTGAGCTCAAGCCGAAAGTAATAGCACCTGTAAAGAATGATAAATCATCTGCGCCATCTGCATAGAGCTTAAGGATAGCTGTGTCGCCGCCTTTGTAAGATGTTTTATCCCACTCAAGAGCAATTGCAAAAGTTGCATCGCCAAGTTCAACACCAGCTGCGCTTGCAGGCATAACAACTACAGAAAGACAAAGCATGAGTGCAAGAATAAGTGCACTAATCTTTTTTATCATAGTAGTCTATCTCCTTTTATTTTTTTGGTTATCTGAGGGTTTCGTCCCTCAGATAACCATAATTAAATTAACTTTTTCTAATTTATTATTAGAAAATTTCGTAAACGATACCGTATGCTCCAGCACCAACATCTGTTTGGAGTGGCATACCTTCTGCCAACATTTCCCAGTCAAACATAACAGCTGAGTCACCGAAACCTGGCATTGAGTCGTTGTCAAGGTCACCAGCCATGAATGTTTCAAGTCTGTCAATACCTTCAAACAACATTTCGTAGTCGTATGCAATAGCACTATCTGAGAAACCTACTGCACCGTCCATGTCCATATCACCGAAGTAAACGAACATGTAGCTTTCTACTACGTTGCCGTCATTGTCAAGTACATTGATTACTGTACCTGTTGTTTCTACACCAGCGTCACCAACAACAACTTCAAGATATTCGTCGCCATATGCTGTTGAAAGGAAGTCTGCGATTGTACCATCAGTTTCCCAGTTATCATTATAACCAAGTGTGTCGAAACCATAAACTGTACCTGTGTATTCGCCACCGATTGTGTTATCTGTATCGATAACTGCTTCGAATGGTGCGTTTTCGTTGAGTACGAGTGTGTTTGGTTCTGCTGGAGCTGCTGCTTCGAAGTTTGCGATAGCATCAGCGAGAGCTTTATTAGCTGCGTTAACCTTTGCCTGGTTACCTGAATTGTTTGGACGGTCATTATCAGCGTACTCAAGTGCTGAATCAGCATAGAGATTGTATGTAACTCCGTCTTCACCCTCATAGTAGTAACCAAGAGCCTGGATAAGAGCTGCGTATGCTGCATAAGCATCTTCTACATCTGCTTTGAGAGCCCATGCGCCGTCTTCTGCTGCAAGTGATGCGAAGATTGCGTTTGCAGTGTCAATGTTTGCATTGAGGGCTGCTGTGCCACCTGCTTCGATGAGAGAATCAGCCTTAGCAAGAAGCTGCTTGTAAGCAACCATAAGGTTGTACTTAACGTCGTAGATTCTTGAGTTGAGGTCTGCATATTCATCGTTACCTGCTGAAACTGCCTTTGCTTCTGCAAGAGCATCTGCATATCTGCCCCATGTAACTGCTTCATAGTCTTCTGCAACAAGACCCTGTGCTTCTACGTGAGCGATTTCTTTGTCAAGGAAGTACTTATGGTCTGCATCTTCCTTAATTACGAACTGCTTGTAGTAAGCAATACGAGATGTAAGGTCTTCTACGTTAAGCTGACCATATTCTGGCATTTTCCAGCTGTTTAATGCTTCGATTGAAGCTGCGATTGCTGCTTCATCGTTTTCCATTCTTGAAGCTGTGATACCAGCTGCGATGAATGGGTTTGCTTCTGCTGCGATTACATCGTTAAGTTCTGCTTCACGGATACCTGAACCCATAATGTAGTATGTATCCATGATTTCAGGAGCGTTGTATTCAGCGAGCATGTTGCGACCGATTGTTCTAATGTCTGCATAGTTGAAGTATTCATAGTACTCATAGTCCTGGAAGTTGATTTCTTTACCAGTTGAGTTGTCGTCTGTCAACAACTGTGTTTCAAGAGCAGTGATGAATTTTGGAAGAGCTGCTGATGCGGTTGCACTGTTAGCTGCTTCTTCAAGATAAGGAACGAGTTCTTCATAAGCTGCTTCAAGAGCTGCCTTAGCAGGCTCAATCTGAGGCATAATTACTTCAACGTAGTCAACATCAGCATGGTTGTTGAGTTTTGTCATCAATGGGTACAATGCAAGTCTTGTTACTTCTTTAAATGCTGCATTGTAAGCATCGTATGCTGCTACAGCTTCTGCATCTGTACGAATTACATCATACTTTGTGATGCCTTTGCCTGAGTATTCTGTATACATTTCATATGCATCATAATCATCATAGTGAATGAATGCCTGCTTGTAAACAGCTTCACCGTCGTAACTTACAGATACTGGCTGGAATGCATAAACACCGTATGGGAATTCATAGTCTGCACCGTATTCTGCCTTATTCTTGTAGAATCCACCTTGACCTGAAGACCAAGAGTTGACACTAGCTTGAATTTCGTTTGGCCAACCTGATTCTTCACGAGTTTTATATGTGAAGTATGTCTGAGCATGTTCGTCGTATGTTGGCCAATCTTCTGGTAACCAAATTTTATCTTTGTCACAGTCTGAATTAGGGTCATCTGCTTCAATGCTCAAGTCAGGAGCTTCATACTGTGCGAATGGTGTGCTACCAGAAACTGTGTTTCTGTAACCAAATGAAACTGTAGCATCGTTGATTGCTGTGTAAATGTCTTCTGCGAAGATAAACTTGTTATAATCATTTCTTCTTGTTGTCCAAATATCAAGAGTACCTGCCTCTATTTGTTTTGAACCCTCAATAACATTGCTATCTTCAAACTTGTTAGAGATGAGTGTTGTGATTGATGTGTAGTATGTAGCACCAACTGGTTTACCATCTTTACCAACATATTCATAAGCAATTGTGATTGTAACAGGTTCTTCACCGCCGTATGTACCGCCAACATTAATTGTAAGCTGTTCGTATGGAGAAACCTTACCTTCACCGTCACCGTATGTGAATGTCAAATTATTGAGTTTAGCATCATGCTCGATGCCTGTAATCTCAATAGTATATTCATGGTCAGTTACACTTGAATTTTTGTGTTTTTCAAGCATACCTGATGAGTTGTTCTGGAAGAAAATTGTTGTTTGCTCAATATTATTTCCAGAAACATAGATGTAATCGTTGCCGTCTCTGAACGATGTCCATACCTGAGGGTCAGCATATCTCTGTGGGTCTGTCTTCCAACCAATGAAGAAGTTAAGGATTGGAAGAACTGTGTCAAGGAGACCATTATTGTATGCTGTTGTAAGTTTAGCAATAAGGTCACGAGCAAGAACTGCGATGTTACCCTGATTTGCAAGTGAATCGAAGTCAGTAACTGCTGCAGGAATGAGAGCAAAGTTACCGCCGCCAATCTTATCAAGGAGACCATTTACAATGCTCTTAAGGAGTTTTGCAAGCTGGTCAATAACACCACCCTCATTGCTTCTGAAGTAGTTGTTTGTACCATTGAACTGAATTGTGTTGATGAGTTCGCCCCAACGAAGTTCGATAAGACCAAGAATAAGGTCATAACGAAGGAACTTCTCAAGTTTTGTTGGGTATTCAGCATTTGTTTCGATTGTAAGAATTTCATCAAATGGAATGATACCAAAGAGAATCTTGTCAAGTTTTTCCCATGGGTCCTGAGCTGTTGAAAGGTCGATTGTAAGACCATCAACTTCAACCATGTTCTCCATCTTCCATGTCCATTCGTAATCCTTATCAAGAGCCCAGTCGACAACATAGTCGAGCATGCCTTCCCAATGAGCTCTGAGAGCTTCACCAGTCATAGCTGCGTATTCACCGCCGTCAACTTTGTATCCTGAGTATGTAACGAATGATGCCCATTCAGCTGTGTCTTCACCCATGTCAGCGAATGCACGAATGTATTCGAAACCAATGTTGATACCCATTGTCATGATAACATCAAGCCAATAGTTATTATCTTTACCTGCAAGGAATGTCTTAACAGGGTCTGCTTCTGTTGTACCGAAGTCAGCATAGATAAGAGCATCGAAGTTATATTCAGGAATAAGGTATGCTGCAAATTCACGAATAACGCCAGCAAGAATTGCGCCAACTCTTACATTATCATTAATAAGCTCTTCTGCTGTTGGAAGAGTCATTGATGGCATAAGTGCATCAACGAGAGTTGCTGCGATACCAGCAAGAATAATGCTGTTTTCTGTCTCTAAATCAGCATTTTCATACATAAGCATATCGTAGTAGCATCTATCGTTTGTTTCATAGTTTGAACCAAAGATATGCTGAGGAGCAAGAGAAATAACTGCCTGAGCTGCCATCTTAAGGTTGTTAACGAGGTTTTCGTTACCGCCGCTTACGAAAGCAGGCATTGTCCATGTTTCTGTGTAATCAGATGCTGAATCTGTTGTGTTTGCACTTGCCTTAACAATTGTTGTAGCAGCCTTGATAAGGAAGTTGTTAACATTCTGAAGAAGTCTTACGCCTGCGTTATCATCACTAGCAGGAACGAATTCGTTCATGAAGTCGTCTGTGATTTTATAATCCCAGTTGATGATATCGAAATAGTTATTCTTGTTAGAAATGTCACCAGCAAAAATCTGGTCTTCAAAACGATAGTAGTGGTTACCATTGATTACTGCGTAATCTGACCACTCAAACATATAGTCGCCCTGTTCCTGTGTGAAGAATACGTTGTTACCATCAGGGAGAGCATTAACTGCATCGTCGCCTACTTCACCAACATATGTGAACTTAGCACCGAAGAATTCAGCAAGAATCTTCTTGAGTGAACCGTTGAGAACAACTGGAGCCATATCTTTAAATACATATGGAATAAATGTATAAAGAAGTTCGCCAGCACTCATTGTTGTGAGGTCGATGTTTGCGTTGAAACCTGGAAGAAGAGGTGATTCGTCGTTGTACCATTTAAGTGTTGAAACATAAATTGGCTTGTCATTTTCATCAAGTACAAGCTCGCCTTTTTCATCAATTTGGTATGTTTTCCAAACATATGTTTCGCTGCCTTCAACTTCTTGTTCAAGGTAGTATGTTTCTTTCTGTTCAACATAAGTATAAGCAGCTGCATCGTTTGTTTCATCAGTATCTTTTGCAAGAGCCTTAGCTTCTTCAGCATCAACGATGTGGTAAATCTTAAGTTCGTTACCATCAACAACGTAAACGCATCTTGGAGCATTTGCATCTGTAACTTCAACACCAGTTGCAGGAGCTGATGTACGGAATGGCATACCTGTATGTTCAGATGTCATATTACCGTTAGCATCATACTTAACTGTTGTGATTGACATGTCGTCAGTGAAGAGTTTCTTAACTCTGAAGTTAACGATTTCTTCAACACCAGCACTAGCATTATCAATGTTATTGTCATATTTCTGAATAGTTTCAAGAGTATCGTCCCATCTCTCAATCTTTGGGTATACAAGACCCTTAATCAAACCTGGAATGTTACCAATAATGTCTGTAACTGCTGAAAGGTCAAGACCACCAATCAAACCACCAATGATACCGAGGTCAAGTGTACCTGAGTTGATAACTGTGTAAACAACACCACTGTTAGCTGAAAGAAGTTCAAAGAGCTCAGCAAAGAGTGTAAGCTGAGAGTCACCTGCACGGTCGATACCTGTGTTCCAACTATCAAAATTGAGGCTTTCAATGATACCAAGGTTAACGATACCAGCAGCGATACCGAACAAGCCGTTTGACAATGTGTTCTTAACGGTATCAAGTGAGTAGCAAAGTCTGTCAATGTTTGAAAGGTCAAGAGTAATTGAAAGACCTAAAACGTTGAAAACTTCACCCATGTTAATTCCAAGACCAGGAAGAACTGAGTCAAGGAAGTCCTGTACAATTGATGCACGTTCTTCAGTTGAAAGTCTTGTAACTGCACCATAAGGTGAATAAGCATCAAGAGCTTCAAGTTCAGCAACTGACTTATACTGAGTAACAGCAGCTGATGACATAACGCTCATGCATGACAAAGCCATAATAACTGCAAGAAGAACGCTTAACAATTTTTTAGTTTTGTTCATAATATTTTTTCCTCCTATTAAATTTTGCACCATATATTATATGTATGCAAGGTAAATAGTTCCCCATAACTTTTTTACATCGCCATGGGAGAGGCGATATTGTTTAGAGAGCATCAATCACTCACTCTCTGACCCAGTTGTGTGAATTCAAGTCACATTCAACAGAGTTCGACAAAAGTGCTCTAAATTGCTCGGGTCCGTCTTCCATCTCTTCCGCATAAAAATTACGAAATTACGGAAGACTGATGATACACATCCGAGTCACCTTAGGACGTGTATCAACGCAAGCGAAACACCCCATTTTTCTATAAAAGGGGGCACTTCACCCATTACACCATTCCTATGGTTATAACAATTATACAAATTATTGCTCAAAATAGCAATAGTTTGTTCATATTTTTTTGTAATTTGTGCAATTTGTCGCTTTAACTGGTTGAAATAATGTTTAAATTTTACATTTTGACGAAATTTTGAAATATTTTTCTCGACACAGCGTTGATAAATTAACAGAAAGTTAAAAATTAGTTAGAAATCTTCTAAAAAATTGACAAGATGTTCAACATTTTTGTTGTTTTTTGTCGAATAAATCTAATTTTTATCAGATAATTACTATATATTGGGTTTGGTGATTATGCATAGGTCAATATATTGAAAAAAATAAAAAAACGGGGAACAAGCCCCGTCTTTTACATAATGATATTTAATTAGTCAAGATAAGTAAAATTTGCGTTAACATAACTACCAAAATTAAATGTTTCATCATAACCTATACCATCTACACAAGCATAGTTTATTGAATATAGCAATTTTGCTGCTGCAAAATAATAATTTTCAGCATAGTGTATAATCTTACCATCACTATCAGTAATTTTGTAAGTATAATGCCAGCCACTATATTTTCCAACTGTTATAGACTCTTTTTCAATAGCACAATCATATCCTTTTTCTTTAAAACCGTCTATGAGCAATTGGTTTTGTTGGTCCAGTTTATCAAAATAGGTTTGAAGAGGTTCTTTTTCATCCATTTCCTTAACTTTAGTAAAGTCGATATAGCACTTGTTCTCTGTATCTTTTTTGTAAATCTTTGAGTCAGCGCCAAGCTCCCAACCCTCTAATATGTTCATCTTATATCTATCGCCATAAGCAACGCCTTTAACTTCAAGAGCATTAAAAAGGTCTATATAACGAGTCTGGTCTTCACCATTTGCGTATTTTTGCACTTTGCCTGCTTCGTCTGTAACCAATGCTATAACCTGGTTTTTATCGTTGATTACAGGGTCGCCATTTTCATCAGTTACAAGTATAACGTCTTTACCGTTGATTTTTGTTGTTTCATATTTTTTGCCACAAGCTACAAAGCAAGTAACAATAAGAAAGAGTGCCAAGGATACAGCTATAATCTTTTTGCTCATAATAATTCTTCCTTCCGAAATTTATTTTATGATTCTTTAATGCTGAAATTTGCTTTCTGGTCTGCAGGAACTACGCCAACCCATGTTTTACCCTTATTTACAATAAGTTCTTTGCCGTCTGTTCCATAGAATTTGAGAGGGGAGTTAGCATCGCCTTTTTTCCAAGTGATTTTTTCGCCAGTGCCCTGTGAAATCCAGAGTGCTTCACCGCTTGATAAATCCCAATCCTGATGTTTTTCGCTATCAACTGTTTTTGTTGGACTATACATTACAATAATATTTGAGAATGAAACTGCTTTGCCATCTGTTCCGTCTGTTACTGCTTTGCCATTGAGATAACTTGTATAAACATTCTTATCCATACTATATTTAAATGAGTATTTATAAGATGATGAGAATGTTACATTAACTTCAAGTGCTCCGCCTGATGCACCACCGAAAGGCATTCTCACGCCATCTTCTACAACTTTGAACATTGTCCAGTTAGTGTCTTTTGCTTTTGTTGTAAGTTTTTTGTTTGCGATTGCTTTTGCTATGTATTCACCAGTTGTATAGCCTGTATGCTCTGTACCACGGCTACTTCTTGAAGAATCTCTCTTGAAATAAGCGCCGTCTTTAAGACCATCAATATCTTTCATACCAATTGAGCTGATTTTGTCATAAGCCAAGTTGCTGCCGCCCCAGTGAACATAAATTGCATTCATACCCTGTGCAATTTCAACATAGTCATGTCTTGCACTTCTAACAGGACCAACCTTTGGCATCTTTGTAACATCAGCATAGAGCCACATCATTCTTGTGATTCCGCCTTCAACAACACCTTCAATAATAACATCAGGTGTTGACATACCCCACTGTGGTCTTGCTGCAGGTGCGTTTTCAACCATAACTGCAACAGGTCTTGCACCGATTGCGCTCTCTGACAAGTCTGCTACACCTGTTAATGGGTTGATATTTGTTGCTTTTGCTGCTTCTGTTGTTGTTTCTGTTGTTGAACTTGGTACATCAGTCTTTTCAAACTCTTCTTTTTCACCACAAGCTGCAAAAGTGAGCATTGTGAGTGAAAGTGCCATTAAAATACTGATTACTTTAATTACTGTGTTTTTCATTGTATATCCCTCTCGTTTTGATATTTGCCTTGAGATTATTTCTCAATTTTTGTTTTGCCACCCATATACATCTGTAATGGTTTTGGAATATTGATGCTTCCATCTGCATTGAGATTATTTTCAAGGAATGCAATCAACATTCTTGGTGGAGCAACAACTGTATTATTTAATGTATGTGCGAAATAGTTGCCATCTTTTGACTTAACTCTGATACCAAGACGTCTTGCCTGAGCATCGCCAAGGTTTGAGCAAGAGCCAACTTCAAAGTATTTCTGCTGACGTGGGCTCCAAGCCTCAACGTCACAGCTCTTAACCTTTAAGTCTGCAAGGTCACCTGAACAACATTCAAGTGTTCTAACAGGAATATCAAGTGAACGGAAGAAGTCAACTGAATTCTGCCAGAGCACATCATACCATTTCATACTATCTTCAGGCTTACAAACAACAATCATTTCTTGCTTTTCAAACTGATGGATTCTATAAACGCCACGCTCTTCAATACCGTGTGCGCCAACTTCTTTTCTAAAGCAAGGGGAGTAGCTTGTAAGTGTTTTTGGAAGCTCGTCTTCTGGAACGAAACTGTCAATAAACTTACCAATCATTGAGTGTTCGCTTGTACCGATAAGGTAAAGGTCTTCTCCCTCAATTTTATACATCATATTTTCCATTTCTGCGAAACTCATAACGCCTGTAACAACGTCGCTACGAATCATAAATGGAGGAATATAATAAGTAAATCCACGGTCAATCATAAAGTCTCTTGCATAAGAGAGAATTGCTGAGTGAAGACGAGCTATATCACCGCAAAGGTAATAGAAACCGTTACCACTTGTCTTTCTTGCAGAGTCAAGGTCGATTCCATTGTGATTTTCCATAATATCAACGTGATAAGGAACTTCGAAATCAGGAGTTACTGGCTCGCCATACTTCTGAATTTCAACGTTTTCACTGTCGTCCTTACCGATTGGAACACTGTCGTCGATAATGTTAGGAATAACAAGCATAATCTTTCTGATTTCTTCTTCGAGTTCTGCTTCTTTTGTCTGGAGAGTAGCAAGCTCGTCTGCCATATCCTTAACTTTCTGTTTAACAACTTCTGACTCATCGCGTTTGCCCTGAGCCATAAGTCCGCCGATTTCTTTACTTACAGAGTTACGAAGTGCGCGAAGCTCGTCACCACGACCTTTTGCCGCTCTGTATTCTGCATCAAGCTCGATTACTTTATCAACAAGTGGGAGCTTTTCATCCTGAAACTTTTTCTTGATGTTTTCTTTAACAACATCAGGATTAGTTCTTAAAAATTTAATATCAAGCATTTTATTTCACCTTATTTATCGAATTCTTTTGCTAACTTTGTTAAATCTTCTTTACCGAAGAATTCAAATTCAAGAGTTCCTTTATGACCTGTGCTGGATAAATAGATTTTAACTTTTCTGCCAAGCACATTTGTGAGAGCAATCTCAACTTCATCATAGAATTTATCTCTTTTTTTATCACGCTTTTTAGGTTTGGGTTTTTCACCTTGTAAAGCGTATTTAACCATTTTTTCAACCTGACGTACTGAAAGGTCCTGGCTTATTGCCGCATCAGCAATTCTGAGCATCTCTTTTTCATCATCAAGAGAAAGTAATGCACGGGAATGACCTGCTGTGAGTTTGCCGTTACCAAGTAAACCTAATACAGATTCAGGAAGTTTCAACAATCTCAATGTATTTGTAACTGCTACACGGGATTTGCCTACGCGTTCAGCAGCTTCTTCTTGTGTAAATCCATAAGTTTCAATAAGAGATTTAAGTCCTTCTGCTTCTTCAACAGGATTCAAATCTTCTCTTTGCAAGTTTTCAATAAGAGCGAATACACTTGCTTCTTCATCAGTCATTTCACGGATTGTAACTGGTACTTCTGCAAGCCCCGCCATACGTGCTGCACGCCATCTGCGTTCACCGGCTACAAGCTGATAACTGCCATCAGACATTGGACGAACAAGCAAAGGTTGGATAATTCCATTTTGCTCAATGCTCTTTGCCAATTCTTCAAGAGCTTTTTCATTGAATATCTTTCTTGGCTGTTCACGGTTAGGCTCAATCTCACTAATAGAAAGTGTCATTGTAGCATTATTGCTCTCTGTGGCAGAATTATCAAGAAAGAGAGCGTCCAAACCGGTGCCTAATCCACCTTTTTTTGCCATATCTTCACCTCGTCACTTCTGTTGTGATAAGAATTCGTCTGCAAAAGCGTCATAAGCCAATGCGCCTTTTGAATGCTTATCATAATACATAATCGGCTCACCGAATGATGGAGCCTCTGAAAGTCTGACATTTCTTGGAATTGTTGTTTTGTAAACTTTATTCGGGAAGAATTTTTTAATCTCTGTCACAACCTGTTGTGTAAGATTAAGTCTACCATCATACATTGTCTGCAAAACGCCTTCAAGCTCAATGTGTGGGTTGTATAATCTCTTAACCTGACGGACAGTCGCCATAAGCTGAGCAAGTCCTTCAAGAGCGTAGAATTCACATTGAACAGGCACCAAGAATGTGTCTGATGCAGTTAATGCATTGATTGTAATAAGTCCAAGAGAAGGAGGGCAGTCAAAGAATATGTAATCATACTTGTCCCAAAGCTGAGCAACAGCAATTTTAAGTCTTGCTTCTCTTTTTTCAATTTCAATCAATTCAACTTCTGCACCTGCAAGATTCAAATCTGCAGGAATAACATCAACATTTTTAAACTGTGTTTTTACAACTGCGTCATTTGCATTGATGTCTTTAACAAGCACATCATAAGATGAATTTGTAATTTTTCTTTTATTTATACCAAATCCACTTGTTGAATTGCCCTGTGGGTCAATGTCTGCAAGTAAAACTCTGTATCCCTTTGCGCCAACTGCGGCTGCAAGGCTCACGGCAGTAGTAGTTTTACCTACACCACCTTTTTGGTTAATAATTGAAACAACTTTTGCCAAAAAATCCCACTCCGAAATAGTAAAAAGGTGATATTTCGCACCCTAATACCCGATTTTATACAAGTATAACATACTTATTATAAAAATAAAAGCAAAATTTTAAAATTTATATGGCAAATTTTAGTAGTAAAATGTGTTATATTTGCATAATTTAATGCCTATGTTTCACGTGAAACATATTTACAAAAGCAAAAGACTCCCTTTCGGGAGCCTTTCGCTGTGGATGTGGGGTGTGAAAGAGAAGGATATGGGTGGCTTTCGCCACTATATAAAATCACCTTGTCATCGGGGGATAACTGGTGGTTTTACCGTTTTTATGTAGCAATATCTCGCACTACATCATCAATTTTAGGAATTCGCACTATGTATTCTACATATTCGTCAGTTTCTGTCTTTACTGAATCTGCATCAATTCCTGCTCGTCTTATATTATCAACCGCGTTATTTAGTGTGTTGATAAATATGCGAATATCTTTAAAACCACGAAGCATCTGTTTCTTTGGTGCTTCGTTTTTGCGAATCATCTGGTCAATTAATTGTTCGCTCTCACTTACGGTCAAATGACGGTCAATGATTATTGATAATGCTCTTGCTCGTTGTACTTCGTCTGTTAAAGAGAGTAACGCTCTTGCATGGCGTTCGGAAAGACCTGCTCGGCTTATCTGGTATCTCATTTCGTCGCTGAGCTTTAATAATCTCAACTTGTTTGATATTGTTGACTGTGCCTTGCCCAGTTTCTTGCAAAGTTCGTCTTGTCCCATATGATAATCGCTAACAAGAATAGCCAAAGCTTCAGCTTCTTCAAAATAATCAAGGTCCTGTCTTTGAAGGTTTTCAAGCACTGCAAAAATTGCAGAATCTGTTTCAGAAATTTCGCTGACAATACATGGCACTTTTGTCAGTCCTGTAAGCCTTGCAGCACGAAGTCTGCGTTCACCGGCTACAAGCTCATATTTTCCGTTTTCAAGTGCTCTGACTATGAGTGGTTGCAAAATTCCGTTTGCACGAATGCTTTGTGCCAACCCTTCAAGTTCGTCATAATCAAATCTTTTTCTCGGCTGATTTGGATTTGGGAGAATATCGCCTTGTGGAATCATAAGTATCTGACTTTCTGTTCTGATTTTATTTTGTTTTTTGAGCATAAATAAAAACCTCCGCAGTGCTTGTCCTTGACATAAGAATAACACTGTGAAGGTCTGTTTGTAAAGAAAATCCGTTCGTCTAAATCCTTTATATATCAACGGTTTTCGTCATTATTTTAATGGTTTTTTAGCGATTTGTGCAGATGGTCTTGGATATTTTGTCGGAGTTTGCGAATTCTTTTTTATTGTTATAATTCTTCGAGGCATATTTTCGACTAAATCAAACACAATATCCTCATTTATTTTGCCACCGAGAATACTTATTGCTTTCTTTGCTGATTCCATTTCTTCGTTGCTTTCGGCAGATTTCATTGAAACAAAGCTACCACCTTGCTTTACAAATGGCAAGCAATATTCAGAAAGAACGGGGAGGGCAGCAACTGCTCTCGCTGTTGCAAAATCAAATTGTTCTCTGTATTTTGAAAGCTGTGCAGCTTCTTCGGCCCTCATATGAAGAGTTTCACCTTTAACCCCACAAGCATTGAGCACACTTTCAATAAATCCTAACTTTTTCTTTGTACTGTCAAGAAAAGTCATATTTATATCAGGTCTTGCCAACTTCAATACAAGTCCTGGAAAACCTGCACCTGTGCCAACATCAATAATCTTTGCATTTTCTGGAATATTCACATATTTAAAAATAGCAAGGCAATCGGCAAAATGCTTGACTGTTACATCGTCAGGCTCTTTGATTGCAGTGAGATTAAAACTTTTATTTGTTTCAATGAGCAATTCTGCAAACTTATCAAGACGTGTAAAAGCATCTTCATGAATTTCTATTTCAAAAGGTTTAATTGTTTTATAGAATAACTCTTTATTTAACATTATATCTGTTCCTTTTTAAGATAAATAAGCAATACTGAAATATCCGATGGCGAAACACCACTTATACGTGATGCTTGTCCCACACTTTCAGGACGCACCTTTTTAAGTTTCTCTCTTGCTTCAAGTCGAAGAGAATAAACATCGTCATAGTCTATATCCGCAGGGATTTTCTTGACTTCAAGTCTTCTCATTTCGTCAACCTTTGCTTGCTGACGCTTGATATATCCCTCATATTTCAAATCAATTTCAACCTGTTCAAAAACATCCGATGAAAGTTTAGGTCGGGTTTTGTCGAATGGTGTCAAACATTCATAGTCAAGTTGTGGACGTTTTATAAGTTCAGCAAGTCTTATACCCGTCTTCATTGGCGCTGTTTCACGTGAAACAAGCACTTCGTTAATCTCGTCTGACGGTGCAATAGTAATACTTTCAACTCTTTCACGCTCTTGCTTGATAAGTTCAAGTTTATTCAAGAATTTATCATATCTCTCTTGTGAGATAAGTCCGATTTCATAACCATAATGCATAAGACGGATATCCGCATTATCCTGACGAAGTAAAAGTCTGTATTCACTACGAGAAGTCATCATTCTGTATGGGTCAGAGCAACCCTTTGTAACAAGGTCATCAATAAGTGTGCCGATATATGAGCTTGCACGGTCAAGAATAAACGCATCTTTACCTTGAATTTTTCTAACTGCATTCACACCTGCAACAAGTCCCTGTGCAGCAGCTTCTTCATATCCTGATGAGCCATTGAACTGACCTGCACCGAATAATCCGTCTATATCGTTAAATTCAAGAGATGCTTTAAGTGCCAATGGGTCAACACAGTCATACTCAATAGCATAAGCAGTTCTCATAACTTCAACGTTTTCAAGACCTTTAATACTGCGTAAAAATTTAAGCTGAACATCTTCAGGAAGAGAAGATGACATACCTTGAAGATATAATTCTTCTGTATCAAGTCCGCAAGGCTCAATAAAAAGTTGATGTCTTTCTTTTTCTTCAAAGCGCACAATCTTATCTTCAATACTTGGGCAATATCTTGGGCCTACACCCTCGATTTTGCCAGAGTAAAGGGGAGAACGGTGAATGTTTTCAAGGATTATTCTCTTTGTTTCTTCGTTTGTATATGTAATGTGACAAACTGATTTATTCTCTGGAAGCTCTGTTGTAGCAAAAGAGAATGGAACAATCTGTTCGTCACCCTCTTGAATTTCTAATTCAGAAAAATCAACACTGCGTCTATTAACTCGTGATGGAGTACCTGTTTTAAATCTACGAAGCGGAATATCCATTTTATAAAGCGCTTCTGAAAGACGAGTTGCCGCAAACATTCCATCAGGGCCACTTTCATAAGAAATATCACCAATATAAATTCGTCCACCTAAAAAAGTACCCGTTGCAAGAATTACTGCTTTTGCTGAATAAATTGCTTCTAACTGAGTTTTAAGATAGAAAACCCCATCTTTTTTATAAAGGTCAACAATTTCAGCTTGTTTCATATCAAGGTTTTCTTGTTTTTCAAGAGTGTGCTTCATATATTTGGAATATTCTCTTCGGTCAATCTGGGCACGCAAAGAATGAACCGCAGGGCCTTTGCCTCGATTCAACATTCTTGTCTGGATTGATGTTTTATCGGCTGCAATGCCCATTTCACCACCAAGAGCATCAATTTCACGAACAAGATGTCCCTTTGATGTTCCACCGATTGATGGGTTACAGGGCATATTGCCAACCCAGTCCATATTGATTGTAAACACAACCGTTTTTGCCCCAAGTCGAGCAGATGCAAGTGCTGCTTCAATACCTGCGTGACCTGCACCGATAACGGCTACATCATATTCTTTTGCAAAATATTCCATAATATCAATTCCTTGAAAAAAATCGGCGATAAGTATTCCTACCACCGCCGATTATCAATTAGTCTGTAATTGTTGGGATTTCAACCTTGCCATAAAGAGCTGAACCATCAATATCGCTCTTTGGTGCTCTGTCTGGAGAAATCTCTGGCTTATATGCTTCTTTCTTCTCACGTCTGCCACCACGGTTATAGCCACCGTTTCTGCTACGAGAATGATTTTTTGCACCTTCAACAGGTGTAATAACAACTCTTCTATCAAGGTCTGAACCGATTGAATGAGAAGTTGCACCTTCAATCTCTTGAACTGCTGTATGAATAATTCTTCTTTCATAAGGATTCATTGGTTCAAGAGAAATGTTTCTTCCCTGACGAACAGCTTTAATTGCTGTTTTTCTTGCAAGGATTTTAAGAGTTTCTTCTCTCTTTGCACGGTAGTTACCAACATTGATTGAAACTCTCTTATAACTCTGGTTGCCCTTGTTTGCCATCATTCTTGCAAGATACTGAATAGCATCAAGAGTTTCACCACGTTTACCGATGATGATACCATAATCATCACCACAATCAAGCTCAAAATAAATTTCTTCTTCGTTTGACATTTCTTTGATATTGCATTCTGTCATGCCAAGACCGAGAACAATTGACTTGATATATTCAACTGTTTCACCATAGAGATTTGTTTCATTTAAAGGAAGAGTAGCTTCTTCTTTCTTTTCTACTTTAACTTCTTTAACTTCTTCTTTTTTCTCTACTGGCTTTTTATTTTCATTTTTAACGACTTTTTTGTCGTGTTTTTTGTTGTTTTTGTTATTTGGTTTCTTTTCTGGTTTTGGGTCTGCAACTTCAATAGAAATCTTAACTTTTGCAGGGTTACCACCAAAAAGACCAAGAATTTTCTTAACAGGAGTCTGCAAAACTTCAACTGAAAAATCGTCGAAATCTGTAACGCCTAATTCAAGCATCGCAGCAGCTCTTGCTTCGTCAACCGTATTACCGGTTCCGATTGCTTCTTTAATCATATTTACACCTCAGTATTGTTGTCATCCAATGTGTCTGCAACATTTTTAAGTATTCTTTCTCTAGCGCGACGATTAATTGTTTCATCAACCATTGCTTTAGCAAGCATCTTTTTAGGAGTGAACACTTTATTTGTGATAAGCATCTGAACAAATGAAAGCGCACTTGACATAATGATATAAATACCAACGCTTGCAGGGAACAAGAATGAGAAATAAATGCTCATTGCAGGTGACATAAGTGACATACAACCCATTGATGGGTTATTTGCCATTTCAGGATTTGTCTTTTTCTGACGAAGCCATGTATAAACACCCATAGCAAGTGAAGTTACACCTGTAAGAATAGGGATAATCCATAACAAATCCCAACCCATTTTTGTATCAGGTGTTCTTGAAAGGTCAATTCCAAGGAATTGGAAATTATCGATAAATTCATTAATTTTTGTAACTGTTTCAACAGGAATAGCTGATAAATCAAGCTCGTCGAAACGAGTAATTGCAGTAAGCTCAAGTCTTAACTCCTGTTTTTCATAAGCAGTCAAATCAGAAAGTTTTAAAACTTCTGCTTTGAGAGTTTCAACAACATTTGCAGGAATTTTAAGAACATATGATAAAAGTCTGTAGTTTACTGCGAAAACGCCCATCATAACAGGAAGCTGAATAAGAAGACCTGAACAACCACCAGTCATAGCTGAATAGCCTTCTTTTGAATAAAGCTCTTGTGTAGCTTCATTAATTTTTTGCTGATTGCCAGCATATTTTTCTTTAATTCTTCTGAGTTTTGGTTGCATTCTTTGGGATTTAACCATACCCTTTTGCTGCTTAATCGAGGACGGGAGTAAAATAAGTTTAACGCAGAGCGTCATAAGCAACAATGATAAAACGTAATTATTACTTAAATCATAAAAAAAGCCGATAATGTAACCAAATGGTACTGAAAAAACGTTATAAATAAATTCGTACATTTTGTCCTCCGAAAATTATTGGACTCACTTTTTTTGTTTTTTCTCGGGAACTGGGTCATACCCACCGGGAAAAATTGGATTACATCTTAAAAGTCTTAATACAGCAAGAACAGAGCCCTTCAAGACTCCGTGAATTTCAACTGCTTGTATTGCATATTGCGAACAGGTTGGATAATAACGGCATTTTGGTCCGAACAAGGGTGATATTTTTCTCTGATAAAACTTTATAGATTTAATTATAAACTGTTTCATCAATTACACCTGCTTCCTTTAATTGTGAAAGCATTAATTGTGCTATCTGTGTGCTTTTTTGATATTTTGTTCTTGACCTTGCAACAAATACGAAATCATAATTACCGTTTATTCTATCTTCTATTTCACGATAGGCTGCACGAATAACTCGTCTTGAACGATTACGCTCAACTGCGTTGCCTATCTTTTTTGAAGTAGTTATCCCGATACGACAAATTCCCGCACGGTTTTTCATTACATAAGAAACCAGTGCAGGAGATTGAAATGATTTACCTTTGCCGTACAGTCTGCGAAAATCGCAATTTTCTTTTAATGTTACTGTCCGTTTCACTTTTTAAAAACCTTCATTGACAAATTAATATGTCAACTGCTTTCTGCCCTTAGCTCTTCTACGAGCAAGTACCTTTCTGCCATTTCTGTCAGACATTCTCTTACGGAAGCCGTGTTCCATCTTGCGATGACGCTTTTTAGGCTGATAAGTTCTCTTCATTATTTACTCCTCCGTTTCATTTAATAGTCACACATGTAAAAATATCTGCGGATAGACATTATATAAAAATTTTGTCAACTTGTCAACTTTAAAAAATTATAGCAAAAAAGTCAATATATTTGGGTTTAATAATAAAAAAATAAAGTTTTCAACAACATATTGTGTTTTATGTTGAAAACTGCAGTTGAAATTTTTATTTTAATTTTTAATTTTTTGAAAAGTTGCACTATTTATATATATATATTAATTGTATATTTATTTATTTTTTCATTTAAAATTCATTGAAATTCGTTTTAAAGTGTGCTAAAATTGATTATGTGTGATAGTGGGCAACTACACTTATATTCACCAAAAACGCAAAATAGCACGGTTTTTATTGAAATTACAGCATTTTACCTGTTTTTATAAAAAATATTGAAAGGAAGATGAAAGTGAACTCATATTCAGAATTCTGGCAAGCTGTCTGTGATTATTGCAGAGAAAATATGAACACAATCGCATATAATATGTGGATTGAACCATTAAAGCTTATCAAACTTGAATCCGAAAGAGTTATTATTGCAGCGCCAGGCTTTAAAATCGATTTGATTATGGATAAATATCGTCAGCTTATTGAAGACGGTTTTTATAATGTTTTAGGTTTCAATGTTGAAATTGAGCTTATTCCTTTTGAAAATGTTCCAAATGAAAAAAGTGAAGATAATAATACTTCAACAGGCTCAAGCTATTCAAATCTTGAAAATGCAAAATTAACCTTCAATAATTTCGTTGTTGGTCCATCAAATAAATTTGCTTATACAGCATCAATGAGAGTTGCAGAAACACCGGGTTCAGTTTTTAATCCACTTTTTATTTATGGAAATTCAGGACTTGGTAAAACTCACCTTTTAAATGCGATTATTGAAAAAATCAAGAGTAATAACCCAGATGCAAATATTGTTTATACAACAAGTGAAAATCTCACTAATGAACTTTATTTTGCGTTGCAAACAAAAACAACTCACGATTTACATAATAAATACAGAACTTGTGATGCTTTGCTTATTGACGATATTCAGTTTATTGCAGGCAAAGCACAAACAGAAGAAGAAATCTTCCATACTTTTGACACTTTAATCAAAGCCGGAAAACAAATTGTTTTGACATCGGACAAGCCACCAAGCGCAATTCCAAAAATTGAAGACAGACTTAAAACAAGATTTGAAAGTGGTCTTCTTTGTGATATTCAACCACCTGATTTTGAAACGAGAGTTGCAATCATTAAAGATAAAGCAAACGGACTTCGTTTTGAATTGCCAAATGATGTTTGTGGTTTTATTGCAGAAAACATCAAAAGTAATGTTCGTCAAATGGGCTCAGCAGTTAAAAATATTTATGCTTATTGCTCATTCAATGATGTTTCACCAACTATTGAAGTTGCAAAAGAAGTTCTTAAAGATATTCTTATTACAAGTCAACCAATCGGCGTTGTAATTGATAATATTCTTGAAAAAGTGTCTTTTACATTTGGTGTTACAGCTGAACAGCTTAAAAGTGAGCGTCGTGATGCTAACATCAATAATGCAAGACAAGCTGCAATGTATATTATCAGAGAAATTACTGATTTATCTCAGGATGAAGTTGGTAAAGTCTTTGGCAGAAACCATTCAACTGTTAATAGTTCACTTAAAAATGTTCAAAATAAAATCAATTCTGACTCAAAATATAAAAACTTGATTAATGAAATAATTAAGAATATAAATGACTAAGATTTCGACACTTTTCAAAGTTTCAACAATCAAGTTTTCAACAAGTTAGTTTATAACTTTTGTTTTGACAATCCATTAAAAACTTTTCAAAGCAGAAAAAATCTCTGTTAAGCCCTATAAATAAAGAAAAAACAGAGTTTTCGACAGTTTAAACCGACTCTACTACTAATACTATTCTTTTTATTATTTTTATTCTTTTAAAGGAGAATGTTTATGAAATTTATCTGTTCCTCACAAATTCTCAGTGAAGCTTGTATGAATGTTCAAAGAGCAACATCTACAAAGTCATCAAACCTTCCAACAATTGAAGGTATCTTAATAAAAGCAGAAAACGACAGAATTATGCTCACAGGTTATGACCTTGAAGTTGGTATTATCACATCAGTTGCAGGTCGTGTTGAACAAACTGGTAGTATTATTCTCAATGCAAAAATTCTTTGCGATATTTTGAGAAATGTTCCTGATGACCTTGTTTCAATCGAATGTGATGACCGTCTTATCTGCAAAATTAAGAGTGGTGACTCAGAATTTTCAATTATGGGCTTCTCAGAGGCTGATTATCCTGAACTTCCATCAGTTTCAGGTGGTTTTCCAATCGTAGTTGGTGGCGAAATTCTTAAAGATATGGTTAAGAAAACCATTTTTGCTGCTGCAGAAAATGATTCAAAAGTAATTCATACAGGTGTTCGTTTTGAAGTTACAAGTGGTAATATCCGTCTTGTTTCAGTTGATGGTTATAAACTTGCAATCAGAAACGAAAAAATTGATTATAACGGCGAAGAAAAAATCTTTGTTGTTCCAAAGAAAACACTTAATGAGGTTGTAAAACTTATTAATGATAATTGCGAAACAATTTCAATGGTTGTTGCTTCTCGTCATATTCTTTTTGAATGTGGTAATTATGTAATTATTTCTCGTCTTCTTGAAGGTGAATTTTTAAATTATAAAGCAGCAATTTTAACAACTGCAAAAACTGAAGTTAAAGTTAACACAAGAAATCTTATCAGCAGTATTGAAAGAACATCACTTATTATTACTGAAAGAATTAAGAGCTATGTAAGATGTATTTTTGATGCAGAATCAATCAGAATTTCAAGTACAACTGCACTCGGTACTGCAAACGATAGAATTCTTGCAGATATTCAGGGTGAAAGAGTTGAAATTGGTTTTAATAACAAATATCTTCTTGATGCTCTTAAAGTTTGTGATACAGATGAAATCACACTTCGTCTTAATGGTGCAACATCACCTATTATTATGGTACCAGAAGATGATGGTTCACTCATCTATGAAAGAAGTTTCTTGTTTATGGTACTTCCTGTAAGGATGAACTGATATGAAAAAAATTTCAGCAAGAATTAAACAAAAAGAGCACAGACAGATTCAAATAGATAGCGATTTCATCAGACTCGATGCATTGTTAAAGCTTGTTAATGCAGTTATGACAGGTGGTCATGCAAAAATCGTCATTCAAGAAGGCGATGTTAAAATCAACGGTGAAATTTGCACTGCTCGTGGCAAAAAAATTCATCCAGGAGAAAAGGTTGAATTTTACGGTGTTGTTTATGAGGTTATCTGATGCATGTTAATGAGATAAAAATAGAAAATTTCCGTAATATTGATTTTATGGGAATTTTTCCACACAAAGAAATAAATGTTATATATGGTCAGAATGGGCAAGGTAAAACAAATCTTTTAGAAGCAATCTGGCTTTTTACAGGATGTAAAAGTTTCAGAAACTCAAAAGATAGTGAGCTTATTCAGTTTGACAATGAAAATTCAAAGATTTCAATGAGCTTTGAAACTGCTCTTCGTGAAAATAACGCATCAATTTTTATTGAAAAAAAACGAATGGCAAGTCTTAACGGTGTAAATCTTGGGTCACCAAGAGAATTGATAGGCAAATATTATGCTGTTGTGTTTTCACCAATACATTTATCTCTTATTAAAGACGGACCAATAAACAGAAGAAAATTTATTGATACTGCAATCAGTCAGACAGATAATGTGTATGCGAAAAAACTTACATATTTTAATCATCTGATAACACAAAAAAATGCGTTACTTAAAAATGCATCAGAAAATTCTTCACTTTTAGATACACTTGATATTTGGGATGAAAAAATTGCTCTTGCAGGTGCAGATGTGATTGTTGATAGAATTAATTACATTAAAAAATTGCAAGTTAAAGCAAGTGAAATATATAACGGCATTTCAGGTGAAAAAGAAGAACTTACAATAAAATATTTGAGTAATGTCCGTTATGAAAGCGAAGAAAAACAAGATATTGCAAGAATATATTTTGAAAGCATGTTAAAACATCGTCCAAATGATTTGTATCTTAAAAATACAACAAACGGACCTCACAGAGATGATATTGAAATCTCAATAAATGGTATTTCTGCGAGAAAGTTTGGTTCACAAGGTCAACAGAGAAGCGCTTCACTTGCATTAAAGCTCGGTGAAGCAGAAATTATTAAAGATTTAAAGGGCGAGCATCCTATAATTTTATTGGATGATGTTATGAGTGAGCTTGACAGTACAAGACAAAACTATATTCTTAATAAAATGACAGGAAAACAGGTTTTCATTACCTGTTGCGAAAAAGAGACAATTTCTCGACTTCACGCAGGTAAGGTATTTAAAATAGAAAACGGAAAAGCGGTGGACTGATGTATTTGAATATTGGTCAGGATACAGTTATTTTGGACAAAGATATTTTAGGCATCTTTGACCTTGATAATACAACTGTTATGAAATCAACAAGAGAATATATAAACACAGCTTCTAAAAAAGGTGAATGTATAACTGTGTCTTTTGAAGAATTACCAAAATCCTTTGTGGTTACAACAAAAGATAATGATAGAAAAGTTTATATTTCACCATTTAACACATCAACAATATTTAAAAGATTAAAGGCAAATATTTAAAAGTCAAAGTTTTGACGGAGGAAAAAAATGAGCGACCAGATTAAAAACATTGAAGAACAAGAAGTTATGGACACGGTCGTAACCGAGACATACGACGCGTCTGCTATTCAGGTTCTTGAAGGACTTGAAGCAGTTAGAAAACGCCCTGGTATGTATATCGGTTCAACAGGTCCTAAAGGACTTCACCACTTGGTTTATGAAATCGTTGATAACTCAATCGACGAAGCACTTGCAGGTTATTGTACTCACATTGAAGTTGAGATTTTACCTGACAATATTATTACAGTACGCGACAACGGTCGTGGTATTCCTGTTGGTATCAATGAACAGCAGGGACTTCCTGCAGTTACTGTCGTTTTGACAGTGCTTCACGCGGGTGGTAAATTCGGCGGTAGTGGTTATAAGGTTTCAGGTGGTTTGCACGGTGTTGGTTCATCAGTTGTAAACGCACTTTCAGAATGGTTCGTTGTTGAAGTAAGTCAGAATGGTCATATTCACCGTCAAAAATTTGAGCGTGGTAATATTGCAACTGACCTTGAAATTGTTGGGGACACAGACGAAACAGGAACATTCATTATGTTCAAAGCTGACCCTGAAATTTTCACAGAAACAACAGTTTATGAATATGAAGTTTTACAAAGAAGACTTCGTGAACAGGCATTCTTAAATGCAGGTCTTTCAATTACACTTACAGATAAACGTGACGAAGAAAATATCGTAACAGAAAATTTCTGCTATGAGGGCGGTATTAAATCATTCGTTGATTATATCAACACAAGCCGTGGTTTGACACCTGTTGTAGATGACATTATGCATTTTACAACTGTAAGTGGTGACAGAAGTGCAGAAGTTTCAATTTCATATAATGATGGTTACAACGAAATTATTTTGAGTTTCGCTAACGGTGTTAGAACAATCGATGGTGGTACTCACGAAAACGGTTTCAAAACTGCACTCACAAGAGTATTCAATGAATACGGCAGAAAATTCAAACTCTTAAAAGATAACGACAAAAACCTTTCAGGTGATGATGTTCGTGAAGGTCTTACAGCAGTTATCAGCGTAAAACTCACAGAAGCAGAGTTTGAAGGACAGACAAAAGGTAAGCTCGGTAATACAGAAATGCAGACAATCGTGTCAAAGATGATGTATGAAAAGCTTATGACATATTTTGAAGAAAATCCACAGGCTGCAAAGGCAATTTTCAATAAAGCACTTGATGCATCTCGCGCTCGTGAAGCTGCAAGAAAAGCAAGAGACAGCGCGAGAAGAAAATCAGCACTTGAAGGCAACTCACTTCCAGGTAAACTTGCAGACTGTATTGATAAAAACCCTGAAAATACAGAAATCTTCATCGTCGAAGGTGACTCTGCGGGTGGCTCTGCAAAAGAAGGCAGAGATAACAGAATTCAGGCAATTCTTCCACTTTGGGGTAAAATGCTCAACGTTGAAAAGGCAAGAATTGACAAAGTTATCGGTAACGACAAGTTAACACCTGTTGTTACGGCACTTGGTACTGGCATCGGTGAGGAATTTAATATTGAAAAGCTTCGTTATCACAAGATTGTTATTATGGCCGATGCCGACGTTGACGGTCAGCATATCAGAACACTTCTTCTCACATTCTTCTTCAGATATATGAGAGATTTGATTGACGGTGGATATATTTATATCGCTCAGCCACCACTTTTCAAGGTAAGTAAGGGAAAACGCCACGAATATGCTTTCTCTGATGAACAGAGAGACGCATTCCTTGAAGAAATGGGTGCTAATTGTGATGTTCAGAGATATAAGGGTCTTGGTGAAATGGACCCTGAACAGTTATGGGAAACAACTATGGACCCTGCAACTCGAACAATGCTTCGTGTAACACTTGAAGATGCTATGGAAGCAGACGAAACATTCTCAATTCTTATGGGTGACAAGGTTGAACCAAGAAGAGAATTTATTGAAAAGAACGCTAAGTATGTACAAAATCTTGACATTTAAGTTATAGAGTTAGAAAAATAGAGGTAATAAAATGAGTAAAGCTAACAATCCTAATCTTAGTGGATATGTTCCACTTGAAGAACAGAATATTATAAATGTTGAGATTAACAAGGAAATGAGAAAATCATTCCTTGACTACTCAATGTCAGTTATTACCGCACGTGCTCTTCCAGATGTGCGAGACGGTTTAAAACCTGTTCACAGAAGAATTCTTTATACAATGTATGAAAATTCACTTTATCCTGACAAGCCACACCGTAAATGTGCTGACACAGTCGGTTCAGTGCTTGGTAGATACCATCCACACGGTGACGCGTCTGTTTATGATGCAATGGTTCGTCTTGCACAGGATTTCTCAATGAGATATGTTCTTGTTGATGGTCACGGTAACTTCGGTTCAGTTGACGGTGACCCACCTGCTGCATACCGTTATACCGAGTCAAGAATGAGCAAAATCGCTCTTGAAATGCTCACAAATATTGATAAGGATACAGTTGATTTCACAACTAACTACGACGACCGTCTTAAAGAGCCAACAGTTTTGCCATCAAGATATCCAAACCTTTTGGCAAACGGTTCAACAGGTATTGCTGTCGGTATGGCTACAAATATACCACCACATAATCTTGGTGAATTGATTGACGGTATCTGTTGTGTTATCGACAATCCTGAAGCAGAGCTTGACGATATTATGGAACATATCAAAGGACCTGATTTCCCAACAAGTGGTATTATTATGGGACGAGCAGGTATCCGTGCTGCTTATGCTACCGGTCGTGGCAAGATTACTCTTCGTGGCCGTGCAGAAATCGTTGAAAACGAGAAAAATGGTAGATTCCAGATTATTATTACTGAACTTCCTTATCAGGTAAACAAGGCAAGACTTATTGAGTCTATTGCTGATTTACACAAAGATAAGAGAATTGAAGGCCTTTCTGATATTAACGACTATTCATCAAAGCGTGGCGGCGGTATGCGAATTGTTATCGACCTTAAACGTGACGCTAACCCACAGGTTGTGCTTAATCAGTTGTATCAGATGACTCAGCTTCAGATTTCTTATGGTATCATTCAGTTGGCACTTGTTAACGGTGAACCAAAAATCCTCACATTAAAACAAATTATTGAAGAATACATCAAATTCCAATGTGAAATTATCACAAGAAGAACACAATATGACCTTAACAAAGCTCAGGCAAGAGAACACATACTTGAAGGTCTTGCTCGTGCGATTGATATTGTTGATGAAATTATCGCAACAATCCGTGGTTGTAAGGGTGGTCAGGCAGAAGCAAAGGTTGCAATTATGGAAAAATTCGATTTTGACGACCCACAGGCATCTGCTATTGTTGCATTCCGACTTGGTCAGTTGGCTGGTCTTGAAATTCAGAAAATTATTGCTGAACGCGACGAATTAAGAGTAAAAATTGCTGAATATCTTGAAATTCTCGGTTCAGAAACAAAGGTTAAAGAAATCTTAAAGGATGAACTTTCTGCTATTGGTAAAAAATATAGTGATGACAGAAGAACAGAAATTTCAAATGTTCTTGGTGAAGTTGATATTGAAGACCTTATTGCAGAAGAAGACTGCGTATTTACTCTTACAAAGATGGGTTACATCAAGCGTCAGCCTGTTGAAACTTATCAGGTACAGCGCCGTGGTGGCAAGGGTATCAAGGGTATGAGTCGTCGTGAAGAGGACTATGCTGAAAGTATGTTTATCTGTTCATCTCACGATTACATTCTTTTCTTCACATCAGAAGGTAAGATGTATCGTCTTAAGGGTTATGAAATTCCAGAAGGAACAAGAACAAGCAAGGGTATGAATATTGTTAATATTCTTCCTATTACTGCTGACGAAAAGGTTACAGCAATGCTTCGTGTTCCAGATTTCGGTGAAGATAAATATTATCTTTGTATGGCTACAAAGAACGGTGTTATCAAGAGAACAGAGCTTGATGCTTATAAAAATATTCGTAAGAGTGGTATTATTGCTATTAATCTTGACGAGGGTGATGAGCTTCGTTGGGTTAAGCTTACTGACGGTGAGCAGAATCTTATGGTTGCGACTCGCAAGGGTATGAGCATCTGCTTTAAAGAAAATGATGCTCGTGCTATCGGCAGAACAGCTCGTGGTGTTCGTGCAATTACTCTCGCTGAGGGTGACGAGGTTGTAGGTATGGTTATTTTCGGTGACGAAGGTAAAGTTCTTACAATCAGTGAAAAGGGTTACGGCAGAAGAAGTGATGTTTCTAACTACCGTGTTCAGAACCGTGGCGGTAAAGGTCTTACTAACTATCATACAGAGCAGTATGGTGAAGTTTGTGCCGTTGAAATGGTAGAAGAAAATCAGGATATTATTATGATTTCTTCTGACGGTATTATCATCCGTCTTCCAGCAGAGCAGGTTAGAGAATGTAATCGTCCTTCAAAGGGTGTTATTCTTATGAAGACTAAAGATGGTGAAAAGGTTGTTACAATTTCTCTCGCAGCACACGAAGATGACGAAGAAATTGAAGAAGTTTCAGTAGATGAGGGTACTAACGAGGAATAATTATTCTGACTGTGAAAGGAAAGATATATTATGAGTGATAACGAGAAAAAAGTATCAGCCGAAATGACTGAAAATACTGATAAAAAAGAAAAGAAACCAATGAGCAAGAAAAAGAAAACTCTTGTGATTATTCTTTGCATTCTTTTGGCGTTTTTCTTGTTTGCCGGTGGTTTTGCAATCTGGTATGTAAACGATAAGTTAAACCGAATTGATTATGATACTGAGCAAACAACAATCGCTCCAAATCAGGAGTTCGTTGACGATGAAATGATTGATTTTGCTGAAATGGATGATGCAACAGGTAACAGTTTCAGAGAAATTCTTAAAAATTGGGCTACTAATGGTGGCGAAAAAATGAGCGACAAAAACATTCTTAATGTTTTGCTTATCGGTAGTGACGCATCTTCAACAGAAGCAGGCAGAGCATCAATTACAGATAAGGGTAACACTGATGTTATGATGCTTGTTTCAATCAACAAAGCAGAAAAGAAAATCAAACTAGTTTCATTTATGCGTGATAGTTACACTTATATGGACCAGTTTGACAGTTATGCTAAGCTCAATGCAGCTTGTGCAAACGGTGGAGCACCATATCTTGTTGAAACAATCGAAAATGACTATAAGATTGAAATTGACGGATATGCACTTGTTGACTTCGACTCTTTTACAGATGTTATAGATGTTCTTGGTGGAGTGCAGGTTGATGTGCCTGCTTATGTTGCGAATTATCTTTCGTCAGAAGCAAAGGGTGTTTATTTCCCAAGGGGAGAAAATGTTTTGCTTAATGGTGAACAAGCACTTCGTTTTGCAAGAGTAAGAAAAACTGACAAAGACGGAGATGTAAGCCGTGTTGCTCGCCAGCGTCAGGTTGTAAATGCTCTCATTGATAAATGTGTAAACGCATCACTTTCAGACATCAATGAAGTTTTTGATGTTGTTTTAGCAAATGTCAGAACAAATATTCCAAAGAAGGATATTTTATCTTATGCAACAAAGGCTGTAACTGAAGGTTGGGCAAAATATGAAATCAGCGAATTCACAATGCCAACAGAAGATGCACGCCGTGGCTATAGCTCAGCTTCAACTGCTTGGATTTGGGTTGTTGACTATCCGTTGGTAGCACAAAAGCTTCAATTAGAACTTTATGGAGAAACAAATATTAAGCTTCCTGAAGAAAGAACAACTGCGCTGGATGTTATTAAATAAGTTTTATATTTATTAGGGATTTTCAATGGAAAATAATAATTTCAATAATGGGGTTGATAGCTATCAACCCTATGGTTATAGACAAGAGAATACAAATGAATATTTCGAGAAGCGACAAGAAAAGAAGAACGACAAAAAGATTCTCAAAACAATAGGGGCGCTTTGTGGTTTTTCAATAGTTGTCTATTTTGTTATGTCAACTTTGATTGGTCTGGCTGTTGCCTTTTTATATTCAAACACATCTTTGAATATAAAATTTATTTATGAACAGGGCTTGGGCTCTTGGGCATTTTCTTCGATAGCAACAGTTTTGTTTATAGGCTTGCCGTTTTTAGTAACCTATATTGTATTGAGAAAAAAGAAAATTACAGGAATTCTTCCGTTAGGCACAACCTATAACACAAAGGCTTCAACATATTTGGTTGTTGCGTTTTTACCACTGACATTGCTTTCAACATTTTTAATTAACTTTATATCAATTATGATTCAAAGCCTTATGGGTGTTGAATTTTTAAGTGGTATGGAAGATATGGCAGTTACAAGTGTCAAAGACTTTTTATTTATGACATTGTTTGTAGCAATAATCCCTGCCATATTAGAAGAAATTGCAATTCGTGGTGTGCTTTTACAACCATTACGCAGATTCGGTGACGGCTTTGCCATTGTTGTATCGGCCGTAATTTTCTCGCTTCTTCACGGCAATATGGTGCAAATTCCATATACAGTAATTGCAGGAATTTATTTCGGCTATGTTATGGTTGCGACAGGTAGCCTTTGGCCATCAATAATATTGCATTTCTTCAATAATTTTTATTCAGTACTGATTACAGCATTTGACAGTAATTTCAGTGTTGAAATTGCGAATGTTTTAACACTTTCGACACTTGGTCTTATGACGGTTGCAGGAATTTTCGCATTCAACAAATATCGTTCAATGAATTACAAGGTTAGTTTGGCAAAGGGTGTTAATTCATTGAAAACAAGAGAAAAAGTTACATCGGTGTTTGTTAATATACCAATGATTATGGCAATTATTCTTATGATTGCTACAACACTTACAAGTATTTCAGACTATTAATTATGAATAAAGAATTTTATATGAATTATGCACTTAATCTTGCAAAGCTTTCAGCAGATGAGGGCGAAGTGCCGGTGGGTGCAATAGTTGTTTGTAACGGCGAAATAGTAGGCGAGGGCAGAAACAAGCGCGAAACTGTTAAAAACGCATTGCACCATGCCGAAATTGAAGCAATAAATGAAGCTTGTGCAAAGCTTGGCGGATGGCGACTTTGGCATTGTGATATGTATGTCACATTGGAACCTTGTCCAATGTGTGCGGGCGCAATAATAAATTCAAGAATAAAAAATGTGTATTTTGGAGCAAAAGACGAAAAAAATGGTGCTGTCGTTTCGGCAGCACAGCTTTTTGATATGAATTTCACCCACAAGCCACAATATGAGGGTGGAATTTTAGAAAAGGATTGCTCCGAAATACTTACTAAATTTTTTAAAGATTTACGTAAGAGTAAAGCAGGTGAAGAAAAATGAGCACAATAGCAGCAATCTCAACTGGCAGAGCACCGGGTGGTATTGGTGTTGTCAGAATTTCTGGTGAAGATGCTATTAAAATTGGTGACAAGATTTTTTCTTCATTCGGGGGCAAAAAACTTTGTGAAATAGATGGTTATTCTGCTTTATACGGTAAAGCACACGATGAAGAAAGTGACATTGACACAGTTGTTGCTCTTCTTTTCAGAGCACCAAAAAGTTACACGGGTGAAGATGTTGTTGAAATTTCTTGTCATGGTGGACTTTTTGTAACTGATAAAGTGCTTAAAGCAGCATTTGAAGCAGGTGCCGTGCCAGCAGAAGCAGGTGAATTTACAAAACGAGCATTTTTAAACGGCAAAATGGACTTAACAAGTGCCGAATCCGTTATGAATGTGATTTCTGCACAGGGTGAGCAAGCAGAAAAAATTGCTCTTGGTGTGCTTGAAGGCAGACTTTTTAAAGAAATCAAGGGTATTACCGATAAATTAGTTTATGATTTGGCACTTCTCTCTGCTTGGGTTGATTATCCTTATGAAGAAATTGAAGATTTAAGTGCAAATAATTTGGGTGACCATATTGAATATAGTATCAATAGCCTTGAAAAACTTATAAAAGACTTCTCCACAGGACAAATTATAATGGAGGGTGTTGATACTGCTATTGTGGGTTGCCCCAATGTTGGCAAATCAACACTTATGAATCTGCTTTCAGGCACAGAAAAATCAATAGTTACTGAAATAGCAGGTACAACAAGAGATATTGTTGAAGACACTGTAAATGTTGGTGGAATCACACTTCGTCTTGCTGATACAGCGGGTGTTCGTGAAACTGATGACCTTGTTGAGAGCATTGGTGTTGACAGAGCAGTGAAACGACTTGAAAAAGCAGAATTAGTGCTTGCTGTTTTCGACGCAAGTCGAGAATTAAATGACTCTGACAGACGATTGATTGAGCTTTGTAAAGGTAAAAAAGCAATTGGAATTATCAACAAGACTGATTTAGACAAAAATCATCTAAACAATGAAATTGAAAATAATTTCTCGCAGACAGTTTTTATCTCAGCTAAAAAAGGCACAGGCAAAGACGACCTAGCAAAAGCAGTTGAAGAGCTTTTGGGAACAGCAGATTTTGATACATCTGCAGTTGCAGTTGTAAACGAGCGTCAATGCGAATGTTGCAAAAAAGCACTTGAAGCACTAAAAGATGCAGAAAACGCGTTAAGTCTAGGGTTAACTATGGATGCAGTCACAGTTTGTCTTGACTCGGCAATTGAAAATCTTATGGTTTTAACAGGTGAAAAAGCAACAGAATTAGTAGTCAATGAAATATTTGCACAGTTCTGTGTGGGTAAATAAATAGAAACAGTTAATAATTATCTATCTTGAAAAGAGGTTATATAAAATGAGCGGTTGTAGTGGAAATTGCAGCAGTTGTTCATCAAATTGTGACAGCAAAAAAAAGGATTTAAGAATTCCTGGCAACTCAATGAGTGATGTTAAAAAAGTAATTGGTGTTGTAAGTGGTAAAGGTGGCGTTGGTAAGAGTCTTGTAACATCAATGCTTGCAGTTACAGCACAGACAATGGGTTATCAGACAGCAATTCTCGATGCTGATATTACAGGACCATCAATTCCACAGGCTTTTGGGCTTCACGGTAATGCTGAGGGTACAGAAGACGGAATGTTCCCAATGATTTCAAAAATGGGAACAAGAGTAATGAGTGTTAATTTGCTTCTTGAAAAAGAAGACCAGCCGGTTGTATGGCGTGGTCCGGTTATTTCAGGTGTAATTCAACAATTCTGGCAAGAGGTTATCTGGGGCGATGTTGACTTTATGTTTGTTGATATGCCTCCGGGAACAGGCGATGTTCCTCTTACAGTATTCCAGTCACTTCCCGTTGACGGAATTGTAATCGTAACAACACCACAGGATTTGGTTACACTCATCGTCAAGAAAGCAGTAAATATGGCAAAAATGATGAACATTCCAATTCTTGGTTTAGTTGAAAATATGAGTTATTTTGAATGTCCTGACTGTGGCAAAAAGCATAGCATTTATGGTGAAAGCAAAATTGACGAAGTTGCAAAAGAACTTGGAATTCCAGTTCTTGCAAAACTTCCAATTAACCCTAAAAACGCTGCACTTGTTGACAAGGGGGCCATTGAACTCAGTGAAGAAAAACAATTTATTGATGTTATTAAAAAGATAGCAGAATAATTATCACATATTGACTTTAAAAAAGTTCATATGATAGAATTAAAAAAAGACCTTTGAAAAAGGTGATAATATATGAAAAATCAAAAATCAAAAATAATTGCTTTTGTATTGGTGTTTGCACTTTTAATTGCTACAGTAATTGTGACATCAGTTGCAAACGCAAAAACAACTGATATTTTGATAACTGCTGATAAAGATACTCTTTTGGCTGGGGAATCTGCAACGGTTTCAGTTAAAGTTACAACAAATTATCCGGTTGCAACAATGTCAATTCCTGTGTTTTATGACAAAACATTGGTTGATATAAGTGATGAAATAGCAGTTTTGACAGGGTATGCAGTAGCAGAAACCACAACTGATAGCCAGAGCGTTGACGCAGTAAAGATTTATGCAAATACTGGAGTTGACTCAAACCAATTTGGCTTTGTGCTTGTCACATATATTGGTGGAGCAAACGAAGAAGTTGCAGAATCAATAGATGAGGTTGTTCTTACATTTAAAATTACAGCAAAAGCAAGTGTGTCAGGCAATGCTGTAGTAAAGGTTGTTGAAGAATCAGCAAAAACCGGTGAAAATGTAAAGGGTATGTTTTATTTTGGCGCAGTACCAAAGGGAAGAACTATCACAGATATTCCTGAAAATGTTGAAAATAAAGAGTTAGAAAATGCAACAACTAATGTTAAAATTGGTGAAGAACCAAACACACTCGTACTCAACGAAAACGCACCACTCGAAGCAATTATCGACTATGATAACACAATCGGTGGCGAATATACAGGTACAGTTTATGGTTTCGACACACTCGGTTATAATGATAACTGGGAAACTGATGGTACAATCGCAGACTTCCTTTCAACAGCATACGGCGACGAATATCTTGAAGTTGTTGTTGGTGACGCTGGTGTAGAAACAACAGGTACAGTAATCAATGTACTTGACAATGACGGCAATGTAGTTGAAAGCTACATGTTCGTTTACTTTGGTGATATGGACATGGACGGTGCGGTAGGTTTCTCAGATAGTGCTATTGCATACGACTATGAAATGTTATTCGAAGGTATCGACAACCTTGCAACATTTATGGCTGGTGACCTTGATAATGACTCAATGCCAGGTTTCGGTGACTCAGCTGTAATGTTTGACTGGGAAATGTTGGCAGAAGGTATGCCACTCCAAACAGATATTGGTGCTGGAGCATACGGTATCGTTTACGAAATTTATTAATTAAAACAAATTTTTAAAAGCAGACTTTCGGGTCTGCTTTTTTGCATTTTTACCCACAGTTCACTTGACACAATGTCTATTTTTGTGTAAAATATAAAAGATAGTATGGGGTAATAGTATCCCATCTGTCATTTATCTTAATTTCATTACATATTTTTGATATATTTTGTGAAATTAAATATTTAATAGGAGGGAACGACATAATGGAACCAATTACCATTATTCTTGCCGTTGTCTCTGCTGTTGTATTTGGAGCCGGTGGCTTTGTTATTGGTGGTTTACACCGCAAAAAAGTTGCCGAAGCTGAAATTGGTTCAGCTAATGAAGAAGCATTAAGAATTGTTAATCAGGCAGTTCAGACTGCTGAAAGCAAGAAAAAAGAAGCTATTCTTGAAGCAAAAGACGAAATACACAAGTTAAGAAATGAAGTTGATAAAGAACTTCGTGAAAGACGCGCAGAGGTACAGCGACAAGAAAACAGAATTAATCAAAAAGAAGAAAATCTTGACAAGAAAACTGAAAACCTTGAAAAGAAAGAAGAACTTTTAGCAGAAAAAGTTAAAGCAGCTGATGCAAAGATGGAAGAAGTTGAAACTCTTAAACGCAGTCAACTTGAAATGCTTGAAAAAATCAGTGGTTACAGTAAAGAACAGGCAAAAGTACTTCTCTTGCAAGAACTCGAAGAACAGCTCACTCACGAAAAAGCTCTCAAAATTATGGAATTTGAGCAGAAAACCCGTGACGAAAGTGATAACCTTGCTCGTGAAATCATTTCAGGTGCAATTCAACGTTGTGCAGCAGACCATGCAGCAGAAGCAACCGTTTCAGTTGTTGCACTTCCAAATGACGAAATGAAGGGTAGAATTATCGGTCGTGAAGGTCGAAATATCAGAACTCTTGAAACAATCACAGGTGTTGACTTGATTATTGACGACACACCTGAAGCAATCACAGTTTCAAGCTTTGACCCAGTTCGTCGTGAAGTTGCAAGACTTACACTTGAAAGACTTATTCAAGACGGCAGAATTCACCCTGCTCGTGTTGAAGAAATGTTTGAAAAATCAAAGCGTGAAGTTGAACAAACAATTAAGCAAACAGGTGAAAGAGCAGTTGTTGACGCAGGTGTTAATGGTGTTCACCCTGAACTTGTTAAACTTCTCGGTAAACTTAAATACAGAACAAGCTTTGGTCAAAATGTACTCAACCATTCACTTGAAGTTTCTTATATTGCAGGTCTTATGGCTCAGGAATTGGGCGTAGATGTTAAAGCTGCAAAACGCGCAGGTCTTCTTCATGATATCGGTAAAGCTCTTGACCGTGAATTTGAAGGAACACATATTGAGCTCGGTGTTGAAGCTGCAAAGAAATATAAAGAAAATGATAAGATTGTTCATGCTATCGCTGCTCACCACGGTGAAATCGAAGCAAAAACAATCGTGGCAGTTCTTGTTCAGGCGGCTGATGCTATTTCTGCTGCTCGTCCAGGAGCAAGACGTGAAAATGTTCAGAATTATATCAAGCGTCTTGAAAAGCTTGAAGAAATTGCAACATCATTTGAAGGTGTTGAAAAATCATTCGCAATTCAAGCTGGTCGTGAAATTCGTATTATGGTTAACCCAGAAACAGTTTCAGACGAAAAGATGGTTATTGTTGCTCGTGAAATCGCAAAGAAGATTGAAGACGAGCTTGAATATCCAGGTCAAATCAAGGTTAATATAGTTCGTGAAAACAGAGCAATAGACTTTGCAAAGTGATGAAATTAGCGCCTTTTCACTTTTTCACCCTTGACTTACACTCGTAAGCCATCGGTCTCAAAAGCAAAAATCCATCTAATTTCAAACACTTTGAGTTAATAATAAAAAATATAAATGCCCCGATGTCAACAAGGCTTCGGGGCAAAATAATCCATATATAGAAACGGTGTGCATAATGTCACGCAAAATTAAAGTGCTTTGTGTGGGTGATGTGGTAGGAAACAGCGGTTGCGAATTCTTACGCAAAAAGCTTGCACAATTTAAAACAGAAAACAATATCGATATCTGCATTGTAAATGGTGAAAACTCAGCAGTTGGTAACGGAATGTTACCTAATTCTTGTGGTCACATTTTTACAAGTGGTGCCGATTTTATAACAGGTGGAAATCATTCTCTCAAACGCCGAGAAATCTTTGAATATCTTGATAGGACTGATAATGTTATTCGTCCCGCAAATTATGGCGATGGTGTTTGGGGCAAGGGTTACGGAATTATTGATAAGGGTGCTTATAAGGTTGGTGTTATCAATCTTTTAGGCAGAGTTTATCTTGAAGGCCACGCCGACCCTTTTGAAACTGCCGAAAATATAATCAAAGAATTAAAAGAAGAAACAAATATTATATTTGTTGATTTTCACGCAGAAGCAACTGCAGAGAAAAAAGCGTTAGGATATTTTCTTGACGGAAAAGTCAGCGCAGTTTTTGGCACACACACTCATATACAAACATCTGATGCACAAATTATGGCAAACGGAACTGGTTATATTACCGATTTGGGTATGACGGGGCCCGAAGAATCTGTGCTTGGTGTGAAAAAAGAAATAATAATTGAAAAATTCAGAAAAGGTTTTACCACAATGTTTGAAACTGCCGATACACCTGCGTTTATGCAGGGTTGTGTATTCACAGTTGACCGTGATAATGGAAAAACCGTTGAAATCGAACCAATAACAATAAGGTGAATTTATGAAAAGGTATTTACCTGTCATTTCGCTTTTGCTCTGTTTTGCCTTGCTCTTTTCGGGGTGCAAAGGTGAAAAAGAGCCAGAAGAAACTGAACAGACAACTGAAACTACAACTGAATCAGTGCAGAATACAGGCACAGTTATAAAAGACGGTAAAATATCTTTGCCTTTTAACAAGACAGATGGTCTTAACCCCTATTTTGCAAAGAGTAATGAAAATTTATATCTTTGCAATCTTTTATATGAGCCTTTATTCTCGGTGGATAGCACCTACAAAGCAAACCCCGTGTTAGCAGAAACTATAAATGTGAACGGAACAACTGCAACTGTAACAATCAGAACAGATGCTGAATGTCGTGGCTCAAACCCAATTAATGCCTATGATGTTGTCTATTCATTCAATATGGCAAAAGCATCTTATGCTTGGTCAGGAATGTTGTCGAGTGTAAACTCTGCAACAGCAATGAGCAACAATTCAATTCAGTTCAATTTATCGTTTAATGACCAGTATGTTGCTAACAAACTCACATTCCCCATTGTGAAAAGTGGAACAGCAGATACTCAATCAGCAGTACCAACAGGTAGTGGTGACTATTACTACATTCAAAACAATCTGAAAAATGTCGGCAATGCAGATAAAAATATAAGTCTGTTTGAAACGGACACAAATAAAAGCTCTGAAAATGCTTTTAAAATCGGCAAAACAGATGTTTATTTCAACGATTTATCAAATTGCAATTATACAAGTGTAAACGGTGCAGATTATAGTGTTCAGCTTAACAATATGGTCTATGTTGGGCTCAATTCTGCTCGTGGTGCGTTGACAAAACACGTGAGAAGTGCAATCGCGGCACAAATCAATGCAGAAGAAATTGCAATTTCTTCTTATCAGGGACACGCAACACCAATAAAGTTGCCCGTTAATCCTGAAAGTGCGATAGCTAAAGAGATTAAACAAATTGATGTCAAGAGCAACAAAACACTTGCAGAAAGCATTCTTGATAAATGTGGTTTTATAAACTATTCAGGCAAGGCAAAAACAAACGGTGCATATTTGCTCTCATTTACTTTAATTGTAAATAACGATAACCGTTACAGAGTTGCAGCAGCTTATAATATTGCTGACAGTTTAAAAGAATGTGGATTTTTAATCACAGTTTTACCATTGAGTTTTGCAGATTATAATCAGAGAATCGCAAGTGGCAATTTTGATATGTATCTTGGTGAAATAAAACTTGACAGTTCAATGGATATTTCACAATTCTTCGGTGGTGGTGCTCAAGGTATGGGCATTGATAAAACTGAAAGAGTTGTCACTGAATATTATAAATTCCGTGCAGGTGAAATAACTGCTCAACAATATTTTGAAATATTCAGCGAATATTATCCATTTGTCCCCGTGTGTTTCAGAAAAGGCTATGCAGTCTTTTCAGGGGATATAAATCCACAAACAAACCAATTCCCCAATAATATTTATTCGGGAATATAAAGAGGTAAGAAAAATGAAGTTCTCCGACGATATTAAATATATCAAGGGCGTTGGCGAAACCCGAGCAAAGGGTTTTCGCTCTCTTGGTGTGTCAACGGTCGGAGAACTTTTGCGTTTTTATCCCCGTGCTTATGAAGATTGGAGCAAAATTTTGCCCATTTCTCAATGCGTTGTCGGTGAAAATGTGTGTATAAAAGGAACACTTATTTTTCCACTTAAAAACGAGAGAGTCCGTGGCGGAATGCTCATTGCAAAAGGTACTGTTACCGATGGTGACGATGCAGTTTCAATCACATTTTTCAATAATAAATATATTGATAAAATGTTAAAAACAGGTGAAGAATATCTGTTTTATGGAAAAATCACCTTGGGCAAATTTGCAGCTCGTGAGATGGTTGCACCAATGTTTATAAAATCAACCGAGAGTGTTGAAGTGCGACCAATATATCCACAAAACAAGAACATAACATCAAGGCAAATTCAGTCAGCAGTTAAATTTGCACTTGAAAATATTGACGCAATTCCCGATTATTTACCACAATATATTTTAGATAAATTTAGTTTGGTATCTTTGGATACTGCAATTCGTAATATTCATTTTCCTAAAAACGATGAAGACTTGCAAAACGCAAGAAATCGTTTGATTTTCGACGAATTATTCATTTTACAACTTAGTTTGTTGACTTTGAAAAACGATAACTCGGTTGTGAAAACAGGGAATATAATAAATAAAGATTATAGTGACGAGTTTTTCTCGCTTTTACCATTTACACCTACAAATGCACAGAAAAAGGCTGCAAAAGAAGCTGTTGCTGATATGCAGAGTGGCAAACAGATGAACAGACTTTTGCAAGGTGATGTTGGTAGTGGTAAAACTGCCGTGGCTGCCGCGATTGTCTATTCAGTTGCCAAAAACGGCTTGCAATCTGCGTTGATGGCACCTACAGAAGTGCTTGCAACCCAACATTTTGAAACATTTAAAACTCTTTTTGATAATACGGGAATCCGCTGCGATTTGTTGACGGGTAGCACAAAAGCAAAAGAGAAAAAAGAGATAAAAGAAAGACTTAAAAACGGTGAAATAGATTTAATTATTGGTACTCACGCACTTATTCAGGACGATGTAGAATTTAGAAATCTCGGTCTGGTTATTACTGACGAGCAACATCGTTTTGGCGTAAAACAAAGAACAGGACTTTGTAGTAAAGGCACAAATCCGCACGTTTATGTTATGTCTGCAACACCAATTCCAAGAACATTGGCACTTATTCTCTTTGGTGATTTGAATGTATCAATCCTTGATGAGTTGCCACCGGGAAGACAAAAAATTGATACCTTTGCTGTTAATTCTTCAAAGCGTGGGGGAATGTTTGAGTTTATCCGTAAGCATCTCGACCAAGGCTATCAAGCATATATCGTTTGTCCGTTAGTTGAAGAAAGTGAGCTTGTGCAAGGGGTGTTATCAGTTGAAGAATATTTCAAAAAAGCACAAGTGCCATTCAAAAATTATAGAATGGACCTTTTGCACGGTAAAATGAGTCCTAAGAAAAAAGACGAGATAATGCTCAAATTTAAAAGTGGAGAAATTCAACTTCTTATTTCAACTGTGGTTATTGAAGTTGGCGTTGATGTGCCAAATGCCGTGATTATGGTAGTTGAAAATGCCGAGCGTTTTGGTCTTTCTCAACTTCATCAGTTGCGTGGCCGTGTTGGTCGTGGCAAAGCAAAATCCACTTGTGTGCTTGTAACAGACGCAACAGGTGATGAGGCCACAGCCCGAATGAATATAATGTGCGAAACTACTGACGGCTTTAAAATTGCCGATGAAGATTTGAAACTTCGTGGTCCCGGTGATTTCTTTGGTACTCGTCAGCATGGATTACCAAAACTTCGCATAGCAGATATTATGACAGATACAAAAATTTTGATGCAGACTCAGGAATTTGCAAAAGAGATTATGTCAACTGACCATAATTTTCAAAAAGAAGAGCATAAGCAAATTGGCAAACAGGTTGCAAAGAAAATTTACAGTTTGCAAGTTGCAAATACTGCAAATACAATTTAGGGGGATTGAATTATGTATATCTTAAAACCAATTCTTGATAAAAACTGGGAAAATACAGGCAAAATGGATGCAAAGAGAATCGCATCACAAACAGAGCCTGAAGGATTTGTGAAAATCCTAGATATTCCATATATCGACGATGGTGAAAAAGGACATCTTCTTGATATTTATTATCCTGAAGGCACAACAGAAAATTTGCCTGTGATTATTGACATTCACGGCGGTGGATGGATGTATGGTTATAAAGAAATCAACAAGAATTTTTGCCTTAAACTCAGTGAAAAAGGATTTTTAGTTGCATCAATTAACTATCGTCTTGCAGGTGACGTGCTTTTTGACGACCAGATTCGTGACATCTTCTCTGCACTTAAATGGCTCAATGAAAACCTTAAAGATTACCCTGCTGATATGGATAATATATTCCTTGCAGGTGATTCAGCAGGTGGCCATTTCTCTTGTGTAACAACTGCTGTAAATCTTAATGAAGATATGCAAAAGGATTTTGGCGTGTCATATTGTGGATTTGATTTTAATGCAGTTGCTGCAATTTGCCCAGCGGTTGATTTGTTAAGCCCTAATTTTCTTATGAATGTAAATGTGCCCGTGCTTTTAGGGGATAAGTGGAGAAAGAGTAAATTCAAGAAATATCTTGATGTTAACAGAATAATATCAAAAGATTTTCCACCATTTTATGTAAATACAGCAAGAAACGACTTCCTTAAAAAGCAATGCTATAAATTAAAAGATATTCTTGAAAGAAACGGCATTGAACATCAATTTCACGATTTTGACAAACCATTATCCCATGTTTTTAATGTTGTTGACCCATTCTCTAAATATGGTGACATGGCCAACACAGAAATCGCAGAATTTTTCAAGGCAAGAATTAAAACAAAAGCATAAATAAAAAGGACGGTTTAACCGTCCTTTTGTTTATATCTCTTCATTTTTCAAAATTCTATCAGGTATTTCATTCATACAAAACTCAAGCATTTCATCTGTTATAACATCGGGTAATTTCTTGAATTTTTCTTTGATTCTTGTGTGACGATATTCTAAATCGTGAGCGTCAGTTGCAATAAGTTTTGCGATTTTTCTTCGCACCATATCAATCGCCATTCCCTGTGGCTCTGGTCCGTTGCTACCTGTCAGGCTATCAATGTTTACCTGAAAAACAACATCTCGGTCAAGAAGCTCATCAATAATATGAAAATTACGATGAAATTCAACATATCTTTCAGGGTGAGCAATAATTGGTGTGTATCCACGAGAAATAAGCTCATCAATCCATAAAGGCACTCTCTCAACATCAAAAGGACCTAATGGGAATTCGCAAAGCATATATCGTGAATGATTAATTGTGAGAGCATCTAAATTTTCTGCATTAAAAATCTCGTCAGAGAGAAAAAGCTCAGCGCCCGAAAAAACTAAAAGTGGAATATTTTCATTCTCTAAAATGTGACGAAGAGTTTTAATTTTTTCTGTTCGTTCATACACAAACTCATTGAGTCTGTTATATTTGAAAAAGTGTGGTGTAACGGCGATGGCAGTGCATCCGTTTTTATAAGCATCAATGCACATCTGCACACAAGTGTCAATATCTTCTGCGCCGTCGTCAATATCAAAAAGTATATGATTATGAATATCTATCATACTTGTTCTTCCTTTGCTTCGGGTTTTACACCCAAAAGTTCATCTTCTTCAACCTTGTGGAAAACGTGTATAATTCCTTCGTCATTAAGCATTTTAACCATAACGATTGTTATTGGGAGAAGGAAAAGCCCGATAAATCCAAAAATTCTTGAACCGATATACATTGCCATAATTGTTGTGAATGGTGGAATACCAAGTTGTGCTGCAACAAGCTTTGGTTCAATAATCTGTCTTATAACTGTTATGCAGACATACATAACAATTATGCCAATTGCCAATGGGATATTTCCTGTGAAAAGAGAATAAACAGCCCAAGGAATAAGCACGGTGCCTGTGCCGAGAACGGGAACAATATCAATGAGAGCAACAATTCCTGCAATAATGAAAATGTATCCACTCTCATAAATACCCATAAGCTGAAGCAAGAAAAGCCCGAGAGAAAGCTCTGTGAATGTGATTGTTATAATGAGAGCATAAGCTTTTGCCATTTTGCCAAGCGCTGGGAACAAAAGATGCTTTGCTCTGACAACTTTTTCTCTTGTTTCAGGCTTGAAAAGACTTAGAATAACTTTTTTTACTGTTTTAAAGTCAGATGCCATAAAGCAACAAGCAATAATTGCAATAACAATAGAAACAATTGTTGTTGGAATTTGTTTTGCTGTGTCGAGAATACCTAAAAGTGGTGTCGCAAGACTTGAAATATCAAAACTTGTTGGAGCATCGGGCTTGTTTGAAGAATTTAAAAACTCGTTAAGCTTTTCGCTGATGAATGTGGTGATTGTACTTTCAACCTTGTCAGGCAAGAAAGAAAGTCCATCTCTTAAAGCCAATTCAATTTTAACAAGAAGAGTAGGAATATCTTCTAACTGAATCATAATATATTGAAAAAAGCCTTTAAGTTCTGTACCAATCCAGACAAAAATCATACCGATTCCGAAAAGAATGGCAAGTGAACAGATAAGAACCATAAAAACTGAAACGATTCCGCGCTTTAAAGGTGTCTTGTTGCAGATAAAGTTAATTGGTTTTTGTAAAATCATTGCAACAAGTACTGCGACAATGAAAGGTAAGAACAAACCGAATGCATATTTAAAGAAAGCGTAGAACAATGTGAGAACAATCGTACCATATAAAACGCTGATTATAAAATTCTTTTTCTTTTCAATTCCTGTCATAAAGAACTCTCCAAAAATAGTTGTTAACAATATAATAAACCATTTTAACGCAATATACAATTAAAAACTGTGAAAAATATGTAAATTTTTCTAAAAAATATCGAAAAAATTTTTTAAATATATTGTATATTGCCCCTTTATTCTCTAAGGGTTTTGTGATAGAATATTTAAAAGTATTTTTATAATGCTTGACTATAACCTTTTTTACAGAAAGTTTTCACAGTTAGGACGTGAATTTAATAATGTATGTTGCAGTAATGGGATATGGTACAGTTGGTTCTGGTGTGGTTGAAGTCCTCACTAAAAATCACGACAGTATCGTCAAAAGAAGCACACAAAATGAAATGGAAGTTAAATATATCCTTGATTTGAGAGATTTCCCAGGGGACCCTCATGAAAGCAAAATGATTAAGGATTTTAATATTATTCTTAACGACGATGATGTTAAGATTGTTGTTGAAACTATGGGTGGACTTCACCCGGCTTTCGAGTTCGTTTCATCTTGTCTTAAAGCAGGCAAGAGTGTTGTAACATCAAACAAAGAACTTGTTGCAGCAAAGGGCTATGAACTTTTACAGTTTGCCGCTGAAAATAATGTGAACTTCTTGTTTGAAGCATCAGTTGGTGGCGGTATTCCAATTATCCGTCCTATTTCACAATGCCTTGCAGCAAATGAGATTGATGAAATCGCAGGTATCTTAAATGGTACAACAAACTTTATTCTTACAATGATGATTGAAAAGAATATGAGTTTTGAAGATGCACTTAAACTTGCTCAGGACAATGGCTATGCAGAAAAAGACCCAACAGCAGACGTTGAAGGTCATGATGCTTGTAGAAAAATCTGTATTCTTGCATCTCTCTGCTTCGGCAAACACGTTTATCCTGATTCAGTTTATACAGAAGGCATTACAAAGATTACTCTTGACGACGTTGCATATATCGGTGCATTCGGTGGTGTGATTAAACTTCTCGGTCGTGCTAAGAGAATGGATGACGGCAAGATTTTTGCAATCGTTTCTCCTGCAATCGTTATGGATGGCAGTCAGTTAGCATCAGTTAACGATGTTTTCAATGCAATTCTTGTTCGCGGTGACGCAACAGGCGACGTTGTGTTCTATGGTAAGGGCGCAGGCAAGCTTCCAACAGCATCAGCAGTTGTTGCCGACGTTATCGACTGTGCAAGAAATATGGGTAGAAAGAAACCACTCGGTTGGGGTGAAGCAGAAGAAAACTATGTTGTTGATTATAAATCTGCAACAAATCCGCTTTACATCCGTGCTGAAGTTACTGACAGAGCAAACGCTTTACAGGACGTAGTTGCTACTATCGGCAAAGTTCAGGTGCTTGAGTTTGCAGGTTGCAAGTCAAACGAACTTGCATTTGTAACAAGTGCGATGGAAGAAAAAGAATTGACAGAAAAACTTAATAGTATTTCTTCAATCAGTATTAAATCACTTATTAGAGTTACTGATTATTAATATCTTAGTATTTATTCCATTTAGGAGGCAATATATGGGACTTATAGTTCAAAAATTCGGTGGTTCAAGTGTTCGTGACGCCGAAAGAGTTATGAATGTTGCCCAGATTGTTACTGATACTTACCGTGCAGGTAATGATGTGGTTGTTGTAGTATCAGCACAGGGTGACACAACAGACGATTTGATTGAAAAGGCTTATGAGATTAATTCAAAGCCATCAAAAAGAGAAATGGATATGCTTATGGCATCTGGCGAGCAGATTTCAATCGCACTTCTTGCAATGGCTTGTGAAAAGTTAGGTTGCCCTGCAGTTTCTCTTCTTGGTTGGCAGGCAGGTTTCAACACAAGCTCTGCTTATGGTACAGCTCGTATCAAGAATGTTAAAACAGACAGACTTCGTTCAGAAATCGACCGTCATAACATTGTTGTTGTGGCAGGTTTCCAAGGAATCAACAAATATGACGACTTGACAACTCTTGGCCGTGGTGGTAGTGATACAAGCGCAGTTGCTATTGCAGCAGCACTTCGTGCAGACCGTTGTCAGATTTTCACAGACGTTGAAGGTGTTTATACAGCAGACCCAAGAAAAGTAGAGAATGCAAAGAAACTTCAAGAAATCACTTATGATGAAATGCTTGAACTTGCAACTCTTGGTGCACAGGTATTAAACAATCGTTCAGTAGAAATGGCTAAAAAGTATAATGTTGAGTTAGAAGTTCTCTCAAGTCTTAAGAGAGTTCCCGGTACAATCGTTAAGGAGGTTACCAAAATGGAAAAAATGCTTATTAGAGGTGTTACAAAAGATACAGATGTAGCACGTATTTCAGTTACAAAAATCCCAAACACACCAGGTGTTGCTTTCAAACTTTTCGATATTCTTGCAAAGCACAAAATCAATGTTGACATTATTTTGCAGTCAGTTGGTCGTGACAGCACAAAAGACATCACATTCACAGTTGCAAAGGGTAACGCAGAAGAAACTGTTGAGTGCGTAAAGAAAGTTTTTGATATTGAAGATAAAGACATTATCTGCGACACATCAGTTGCAAAAATCTCAATCGTTGGTGCTGGTATGGAATCTCATCCAGGCACAGCATCAAAAATGTTTGAAGCTCTTTATGAAAGAGACATCAACATCGATATGATTGCTACAAGCGAAATCAAGATTTCAGTTCTTATTGACCTCCAGGACGCAGACCGTGCAGTTAGTGCTATTCACAAAGCATTCTTCCCAGAGGAATAATTTTTGACGGATTAATTTTTCCGTCAACATAACGGAAACAAAAAAAGTAAAGAGATTATAAAAAAGGAGATATAAAAAATGATAACAGATAACAAGTTTGCAAAAGAAGGACTTACCTTTGACGACGTGCTCTTAATTCCTGCAGAGAGTAATGTTCTTCCAAGTGATGTTGACATTTCAACACAGCTCACAAAAAATATTAGATTAAATACTCCTGTACTCACAGCAGCGATGGATACTGTTACTGAAAGTAATATGGCTATTGCTATTGCTCGTGAAGGTGGTATTGGTATCATTCACAAGAATATGTCAATCGAAGCACAGAAAGCACAGGTTGACAAAGTTAAGAGAAGTGAAAACGGCGTTATCAACAACCCATTCTTCTTATCTCCTGAAAATACAGTCCAAGAAGCAGATAATCTTATGCACCGTTATAAGATTTCTGGTGTTCCTGTTTGTGACGAAAACGGCAAGCTCGTTGGTATTCTCACAAACCGTGATATGAGATTTATTGCTGATTACAGCGGTAAAATCAAAGATTATATGACAAGTGAAGGCCTTGTTACTGCTCCTGTTGGCACAAGCCACGATGAAGCAAAGAAAATCCTTATGAAGCATAAAATTGAAAAGCTTCCATTAGTTGACGAAGCAGGTTTCCTTAAAGGTCTTATCACAATCAAAGATATTGAAAAAGCAGTTAAATATCCAAATTCAGCTCGTGACTCTATGGGCCGTCTTCTTTGCGGTGCTGCTGTTGGTGCTACTGCAGACGTTCTTGACAGAGTTGCTGCTCTCGTTGAAGCAGGTGTTGACCTTATTACACTTGACTCTGCTCATGGTCATAGCCAAGGTATTATCAATGCTGTTGCTAAAGTTAAGGCAGCATATCCAGACCTTTCACTTATCGGTGGTAACATTGCAACTGCTGAAGCTACAAAAGCTCTTATCGATGCAGGTGCAGACTGTGTTAAGGTTGGTATCGGCCCTGGTTCAATTTGTACAACTCGTGTTGTTGCAGGTATCGGTGTTCCACAGATTACAGCAGTTTATGACTCAGCAAACGAAGCTGCAAAACACGGTATCACAGTAATTGCTGACGGTGGTATCAAATATTCAGGTGAAATCGTTAAAGCAATCGCAGCAGGTGCTTCTGCTATTATGGTTGGTTCACTTGTTGCAGGTTGTGAAGAGTCACCAGGTGAAAGCGAAATCTACCAAGGTCGTCAGTTCAAGGTTTATCGTGGTATGGGTAGTATCGCAGCTATGAACAACGGTTCAAAAGACAGATATTTCCAAGCTAATAACAAGAAACTCGTTCCAGAAGGCGTTGAAGGTCGTGTTCCTTATAAGGGACTTCTTTCAGATACAATTTATCAGCTTATGGGTGGTCTTAAAGCTGGTATGGGTTATTGCGGTTGTGCAACAATCGAAGAACTCAAAACAAAGACTCAGTTTATCAGAATCACAAACGCAGGTCTTAAGGAAAGCCATCCACACGATGTTTATATCACTAAAGAAGCTCCAAACTATTCAGGTAATTTCTAATTAAACTAATTAAAGGAAATAAAAAAGATGTTTGAAAACTTAATTGATTCTATCGGCTTTATTAATAATACAGACCCTGAAGTTGCAGAGGCTATGGGTCTCGAACTTAAAAGACAGAGAGAGAACCTTGAACTTATTGCAAGTGAAAACATTGTTTCACCTGCAGTAATGGCAGCAATGGGTAGTGTTCTCACAAATAAATATGCTGAGGGTTATCCGGGCAAGAGATATTACGGCGGATGTCAGCACGTGGATATTGTTGAAGATATTGCTCGTGACAGACTTAAAAAACTCTTTGGTGCAAATTATGCCAATGTTCAGCCACACTCAGGCGCTCAGGCAAATATGGCAGTTTATTTTGCTCTTATTAATCCTGGTGATACAGTTATGGGTATGAACCTTGCAGAAGGTGGTCACTTAACTCACGGCTCACCTGTTAATATGTCAGGTAAATACTACAATTTCGTGCCTTACGGTGTTGACGAAAATGGTTTTCTTGACTATGATGCGTTTGAACAGAAGGCAAAAGAGTGCAAACCAAAGCTTATCGTAGCAGGAGCATCAGCATATCCAAGAACAATTGACTTTGAAAGAATTGCAAATATTGCTCACAGCGTTGGCGCTTATTTTATGGTTGATATGGCTCACATTGCAGGTCTTGTGGCTGCAGGTCTTCACCCATCACCAGTGCCTTATGCAGATGTTGTAACATCAACAACTCACAAGACACTTCGTGGTCCTCGTGGTGGTATCATTCTTTGCAAAGACGAAGAATTTGGTATGCAGTTTAATAAGGCTATTTTCCCAGGCACTCAGGGTGGCCCTTTAATGCACATTATCGCTGGTAAAGCAGTTTGCTTCGGCGAAGCATTGAGCGATGATTTCAAAGCTTATCAGCAAAGAGTTATCGACAATGCAAAGGCATTGGCAGAGGGACTCACAAAGCGTGGTATTAATTTGGTATCAGGTGGCACAGACAATCACCTTATGCTTGTTGACCTTCGTTCAGTTGGTATCACAGGTAAAGAACTTGAACACAGACTTGACGAAGTCCATATCACAGCAAACAAAAACGCAATTCCAAACGACCCTGAAAAGCCATTCGTAACAAGTGGTGTAAGACTTGGCACACCTGCCGTTACAACAAGGGGCTTGGGCGTAGAAGATATGGATAAAATTGCAGAGTTTATCTATCTTGCAGCAACTGATTTTGAAAATCAGAAAGATTATATTACAAACGGTGTTGCAGAACTTTGCAAAAAATACCCATTATATGAATAATTAAAAGTTACCCCACTGCATAGAATTTATAAAAATGCAGTGGGGGATTACTTATGAAATTCACAAAAATGCACGGCGCAGGCAATGATTATATTTATATTGATTGTTTCTCGCAAAATGTTGAAAACCCAGAAAGATTGTCAAAAAAATTAAGTGACAGGCACTTCGGCGTGGGCGCAGATGGAATCGTGCTCATAAAACCATCATATATTGCCGATTGCTTTATGGATATCTATAATGCAGACGGCTCTCGCGCTAAAATGTGTGGCAACGCAATCCGTTGTGTTGCAAAATACATATATGATAACCGAAAAAAGAAACCAATTATAAAAATTGACACACTCAGCGGAATAAAACTTGTTGAAATTCTTGATAAAAATGGATTTGCAACGGGTGGTAGAGTGAATATGGGCAAACCTATATTAAATGGTAGGCAAATCCCCACACGATATGGTGACAATATCGTGAAAAACGAAATTCTTAACATTGAAAATAAGGATTATGAAATAACTTGTGTCAGTATGGGCAACCCGCATTGCATAGTTTTTCATAAGAATATACACAAATTAGATTTAGAAAAAATTGGTCCGTTTTTTGAAAACCACGAAATGTTCCCCGAAAGAATAAACACCGAATTTGTGGAGATTATTGATGAAAATAATTTTAATATGCGAGTGTGGGAGCGTGGCAGTGGTGAAACTTTAGCTTGTGGCACGGGTGCTTGTGCAGTTACGGTGGCATCAGTCATAAACGGAATTTGTTCAAAAAACGAAGACATTAAAATTCACACCAAAGGTGGCATATTAACAGTTAAATGGCACAAAAATGATAATGTTTATTTAAGTGGCAACGCGGTTAAAGTGTTCACGGGTGAAATAGAAGTGTAAAAAATGTTGTCGGAGGGACAATTATGAAAATAAATGAAAATTTTTTAAAAATTCAGAGTTCATACCTTTTCTCAAACATTGCAAAAAAGGTAAAGGCTTATACTGCGGCTAATCCTGACAAACAGATTATCCGTCTTGGCATCGGTGATGTTACTCGTCCACTTGCAGATGCTTGTATTACTGCAATGCACAAAGCTGTTGACGAAATGGCAGACGAAAAAACATTTATGGGTTATCCACCAGAATATGGTCACGATTGGCTTCTCAATGCAATCAACGATAACGATTATAAAAAATATGGTGTAGAGCTCGACAACAGTGAAATTTTTGTATCTGACGGTGCAAAGAGTGACTGTGGTAATATCGGCGACATCTTCTCAACAGACAACAAGGTTGCAGTTTGCGACCCTGTTTATCCTGTTTATGTTGACACAAATGTTATGAGTGGTCGTTCAGGTGACAAGACAGAAAACGGCTGGACAAATATTTATTATATGCCTTGTCTTGCTGAAAATAATTTCTTGCCTGAGCTTCCAAAAGAAAAGGTTGATATTATTTATCTTTGCTTCCCTAACAACCCAACAGGTATGGCGGCAACAAGAGACGAACTAAAAAAATGGGTTGACTATGCAAACGAAAATGGCGCAGTAATCCTTTTTGACTCTGCTTATGAAGCATTTATTACAGAAGATGATGTTCCACATTCAATCTATGAAATCGAAGGTGCAAAGAGCTGTGCAATCGAGTTCAGAAGTTTCTCAAAGACAGCAGGTTTCACAGGTGTTCGTTGTGGTTACACAGTAGTACCACACGACATTAAGGTTGATGGTGTTGAGCTTAACGCACTTTGGGCTCGTCGTCAAGCAACAAAGTTTAACGGTGTTTCTTATATCACACAAAGAGCTGCAGAAGCTTGCTACTCAGAAGAAGGCAAAAAGCAAATCCGTGAAATCATTGCATATTATCAGAATAACGCAAAGATTATTTATAACGGACTTAAAGAGTGCGGATTCACAGTTTATGGTGCAGTAAACTCACCTTATGTATGGCTCAAAACTCCTGATGGAATGAGCAGCTGGGAATTCTTCGACACACTTCTTGAAAACATTCAGGTTGTTGGTACTCCAGGCGAGGGCTTTGGTCCAAGTGGTGAAGGTTATTTCAGACTCACAGCATTCGGCTCAACAGAAAACACAATCAAAGCAGTAGAAAGAATTAAAAATTATTTTTGTAAATAATTCTAAACAAAAGATAAGCGGTAGAGAGATTTCTCTACCGCTTTTTTGTATTAATGATTAAAAATCAATACTGCTCAACAAATCGTTGGGCTGAATGTTTAGGCATTTGCATAAGCAAGCAACTTCAAAGTCAGTTACTTGACGCTTGTTCTTTTCAATTTTACTAATCATTTGTTGGTCAATATTCACATTCATCGTTTGAAGTTTGGCTGCAACATCAGCTTGTGATAAATTTAACTCTATGCGGCGTGCTTTTACTTTTTCAGAAATAATATTTTTATTTCCGTAAAATTGAATTTGTTTCATAAAAACCACCTTTACGCTATATTAACGTATTGACTTTATCATAAAAAGGTGCTAAAATTACGTTACATTAACGTAATTGTGGTGATAACAATGAAAGATAATAAAAAAGAATATAAACGAATTATAGTGTTGCTTATATTTGTAATAATTATACTTTTTTCATTACTCTTATTTAAGTCATGTAAAAAAGATGAAGCAACGAATAGTCCTGTGAGCACTACCGAAATAGAAACTACGACAGAAATAGAGAAATTAAACACTGATATTATTGATGAAAGTACTGCAACGGAAACAACTACACAAAAGCACTCGGGGGTAAATAAAAAACCTGCCTTAACAATAACAACAGAAACTACAAAAAAAGAGACGGAAACAAGTACAACTGAAAAAGAATCCACAACAAATATAAATAGTAGCTCAACAGCAATTCCAGGGTACGAAGTAATATATCTTAAAGCGGATACTAAACAGCAAAATATCGCATTAGAAAACCCATCACAAAATAGATGCTATTTCAAAATTACTCTTTTGTTGGAAGATGGCACAGTGCTTTGGAAATCGGATTTGATAAAGCCTGGCAAAAAATCTGAAGCTATATATTTAACACAAGAAATGCAAAGAGGTAATTATAAAGCAATATTGAAATATGAATGCTATTCAATGGATGGCAAAATGAAACCGATGAATGGTGCTGAAACGAAATTATCCCTTAGGGTTAATTAAATATATTTTCAAAGGAGAATTTATTATGAAAAAAACAATGTCAATTCTTATTTGTGTATTAATGTTAGTTCCATTTGCTACAATGGCGTTTGCTGAAAATGTAACAACATTAACAACAACCGTGCCTGGTGCAGCGTATACATTAAATATTCCTGCTGACCAGACAATTGATTATGGGGCAACATCAACATCACTAGGTAAGGTAACGGTTACTGGCTCATCAGGATTTGCGGTAGATAAAAACCTTTATGTGACAGCAACATACGGCGATTTTACGTGTACCAATACAGATACGGTAATTCCATTTGAATTAAAAAGTTGCGTAGGTGTTCATTATGCGGTATGGGAAAGTGGAAAGGATATAACTTTTTTAGGACAAGCAGATGGAACAGTAGAGACTAATGCTCAATTTATTGGATGCGAGCATGGGGGAGTGAACGGTTACACTAGTGACGATTATTGTATTGATATTGCATCAGAAGACTGGGGTAAAGCAGTTCCGGGTACATACACAGCAACAATTAACTTTACTGCAGAAGTAAAAAATGCATAAAAATAAGGCGGTCAAATGACCGCCTTATTTTTTTATCTAATTATAAATTCTTTGCCAATTCTTTGATGTAGGCTTTAAAATCTTCGCTGATTTCTGGGTGGTTAAGAGCAACTTCGCAGTTTGCTTTCATAATACCCATTTTGTTGCCCATATCATAGCGTGTGCCATAATAATCAAGAGCGATAACACCCTTTGTCTGTGCAAGTGTTTTCATAGCGTCTGTAAGCTGAAGCTCGTTGCCAGCACCCTTTGGTGTGTTTTCAAGAATGTCGAAAATTTCAGGTGGCATTACAACACGACCCAGAATTGAATAGTTTGAGAAAATTTCTTCTGGCTTTGGTTTTTCAATCATATCTGTGCAGTTGAAAACCTTGTCTTCAATCTCTTCAACTTTAAGTGAGCAATATTTTGAAACGTCCTTTGTTGGAACTTCTTTAACACCAACAACGCCTTTGCCATATTTTTCATAAGCATCAATAAGTTGCTTTGTAACAGGCTCTTTGTCAGAAATGAAAACATCGTCACCATAAAGAATTGCAAATGGCTCATTGCCTACAAAATTCTTTGCACAAAGAACTGCGTGACCAAGTCCGCCAGTCTCTTTTTGACGAAGAAAATATGTGTTGCAAAGCTGTGAGCATTCCAAAACTGAGTCATAAAGCTCTTTTTTATCAGGATTTTTGCTTAATTTGTCTTCAAGTTCATAAGCGTGGTCAAAGTGGTCTTCAATAACACCTTTGCCACGGTTTGTGATGATAAGCACATCTGTGATACCTGATTTTGCAGCTTCTTCAACAAGATACTGAATTGCAGGTTTATCAACAATGTTAAGCATTTCTTTTGGAACTGCTTTTGATGCAGGTAAAACTCTTGTGCCGAGACCTGCTGCAGGGATAATCGCCTTTGTAATTTTCATAATACCAATCTCCCGAAAGAATAATTATTTTATAAATGTCATCAGCATTTCTGCTGCCATAACAACCATATTGTTTGCAAGAACTGCAAGGAATGCAGCGCCCATTGATGCGCCACCTGATTTAAAGAGAAGAAGTCTTTGCTTTTGCTGGTCGGGCTCTTCTGCTTTGATTTTTTTGATATTGGCAATACTGTGGTCATAATACCACTTATTAGCCTTGAAGCCGATAAAAATCTGAATACCGAGAGAAATTGCACTTTGAACTAAAACAAGAATTGAACCTGTGGGGTTTTCAAGAATAAATGCAGTTCTCTCGTCATTTGCCTTTATGATTTCTTCTTCTGACATATCTTCTAAATCTTCGATATTATATTTTTCTGTCCATTCAGTCATATCACTATAAAGCTTTTGAACAGGGGGCATAAAGCTGAATCCCACAGAAAATAAAAGATTGATTGCCAAGAAGATTGCACCAAGCTTATACATTTTGCGATAAAAGAACCAATATGGAGCGAAGAAAAAAGCGCCCCAGTTGAAAGTTTTTTTATGGGATTTTGTATAGAAAAAGTTCTGCACATATTTAGGTGCATTAAGCCCTACAAACTCTGCAACTTCGTCAGTTGAAACGCCGTCTTCCAGCTCTTTTGGGAAAAGTGATAAGGGGTTTGTGCCGTTGCCGAAGAATACAGTTGAAGAAGCATCTTGTGAACTGAATGGTTGTCCACTCATAAATGGTGGAACATTATTGTTCACAGGCTCATTTGTTTGCTCTTTTATTGGTTCGTTTGTGTTTTCTGGTGCCCAACGAAAACCATCATTATGCTTTTCAAAATTGCCACATTCACCATTTTTCTTATAACATTCACGGTGATGTGGTGAGCCACAAACGGGGCATACAACAATGTCGTCGTTTGGTTGAAAATTCTCATTACAAACAGGACAAGGTTGATTTTCATATCTGAAATAATTGCTCATTTTTATACATTCCAGCTGTTGATATATTTTTCTTGTTCAGGTGAGAGAACATCAATCTGTGTTCCCCAACTGTTAAGTTTTCTCAACGCTACCTTTCTGTCGATTTCTTCAGGAACATCAACAACACCAATATCAAGTTTGTTGTGATTTCCTACAATATATTCTGCACATAGAGCCTGAATAGAAAAGCTCATATCCATAATTTCAGCAGGGTGTCCGTCACCAGCAGCAAGGTTTACAAGGCGTCCCTCTGCAATAATACTGATAGTATTACCATTTGCGAGAGTATAACCCATAATATTATTTCTCTGTGGCTTGATTTCTAATGCTAATTCTTCAAGGTCAGGAATATTAATTTCAACATTGAAGTGACCTGCGTTGCAACAGATTGCACCGTCTTTCATATTCTCAAATGCCGATTTAGTGATAACATCTTTACAACCTGTAACAGTAACAAAGAAATCGCCGATTTTTGCAGCTTCAGTCATTTCCATAACATCAAAGCCATCCATTCGAGCTTCCATAGCTTTAATAGGGTCAATTTCTGTGATTACCACCTGTGCATTTAATCCCTTTGCACGCATTGCAACACCTTTACCACACCAGCCATAACCTGCAACTACAACAGTTTTGCCTGCAACGATAAGGTTGGTTGTACGGTTAATTCCATCCCATACAGACTGACCTGTGCCATAACGATTGTCAAAAAGATATTTACATTTTGCATTGTTAACTGCAATCATAGGGAATTTAAGCTGACCATCTCTGTGCATTGAAACAAGACGGATAATACCTGTTGTTGTTTCTTCGCAACCACCCATAACCTTGTTTAAAAGTTCAGGATATTCATTGTGAATAAGATTAACAAGGTCACCACCGTCGTCAATAATAACATCAGGACCAACTTTGATAACTTCACGAAGATGAGACATATATTCTTCACTTGTTGCGTTGTACCAAGCAAATACATTGAGTCCATTGTGTGCCAAAGCTGCTGCAACATCGTCCTGAGTTGAAAGTGGGTTAGAGCCTGTAACATACATCTCTGCGCCACCCGCTGCGAGCACGGTGCAAAGATAAGCAGTTTTTGCTTCAAGGTGAATTGAAAGTGCAACCTTTAAATTTTTGAAAGGCTTTGTTTTAATGAAATCTTTTTCAATACTGCGAAGCACGGGCATATGTGCTTTAACCCAATCTATTTTTTGTTGTCCCGATGAGAAAAGTGAAATATCTTTAACAAGACTCATTTTATTCGCTCCAATGCATATACATAAAATTTTCTATTACATTATATAATAGCATAATAAAGTACGAAAATCAACAAGCACTCTGTTACAAGTCAGTTACAAATTTCATATTGCATAAATAGGTTTAAAAATGTATAATAGAATAAATATGCAAGTTTCGGGAGGTAATATTTTGGAAGAAAACAAATCTCTCAATAATAAATATCAATCTATTGGCGAAGAAGAACTTTTGATAGAAGAACCTATAAAGGAAGAAAAGCCTAAAAAGGAAAAAACTAAAAAAATCAAAGAGCCAAAAGAGAAAAAGGTGAAAGCTCCTAAAGAAAAGAAAATTAAAGAGCCAAAGCCACCAAAAGAAAAAAAGGTGAAAGAGCCTAAAAAATCTCTTTTTGCAAAAGAAGAAAAAACAGAAACTCAAAAACAACCAGAAATTATTGTGGAAGAAGTAACACCAGAAATGCGCAGAAGTGAAGAAATTGTGCTTCCGACAATAAAGAGTGTAAAAAAGGTTTCAGAAGAAAAGCCCAAAAAAGAAAAGGTAAAAAAGGTTAAGGAACCAAAACAACCGAAAGAAAAGAAACCGAAAGAACCTAAACCAATAAAAGAGAAGAAAGAAAAGAAAGTTAAAGAACCTAAACAGCCAAAACCTAAAAAAGAAAAAGTTCCAAAAGAGAAAAAAGAACGAGAAAAGCTTAATAAAAAAGATTTTATTACAATAGGTATTGCGGTTTTTGCAGTTTTGATGATTGCACTTGTAATTGGCTTTAACTTTTTCACAAGAGAAGACTTGAATATTGATACACCAGAGTCAACAACAGTGGGCACGGGTGAAAAATTAAGTGATGTTCAGATTTCTCGCGACACAGTTGGTCAGAACATTGTTCAATCAGATATTCCTGATATTTTCTTTGGCTTCTCAGAGTCGGATTATTCGCTTCAGTATTATCAATATACAAATAATAAAATGACTGCTGTAAAATCCAATGCCACAGTAAAAACGTCAGTCAATATGGGTAATGAGGATATTCCTGTAACAATTGACTATGTAAAACTGGGAGATAAAATTTTTGGTATGGGTCTTTTCAAAGCAGACCAGAATCAAGAAGTTTATTTCTATAAAATGTTGGTATTCAAGCTGGTTAATCTTCCAAAGGGATATGAGCAAGAAGGTAAAGCGTTACTCCTGGCAACAGAAAGTGACAATGCTCTTACACAGAAAAATATTCTTTGGACAGAAAGTTTTGTTATTGATTTGAACACAGGTAAAACTGAAAGATTTTTGAAAATCACTAACCGTACAATTAATATGAGTGGTGCAGGGGTTGCAGATTTCTGTATGCTCACAAGTGACGGTTACAACTCAACATCAGGTCAGATACCATTTATTTCAGGAAGAAAATATGAGCTCAACAGTGGCAAACAAGATATTTTTGTTAAAAACGGAGCAAAAGAAGATTTGCTTATCAGTGATGTTTATGGTAAATTCTTGTTGATGGATGGCAACGACATTGTCTTTATGAGAAAAAATGGTGTAAGCTTTGATGTTGTCCGTTTGACTAACGGTGAAGAGAAAATTATAAGAAATTATCCTGGCTCAATGAGTAGCGACTATTTGCTCACAGACCATTATATTTTCAACAAAGAAACGGGAATGATTTATGACTTGTTGACAGGTGAAGAAAAGCTTGTTGCAGGTTATAGAATAAGTGCTGAAATGGTTGAAATCAGTCCTGACGGCAAATATCTTGTAATGCTTGGCACAGTTAAGAATATGATGGACTATCAGATTCATGTTTTTAATCTCTCAACAGGTGACTATTCAGCTTATGAAGATAAAAACTATTCAAAGCACTCAAACCTTGCGTTCATAAATAATACAACTGCAGTTTATGTTGTTGTTGACCCGAATCAAGGCTATGAGAGTGTTGCTCTTGATGTTTCAAAAGGATTTTAAGATAAAAAGGGAATGGCAAAATGTCATTCCCTTTCGATTTTGTTGTATATTTTAACTGTGAAAACGGGTAATATATAATAAGTTTTGTGAATTTTGCAAAAAGTTAAAAAAATATTAAAAAATATGAAAAAAACACTTGCATTTTGTAAATCATAGTGATAGAATATCTCTTGCATTCACGAGATACAAGGTTTCGTGAGTCGGTGTTGATTGCGATGAGGGTCCACCTGTTCCCATCCCGAACACAGTAGTTAAGCTCATTTGCGCCGAAGATACTTGGCTGGAAGCGGCCCGGGAAAATAGGTAATGCCGACACAAATCAAGCGTCTGTCCAATAGGACGGGCGTTTTTTATTGCTAAAAAAAGAAAAACATATTATACTAATATAAAAGAGGTGATACGTTTGTCAAAGGTTTTAATTATAGGCTCTGGTCCTGCTGGGGTTTCTGCATCATTATACACTCAAAGAGCGGGGTTTGAAACAACTATCATTTCAAACGGTGGTGGCGCATTACTCAAAGCCGAAAAAGTTGAAAATTATTATGGTTTCGCTGATGCAATAAGCGGTGAAAAACTATATAAAGACGGTATAGACGGTGCAAAACGTCTTGGTGTTGAGTTTATCGAAGACGAAGTAGTATCACTTTCTATAAATGGCAACTTTATGGTGAAAACAACAAAGGGTGAGTATTCAGCAGATGCTGTGCTTTTAGCAACAGGGCTTTCTCGTCTTGCTCCGAATATAAAAGGATTAAAAGACTTTGAGGGTATGGGTGTCAGCTATTGTGCCGTGTGTGACAGCTTCTTCTTTCGTGGTAAAAAAGTTGGTGTAATTGGCAACGGTGAATATGCACTTTACGAAACAAAAGAATTGCTCAATGTTGTGGGTTCCGTAACTGTTTATACTAATGGAGAAAAGCCGTTAGTGGATTTTCCTGAAAATGTAGTTGTAAAAACTGATAAAATAGAAAGTGTCAGCGGAAAACCAATGGCGCTCGAAATAAATTTTGAAGATAGCACAGATGTTATAAACGGGCTTTTCATAGCCTATAAAACTGCGGGTAGCACAGCGCTTGCTAAAAAGGTCGGCGCAACTATTGATGGCAACAAAATTGTGGTCAATGATAAAATGCAGACCAATATAAAAGGTCTTTTTGCAGCGGGAGATTGCACAGGTGGACTTCTTCAGATTTCAAAAGCAGTCTATGAAGGTGCACAAGCCGGCACAGAGATTATTAAGTATTTAAAAGAAAAAGCGAAACAATAAAACAAAATGTAAAATTTTCTTGCGGGTATTGTATAATACCCGCATTTTTGATATAATAAAATAGATTATTTATGTTTACAAATTACTATGATTGGAGATGTTGAAATGCTCTTCGCACAAGATATCGGAATAGATTTAGGAACTGCTAATACAGTGGTTTATCTTAAAGGAAAAGGCATTGTTACAAGAGAGCCTTCTGTTGTTGCTGTCAATGAAAAAACAGACCCACCAACAGTTGTGGCTGTTGGCAATGAAGCAAAGGCGATGATAGGCAGAACACCTGGCTCAATCTCAGCGGTTAGACCTTTGAAAAATGGTGTTATTGCCGACTTTGAAATCACATCAGAAATGCTTAAAGAATTCATCAAAAAAGCAATCAAGCGTTCACCATTCAGTCGTGCGCGTGTGCTTATCTGTGTTCCATCAGGCATTACAGAGGTTGAAAGAAAAGCTGTGCATGATGCTGCGAGAAACGCAGGTGCAAAATATGCTTCACTCATTCAAGAGCCACTTGCAGCAGCAAAGGGCGCAGGTCTTCCTATTTCAGAAGCGGTGGGAAGTATGATTGTTGATATCGGTGGCGGTACAACAGAGGTTGCCGTTATTTCATATAGTGATATTGTTACTGCGAAGTCAATTCGTGTTGCAGGCAATGATTTTGATGAAGCAATTATTGAATACATACGCAAAAAGCACAATATGTTAATCGGCGAGCGCACAGCAGAAGAGGTTAAAATTAAAATCGGCTCTGCTTATAGCTATGACGGTGAGGGCGCTATGGATATTCGTGGAAGAAACTTGGTTGACGGGCTTCCAAAGAATATTGAAATCACATCAGAAGAAGTCAGAGAAGCTCTCAGCGAGCCACTTTCACAAATTCTTGAAACAATTCGCTCAACTCTTGAAAAAACTCCGCCGGAATTGCTTGCAGATATCGTTGATAACGGTATAATGCTTTCAGGTGGTGGCGCGCTCTTGCGTGAACTCGATAAGCTTATTTCAGAAGAGACAAAAATTCCTGTTCATGTGGCTGTTGACCCACTTGATTGTGTTGCAACAGGTATGGGCTATTCTCTTGAACGAGGAAATATCTAATAAAAATATCGGAGAAGATTTAAATGAATAATTTCTTCAAAAGCACAACCTTTAAAGTTCTGCTTTCTGTGGCTGTGGTGCTTGTGATTGCAACCATTTTGGCAACAGTATCAAGCACGGCAACATCACCTTTGACAAAAGTTGTTGAAGTGATTGTTTCGCCACTCACAAAAGTAGCATCCTATGTTTCAACAGAATTTGACGACTTTAAGGGTGGATTTGTGTCAGCCAATACTTATCGTGACCGTGTTGCAGAGCTTGAACAACAGGTTGCCGAATATCAAAGCCAGTTGGTTGACTATGAAAAAACTAAAAAGCAGTTAGCATCTTATGAAGCCTTTCTTGATGTCCGTGAGAAAAACCCTGACTACACATGGGTTTATTCAACCATAATCGGTCGTGATTCTGCCGACATTTTCGGCTCATTCACAATAAACAAAGGCGAAACAGACGGCATCAAGGTAAACGATGCAGTAATTTATAGTGATTATCTTATCGGTGTTGTTACAGAAGTTAACCCAACATCTGCCGTTGTGCGCTCTGTCTTTGACCCATCAGTCAATGTGGCAGCTTATGATATCAGAACAGGTGAGCTCGGTTATGTTTCATCAACTCATAATGGCAACTGCCGTTTAACAGGTCTTGACAGAAATACATCAGTTTCGAAAGGTGGTATTATCTGCACTTCTGGTACGGGTGGTATCTTCCCTAAAGATTTGATTATAGGCACAGTTACAACAGTTGAGCAAAGTCAGACTGAATTATCATCTTATGCTAATTTGCAGCTTTCTGTGGATTCAAAAGACATTCACGACTGTTTTGTAATCACAGCATTTGACGAAGAATAAGGATTATAAATATGACACAACAAACGAAAATAAAGTTAAAAAGATACGGCATCTTTACTTTAATTATATTGTGTGCTCATCTTTTACAGAATTCCTTGATGATTTTTCCCGAAATCGCAGGAATAAGGCCAATACTTTTAATATCAATTGCAGTTTGTATCGCAATGTTTGAGGGCGAGGTTATCGGCGCAGCTGCAGGGCTTTTAGCCGGCACGTTGTGGGATACCGTGACGGTTACGGCAGATGGCTACAACGCTTTTTATTTAGCAGTTGCTTGTGCAATTTGCGGATTTTTATTAAGAGTATTTATGCGCAACAATATAATTACCTATACAATGATGAATAGCGCAGTTACCTTGTTTTATTGTGTGACTTATGTGCTTTTCTTTATCTCTGCAAGGGGTATTGATGGCTCAGGCGAAATTTTTGTGCGCTATTATTTCCCAATGGCGATTTATTCACTTTTATTAACACCTTTGTGGTATGTGATTATCCGTGCCGTGAGCACAAAATTTGCAAATATTTATACAGAATATTAAAAAGGACGGTGAGAAAATGAGAAACACATATAGCTTTAAAATGCGAACAACTGCGTTTATCGTTGCAGTTTTGTTGGTTGTTTCTATTTTCATTGCCGACCTTTTCAGAATACAGATTATTGACCGTGACGAATATAAAGCACAGGCAATTTCTCTTTCATCAGCATCATCAGAAATTGATGCTTTGCGTGGCGAAATATTAGATAGCAATGGACAAGCGCTGGTTTATAATGTCCGCTCAAATTCTGTCTATATTGATGCATCATATTTTCCGTCTTCGTCAAAAAAAGCAGAGAGAAATGAAATTCTGCTTTCATTGGTGAAACTCTTTGAACAGAACGGAATCGAATATAAAAGCTCTTTGCCTATTATTTATTCAAACGGAAAGTTCAGCTTTGCAGAAGATAGTTCAAAAGATAAAAAATATCTCATTCAGAAAGACTTTCTCAATCTCAATTTCTATGCAACTGCACAGAATTGCTATGATGCTCTTTGTGAATTCTATGAATTCCAAGATATGACAACAGAAGAGATTTTAAAGGTTGGTGGAATTCTTTTTGAAATGAGAAAAGGGGATTTTTCAAAGTCTAATCCATTCACATTAGCAGAAAACGTGCCGGATACACTTGTTGCTTTGCTTAAAGAACAAAGCAGATTTTATCGTGGCATTGAAATTCGTGTTGATACTGTGCGCGCTTTCTATGACGGCACAATCGCACCACATATAATCGGTTATTATGATTATATCAGTGCAGATGAATATGATAGAGTGACAGCAGAATATAAAGAAAAATTAGAAGATGAAAGTCTGACTGAAGAGCAAAAAGAAGAGCTTGAATTAAAGGCTTATGGAATGACCGACAAAATCGGCAAATTCGGTATTGAAAGTGCAATGGAGGATGAACTTCGTGGCACAAATGGAAAAGTGACTACAACTGTTAATAGTGACGGTACAAAAACCACAACCGTAACAAAAAATCCACAGAACGGCAACAATGTTATTTTAACTATTGATGCTGATTTACAGAAAAAGGTCCAAGACCTTTTAGCTGCTCGAATTGATAGTACAAAGGGCTCAAAAAATGTTGCAGCAGCAGGTAGCATTGTGGTAATGGATGTCAAAGATTTCTCTGTTCTTGCTTGTGCAACATATCCGTCATACGATTTGAATACTTATAAGGAAAATATTGTAGCCCTTAATAAAGACCAGACTGCGCCACTTTGGAACAGGGCGCTTCGTAGTACCTATGAGCCTGGTTCAACTGTAAAACCTGCAGTTGCCCTTGCGGGTCTTGAAGAGGGAATTATAACTGCTGACCAAAGAATAAAATGCACAAGTCTATACACATTTTTCAGCGACGTTACTTTCAGATGTTATAATGTAGGCGCTCACGCAGGTAGTGAAATTAATGTTAAAGAAGCACTTCGTTATTCTTGCAATATTTTCTTCTATGAAGTTGGTCGTCAGCTTGGCATTTCAAAAATGAATGAATATTTTAAAATGCTCGGTTTGGGTAGCAAAACGGGTGTTGAACTTACAGAAGCAACAGGTATTGTTGCAGGTCCTGAAGAAAGACAAGCTCAAGGTCTTGTGTGGTATCCTGGTGATACTGTTCAGGCTGCTATCGGACAAGCTGATAACCTTTTTACACCGATTCAGTTGGCAGCTTATGTTTCAACTCTTGCAAATGGTGGAACAAAATATAAGGCTCATTTTGTAAAGAGCATTAAATCAGCAGATTATTCTGAAACACTATATGAAGCAGAGCCGGAAGTATTAACACAATACGAATTTTCAAGAAGCTCATTGCGGACTGTTCGTGATGGTATGGTAATGATGGGTAGTTCACAGGCAGCATTTCAAGGACTTCCATATCAGGTTGCCGCAAAAACAGGTACAGCCGAGGCAAAAAGAAAAGTAAACGGAGTAACAGTTGAGTTTACAAACGGTTTTATGATTTCTTATGCTCCTGCAGATGACCCACAGATTGCCGTTGTAATTGCAATCGAAAATGTTACATCAGGTGGCTTGGGTAACTACGTGCGAGATGTTTATGAAGCATATTTCAATTCAGGCTCAGGGGTAACAAATTCACAACAAAGCGGAACAGTATTGAATTAAATACAAATTACGACAAATAATAATCTTATAAAAAACACTTGATTTTTAAAAACTCTTGTGTTATACTATCAAGGCTATCTCTGTGCACTCGGGTGTTTGAGTAATCCCAATGGGAATTCACCTACTTTCATCTGGGGCATTTGAGCATAAATAATTTTAATGAGGTGAAATGACAATGACACAGGCAGAAAAACAGGCTATCATGGCTGAATACGCTGCTCACGAAGGCGACACAGGTTCTCCAGAAGTTCAAATCGCTGTTCTCACAAAGAGAATTAACGACTTAACTGAGCACCTTAAGGCTAACAAGAAAGACCACCACTCACGTCGTGGCCTTCTTAAAATGGTTGGTCGCAGAAGAAATCTTCTCGCATACCTTCAGAAGAAGGATATCGAAAGATACCGTGCAATCGTTGCAAGACTTGGTCTTCGTAAGTAATCAAAACACTTTAAGGCAGATAAGTTTAATCTTATCTGCCTTGAATTGCTTTTAATGGTAATTAATTACAAGGCAGAAAATCTCGCATTTAGCGGTAAATAGAGTTTTCAAGGAATTGAAGATTGTATTTATTGCTAAACAGATTTATGCCTTGTGAAATATAAAAATAAGGAAGGTAAAAATTATGTTTTTCAAGAAATTTAAAGTATGGGAAACTGAACTTGCAGGCAGAAAATTGACTCTTGAAACAGGCAAAATGGCAGGTCTTGCAAATGCTGCTATTCTTGCTCGTTACGGTGAAACAGAAGTTCTTTGTACAGTAACAGCTTCTGCAAAACCAAGAGAAGGCGTTGATTTCTTCCCACTTTCAGTTGACTATGAAGAAAAAATGTACTCAGTAGGTCGCATTCCTGGTTCATTCCAGAGAAGAGAAGGCAGAGCAAGTGAAAAGGCTATCCTTACATCTCGTTGTATCGACAGACCAATTCGTCCACTCTTCCCAAAAGACCTTAGAAATGACTGTTCAGTTGTTGCAACTGTAATGTCAGTTGACCCTGATTGCTCACCTGAAATCACAGCTATGATTGGTGTTTCAGCAGCAATCGCAATTTCAGATATTCCATGGGCAGGTCCTGTTTCAGGCGTTAATGTTGGTCTTGTTGACGGCAAAATTGTTATCAACCCTAATCTTGAGGAAAGAGCAAAGACAGACCTTGTTTTGACAGTTGCTTCTACTGCTGACCTTGTTGCTATGATTGAAGCAGGCGCAAACGAAATCGACGATGATACAATGTTTGACGCTATCATGGCTGGTCACGCTGAAAACCAGAAAATTGTTAAATTCATTCAGGGTATTGTTGATGAAATCGGCAAACCAAAGTTCGCTTATGAATCATCAGACCCAGACCCTGAAATTATGGCTGAAATCGAAGCATTCTGCATCGAAGATGTTAAGAAGGCTCTTGATACAGACGACAAACTCGTTCGTGACGAAGCACTTCTTCCAATTTATGAAGCAGTTCACGAAAAGTTTGACGAAAGATTTGAAGGCAACGAAGCAAAGCTTGACGAGATTATGTATCTTGTTCAGAAGCATGTTGTTCGCGCATGGCTTAAAGACGAGCACAAGCGTGTTGACGGTCGTGGTATTGACGACATTCGTCCACTTAATGCAGAGGTTGACTTAATCACTCGTGCTCATGGTTCAGGCATGTTCACTCGTGGTCAGACTCAGGTTCTCTCAATCGCAACACTCGGACCTATGGGTGATGCACAGCAGCTTGACGGTCTTGATGAACAGACTGAAAAGAGATATATCCACCACTACAATTTCCCATCATATTCAGTTGGTGAAACAAAGCCATCTCGTGGACCAGGGCGTCGTGAAATCGGTCACGGTGCACTTGCAGAAAAGGCTCTTGTTCCTGTTCTTCCATCAGTTGACGAATTCCCATATGCAATTCGTGTTGTGTCAGAAGTTCTTTCTTCAAACGGCTCAACTTCACAGGGCTCAATCTGTGGTTCAACTCTTGCTCTTATGGCAGCAGGTGTTCCAATTAAAGCTCCGGTTGCAGGTATCTCTTGTGGTCTTATCACAGGCGACGAAGGCGTTTATGGCGACTTTATGACAATGGTTGACATTCAGGGTCTTGAAGACTTCTATGGCGATATGGACTTTAAAGTAGCAGGTACAAAGAAGGGTATCACAGCTATTCAGATGGACCTTAAAGTACACGGTCTTACACCTGAAATCATTAAAGAAGCATTTGCAAAGACACATAAAGCAAGAAATTATATTCTTGATGAAATTATGCTTCCTTGCATCAGCGAACCAAGAGCAGAACTTTCAAAATATGCTCCAAAGATGCTTTCAACAAAGATTGACCCTGAAAAAATCGGTGATGTTATCGGTAAGCAGGGTAAGGTTATTCAGAAGATTCAGGCTGACTGCGAAGTTAAGATTGACATTGAAGAAGACGGTCGCGTATTCATTTCAGGTATCGACATTGACAATGCAAAACGCGCTCTTTCTATCGTTGAGCTTATCGCAAAGGACCCTGAAATTGGCGCTATCTACAACGGTGTTGTAACTCGTCTTATGAGCTTCGGTGCTTTCGTTGAAATCGCTCCTGGCAAAGAGGGACTTGTTCATATCAGCCGTCTTGATGTTAAGCGCACAGAAAAGGTTGAAGATGTTGTTAATGTTGGTGACACAGTGCTTGTAAAGGTGCTTGAAATTGACGACCAAGGCAGACTTAACCTTTCTCGTCGTGATGCTCTCATCGAAGTTAAAGGTCTTGTACCAGAAAACGATATCGACGAAGAGCCAAAAAAGCGCGATAACAACCGTCGTTTCAACAGAAGAAGAAACAACGACTAATTAAAACAAAAGAAAAAGGATAGAGATTAATTTCTCTATCCTTTATTTTTTGCATATTTTATTAAATCGTCAAAATTGTTTTGCACCTTTTCTGCGATAACACCATCAAGGCATTTTTGCAACGCTTTGCCAATATCCTTGCCCTTAAAACCAATAGCAATAAGGTCATTACCATTGATTTTTAAATCTTTAATAGAAAAACACTCATTTCCATTGATAATTTCGTCAAGCATATCATAGGTTGCTTTATAAAAATCATCACCACGATAATATTTTGGATTTTGAGCAGAATTATCGCAACGCTTGATTTCAATCAAGTCAAAGGTTAAGTCTTTGCCAACTTGCGAGAGAATTCTTTTAAGCCTTTTCTTGCTTGGAGAATCTTCTTTATCAAGCATAATCGGTGTGTCGTGCATTCTCACAAGAGTTAAAACCTTTTCTTTTGTATCATTGTCAAAACGAAGTCTTGTTAAGATTTTTTCTGCTAATTCTGCACTCTTTTTAGGGTGCGAGTAATAATGTTGTTCACCCTTTTCGTCAAAATGAGCCACAAAAGGCTTGCCAATGTCGTGCAAGAAAAGAGCAAGTCGAATGTGCAACTCGTTTTTACTTTGTTCCAGCGCCTTGAGAGAATGAGTATAAACATCATAAATATGATGACGGTTAATCTGCTCAAAGCCAATACTATCTTTGATTTCGGGAATAAACACGCAAATAACATCTGCATATTCTTGCAAAACATTATAAGCATTTTCACCACAAACAAGCTTTGAAAATTCTATTTGAATACGCTCGGCTGAGATGTTTTTGAGCAAATCTTTGCATTTGTGAATTGCTTTTGCTGTGTTTTCTTCAATAGAAAAGCCTAAAACAGCAGAAAAACGAAGAGCACGAAGAATGCGAAGAGCGTCTTCACGAAATCGTGTTTCAGCACCACCAATGCAACGAATTGTTTCGTTGTTTATATCAGTCATTCCGTCAACAAGGTCAACAAAACCATCTTGGAAATCAAATGCAATTCCATTCATGGTGAAATCACGACGAATCACATCATCTTTAAGTGCCTTTGAAAAACTGACACTATCGGGATGACGGTTGTCTGAATAAGAGCTCTCGCTTCGATATGTGGTGATTTCAATAGGCTCGTTATCAATGAGAACAGTTACTGTGCCATGCTTTATGCCTGTTTCTATCACGCGAAAATCTTTAAAAACTTCTTCGACTTCTGTTGGTGTTGCGCTGGTGGTTATATCAATGTCGCCTATTGGCAGACCCATTATATAATCACGAACACTGCCACCAATTAAAAATGCCTCAAAACCACAGTCTTTAAGCATTTTTACAGCAGTTTCAGAGGCTTTTTTTAAACTATTTGCTTTGTTCATTGAGCGCCTCTTCGAGTGCTTTTGCTAATTGGTCAGGGCAAGATGTAGATTTAAATCCACATTTCAACCCTTTGATAAGTGGTATGATTTCTTCGGCTTTCTTACCTTCGACAAGAGCAGAAATTCCTTTAAGATTACCGTTACAACCACCGAAGAAAGAAACATTTTTCACGATTCCGTCTTCGAGTTGGAATTTGATTTCTCTTGCACAAGTGCCACTGGTTTTAAATTTATAATCCATTTATATTACCTCATAAATTTTATTTGATAAATCTGTAAGCTGTTCCATTGTGAGTGCTTCGGCTCTCGCAGTTTGTGAAAGACCTGCATTCTGGATTGCTTGTGAAAGTTTTGCTTTATCTATTCCCATTCCACTAGAAATTGAGTTGAGAATAGTTTTTCTTCTCTGAGCAAATGCCGATTTAATCATTTTAAAGAAAAGTTTTTCGTCGAGCACTTTATAGTCACCCTTTTGTGTAAGGTCCAGTTCAATCACACAACTGTCAACATTGGGGCTTGGCATAAATGAGCCACGAGAAACATCAAAGAGCTTGCGAGCCTTTGCATAATAATTAACTGCAACCGTAACAGCACCACTTTCTCTTGTCCCTACCTTTGCACAAAGTCGGTCACCGGCTTCTTTTTGCACCATAACGATAATCTTTTTAAATGGAAGTTTTTCTTCTAAAAGACGCATAATTACAGGTGATGTGATATAGTAAGGCAAGTTTGCACAAACAAAAATCTCCATACCATCAAAATGCTCTTTAATAACACTTTCAAGGTCAACTTTGAGAATATCTGCATTGATAAGAGTTAAGTTGTCATATCCTGCGAGTGTATCGTCAAGCACAGGAAAAAGACGGGTATCAAGCTCAACACAAACAACTTTTTCGCATCTCTGGAGTAATTCTTTTGTAAGCACTCCAACACCCGCACCGATTTCAAGCACACCGATTTTACCGTCTGTGCTCTGACGAACAGCATCAGCCATTCGTGGACAAACAGTTGGGTTAACGAGAAAATTTTGTCCTAACCCTTTTGAAAAGGTGACGCCATTTTCTCCCATAACTTTTTTAATTGTAGAAATATCGGTGAGTGTGTAATTTTTCTTTTCCACTTTAATAATCCTTACTTTGTAAATTTAGCTTTTACTCTGCCGAGAGCTTTCATACCCTCAACAATTTTGTCATTTGATGGTGTTGAGAAATTCATTCTAAAGCAATTTGTCTTTTCATCGTTAATCATAAATGCGGAGCCTGGTACAAGTGCAACCTTTTCGTTGATACATTCTTGCACAAATTCAAGCATATCAACATCTTCTGACAATTCGCACCACACGAAAAGTCCACCTTCAGGACGAACATATTTAACGAAATCACCTAATTCTGAATCGATAAGGTCGCACATAAGATTAAGCTTTTCACGATAAATTGCTCTGATTTTTTCAATATGAGCATCAATATCATATTGGTCCATCCACTTATCAACAAGCATCTGTGAAAACACAGGGGTGTGCACATCTGCTGCCTGTTTGCCAACTGTCATTTTTGCAACAATTGGTGCAGGGGCACAGATATAGCCAACACGGATGCCCGGTGCTAAAAGTTTTGAGAACGAACCTGCATAAATAACGATTCCGTCTTCATCCATACTCTTGATTGATGGAACATCTTCGCTTGAAACTCTCAAATCACCATAAGGGTTATCTTCGAGAATAAGCAAACCATATTTTTTAGCAAGGTCATAAACAGCTTTTCTCTTTTCGAGGCTCATTGTTGCGCCTGATGGATTCTGAAAATTAGGGATTGTATAAATAAATCTGGGGTTATGTGCATTTTTAATAGCATTTTCAAGTTCGTCAATATTCATACCATCTGCTTCAACATTAACACCTGCAAGTTTGCAACCATAAGAACGGAAACAGTTGAGAGAACCTATAAATGATGGGCATTCGCAAATAACAGTATCACCCAAATCGCAAAGTGCTTTTGTTGCAAGGTCCATAACCTGTTGTGCACCTGATGAGATAATGAGCGAGTCAAAATCTCTGCCAATATTGTATCTGTCTTTAATGAATTTTGTCAAACGATTGCGAAGTGGAGTATACCCTTCAGTAACACCATATTGCAATGCTGTAACGGGCTCGTTTGCGAAAATTTCTGCCGAAATTTTCTGAACTTCTTCCATTGGGAATGTTGCAACATCTGGGTTGCCCGCTGCAAAAGGAATAATGTCGGGATTTTGAGTTGCTTTTAAAATTTCACGGATTGCAGAGGGTGCGAGTCCTGAAATTCTTTTTGAAAAATAATAATCCATTGTATCACCTAGTTTTATTTGCACATATAAACATATTTTAGCACAAGAATCACGGTTTTTCAACAAATACATAAGCATATTTATTGCAAATTAATGTTGTTAAATATAAAAATATATGTTAAAATATTATGATTAAACTTTTCTATGGCAAGAAGGGTAGATATGGCTGTTTTAAAAGATGTAAAAAGAATAGTTGTAAAGGTTGGCACATCAACACTTACATATTCAACAGGCAAGACAAATATCAGAAGAATGCACAAGTTGGTTTCTGTGCTTTCTGATATTGTTAATTCAGGCGTTGAAGTGGCACTTGTAACAAGTGGTGCAATCGGTGTTGGTGTTGGTAAATTAGGTCTTAAAGAGAAACCCGCTGACACAGCAGGCAAGCAGGCGGCTGCCACAATTGGTCAATGTGAATTGATGTTTATGTATGACAAGCTCTTCGGCGAATATGGTCACACAGTTGGTCAGTTGCTCATTACAAAGAGTGACGTTGAAAATGACGAGAGAAGAGAAAATCTCATAAATACATTCAATAAATTGTTTGAATTTGGCGCAATTCCTGTTATCAACGAAAATGACAGTGTTGCGGTTGAAGAAATCGTCTATGGTGATAATGACTCGCTTTCTGCAATCGTTGCAAAGCTTGTCAATGCAGATGCACTGATTATTCTCACAGATATTGATGGTCTTTATGATGCAAATCCTAACGAGAATGAAGATGCAAAGCTTATCTCTGTTGTTACAGAAATCGACGAAGATTTATATAAAATCGCAGGTGGCAAGGGCTCAACTCTTGGCACAGGTGGAATGGTGACAAAACTTCATGCAGCAGAAATTACAATGGGTGCAGGAATTGACACAATTGTTATGAATGGTGAAAATCCAACTGAAATTTATAAAGCACTTGACGGCAAACAGGTTGGCACATTTTTTAAGGGGAAATAATTATGCTCACAGAAATCGGTAAAAGAGCAAAAGATGCCGCTGCAAAATTAGCAGTAACATCAACTGAAGATAAAAACAGAATACTTCTCGCTATGGCAAACGCTTTGAGAGAAAATTGTGATAAGATTTTAGAAGCAAATGCTCTCGACATTGAAAACGGACGCAAAAATAATATGTCAGAGTCGCTAATTGACCGACTTATGCTCAATGCCGACAGAATTGAAGGTATGGCAAAGGGTATTGAAGATGTTATTAAACTCGACGACCCTGTTGGTAGAATTCTCTGGGAGACCGAGCGACCAAACGGACTTAAAATTCAAAGAGTAAGTGTGCCTTTGGGTGTTGTGGGTATCATCTATGAAGCTCGTCCTAATGTTACAAGTGATGCTGCTGCACTTGCTGTCAAAGCGGGTAACACAGCCATTCTTCGTGGTGGCAAAGAGGCATTCAACTCAAACTCTGCTATAATGGATAGTATGAGAGATGCCATTGAAAAAACAGGCTTTAATCCGGATTTTATTGAGCTTGTGCGCGACACTTCTCGTGACAGCGCAACGGCTTTAATGAAAATGAATAAATATGTAGATGTGCTTATCCCTCGTGGAAGTGCATCTCTTATCAACGCAGTTGTCGAAAATTCAACAGTGCCGGTTATTGAAACAGGTGTGGGGAATTGCCATATATATGTTGACAGCGAAGCTGATATTGATATGGCGACTGAAATAATATTTAATGCAAAAACTCAGAGAATTTCAGTTTGTAATACAGCAGAAAGTCTTTTAATTCATAAGGACATTGCAGAATTTGCACTTGTTGCAATCAAGGCAAAACTTGATGAGAAAAAAGTCACTCTCTATGGTGACGAAATCTCAAGAGAAATTTGTCCTGACATTGAAGTGGCAACAGATGATGATTATTATCGTGAATATCTTGATTATAAAATGTCAGTTAAAATCGTTTCTTCACTTGAAGATGCAATCGAGCATATTAGAAAATATTCATCAGGACACAGCGAAAGTATTATCACAAACAATAAAGACAATGCCGAAATCTTCTTAAATAGCGTTGACTCATCAGCGGTTTATCACAACGCTAGCACTCGTTTCACTGATGGTGGCGAATTTGGTTTCGGCGCAGAAATCGGCATTTCTACTCAAAAACTTCACGCAAGAGGTCCTTTAGGACTTCCACAGTTAAACTCATTTAAATATAAGATTTATGGCGATGGTCAAATCAGATAAAGAGGTGTTTTGAATGTCAGAAAAAAGAAAACACAAAGGTACTCATAAACTTGCATTCCCTATTGGTATGCTCGTTACAATTCTTGCTGCAATTGGACTTGTAACTGTTGTTTTTTCAGCAGTCAAGGGTATTGACGGCGCTATTGAAAAGGGACAGAAGTTAGAAGAATATGAAAAAATGCTTACACCGGTTGTTCTCATTTCTCCAGACACTTTTGATGACGTTACCAAAGCAGATATGAGTCAGCTTGTTGAAATTTCAATCTGGGCATTGCTTAAAAGTGATATTTCACCGGACACTTATGAATCAACAGGTGACGGACTTTTGATTCCAAAAGAAGATGTTGAAGAACAATTTGTTAAGCTTTTCGGCACAGAAGTAACACCTGTCCACTCAACTATTGAGGGTTATGGTATGGATTTCACCTTTGATTCTGCAAAGGGTACATATACAGTGCCACTTACAGGTATCACACCAATTTACACACCAGATGTTATCAACAAAACAACATTGCCAAACTCAATTGTTTTGACTGTTGCTTGTCTTGCAGGTGACGGTTGGGAGCAAGGCGAAAACGGTGAAATGAAAGCGCCTGTTCCTGATAAATATCTTAAAATCACTCTTCGTGAAAAAGATGACGCTTATTATATCTCTGCAATTCAGAACACATCAACACCTGAAATTGTAACAACAGAAGAGAAAACAGAAACAACTACACAAAACCTTGACTTGTTGGGTCAGGCAGATGTAGTTGCAAGTGAGTCATCAACTGTTGCTGAATCAGAAACAGAGTCAGAATCAGCAACAGCTTAAATATATCATATCCGTCAAAAACAAAAGCTGTTAAAAAGCAAAGCTTACTTTTGCTCTCTATAAACGGTAGTCTTAATATCATTTTATGTTTTTATAACGGACAAGTGACAAATAATAAATAAATCAGCATATAAATTAAGCGAGGTAAAAATATGCTTCAATATGAAGAATTAAAATTGCGACTCAACTCTCATAGCGACGAACTGGAAAATCTTGCAGAGGCGTTGGGTCTTGAAAAAATGAAGAAAGAGATTGCTAATCTTGAAGAACAAGCTGCTCAAGAGGGCTTTTGGGATGATATTCAGAATTCACAAAAGGTTTTGCAGAGAACAAGTGGTCTTAAAAACAAGGTTGCTGCTTATGAAAAGCTCAAGGCAGATTTTGAAGATGCTCTTGTTATGATAGAACTTGCAGACGAAGAAGAGGATGAATCTCTTGTTCCTGAATGCACAGAAAGTGTTGAAAACTTTGAGAAAGAGCTTGATAGTCAGACTCTTGCAACACTTTTGACAGGTGAATATGACTCAAAGAATGCAATTCTCACATTCCACGCAGGTGCAGGTGGCACAGAGGCTCAGGACTGGGCAGAAATGCTTTTCAGAATGTATAACCGTTGGGGTGAGCGCCATGGCTACAAGGTGTCAACTCTGGACTATCTTGATGGCGACGAAGCAGGGCTTAAATCAGCATCAATTCTTATTGAGGGTGAAAATGCTTATGGCTTTATGAAGAGTGAAGCAGGAATTCACCGTCTTGTCCGTGTTTCACCATTTGACTCATCAGGAAGAAGACACACATCATTCGCATCTTTAGAAGTTATGCCTGAAATTGATGAAAATGTAAATGTTGAAATCAACCCTGACGATATTGAAATGGCTGTGTATCGTGCAAGTGGTGCAGGTGGACAAAAGGTTAATAAAACATCATCTGCAGTTCGTCTTACACACAAACCAACAGGTATTGTTGTTTCTTGTCAGGTTGAGCGAAGCCAACATCAGAACAGAGAAGTTGCAATGACAATGCTCAAATCAAAGCTTATTGAGATTAAAGAGCGTGAACACCTTGCAAAGATTGAAGACATCAAGGGCGACCACAAAGAAATCGCGTGGGGTAGCCAGATTCGTTCTTATGTGTTTATGCCATATACATTGGCAAAGGACCACAGAACATCTTTTGAAAACGGTAATATCAATGCAGTTATGGACGGTGACCTTGACGGATTTATCAATGCATATCTCAAAATGCAATCACAAAAGAATTTAGAAAACAATTAAATAAAAATAAGGCTCGGTGAAAACCGAGCCTTTAACTTTTCGTTTGCTTTATGATTTTTGTCTTTCTCTTTCTGCTTTTTTCATTGCTTTTTCTTTTTCGTCGCTGATGTTTACAAGAAGCACAGAAACTGCCCAAGCACAAATACCGAGCATTATGAACATTAATCCCCAGAATGCGCCGTCAAGTGTGAATGATGCAACTTCACCCAAGAAACCAATAATCAAAGATGAAATAATGCCATCCATATTGAGAACTTCTGAAAGTGTAATTTCACCAGCCATAAGTGGATTTGCAAAGAAGCTGAATGCAATATATGCTGCTACCGTGCTTAAAAATCCTGCACCTGAAAGACCAATAATTGCTTTGATTTTGTTTGAGAAAATTGCAAAGCCAAGAATTACAAGTCCTAAAACAAGCGCGATTACAATAAACACAGCTGCAACAACAAGTGGTCTGTAAAGCTCGTTTTGAAGAATACTTGCTTTAAAATCAAAGTTCCCGTCTGTAAATCCTGAAAACATATTAACCCATTTAGGAAGTTCTGCAAGAGAAATTGATTCTTCTGTTGCCTGAAGATTGTTTTCGCCGTTAAGTTTATTCAACAAGTCTGAAATATCAGTGTGAGTAATCAGAATGTGAATTAAATCAGCAAAATAAAAAACAGGATAAATTGCAACACAAGCGATTGCAGTAACTACTCTGAAAAGAATGTCAAAGCCAGTTGTTTTTTGTTTAAGTTTTTTTGTTTTACTCATATTATTTCCCCCAAGAAGAATTGAGTTGTACCGTACGGTTAAACACAATATTGTCTTCAGTTGATGTAATATCTACGCAGAAATAACCCTGACGCATAAACTGAAATGTGTCACCAGCTTTGAGACCGTCTTTAAGTCCACCTTCAATAAGGCAATCTTTAAGAACAACAAGTGATTCAGGATTGAGATTTTCTGTGAATGCGCCTGCAGATTCGTCAGATGGATTTTCTTTATTGAAAAGTCTGTCATAAAGACGAACTTCTGCTTTAAAGCTATCTGCTTCGCTAACCCAGTGAAGAGTACCCTTAACCTTTCTTCCGTCAGGTGAGTTGCCACCACGGCTTTCAGGGTCATAAGTACAATGAACACAAGTTACATTGCCATTTTCATCTGTATCATAACCTACGCACTTAACGAAATATGCACTTTTAAGACGAACTTCATTACCCGGGAAAAGTCTGAAATATTTTTTAACAGGCTCAACCATAAAGTCTTCTTGTTCAACATAAATTGTTTTGCCAAAAGTTACTTTGCGAGTACCCATTTCAGGATGTTCTGGATGAATTTCAACATCAAGCACTTCTGTTTTATCTTCAGGATAGTTATCAATAACAACCTTTAACGGACGAAGCACAGCCATTGCTCTTGGTGCATTAGCGTTAAGTTCGTCGCGAACACAAGATTCCAAAAGACCATAGTCAACAACTGAATACGCCTTTGAAACGCCGATTTTTTCACAGAAGTTACGAATTGCTGCTGCAGGGTAACCGCGTCTTCTCATACCGCTGAGAGTTGCCATTCTTGGGTCATTCCAACCATCAACAATGCCTTCGTTAACAAGTGCAAGACACTTTCTCTTACTTGTAAGGCAATAGTTTAAGTTAAGACGAGCAAATTCAATCTGTCTTGGTGGCATTTCAATGTCGAGTGCTCTCAAGAACCAATCATAAAGTGGTCTGTGGTTTTCAAATTCAAGTGAGCAAAGAGAGTGAGTAACACCTTCTTTAGCATCTGACAACGGGTGAGCAAAGTCATACATTGGGTAAACGCACCATTTGTCGCCTGTCTGGTGGTGTGGCACATGAGCAATTCTGTAAATAACAGGGTCGCGCATATTGATATTAGCAGCAGCCATATCAATTTTTGCACGAAGAACTCTTGCGCCGTTTTCGAATTCGCCGTCAGTCATTCTCTTGAATAAATCAAGGTTTTCTTCGATGCTTCTTTCTCTGTATGGGCTGTTTTTACCGGGCTCTGTGAGAGTGCCACGATATTCTCTGATTTCGTCGGCAGAAAGGTCGTCAACATAAGCGAGACCTTTTTCAATAAGTTTTACAGCACATTCATAGATGAAATCAAAATAACTTGATGCGAAAAGGCATTTGTTCCACTTGAAGCCAAGCCATTCAATGTCTTCTTTAATAGCGTCAACATATTCTGTATCTTCTTTTTGTGGGTTTGTGTCATCAAGACGAAGATTACACTCGCCCTTATACTTTTTGCTTGTTGCAAAGTTTATGCAAATCGCTTTTGCGTGACCAATGTGAAGATAACCGTTTGGTTCAGGTGGGAAACGAGTCTGCACTTTGTTATATACACCGTTTTCAAGGTCTTCATCAATGAAATCGTGTATAAAATTTGAAATGTTTGTAATTTCTTCCATATTTTAAGCCTCTTTATAAGAATTTATTGCCTTATCAATTCTGTTCATTACTTCGCCTACACCAAGAATTTGCATAATGTAATACAAATCAGGTGTATTTGTGCGCGATGTCATAGCAACACGAATAATGGTTGAAACATCACCAACATGGCCCTTGAATGCGTCAGGATTTTGCTTATATTCTTTAACATTTGGTGTGAATCCACAAGCTGAGCAAAGCTCTTTGATTTTGTTGAACCACTCTTCTTTGCTGTCGCTTTCTGAATAAACATCCTTATATTTTGTGAGAAGTTCTATTGCATCTTCCTTGTTGATGTTTTCAGGAAGAGTGTAATCAGGAGTATAAAGTTCGTTATAGAAGAATGAAACATAATTCTCTACTTCTTCCCAACAAGCAATATCTTTTCTTGGTTTAGGGTTATCTCTGTCAATGTTGAGAATTGCTTTTGCCTTGTCGCTGTTTGCTACAAAAAGGTCATAAAGCACTTTGTTATAATCCTTTGCCCAATCAACAACAAGGTTATAAACCTGCTCGGCTGTCATAACAGAAACAACATTTTTTGACACGTCGTTAAACTTAACCATATCAAAAAGTGCGCCTGAAACACTCATCTTTTTAAGGTTGAATGGGAATTTGCTGATGTCTTCATTCTTGTTTGCTCTGCGCCAGTCTTCAAAGTTTGAATTGAGAATGGTGAGCATATATTCTTTAACTGATGCTTCAGGGTAACCCTTTTCAATATAGAATGAAACATTAGCTTCAGGGTCTTTTCTCTTTGAAAGCTTGCGCTTGCCACCGTTTTCTTCTTTCATAATTGGGGCAATGTGAGCATATTTAACTGGTTTAAAACCACAAGTTCTGAAAAGTTCAATATGAAGTGGCACAGATGCAATCCACTCGTCGCCACGAACAACATGAGTGGTGTGCATTAAGTGGTCGTCGATTGCGTGAGCAAAGTGATATGTTGGAATTCCGTCAGTTTTAAGAATAACAACGTCATTCACGTTTTCGCTCATTTCGATTTTGCCCTTAATCATATCGTCGAATGCGATTTTTCTTTGAATGTCGCCCATTGAACGAAGACGAACAGTATAAGGAATACCCGCATTGATTTTTTCAATGATTTCATCATCACTTAAATCTCTGCATTTTGCATAAGCGCCATAATAACCTTTGATGTCTTCGTTTTCTTGACGGTTTCTGATATCTTCAAGGTCTTCTGGTGTGCAGAAGCAAGGATACGCTTTGCCTTCTTCAACTAATTTTTTAGCAAATGTACGATAGATTTCTCTACGAAGGCTCTGTGTATAAGGACCATATTTCCCGTCTTCACTATCAAAGCCTGTAACGCCTTCGTCAGGAGTAACACCAAAAGCTTTAAGTCCTGTTACAATACCAGTAACACCATCTTCTACTTCACGTTTTTTGTCGGTATCTTCAATACGGAGCATAAACACGCCGTTTGTAGTTTCAGCAGTAAGTTTTGATGCAAAACCCGCATAAAGTCCACCAAAGTGGAGATAACCAGTAGGGCTTGGAGCAAATCTCGTTACTCTTGCACCTTCGGGCAAATCTCTTGCAGGGTAAAGTTCTTCATAATATTCTGTGGACTTGTCCACATCACTGAAAATAAGTTCAGCAATTTTTTTGCAGTTTGTCATTTTATACCTCTTATTCAGGAAGAATTGCGTTTGTTGTTATGTATTTTACGCCGTTTGCAATCATATTGTTGAGCATTTCTTTTGTGTCAACTGTCCAGCAAGCAGCAGTAAGATTGTTGTCGTGAATTTTCTGAATCATTTCAGGCTTGCCACGCTTTGCTTCAAAAGCAACGCCGTTACCATTTTCAATGCATTCCTGAAGCTTTTCATCTGTGATTGTGTGCATTAAATACCAGAGTTCCATATTTGGTGAAAGATTTCTGAATTCACGAAGCACAGGTGCGTGGAATGAAATAAGAATAACATCTTTTTCAATGTCATATTTACGGATGATTTCAAGCAAGTCTGCAACCTTTTCAACACGCTTGTCCTTAACTTCAATCATTGGACGAATATTTGCTTCTTTGCATATTTCAATAAAGTCTTCAACAAGGCAAACTGTTGCATCAGGATAATCTTCAATGTTTGCACCATTTGTGAATTTAACTTTTGAAAGGGTTTCATAAGACATTTTCTTAACATCGCCCTTTTCCTTTGCCATTGACTGAAGCATATAGTCGTGAATAATTACCCACTTGTTATCAGTTGTGCAATGCACATCACATTCAAGAGCATAATAATTGTGCTTTGCTGCTTCCTTGAATGCTTCGATTGTATTTTCAGGGACAATTGAAGAAAGTCCTCTGTGAGCAGTAAGGTGAATTTCGTCTAATTTTGCATCAGTTGATTCTGTAAAAGTGATAATAGGCTTTGGACCTTTCACGCCATAACGAATATCAACATATTTCTTTCTCGCAACAATGCCGAGTACAGTTGCAGGAATTGCAAAACCTAAAAATTTCTTTGTGCCTTTTTTCATTTTAATGCCACCCATTCCACAAAATTATAATTATAGACATTATACAATAAAACAGCTTAAAAGTAAATGCAAAATAGCAAAAAAATGGCGCTCTCAAGGGGGGAGAGCGCTATTTTTTATCAATATTTTAATGTTTGAAACATTTGTTGTATTCTTTAACCCATTTAAGTACAGCCTGACGGTTATAAATAGGTGGCATTGCGGCAGTAACAGCAGTCGCCTTGCCGAGTTGCAAGCCCATATTTATAACTTTTTTAAGAATGACTTTGTTGTTGAGAAGACCTTGAACTTTGATTTTAATATCAGCAGGGGTCATACCGCTGAGCATTGCACCAAGACTTGAAGATTCTGCGTCGATTGTCATATCTTCTGCATTGAGAATGCCCTTTGCAAAAATATAATCTAGTTCGTGACCTTCAAGGCGAGTGAGCAATAATTTAACACAAGCCATAGGTGCCATTGCGGCACCGATTTCTTTATAGTAATTCTTCTGATATGTCCAAAGAGTTTCTGCACTATATGACAATGCTTTGTCAGCAGAAATTGCATCTGCAAGAATTTTTGCAGCTTTGAGTGCGTTTGCGATACCTGAACCTATAACAGGCACGGTCATAAATGCAGAGTCGCCGATAGCCGCATAACCATCTGCAACCATAATGCCTATCGGTTGACGGACAGGAATATTTGCAAAATCACCTGCACGAACAATTTTTGTGCCGATGCTTGGATTTGTCTTTCTAAGGCTTTCAATTTGCTCGTTTGCATAGTCAAGGTCAAAGCTGTGGAATCGACCGATAAGTACATCTGTATATTTTTCTTCTGTTGCAACCCAAGAAATGCCCAATTGGTTGTTAGGTAACATAATAATTTTGAACTTTTCATCATCACTTACTTCTGCAGTTTTATTGAAGAATGCACGATAAACATAGAATTGTTCATATTCGATAGGATTATTTTGAACACCAAATGATTCAGGCAAATTTTGTCTGACAGGGGAATTAAGACCACAAGCGTCGATTACAAGGTCACCGAAATATTCACCTTTTTCAGTTTTGATGCCAACAACTCTGTTGCCGTAGAGAATAGGGCCAAGAATATTTTGCTTATATTCAAACTTAACCCCAGCTTCAACTGCGTGAGAAATGAGATATTTATAAATCTCGCTACGCTCCATCTGGATTTCTTTTCTGTCATCTTCGGTATTTTGTGTGAGAGCAGTTTCCATTGACGGACCATAGAAAGTAACATCGTTTTTAAGGTTATAGAGCTTCTTGTCAGGAATTGGAAGTCCTATTGCTAAAAGACCTTTTTTGTCAAAAATATCGGTCCAATCATAACCCATTTTTGTCTTCGCATTTTTTTCATAAACGGTAACATCAAATCCACGCTTTGCAAGAAGCATAGCAGCGGCAATACCACCATGTCCACCACCGGCAACAATAATTTTCTTTCCCATAAAACAAATCCCCTTTGTTTAGAATCTATGAATCAAGTTTATCACACTTGTGTCCAGAATTCAATAAAAATAAAAACCCCGAAAATCGGAGTTTTTATTTTATGGTGGAGATGGTGGTAATCGAAACCACGTCCGAAAATCTATTCCTGAAACTTTCTACGAGTGTAGTTTATCTATTGTCATTCCCTACGGGACAGCCGACAAACAGGCATTCCTTTCAGTAGCCCTGTGATGTGTGACGGACTACAAGGCGGTTATCCGTTCACATTTACTGCTAAATGACACTCCTGACCGAGCCGCAGTTCTCTCGGGGGAATGCTCGCCGCTAATTAAGCAGCAAGAAGTACTTTTTCGTTTTTGTCGTTTATTTTTATAAACCGTCCGTTTTATAGTGGTCAGACTCCACTACTCGCTTATCGCAGTTCAAAATCCCCGTCGAAATCCTTTCATCCCCATATTTTAAGTAATAGGTAAAAGGTAATAGTGAATAGGTGGGGATGCTGACGCATCCGATATTATTGTTTGTTATAGTATGACAATGAAGCAATGAAATATGTACGGATATACCCAGCTTTTGCAACCACAACAAACTCTTTGGTTTGTGGATTGAAATAAGCAGTGTCTCCGTCTTCTTTCTGCTTTTTTGACAGTGTATTTTTTTGTTGAATTACTGCATTTGCTCTATAAAGATATTCTTCCATATCCTTACAATTTGTTTCTTTGCCGTGCTTGATATAATGCTCGGTCATAGAGTCCATATCATAAAATGTGTGAGCAAAACAAGATGTGTCAAACTCTTGAATATCAATATGTCTTTTGAATTTTGCAAGACAGAAAATCGCAAAAAATGCTATCAAATCAAGAAAAACTGTGGGCGCTGTGAATCCGCCATTAGCTAATATGCTCATAGTGGTTACAAAAAGTGCAACAGTTATAATTGCAGAAATGCATGTCGCACGATTGCCTAATGGCACATTTGCAGTATAGCTTCTATATTCACCATTTGAGTTTTTGTTCTTATCTCGACAAGATTTGCATCTTTTTGGCAAATTGAGATTTTTAGATTCATAAAAATCTATTTCAGATTGAGAGAGTATAAAAACTTTTCCGCATTGAACACAGGTTCTGTTCATATTTATCTCATTCTCTCTTTCATTGTGCGCTCGATATTGCGCTCTGCTTCTTTTTTAGCAGCAACATCACGTTTGTCGTAAAGTTTTTTACCTTTACAAAGACCTACTTGCACCTTTGCTCGACCTTTTTTAAAATAGATAGAGATGGGAATAAGCGTAAGCCCCTCTTGCTTTGTTGTGCCGAGAAGTCGCATAATCTCTTTTTTGTGCATTAAAAGTTTGCGTACTCTCATTGGGTCACGGTTGAAAATATTGCCGTGGTCATAGGGGCTAATGTGCATACCATTAACGAAAATTTCGCCCTCGACAATACTGCACCAAGCGTCTTTAAGGTTGCATTTGCCCTGTCTTAAAGACTTGACTTCTGTGCCCACAAGTTCAATGCCCGCTTCAAAACTCTCTATGACAAAATAATCATGGAGAGCTTTTTTATTTTGTGCAATTGTAGTGTTAGGATTTTTCTCTGCCATGATTAGTTACCTTTATTATAACAAATTTCTACCTTGAATTGCTCTGGAAAGTGTTACCTCATCTGCATATTCAAGGTCGCTACCAACAGGAATACCATAAGCCAGACGGCTCACTTTAATACCCATTGGTTTGAGAAGACGAGCAATATACATAGCTGTTGCTTCGCCCTCTGCGGTTGGGTTTGTTGCCATAATAACTTCGTTGACAGAGTCATCAGCCATACGGCTAATTAACTCTTTAATGCGAATATTATCAGGGCCAATTCCATTCATTGGTGAAATTACACCATGCAACACGTGATATGTACCTTTATATTCATGAGTGCGTTCAAATGCTGCCACATCTCTTGGGTTTTCAACAACACAGATAGTTGAATTATCACGATTTGCGTTGCTACAAATAGTGCATTTTTCACCTTCGGTAAGATTGCAACAAATATTGCAAGTATGAATGTTTGTATGAGCATTGTTTATTGCGTCAACAAGGCTTTTTGTTTCACTGTCATCAAGTCCAAGAATATAATAAGCCATTCTCTCCGCCGATTTTACACCGACAGAGGGCATTTTGCGAAATTCTTCTATCAACTTTTCAAGTGATACAATAGCCATAGTTTAACTCCAATTAGAATCCAAGACCTGGAATATTCATTCCGCCTGTGATTTTACCCATTTCTCTTTCCATTGTTTCGTCTGCTTTTCTCATTGCTTCGTTAACTGCTGCAACGAGCAAATCTTCAAGCATTTCAACATCTTCAGGGTCAACAACATCTGGTTGAATGTTAACAGAAACAACCTGATGTTTGCCGTTAACTTTAACATCAATAGCTCCACCACCAGCTGAAGCTGAATATTCTGCTTCTTCACATTCTTTCTGAACGCGAGCCATATCGTCTTGCATTTGTTGAAGGCGCTTCATCATATTTGCCTGACCGCCTTGATTTGGGATTCTTGCTTTCATTTATTTATCCTCCTCAATATTCACACCAAGCTGTTTTGCCTTTGACACAAGGTCAGAAAGGGGATTCTTTGGTGCTTCTTCTTGCTTGTTGTTATAAACTGCAAGGGTATAATTTTTACCGGTTACATCTAAAACCGCTTGTTTTATAATCTTTGAATATTCACCGGTTTTGAGATACATTTCAAGAACAGGTGAACCCTTGATTAACAAATATTTATCCTGATGCACGAATGCGCTTGAGCCTGAAAGCATAACAATAAGGCTCTTGTCATTTTCATAAAGCTTATCGAGAACTTCAGGCCATCTGTCAAAAGGAATTGTTCCCATCTGTTGCGGTGCGGGTTGCACTTTTTCTTCTTTGACAGGTGGTGCAACAGGCTCTTCTTTTACAGGCTCGGGTTTTGGTTCAGGCTTTGTTTCTTGAACTTTAACTTCTTCTTTTGGTTCTTCTTTAACAGGAACAGAAACGGGTTCTGCTTTAACCTGAATATTGCCTGATTTTATAGCGCTTTCTAATTCACTGAGTCTGCGAAGAATTGCATTGACATCTGTATCAAGACTTGGTGTGCAAAGTCTTATTATGCAAAGCTCTGCACTTGTTCTTCTGTTTGCACCCTGTTTCATTGTTGAAGCAGATGCAGTGAGAATATCAATACAAGACATAATTGTCGCAAGAGTTGTTTTTTCGCTCTGTTGACGGATTATATCGATTTCGCCCTGTGAACAGATAATCATAGACTCAAAATTCTTAACAGCTTTTGAAACCATAAGATTTCTGAAATGACTTGTGAGCTCTGTGATAAGGCGCTCCATATCACAAGAATCATTATAAAGCTTATCAACGATTTCAAGTGCCTTTGCAGGATTTTTCTGGATTATTGAATCGCAAAGGTCAAAGATATATTCACGACCCGCAAGACCGGCACTTTTTGCAACTGCAGTTGAGTCGATTACACCTTCAATTGATGAGCAACGGTCCAAAAGAGAAAGCGCATCACGCATTGCACCGTCAGCAATACGAGCGATGAGCATTGCGCCATCATCTGCAAGGTTAAGATTTTCTTTAACGGCAACTTCTTTAAGTCTTTCTGCGATTGCTTCAGGCTCAATTCGTTTAAAGTCAAAACGCTGACAACGAGAAAGAATAGTTGATGGAAGCTTGTGAACTTCTGTTGTTGCGAGAATGAAAATAACATGAGCAGGTGGCTCTTCAAGAGTTTTGAGAAGTGCATTGAATGCGCCGATTGAGAGCATATGAACTTCGTCGATAATATAAACTCTGTATTTTGCATTAGCGGGAGTAAAGTTTGCTTCTTCTCTCAAATCACGGATATTATCAACACCATTGTTTGATGCAGCGTCGATTTCAATAATATCAAGAATTGAGCCGTTGTCTATTCCACGGCAGATTTCGCATTCGTTACAAGGATTCCCGTCGATAGGGTTCAGACAGTTGACTGCTTTTGAAAGAATTTTTGCACAAGAGGTTTTGCCGGTGCCACGAGAACCGGTGAAAAGATAAGCATGACTTGTTTTGCCTGATTTCACAGCATTTTCAAGTGTTTTTGTAATGTGCTCTTGCCCGACAACGCTGGTAAATGTTGACGGACGATATTTTCTATAAAACGCACGATACATAATAGTCCCCCTTGAACAAACAAATTAAACGAGAAAAGTTTTGTGCTTGCTGAGGAGGGTGAGGTGCAATTGTTAGCGAGAGAGATTTTCGTTAGAGCCGTCAAAAACGCAGACAATACTTTGTGTATTGTCGAGTATTTTGGGCGAGCTATAACGGAAAAATAACCGCTAAAAAGTGTGCCGTAATCCTCATCAGTGAGCACCTGTTATTAAAAATGCCTTAACTCAGTCATGTGTCGTGCAGGCAGACTGTGGCGCCCGGTGCAAACCGCTTAATGCTGCTCGGTTCCCCGCCTGACATGGTTCACAGCGCCCCGCCGCACAGGACCCACACGGCACACGACTGAATTAAGGCAATCAGTTATTTACCGACCTATTATACTATATAATTGGAGTAATTTCAAGAGAAAATATATACTATTTTATGTTGTAGTTATAAAGATTTTGTGATAGAATAAAATTGTATAATTCTAACATTAAATAACGGAGGATAAAACGGATGTTTAATATTATCCCACAACCTGTCAGCATTCTGACTAATAGTGACCGAAAAGGATTTACTCTACACGCGGGGACAATTATTTCTCCATATTCTTTTTCAGAAGATTTTGTAAAGTTTGTGCGTAAAAACTTTAATAAAAAGATTTGCCTTCATGAAGATACGGGTGAAGAAAAATCAATCATTCTCACTCTTGATGAAAGCTTTGAATATGACGAGGGATATACTCTCAAATGTGAAAACAGACGAGTTTATATTAATGCGAAAACTGAAACAGGATTGTTCTATGGTTTGCAGACTTTAAAACAGATGCTTTTGCAAAAAGAAGGCAAGTTGCCATATACAGAGATTACTGATTACCCCCGTTTTTCTTATCGTGGATTTATGCTTGACTGTGGCAGATATTTTTATCCAGTAGAAGATGTTAAAAAAATCGTTGACCTTATGGCTCTTCATAAACTTAATGTTTTGCATTGGCACTTGACCGAAGACCAAGGTTGGCGAGTTGAGATTAAAAAATATCCATTGCTAACAGTAAAAGGTTCAATGAGAAGTCACACGAATTTTAATCACAAGGCTCACGGTGGATATTATACACAAGAAGAAATAAAAGATATTGTCGCTTATTGTCACGAGAGAAAAATAAAAGTGATTCCTGAATATGATATTCCAGGACACAGCGTGGCAGCAATTTCTTGTTATCCATATTTATCTTGTCTTGACCGCGACTTAGAAGTTGCGACTCATTGGGGCGTTAAGCATGACATTCTTTGCGCTGGCAAAGAGTCAACATATAAGTTTGTTTATGATGTGCTTGATGAGCTTATTGAACTTTTCCCAGACAAGATTATTCATATCGGCGGTGACGAAGCAGTGAAAATGCGTTGGGAGCATTGTCCGCATTGCCAAAAGGCGATTAAAGATAATAATCTTCGTGACGAAGACCATTTGCAGATGTTCTTTATGGCAAAAGTCAATGATTATCTCAAGGAAAAGGGATATTCTTCAATAATGTGGAATTATGACAAGGTTGAAAACGCAGACACGTTGAATCCTGATATCGCTTGGGATATCTGTGGAATGGGTGATGAAACAGATTTAGTTAAAAACGAACTAAATCGTGGAAGAAAGCTTATTAACACAAAATGTTACCCATATTATTTTGATTTTCCTTATGGTTGGAATACACTCAAAATGGTTTGTGAAGACGACGGTGCATTAACCGATAACGACGAAGAAACTTGGGGCATTGAGGCGCAGATGTGGACAGAATATGTTCCAAATATGAAACGCTTGGAATTCCTTACATTCCCAAGACTTGGTGCAATGGCTGAAAACGCTTGGGCAGAGAGGGGATATCCGTCATTTTCAACATTCCTTCACAAAGCGCCAACATACTGTAATTTGCTTGACGCATACAATGTGAATTATGCGCCACTTAAAAAAGCTTGTCCATCATTCTTCTATAAACACGCGTCATCACTGTGGTTTAAGAGAAGAGTGTTCCATTGGCAAGGACTTCACAATTTGATTGATGACGCAAAAGCGGTTAAAGAAGCAGAAAAAATAAAAGCAGACATTATTAAAAACGGCAAATCTTAATTTTTAACTAAAATCAGGGAATTAGTTAAAAAATATCTATTATATATTTGAGGTGTTATACAATGAAAAAATACGTATTGGCATTAGACCAGGGAACAACAAGCTCACGCGCTATTCTTTTCGACAAAAAGGGAAATATCTGCTTTAAAGCTCAGCATGAGTTCACACAGATTTATCCACACACAGGTTGGGTTGAGCACAACCCAATGGAAATTCTCTTTTCACAGTTGCAGTCTGTTATGGAAGTTATGGCAGAGAGCAAAGCAACAGCAGAAAATATTGCAGCGATTGGTATTACAAACCAGCGTGAAACAACAATTGTATGGGATAAATCAACAGGCAAACCAATTTATAATGCAATTGTTTGGCAATGCAGAAGAACTGCTGATATGTGTGAGAAAATCAAAGCAGACGAAGAATTGACACAATATATCAAAGACCACACAGGTCTTGTTGTTGACGCATATTTCTCTGCAACAAAGATTAAATGGATTCTTGACAATGTTGAGGGTGCAAGAGAATTAGCAGAAAAAGGTCAACTCCTTTTCGGTACAGTTGAAACATGGCTCATCTGGAACTTAACAGGTGGTGCAGTTCATATTACTGACTATTCAAACGCGTCAAGAACAATGATTTTTGATGTTGACAAGCTTTGCTGGGACAAATATCTTTGCGAAAAAATCGGTATTCCTATGGCAATGCTTCCTGAAGCAGTTCCATCAAGCAAGGTTTACGGAACAGTTGCAAAGAGTGTTATGGGTATCGAAGATTTGGCAGGCGTGCCAATTTCAGGCGCAATCGGTGACCAGCCCGCAGCACTTTTTGGTCAAGGATGCTTCGGAAGTGGTCAGGCAAAGAATACATATGGCACAGGTTGTTTCTTGCTTATGAATACAGGTGACAAACGTGTTGAGTCAAAGAACAATCTTGTTACAGGTGTTGCTTGGGGTATTGGCGACAAGGTTACTTATGCTATTGAAGGTTCTGCTTTTAATGCAGGCTCAGTTATTAAATGGCTTCGCGATGATTTGCAACTCATTCCATCTGCTCGTCGTTGTGACGAATTAGCAGAGAGTGTTCCAAATTCAAATGGTGTTTATTTTGTTCCGGCATTTACAGGCCTTGGGGCACCTTATTGGGATATGTATGCTCGTGGCACAATTGTAGGTCTCACTCGTGGCGCAAATGCTGCTCACATTTGCCGAAGTGTTCTTGAAGCAATCGCATATCAGATGACAGACTTGCTTGAAGCAATGAAGCAGGATTCAGATATAGAACTTTCAGAGCTTCGTGTTGACGGTGGTGCATCAGTCAGTGATATTATGATGCAGATTCAGTCAGATATGATTAGAACAAATGTTAACCGTCCAAAGATGGTTGAAACAACTGCAATCGGTGCAGCTTATCTTGCAGGTCTTGCAACAGGATTCTGGAAAGATACAGAGGAAATCGCAAAAATCCGCGAGGTTGATAAGGTTTTCGAGCCACAGATGGATATTGAAAAACGCGAAAAGAGATATCGCGGATGGCTTCGTGCAGTTGAACGTTCAAGAGATTGGGTTGAACACTAATGGCAAAGATTATAATGTTTCGTACACCCGAAAAGCTTATAGACCATTTTCTTGAACACGGTGAAGATACTGGGTGTGATTCAGCAGAAGACTATCTTATCAAAGCAAACGCTGTGATACAGAATCCCGATGTAAAATCAAAATATGAAACAGATGAAGACGATAATGACAAGATTTACTATCTCTCTCAAACGGGGGAGATAGTATTCGTATCAATGGATGGATATATCCGAACATATTTTATTGCTGATGACGAATATTTTGAGCGTCAGTAAGTGGGAGCAAAGCAAATGGATTACGCAAAAGAGAGCTTAAAACTTCATTATGAGTGGCAGGGCAAAATCGAAATAAAAACAAGGGCAAAGGCTAACGATAAAGAGTCTTTGTCGTTGGCTTATACCCCCGGTGTAGCTGAGCCTTGCCTTGAAATTCAAAAAGATGTCAATAAATCTTATGAACTCACTCGTCGTTGGAATACAGTTGCCGTTGTAACTGATGGCACTGCAGTTTTGGGGCTTGGCGATATTGGTCCTGAAGCAGGAATGCCCGTTATGGAGGGCAAGTGCGTGCTTTTCAAAGAATTTGGTGGAGTTGACGCTATCCCGCTTTGTATGAGAAGTAAAGATGTTGACGAAATCGTTAATTGTATCTCTCTTTTGGGTGGTAGTTTTGGTGGAATCAACCTTGAAGATATTGCAGCTCCCCGTTGTTTTGAAATTGAAAGAAAATTAAAAGAAAAGCTTGATATCCCTGTTTTCCACGACGACCAACACGGCACAGCAGTTGTTGTTGGTGCGGCAGTAACAAATGCACTTCGTCTTGTGAATAAGAAAATCGAAGACTGCACAGTTGTATTCAGCGGTGCGGGTGCTGCGGGCATTGCTATTGCAAAACTCATATATCAGATGGGTGCAGGGAATATTATAATGTGCGACAAAATGGGTGCTCTTTGCGTTGGTGAAGATTGGATGAACTTTGCACAAGCACAAATGGCAGAAATCACAAATAAAAATCATATAAAAGGTACACTTGCAGACGCATTAAAGGGTGCAGATATTTTTATCGGCGTTTCAGCACCTAATATTGTTACAGAAGAAATGATTAAATCAATGGCAGAGAATGCTATTGTGTTTCCAATGGCAAATCCTGTGCCTGAAATTATGCCCGACAAGGCAAAAAATGCTGGGGCAAGAGTTGTTGGCACAGGTCGAAGTGATTATCCTAACCAGATTAACAATGTGCTTGCATTCCCCGGCATATTCCGTGGTGCTCTTGATTGCAGAGCAAGTGATATTAATGAAGAAATGAAAATCGCAGCGGCAAAAGCAATCGCATCACTTGTGAGTGATGGAGAATTGAGTGAAGATTATATCTTGCCAAAAGCATTTGACGAAAGAGTGGGCTCAACTGTTGCAAAAGCAGTTGTTGAAGCTGCAAAACAAAGTGGAGTTGCTAGAATATGAAAGAAACATACGAAAACTCTGCAGAATATCGAGAAGTCCCACAAATGACAAGGTCAGAGTATATTGCAGAATATCACGATATAACAACCCATTTTGATGAAGAGAAAAAAGAAATAAAAAAGGTTTTTCCGATAGCAATAATAATGGCAGTAATTTGTGTTGTTGTGTTATTTCTTCTTTTTCTTTCAGGCAATAACATTCTTCATTATAACTGGCGAATTCATTTTTATTTAGGTCAAGAAACAGCAATATTTTGTTTTCTTCTCCCATTGATACCAACTTTTCCTTTTTTTTGCAATGCTAAAAAGATTTAAAAACATAAAAAGCAAAGAAAACGAACGACTTAAAGACCTTGAAGATAGAAAAAATCTCTGCATTGAAATAGGCACATACAAGGCAGAAGAATAGGTGAATATAATGAGTGAAAAGAAAGATATTTCAAGCACTTACAACTCAATATTTGACCAAAACACTGTGACCGAGCTTGAAGATGTTATTGAAGGTAAAGAATATCAACAAGCAATCTTCGGTCAGGATATGAATGGTGCCATCAACGAAGTTCTTTATACTCGTTCACAATATATTAAAGATTATTCGGATATTGTTGATAACTATAAAAAAGAACGAAACGAGCAAATCAAATCAATAGCAATGGTTTTGGGTGTTGCGTTAGCATTGAGTTTAGTCGCAGAGCTTCGTTATAAGTTTATGGGTACAAGCGTTGTAACGGGACTTATAAAATATATAGGAACATTAATATCTGTAGTAGTTACAATCGTTCCACCGTTTCTTATTTTTGGTTATGTAAGACGAATTTTTAAAAGCAGACAGTTAATGAAAAAAGCAATTCAAAAGCTCGATGCACAAAAACAAGAACATATGACAAACGCTACTTATGACGCAAATCGATAAAAGGGGATTTGTTTATGGATGAAAAGAATTTGAATCCGCAAAAAGAAGATATTTCATCAAGCTATAACGACATTTTCGATTATAATGTAGTTGATGTTGAACCCGAAATGATGAATAGGGACTATCTTAATCAGATTTATGATGACGATATGGAGTCCCTAAATAAAGTTGTGCTTTTGACTCGTACACAACATTTTAAAAGAGTTGAAGAAACAAAGAAAAGTTATGAAAAAGAGATAAATTGGTCAAAGAAACTTTTGACGGTTTCGGGTATAATACTTGCTGTTTTCATAGGTGTAGCAATCAGTTTTTATGCTCAAGGATTGAACTTTTATGAAATATTTTTTGAAAACATGAGCAACATTAAAAGCTATAATAACGGAGAAATAAACGGATATGATACGAACACATTAAGGGGTATGTGGCAAATATTTGGCTTGTCAGGTTTGGTTGGAAGTGTATTTTTGTTCATAGGTGGTCTTCAATTCTTTTTCTTGGGTTATGGCAATATAAAACGCATAAAGAAACTAAAAAAGACAAGAGAAAGTGCCTTACAAAAACTTGAAGACGCTAAAAAAGAACATATGCTTGCAGGCACGTACGACGCGAGTAAATAAAAAAGACGGAGCTTTTACACTCCGTCTTTTTTATTTACAATAATCTAATTATTTAGAAGCTTCTTCAACAGCAACTGCACATGCAACTGTTGCGCCTACCATTGGGTTGTTACCCATACCGATAAGACCCATCATTTCAACGTGAGCAGGAACTGAAGATGAACCAGCGAACTGTGCGTCACCGTGCATTCTACCCATTGTGTCTGTAAGACCATAAGAAGCAGGACCTGCAGCCATGTTATCTGGGTGAAGTGTACGACCTGTGCCGCCACCTGAAGCAACTGAGAAGTAGTTAACGCCATTTTCCATAGCCCACTTCTTATATGTGCCTGCAACTGGGTGCTGGAAGCGAGTTGGGTTAGTTGAGTTACCTGTGATAGAAACGTCAACGCCCTCTTTCTTCATGATAGCAACGCCTTCAAGAACATCGTTTGCGCCGTAGCAACGAACTGCAGCTCTTTCGCCGTCTGAATATTTTGTTTCGTTAACAATCTTGAGTTCGCCTGTGTAGAAATCATACTCAGTCTGAACATATGTGAAACCGTTGATTCTTGAAATAATCATAGCAGCGTCTTTGCCGAGACCGTTAAGAATAACGCGAAGTGGTTCTTTACGAACTTTGTTAGCTGTCTTTGCGATACCAATAGCACCTTCAGCAGCAGCAAATGATTCGTGACCTGCAACGAATGCGAAACACTTTGTTTCTTCTTTAAGAAGCATTGCGCCAAGGTTACCGTGGCCAAGACCAACGTCTCTCTGTTCAGCAACTGAGCCAGGAATACAGAAAGCCTGAAGACCTTTACCGATAACTGCAGCAGCTTCAGAAGCTGTTTTTACACCTGATTTAAGTGCAAGTGCAACACCGAGTGTGTAAGCCCAAACAGCATTTTCGAATGCGATTGGCTGAACACCTTTAACGATGCCTTCAACATCGATACCTTTTGATTCGCAAAGAGCTTTTGCGTCTTCGAGAGAAGCAATACCATATTCAGCAAGACATTTCTCGATTTTAGCCATTCTTCTTTCTTTGCCTTCAAATCTTACATCATTAGCCATTTTAGTATCCTCCTTCTCTTATTCTTCTCTTGGGTCGATGTATTTTGCAGCATCTGCAAAACGACCATATGAACCTGTGTTGTTTTTAAGTGCAACGTCAGCAGGTGTGCCGTGACGGATATCTTCCATCATCTTGCCGAGCTTAACGAACTCATAACCGATAACCTGGTCATCGCTGTCCAGAGCCATTCTTGTGATATAGCCTTCAGCCATTTCCATATAACGAACGCCCTTAACTTTTGTTGAGAACATTGTACCAACCTGTGAACGAAGTCCTTTACCAAGGTCTTCAAGACCTGCACCAACAACAAGACCGTCTTCTGAGAAAGCAGACTGTGAACGACCATAAACGAGCTGGAGGAAGATTTCTCTCATAGCTGTGTTGATAGCGTCACAAACAAGGTCTGTGTTAAGGCATTCAAGAAGAGTTTTGCCAGGAAGAATTTCAGCAGCCATAGCAGCTGAGTGAGTCATACCTGAACAACCGAGAGTCTCAACAAGAGCCTCTTCAACAATACCATCTTTAATGTTAAGTGTGAGTTTGCATGTACCCTGTTGAGGAGCACACCAGCCGATGCCGTGTGAGAAGCCTGAAATGTCTTTGATTTCATAAGCTTTTACCCATTTTCCTTCTTCAGGAATTGGAGCTGGACCGTGATGAGGACCTTTAGCTACACAGCACATTTTTTCAACTTCATGTGAGTAGTTAATCATAATAAATGAAAACTCCTTTCATATTTTAGCGGAATAATTCCTATCTTAGCAATTATACAATTATTGCCAGAATTTTTCAATAGTTATTTTGACAAAAGATTGACAAAGAATATGAAAATTATAGTCATAATTGTATTATAGACAATTTTTCCATAAAAATGCAGTAATATAGTCAATAAAAAGGGACGCAATAAGCGTCCCGTACTATTTTCCCTTTGAAATTGATTGCAATATATTCAACCAGTTTTCTTCTTTTAATAATATCGCTTTGTTTATACAGTCATTCAAGACATAATTAAGCCATTTATCATCATTGTATTCTTTTAATCTGTTTAAAATACAATCAGCACCTGGCCAATTCATATCTTGTAACCAATCAAATAGTGCATATAGATAGGGTCTAATTTCTTCATCTGTCTTATCAGCCAAAACTACAGCACAATTATCCCATACATTTTTATTATGTCTTGAGTGCAATGGTTGTAAAAACACATTGATACACTCAACTTCTTTTGCTAATTCACGTCCTTTTGCTTGAACTTCATGTGAATTATTCCAATCAAGCATATCCATAATTTGGTCAATACTATACAAACTAATCGCCACCTTTCTCGTACCCTTTGCAATATGTTTTTTACATACTTTCAGGTGTGCTAATACTAAACATTGTAAGAATATTTGTAATCACATTCATAACACAAGTGCAAAGGTACAAACGAGCTTGCATAAGTGCTTCATCTTCCACTGCAACACGGCAAGCGTTATAGAACTTGTGGAAAAGTGTTGCAAGGTCAATGCAATAACGAGTGATTTTTGCAGGGTCATAGTTCTTTGCAGAGTTCACGATTTCGTCTGTGAGAGATGCAAGGTGACGAATAAGTTCGATTTCTTCAGGGGCAGTAAGGAGTTTGAGTTCATCCTTTGTGCAGTCACGAACTGTTACACCGTCTGCTTCAATTTTTCTCAAGATACTGTGAATACGAGCGTTTGCATACTGACAATAGTAAACTGGGTTTTGGCTTGACTGTTCAACTGCTAAATCAAGGTCAAAATCCATCTGTGAGCCTGGTTCACGCATATTGAATAAGAAACGAACTGCATCAACAGGAATATCTTCAAGCAAGTCAACAAGTGTGATTGCTTTACCTGTACGCTTACTCATTCTAACAACTTCGCCATCACGAGTTAAACGAACTAACTGCATAAGAATAACATCAAGACGACTGCTGTCAAGGTCAAGTGCTTCAAGGACACCCTTCATACGAGCAACGTGGCCGTGGTGGTCAGCACCCCAAACGTCGATTGCCTTGTCAAATCCACGAGCAACGAGTTTGTTTTTATGATAAGCAATATCTGCTGCAAAATATGTTGGATTACCATTCTGACGGATAAGAACATCGTCTTTAAGCTCTAACTTATCGATTTCTTCCTGTGTTTTACCCTGACGAGTGAGCATTTCTGTCTGCACCTTGATATTGTTGTACCAAACTGCACCGTCTTTTTCGTATGTTAAACCTTTGTTTGTAAGGTAGTCAATAACTTCTTTAACAGCACCGCTATCGTGAAGCTGACTTTCTTTAAACCAAGTCTTGTATTCAATACGATATTTTGCCATATTAGCTTTCATATTGTCGATGTTTTTCGGCAAAGCAAATTCAACAAGTGCTTTTCTTCTCTCATCTTCAGTCTTGTTGATGTACTCATCACCATATACATCAGCAAACTGCTGTGCTCTTTCTTTGATGTCTTCACCGTGATAACTGTCTTCAGGAAGTTCTACTGCATCTTCACCCTTGAAAATCTGCTGATAACGAATATCAAGTGAAAGACCGAATTTTTCAATCTGATTACCTGCATCATTGATATAGAATTCCCTTTCAACTTCATAGCCTGCCATATCAAGAACTGCTGCAAGACAGTCACCGAGTGCGCCACCACGAGCATTGCCCATGTGCATTGGGCCTGTTGGGTTTGCAGAAACAAACTCAACATTGATTTTTTTGCCCTGACCGTAATCACTTCTGCCGTAATCCTTGCCGAGTGCCTTAACATCAAGAAGAATGTCAGCATAAAAATCTTTTGAAAGTGTAAAGTTTACAAATCCTGCCCCTGCAACTGTGCAAGAATCAAAATATGAGCCGTCAAGTTTAATGTGTTTTGCAACTAAATCTGCAATCATTTTTGGTGCACGACGGAAAACCTTTGCGCAAACAAATGCGATATTTGATGAATAGTCACCATTGTCACGATTTGCAGGAACTTCAATATTAAACGCTGGAATTGGCTCTGCAGGGATTTCGCCATCTGCAATAGCTTTTTCTAAAGCGTTCACAATAAGTGTATGTAGTTCGTTAGTAGCTTGTTTAACAAGTTTAGACATCCTTATTTCTCCTTATTTTTCTTCGACATATATTTTCATAGTATTTTCTGATACAAATCCGTTGTTAAAATCAAGTTCGTATTTAAGTTTGAGAGTTGCGCCTTTTTCATCTTTTGAAAAGTCAACCTGTGTGCCATAAATACCCATTGTCAATTCACCATAAGGTGTTCGGTAAAATGTGAGATGGCGTTTGCCTTTTTCAACCATCATTTCTGAACTGAATTGGCCGTGTCGCACAATGCTGACAGTATCATTATTTGAAACTGTGATTGCTGTTTCTTCAGGGCCTGTTTCTTCATTGTTTTCGATATATTCAATTATGCTTTTGTCGTCGTCATAGGTAATGCGACCTAAGACAGACATTTCACCCGCATTGTCGCCGTTTTCAGTTCTTTGCAAGCTGACAATTTTTATAACTGCATTTGTTCTCATTCTGCAAATTCCTTTTCCCATTTATCCATTGCGAGAGTGCAAAGCTTGTCAAGCAAGTCACCATAAGAAATTCCTGCTTTATCCATAAGCATTGGGTACATACTGATATTTGTAAAGCCGGGTAATGTGTTTGGCTCGTTAAGTAAAACTGCACCGTCAGAATATCTTACAAAAAAGTCAACTCTTGCAAGTCCTGAACAACCCCAAGCCTTATATGCTTTGATTGCTTGTGTTTGAACTTCTTTAATCTTATCTTCACCAATGCGAGCAGGGATATGAAGTCCACTATCTGACTCATATTTTGCTTCGAAGTCATAGAATTCGTTGCTTGGTTCGATTTCACCAACTGCACCTGCGAATGGCTCGTCATTACCCATAACTGCACATTCAACCTCTGCACCTAAAATTGCTTCTTCAACAACTACACGAGAGTCAAACTGCAAAGCGTATTCAAGTCCGCGATGAATTTCTTCAAGAGTTTTGGCTTTAACAACACCAACAGATGAGCCTGCATTTGCAGGTTTGATGAATACAGGCAAACCTAAATATTCTTCACATTCTTTTGCGAATTCTCTGCCACGAAGCTCAAAATCATATTTTGTGATATATTTCCATTTTGCTTGAGCAATATTGTTAATATCGCAGATTGCATTGGTCATAGCCTTATCCATACAAACGGCTGACGCCATTGTGTTACAACCAACATAAGGAATGCCAGCAATAGTCAAAAGTCCTTGCATTGTGCCGTCTTCACCATTTTTGCCGTGAAGCACAGGGAAGCACACGTCAATTCTGATTTTTTCATATCCGTTATCGTTGAAAACAATAATGCCACGGTCGGCACGGTCTGTTGAGATAATTGCTTTTTTGAGATGTGTTTTGTCTTCAAGCCATTTGTCCTTTGGCAATTTTTCGAAATCGCCATCATAAAGGAACATTTCGCCTTGTTTTGTGATACCGAGCATTATAACATTGTATTTATCTTTTGGAATGTTTCTGATAACTGATGATGCAGATACAACTGAAACATCATGCTCAGAAGAAACACCACCAAAAATAATAAGCGCATTTTTCATAATTATCACCCTATAAAAAGTCATAATAACACATTTTAATAATTAACTATATTATTTTATCACAATATATTTAACTAATCAATTATAATATTCACAAATTTTTAATGACAAATTGAAATAAATGTGTTATATTATATGGGATATCTAAATTTATAACGATTTGAGGTACTAAAAATGCTCGACAGAAACGAAGCTCTTGCACTTGTATTAAAGGGTTGCAGTGCTAATTTTGAAGCAAATGAATTTAAGGTAAACATTCCTGAAAATATCGAGAAAGGTGACACACCAATCTTCACAGAAGAAGACAGTGCTTATCTTGAAATTGAAAAGAACAGTCTTGTTGTTCGTCTTGTAAGCCACAATAATATTCTTGATGTTATGGAGCAAAACGATAACGGTGAATTCAAAAAGGTTTCTTCAAACCTTTTTGACCTTGAAGATTTCACAGAAAGAGATATCAAATCTCTTTGCAACGAACTCTCTGACACTCTTGATACTGCTTACGGCAAGAAATCAAGAAAAGCAGCGGCAGCTAAAAAAGCTCCTGCAACTGTTTCAAAAACAGCAGTTAAAAATGGTATGTCTTATGACGCTAACACATTAGCTAACAGAATCACAACAGTTTATCCAGAGCTTAAGGATGCTTATAAAGAAAATTTCCAGAGATATGACGAGTTTTTGGGTGAAGATTTCTTTGTGAATCACGCTAATGCATATATTATGGAAACTCTTCGTTCAAATGACCAGCAGAAAATTAAGAAGCTTATGAGAATTCTCAGCGACACTTATGAAAACGGAACAAATGATGTTCAGGATTTAGTTGTTGTTACAATTCTTGGTGAAATCAACAATGATGCTGATATTCTTGCAAAGTGCAGAGCAGAAATTACTGATGAAGATTTCTATGAAACTTTGGTTGCAGTTAACCAATATCTTGCATCTTCAAAGGGCAAGAAAGCAAAAGAGCTTCTTAAAAACCCACCTGCATATAAGCCAAAGAAAGAGAAAAAAGGCTTTATGTCATCTATGATGTCAGCGGGTATGCCACAACAATAATGTAAAACAAAAAGGGACTCAATCGAGCCCCTTAATTTTTTAATCTTTTTTATCTTGCATTCTGCGCCAATGAAACAAATATTGTTGAGCAATTCCTTCAGTGCCCTTTGTGCATTCGGGCAATCCGTCAGGATACATCTCAGCCATAATTCGTTTAATCCAGACATCAACAGGGAATGCCTCAATTTTATGAAAACCATAGAGCAATGTGCATTCTGCAACCTTTGCACCCACACCGTTGATTTTTTGTAATTCTTCACGACCAAATTCGATTGGGTTTTTCTCGATAGCATAAAAATCAACTGTTCCGTTTGCAACCTTTTGTGCTGCGTCGATAATGTATTTTGCTCTGAACCCTGAACGCAAGGGAGCTAAATCTTCAACTGTGAGTGTGGCAAGCTTTTCTGCTGATGGAAATGTTTTTTGCCCGCTTTCACCGTCACCAAAATTTTCGCAAAGACGGTCGATAATACCCTTTATTCTTGGAATATTGTTGTTTGCAGAAATTATAAACGAGCAAAGTGCCTCCCAAGGCTCTTGACGAAGAATTCTAATACCGTTGTAATCTTTAACGGCTTTTTTGAGATATTTATCGTCATATTTGCTTGTGATTTCTTCATAGTCACATTCAAAATCGAAATAACTTTTCCAGATTTTATTGAAATCATCTTCGTCACAATCGAAAATTATTTTATTTTCTTTTTGAAAAACAGTTAAAGGTTTGGAAAAAGCAATGCCATGCCATTTTCCATTATTTTCTGTCCAACGAAACGCCTGACCACAATCAAGAGTAAGTCCTAAATCGAAAACAGGGGGACACTCTATTTCAAAATGTTTCTTCGTAAAAATCACCTCGCAAAATAGCTAAAAATTTTTGAAAATTCTATTAAAAAGCACTAATAAAAAGTTGCACAAATCTTTTAGTAATTTTTTAAGTAGTTAAAGCAACAGAATGTATAATTTGTCAAGTAATTACAACAAATTGTATTTGATATAATTTTCACAAACTTTTTATAAAATTGTCGAAAATTGGCAAAAACCTTTGATTTTCAATGAAATCAGGGCAAGTTATAAACATTTTCAACAGAGTTTTCAACAATTTCGTTGAAAAGTCAATTATACTTTCTGTATAAATTTATGCGTAATTATTTTTGGTGAAAATCCCATATTGACAAATTTTTCATATAATTTCTATTGGTAAAAGAGTATAAAACTGACTAAAAATGCCTATGATATTTTAAAATGAATTTGTGAGGATATAAAAATGGTAAAAGGCATTAATCGACAAGTTTTAGAGATTCTTGAACCCCAATGTGATTACTTTGAAAAGGCATTGTTTTTTGTTAAACCTGAATACAGCAACGAGAGTGACGCTAAATTGCGAAATCAGGCGTTGAAAAGTATTCAAAATTCTAATTCTGTACCCAAAACGCGAAAGCAAAAGGTAAAAAGCAAAATGTTTTTTGTCGCACAAATGCTTTCATCTGCGGTGGTGGGGTCAATTATAACAGCACTGATTATAAAATAATCAAATCTTTAGGTGCATTGGTGAGATTTTCGCAGCCGTTTTCGGTGATAAGAGCCATATCTTCAATTCTCACACCAAATTTATCAGGGATATAAATACCGGGCTCAACTGTGACAATGTTGCCAACCTGTAAAATACTGTCAGAAGCAGGTGAGAGATTTGGAAATTCGTGGATTTCAACACCAACACCATGACCGGTTGAATGTGTGAAATATTGACCATACCCAGCATCTCTTATGACACTTCGTGCAAATTCGTCACCGTCTTTGCAATTTATACCCGAACGGATATTTGCAAGACAGTTGTTCTGTGCTTTAAGCACAATGTCATAAACATTTTTCATTTCGTCAGTAGCAAAGCCCATGGCAATAGTACGGGTCATATCACTGTGATAACCATTTATAATTGTGCCAAAGTCGAGAGTGATAAAATCACCATTCTCGATTTTTTTGTTGCTTGGAACACCGTGTGGCATTGATGAGTTTGCTCCACTGACCGCAATAGTTTCAAAGGATAAGCCCTCGCCACCATTACGAAGCATATAAAAATCTAATTCTAATGCGATTTCTTTTTCAGTAACACCAACTTTAATGAATTTTAAAATATGTTCAAAAGCATTTTCTGCAATTCGTTGAGCTTTTATAATGCTTTCAACTTCGTTTCGAGTTTTGATTGAACGGATTGAATTTATAATTGTATCAAGTGTGGTGTCAGTTGAAATACTGATGTTTTTAAGCACACCTTTAAGTGAGTTATATGTAGAAACTGTCATTTTTGTTGATTCAACAAGCAAATGACGACAATTCATCTCGTTAAGTATTGTTGCGATTTGCGGATATGTTTTGCCCAAAAGCATAACTTCACAAGCAGAAATCTGCTTTTCTGCCGCTTCAATGTATCTTCCGTCAGTAATAAAAACTGCACGGTCAGATGACACAAGCAAAAATCCGTCAGAAGACTCAAATCCTGTGAAATATTTTCGGTTTTCAGGGGAGATAATAAGTGCGCAAAACCCCGCGCCTTTATCCTTTAAAAGTTTTTGTAAATTATTCATCATAAACACCATATCCATAAAGTCTTTCAAATTCGGCAATTACTGGTTTTTCTTTTCTTCTGCGATTTGCATAGAAAATTGGGAAACGGGTTTCGCCCTCTAATGCATCAACAAGTACAGCGATTGCCCCACAATTGTTTGCCGCTAAAACATCAGCAAAAATCTGGTCACCCACCATTGCCATTTCCGTTATTTTTACACCCATAAGCTCTGCGCCCATTAAAAGTTTCTTTGCTTTTGGCTTTCGAGCATATGATAAATGAGCAAGACCTAAACTCTCTGCAACCTTTTGTGGACGCTTACCGATGGCATTTGAAATAATCATTACTTTGATGCCTGAATCTTGTATCTCTTTGAGCCAAGATTCTAACCCGTCGATAACATTTTCTTTTCCGTCGTTGCAAATTGTGTTGTCAATATCAAGGGCAACTGCGCGAGCACCCATTTTATTCAAATCTTCAACAGTAATATCAAGAACACTTTTAAAACGATATTTGGGCATTGGTGAAACCATAAAAAACTCCTTAACCGAAAACAGAATAAAAAAATAGTGGGCAATCCGTCAATGGATGCCCACTTGCGTTTTTAAAACATAGCTCCGCAAAGCCTAAGATTATTTAAACTTACGCTTACGTGCAGCCTCAGACTTCTTCTTTCTCTTAACAGAAGGCTTTTCGTAATGCTCTCTTTTGCGTACTTCTTGAATTACGCCGTCGCGAGAAGTCTGTCTCTTAAATCTTCTGAGAGCACTTTCCAAGGACTCGTTTTCTTTAACTTTTACCTGACTCATTAAAAATCCCTCCCTTTACATTGGGATACATTGTGTATTATACAATAACAAAAGTCAACTGTCAATAACTAATTTTTGCAGATTTTCCGTAATACTTCCTTGCTTTCGCCTCGCGGTATATTCATACAGCTTCAGCTCTGCAAGATTGCCTTACGAAAAATCTGCTAAAAATTAAATTTGCAACTTTACTAAAATCGACCAACAAAAAAGTAGGGGCGAGTCTCTGTGCTCGCCCGTAGAAAATATGTTTATTTGCTTTTTTAAAGTTGCCAGCGTAAAATGGTGGTTTGTTTGCAATAAATTTATTTGCTTGTTCCATTTATATCCTTTATTATCATATTGATGTGTTGAACTTGCGTTTCAGAAAGACCTTTAACACTAATTCTAGGTTCATTTTCTCTACCTAACATATAGTCTGTGGTTACACCAAAAAAATCTGCTATCTTTATCAACAAATCTATTGATGGCTGAATGTTGCTATTTTCCCAATTGGAAACGGATTGCTTTGTCACAGATAATGCATTTGCTAATTCAACTTGACTATAATTATTTGCAATTCTCAATTCTTTAATACGAATACTTAACATAGCAATGTCCTTTCGCGTCAAATTTTACAATACTATTGTAAAAGCAAATCTTGACAATATAAAAATACTATGGTATTGTAATATTTGACAGAATATATCATATTCTGCATCAAAAAGGAGAAAAGGAAATGGATAATCAAGTTTTTTCAAACGAACAACAAAACATTCAACCAACAAACACAGAAACACAACAGACAATAGATACTGTTCCTATCCAAGAAACATTACCACCAGTATTTTGTTCAAAATGCGGAACACAAATTCCGCCAAACAGCAACTTTTGTCCTTCTTGTGGAAAAACTCAAAAAAAGAAATCGAAAAAATTTCCAATAGTTTTCATAGCTGTAGTAGTGTTTTTATTTTTAAAATTATTAGGGTCGGGTTCTTCTTCAGATTTGACTTCGGTATATAATTCAATTGTCGATAGTGATTTGTCAATATATGCAAGCATCTCTTCCGACGGAAAATCTATTAATGTGGATACCAATCCATATAATGTTGAAGATTATTATCGTTCGCAAGCATACGTTTTAGTTAAAGATATTAATGAAGCACTTGATTTGCCTGATTCTGTTTACACTAAAATGAGCGAGACGTCTGCTCTTGATGGTAGAATATCCGAAGAACATGGCAATATACGTGTAAGTTGGAAATACCATCCAGATAATGGCTTAGAGATTATTTATGAAGTAGTTGATTAATTCTTTGGCAAAAAATTGACAGTACAATAAAAAGGGAAAGACATTTTAGTGTCTTTCCCTTTAACATTTTATTTATTAACAACATTCTGTGGATTACCGTTTAAATATGCTTTTACATTTTCTTCTAAAATGTTCATAAGTCTTTCTCTTGTTTCAAATCCTGCCCAGGCGATGTGTGGGGTGATAAAACAATTTTTCGCAGAGAGCAACGGGTTGTCTGCTTTTGGTGGCTCAACTGTAAGCACATCAAGTCCTGCACCACGAAGCTTACCCTTATTGAGCGCGTCTGCAAGTGCTTGGTCATTGACAACAGGTCCGCGACTTGTGTTGATAATAATCGCACCGTCTTTGCATTTAGAGATAAACTCTTCATTCACAAGTCCTGTTGTTTTTTCTGTGAGTGGACAATGGAATGAAATAATATCACTTGTCTTTGCGAGGGTATCCATATCAACCCAGGAAAAATTCTTTCTGTGACTTTGGTCTGTTTCGTGACCTGAAACTGCAACAACATTCATTTTAAAAGCCTCTGCAATATCTGCAACGGCTTGCCCTATCTGACCGAAGCCCACAATACCAAGTGTTTTACCACAAAGCTCTGTGAGTGGAGTTTTCCAATAACAGAAATCGGGGCAATTAGCCCAGTCACCATTTCTTACACTTTCGCTATGGATTCCAACAGCATTTGTGATTTCAAGAATAAGTGAGAATGTGAGCTGCGCAACTGCATTTGTTGAATATGAAGGAATATTTGAAACGGGTACGCCCATTCCTTTTGCATATTCGCAGTCAACCACATTATATCCTGTTGATTCAAGGGCAATATATTTAAGGTTAGAAAGCTGTGATAAAGTCTCTTTTGTGATAGGTGTTTTATTTGTAATCACAACATCTGCACCCATACATCTTTCAAGAATTTTATCGGCAGGTGTTCTGTCATAAATCTCACATTCACCTAAATTTTCAAGCCATTCCCAAGACAAATCACCGGGGTTGAGAGCATAAGAATCAAGCACAACAAATTTCAAAGTAATCACTACCTTTAAGTATGTATATATTATAGTGTTATATTTAATATTATAATAACAAAAATATTGACCTTTTTCAATAAATATTATAAAATTAAGATGTATATGTATGTTTACAGATTAATGAAGAAAGGGGATGCAGATGGAAAAGCGAAACCTTGACAGAAAAGGCGCTATGAATCTTAGCGCAATAGGACTTTTTGCCGTAGCAATTTTGCTTGCAGTAATCACAATGATTATGAGCACACAAGTTGCCGAAGGTGGTTGGGCAGAGTTTTTGTGGGCATTGGGTAAATTGCAAGATTTTATTCAGTCGCTTGAAAACAGATGGCTTATCGCTCTTGCAATACTTGTGGTTTATGCACTTAAAGCAGTTGTTCCAATTCCGTTCCCCTTTATTATGATTATGACGGGTGTTATGTTTGAACCGGAACTTGCATTGCCACTTAATATTGTTGGCTTTTCAATAACACTTTCAATAGTCTATTGGTATGGCAGACGACTTGACGAAGGCGTTGCTGTACATAAATTAAAAAAGTATGAAAATGTTCGTGAGATGCTTAATCATGCGGGCAAGACAAAATTAGGTGTTTTGTTTCTCATAAGACTTATTCCGTCAATCCCAATTAATATGGCGAGTCAGTTTTACGGTGGAATTAAGTTCCCGTTCGGCAAGTTTATGGTTGCATCAATTGCAGGTTATTTCATTAAGTTATGGACATATTCTGTAATGGGTGGTAACATTGCGCAACCTTTCACATGGCATTTTATGGCTCCTGTAATAATTCTTTTAGTTATTTCAGGTATAGCTGTTTTAATAACAAATATAGCGTTGGAAAAGAGAAAAGGAGAAAATAAAGATGGCAACAATTAATGTTTTGAAAAATGATATTTTGAATGGCGCTTATGACGAGAGATTCAAGCGCGTTTATGTTACAGATGAAGCAGTTAAGGCTCAGCACGAAAGATATGTGAGCCTTGCAAATGATTTTGCAGAAATTTTTAGTGAAGACAGAGATGCAAGATTGTTCTCAGCACCGGGTAGAACAGAAGTTGGTGGTAACCACACAGACCATAACCACGGTAGAGTTCTTGCTGCAGGTATCAACCTTGATGCTATTGCGGTTGCTTCTAAAAACGACGAAAACATCGTTCGTGTAAAATCTCGTGGATATAGCATGGATGTTTGTGATATCACAGACCTTGAAATCAAAGAAGATGAAAAAGGGCATTCTCCGGCACTTGTTCGTGGTATGTGTGCAGGTTTCCTTAAATATGGCTACAAAATCGGTGGCTTTGACGCAGTAACAATGTCAAGCGTTCTCTCAGGCTCAGGTCTTTCATCATCAGCGGCTTATGAAGTGCTTGTTGGTACAATGTTAAACTATCTCTATAATGACGGACAAGTTGATGCAATCACAATCGCAAAAATTGCACAATATGCAGAAAATGTTTATTTCGACAAGCCTTGCGGACTTATGGACCAGATGGCTTGCTCAGTTGGTGGATTTGTTACAATCGATTTTAACAACCCAGCAGAGCCAATCGTAAATGAAGTTAAATTTGATTTTGCAGCTTCAGGTCATTCACTTTGCATCGTTGACACAAAAGGTAGCCATTCAGACTTGACAGATGACTATGCAGCAATCCGTAGCGAAATGGAAGCAGTTGCAGGTTGCTTTGGTAAGAAAGTTCTTCGTGAAGTCCCAGAAGAAGAATTCAAGAAGAATATCCCAACAATTCGCGCAAAGGTTGGGGACAGAGCAGTTATTCGTGCAATGCACTTCTTCGCAGACAACGCAAGAGTATTAAAAGAAGTTGATGCTCTTAAAAAGGGTGACTTTGAAGAATTCAAATCATACATACTTGAAAGTGGTGACTCATCATACAAGTATAATCAGAATGTATTTTCTGTTAAAAAGCCTCAGGAACAACCAGTTTCACTTGCATTGGCAGTAAGTGAAAGCATTCTCAAGGGCAAGGGTGCTTGGCGTGTTCACGGCGGTGGATTTGCAGGTACAATTCAGGCGTTCGTTCCAAACGAAATTCTTGCAGATTACAAAAATGCAATGGAGAGTATTTTCGGCACAGATTCTTGCTATGTACTTATTATCCGTCCGGTAGGTGGCGTAGAAGTTTAATATAAAATAAAGGTTGGTTTAAATGACAACTATTGAACTTTTAGAAAAATTAACATCCCTCGCAGGTGTTGCGGGGGATGAGAAATGCTCCTTTGAAACATTCAAGGGGCTTTTTTCACCATATGGTAATGTTTCTTGCGATAAGGTAGGGAACATAATTATCGAAAAAGATGGCAAGGGCAAGCACATTTTATTAGATGCTCACCTTGATACCATCGGTTTTGTTGTAACAGGCATTACTGACGATGGTTTTCTTCGTGTAACCAAAGTTGGTGGTATTGATATGCGCACAGTTGAAGGCGCAGAATTAACCATTCACGGCAAAGAAGATATCTATGGTGTTGTTTGCACAGTACCACCACATCTCTCCGACGGTGAGAGCCGTGTTTCAAAAGATGGAACTTGTGTTGTAGATATCGGTATGACCAAAGCACAAGCAGAAAAAATCGTTTCAATTGGTGACAGAGCAAGCTTTAGAAATTCATTTTCAGTTCTTTCTGAAAATTGTGTTTCTTCTCCTTATATTGATGACCGTGGTGGAATTGCCGTGCTACTCAAGGCTCTTGAATATACAAATACTGAAAATAAAATCACACTTGTTTGCTCTGCTCAAGAAGAAACAGGTGGCACGGGCGCTACTTGTGCATCTTTTAATAGTGATGCGGAATTGTCTTTGTCAGTTGATGTGAGTTTTGCTCATACACCTGATAGCAATGCAAAAGAATGTGGCAAAATGAATGGTGGACCAATGATAGGTTATTCACCGATTTTAAGCCGTGAATATTCAGAGCTTCTTGTGAAAATAGCAGAAGAATACAAAATTCCATATCAAAAAGAAATTATGAATGGCAAAACAGGCACAAATGCCGACCATATCACAATCTCAAAAGGTGGAATTTCATCTGCTTTGATTTCTCTGCCACAGAAATATATGCATACACCTGTTGAAACGGTAGATATTCGTGACATTGAAAATTGTGCAATGCTTATTGCACGATTTCTTGAAAGGGTGTGAGCAATATGAATATGAATTTACTCAATGAACTTTGTATGCTTAATGGCACATCTGGTGACGAAAAAATCGTCAGAGAATATATAATCTCAAAACTTCCAACCGATTGCACATATTCAGTTGACCCACTCGGTAATCTTATTGTAGAGAAAAAAGGTGAAATCACACCTAAAAATAAAGTTGCTCTCTTTGCACATATGGATGAAGTGGGCTTTATCGTAACTTATATCGGCGACGATGGATATGTTTATGTATCAAATGTGGGTGGGATTGACGATTCTGCACTCTTTGGTAAAAAACTAACTATAAATGGTTGCATTGGTGTTGCAAGTGGTAAGGCAATCCATCAATGCAGTGCTGATGAGAGCAAAAAAATACCAAGTATTACTGATGTTTCGGTTGATTTTGGTTTTGAAAACAAGCAAGAAGCAGAAAAGCATATTTCTCTCGGTGATTTTGCATATTTCAAATCAGAATTTATTCAATTTGGAGAACAAATGCTTAAATCGAAAGCACTTGATGACCGGGTTGGTTGTGCTGTGATGTTAGAACTTTTGCAAGAAAAGTCAAAAATTGACTATACTTGTGTTTTCACAGTTCAAGAAGAAATAGGCACTCGTGGTGCAACTGTTAGTGCATACACAGTGAGCCCTGATTATGCTGTTGTAATTGAAACAACAACTGCTTCAGATATTCCTGACACACCTGACCACAAAAAAGTCTGCAAAACAGGTGGTGGCGCAGTAGTGTCATTTATGGACAGAGCAACTCTTTATGATAGAGAGTTATATAAAAGAGCTTTTGAAATCGCAGAAAAAAATAATATCCCTTGTCAGACAAAGACAGTGGTTGCAGGTGGCAACGACGCAGGTGCAATTCACAAATCAGTGGGTGGAATTAAAACTATCGCTGTGTCTTTGCCTTGCAGATATATCCATTCTGGCTCTTCTGTATGCAATTTAAAGGATATTGAAAGCGTTGAAAGAATGGCAAAAGAACTTTTAAAGGATTTCGCAAATGGTTAAATCAATAAATTTTATCGATAAGTTAATTTTTAACTATTTGGGCAAAGACAACACAGCACTCTTTCTCTCACAGACAGGATTTTTTATGGATTGTGAGTTGAATGATGGTGTTTTATGGGCTCAATTTAATGATGAAAACGAAATTACTGCAATCGTTTCAGGAGAAAACGACAGATGCGTGGCATTCGCAAGTGAAAATGCAGATTTTGAAGAGCTAAATTTCGTGTTGAACGGCTCAATTTTTTCAACAGACAATTTGCCATACACCCAAATAGATAAAAAATATCTAATGCACATTTTGTTGGACGAAGCAAAAAGTGAAAAGGGTATAAAATATATTCATTATAATAAAATAGAAAAGCTGAATGATAAACTCACACCTGACCAGACAATGCTAAAACAGTTTTTAAACCTCAAAGGTTGTTGCGAGGGTGCAGTAATTGAGAAAACATTTCAGACAATAAGTGGTGGGTTCATCTCGTTTAACAAAGATTTGGCACTTATAACAGATGTTTTCACAAAAGAAAAATATCGTGGTCAGGGCTATGGCAGGGCGATAGTCAAAAAATTACTAAACCTTTCTCCCACAAAAGATGTCTATTTAGTTTCTCGTGATTACAATGTAAAATTTTATGAAAAAATCGGTTTTGAAGTCGTAAAAGAAATATACGAATATAAAACAAACTAACATACAAAAGGAAAATAAAAATGTTTTTTGAAATCAGTAACAGAATTGACGAATTATCAAAAATTGCTCTAGAAAAAGCAAAGCCAGTTTTTGAGGGGATTGACCAATTAACTGAATATAATCAGCAAAAGGTACTTTCTGCTTTTATCCGTAATCGAGTTGATGAAACCGATTTTAACAATTCAACGGGTTATGGCTATGGTGACAAGGGTAGAGAAAAACTTGACGAACTTACAGCAGATATTTTTGGTGCAGAGAGTGCAATAATCCGTGCAGGTGCATTGGCAAGTGGCACACATACTCTTGCAGTTTGCCTTTATGGTATTCTTCGTCCAAATGATGTAATGCTTTGTGTAACAGGCACACCTTATGACACTCTTCACTCAACAATCGGTCTTGGTGGCAAGAATATGGGTGACGGCACTCTTGCAGATTTCGGTGTGCATTATCAACAAGTTGATTTGACCGAAAACGACGAAATTGATTATGACGCAATCGAAGAATGTGCAAAGGATAAAGCAGTGAGAATGGTTTATATCCAACGCTCTCGTGGTTATTCACTTCGTCACACAATTTCAATAGCAGAAATCCAAAAGGTTTGTGAAATTGTACATAGAGTTAATAAAAGAGCAATCGTAATGGTTGATAACTGCTATGGTGAATTCACAGAAAAACTTGAGCCCACACAAGTTGGTGCAGATTTAATTGCAGGCTCACTCATTAAAAATGCAGGTGGTGGAATCGCTGCTTGTGGTGGATATATCGCAGGTCGCAAGGATTTAGTTGAGCTTTGTGGATACAGACTCACAACGCCTGGTCTTGGCACAGAGGTAGGTGCTACTCTCGGGCAAAACCGAAGTGTATTTATGGGACTTTTCAATGCTCCACATGTGGTTGGTGAAGCACTTAAAACTGCGATTTTTGCAGCATCACTTTTCACAGAGTTAGGCTTTAAGGTTACACCTGAGATTAACGAAACACGTCACGATATAATTCAGGCAATCTGCCTTGAAAACGCAGAAAACCTTATTGCATTCTGTCAGGGACTTCAAAAGGGTGCTCCTGTTGACTCTTATGTAACACCTGAGCCTTGGGATATGCCTGGTTATGACAATCAGGTTATTATGTCAGCAGGTGCATTTACATCGGGCTCGTCAATAGAACTTTCTGCAGACGCTCCACTTCGTGAGCCATTTGCAGTTTGGATGCAGGGCGGACTTAATTTTCACAGTGGTAAATTAGGCGTAATGCTTGCAGCAGAAGAAATGCTTAAAAGGGGATTGATTAAATGAAACTAATGCATTTAAAAAGTGGTACTGATGTTCGTGGTGTTGCAGTTGCAACAGAAAAATATCCTGAAATTCAGTTGACAGATGAAGTTGTTAGAGAAATCAGCGCATCTTTCATTGATTTCCTTTGTGAAAAGAAAAATAAAAATCCTGAAGACCTTTTAGTTTCAGTTGGTCACGATTCAAGAATTTCTGCTGACAGAATCAAAACAGCAGTTATAGATATTCTTGTTAAAATGGGCGTCAATGTGCTTAATTGCTCATATTGTTCAACTCCTGCAATGTTTATGACAACTGTCACAAGAAAATGTGACGGTGCAATTCAGATTACTGCAAGTCATCATCCTTTTGATAGAAATGGACTTAAATTCTTCACTCGAGATGGTGGACTTTCAGGTGACGAGCTTAAAAGCATTCTCAAAAATGCAGAAGATGAAAAGCCAAGAGAATTAAATAAAAACGGAAGCATTACAGAGATTGACTATATTTCGGAATATTCTGCAATGCTTCGCGATATGATAAAAGAAGAAGTTGGCGCAAAAGACTATGATTATCCTTTAAAGGAATTTAAAATTGCAGTTGATGCAGGTAATGGCGTTGGTGGATTTTATGCAACACAGGTTTTAGCGCCATTGGGTGCAGATGTGTCTGCCAGCCAGTTTTTAGAGCCTGACGGAATGTTCCCAAATCATATTCCAAACCCTGAAAACAAAGTTGCTATGGAATTTATTCGCAAAGCGACTGTTGAAAACATGTGTGATTTGGGCGTAATTTTTGATACAGATGTCGACAGAGCATCTTGTGTTGATTCTCATGGTAACGAAATCAACAGAAACTCAATTGTGGCACTTGCATCTGTTATTGCCCTTGAAAACAATAAGGGTGGCACGGTTGTAACTGACTCTGTTACAAGTGACGGGCTTCGTGAATTCATTGAAGATAATTTAGGTGGCAAGCATATACGTTTTAAGCGTGGATATAAAAATGTCATTGACGAAGCAATTCGCAGAACAGAATTGGGCGAAAACGTGCCCCTTGCTATCGAAACATCAGGTCACGCAGCATTTAAAGAGAATTATTATCTTGATGACGGTGCATATCTTATTACAAAAATCATAATTAAAGCAGCAAATCTTAGAAAAGAAATGAAATACATTGGGGATTGTATCGCAGACCTTAAAAAGCCAATAGAAGAAAAAGAATTGCGCTTTAATATAACAGCAGAAGATTTCAGACCAATCGGTGAAGCACTTATTGAAAAAATTAAAGTTCTTGCCGAAAATGATAGTGATATGATTCTCGCGCCCGATAATTATGAGGGTGTCAGAGTTTCGTTTAAAGACCAGAAGAGAAACGGATGGTTTTTGCTTCGTCTTTCTGTTCACGACCCAGTTATGCCATTCAATACAGAGAGTGATTCTGTGGGTGGTTGTGTAGAAATTTGTAAAACTTTTTATGAAATCGTCAAAGACGTAAAGGATATTGACTTTACACCGCTTAAAGATTTCATAAAATTGCAATAAAGGTGTTGACAAAAGCACTAAAAAAATTTACTATTATTGGTATAAAACAAATGGAGGTGTTATATGATGTTTGAAAAAATTCGCGAAATTATTTGTGAACAGCTTGAATTAGAAGAAGACCAAGTTACAATGGATTCTATTCTTCTTGAAGACCTTGGTGCAGATAGCATTGATTTAGCTGACCTTGTTATGACTTTCGAAGATGAATTCAATATGGAAATTTCAGACGAGGCTCTTGAAAATATTAAAACAGTTTCTGACATTGTTAAATATGTTGAAGAAAACTAATTGATTTTTTATTTTTGATTATATAGTGCAGGGGCGTTAAGTTCGTCCCTGTAATTTTTAGATAAGGAAGAAGAAAAATGGCTGAACAAAAAAAGATGGTTGAAGAAATTACTTCAATGGACGTGGATTTTGCCAAATGGTATACTGACGTTGTTAAAAAGGCAGAATTGGTTGAATACACAAGCGTAAAAGGTTGTATGGTTATTCGACCTTATGGTTATGCGATTTGGGAGAATATTCAAAAAACTCTTGATGGAATGTTCAAAGAAACAGGGCACGAAAATGTTTGTATGCCTATGTTTATTCCTGAAAGCCTTCTCAATAAAGAAAAGGACCACGTTGAAGGATTTGCACCTGAAGTTGCTTGGGTAACTCACGGTGGTAGTGAAAAACTTGAAGAGCGTCTTTGTGTTCGACCTACTTCTGAAACACTTTTCTGTGAACACTATGCAAATATAATCCAGTCATACCGTGACTTGCCAAAACTCTATAATCAATGGGTTTCAGTTGTTCGTTGGGAAAAGACTACAAGACCTTTCCTTCGCACACGTGAATTCTTATGGCAAGAAGGTCACACAATCCACGCAACAGCAGAAGAGGCACAAGAAGAAACAATCAGAATGCTTAATGTTTATGCAGACTTCTGTGAAAACTATCTTGCAATGCCTGTTGTTAAGGGTGTTAAAACTGCAAAAGAAAGATTTGCAGGTGCAGAAGATACATACACAATCGAAGCTCTTATGCATGACGGTAAAGCATTGCAGTCTGCAACAAGCCATTATTTTGGTGATGGATTTGCAAAAGCTTTCGAAATTCAGTACCAAGATAAAGACAACAAATTAAAGCACCCATTCCAGACATCTTGGGGATGCACAACTCGTCTTATTGGTGCTCTCATTATGACTCACGGTGACGACAACGGTCTTGTTTTACCACCAAAAATCGCACCAATTCAGGTTGTTGTTATTCCTGTTGCATCTCATAAACCAGGTGTTAAAGAAAAGGCAACTGAAGTTTATGAAAACCTTAAGAAGATTTGCCGTGCAAAAATTGATTTGAGCGACAATTCACCAGGTTGGAAATATGCAGAATATGAAATGAAGGGTGTTCCGCTTCGTCTTGAATTAGGCCCACGCGACATTGAAAACAATCAATGTGTTATCGTTCGTCGTGATACAAGAGAAAAATATTTTGTATCACTTGATGAGCTTGAAACAAAGATTCCTGAATTTATTCAGTTAGTTCACGATGGTCTTTATAATGCAGCACTTGAGCGCAGAAACAATATGACTTATGTTGCAAATAATATGGATGAAATGATTGACATCGCTGAAAACAAACCTGGCTTTATTAAAGCTATGTGGTGTGGCGACAGAGAGTGTGAAGACGCTCTCAAAGAGCAAGCAGGTGTTTCATCACGCTGTATTCCTTTTGTTCAAGAGAAAATCGGTGGAACTTGTGTTTGCTGCGGCAAACCAGCTGACAAGATGCTCTATTGGGGCAAAGCGTATTAATAATGAAGAAAAATCCGACCAAAAGTGGTCGGATTTTTTGATTCCACGAAACATAGATTTACAAAAATAGAAATTTGATATATGATTTTAGTGAAAGGAGTGGTGAAAATGGACAACATTAAAACTGGACAGTTTATTAAAGATTTAAGAGTTGAAAAAGGACTTACTCAACAAGAACTTGCCAATAAATTAAACTGTACCAATAAAGCAATTTCTCGTTGGGAAACAGGTAGTGGCTCACCTGACATTGATTTTCTTGTTCCTTTGGCTGATATTCTTGGAGTATCGGTCAATGAACTTCTTGCGGGTGAGAGAATAAGTAAAGAAAATATTCTTCAAAAAAGTGATGAAGTAATAATTGACACAATGAAGAAGTCAAAGAAACAAAAAGATAAACTTCAATGGATTGTTTTTACAATTAGTTGTCTTTCTCAAATACTTATAACATTATGGCTCGCATTTGAGCGCGGTAGTTACGATTGGATTGGTATTACAGTTGTTTCACTTTTCATCACTACAATTTTAACACTTATTTCAAGTAGAAAACTTCGTTTTGTAACTCCGATTACAAGTGCATTAATTTATTCTGTATTTTCCTTTCTTAATGGAGAAACAGCGCTGTACGTATTCTTCTATTTTGTAATGACTGCAATTTTAAGTCAAATCGTGTTCTTTATTAAAAAGCTTATTCTCCAAAAAGCAGTAAAAAAATATAAAGAAAAAGACAAGAAAAAGCGAAAAGGCATTTTAACAATTTTAATATTGCTTTTAGTTGTACTCATAGGTATTTCTACTGCAGTAATTCTTGAATATACTCACGCTTTTTGGATTTGGAAAGATGTTAACTTTGCAGCACCGCCAACAAAACAAATGCTAGAAGAACAACCTGATAGAGGTTCTGAAGATAATCCAATTCAGGTTTATGGTAATCCCAAAATTCATTATTTCAAAGCAACTGTGTTCCCTTGGGATAGTGAGTTTATGACCAATGAGAAAATGATATTGACAAGACAAAACAATGATATTTCAGCAGAATATCTTATAGAATACGGATACTTGTATGGTTACTTTGAAGTTGAGCATGAAGTTGTTGAAACAAACTTTGATGTTTATAAATATTGGTTAAAAGGAAGCCCGAATGGTGCGAAATGGCTTGTTACTGTCGATTGTTCTGAAAATGGTTACAATATAACATATGAAAAATAGCATCCCTTTTTATTTTGATAGATTTGATTTTGTTTAACAAAAAAGCACGGTGAAAACACCGTGCTTTTTTATGTACTAAATCTTATTTTGCCAATGCGCCAACCTCAAGCATAAATCCGCCGAGCTGTGCACCGAATTCAGGGCCGCCCTCCATAATAAGCTTACCTGATTTTGTTGATTCAAGCATATCGTCTGTGCTTAAAAGAATTCCAAGTGCTGATTCAAGGCAGTTGAAACGAAGTGTGAAGAAAGGCATTGCTCTCTTGTATTCGCCACGACCTGCTCTTGACTTACCTGCTTTGATACGGATGAAAGCAGAAACCTCAGGATGACCGTCGACTGCAAAAGCATAAACACGGTCAGGACTCTTTGTAGTCCAATCCTTAATTTCAGGATGACCTAATTTGTTAAGCTGACTGATACCGCTTGAAAGGAGATAGAAGAAGCATTTAACCATAAGTACCTGTGTTTCTTCGTCCTTTGGTGCAGCAGTAGCGCCTGTAAGTGCTGAAAGTTTAAGAAGTGTCATAAGCATTGCCTTGAATGCACCAAAGCTCTTGAAAACACCCTTCATTTTAGGAAGTGTGGATGGTCCCATCTTGCCCTTGAAGAAGCCGTTCATTGCTTCAATAGTTTTGAATTCAAGCTCAACATCAGGTGTTTCGTGTGCAGAGTCAAGCTTTGTTTCCCATTCGCCATCAGTAATGATGAAATGAGTAGCATATTTTCCGCCTGGAGCATCAGCATCAAGTGCACTTACTTGAAGCACTGCATTCATACCATCAAACTGTTTTTTAAGTGATGGTACATCATTAGCGATAACTTTCAAAAGTGGCAATGCAGCATTGAAAAATATTTTTGATGCATAAAGTTCATTTTGTTCGTGCATATTATCAACTCTCTTTCTGAATGATTTGGTTTAAAGATTAAACTTCATCATCCCAGTTGTCGTCTTCTTCAAAGTCTGCATTCATCATTTCACGAACGGATGCGACAATGCCGTTAGCGTCAATACCTGCATCAGCCATAATGTCTTCTTGAAGACCAATCATAGCAAAGCTCTTATGACCGAGCATCTTGAATGCACAGCCCTTACCATACTGAGCCATAACTTCAGCAACTGCTGAGCCAAGACCGCCAGTTACAAGATGGTCTTCAACTGTTACGATTCTTCTTGTATCAGAAATTGCTTTCTGGATTGCCTCAACGTCGATTGGGCTGATTGTGTGCATATTAAGAACGCGAACTGAAAGTCCGTCATTTTTCTTAAGGAAGTCAGCAGCTTGTTTTGCCTGGAATACGCAAGAACCACAAGCGATAACTGTAATATCAGTACCTTCACAGATTTCTACTGCCTTACCAACTTCAAAGCCGTAATCCTGATTTTCATAAAGAACACGGTCAAAACCACGGTTGATACGGATATAGTAAGGACCAAAGTTTTCATAAGCAGCGTTAACTGCGTTTGCAGTTTCAAAACCGTCTGCAGGAACGATAACTGTAAGGTTAGGCATTGCTCTTGTGATAGCAAGGTCAGTAATAGCGTGGTGTGTTGAACCTGCCTGACCGAATGATGTACCTGAGTGAGTAGCAATAATCTTTGCGTTAACATTCTGGTAGCAAATGTCTGTGTGAAGCTGGTCACAAGCACGCATTGATGTGAATGCAGAGAAACCTGAAAGGAAAGGAATCATACCTGCTCTTGCCATACCTGCTGCAACACCGAACATATCCTGTTCTGCGATACCAACGTTAACAACTCTTTCAGGGCAAACTTTCAAAACGTCACCGAGTTTTGTTGATTTTGCAAGGTCAGCTGTGATAGCTACAACCTTTGTGTCTTTCATAATGATATCAGCGAGTGCTTTACCATAAATTTCAGCTGTTGAAAGCGCAGTTTGGTCAACTGCTGTATAAACAAATCCGCCTGCCATAATTATTTGCCCTCCTTCTCTGCTCTTGCAACACGAGCTGCATAGTCTTCATCAAGTTCTTTGTTGAACTTTTCAAAGAGTGCATCGTCGATTGCGCCATAGTGCCATGTGTAGTCGCCTTCGATTGACTTGATACCAGCGCCTTTCTTTGTATCCATAAGAATACAAGTTGGAGCCTGTGGTGTTTTTGCTCTTTCAATAGCAACATCAATAGCATCGCAAAGTTCACCGATATTGTTACCGTCAACAACGATTGTGTTGAAACCGAATGCTGTCATTTTGTCAGCAAGTGGTTCAAGCTTCTTAACATCTTCTGTGTTACCGTCAATCATATTGTGGTTACGATCGATAAATACGATACAGTTAGAAAGCTGATAGTGGTTGATTGTCATAAAACCTTCCCAGCATGAGCCTTCGTCAAGTTCACCGTCACCAGTAACAACGTATGTAAGGAAATCCTTATTCATAAGTTTTGCTGCAAGTGCTGTACCTGCTGCGATTGATGGGCCGTGACCAAGAGAGCCTGTTGAAGCGTCAACGCCTACAACTTTGTTTGAGTCAAGGTGCATACCCATTTTTGAACCTGAAAGGTTGAATGATTTGAGCATTTCAACATCGTTGAAACCTTTGTCACAAAGAACAGGAGCATAAGCGATTGCTGCGTGACCCTTTGAAAGAATAAATCTGTCACGGTCGTCCCATTTTGGTTCGTCAACTTTAATGTTGAGATATTTGTGATAAAGAACTGTGAGAAGGTCCATAACACTCATACCGCCGCCGAAGTGTCCGCTACCTGCCCAAACTGTTGTTTGAACGCAGAGTTTACGAAGGTCGAGGGCTTTCTTTTCGAGTGCAAGCCATTCTGCTTTTGATAAATTAGCCATAATTTTCCCTCCAAGAAAATTTTATTAGAAGCGGGGTCCCCACCCCGCTATAATTTATTTAATTAGCCTCTAAGCTCTGGGTGATTTTTTGCAACTACTGAGAATGCATCTTCTGCAATTTCAATAGACTTCTTAATGTCTTCTTCTGTAAGAGATGCGTTTATGAAGTGGTTGTGGTGAGATGTGATAAACAAACCGCGGTTAACACATTCTGCAACCCATTCTTGATGAAGCATAAGGTTGTCATCGTTAGCAATTCTTAAATAGAAGAGTGCAGGTTCACCTGAAACTTTAAGGTCAAAGCCGTGTTCTGCACCAGCTGCAACGAAACCGTCAGTAACCATCTTACCAAGACGACGGAACATTGTTGGTGTGTCAAGAGCTTTCATCTTGTTGATACAAGCGATACAAGCTGCGAAAGGAACAGAGCTGAGCCAATATGAACCTGTGTATGTAATACCTGAAACAGTTGCTTTCATATGCTCGCCACCGCAAAGTGCTGACATATTGTAACCGTTAGCGAGTGCTTTACAGAAGCAGATAAGGTCTGCTTTGAAACCATAATAGTGGTCAGAACCTGCAAGGTCAAGACGGAAACCTGCGCGAACGTCGTCAATGATAAGAACAACACCGTGGTCGTCACACCATTTACGAACTGCTTGCCAGTATTCTTTTGAAGCAACTTCGTTGTCTTTGAAGTTACCGTGGTCATAAGGCTGAGCGATAAGACCAGCAATATCACCGTTGTTGTCGTCATATGCTTTCTGAAGAGCATCAAGGTCAAACCAAGGACAGATAATGTTGTTTGCTACGTCTTCAGGAGTGATACCTGGGTAGTCAATTTTCTGTGCCCATGGGAAATCTCCGTGGTAGTAGTATTTTAAGAAGATAATCTTCTTTTTATGTGTATGTGCTCTTGCTGCCATTGTTGCAAGTGTTGTTGTGTCTGAACCATTCTTGCAGAAGAAAGCCCAGTCAGCAGAAGCAACTGTATCAACAAGTGTTTCTGCACATTCAACCATAACCTTTCCAGGTGCAGTTGTGCAGTTACCGAGTTTTAATTGTGCAAGTGCAGCAGCGTCAACGTCAGGGTCATTATAACCTAAAACGTTAGGACCATAAGCACACATATAGTCAATGTATTTGTTGCCGTCAACGTCCCAGAAATATGAGCCCTGTGCTTTTTCTGCGAAAGATGGCCATCTGTTAACAGGAATCCACTGACCTTCAGCAGGACCTAAGTGACCATAAATACCTGATGGAATAACCTTTGTTGCACGGTTAAACATCTCACGGCTTTTTGTGGTATCGTATAATGGGAATTTACTCATTGTTAGTGTCCTCCTTATGCTAAATACAATGCAACTCTGTCAAGAATACGGTTTACATTGTCAACCATTGAGATAAGGCCACGGATTGTGATATTACCATTACCTACATGGTCGATTGAGTTAACTGTACCTGCGAAAAGTGCATTTGCAAGTTCGATGTCGCAGAATTCCATAATTGCACGAGGTTTGTCAGAAGCTTGCTTGATTGTAATAAGATGATTATCTTTAACACGGATAGTAGCATAAACTGTGTCTGTGATACCAATCTGAATATCACCGTCAACGATGTTTGATGCACTGAATTTACCGATTGCATCTTGATTACCAATCTGTGAAATAGCAACTGAAACTGTATAGAATGTGCAGAGAGTGTTAAGACGGAAGAAATCAGCATCTTTAAGTGCTTCTTCTGATGGTCTCATAACTTCTGTGAGTCTGTCAGTAAGTGCTGTGAATGTCTTTAAAAGGAAGTTAACCTTTGTAAGACCCTTTGTTGGAATTGGTGTAACTTTGCCGTCAATAATTCCGTTGAACTTATCACAGTTAGCAACAGGGATTTTGATGTCGCAATCAGCTTTAACGCCATCGTCCATACGGCAACCGTTTTTAGAGAATGTGAGTGTAGCGCTTGGGCCACCTTTAACATCGAAAGCCACTGAAATTGGTTTTTCAATAGTAGAAATAATTTCTTTAGCTTTTTCGTCGAGTTCACAAAGGTTTTCCAATGTGCCGAGAACAGCATACATATTTATGTAAGCCAATGTTCTTGAATCAGTCATTTCTGATTCCTCCTTCGAAAAAAATTACGCTTTTAACGTAGGTTTTCGCAAAAACTATAAACCTAATATAAGAATACCAAATTTTCTGTATAAAATCAAGAAAAAAACTTGCAAAAATTAACAATTTGTTAGTGATTTTTTATAAATTGTATGATATAATATGCTGGTAATAATGGGTGATTATAGATAATTTTTTCTAAATCACATTAAAAATGTAGAAAATGTTGTTTTTTATGCAACTGAAAGGATAGAATTTATGTCTTTATTGAAAAAAATCTTTGGTGATTATTCAAGCAGAGAAGTTAAGAGAATAATCCCGATTCAGAAAAAAGTTTTGGCTCTTGAAGAAGAATACAAAGGGTTAACTGATGCCCAGCTTCAAGCAAAAACTGTTGAGTTTAAAGAAAGATTACAAAAAGGCGAAACTCTTGATGATATTTTGCCTGAAGCATTTGCAACTTGTCGTGAAGCATCTGCTCGTGTTCTTAATATGCGTCATTTCCCAGTTCAGATTATTGGTGGTATAGTTCTTCACCAAGGCCGAATTGCAGAAATGAGAACAGGTGAAGGTAAAACACTTGTTGCAACTCTTCCTGCATATCTTAATGCACTTTCAGGCAAGGGCGTGCATATTGTTACTGTCAATGACTATCTTGCTCGCCGTGACTCTGAATGGATGGGTAAACTTTACCGTTTCTTAGGTCTTACAGTTGGTCTTATCGTTCACGATTTAGATGGTGAACAAAGAAGAGCAGCTTATGACTGTGATATTACTTATGGTACAAACAACGAAATGGGATTTGACTATCTTCGTGATAATATGGTTATCTATGCAGAGCAAAGAGTTCAGCGTGGACATAACTTTGCAGTTGTTGACGAAGTTGACTCAATTCTTATTGATGAAGCAAGAACACCTCTTATCATTTCCGGTATGGGTGACAAGTCAACCGAACTTTATAAAATCGCAAACGAATTTGCAAAACGCCTTAAAATGTGTAAAGTTAAAGAAGTTGACGCGAAACAGGGCGTTGAAAGTTTTGCAAGTGATGATGACGATTTCGTTGTTGATGAAAAAGCAAAAACTGCGTCACTTACACAGAACGGTATTAAGAAAGCTGAAAAATTCTTCGGCGTTGAAAACCTTGCTGATGTTGAAAACCTTACAATTCAGCACCATATTGACCTTGCAATTAAGGCAATCGGTGTTATGAAACGCGATGTTGACTATGTTGTTAAAGATGGCGAAGTGCTTATCGTTGACGAGTTCACAGGCCGTATTATGATTGGTCGTCGTTATTCTGATGGTCTTCATCAGGCTATTGAAGCAAAAGAAAACGTTAAGGTTGAGAGAGAGTCAAAAACTCTTGCAACTATTACATTCCAGAACTATTTCAGACTTTATAATAAGCTTTCCGGTATGACAGGTACTGCAATGACAGAAGAACACGAGTTCCAAGAAATCTATGAACTTGACGTTATTGAAATTCCAACAAACAAGCCTGTTATCCGTAATGACGAAGATGATGTTCTTTATAAAACAGAACTCGCAAAATACAATGCGATTATTGAACAGATTCTTGAATGCAATGTAAAAGGTCAACCTGTTCTCGTTGGTACAACAAACATTGAAAAGAGTGAACTTTTAAGTAAGGTTCTTAAAAAACGTGGTATTAAACACGAAGTGCTCAATGCTAAATATCACGACAAAGAAGCTGAAATTATTGCACAGGCAGGTAAATTCGGAGCAGTTACAATCGCAACAAATATGGCGGGTCGTGGTACTGACATTATCTTGGGTGGTAACCCAGAATATATGGCAAGAAATGAAATGAGAAGAATGGATTATTCTGATGAGCTTATTGCAGAGGCAACAGGCTTTGCAGAAACAGATAATACAGATATTCTCGAAGCAAGAAAAACATATCAAGAACTTGAAAAGAAATATAAAGAGCAACTTCGTGACGAGGCAGATAAAGTGCGCGAAGCAGGTGGTCTCTTTATTATCGGTACAGAGCGTCACGAATCACGAAGAATTGATAATCAGCTCCGTGGTCGTGCAGGACGTCAGGGTGACCCTGGTAGAAGTAAGTTCTATCTTTCAGCAGAAGACGAGTTGCTTCGTTTGTTCGCAGGTGACCGTTTCTATAATATTCTTGATACATTCAAGAGTATGGGCGATATTCCTGTTGAAGCAAAAATGTTCACAAGCACAATCGAAGGTGCACAGAAGAAAGTTGAAGGCAATAACTTTGCAATGCGTCGTAATGTTCTTCGTTTTGACGACGTTATGAATAAGCAGAGAGAAGTTATTTATGGTCAACGTAATAAGGTGCTTGACGGTGCAGACATTCACGCAACAATCCTTAAAATGATTGATGATTATGTGAATGAAACTGTTGATTTTTATTGTCCTGCTTCAAATGAACCAAAAGACTGGAATATCAACGGACTTATCAATAAATTCAAATATCTTGCAGGTCCTGACATTGAAAATAGCTATAATAGTCCAGAGCAGTTCAAGGAATATTTCTACAACAAAGCGATGGATATTTATAATGCAAAGAGTGCTGAATATGGCGAACAAATTATGTCAGAATTAGAGCGCAAGGTTCTTCTTCATAATGTTGATATGCGTTGGATGGACCACCTTGATGCTATGGAAGAATTAAAACGTGGTATTTATCTTCGTTCTTATGCACAGCAAGACCCTGTTGTTGCATTCCGTATGGAAAGCTTTGATATGTTCGACGAAATGACAGCGCTTATCCGTGAAGGAACAGTCACAACACTTCTTCTTTTCAAATTGAAGAGTGAAGAAGATGTTAAACGCGAACAGGCGGCAAAAATTACTGCAACAAGTGGTGGCACAGACGGTAGCGAGAAAAAGCAACCTGTTAAAAAAGGACAAAAAGTAGGTAGAAATGACCCTTGTCCATGTGGTAGCGGTAAGAAATATAAAAAGTGCTGTGGTGCAAACGAACAGTAAGGAGGAATAAAGTTGAGCGATAAGAAGAAACTTGATGGCAATACACCTGAAAATGAAAACTATCGTGACGAAATGGACGAACTTGTTCGTATTTTCAAAGAAGAACTCAGCAAAGCGCAAGAAGAAGCAGAAGAATCAGATGATTTTGATGTTGATAACATTGAGGTTGAGGGCTATGACCCTAAAACAGTTTCTCTTGATGAAAAACGCAGAGCAATAGTTGACTTTGACAACAACTGTGAATGCTGTGGTGAAAGACCACGGGGAACGAAGAAAAATCCTGACAGTATTTTCTGTGAAGAATGTGAAGCAATTCTTGAAAAATATCCTTATGACTGGAAAGGCCTTGTTTCAGTTGTAGTTATATTAGCTGTTTTAATTTTTGGCGTAATCAAATTTGCCATTGATACACCTGTGTTTTCTTATATGAAAAGTGGTGACAAAAACTTAAAAGAAAATAAACTTTATTCAGCGGTCAGCAATTATGATATGGCAGAGGATTGCATTGAAGAAGAATTAAGAGAAAATTATAAGAAACTTTATGCAAAACAAATTGTTGCTGGTTATAAAGCAAACAATATGGATATGGTTACAAATGCGTTTTCATATTTTGGCAATTCTGACTTTCTTTTATTTATGTTAAAAGATGTTTCAGAAATTGATGAAGAAATGAGTTTGATGCAAGCAACAACGACTATGATTCAGCAACATCTTGAAGAATACGATGTAACTGAATATGATAAAATTATTGCTGAGCTTGATTCACTTTCAGGAAAAAGAATTTACGAAAGCAACGGCTATTATCTTGATGAAACTAATGTCGAATTTACACCTAGTGGAGCAGAAAAAGGTTATATTTATGACGAAAGCTGGCTCAATATCTATAAATATGCAGCAGCTCAGTCTAATGGCAAAGACGAATCAGTAACGATTGAATATCTTGAAAAGGCTTTGGGTTACACAGAATATGTTGACCGTGTCTGGACAACTGTTTTGGCGAGTGCTTATATAGGCACAGAACAATATGATAAGGCTGAAGCTTTACTTAAAAATATTAAGAACAGTAATGATGAAGGTATAGATGATAACCTTATTCTATCAATGATTTATCGTTATCGTGACAAGAACTATCAAAGAGCAGTTGACATTTGTGTTAATGGTCTTAATGGCCTTTCAAGACTTGAAGACGGTTATGACCTTGTTGCGCAAATTGGTTACACTCTTTCAATGCAAAAGACACTCAATCTGATTATGCTCGGTAAATACACAGATGCTTATGAGTCGGCAGAAGAATGTTGCACATATCAGATGGATTCGCTGGAAACAGTAAATAGCCAATCAAGGGATATGCTAGCAATTTTAGCACTTGCAACAAAGAATACAGAAGCATATGATGAGCTTAAAAAAGAAATTGAAGATTCAGGTGAATATGGAATTCCATTCTCACAAGATGTAACAGACTATAAAGCTGGCAAAATCACACTTGAAGAAATTGTAATGAGCGGGAGATATGATTTATTATGATGAGAACAGTTTATATAATCGTAAAATTTCTTACATTACCTGGCGCAATTCTTCATGCTTTCTTTGAACATATGAGTTGCCGCTGGACAAAGGTAATTGTTGATGACGCACGAGTGGTTCAGGCAAACGAAATGTTAAGCCACGTTGACCATGAATTGATTAAGAGAAAGAGCGCAAGCTTTGATGTTTGCTTTATTCCGTTCTTTTTCAATTTGGCACTTGGTTTCTTATTGCTTATGAATGGTGCAACAACAGTCTATTATTTTGGCAAATATAACGATGGTCTTGCTTGGATTTGCTTGTATCTTGGAATTTCACTTTGCACAAACCTCTTTCCACAGATTGAAGATGTTATGATGCTTAAAGAGAATTTCTTTGCAAACAACGATAAAAAAATCAGCAAAATTCTTGTAGCACCTTTTTATGCAATCTTCTTTGTCGGTGCAAAAATTGAAAGTTTGGGTATCACACTTTTAACATCAATTATATTTTCATTTGCAGTACCAACAATTCTTGGTCTGTTTATCCCAACACTATATAACTTAATGAAGTAAACAAAAGCATAAAAAAGCCTCAACCGCAAGGTTGAGGCTTTTTTATTGTAATCTGATTAGGGAAAAAATTCAATTTGTTGTAAAAAATGGTGGGAGTTTATCCCCACCACAAAAAATATATTATAACTGATATAAGCCTGATTTTTTCATAGCCTTATTCAAAGTTCTTTGTGCAAGGCGACTTGCTTTTTCTGCACCATTTTTTGCGCACTCGTTAAGATATGCTTTGTCGTTAATAAGACGATTAAACTCTGTCTTGAATGGACGAAGTTCTTCAACAACTGCTTCTGCAACTGCACTCTTAAAATCACCATAACCTTTGCCGTCAAAATCTTTTTCAATTTGTTCATAAGAAAGACCTGTGCAACAAGAATAGATACCCATAAGATTGTTGATTCCATCTTTGCCGTCTGCAAATCTTACTTTTGCTTCACTGTCTGTAACTGCGCTCTTAATCTTTTTCACAATTACATTATCGTCATCAAGCATTGAGATATAACCCTTTGGATTTATGTCAGACTTGCTCATTTTTGAAGTTGGGTCCTGAAGTGACATGACTCTTGCACCAACCTTGCCGATAAATGGCTCTGGGAGTGTGAATGTGTTGCCATAAACTGTATTAAAACGTTCTGCAATATCACGAGCAATTTCAAGGTGTTGTTTCTGGTCAGCACCAATTGGCACATAATCTGCCTGATATAAAAGAATGTCAGCAGCCATCAAAATTGGATATGTAAACAAACCTACATTGACATTTTCAGGGTGCTTTTCGCTCTTATCCTTAAACTGTGTCATTCTTGCTGCTTCACCGAACTGTGTGCAACAATTCAAAAGCCATGCAAGTTGTGCGTGCTGTGGCACATGGCTTTGAATAAACACAATGCTTTCTTCAGGGTCAAGACCGAGTGCCAAAAGAATTGCATAAAGCTCCATTGTGTTTTTGCGAAGAGTTGCAGGTTCAGGACGAACTGTAAGAGAGTGCAAGTCTGCAACAGCATAAAGACAATTATAATCGTCCTTCATATTTTTCCAGTTTTTAAGTGCGCCAAGATAGTTGCCCAAGGTTGGAGTGCCTGTTGGTTGAATTGCACTTAAAACTATTTTTTTCTTTTCTACGGTGTTTTCCATTTGTGTATCACCTTTGCTAAAAATTTTGTATCCTATATATTAAACTATTTTTTCAATGTTTTGTCAACAAAAAATACGGGCGATTTGTGAATCGCCCCTACAAAACATTTTTATTTTTCCATAAATGCTTTTGCCACAATTTTGAGTTGCTCAACTGTTTTGAATGTTGCGCCTGACTCAATAATTGCACTTTGAACGGAAATTGGCAACGTGTCAAAATATGCTTTGACTTCTTCGCTCATATTTTTCATAAAAAATCACCTCGGTAATATTTTACCAAGGTGACATTTGTTTATTCTATAAAACTTTTGATAAGAAATCTTTAAGTCTTGGGTTTTGTGGATTTTCGAAGAAATCCTGTGGATTATTCTCTTCAATAATCTTACCCTCATCCATAAAGATTACGCGAGTTGCCACTTCTTTTGCGAAGCCCATTTCGTGAGTAACAACAACCATTGTCATACCCTCACGAGCAAGGTTTTTCATAACATCAAGAACTTCGCCGACCATTTCAGGGTCGAGAGCACTAGTAGGCTCGTCAAAAAGCATTACTTCAGGCTCCATACAGAGTGCACGAACAATAGCAACACGCTGTTTCTGACCACCTGAAAGCTGACTAGGATATGCATCTGCTCTGTCTTTAAGGCCAACACGGTCTAAAAGCTCAAGAGCTTTGCTTTCAGCTTCTTCTTTGCTCTTTTTAAGAAGTGTCATAGGTGCTTTTGTCATATTTTTAAGCACATTCATATTTGGGAAAAGGTTAAAATGTTGGAATACCATTCCCATTCTCTGACGATGCATATTGATGTTTGTCTTTTTGTCTGTAATATCAACACCATCAAAGAAAATTTTACCCGATGTAGGAATTTCAAGAAGGTTGAGTGAACGAAGAAAAGTTGATTTACCACTTCCTGATGGTCCGACAATAACAACAACTTCACCTTTTTTGATTTCGCAGTTGATGCCGTCAAGTGCTTTAACAACACCGCCTGTATAATGTTTTTTAAGGTTTTCTACTTTAATAAGTACATTATCTGTCACTCTTACGCAACCTCCTTTCGAGAATGCCAACAAGCCATGATAAAATCATAACGAGAACAAGATAAATTACTGCTACTGAGAGAAGCGGAATGAAATATTCAAAAGTTCTTCCCGCGATTGTGTTGCCTGCTTTTGTTAAGTCGATAACACCAACATAACCTGCTACTGATGTTTCTTTTAAGAGTGCAATGAACTCATTACAAAGAGTTGGAAGCACAGCCTTGAACATCTGTGGAATAACGATAAAACGCATTGTCTGGAAATAGTTAAAGCCAAGGCTTCGACCTGCCTCAAACTGACCGTGGTCAATAGACATAATGCCTGCACGGAAGATTTCAGCAACATAAGCACCCGAATTTATACCGAATGCGAAAATTGCAACTGGAATTCCGTCATCAGCAAGAGCAAAGATAACGAAATATGAAATCATCAACTGAACAACAACAGGTGTGCCACGTGTAACTGTAAGATAGAATTTACAAATTCCGTTAAGCACTGCAAGAACATAATATCCTGCACCGCCACGAAGTTTCATTGCTTCTCTATTCTTGTCAAAAGATGTACGAATTGCCGCAACAAGAATACCAAGAATAATACCGATTGCCAAAGCGCCAAATGTGATGGTGAACGTGTTTTTCAGACCATCTATAAGGAACTTATAACGGTCGCCATCAATCATAACTTCTTTAAATCTCTCAAAGAAAGCCATTAACGCACCAATAATATGGTCAAGCATAAGATTCTCCTTTCATAAACTCAAAAATTCAGGGCGGTATTATCCGCCCTGAACGAAAATTAATAAAAACTATTTATTATTCTGCTGGAAGGAAGTATGGGTCAAGGTCTTCGAATGTAGCTATTTTGCCACCATCTTTAACGATAACAACCTGAACACCTGTTGCGTATGATGATGAGAAATCAACGCTCTCAAGTCTTTCGTCAGTAACTGTCATACCAGCCATACCCATATCATATTTACCTGACTGAACACCAGGAATAATTGAGTCAAATGCAACGTTTTCGATAACAAGGTCATAACCAAGCTTGTCAGCGATAATCTTTGCAACTTCAACGTCGATACCATAATACATATCACCATCAATGTATTCATATGGTGGGAATTCAGCATTTGTTGCCATAACAAGATTTGGTTTATCTGTATCAACTGCTGTTACAGGAACACCAACAAGAGCTTCATCTGTACCGTTTATGTATTTATCAACAATTTTCTTAACTGAGCCATCAGCGATAAGGTCTTTGAGAGCATTATCAACTGCTGTTTTAAGGTCTGTGTTACCTTTCTGGAAGCAGATAGCATAATCTTCAACTGCATATTCTGTTTCAAGAATTTTAAGACCTGTGTTAGCTGCTACATAAGCTTTAGCTGGTTCGTTATCGATAATAACGCAATCAACTTTTGCATTTTTAAGAGCTTCAACTGCTAATGCACCATTGTCATAACGAACAACTGCATCTTCACCGAAGTCGCCTGATGAATAAATATCACCTGTTGTGTTTGTCTGAACACCGATTTTAATTGCGTCTGCATCTTCTTTACCGCCACAAGCTGCGAAGCAACCAACGATAAGAACAAGAGCAAGAGCTACTGCAAGAATCTTTGTTGTCTTTTTCATAATTAAATCTACTCCTTTTAAGTTGATTTGAATTTTTATGAAGTGATTATACATCAATATTCATAAAAGTCAAGTATTTATTCATAAAAATAAAAAATATTCACTGTTTTTATGTATTTTTATACATTATACAGTGAATATTTGAAATTTATGCATCTTTTTTGAATATTACCAATTTGCTGAAAACATAGTTTGAAATAACTATAATCACCTGAGCTACAGTTTTAACGACCAACTCGCCTATTGGAATTATATTTTCAGTAAATTCTGGTTGCCACACAAAGCGGTCGGCTTTTGCACAGTCGATAAAAATAAATGAAATGAGCATTTCAAGTCCATAAGAAAAAACTCTTGCTCCAAAAAAGAGTGTGATTTCTTTGAATTGCTCTTTACCTTTGGTTTTACTTTCAAAAACAAGAATTCTGTTAGCAACATAAGCAAACACCACTGCGCCAAACCAAGCCACAGTCAGTGCTATATAGTAATTGACATTAAATGCTCTTAATCCGAAATGAATTATATAATTGACAACAGTTGTTAGTCCACCGACTATTACATATATAATCAATTCGCGATATTTCTGAATTAGTTTTTTCATTATTCTTCCTTTGCCTTACGCTTGATAATAAACAAAGTTGCGCCTATTCCCACTGCAATACCCACAACAAAGAAGATTGCTCCAACAACAACTGGCTTTGCATCAGTTTTATTTGTATCCTGATTTTGTGGAATTGTTGTAGTTTCTGTTTCGCTTTGTGTTTGTGTTTCTGATTGAGTTTCAGTTTCGGTTTCAGTTGTAGTTTGGGGCGGCGCTATTTTTGCAATATCTGCAGTCTCTTTTTTAGCACAAACTTTGCAAATTCTCTCTTTTGCGCCTTTTTCAGTTTCGGTTGCTTCTTTGGTTATCACCCAAGCACCAAAAATGTGATTTACGAGTTTAATATCACGAGTTGAAACATCACCACAACTGCATTCTCTGGTTTCGCTACCTTTTTCTGTGCAAGTAGCATTTTTAGTAACAACCCATTTTGCATTTGCGTGTGAACATTTTATGGTTGCATTTGATGTAGCAACCGTAACATTTTTGTTGTTGCCATCGATAGCTTCATTGATAGCAACTGTAACCCTGCCACCGGTTTTGAGAACTTTCAATTTAAAAGTTAAAACTGTACCGCTTGAGGTAATTGGATTAACTGATACACCTGTATGTTTAACAAAGCTTGTTCCCTCTACAACCTCAGCCATAAAAAGTGAGCCTGCTTTTGCAGAGCCTGAAACAAGCTGAAATTCAGAAGCATTAAAATTAACTGAAATCTTTAATCCTGCCAAATTTGAGTTAGCAGAAAGATTAACTGATACAGTTATTGTTTCACCAACAGTTGCAGAATTAACAGTATTAATTGAAACAGTTGGGTTCGCTGCAAAGCAAGGCACAGCCATAGTGCAAAGAATTGCAATTATTAACAAGAAACTAAAAACTCTTTTCATATTCACACCTCTTTAATAATTATACAATTATAAAAATAAAAGTCAATTAATTCTGTGTGAATGATACACTTTTCTACTTGTTTGTTGAGAATAATAATCGGTTAATTGTTTGCCGATTATTCTTGTGTCTCTCTCCATTTCTCGCAGTGTCAATATCTTAGAATTCATTTCATAAAGTCTTATTCCGTCCAATTTGTTAAGTTGGGCAGAATAATCCACAACGAGTGAGTGGAGCTCGTCGGCTTGTTTAAGATATTGTTCACCTAATTGTTCCAATGTCATTTCTGCCTCCTTTCTGCACCGAACATTTGTTCTGCACAAAAGTATCATATCACGCTAAAAGACAGATTTCAACAAAGGCAAAAGAAAAACAGTCCAGTAAAATGGACTGTTTTCAAAACATTATCGTAACATTTTGTTTTAATTTTGTTTTTCAATTTTCTTCACATAATCTTTGAGAGCGATGTTTATGAATTGAGAAAGCGAGCGGTCATCCTGCTCCGCTAATTTCCTTGCTTTTTCAAGAATATCGCCATCGACTGTAATACTGATTTTTTCTTTTAACGGCTTCATATTCATAATATCATCTCCTTATAGGAGATATTATAAGCAAAAATATTGACAAATACTTAAAAGAAAGATAAAATCTTACCAAGTAGGAATACAAAAGGGATGATAAAATGCGAGAAATTACAGAAGAAAGAATAATAGAACTAATCAAGAAATATAAAGATTTCATTTTTGCCGATTATGAAAAAAATCTCTGTATCGAACACTATAACGACCTTCATAAAACAAATTTTACTGAAAAAGATATCGCGTTAAATCAAACAAAATGTTGGCTTTGCGCACAAATAAAGGACAGACCATGAAAGTCTGTCCTTTGCTTTTTTATTTTGCCTTAATCTTAATAATCTCGTTATATCCCATTCCGCGAACGGTTACTGGAATACCGACATTTTTAAGATATGCGCCACTCTTTTCATATTTTTCTTTGCCGATTTTGAGCTTATAGATTTTTTCATCATCAAGTCCCATAAATCTTAATGGGATTTCTTTTTGCATAAATCTTGTAACTACTGATGACAAGAAAGCAACTGCTTCTGTCTTGTCTTCTGTTACATAGAGATTGAAAAGAATTTCGTCTTTATCTGGGTCAAGAATTCTATAAAGGTCACCAAGTTGCACAATGTGGCGGATTTCTTTATAAAGGCTAACATTCTTTCGAGCAATAGCCAAATCAGTAAGGCTATATTTTGTCAACTTGCCACCAACACCGAGTGAGCCCTGCATAGCAACGTGGAATCTGAAATCAAGACTCATTGGTGGGTTATACCAGTTAACATCTGTCACCCAAGCACGCATAACCTTTGTTGGACGAAGATATGTAAACCACTTTTGCATCATCATTCTGTCAACAGCACTTGTGTTGTCAGAAGTCCATACCTGGTCATAGTGAAGTAATGCACCATAGTCACTGCGTCCGCCACCCGATGAGCAACTTTCAAAAGCAACATCAGGGTGTTTTTCTTTAAGACGGTCAACAATTTGGTAAACCGCTTGTGTATGTCTATACCACAATTCTTGTGGGCACTCTAAATTCTCGGCGCCAGTTTCAGAAAGTGGACGGTTCATATCCCACTTAATATATTTAATATTGTGTTCAGTAAGCATTGTGTCCATACGGTCAAAAATGTATTCCTGAACATCAGGTCTAGTCATATTAAGAACTAACTGGTGACGAAGAGTATGAGCAGTTCTTGTGTCATAATGATAAGCCCAGTCTGGATGCGCACGGAATAAATCTGAATCAGGATTCACCATTTCAGGCTCAAACCAAAGACCGAAATCCATACCGAATTTATTGACATTCTTAATAAGCTCGTCAAGACCTTTAGGGAATTTCTTTTTATTGACAAACCAGTCACCGAGACCTGCACGGTCGTGATTTCTTGCACCAAACCAACCGTCGTCCATAACGAAAAGCTCAACGCCCATCGCTGCAGCAAGTTTTGCAAGTTTAGTCTGGTCCTTTGTGTTAACGTCAAATTCTGTTGCTTCCCAAGAGTTATAAAGAACAGGCAAAACCTTGTCGTTAAACTGCTTTGGTAACACGTGATTAATTGCAAATCTGTTCATCTGACGGCTCATTTCACCAAAGCCCTGTGAAGAATATCCACAGAATACTGCAGGTGTTTCGAGAGTTTCGTTCGCCTTTAATTCGTATTTGAAATCGTGGTCGTTAAGTCCCAATGAAATTCTTGTGGTATAGAAAAGGTCGCGTGTACAAAGCACTTTGAAGTTACCACTATATGCAAGTGAGCCAAAATAAACATCACCCTGATTTTCGTCAGCATTCTGATATGCTATGAAATATGGTGACTGGTTGTGACCAGAAGTACCACGTTTACTATCGAATACTAACGCACCACCTTCAAGTGTTGACTCGGTTTCAACATATTCGCCACCCCAAGAGCCGTTTGTGTTTTTAAATGTGTATGGATATTGTGATGGAAGTGTGAGCTCAGCAGAGAAAACTCTGTCAAGCACGATTTTATCACTGCCTGTATTTTTGATTTCTGCCCAACGGGTGATAATATCGTCATTATCTTGAACTCTATATTTAAGTGCGATTTCTAAAGGATAAACCTTGTCTTTGAGTGTGACTGTGAGTGTATTTTCTTCTGCCTTTGCACCAACAAATTCTAACTCAATCTCACGGCATTTGTCAGGGTATTGCACTTTCAAGTTGCTTTCGCGATACATAATGCCACCAAAAACTGTAAATTCCTGACGAGCCATATCAAGACTTGTGTGATTTGAGTTTTCGTCCCAGATATTTTTCACTTCATAGTCAAAAACAAGGCATTTTTTGCCCCAATGTATATGACGGTTGTTTCCGTTTTTGTCAATGCCCAAAACATAATGGGTATTTTTTGTTTCAAGCACAAAAATGTTGTTTTCAAGAATTTGAATTGCCATAATTTAATCCCCCAAAGGTCAAATTTTTCCTATGAGTAAAGTATAGCAATAAAAGAATATAAAAGCAATAAAAAAGCAGAATTCAAAATGTAGAATTCTGCTTTGTATTTTATAGGATTATGCACAAAAGACCATTGCAGCCTTCGTTGATAACTCGTTCAAGAGTTTCTTGGAATTTCATACGAGCATCAGTTGGCATATGATAAAGTTTGTTGCGAAGTCCTTCATTAACAAGCTCGTTAAGAGATTTGCCAAAAATATTTGACTCCCAGATTTTATTAGGGTCTTCTTCAAAGCCTTCAAGCAAATATTTCACAAGTTCTTCTGACTGACTTTCACTGCCAACTATTGGGGCAACTTCGGTCTGGATATTAGCTTTGAGCAGGTGAATTGACGGTGCGGAAGCAGAAAGCCTTACGCCATAACGACCGCCTTGTTTCACTATTTCAGGTTCTTCAAGGCTTAACTCTGAAAGTGTCGGCATAACAATACCATAGCCCGTTGTTTCAACCTCATCAAGAGCAGATTTTATTCGTGCATATTCTTTTTTAATGCCCGATAATTCTTTAAGACAAGATAACAAACTTTGTTCGCTGTCGATTGAAAGTCCTGTTTCTTCTTCAAGAATTTTATAGAATAAACCGTTGTTCATCTGAACTGAAAGCCACGCACTACCGATACTCAAATCCATATTTTTGATTTTTGCACCTGCAATATGCTCACATTCGCAAAGACTTTCGGTCATAATGCTGATGTCACGGACAAACTCGATATTTTCTATGGACTCTAATACATACTTATATGTTTCTGCTTTTAACCAGTGGTCCTGTGGCAAAGACACCAACCATAAGGGCAAGTCAACACCAATTTCTTTGACGGGAAATTCAAAAAGAATCTGAGTGATGATTTCTTTGATTTCTTGCTCACGAAGTTCAAGACAATTAACAGCCATAACGGGCACGCGATATTTTGCCGACAACTCGTTGCAAAGAGATTGTGCACTTTCACCGTTAGGGTACATACAGTTGAGCAATACCACAAAAGGCTTGTTAAGCTCTTTTAACTCATTGATAACCCGCTCTTCAGCTTCTTCGTATTCGTCACGGGGGATATCGCTGATGCTTCCGTCAGTTGTAACAACTAACCCGATTGTTGAATGCTCGGTAATAACCTTTTTTGTGCCGATTTCGGCCGCCATATTAAATGGAATTTCGTTTTCATACCAAGGTGTGCGCACCATTCGAGGCTGGTCACCCTCGATATATCCCAACGAGCTTGGAACAATATAACCAACACAGTCAATCATTCTCACATTGAAACTTGCGTTGTCGGGCAATGTGATTTTAACTGCGTTTTCAGGAATAAATTTTGGCTCGGTTGTCATAATAGTGCGCCCCGCAGAAGATTGGGGCAACTCGTCATTTGCTCTTTCTCGCATAGCGTCGTTTTCCATATTCGGAAGCACAACGCAGTCCATAAACTTTTTGATAAATGTGGATTTTCCTGTTCTCACAGGGCCAACCACACCAATATAAATATCTCCACCCGTACGCACGGCAATATCGTTATAAATGCTTGTGTTACTCATTTTCTTCACCCCTTACATTCTTGGTATCAACAGTTTGCATTTTTTATCAATAATTCCGTCAGAAATGTTGTTTTCACGGATAATTGCATCAACTGTTGTGTTATATTTTTCTGCAATATTCCAAAGGCTCTCGTTTGCATCAGCAAAATAGATGGTCAAAGATGCAGTTTTCACTTTTTTGCATTTTGTTTTATCAACTGTGATTTCAGTTGCAATACTTTTTTCAGTTTCACCGAATACAAATCCGTGAACATTTATTTCAACTCGGGCATCAAGTTTGTTGCTGTCACTAATCATAAAGCTTGAAGCAGATACAGAGCAGATGGGGTTACAAGAAATCACATCTTTGTCACATTGCAAAGGCTTTGAATATTCAAATGGGATTTGTCTTTGAGCAAAAAGCGTGTCTCCGTTAGCGTCATCATAAATTATGTCAGCGGTAATCTCACCATTGATATTCACAACACCGTCACCAATAATAAATTTTGATGATATATCGTTGCAGATAAAACTGTGCACCTTTGCAACTCCAGATGTGCCAAGGTCACAAACTCCACGACAAAGAAATGTGTCGTCAATTTTTTCTTCGAGAGTGGGCACATAAACGATTGCTTTTTTGATGTCACATTCATATTTGGTTGAATAAGCATCTTTAATAGCAGAGATACTTCTGGTTTTGTAGCCACATACAGATAAATCTAAAACAGCAGAAGCATCTAAAAGATTTTTGTTTCCTGCAGAGTCAAAACGGTTGCGAATATCTAAATTCACAAGTGAGAGTGTAGCATCGAGCATACAATCATCCGTAATTTCAGGTGCTTCGATAATCTGATTTATTGCAATTATGCTCTCAAAGATTTCAATATCGCAACTTTCTTGCAATGTGAGCACGGTTTTGACATTAAGGTCGGCTTTTAAGAAAATTTTATTTGAAATAACCTTGATTTCATTGATGATTGGTGTGGCACAAGATGAAATAATTGCACCGATTGGTTCTGAAATCCCTGATGGGTCAAGTGTTTCTGAAACCGAAAACGCTTTTTCACAAACACAGACAAGATTGCAAATTTCATTCTTTTCTTGACGGATAGTTATACCGTCACCTTCGGCAGAAGCAATAAATTCGCAGGGCTTTTTGCAATTAGCTTTTGCAAAAACTGTAATAGCACCGTGCACTTCAAAACGGCGTTGACCTGATACCCTGTAATTCACATAATCTGTTTTAGCACCAACATAAATGCAGGTTGCATCGCTGTTTTTGAGTTCAAGTTGCTTTGAAAAATTGAGTGTCTGCTCAAAGCATCTCACTTTGCTCTGCTCACAAATATAAAGCACACGCACAAGGCAAGTGCACTCGGCAGAAATTCTATCACCATTGATTTGGTGAGATGTTACCCCCGGTGTGCAAGTGCATCTGAGAATTCTCACAATATCGGGTAAATATTCGGGCAAGGTGATGTCACAGTCGACTGAATATTCTGCATTGCCCTGAAGATTGGTTTCACAGACTGAAATCTGGTCTTTATGCACATTGAAATCCATATAATCTCTCCTTTATCGTCTTTGCATTTCAATTATATTTATGAGAGAGTATATTGCATTATGACAAGCAAAGTTTATGTATCGACAATTAAGAAACATTGTGTTAAAATAAATACATAAATTCATTCGAGGTAAATTATGAAAATCGGTAATGTTGAAATTCAAGGCAAAGCTGTATTAGCACCAATGGCAGGAGTTGCAGACCGTGCATTCCGTGAACTCTGCGTTGACTATGGCGCAAGCTATGTAGTCAGCGAAATGATAAGTTCAAAAGGTGTGTCTATGGGTGACAGAAAATCAAAAGATTTAGCATTTCTTTCAGAAAAAGAGCGTCCTGCGGCTATTCAGATTTTTGGCTCTGACCCTGTGATTATGGCGCAGAGTGTTGAACAGGTTATGCAGTTTAGCCCAGAAATCATTGATATAAATATGGGATGCCCTGCACCTAAAATTGCTGGTAACGGTGGGGGTGCATCGCTTTCTAAAAATCCACAACTTGCAGAAGAAATCGTGAAAGCTGTTGTGAATGCTTCACCTGTACCTGTAACTGTGAAAATACGTATGGGTTGGGACGAAAACTCTATAAACGCAGTTGAAATGGCACAAAGAGCCGAAAATGCAGGGGCAAGCGCCATAACAATTCATGGTAGAACAAGACAGCAGATGTATTCTCCACCTGTTGATAGAAATATTATTGCAGAAGTTAAAAAGAGCGTTTCAATTCCCGTAATCGGTAATGGGGATATAATTGACGAGCAATCAGCAGCAATTATGTTTGAAGAAACAAATTGTGATTTGATTATGATTGGCCGTGGTGCTCTTGGAAGACCTTGGGTGTTCTCTCAAATCAATGCATATTTAGAACACGGCAGAGTAATCCCTGAACCACCAGTAACTGAAAGAATGAGAGTTATGCTTAAACACATTGAAACTCTTTGCCAATATAAAGGTGACTATGTTGGAATGCGAGAAGCAAGAAAACACGCAGGGTGGTACACAAAAGGACTTCGTGGCGCTGCTAAATACCGTCAGGAATTAGGCATTATTGAAACGCTCGAACAATTACAAGAAATCGCATATAAAATCTGTGTTGAAAATCAATAATTTTCAATTTGAAACAAATTATGGTTGTTGAAAATATTATATTTGTTTGATATAATGTTTTTGTTAAATAATAATGAAAAAGGAGATTTCAAAATGGGAAAAACTGAAATCAGACCATTTGGTTGGCGTGACAAATTAGGTTATGCTATGGGTGATATGGGTTGCGGATTTTCATTTCAGCTCGTTTCAACCTTTATGCAGCTTTTTTATCTTCAATACATAGGTATCAAAGCGACAGACTATGCAGCAATTATTCTTATCTCAAAAGCATTTGACGCAGTTAACGACGTTGTTATCGGCAACCTTGTTGACACTAAGAGATTGGGCAAAAAGAGTAAATATATGCCTTGGATTATTGCTGGCGCATTAATCCTTGTTGTATTCAATGTAATGCTCTTTGCACCAATCACATCATTCCCTTATGCAGCTAAATATGCTTGGTGTCTTATTGCATATTGCTTGTGGTCAATCGCTTATACAATGGTTAATGTGCCTTATGGCTCACTTCATAGTGTTATTACAAGTGACCCTCAAGAAAGAGTTTCTCTTTCAACATTCAGAAGTATAGGTGCTGCATTGCCGGCAATCGTAATTATGGTTATTCTTCCTCCGATTGTTTACAATAAGGTTAAAAACCCTGTAACAGGCATCGAAGAAGAATTTCTTAAAGGCGAAACACTTCTTCCTGTCGCTCTTGTAATGTCAATTGTTGCTTTTGCAACTCTTTGGGGCACAACAAAGCTTGTTAAAGAAAGAGTGCAACGTGAAGAAGCAGGAGAAAACAAAACTGGTCTTAACGCATTCTTCTCAGCATTCAAATCATTCTTCACAAATAGAGCCATGATGGGCGCAACAATCGCATCGGTTGCATCAGTTGCTCTCTTTAACTCAACAATGGCTCTCAATAATATGGTTTTCCAGTATTTCTTTGTTGACACATCAAAGGTCGGCATTGCAATGGTTGGTTCATATGCACCAATGATTGTGTTTATGGCTCTTTTAGGTAAACTCACATCAAAATTCGGTAAGAAAAAGGTTATTGTTACTTGTATGCTTATCGGTGCAATTTCAGGTGTAATTTCATTGTTTGTTCCAATGACAGCTGATATGTCTGGTATGCTTCTCTATATTGTATGCCTTATGGGCCTTAATGTTGGTAATGCCGTATTCCAGATTTCTGTTTGGGCTATCGTTGCAGACTGCATCGAAGTTAGCTACAGAAAAACAGGTAAGAGTGAAGAAGGTTCACTTTATGCTCTTTATTCATTCTTCCGTAAGCTTGCACAGGGTATCGGTCAGGCTGTAGTTTCAATAGGACTTGTTGCAATCGGCTTTGTTGAAGGTGAAAACGCGGTTCAGGCAGCAGACTTTGGCGATAAGGTAAAAAACCTTTATTTCATCGTTCTTGCAGCAGGCTCACTTATCGCATTCCTTTCAATGGCATTTATTTATAACATTGGCAAGAAAGAAGAAGATGAGCTTGCAAAAAAACCAGTTACAAATGTAGCAGAATAAAAAACATAAAACATAAGTCCCCGGGATTATCTCGGGGACTTTTTACATTTTGTTAAAATTAAGGTAATCATTTCCAAATATTTGTGGTATAATATAATCGCAATAAAATTTAAGGAAGATTAAAATGAATTTTTCACAGCGTTTGCGGATGGTAATGCAACAAATTGCAACTAAATTACAACAGTTTATGGTTGGACGCTATGGCTCTGACCAATTTACTCTGTTTTTGTCAATAACAGGTATTATATTCTCGTTTTTAGGCAATTTCAGACATTTAAGGGCTTTCTATTTTATAGGAACAATTATGATTTTTTATGGCCTTTTTCGTTCGCTTTCAAAAAACTATGAAGCAAGACGAAAAGAGCTTAATTGGTATCTCGTATGGTCAGAAAAACCAAAAGCATATATTAAACTTATTATGAATCAAATCCGTGACAGAAAAACTCACAGATATTTTAAATGCAAAAGTTGTAAAACTGTTATGAGAGTACCAAAAGGCAGGGGCAAAATTGAAATCACCTGCCCCAAATGCAGAATGAAAGTTATCAAAAAGACATAAATAAAAGTTTATACACAAAGGGCTTTTGGTAGGTAGTTATAAGGATTTTACTTGTGTTGCCTATCTTAATAAGGATATGTGGTTGGAATCAATTTTAGAAAACCGTGATAATCTTATAAATGAAATTGACTCTATAGTAGAAAGTTTGGTACAATATAAAAAATCAATGGGAAATAATGAACGTGAAACTCTCACAAAGCTTCTTCGTGAAGATGAACTTTTAAAAGGACAGATTGATGGGTGACAAATATGGAAAAAGTTCGAGTAACTGCATCAAAAGAATATAATGTGCACATTGGTTCAGACTTTTTAGACTCTGTTGGTGAAATGGTGGCAAATCTCAAAAGACCTTGCAGAGCAGTCATTGTGTCCGACGATAATGTGTATTCACTCTATGGTGAAAAAGTAAAATCAAGTCTTGAAAAAAGTGGTTTTACCGTTTTTGAATACATAGTGCTACATGGTGAAAATTCAAAAAGTGTTGAGAACTTTATAAAAATTCAAGAATTCTGTGCAGAGAACAATATAACAAGGACTGACCTTTTTGTAGCTCTTGGCGGTGGAGTTGTGGGCGACCTTACAGGCTTTGTGGCAAGCACATATCTTCGTGGTGTTGATTTTGTACAGATTCCAACAACGGTACTCGCTATGGTGGATTCATCAGTTGGTGGCAAAACTGCAATCAATTTGAACGCGGGCAAAAATCTCTGTGGCGCATTCCATCAACCTGTTGCAGTTTTTGCAGATTGCATAACACTCGACACCTTGCCAGAAGAAACCTTTAATGAGGGTTGCGCAGAGATTATAAAATACGGAATGATTTTAGATGGAGAGTTTTTATCATTCTTAAAAGATAACGAAATAAGAGAAAATATTGAATATGTAATCAAGCGCTGTGTTGAGATTAAAAGAGACATTGTTGACCACGACGAATTTGAAAAAGGCGAGAGAAAGCTTCTGAATTTTGGTCACACAATCGGCCATGCCATTGAAAAATGTAGTGGTTATAAAATCTCACACGGTAACGCAGTTGCAATTGGAATGGTAATCGCAACAAAGGGTGCTTTTGAATTGGGTCTTTCTTATGACGATTATTCAGATGAGCTTTTGCCTATTCTTAAAAAGAATAATTTGCCAACTGCTTGTGACTTTTCGGCAGATGAGCTTTATAAAGTGACTTTGACCGACAAAAAGAGAAGTCGTGATGTGATTTCACTCATTGTCCCTGAAGAATACGGGCTTTGCAAAATTCACAAGATAAATATTGACCAGCTTAAAGATTTTATTGAATCAGGATTGAATTAAAAATGGAAATGAGATGCACCCCTGCAATTTTGTCAGGAAAAATCAAGGCAATTTCATCAAAATCACATGCCCATCGAGTGCTTATATGCTCAGCACTTGCAAATGAGCCAACAAAAATAAACTGTAATGTCTTGTCAAAAGATATTACGGCAACTTTGGAATGTCTTAAAATGCTTGGTGCAGATATAAAAACAGAAGAAAACACCATTTTTGTAAATCCACAAAAATTCAACGAAAAAGCAGAAATCGACTGTGGTGAAAGTGGCTCAACCTTGAGATTTTTGTTGCCATTAGTTTCTGCATTAAGAATCGACACAACAATAAATGCTCACGGCAGACTGCCCGAAAGACCATTATCACCATTAAAAGAAGAGTTAGAGAAAAAGGGCGTAGTCTTTCATAAGAATAATGAGTATCCATTACACATCACAGGCAATTTACAGAGTGGGGACTTTGAGTTAGCTGGAAATATCAGCTCACAGTTTATAAGTGGATTGCTTTTTGCTTTGCCTTTGTTAAAAGGGGATAGCAAAATAAGGCTTATTCCACCTGTTGAATCAAAACCGTATATTGATATGACGGTTGCAACTCTTCGTGATTTCGGGATTCTTATAGAAGAAACAGAAAACACATATATAATTAAAGGTAATCAGAAATATATTTCGCCAAAAGAAATAACCATTGAGGGTGACTGGTCAAACTCTGCATTCTTTCTTTGTGCAGGAGCTTTGTCAAAAGATGGTGTAACTGTTTCGGGGCTTGACATAAATTCAACACAGGGGGACAAAAAAATTCTCGATATTCTCAAAAGAATGGGTGCAAGTGTTGAAATAAATGGCGACGAAATAACAGTTAAAAAGAATAAGCTTATGGGCACAATGGTAAATGGCGGGGATATTCCCGATTTAGTGCCCGTTGTGTCCGTTATGGGTGCAATGTGTGATAAGGGTGTTACACATATTGTCAATGCAAGCCGTTTGCGACTTAAAGAAAGTGACAGAATTGCAACAACAGAAAGCTTGCTTTCAAAGGTTGGCGCTGCAGTCAGCGAAACAGATGACGGACTTGTTATCTGGGGCGAAAATGATTTAATCGGTGGAAGAGTTGACGGTGCTAATGACCATAGAATTGTAATGTCAGCGGCAGTATTCAGCAGCCTTTGCGCACTGCCCGTGGATATAGTAGGTGCAGAAGCCGTTAGCAAATCATACCCACATTTCTTTGAAGATTTTAACAGTTTAGGGGGAAAAGCAAATGTCATCAATGATGGGAAATAAAATCAAAATATCTGTTTTTGGTCAATCACATTCAAAGGCTATCGGTGTTGTGATTGACGGACTTCCTGCAGGCAAAAAAATAGATATGGAAAAAGTTATGGCGTTTATGTCTCGTCGTGCGCCGGGCAGAAATGCTTATTCAACTAAACGCTTTGAAGCAGACAAGCCTGAAATTTTGTCAGGGCTTGTGAATGATATAACCTGTGGTGCGCCACTCTGTATGGTTATTTATAATGAAAATCAGAAATCAGCAGATTACAACAATATAATGGATACCCCAAGACCATCACACGCTGACTATTCAGCATATATAAAGCATAACGGATTTAATGACGTGTCGGGTGGTGGGCATTTTTCAGGCAGACTTACAGCACCACTTTGTTTTGCAGGTGCAGTTTGTATGCAGATTTTAGAAGATATGGGCGTTAGTGTTCAGGCTCATATTCTGTCAATTAAAAATATAAAGGATGATAAATTCAATCCAATAAATGTTGAAAACTATAATATAGAAAAAAAAGAAATCCCAGTTATCAACGATAACAAAGGTGAACAGATGAAAGCCGAAATCGAAAAAGCAAAACTTATGGGCGACTCTGTTGGTGGTGTTATCGAATGTGCAGTAACGGGCATTAAAGCAGGGTTTGGTGAGCCAATGTTTGACGGCATTGAAAACCAACTTGCAAGAAACATTTTTGGAATTCCTGCAGTTAAGGGTATTGAATTCGGTAACGGATTTGAAGCAACAACTCTTTATGGTAGTGAGAATAACGACGAATTCTGCATTGAGAATGGTGAAATAAAAACAAAGACTAACAATGCGGGTGGAATAAATGGTGGAATAACTAATGGTATGCCAATTCTTTTCAATGTAGCTATTAAACCGACTCCATCAATCGCAAAAATTCAGGACAGCATAAGTCTCAAATACAAAACAGAAAAAGAATTGGAAATCACAGGTAGACACGACCCTTGTATTGTGCCCCGTGCAGTGCCTGTAGTCGAAGCAGTTGCTGCAATTACAATTCTTGATATTATTTTATAAGGTGATTTTATGAAAGACCTTTTTGAAATTAGAGAACAAATAAACAATATAGATGACCAGATAATTGCCCTTTGGAAAGAACGAATGGCATTGTCTTTGCAAGTTGCAGAATATAAAAAAGAACACAAGCTTCCAATCCTTGACGAGCAACGAGAAAAAGAACTTCTTGACCGCATAAGCAATCTTGCAGGTGAAGAATTAGGAGATTATTCTCGTGACCTTTACGAAAAAATTATGAGTATTTCTCGTTCATATCAAGAAGAAAAGGATAACAAATAAGATGTACGGACTTTTAGGCGAGCATTTACCCCACAGTTTTTCACCACAGATTCATAAGGCTTTGGGTAACGAAAACTATAATTTGTTTGAAGTTGCGCCCGAAAGCCTTGAGAAATTTATGCGCGACAAAAACTTCAAGGGCATAAATGTAACAATTCCATATAAAAAAGCAGTTATGCCATATCTCGACGAGATTTCACCTGAAGCCGAGAAAATTGGCGCAGTGAATACTATTGTTGTTCGTGACGGTAAACTTTGTGGATATAATACTGATTATTTCGGATTTGAATATATGCTTGAAAAATCAAAAATAGATATACATAATAAAAAGGTTCTTGTTTTTGGTTCGGGTGGGGCATCTGCAACAGTGCAGGCGTTGCTTAGTGATATGGGAGCAAGTGAGATTGTAGTTATGTCACGAAATGGTGACGATAACTATGTTAATATGTATATAAAGCATACTGATGCGTATGTTATTGTCAATACAACTCCTGTGGGGATGTACCCTGATAATCTTAATACACTTGTTGACCTTGACCGATTCCCAAATCTTTCAGGTGTGCTTGATGTTGTGTATAATCCACTTAAAACAAGGTTGATTTTAGATGCAGAAGAAAGAGATATTCCATCTTCAGCGGGACTTTCAATGCTTGTTGCTCAGGCGAAAAAAGCACACGAAATCTTTTTTGATACAACAATAGATAACCTAATTTGCCAACAGATTGAACACTCACTCACATTGCAAATGTGCAATATTGTTCTTATTGGTATGGCTGGTTGTGGCAAATCTACAATCGGAAAAGTACTTGCAGATAAACTTCATAAACAACTTGTTGATACTGATGAAATGATTGTGAATACAGAAAACAAATCAATCCCCGAAATCTTTGCAGAAAAGGGTGAAGATTATTTTCGTTGGTGTGAAAATGTTTCGGTTAATATTGCGGGCAAGCAAACTAATTCAATAATCGCAACGGGTGGGGGAGTTGTAATTCGCCCTGAAAATTATAACTCATTAAAACAAAACGGAATCATTGTTTTTATTAACCGTGATGCTGATTTATTAGCAACAAAAGATAGACCACTTTCACAAAAGTATGGTGCAAAAGAGTTATATGAAAAAAGATTGCCACTTTACCGACAATTTGCAGATATTGATATTGATGGTAACGGCGCAATAGAAGAAGTGGCCAACAGAATTGTAAAGGAGATAGTGTCTTTATGAAAATTCTTGTAATTAATGGACCAAATATAAATATGTTAGGCGTTCGTGAGCCTGAAATATATGGCAATCAGAATTATGAAACCTTGCTTTGCGATATAGAACAATGGGCATATGAACTGAACTGCGAAGTGGAATGTTTTCAGTCTAATCACGAAGGTGTAATAGTTGATAAAATTCAACAAGCTTATAGCGAAATTGACGGCATTGTTATAAATCCCGCTGCATATACCCATACAAGTATTGCGATTTTAGATGCTCTCAAAGCTGTGGGACTCCCCACCGTTGAAGTTCATATTTCAGATGTAACCAAACGCGAAGATTTTCGCCAAATCTCTTATACAGGTATGGCTTGTGAAGAACATATCATCGGCAAAGGACTTGAAGGTTACCATTTAGCAATGCAATACTTATGTGAAAAGTACAAATAATTTTTGAGTTTATTAAGACGAATTCGTCTTATATAAAAAGGTCGTTCTGAATGTTCAGAACGACCTTTAGTTTTTCTATTGTGCATCTGTGCCCGTGAATCTAATGAGTTCAAGGTTTGGTGCGTTTTCGGCATCAACAGCTTTGTTGTAATCATCACAGATATTTCCCCACTGTACAGAAGACTTTTCAATAAGCACATTTTTTGCATTTCTTATGAAGAACCCACTATTTTTGTATTTTTCAACACCATATTGAAGGCAAGGTCTTAAATCATAAAGACCACAATCCCATTTTGAAGTTTTTGTCATTGTAACACTCACATTTTCAAAGGTTACATCTTCAATCATATTTTCTTCTGTGCCGTGAATAAGCACACCGTTTTCACCCTTGCAGGTAATATTACGAAAACGGATATTTTTAATCTTACCTGACTTTGTGTTTTCGTCACGGTTAAATGTTGTAATCACGATAGGCTCAGCTGTGCCCCACCAGTCAGGACAGAAACGACGAGTTTCAACAATGCAGTTTGAATATGTAACATTTTCCACATTACCACCGTCGCGAATTTGAATTGAAAGACCGCGATTGCTTCGTGAAATAATGCAGTTATCAACGATAACGTTACGGAAATCACCAACACCCTCTGTGCCGATTTTAATAGCGGCAGATGTTGAAATGAGAGTGCAATTTGCAATAATAATGTTCTCGCAAGGACCATATTCTGCATTGCCCTTTGATGTTTTAAGACAAATGCAGTCATCAGCACATTCAATATGACAACCTAAAATTCTTACATTTGTGCAGTGGTCAGGGTCAATGCCGTCAGAGTTTGCAACATCAAGGTCATTAAGAATGCGGATTTGAGAAATAAGCACATCGTCGCAACCTGCAGGGTGAAGTGTCCAGAATGGAGCATCGACAATAGTCACATCCTTGAATGTAATATTGTTACTCTTTTCAATATAAATAACTGTTGGACGTGGATAGAAATTACCTGTCACATAATACTGGTCTTTTCTCTCAACGAATGCGTGACCGTTAGCGTCAATAGTGCCTTCGCCTGAAATTGTGCAACCATCAGCCTCATAACCATAAATGAACACAAATGAAGGCTTACCTGTTACGGGGTTACCGATAAGTGCTGTTTTAGGGTCATTAATCATATTGCAGGGACGGATATAGCCATCAATGTTATCAGTCGCCTTAAGACGAGAGCCCTTCTGCAAGTGAAGTTCAACATTTTTCTTCATACGGATTGAATCGGAATAATATGTCTTTCCACTTGTGAGCACAACTGTACCGCCACCGTTTTTCTCTGCCTTGTCAATAGCAGACTGAATAGCAACACAGTCATTATTCATACCATTACCAAGGGCACCAAAATCTTCAGGATAAAAATACAACATAATGTGGACCTCCCACTTCGAAATCTGCAAAAAGTATATCATATAAAAAAACAAAGAGCAATAATAATGTTAACAAATTAAAATTTGTCTATATCATTCATTTATATTTATTTTTATTATTGCAATGGTTATATCGTCACATTTGTCTATTGCTCTTGTTTTTGCAATGGCGCAAAGTTTTTCAGGCAAGTCATAAGAAAATCCGTTATCTTTGATATATGCTTTAATCTCTTGGATATTGTTATCTGCTGCGCCGTCGGACATCATTACTATCATATCTCCATTTTTAAGCCCACCGTGTACTGTGCCGAATTCTGCTTGTCTTAAAATACCGATTGGCATTGCAGACTTTTTAATCTCGGTGACTTTACCCTGACGCACCAACAGAGAAACCGTTGCACCTGCTTTATAAATCACAGCTTGTCCTGTATATAAATTGAGTTTTAAAATATCGAGAGTGGCAAGTGACTCATCACGGCTTTTAACAAGCATTGCAGAATTCACAAGTCTTAATGCACATGGAAATGAAAAGCCTGAAACGATGAGTCTTGAAAACATTGACGATGCCATTATCCCATCAATAGCAGCGCGGCTACCGGTGCCCATTCCGTCACTTAACACCGCGATAAAATTACCTTTACCATCATAAAAAGAGTCAAAACAATCGCCACAGACTTCGCCATCTTCACCCGACGATTGATAATAAATACATTCTGCTGAAAGGTCTGTTTTCTCCCAGAAAAACAAGATTTTTTCTTCGTTGTTTTTGATACTTGAAGGAATTGCAAACTGTGTTTCTGTTACATTTTCTATACAACTTTTTATTGCATTTTCAGAGACCTTGCTGTCAGATGAGAAAGATACATTTACAAAGATATTTCCCCACTCATCTTCATAGCAATTCACAGAAGAATCAAGCCCTAAATTGCCAATACTGCTCTTTATTGCATCCGACTTGTTTGCGAGAAGAGTTGTTTCACTTTGCACATCACAAAGCATATCATCAAGCATATCACAGACATTTTCAAATTGGTCAGCAGTTATTTTTCGCATTTCATTTATTCTCCTCTCTGCACCAAGTCTTGCAGAATATGATGAATAGTTTTTATTAAAGCTATCGCAAAGCGACATTATTCTTATGCACCTGTTTTGTAATGATGTGGGCGATGATGACGGTGTAACATTACCAGTTTTTCTGATTTCTTCAATCATCACATCAAATTCACCGGCTGTCCCTGAAAATCCACTTCTCCAGCATTTTTCAAAGCTTGCGCAATCGGTGCACACATTGTCACGGACACGAAGATAAACCCCCGTTGTATCAGGTGCAGCTTTTTCTTTTAGGATTTCGGCTACTTTTGCCACCATTCCTGACATATCACCAACTGCATTTTTTGCAAGTTTAAGTCTTGAAATCAACATATTTTTAACTGCTGAGCTCTCTCCTGACAGAGCCGAAATTGAAATTTGTGCTTTTATTTCTGTAAACCATTTCTGTGGGGTTAAGATAAACAGAATTGATGCTAATGCTGTTTCGATAAGCATTGAAAAATCTGCTTTTGTGCCGTCAAAATACAAAAACAATGCACCAAATGAGAAAATATATGCAAACGCACAAAGCACTCGTCCCGAATATGAAAAAACACCCGAAAAAAGTCCTGCTACACAATAGCAAAACGACAATGGTGTCACCGTGCCTGTCAAGGCAAATCCCAGCGAAGCACCTGTGCCGATTATTGCCCCGCCACTTTCTCTGAAAAGAAACGACGAGCAAATAATAATATACGAACAAATTGCACCTGAAATGGAAATTCCCAACAGACTAACACTTTTCAAAGATAAAATTAGAATGAGTATTGATATAACTGTTCCTGTTAATTCTCTTGCGGAAATATATCCCCTGTTTTTAAATTTTTTTATTACTAAAAAACTCACTGCAAAGAAATAAGCCGAACCAAATGCCGAAACAGTTTCTGCAATAAATAAAAATAACTTTCGTGCATCAAAAGATGATGTAATTGTCACAACAAATCCCGTTGAAACCGTCGCAAAAAATGAAATCAAAGCAGGGACAAAAAGTTTGTCTCGCAAAGAGTCAAAAGTATTGGTATAAACCTTTAAAATATAAACAATAATCAGTGCCATTACATATCTAAAAGCCATTAAATATTCACTTGAGATTATGTAACCAAGCATTGCACCAAAACACGAAAACAATGTGTTTTCACGGTTTGTACCACTGCAAAAAGCAATACCCAAAGGTGAAAAATATGTTTCTTTTGATGCAGATGCCGTAAGTATTCCTAATCCAAAATGAGCACATTGAATAATCACCGATTTGGCCAAATCAGAAAGCTGTATTCTATCACTGTTTTCGAGAACACCGAACTCGTTATTCTTCATTTTTTCACCTTCCAAGCATTTTTATCGTACTCATTATTATATGCTTGTCCAAACGGTGATTTTTGGTGCATTCAGTCGGGGATTTTTGTTTTGTTTTGTCGTTTTGAGCAAATAGAAATCGCAATACACAGAATAATTATTTTTATCTTTTCAAACCTGTTTTTTTGTGCTAAAATAAAGTGTTCACAAAAAAGGAGTGAGTTTATGTCAAAAGTTTTTACTGTTGTTTCAGGTAAGGGTGGCGTTGGAAAGTCCACATTTTGCACTAATGTTGCAATTTCTCTTGCCGAGCAGAATAAAAAAGTTTTACTCATGGACGGCGACGCAGGTCTTCGCAGTCTTGATTTGCTTCTTTCTGTTGATTCTATGGTGGTTTATGACTGGCTCGATATTATCGAAAACCGTTGCGACTACAACAAAGCCCGTTTATTTTTCAACGATAATCTTCAACTTTTGCCTGCACCCATTACATACCCTGACTCACTTACAAAAGAGATTTTTATGGATATGGTTGGAAAATTCAGGGAAGAATATGACTATATTATCATTGACTCCCCTGCTGGCACAGGTGAATTGCCTTTGCTATATGCTAATTGCAGTGATATGAATATTGTTATTGCTACACCTGACGAAGTGAGCGCACGAAGTGCTTGTGCAGTGGGCAACGCACTTATCAAACAAGGAATTGGTGAAGATAAGCTTCGTCTTATTATCAACCGATTTGATGAAAAAGCAGTAAAAAGGGGCAAACTTTTAAACATTGACGATATGATTGACAGAACATATATCCGTCTTTTAGGTGTTGTGCCTGAAGACCGAAATTTAATGTATTTTTCTGTAACCGAAAACTTGCTTTCTGACCATTCTAATACTAAATTTGCTTTCGGGAATATCGCTAAACGAATTTTGGGTAAAGAAGTTCCAATTTTATTGTAAAAAAATGTTGAAAACTTGATATTTTTTTGTTATTATAATATTTGATTTGTTATACTAATTATTTATGCGCATGTTTTTTATAAAAACGAAAGGGGTTAAATTATGAACATAGCACTTATGGCACACGACTCAAAAAAAGAACTTATGACACAGTTCTGCATTGCTTATTGTGGAATTCTCTCACGTCATTCTCTTTGTGCTACCGGAACAACGGGCAAAATGGTATCAGAAGCTACCGGACTTAAAATTCAACAATTTTTAAGTGGTTCTCAAGGTGGCGACCAGCAAATAAGTTCAAGAATTGCTTGCAACGAAATTGACTTGTTACTTATGTTCCGTGACCCACTTAACCCTAAACCACACGAACCAAAAGACAACACTTTGCTTCGTCTTTGTGATGTTCACAATGTTCCTGTTGCTACAAACATTGCAACAGCAGAAGCGCTCATTCACTCACTTGAACGTGGCGACCTTGACTGGCGTGACATTATTAATCCAAAGAGATAAAAATAAAAGAGTTTTTAAGATGCCTCACTTTTTCAAGGTGAGGCACACCTAATATATAAGGATAATTTTTAAGGAAGATATTTATGGCTTTAATTACAAATGCTATTAAGGGTACACAAGATACTCTGCCTAACGAAAGTTACAAAATTCAATATATTGAATCATCTGCTCGTGAAACTGCTGAAAACTTTGGCTTTCGCGAAATGAGAACACCTGTTTTTGAACATACAGAGCTTTTTCAGCGTGGTGTTGGTGAAACAACTGACGTTGTTCAAAAAGAGATGTACACATTTGAAGACAAGGGTGGTCGCAGCATTACTCTTCGTCCTGAAGGTACTGCAGGTGCTGTAAGAGCTTTTCTTGAGCACGGGCTTTTCAATGAAGCGTTACCACAGAAAATTTTCTATCTCACATCTTGTTACAGATATGAAAAACCACAAGCTGGTCGTCTTCGTGAATTCCATCAATTCGGCGTTGAATGTTTTGGTGCAGGGGCACCAAGTGCTGATGCAGAAGTTATTTCACTTGCTCACGAATTCTTCAATTATTTAGGAATCAACAATTTGAGTCTTGAAATCAACTCAATTGGTTGTCCTGAATGCAGACAGAATTATCACAAAGCACTCAAAGAATACTTTGAACAATATAAAGGTGACCTTTGTGAAACTTGTCTCGGTCGTCTTGACAGAAACCCAATGAGAATTCTTGACTGCAAGAGCCCTGTTTGTTCAGGTATTGCTGATAAAGCACCAACAGTTATTGAATTCCTTTGTGACGATTGTAGAGAACATTTTGAAAGTGTTAAGAAATATCTTGATGCTATGGAAATTGAATATACAATTAATCCACAAATCGTTCGTGGACTTGATTATTACACAAGAACTGTTTTCGAGTTTGTTTCAAAAGAAATCGGCGCTCAAGGCACAGTTTGCGGTGGCGGTCGTTATGACGGACTCATTAAAGAAATGGGAGGTCAGCCACTTCCCGCTTGTGGTTTCGGTTTAGGTCTTGAAAGACTTCTTCTTTTAATGGAAGCTCAGGGCACAAAATTCCCAGAGCCAAAAAAATGTGATTTGTATATTGCAAGTATGGGCGAAAATGCAAATATCAAAGCAGCTGCCATTGCAAAAGAACTCAGAAGCGAAGGAATGTGTGTTCAGTTTGACACAGTTGGTCGTGGACTTAAAGCTCAAATGAAATATGCAAACAAAATCGGCGCACTTTATACTCTTGTTCTCGGTGATAATGAAATCGAAACAGGCAATATTAAGATAAAAAATATGGAAACAGGCAACGAATCAGAAATGGAACTTGCTGATTTTGCCGAGAATTTTCAAGCTAAAGTGATTGCAGACGCTATGTCAGAATTTGAATCACTTGGTATTGAGGGATTTGATTTATCAGACCTTTTAGGAGGTAATAATTAATGGATACAATGAACGGATTAAAAAGAACTGACTACTGTGGCACTCTCAATGCTGACTTCGTTGGCAAAGAAGTAACTGTTGCAGGTTGGGTGCAACGTCGTCGTGACCTTGGTGCTCTTATTTTCATTGATTTAAGAGACAGAACAGGTGTTGTGCAATTAGCTTTTGACGATAATACAGACCGCGAAGTTTTTGATAAAGCATTCACAGTTCGTAGCGAATATGTGCTTATGGCAAAGGGCGTTGTTCGTGAGCGTTCTTCAAAGAACAAGGATATTCCAACAGGTGATATTGAAATTGAAGTTAAAGATTTAAGAATTGTTGGTGTCAGTGAAACACCACCTTTTGAAATCGTTGAAAATTGTCAGACATCTGAAGTGACTCGTCTTAAATACCGTTATCTTGACCTTCGCCGTCCTGACTTGCAGAAGAACATTCTTCTCCGTCACAAGATTACAAAAATTACTCGTGACTATTTTGACGAAAACGGATTTATTGAGATTGAAACTCCAATGCTTATTCGTTCAACTCCTGAAGGTGCTCGTGATTTCCTTGTTCCATCAAGAATTCACAACGGTAGTTTCTATGCTCTTCCACAGTCACCACAGCTTTACAAACAGCTTTCAATGGTAGCAGGATTTGACAGATATATGCAGATTGCCCGTTGCTTCCGTGACGAAGATTTACGTGCTGACCGTCAGCCTGAATTCACACAGATTGACCTTGAAATGTCATTCGTTGATGTTGATGACGTTATGAATATGGGCGAAGGTTATATTCAGAGAGTATTTAAAGAAGCTATGGGTGTTGACATTCAGTTGCCACTTCCAAGACTTACTTACAAAGATGCTATGGAGCGTTATGGCTCTGACAAGCCTGATACTCGTTACGAAATGGAACTTTGCGATTTAGGTGATGTTGTTAAGGGTTGTGGTTTTGGCGTATTCACATCTGCACTTGAAGCAGGTGGCGCAGTTTACTGTATTACAGCTAAAAATGCGGTTAATACTCTTACAAGAAAAGAAATTGATAAATTAACTGAATTTGTTCGTGGTATTGGTGCTAAAGGACTTGCGTTTGCTCGTCTTATGCCTGACGGTCTTGCGTCTTCATTTGCAAAATTCCTTACAGAAGACGAAATGACAGCACTTCTTAATAAAGCAGGAGCAGAAACAGGTGACGTTGTACTTATCGTTGCTGACACAAAGAAAAACAGCGTTCTTTCAGTTCTCGGCGCTCTCCGTCAAGAAGTTGCAAAGAAACTCCAGATTATCCCAACAGATAAATTTAATCTTCTCTGGATTACAGAGTTCCCATTCTTCGAGTGGGACGAAGACTCACAGACCTTTGTTGCTATGCATCACCCATTCACTTCACCTATGGATGAATGTTTAGAATATCTCGAAACAGACAAAGCACAGGTTCGTGCAAAAGCTTATGACCTTGTTCTCAATGGTGTGGAACTTTCAAGTGGTTCAATTCGTATTACTGACCCTGCACTCCAAAAGAGAATGTTCTCACTCCTTGGTCTTTCAGATGAAGAAGCTTATGAGAAATTTGGTTTCTTGACAGATGCATTTAAGTTTGGCCCACCACCACACGGCGGTATGGGTATCGGTCTTGACAGACTTGTTATGCAGATGATTGGCGCAGAGTCACTTCGTGATGTTATCGCATTCCCTAAACTCCAGAATGCAAGCGAGCCAATGACAGAATGTCCATCACCTGTTGATACACTTCAACTCGATGAACTTGGAATCGCAGTTAAAGAAACAGAGGAATAATTTATGAATAAAGCAAAAAGACAATTTAATATAGTTTTAATGTCTTTGGTGCTTCTTTTCTCTTTTGGTATTACAGCATTTGCAGAGAGTACTGTTAAAGTTCCAAATGATTTAACGGTAACGCCAATCCGCATTTTCTTTGCTTGTGTTGTTATTGTTGGTTTTGTTGTTATGGAAATTCTTTTCAACAGAATCCGCACCCAGCGAATCGAAAAGAGAAATAATAAAAAGTAAAAAATAATATAAAAAGCTCGGTTTAAACCGAGCTTTTTGCTTTCAATTCGACAAATCAGAGGTTTTGTAACAAAAAAAGGTGGAGACAATCTCCACCTTTGCAATTATTTTATTTCTACTCTTTTCATTTGTGCAAATTTTTCGCCCCAAGCGTTTGCCCAATTCTCACAATAGAGTTTATAATATGAAACATTATTCTTTTCTCTATATTTTGCGAAGCAATTACACCAGATTGACGATGGAATTGCAACTACAGGGTAGTAAAGCGGTCCTAACAAAAGGCATTGCCAAGTGTGACCATATTCGTGGATACGGCAGTTATAAAGCCACTCTTTTCTTTCTTTTTCGTCACGAATAAAGATAAATGTGCCCATTGAGAGTCCACCTTGATTCCAAGGTATATAAACAATATTTGCATAACCGAATTTTTGATACTTATAGCCTAAAATCTTTGTGCAGATAAGATAAGCAATTCCACCAACAATGTTTACTGAAAATCCCCAAGTCCACTGCACTACATAGAAGAATATATCAAACAATTTACTTCTTTTAACTTTTGGTTCAGTTTGGTTAATATCAATTTTATCCATTATTAATCCCCCATTATGCGTTAGCCATTAAAGCTTTTTTCTCAGCTTCTTTTTCTATGAGAATAATATAGTTGCCGCTTTCGTCTTTGTCGAGTGTATGACCTTGTGACTCGTCATTATCTTTGCCCAACCAAGTATTTTCAAGTCTGTGTCCTGTGAGAACATAGCAACGGTCTTTTTCTTCGTCGGTTAAAGTTACGCTGCCATATTTATGCTTTGTTGCAATAGCAGCACGAATCATTGTATGGTCATCTTTTGTCATCTGGAAGTTTCTCAAAAGAATATATGAAATAAGTGCAGCAACTATTGGTATAATTGCAACGCAAAGTCGGATACCAAAAATTGCAGAATCAGGTTGCTCTATAAACTCTGTTGTTTCTGCTTTTGTGTCAAGACCGAATCCGCCGAGAATAAGAGTAACAATAAATGTGTTGATACCACCCGTAACCTGTTTTACCATTGTGTTACAAGTTGCCACAACGCCTTCACGGCGACGTCCTGTAATCATCTCGTCAACGTCGGTAAGGTCTGGGAAAACATTGTTACAAACGAAACCGATACCACTCATACCAAATGGATAGAGAATTGTACCCGCAAGCATAAGCAACAACATAAATGTAGCTTTTGATGTGCCAGGTTGACTTGCTGTGACAATAAGACCAATTGCAAGACCTAAAATCATAAATGGTGTTACGATTGTGCCACATTTTTTCTTGCCGTGTTTCATTGTGAGTGCATAGTTAAGTGGGAATGCTGCTGACTCAAAAATGCCTGCAAAGGTATTGAAAAGCGGATAGAATTTATATTGATTTGCAAGGAATGTTACATAGTAAATATATGTTGTTGAATAGAAGCTTCTTGCCATTTCCCAGAAGAAGCTGATGCCGAAATATTGTCTGAATGAACGGCTTTTGAAAACATCAACATATTCTTTGATAGCATATTTAATATCAAGTGGCTCATTTTTCATATCAAGTGAACTCGGTTCTTTAACGAGCTTAAATGTGCCATAAATTGCAATGCTATACATAGTTGCAAGAATAATACCTGCAACAAAGAAAGGTGCTTTTGCATCTCTTGTGAGCCCACCTGAGAAGCCAAAAACTGCAAGCAAGATAAGAAGAATGATATATGATGGAATCATTCCCACAGAGTTGAAAATATAGCTTACTGATGTATATTGTGTTCTCTTGTTATATTCAGGTGCAAGTTCAGGCAACATTGCTGTGTGTGGAACTGCAATAATTGTATAAGCAGTTTTATAAAGCACATAAGCAAAAAGAAAATATGCAACAGTCATGTATGGGTGATTTTCACCATCAAGACCGAATGAGTTCCAGAGCATTATGTATGACACAAACACAAGTGGAATACCCCATTTTAGATATGCTCTGTGTCTGCCAAATTTTGAACGGGTACGGTCAGTAATAATGCCCATAATTGGGTCATTGATGCCATCCCAGATAACTGCAACCATTGTAATAAATCCAGCAAATTCAATATCAAGACCAACAACACGGGTCAGGAATATGCTGAAATACATACTGATAATATAGCCTGCGCCACCTAAGAAAATGTTTGTGTAACAGTAATTTATCATCGGCATAACAGTGTCTTTGAATGTGCCTTCAACACCGATTGCTTTTTTAAATCTTTCACCCAAGATTATCACACTCTTTTATAAAAAATACTTCTATAAATATATCATTTTATGAAATGTTTGTCAATTTAGAGTTGCTTTGACAAAAGAGATAGACGAATTTGAATTTACTTATATTGTGATATTGCTTTTTTCATTTTTGCTTTTGTTCTGCCTATTGTAATTTTTGTTAAAAAGTGTTATCATACTTTTTAATAATAGAAGAAGGGGGAGAAATATTTCTATGGCAAAAGAAAAGAAAGTCAAAGAAATAAATAATCATCCTAACAGAATAGGCTTTAAAGATATTGCAGGTTATACTATTGCTGAATCAGGTAATATGTTTAACCTTACATACATCACAAGCTATCTTAAAATTTTTATGACTGACGTTATTGGAATTGCACCAAAGCTTGTTGGTTATATGTTTATCATCACTCGTCTTTGGGACGTTGTCAACGACCCATTATGGGGCGCGGTTGTTTCAAAGCGAAAAGCAGGCAAAGACGGTAAATATCGTCAGTATTTGCGCCTTGTTGCAGTCCCACTTGGTATTTCAACAGTAATTTGCTTTATTCCATTCAACGACCCGAATTCAATTTTCTATAATCAGACATTAGCAGAAAAGCCAATGCTTTTGTTTGTTCTTGCTATTGTGTTATATTTGATTTATTGCACAATGTACACAGCAATGAATATTCCATTCGGCTCATTAGCATCTGTTATTACTGATGACCCTAAGGGTAGAACAATTCTTTCAACTGCTCGTTCAGTAGGTTCAGGCATCGGTGGCGCAGTTGTTCTTCTTATTGCGCCAATGGTTATTTATGTTGGTACTGGCAGATTTGATGAGCAAACAGGTCAAGAAATTGAAGTTGCAGACGGCACTAGAATGTTCATGTATGCTCTTTTGATGGGTATTTTCTCAATCATCACTTACCTTGTTGGTCACAGAATGGTTAAAGAGCGTGTGCCTGCAGTTGATGATGAAAATGTAGATTTGAAGGGTGTATATAAAGGTCTTTTCAAATCAAGACCGTTCGTATTGCTCACTTTGTCAGGCGTGCTTATCAGCGGACAGCTTCAATTCGGCTCTTTTAACACATATCTTTATAAGAACTATTTTACGAATACAGGTCTTAGCATTATAGGAACAATCTGTAACTATCTTCCAATGGTAATATTGATTTTGTTCACACCAAAACTTTCTGCAAAATATGGTAAGAAAGAACTTTGCGGAAGAATGTCTATTGTTTCTGCAATAACATCTGTATTCCTTTTTGTTACTGCAAATAACCAAGACTTCATTATGTGGATAAATCCAACACAGGGCATTTATCCAGCATGGCTTTATATGACTTGCCTTCTTCTTATCGGCTTTGGCTATACATTTGTCAGCCTTACTTGCTGGGCAGTTGTTATGGACGTTATTGACTATCAAGAATACAAAACAGGTATCCGTAATGAGAGTGCAGTTTATTCTGCTTATACATTTGGTCGTCAGTTTGGTCAGGCGATTGCTGACGCAGGCGGACTCTTCCTTCTTCAATGGGCAAAATATGATAGCCTTACAGCAGGTAACGGCTTTATCGCTGAAAACAACACAAGTAATAAGATTATGTTTATCTGCACAATTATTCCTGCAATCGTTTACACAAGTGTGTGGCTTATTTTCAGATTTGGTTATCCACTCACAAAAGAAAAGATGGAACCAATTTATGCAGCACTTCGTGAGAAACACGAAAAAGAAGCACAAGAAAAAGCAGACGCTTAAATTAAACAAAAAAGAAACGGTAGAGATTTTTTCTCTGCCGTTTTTTGTATGTAAAAAAGAAAAAAGCCCATAATAATTATGGGTGATAAGAATGAAAAACGAAAAAGAAAAGTTTCCACATTATGAAGAACTTGAAGAAAACGTGACGTATTTTCCAGATAGTCCTGAGTCCCCATATGAAATGGTGAATAAATATGGAACTTATGAAATTCAACCAACAGCAGAAACCGAAAATAGTTTTCCAACCATTGCACAAGGCTTACCAAAGCACCGAAAAAAGCCGTCAACCAAACAAGGTGCACAACGCAAAAAAGATTCAATTTAAAAATATTAAAAATTTTTTCAAAAAGTGCTTGACAGTGTCGATTTCCTTTGATATAATGTCTCTTGCGTTCGAGAGAACGACCGATATGCGAGAGTGGCGGAATCGGCAGACGCGCACGTTTGAGGGGCGTGTGGTAATCCCGTACGGGTTCAAGTCCCGTCTCTCGCACCAAGAAAAGAGATAACACATCTGTGTTATCTCTTTTCTTTTTGTAAAAATGAAGGGGCTTGAACCCGAGAGGGTTCGAGCGTAAAAAACGATATAGTATATCGTTTTTAGCGAGAAGCGGTTGGCGGGTACCGAATTTCGTAAGAAATTGGGTCGCCAAGCGGTCAGTATGCGAGCAATCGCGAGCAGACTATCAAGTCCCGTCTCTCGCACCAAAAAATGAGTTTACGCATTTGCGTGAACTCATTTTTTATTGTCTGAAAATAAGGGACTTGAACCCGAGAGGGTTTTGGCGTCAAAAAAACAATCCAGTGGATTGTTTTTAGCCAAAAGGCGTGAGACATTTATGTCGAGCGCGCAGTATGCAAGGCGAAGCCGCAGCAGACTGTCAAGTCCCGTCTCTATATTGAACTTTCTCTATTTATATGATATATTATTTTTAAAGGAGTGAGCACAAATGAATATGGATAACAAAAACTCAAAAATGAAAAAGATTATACTTGCCAACAATATATTTGTTGTTGTGCAGATGTTTTTACTTGTTTTAAGTGTTGTGCTCAACTTTATCTGTGACGATACAAAAGTGTTTTTAACTGTGTTTATTCATATTGGTTTATTTGTGCTTTTTAATATTATTATTGAAAATATGGTTAATTATGGTTACATAATGAAAAAATACGATAAAATATATCAAAGCACTAATCCAATTAAATATTTACAACTGAAAAAACGTATATATCAATCTGCAAAAAACAATCAAGATAAAATCACAACAACTTTGATTTTGCAAGTTTTTGTGAAATTTGTTCTCATTATCATAAATTTAATTTTAATGTTGTTTATGGTTAATTTTGAATAGGTTAGAATATGGATAATATTTATTGTAGTTATTTAAATGAGAATATAGAAGAAGGTATGTGCTACGACTTACAGATGATTGGTAACAGTTATATAAAAGAGTCGGCATTACCTGAATTGAAAATTGATAAAGAAAAATTAAACGAACAATGTTCAAAGTGCAAATATTGTCTTGATAAATAAAAACGAGATAGGCTCAAACCTATCTCGTTTTCTTGTTTTAACCAATAATTGTATTGATGTTTTTCTCCATAAGTGAGAAGAAATCATTAACGATTTTTTTATCTTCTTCGTTACCACGAACGCACATTGAAAGTGTAATCACATTTCGATATGTTGTTGCTGTGAGAAGTACGAATGGTTTGTATTTAACAGCACCCGACATAAATGCATCTGTTGGCTCGTGACCAGCAAGAGCAAAATCTGAACCTTTAAGCAAACCAATATTGCTCATAGCCATAAGTGGGTTTGAATAACCGATTTTGATGATTTCTTCACTTGCTGCGTGTGGAAGAATGTTATAACCAAAGTTGAGAAGTGGTAATCCATAAAGTCCCATAAACTTATCTTTTTTGAATTTATTAGAGCTACGGACTACATATTGAATTGTTTCAAAAATATCTCTGCCACGCTCAGGAATTGCACATTGCATCCATGAAGTATGGTTAGTGAAACCTTTATCTTCAACATTATCCATATGACGACGAAGGTCGATTGCGTTTGAAATCATAACCTTATCGGTTTTTGGATATCCTGCAAGCTCATATACACTATAAAAATAACTTGCAAGAAGCAACTCGTTGATTGTTGCACCTAACTCTTTACCCTTGGCTTTGAGCTTTGCGAATGTTTCTTCGCTGAATTTCTTTCTTGCGATAAAGCTCTTGTCACGGATGTTGTTTGGCGTGAGTGGGAATTTGTGATTATCTTTTGCGTTGATGTTTTTGAAAAGACGCTGAGCAACACCTGCTTCTGTTTTTGAGAAACCTGAATAAACATCGTCATAAGAACGAGAGCCTGTTCTGAATTCAACAGGGCTTATTCCATCTGCTACATATTTGCTGTAATTTTCACAGAATGCCTGTAAGAAATATTTAAGGTCGCCACCGTCCATACACATATGGTTTTCAACCATACAAAGAGTGCTTTTGCCGTCTTTGATGAAAAGTGCAATTTTCATTTGAATATCTGCATTCGGTGCAATATATTGAGTCAAGAATTCATCAACTGCATCCTGCACATTTTCAGGATATGCCACAGAGAAAACATCATCAATGTCATAAGGTTTAACTTCCCAATGAGTTGAGAGTTTTGTATCAACAAATTTTGAGTGAAGCACAGGTGCTTTTTCAAAAGCACAGATAATAACAGTTTTAAGTGCTTCAATGTCAGGAATAAAATCATAGTTGAGTTCAACATGGACCATACGGTCGTTGAAATCACGAAACAAATAATGCATTTTGTCCCAAAGTTCAGCGGTTAATCTGCGTTCCATTAGTCCTCAACCTCCTGTTTATACATAAAGTATTTCATATTACCAACAACGATTGACAAAATGAAAATCAAATCAGCAACAAGGCCCAAAAGGATAATTGGCCAACCTGTGAGCCAACTGATTACATTATATGCTGCGAGAATAATATAAAGCATTGTTGCCATAATTGGCATATAAACAAAAAGTGAAATTGTTCTGAATTTCTGTCTTGTTGCAAAGGCAAAAACAAGGTCACAAACAAGCGCTAAAATGATACCTCCTGGAAGAATTGGCCAGAACACCAATTCGGGAATCATTATAAGCCAGAAAAGGAAAACAAATACTGTGAAAATCATAACACAACCTGCAATAAGCACACGTGCGATTGGGTGGAAGATTCTTCTCATATGACAAAGCTTCTTGATGCCGAAGCTAGTATAGAAAATTATCATTGCAAAAATTCCACCAACGATAATAAGCCATGTTTTGTCCCATGCTTTTGTTGCGTTGCTTATTGAGAAATATGCAACAAACATTAAAACAAAGAAAATGAGACCGCCGATTGGTAAAACAACTTTAAGAAGTTTTGAGAGTCTTCTTTTTCTTTCTTCTTTTTCAAATTTTGCAAAGTTGCCTTTAAGGTCAGGGTATTCACTTGCAATTAAATCTGCAAGAACTTTTTCATCTTTAAGACCTGCGTGAGTCATTTCATTAGCTCTGTCTGTCATCTCATCAAGAATTTTTTTCTTATAGAGATAAGCCATGTGATTATCTTTTAACCCAGCACAGGAGGTTTCGATATATTCGATAAAATTTTTCATAAACTCGCCTCCAATGTAATCATATTAATTATGGTTTTAGTATAGCAGAAAAGTTTTTTTCTCGCAATAAAAAACTTTTGCTAACAGCATAAATTTTATTGCGAAATTGTAAATTTTTCTACATATTCTGGTTTACATGGATGCAAACTTTGGTTTACAAAGCATATTTTCTTTACTTATTTATAAAAAAATGGTAATATATTATAAAGGAAAGGGAGGTAACGACCAATGGCTAAAAAAACCTTATATGTTTTTCGTGCAGAGAATGGAATCTGGCGAAACGAGTTAAGCAAAAAAATAGGAATTGATGAACAGACACTTAAACAAATTGAAGACGAGCCTGAAGTACCACAGGAAATTGCAGAAAAAGTTGTAGTGGCTTATGGATTGCCAGAAGATTATTTTACAGTTGACCCTAATGCAAAGGATAAGAGATATAAACCTAAAAATCCTTTTAAATATTTCTTGAAGGTTTCACTTGTTTGGGAATTTTTAATTGCACTCATATTTGCAGTTGTAATGTTCCCCACAACAATGGCAGGGGCTTTTGGTGCAGGGGATAACCCACTCTTTAATCTTCTTGAAACATTGTGCAAGGCATTGATAATTGCATTCTCGGGTATTTATCTTACATCACATATTGTTAAGAAAACAGTCTATGGCAAACAGGTTACACAGTATGATTATATATACCCCTATTTACCAGCACAAATTGCACTTTCTTTAAAGATTGTTGTGCAGTTAGTACCAACTCTTTTGTCACAAAAAACTGACAACCCAATTATTCTTATTGCAGTCAGCGGTGTATATGGATTTGTTGCTCTTGTTGTTCAAGGCATATTTACAGCAGTATTGCTCAAATCCCGAGTTGAAGAAGACGAGAAAAAGAGAACAAAAACAGTTAAGAAGTTATCCGTATTGGCGATTATATCAACAACAGTTTATACATTGTTCGTTATTTCAGCTTCGATGGTTTCAAGTGGTGCAGTGGCTCCATTACAACTTGCAACACTCTTACTTGAACTCATTCTTTTAATTGCTGTAGCTTTCGGAATTATAATCGGCGAAAAGAGATTCTCAAATCTCAATAAGTTGTGGTTTGTGGTGTTACCACTTACAGCAATGCTTTTGCCAACATTCATAAATGTTATTGGTAAGTTGTTCTAAAAAGAAAAACAAATTCATTGAAAAAATAATATGCAAGTGATATAATCATCACAGTCTTTTATGGATGTGATGAAATGTTTGGCTTAGGAACAATTATAAACACAGTTCTTGTTATTCTCGGCGGTCTTGTTGGGTTGCTTTTCAAAAAGGGAATTAAAGAAAGATATGAAAAAACTTTAATGGCTGCTTGCGGGGTATCAACAATTTTTATTGGTGTTACAGGCACATTACAAGGAATGTTGACTGTAGTTGATGGCAAAATTCAGACTCAGGGCACGATGCTTCTTATTTTTTCATTTGTTTTTGGTGGCCTGATGGGTGAGTTTATCAATATTGAAAAGAGAATGGACGACCTTGGTGAAAAACTCAAGAAAATGTTTCGTGCAGAAAAGGATAACAAGTTTGTTGACGGCTTTGTGAACACTTCACTCATTATCTGTGTTGGTGCAATGGCAATTGTAGGCTCAATTCAGGATGGGCTTACAGGAGATTACTCAATGCTTACTGCAAAGGCTGTTCTTGACCTTGTTATTGTCGTGATTATGACTTCTACATACGGTTTAGGTGCAATTTGTTCTGCTATTCCGATTTTTGTTTATCAAGGTGGAATAACTTTGTTTGGTCATTTTGCAGGAAATGTCATAAGTGATGAGTTAATTGGCTATCTTTCCTATGTTGGTTCTGCGCTTATATTTTGTGTGGGCATAAACATTACTTTTGGTAAAAAAATCAGAGTTGGCAATCTTTTACCTGCATTGCTTGTTCCGGTGTTTTATGTAGTAGGAAAACACCTCTTTGAAATGGTAGGTATTTAAGAGTTGCGTTGCAGAACTCTATTATCGAAACAAATCCCTTTGATTGATAACAGTCAAGGGGATTTTTCTGTCCTTTTTCACAAATTGAGTGAATATAATTCGGTAAACTGTTGCATTGTCAAAGTTTTGTCATAGGTGTATAATATTTTTATATATGCTTTTGACAGGAGGTCAAAAATATGAAAGTTTTTGAAATTAAAGAAATTCTCGATGCAGAAATAATTTGTGGTGAAGAATTTTTAGACCGTGAGGTTTTCGCAGCTTGTGGTAGTGATATGATGAGTGACGTGTTAGCTTATGTAAAAGAACAAGCCGTGCTTCTTTCAGGTCTTGTTAACCCACAGGTTGTCAGAACTGCTGAAATGATGGATATGCAATGCATTGTGTTTGTTCGTGGCAAGCAACCTGACCAAGGAATTATCGACCTTGCTCGTGACCGTGACATTGTGCTTTTATCAACAAAACAGACAATGTTTGCGTCTTGCGGAATGCTCTATGAAAAGGGACTTAGGGGAGGAGCAATGAAATGAGTAATCTCACTTTGCATTACAATGTTCCAGGCGATGATTTTACCCGAGCAGGTGAAGCATCTGGCTCAGTTAAAAGAACCCTTAAAGATTTAGGGTTTAGTCCCGAAATGGTGAGAAAGGTTGTTATCGCTCTTTATGAAGCCGAAATCAACCTTGTTATTCACGCAGGTGGTGGCGAGATTGATGTTGAAATTTCACCTGAGAGTGTGGATATGGTGCTCACAGATAAAGGTCCCGGAATTCCCGATGTTGAAATGGCTATGAAAGAAGGCTATTCAACAGCGCCCGATAATGTGCGTTCTTTGGGATTTGGCGCAGGTATGGGACTCCCTAATATTAAAAAATATACCGACGAAATGAAAATTGACTCTGTTGTCGGTGAGGGTACAACAATGTACCTTAAAGTATATAATAATTGATAAGAGTGATAAGAATGAACGAAACTTATTTCCATTCTGTTAGACTTGATGAAGAAAAATGTAAGGGTTGCGTGAGTTGTCTTAAAAGATGCCCTACAAAAGCCATCAGAGTTAGAAACGGAAAGGCTTACATAATTTCAGAAAGATGTGTTGACTGTGGTGAATGCATTAGAATTTGTCCGCATCACGCAAAATATGCTGAAAAATATTCATTGAACGAAATCCTTGAATACAAATATAGAATTGCTGTGCCGGCACCGTCACTTTATGGTCAGTTCAATAACCTTGAAGATACTGACTATGTATTGACAGGCCTTAAAAGAATGGGCTTTGACGATGTTTTTGAAGTTTCAAAGGGTGCAGAGCTGGTCAGTGAAGCAACAAGAATTCTGCTTTCAATGAACAAATCAAATAAACCAATGATTTCTTCAGCTTGCCCTGCTGTTGTGCGACTTATCAGAGTGCGTTTTCCTAACCTTATTGAAAACGTTGTTGATTTAAATGCACCAATGGAAGAAGCAGCTCGTCTTGCAAGAATTAAGGCAAAACAAGAGACAGGGCTTGAAGATAGTGATATCGGTGTTTTCTTTATTACACCTTGTACTGCAAAGATTACATCAATCAAACAACCAATCTGTAACGGCAAGTCAAATATCAATGGTGTTTTAGCAATTAAAGACATTTATCCTGTTTTGGTTAGTCAGATGGATAAAATCATCGAGCTTGAAGACTTGAAGGATTCGGGCATTATCGGTGTCAGTTGGGCATCATCAGGTGGCGAATCTGCAGCAATTTTAAGAGAAAGACATTTGGCTGCTGATGGCATTGAAAATGTTATCAAGGTGCTTAAAGAGTTAGAAGACGAAAAACTCAACGACCTTGAATTCATCGAGCTTAATGCTTGTTCAGGCGGTTGTGTGGGTGGACCGCTCACCGTTGAAAATCCATTTGTGGCAAAGGCAAGACTTCAAAGACTTCGCAAATATATGCCTATTTCTTGTAATCACCTTGAATATGACACAATTCCAAAAGAAATGTATTGGGAAAAACCACTTGAAGCAACCCCTTGGAAATTGGCTGACAATGTGTTTGAAGCAATGCAGAAAATGAGTGATATCAACGAGCTTGAAAAGACCTTGCCTGGTCTTGATTGCGGAATGTGTGGCTCACCGTCTTGCAGAACATTTGCAGAAGATGTTGTAATCGGCAAAGCAGACAAAAATGACTGTATTTTTGCAATGAAAGATAAAGAAGGCGTAGTTATCCCAAAACCTTTCCGAACTGAGTAACTACTGATTGCAATCTTATGCATAATTCTTAACGGCTATTTTCTCGTCATAGCTCGTCCAAAATACTCGCCAATACACAAAGTATTGCCTCCGTTTTTTGACGGCTCTGACAAAAAACTATCTCGTTAATATTTACGCATCGATTTTATCAGCAGTTACTATTAGGAGAAATACAATGAATACAAAACAATTAGTTGAAAAATTAAATCTTAAAGTGCTGGTCAGTGGCGAGATGGAACGTGAAATCACAGGTGGATATTGCGGTGACTTGCTCAGCTGGGTAATGGGCAGAGCACAGAGCGGTGACTGTTGGTTTACTGTTATGGGTAACATCAACGCTATTGGTGTTTGTGTTCTTGCCGACTGTGCTTGCATTGTCCTTTGTGAAAATGCAACCCTTGACGACAATGCAAAAGACCGTGCAGAAATGCAGGGCGTGTGCATTCTTTCGTCAGAAGAAAACGCTTATACTCTCGCTACAAAACTCGGTGAAATATTATGAAATTAAAGTATGATTTTCACCTGCATTCGTGCTTATCCCCTTGTGGCGATAACGATATGACACCATATAACCTTGTCAATATGGCAAAGTTAATGGGTTATGATATTATCGCTCTCACAGACCACAATTCCTGTCTTAATTGCCCTGCCGCTATCAAAGCAGGGGAACAGGCGGGTATTACGGTTGTGCCCGGAATGGAACTTTGCACAGCAGAAGAAATTCATACCGTTTGCCTTTTTCCAACTCTTGAAAAGGCGTTGGAGTTTTCAGAATATGTAAAAACCACAATGCCACTCATTAAAAATGATGAGAGTATTTTCGGTAATCAATACATAATGGACGAAACCGACCAGATTTTAGGCAAAGAAGAAATACTTTTAACAACAGCATCGGGAATAAGCATTGATGATGTTGTCAGCGAAGTTGCAAAATATGACGGTGCAGTTTTCCCTGCACACCTTGACAGAGCATCTTATTCTGTGTTGTCAGTATTGGGCTTTATGTACCCTGAAATGAATTTCACTTGCGCTGAATTTACACACAAAGCGTATATCCCACAGTATGAAGAAATGCACGAGTTGTTAAAAGGAATGAAGCATCTTCGCAATTCTGATGCCCACTATCTTGAAAATATGGTAGAAGCAACAGAAAGTATAGACATTCCCGAATGCACAGCACAAGCAGTTGTGAATTATATTTTAGGTAAATAATGTAGGGGCGGGTCTCTGTGCCCGCCCGAGAGTATTTAATAAGGAAGAGTGGCTATGAAAGAAAAGGATTATTATACTTTGTTTGTTGATTTATGCTTAAAGCGATGCTTAACAGATGATTATGGAGATAAATCAAAAGTTCGGCAACATAATCGTTCTATGAACAAATTATTGAAACTCCAGAAAGAAATGGAAGAAAAAGATTGCTCTGAGATTTTAGATAAACTCTTAATACACGATGATGATAGAGTAAAACTATCTGCAGGAACTTTTGCTGTGGATTTTCCTTCTCACAGAGAAAAATCAATTATTGCAATAAATGATGTTGCAAAGAAATCCAAAGATAAAATGTTATCATTTGATGCTTATATGGTGTTAGGCGTTAAAGGTTTAAGAGAAGAAGCTCAAAAGTTAGATTCTTTAGAGAAAGATAATTAACGGGCGATTCGTGAATCGCCCCTACAAAGTTTTATAACAGCAAAAAAGGGACACGATGTGTCCCTTTAGTTTTTAATTATTTTATTCTCTCACAAATTGTGAGCATATATTCATTAATCTTTTCGGTCTGGAATTGGTGGTTTTCAATACTTAAAACATCAATTCCTTTTTGAATTTCAATAACCCCGTTGCCGTCAATTTTGGTGTATGCTTCTTTTTTAGTCCATATTTCATAAAAAGCGTCAGCGGTTGGGTTTTCTTCAAAAAACTCTTTTTCTTTTCCGTGGAAATATCGGTTTGCAATTTTTTCAAAGTTTCTGGTGTCATCAATTTTTTCAATATCAATTCCAACAGGATTTTCACTTTTGCAAACTGCAACCATATCACCGCTGTGAGAAATGCTCACAAAACAGTTGTCTGCAAATGGCTTGTTTTGCTCATATCGAAGCCCCAAAACACCCATATTCAAAAGCTCGGTTGCCGCCGCAATGCTCTCTTGCTTTTTGCAATGTTCTTGCACATTTTGTGGGAGCAGAGTTTTGTCATATTCAGTTTTTTCTGTTAATTTGAAGAAATAAACCGATGTCATAAAATCACCGAGTTTATTTTAACATAAAGAAATTCAAATATCTACTCTTTTACCTAAATAATCCGACGGGGACACAAGATTACCGTCTTTCAGCATTTCAAGGTGTAAGTGAATTCCGTCATCTTTTTCAATAGGAATTTCACCCAAAGTGCCAATTTTCTCATTAATTTTTACAGTTGCGCCAGGTTTAACTGTGCTGTCTTTTTGAAGTCCACGATATTCTGCAATAATTCCGTTGTTGTGGTTGATGGTTACAACTGTACCCCAACGAGCATCATCTCGCACTTCGGTGACTTCGCCGTCACAAATAGCTTTAATTGGGTCGCCGAGAGTACCGTTTATATCAACACCATTGTGCGTGCGCCAATCGTCAGTAGTCTTGTTTTTTGTAAGTTCACCTTTTGAGTATTCTTTGCTCACTTTGTCGCCCAAAGGGAATGCATAATAGACTGATTTCGGTGCTTCTTCGGTTGTTGTGGTTATATATCTGTCGTCCTGAACATTGGTGACGGGTGTATTAACCTGAATTTCTCGCTCAGTTGTGGTTTCTGTGGTGGTAGAAGTTTTAGACGGGTCTTCTGTGGGCACATTGTCTTTGTTAGAAAGCCAGAATGAGAAAAGTGTTGCGCCACAAAGTGCCACGGCACAGGTTGAATAGATTACTTTTTTGATTTTTTCTTCGTTAAACTTTTTCAATTAAAACACCTCTGTCAATATTTTTGACAGAAATGTAATTCTTATACAAAAACTTAAAAATTCATATAAGTAACTGCTGATAAAATCGATGTGCAATTAACAACGAGATAGTTTTTCGTTAGAGCCGTTCAAAAACGGAAACAATACTTTGTGTCTTGGTGAGTATTTTGAGCGAATTATAACGGAAAAATAGCCGTTGGAAATTGTACATAAGATTGCAATCAGTAGTTACCAATATAAGAAAAAACGGACGGTTGCGGAGCCGTCCGTTTTCCGAGTATAAAATACTCTGAGGGGTTGTTTGAGGATGGGGTATGCACACCAAGGTCTCTCTTGGTGCATCTTTATAATAACTTAAAATTATGAAAAAACCGTGAATATTCTTTTAATATTCAGAAAAAGAATTGTGAATAAAAAATTTTTAAAATTTTATCGAACAAATGTTTACTTTTTAAAAAATATGTGTTAGAATATAGAAAACAATAGTGTAATTTTATTAAAGACTTTAAAAATGAGGAGAATTTTTATGCGCCCCATTAATGATACACAACAAAAAATTTATGAATTTCTTTGCGAGCGCTCACAATGTGGTGTTCCGCCATCAGTCCGTGAAATAGGCTCTGCTGTTGGTCTTCGTTCAACATCTTCAGTTCAGGCAAACCTTGACGCACTTGAAGAAGCAGGGTATATTGAGCGTGACCCACTTTTGAAACGCTCAATCAGAGTTATCGGTCAGGCAGAAAATGTGACAAGTGTTCCACTTTTGGGTACAGTTACAGCGGGTATGCCAATTCTCGCAGTTGAGCAGATAGAGGGTTATATTCCTTATAATGGTCGAATTTCTCGCGACAAATCCCTTTTTGCTCTTAAAGTTCGTGGCGAGAGTATGCTCTGGGCGGGTATTCTTGACGGTGACATTGTCATTTGCGAAAAAACACCATATGCAACAAATGGTGAAATTGTTGTTGCAATGATTGAAGACGAAGCAACAGTCAAAAGATTTTATAAAGAAAACGGCCATTTCAGACTCCAGCCTGAAAATGATGCCTATGAGCCAATAATCACAAACGAAGTGATTATTCTCGGCAAGGTTGTTGCGCTTTATCGTTATTATTAAGAAAAAGCAAATTAAAAGACGGTTCATGTGAACCGTCTTTTTTCATTTCTTCATTTGGTCGAGAGTTTTGTGGAATGACGGCAAAAATTCTTTTTCAAAAATTTTAACTTCTTCCAAATCACTCTTTTGAATTGCCTTTAGCAGTTTTTCTTCGGCTTCAATAAATTCACTGTTGCCTGCTTTTCTCTCATCAACGCATTTTAAATATCCGCTGATTTTGTCTGCTGCTTTAACAAGTTTCCACAAATCTTTATCTTCATGTTTCTTTTTGAAAAGTGGCTCATAACTTGGCAATAATTCAGGTGGCAACATAGAAAGCAACTGTTTTGATGCATTCTTTTCAACTGCTTTATATGCTTCTTTAGTTTCTGCACTATAATATTTAACAGGTGTTGGCAAGTCACCTGTGATAATTTCAGGCACATCGTGATAAAGACCCAAAAGTGCCGCTCTTTCACAGTTATAATCTTTATCTAAATATTCATTGCCTATGCTTGCGAGAGCATAACAAAGCTGAGAAACTTCGGCAGAGTGCTCACTTAATGTTTCATATCTTGTGTTTCGCATCAACGCCCAACGGTTTATGTATTTGGTGCGAGATGTGAAAGCAAAAAAATCATTTTTACCCATTTTAGATGTCCTCTTCTCTGAAACTTACTTTGAGTTCATCACGGCTTAATTTGATTTTTGTGTATTTAACGCCTGCTGCGTCAAACATTCTGCGAGATACACGGTTACCAACTGTATCCTTGTATTTGTCAGAGATATAAAGCACTTCTTTGATACCACTCTGGATAATAGCCTTTGCACATTCGTTGCAAGGGAAGAGAGCAACATAAATTTTGCATCCGTTCAAGTTTCTGCCACCGTTGTTGAGAATTGCGTTAAGCTCTGCGTGGCAAACATAAGGATATTTTGTGTCGAATTCGTCACCGCTTCTGTCCCAAGGGAATTCGTCGTCATTACAACCATGTGGAAAGCCGTTGTAACCAACTGACATAATTTTGTTGTTGTCGTCAACAATACAAGCGCCAACCTGTGTGCTTGGGTCCTTACTTCTGTATGAAGAAAGGAGAGCAATGCCCATAAAATATTCGTCCCATGAAATGTAATCTTCTCTTTTTGCCATGTTATTCACCTTTAATCCTTTTCCAATATTCTTTTGCTAATTGTTCGGTTTTGTTGTCGCCAAACTCATAATATTTTTTATTTTTAAGATTGTCGGGGAGATATTGCTGTTTAACCCAACGATTAGGGTAATCGTGGGGGTAAAGATAATTTTGTCCCTTAACTTCTGCATCTTCACCATCATAATGTTTGTTTTGTAACTGACGGGGGATTTTTCCGTAATTACCTTTTCTCACATCATCAAGTGCTGCGAAGATACCATCGTGCGCTGTGTTTGATTTAGGACTTGTTGCAACAAGCACAACTGCATCTGCTAACGGAATTGCCGCTTCAGGCATACCAACTTGCATTGCAATATCACAAGCGGATTTTACAATAGGAATAATCTGTGGATAAGCAAGCCCGACATCTTCACTTGCACAGACAAGCAGTCTGCGAATAGCTGAAATCATATCTCCTGCTTCTAGAAGTCGTGCTAAGTAGTGAAGTGCTGCGTCAGGGTCTGAGCCACGCATACTCTTTTGATAAGCCGAGAGAATGTCATAATGCTCATCACCGGCTTTGTCATAACGGAATGTGTTTTTCTGTGTCAAACTACCTGTATTTTCAAGAGTGATTCTTCTTTTACCATCAATAATCGGTGCAGAGAGCACACAGAGTTCAACAAAATTGAGAGACTTTCTCACATCTCCACCACAAGCAGTTGCAATGTGTTCAAAAACGCCTTCTTCAATGTCAAAGGGAATATCCATTTCAGCTTGGAGAAACTCAAATCCGCGTTTGATATTTGGCACAATATCTTCTGCGGTTACTGATTTAAATTCAAAGACAGTACAACGAGAAAGTACAGCCGAATAAATATAAAAATATGGGTTTTCAGTTGTTGATGCGATAAGTGTAATCTTGCCACTCTCTATGTATTCAAGCAAAGACTGTTGCTGTTTTTTGTTAAAATATTGAATCTCGTCAAGATAGAGCAAAATTCCATTTGGTGCTGCGAAGGTATCAAGCTCACTAACGATTGCTTTAATATCTGCCGTGCTTGCATTTGTGCCGTTGATATGATGCAGTTTTCTGTTAGTGTTTTTTGCAATAATTCGTGCAAGGGTTGTCTTGCCAGTGCCTGACGGACCATAGAAAATAAGGTTGGGCAAATATCCCGATTCCACAATGTTGCGAAGGGGCATATTTTCACCCAAAAGGTGTTTTTGACCAACCATATCGTTAATAGACTGTGGTCGCAATCTATCTGCTAAGGGTGTGGACATAATATCTCCCTTTCTTAAAGAATGTCTAAAATATCCATAGCTTTTTCGACTATGTATTCTGCTTTATATTTCAGGAAATCTTCTCGCGTGCCGAAACCATAAAGCACAGCGCAACAAGGAAGATTAACGGCGTGAGCGCCTACAATATCGAATTTGGTGTCACCAACCATAAGGGTGTTTGTGATGTCACCGCCGATTTGCTTCATAGCATTTTCACAAACCATTGCTTTGCTTTCTGTGGTGTTGTCGAAGGTTGTGCCACCAAGAAAATCAAAGAATTTTTTAATATCGAGTTTTTCACAGATTGCATCAACAAAATGTAAAGGCTTTGAAGATGCGGTTGCTAATTTGTAACCCCGATTTTTAAGCTCTTCTAAAAGTTCATAAATGCCGTCATAAAGCTTGCTTTCAAGATAACCTTTTACTCTGTATCTTTCGCGATATTTTTCTGTCATTTCTACTGCGTGCTCAGGTGTGAAACCACAGATTTCAGTAAAGCTATAATGAAGTGGCGGACCAATGAATTGTTTTAATAAATCTTCTGACGGTGTGCCGTGACCATAAGACTCAAAGGCATAAGTAAGACTTTTAAAAATACCTTCAGATGAGTCGGTGAGCGTGCCGTCAAAATCAAATAAAATGTATTTAAACTTATCCATTTACTATTATTTCATACTCCTTATACCAGTTGTCATTAGCTTCTAAAGAATTTGACCATTCTCTTTCTGTGATGTCACCGTCAAAATCTTCTGCATCACAACGACCATACCAAGGCTCAATGCAAACAAAAGGCGCATTTTTCTTTGCAGGTGACCAGATGCCAAAAACTTTAGCATCAAACTTTACAGTTAAATATTTTTTATCGTTATCGATAAGTGAAATTTCGGTTACATTGCTGTTCTCAATGATAAGTGCATCATTGTCAAACACATTGTCGTGAAGCACAAAAGTATTATCAATATTATATTTTTTTGAAGTATAAAGCCCGTCAGAATTGATAAGATTATATTTGAGGTTTTCACCATTCATTGAAAGCACAGTTTCGCTTTTTTTACAATAAAAAGCAGGGTGTGCACCGATTGAAAAATAAATCTTTTTGTTATCAATATTTTCAATGTACCAACCAACAATAATTTTATTGTTCTTAAGTTCAAATGAGCAGATAAGTTGAAACTGGAATGGATATTTTGTAAGAGTTTCTTCATTGCTCATCAACTGAAAAACAAGTCTTGTTTTTGTCTCTTCAATAAGAGTGAATTCACTATCTCTTGCAAAACCGTGTTGACCGAGTGAATATTCGTTGCCGTTATATGATGTTTTGCCGTTTTTATATTTGCCAACAACAGGAAAAAGTACAGGACTTTTTCTTCCCCAAAATTCTGGGTCACCTTGCCAGAGCATCTCTTTGTTTTCTGCTTTATTAAAAATTGAAGAAAGCTCAGCACCGTGACTATCAACCGCTATTTTTAAAACATCGTTTTCAAGAAAATATAACATAAAAGCAAAACCTTTCTGAAGTTTCGGCATAATCAATTTATTATACAATAATATTTGATTTTATTCAACCGATTTCAAGCACATTTAACAGTATAAAATCAGTATTTTTTATAAAATTAAAAAAATATTAAAAACCCCTTTTATTTTTGGTAAAATAGTGTTATACTATATAAAGGATTTTGGGCATTTTTCTGTAATTGTGGTTAAAATGCCATTTTTTCAGTTTTTTTACTATATCTTGTAGATTTTTGAAATTATTTGATTTTGAGGGGGAAGAGTCCTTGGAAAAAATCATAATTAACGGCGGAAACAGATTAACAGGTGAAGTTGAAATCAGCGGAGCTAAAAATGCCGTCGTTGCGATAATTCCGGCGACCATTCTCGCAGAGGACGTTTGCAGAATTGAAAACATCCCAAATATCAGCGATGTTTCTGCAATGATTAAGATTTTGCGTTCTCTGGGTGCAGAAATTAAAATGATAAACAAGAACACATTAGAGATTGACACAACTCACGTCCGTACAAATGTTGTCGGTCACGATTTGTCAAAGTTAATGCGTGCTTCATATTACTTTATTGGTGCTTTGCTCGGCCGTTTCAATCACGCAAAGGTTGCAATGCCAGGTGGATGTTGTTTTGGCGTTCGTCCAATCGACCAACATATCAAAGGCTTTGAGGCGCTCGGCTCAAAGGTTACTATGGAAGAAAACGCAATGGTTGATGTTAAAGCAGAAACCTTGCTTGGCACATCAGTTTATTTCGACGTGGTAACAGTTGGTGCAACAGTTAACCTTATGCTTGCTGCAGTTAAGGCAAAGGGTCTTACAATCATTGAAAATGCAGCGAAAGAGCCACACATCGTTGACCTTGCTAACTTCTTGAACTCAATGGGTGCAGATGTGCGTGGCGCTGGTACTGATGTTATTAAAATTCGTGGTGTGGACAAGCTTCACGGTTGCGAATATGCAATTATTCCTGACCAGATTGAAGCAGGAACATATATGGTAGCGGCTGCTGCTACTCAGGGTGATGTGCTTATTAAAAATGTTATTCCTAAGCACTTAGAGTCAATTACTGCAAAGCTTCTTGAATGTGGTGTAGTGGTTGAAGAATATGACGATTCAATCAGAATTTATTCTGACTGCCGTCCAAATCATTGTAGCGTTAAAACAATGCCACATCCGGGATTCCCAACAGATATGCAACCACAGTTTGCTGTACTCTTGTCAATAGCAAGAGGTAACAGTATGGTTTCTGAAAGTGTGTGGGACAACCGTTTCAGATATGTTGACCAGTTGCTTAGAATGGGTGCAAAGATTACTGTTGATGGTAAATCAGCATTTATAGAAGGTGTTGACCCATTAAAAGGCGCGCCTGTTAAAGCAGATGACCTTCGTGCAGGTGCTGCAATGGTTATTGCAGGTCTTGTGGCAAGTGGCACAACTGAAATTGAAGAAATCCATCATATTCAACGTGGGTATGATAACATAATTGAAAAATTACGTAGCTTAGGTGCGGATATCGAATTAAGAAACAGTCCTGATGACGAAAAAACCGTATTGAGCGTAGGCTAAAAATAGTGAAGGGACGGTCTTAACCGTCCCTTTTTGATATAAATTATTAGGAGAAATAAAATGGCGAAGTTTTGTCCCTTATTTTCTTCTTCCAGCGGTAACAGTATTTATATCGGTGGGGGAGAAAACAGTATTCTGATTGATATTGGTGTTAGTGCGAAACAAACTGAACAAGCACTTTTTAATATTGGTGTTGATGCTGACTCAATCCGTGATATATTTATAACTCATGAACATTCTGACCATATCAAAGGAATAAAAGTGTTCACCAAAAAGCATAAAGCACGACTTCACATGACAGCAGGTACATACGAAGCACTTGTCAAAACAGATGCACTCGACAATGCTGAAGAATGTTCAATAATCACATCTGATGGCGTTGATGTTGGGTGTATGCTTGTTAGACCTTTTGCTACATCACACGATGCAAGTGAAAGTTGTGGATATACTATCGAATTAGCAAACGGCAGAAAAATGTCAGTTGCAACTGACTTAGGGGTTATGACTGACACAGTGCTTGAAAATCTTAAAGGCTCTGACCTTGTAATGCTTGAATCAAACCACGATGTTAATATGCTTCAATGCGGGGGATATCCATATATTCTCAAAAGACGAATTTTAGGTGTTAAAGGGCATCTCTCAAATGATGCTTGTGCCGAAACTTTGGTGAAACTCATTGAGAGTGGCACAACAAGATTTTTCTTGGGGCATTTAAGCCGAGAAAACAATATTCCACAACTGGCTTATCAGACAAGTGTTTCGGCGCTCACTATGGCAGGAGCAACTGAGGGCGAAGATTATTATATCCGTGTGGCAAAGCCTCAGTGGGATGAAAAGGCGATGATTTTATGATGAACATAAATTTTATTGTGTTGGGCAAACTTAAAGAAAAATATATGAAAGAGTTTTCAGCAGAATATGAAAAACGTCTTTCAGCATATTGTAAAGTGACGGTTGCCGAGCTTGAGCCCGTTAAACTTTCTGATAACCCATCACAATCTGAAATTGACAATGCACTCTCAAAAGAAACACAGATGATACTCTCAAAAATTCCAAAAGGGTCATATGTTTTCTCAATGTGTATTGAGGGCAAACAACTATCATCAGAAGAATTGTCACAAAAACTTGAAGATATTGCTTTAAGTGGCAAAAGCACAGTCACATTTATTATCGGCAGTTCGTTCGGACTCTCTGATGAAATCAAAAAAATGTCGGATTTCAAATTTTCAATGTCAAAAATGACATTTCCACATAAACTTGCAAGAATAATGCTCACAGAACAGGTTTACAGAGCATTTTCAATCAGTAATAACGGCAAATATCATAAATAATTTATAAATTTACAAAAATTTGTTTTCAAATTGTTAAAATTTATGTTGTATTATTTTCCTATAAAGGATATAAAAGGAGGATGTCACTATGCAAAAAGAAAAAATACTCATTGTTGATGACGACAAAAACATTTGCGATTTATTGAGAATGTACCTTGAAAAAGAAGGTTATGCAGTTGTAATGGAGCACAATGGTATTGATGCTGTAAATACATTCAACACAGAAAACCCTGATTTAGTGCTTCTTGACATTATGCTCCCACAACTTGACGGTTGGCAGGTCTGCCGTGAAATCAGAAAAACTAGTGAAAAACCTATTATTATGCTTACTGCAAAAGACGAAACCTTTGATAAGGTTTTAGGTCTTGAGTTGGGTGCAGATGACTATGTTACAAAGCCATTTGACACAAAAGAAATCGTTGCAAGAATTAAAGCTGTGCTTCGTCGCACATCTGCTACAAAGGGTAGCGATATGAAAGAAGTACGCTATGATAAGCTTGTTATCAATCTTTCAAATTATGATATGAAGGTTGACGGGGTTTCAGTTGACACTCCACCAAAAGAGTTAGAACTTATTTATCATCTTGCAAGCAATCCTGACAGGGTATTCACTCGTGACCAGTTGCTTGATGATGTGTGGGGATTTGATTATTACGGTGATAGCCGTACAGTTGACGTTCACATTAAAAGACTTCGCGACAAACTCAAAGGTGTATCTGAAGAGTGGGAATTAAGAACAATTTGGTCTGTGGGCTATAAATTTGAAACTCATGGAAAAAAGTAAGAATTTCATAAAAAATATTTACAGAAGAACGGGTTGGTTTTTTACACATCTTCCTTTGTTTGCAAAATATCTGACAATTATGACATCAATGATTCTTGTCAGTTATATTGTGCTTGCATCTGCTTTGCTTGTGTTTCTTTCAAACCGTTGGTCCGTTGAGAAAAAAGATTTACTCACAGAAAATGTTAAGCAGAACGCGGCTTATTGCGAGACTATACTTTCGGGCTGCAGAACAGAGAACGAGTTTAATAGCGCAATGCTTCTCATAGGGAATAATCTCAGTGTTATTTCTGATGCTATCGATGCAGATGTGATAATGTGCAATATGCAGGGCAGAGTTGTACTTTGTAAAGAAAAATTCAAATATACAAATTTTGAAGATGATAATGACTGCGTTATTCATAAAGGGTATATAATTCCCGAAGAAATAATGTCAACAGTTTCAAAAAATGTTTATTTCAGCGATGAAAAAGTTGACGGGCTTTATAGTGAGCCCACATTTATGGCGGGCGCACCTATTAAGGTTAACGGAATGGTAATTGGCGCCGTCTTTGCTTGTGACCCTGTTAAAAACAGTTTTGCACAATATGCAGGTAGCATTATGAAAATGTATCTGTCATCAGCGGTTTTTGCAGTTTCACTTTCCTTTTTAGTTGCCTATGCATTGACGGCAAGACTGACAAATCCGTTGAGACAAATGTCAAAAGCAACTAAGGCTTATGCTCAAGGTGATTTCAGCAGACGAGTGGCAGTTCGTGGCTCTGATGAGCTTGCAGAACTTTGTGGTTCGTTTAACCGAATGGCATCGGCTTTGTCGGTTCTTGAATCGTCAAGAAGAAGTTTTGTCGCCAATGTTTCCCACGAGCTTAAAACCCCAATGACAACTATCGGTGGATTCATTGACGGAATGCTTGACGGAACAATTCCAAAAGATAAACATGACGAATATTTAAACAGAGTTTCAGATGAAGTTAAACGTCTTTCAAGACTTGTTACATCAATGCTCAATCTTTCAAAAATCGAAGCAGGTGAGCTTGAATTAAAGTTGTCAGAATTTGATATTTCAGCTCTTTTAATTGACTCAATGCTCTCGTTTGAGCAAGAAATAGAGAAGAAAAATATCAGTGTTGAGGGTTTTGAAAACCTTAATTCAACAGTAGTCAATGCAGACCGTGATATGTTACATCAGGTAATTTTCAATCTTGTTGACAATGCTGTGAAATTCACACAGAATGATGGTGTAATTTCGGTGTTTGCAGGTGAAAATAAAGACGGAAAGATTTGTGTTTCAATTCAGAATACGGGTGAGGGTGTTTCACCTGAAGAATTGGGAAAAATCTTTGAACGCTTTTATAAAGTTGATAAATCCCGAAGTTATGACGTTAAGAGCGCAGGGCTAGGACTTTATCTTTGCAAAACTATTATTGAAATGCACGGTGGAAAAATCTTTGCTGAAAGTGTTGAGGGTGAATATACAAAATTCACTATTCTGCTTTCAAAACCTAAAAAATAATACATCTCTACGGAGGTTTTTAATATGAACGAAAATTTTGAAAAGGATATTAACGATACAACAGAAAATCCTGTTATTGAGCCTGAAAAGGTGAGCGAACCTAAAACAGAGCCTTATGTTCAGAGAACTTATGGTAACTATGGCAACTCAAATCAATATATGCCTTATGGAAGTTATGCCACATATAACCGACCTGAAGCAGAAAAGAGACAATCAAAAGGCAAGAAAAAAGGTGTAATTATTGCTGCTGTAATTCTGTGCATATCTTTTCTAATAGCAGTTATTGTGTTTTTTACGTCACTTTTTATAGACGGATTCAGAACAGAAGTTACTCCTAATGGTGATAAAACACAGATGGATTTAGTTGAAACACCCGATAGTGACGGATATATCTCTGACGGAGATTCAATGTCTGCAAAAGCAATCTATCAAAAAGTCCACGAAAGCTCAGTGGGAATCATCGTGTATTCAGGCAACAGACAACAAGTATCATCAGAGGGCTCAGGTGTTGTTTTAGGTCTTAATGGCGATAAAACAGGCACATACATTATTACTTGTGCTCATGTTATAGACGTTGCAAGCGCTAAAATTGTAGTGCAGACGGCAGACGGTTCACAATATGATGCAAAGTTGGTTGGTCTTGATTCAAAAACAGATATCGGTTTGGTTTATGTAGCAAATACAAGTCTTAAAGCGGCAGAATTTGCAGATTCTGACACACTTGAAGTTGGCGATGCTATTTATGCAATCGGTAATCCGGGCGGTATTCAATTCTTTGGCTCATTTACAAATGGTATGGTTTCTGCTATTGGTCGTCCTGTTGATAGCCCTGTTGGATATGAAGTGGCTTGTATTCAGCACACAGCAGCAATTAACCCAGGTAATTCGGGTGGCGCACTTGTAAATGGTCACGGCCAAATCGTGGGTATCAACTCATCAAAAATTGCTTCAACAGATTTTGAAGGTATGGGCTTTGCAGTTCCATCTTCAACAGTTAAAGAAATTGTTGACCAACTCATAAAAAACGGAAGAGTTACAGACAGACCTGCATTGGGTATCAAGTTTATGCCAAATACAGAAAGTCAGGTACATTCAATAATTGTTAAAACAAATGATTTGCCATCAGGCTCAATTATTATTGATACAATAATGATTGGCAGTGACCTTGAGAATAAGGGCGTAGTTGAAGGTGATATGATTATCGCCGTCAACGGCAAAGACCTTGATGATTATAATGTTATTTTAGAATTAATTGAAAATGGTAAAGTTGGAGATGTTTTAACTCTTAAAATATGTCACATAGATGCAAATTATAAAATCTCAACATTTGATGTCCAGGTGAAACTCGTTGAAGATTCAAGTGTCAGCGAGCCACAAGAAGAAGTTGAAATGCAAACATTCCCATTCCCGTTTGACTATTAAGATTAAAGACCTACTCAATCGAGTAGGTCTTATTTGTTTAATATAATTTTAAAATATAAGCAATTAACCCGTAGATAACACCTGCAAAAATACCATAGGCAATAACAGGCCCTGCGATTTTGAAGATGTTAGCGCCCGTACCCATTATAAGCCCTTCGGATTTGAATTCCATGGCGGGCGAAACAACTGAATTAGCAAAGCCAGTGATGGGAACAATAGTGCCTGCGCCTGCGTGTTTTGCAATTTTATCAAAAACACCGATACCCGTGAGAATCGCAGTGATAATTATGAGTACCGACGGAGTTAGCGCTTTTATATAGTCTTCTGAAAATCCCATTCTCTCGAAAATGAAGTTTAAAAATTGACCAAAAGTACAAATCGCACCGCCAAAAATAAATGCTTTAATACAGTTTGTGATTTTCGGTGAGTTGGGAGATGCTTTTTCAGCCATTTTACTATATTCTTTGTCACTTGTTGACATATAAATCACTCCTTTTCAACTATTTTTCCCGCAAAAAAAGAGTTTAATCCGTTGTATAATTAATTTCACTATTTGCAATAATATGAAATATATGGTAAAATCCAGATGAAAAGCATTTGAGTAGGTGAAGAGATATGACAAGAAGAAAGTCAAGACTTCAAAAATTCATATCAAAAATTTTGATAATTGCAATAATCTTTCTTGCATCTAATCTTGCCTTAAGCTGGATTGCAGACTGGTCTGCTTACCGCGAGCCCGTTGCCGTAAACAAAGTGGAATGGGATGCGATATATGAAAAGATGCAGAAAAATTATGGGCTTACTGACGACGAATATGAAACCGTTTTTTCACAGACGGGATTGGGTAAATCTGCAGTCAACAAGCTTTTAAGAGTCAGAAATTATACAGAAATTCAGAATTATTATAATTACTATATGCAGAATAAAGATTTTGAATGTTCCCGTGACGGACTTCTTGCATATCACGAATATATAACTGACGAAAACGGCAACAGAATAGAAAACCCAAAATTTGCAGATTTGCAGAATGGCGACATAATTATTACACTCAGTATTCATAGCTTTGGTTGGCGACATGGACATGCAGCTATTGTTACAGATGCATACAATGGAGAAACTGTGCAAGCGGTTATGCTGGGGAAAAAATCTGCTTTTGGCAACATAAGTGAATGGAAGCAGTTTCCACTTGTTGCAGTGCTTAGGGCGAAGGATATGGACAGGGCAACAAGACAAAAAATTGCAGATTATGCACAGAACAATTTAGTCGGACTTGAATATTCTCTTTTTGCAGGAATGTTTGGCGTTGAAGAACTTCCGACCCAGACTCATTGTGCTCACCTTGTGTGGTATGCATATAATCAATTCGGTATAGATATCGATTCAACAGGTGGAGGCACGGTAACACCAAAAGATATTCTTAAAAGTGATAAACTTGAAATCGTGCAGGTTTATGGCAATATAGACCAGATGTAAAGGAGTTATAAAAATGAAAAGATTTATAGCAATTATCCTTATAGTTTTAGTTGTTCTTACAGTAGCAGGTTGTGGCAAAGAAACTGAATATAAAAAGGTTGGGCCAACACCGGTGCTCACAACAACAACCACAACAACAGAAACTACAACAGAAGAAGCCGAAACTGAAGAAAGTTCAACAGAAGACGCATCTTCATCAACCACAACAACCACAAGAAGGAATCAGAATAATAGCGGTTCAAATAATTCAAAGCCAAAACCAACAAATCCATCTTCAACAACCACAACAACAACTACAACGACCACCACAACAACTGAACCGGCGGATATTGTGGTTGAATCGACAACAACGACGACTACAACAGAGCAAAGTGAATCAGAAGAGAACAACGAGTAAAATAAAGCCAGTCCGACGGACTGGCTTTTGTTTAGACAAATTCAAATTTACAAAAATTAACCCCGATTTTTAATCGGGGTTTCTGTTGTTTAATCTAATTTGAACTCACTATCATAAAATTCAAAAGCTTCTTCCGTCATTGTAACCATACCAATTTCTTTATCAAAATAGTGATTGCCATCTTTCATTTTAAATCGAGTAAGCATTTTTTAAGTATCAAGTGTTCGTCGAGTGGCTCTAACGGGTATCATATTTTTACATAATACACGCCAATCAATATTAGGCTCATTTTCATTCTTGCAAACACCTTTATCTTGATATATACAGAAATAATTTTCACATTTCATAACATTTCACCCTTAACTATCAAAAACCAGACCAGTATAGCGGTCAACATCTTTCTTTAATATAGCATAAAATATTTGTAGTTGCAACCAATATTGGTCAATTTTTTATGCTTGGAGAGATTTTAATGGAACAAAAACTCAGACGCGATAGAAATATGGGCGCAAATTTAAAGCGTTTACGAGAAAACAAAGGGTTATCACAAGAGAAACTTTGTGTGCTTTTACAGTTGCGTTCGTGTGATGTTATGCGTTCTACTTATGCAAAATATGAGTCGTGTGAATTGAATATTCCTATAAGTGTTATTGTTGCTCTTAAACAAATATATAACTGTACTTATGACGAGTTTTTTCAAGGATTAGAATAAAATATTAAACTCCAATTTTTGCAAAACTAAACCCCGACTTGTGTCGGGGTTTTGGTTTGTTATTTTCTTTTAATTCCCTCAATGAATTTGCCGTGGTGTTTTGGCTCAACGAGTGGGGGAAGGACTTCAAGGACTTTATTAAATATTTTCAAAACTGTTTTATTTGGAATCATCTGCTCGAAGAATCCGTCAAGAGTTGCGAGAATGTCACCAACATAAGGAGTGCTTGATGGTGTCATTACAACTTTATCATGCGGTCTGAAACTAAAAATCATATTTCGTTTGCCAACTGTCTGAATTGGACGAATTGAAACCAACAATGTGTTGTCGTCAATCCAAGTTGCATTTGAGCAGACTTTGAATTCGATTTGCCCAAGAGTCATTGTTGAATAGCGATAATGACCGTCCATGCCCAATGCGATAATATTGTGCTCGTCGCCTTCACTCCAACGGAATGTGCATTCTTCACCGTTGAAATCAAACTTAACCATATCAATATTACCCGCTTTGTCACTCATCATATATGTAATTGCAAGTGGCAAAACACTCACTTGGAATCCAACAAGATTAAGTAAAAGCTTTTTACGGAATTTGATATATCTGTCATTGATTTCTTGCTCTTTTTCGGGGTGTTCACTAAGAGCGGGGGCAACGGATTTTGCCAAATCTAACTCTGTGTTTTCGTCTGCTTCAATAAATGCTTTGGGGAAGAAATCAAAGATGCCGTCAAGTCCATCTTGTTCAACTGTGATTGAAGATGTAACAACTACAACGGCGTTATGTTCTGGGAATGCGATACCAAACTGTGAGAACATTCCGTCTGCTCTGAATCCACCTAAATGGTCGAGCCAGAAACAATAACCATAACCGAATGAAGAGTCAGAACCCGGACGGTTATATTCATTGTCAATTTGTTTCTGAGTTGCAAGGCGTACCCATTCTTTAGGGATTACCTGTTCGCCCTTATATTTGCCATCTTTAAGATAGCAAAGAGTGAATTTTGCAAGGTCTTCGGTTTTGAGATAAAGTCCCCATCCACCAGCTTCAATGCCGTCTTTATTTGTCTCCCAGAATGGATAGTCAATTCCAAGTGGTTCAAAAAGTCTTGGACGAAGATACTCTCTCATACTCATACCTGTAACTCGGTTAATAATTGCAGAGAGCATAAAGATGTTTTCATTGATATATAAGAATTTTTCGCCCGGCTCGAACACCCAAGGTGAATTGATAAAATCTTCAATCCAGTCAACCTTGCCCTTATCAGAGAGAAAACTAGGTTGTTTGCCCGATGACATTCTCAAAAGATTGTGAACAGTGAGTTTATCGAATCTTGGGTCAGGCTTTTTTGGTGCGAATTCAGGAAAAAAGTCTAAAACTTTGTCGTCAAGTGAGATAAGACCTTCACTCACAGCAAAACCGATAGCAGTTGATGTGAAAGATTTGCTGACAGAATAAACTGAATGAGTTGTGTTTTTGTCAAACGGCTCGTTATACCACTCAACTGCAACCTTACCGTTGCGGATAACCATAAATGAGTGATATTCAAGATTTTTTTCTTGTGCATTCTTGAAAAAATCATTCACAACTTTTGCAGAAACTCCAACACTCTGTGGTGTTTTTGCTCTTGGAATAGCTTTTGTTGCCATAAAAATCACCCTTTAACCATTTTTATTTTTCTTCTCTTTGCTTTAATTCGTTTTTTACGGATTATCAATAAGATATAGATAATCACAAGCACCATAAATATAGCAAAAAGAATTTTGAATATCGTTGATGAAAAGATTGTTTTGAAAATTCCAACAATCCAGAGAATAATGCTTCTGTCAAGGCTTTCTGCAGCAACAAGGTCAACGGTTGCAACAACGTCTTCACCATAAAGCACTTCTGCTTTGCCTATAACGTCACCTTTTTTGATAGGCGCTTTAACTGTTTTAGGCGTTTCACTTTCAATAGGACGAATCACAAGGCTACCTGCTTGTGTGCCTGTTGGAACAAGTGCAGACATCTCTTTTGCAGGCAAAAGTCTTAAGTGGTCAACCTTCCAGTTATATTCAACGTCAACAACTGTTACAACATCAGTTGTGTTAGTGATTTTTGTAAGCTCAATGTTTTTGAATGCCCATTCATAGATTTTTTTGCTGTCTGTGAATGCAACATTTTCTTCAACACCGTCATTATCAATGTCATACTGTGGTGCATTCATAACAATGAGCATATAGTTGTATCCGTTTTTAGATGCAGTTGAGATAACGCAATGTCCTGCAAGGTCGGTTGTGCCTGTTTTAACACCTGAAATAGCAGAATTATAATAATCTTTATATGCAGAGTTCATCATCTTGTTTGTATTGTGAAGATAACGAGTCTGCTCATACATATTTGTTGGTGGAATGTCATATCGTGTTGTGCTCGTAATTTTTTTGAAAGTAGGGTTTGTGAGAGCATATTTTGTGATTTTATAAAGGTCGTTTGCAGTTGTATAAGCACTGCCGTCGCCATCAAGACCGTGTGGGTTGATGAAATGTGTGTTTTCGCAACCTAAACCTTTTACAAAATCATTCATCATTGTTACAAAGCTTTCAAAATCCCCTGCAACATGACAAGCAAGAATATTTGCTGCATCGGCAGCTGATGGAACCATAAGACAATATAAAAGCTGCTCAATAGTGAGAGTTTCACCTGTGCGAATGCCTGCAGTGGCAGCGCCCTGCTTATAAAGGTCGTCAAGATGACGTCTTTCGCAAGTGACAGTAGCACTCAAATCTTCACAATTTTCAAGGACAAGCATACAAGTAACAATTTTTGTGAGTGATGCAGGGGCACTTTTTTTATCTGCATTTTTATCAAAGATAACAGTTTCGCTATCGGTATTCACTAAAAGCATAATATCTGCTTCTGTTTCTAACAATGAGTTGAACGCAGCATTACCGCTGACACAGAAACAAGATATGAAAAGAACTGTTATTAAGATAATAGAAACAAGCTTTTTCAAAAAATCACCCACTTGAAAAAATGAACTAAAAGTAATACAATAAGAGTATAGCACAAATAATAACAATATCCAATAAGAAAAAGGAAAAAATTATGATATTTATTACAGGTGACACTCACGGTGACCGTGACCGACTCTCTCGTTGGCATTTGCGCAAGCTTCAAGAAGGCGATACACTCATAATTTGTGGTGATTTTGGCTTTTTGTGGGATGACAGCAAATCAGAACAAAACTATTTGCAGAATTTGGGCAACAGAAAATATAATATATGCTTCATTGATGGCACTCACGAGAATTTTGACCTTTTGAACAATTATGAAATAAGCCAATGGAATGGTGGTAAGGTCCATAAGATTTATGGCAACCTCTATCACCTTATGCGTGGTCAGATTTTTGAGATTGAGGGCAAAAAAATATTCACAATGGGTGGTGGCGAAAGCTCGGATGTTGATATTCGCCGAGATGTGAATGCTTGGTCAAAAGACGAAATTCCTACCCAAGAAGAATTGCTTGAGGGTGCAGAAAATCTTGAAATGGCAAATTATGATATGGATGTAATTGTAACCCACGAGCCACCATTAAAGGTTAAGAGTTTCTTGAATCTTAATGAGAATGAAATGCTTCGTGTTACAGCACTTAATGCATATTTTGAAGAGCTTGCAAGTAACTGTAAATTCAAAAAGTGGTTTTTCGGCTCACTTCATATTGATAAATATATCTCGGGCACTCACCGTGCAATATTCAAAGATATTATCAATATTGAAACTGGTGAAAAATTATAAAGACTGACGGTGGAGATAATACTTCACCGTTTTTTATTGCATAATAATTCCTACTGTGGTATGATATATATTGATTTATTATGTCTTTTAAGGGAGATTAAAATGAGCAGATTAAAAGATTATCTTGAACTTTTCAGAGAAAACGGAATTCTTTGTGAATGCAATGCTGACGAGAATACAGAAATCGGCTATATTTCATATAATTCACAGGATATTAAAGAGAATACATTTTTCCTTTGCAAAGGTGCGCACTTTAAAGAACAATTCTTGCTTGACGCTTTAAATAAAGGCGCAACAGTTTATATTGCAGAGAAAAAATATAATACAGATGCTCCTTGTGTGATTGTTTCTGATGTCAGACTCGCAATGGGGCTTATGGCAAATTTCTATTATGAAAATGCTTATGAAAAACTTAAACTTGTGGGCATAACAGGTACAAAAGGCAAGTCAACAACTGCTTATTTTATCAAATATATTGAAGACGAATATCTTGCTTCCCTTGGCAAGAAAAAGAGTGCTATTGTATCTTCTATTGACACTTATGATGGTGTAATCAATATTGAAAGCCATTTGACAACTCCTGAACCATTTGATTTGCACAAGCATTTTGACAATGCAGTTAAGAGTGATATAGAGCACTTTACAATGGAAGTTTCTTCACAGGCTCTTAAATATGGACGAGTATTCGGTGTTAATTTCACAATCGGTTGTTACTTAAATATCGGTATTGACCATATCAGTGCTATTGAGCACCCTGATTTTGAAGATTATTTCCAGTCAAAAATGAAAATTTTCTCACAATGCAAAACTGCAGTTGTGAATCTTGATACAGACCGTAGCGAAGATGTAATTAAGGCATCAAAAAATGCTCCTGAAGTGATTACATTCAGCACAAAAGACGAGAACGCAGATGTTTATGGCTACAATATCAGAAAAGACGGTTCTGACACTGTGTTTACAGTAAGAACAAAAGATTTTGACCGTGATTTTACACTCACAATGCCGGGACTTTTCAATGTTGAAAATGCTCTCTGTGCTATTGCGGTGTGCAACAAGTTGGGAATTTCAGAGCAATTTATCTACACAGGACTTTTAAAGGCTCGTTCAAGTGGAAGAATGGAAGTCTATGAAAATGCAGACAAGAGAATTACTGCAATCGTTGACTATGCTCATAACAGAATGAGTTTTGAAAATCTTTTCAATTCTGTGAGAAAAGAATATCCGGGCAGAAAAATCGCAATCGTGTTCGGTTGCCCAGGCAATAAAGCACTTATCCGTCGTAAAGACTTGGGCGAAATGGCAGGTATGTATGCCGATATGACTTATATCACCGAAGAAGACCCAGGTGAAGAATCATTAGAAAAGATTTCACTTGAAGTTGCATCTTTTGTTGAGTCAAAGGGTGGCAAATATAAAATTATTGATGACCGCGGAGTTGCTATTGATACTGCTATTAATGAAATGGGTGCTGATAGCGTTATTCTCATTACAGGCAAGGGCAACGAAACAAGACAAAAACGTGGAATTGAATATATTGATTGCCCAACAGATGTTGAATACACTATAAAATCACTTAAAGAATACGATAAAAAAAACGGACTTGATAGTGACGAAAAAATAAAAAGTGTGCAAGATATTTTGCCCCAGCTTCATAAACTTCATAACAAAAGAGTTGTAATCAAGCTTGGTGGTAGTTGTCTTGATGATGAAACACTTATGAAAAATCTTCTTGAAGATATTGCACTTCTTACAATGGTAGGGGCAAAAATCATTGTTGTGCACGGTGGTGGCAAAGAAATCACAAAAACTCTCCAACAAATGAATTTGCAATCAGAGTTTTATGAGGGCTATCGTGTAACAGGTGACGATGAGATGAATGTGGTTGAAATGGTGCTTTCTGGAAGTGTCAACAAAAAAATTGTTGAGCGTTTCTCACAGAGCAATATTTCAGCAGTGGGCATAAGTGGTGCTGACGGTAACATCTTAAAAGCAACACCTAAATATATAAATGGTAAATCTCTCGGCAGAGTAGGCGACATATCAAAGGTTGACACAGCACTTATTGATACGCTTTTCGAAAAGGGATATACAGTTGTACTTTCTCCTGTGGGAAGATGCGATGCATTGGGTACAGTGAATATCAACGCAGATGATGCAGCAGGTCAGGTAGCTTTGGCTTTGGGTGCTGATTGTCTTGTATATATTACAGATGTTAACGGAATTTTCCTTGATAGTCAGAATGAAAAAACTGCTCTTGAACAGATTAATGTTGAAAAAGCAAAAATGCTTATCCAAAGTGGTCTTGCAAAGGGTGGAATGATTCCAAAAATCAACAACATTATCAATCTTATTGAAAATGGTGTTCGTGAAGTAGCAATTCTTAACGGTAGAGTCAGATATAACATTATCTCTGAATTCATCGGTGCAAAAACTGTTGGAACGGTGGTGACTCGTGACTGATGGATGCTAAAAAACTTATAAAAATTGCCATCAAGGCAGCACCTTTTGTCACAGCAACAGTGGGTGTATTGTCTTTGGCACTTTCAAAATATGAAGAAAAGCAAGAAAATTTTTCTAGAGAATTTCCTGAAATAGAAGACGAGTTGAAATTGGTGATAAGTGAGGTAAGAAGTGAAAATGGCAACTAAAAAGAAATCAATTTTACCTACTGCGTTAGGTTACGGTATCGGTGCAATCGGTCTCGATTTAAGTTATGGTATGTTCTATTCATACCTTTCATACTATCTTTCAAGTGTGTTAGGGCTTCAAGAAGGCTTCTTGCTTCTTATCACACCACTTGCTCGTATTTGGGATGGTATCAACGACCCAATGATGGGCACAGTTGTTGACAACACAAGAACAAAACAAGGTAAATACAGACCTTGGATTTTAATTGGTGCACTCTGTAATGCCGTTGTTCTTTTCTTGTTGTTTACATCATTTGGTATGAGCGGACTTCCACTCTATATCTACATAGGTGTTATGTATGTGCTTTGGGGTATGACAAACACAATGGCTGATATTCCTTATTGGTCAATGATACCATCATTCACTAGTGAAGAAAAAGAGCGAAATCTCGTGGCAACTGTTGCTCGTTCATTCTCAGGTATCGGTCAGGGAATTATCTCAATTCTCACTCCAAAACTTTGCCCACTTCTTTCAAGTGGTATTACAGACGCAAAGGGTTATAGTGCAAGTGGTTTCTCACGCTGGGCAGGAATCTGCGGTGTGGCACTGGTGTTTTTTGCACTCGTTTGTGTGCTGGTTACAAAAGAAAAGAATGTTGTTTATGGCGAGAAAAAGAAATTCTCACTTAAACAGATTTTTACAGTTATTAAAAACAACGACCAGCTTGTTGTATTTATCGTTTTTGCAATGCTTTCAAATGCAGGTTGGTACTTAACAAGCTCAACTGCAGTTTATTATTTCACAGATACTCTTGGAGACCCAGGTTTACAATCAACATTCCAATTAATTGGTACAGTTGGCTCTGTTCTTGGCCTTTTGGTTGTGCCTGTGCTTACAAAATGGTTCTCAAAAAGACAGACATATACAATTTCACTTTGCACAGCAATAGCAGGCTATGCGCTTATGCTCATAACAGGTCCCATTCTCAGACTTAATGTTGTGATTATGGATGTTTGCTATATTCTCGCATCTGTTGGCGTTTCTTCAATGTTCGTTTCACAGACGATTTTCCTTGCAGATATTGTTGACTATGGTGAATACAAAAACGGCGAGAGAAATGAAAGCATCACTTTCTCAATGAAAGGCTTCTTGCAGAAGATGGCATACACGATGCAGACAATCGTGCTTTTCGGTGGTCTTGGACTTATGAATTATAACGAGCAGATTACTGCAAATATCGGTCTTAACGATACAACAAAAACAGGTATCGGTGTAATCTGCTTCGGTGTGCCAATGCTCTTCTTCTTGGCATCTCTTATTGTATTCCGTAAGAAGTTCAAGGTTTATGGCGAGCTTGCAGATAAAGTGCATAACTATATTATTGAAAAACGCGCAGCGGGTGAATAATTATGGCTGATTTAAAGTTTTATCAGATAACAGACTTGCATCATTATGCTCACGAGCTTGGTATTGAGGGCAAGGCTTTTGAAAGCATTTGCCTTTCTGACCAAAAATGCCTTGCAGAAACAGGGGCTATGATTGATGCTTATTTCGATAAAATTATCGAAGACAAAGAAACAAATATTGTGCTTATTACAGGTGATGTTACTTGTAATGGCGCTATGGAAAGTCATAGAGACTTGCTTCCAAAACTCTATCGTCTTAAAGATGCAGGCAAAAAGGTTTATCTCACAACAGGCACTCACGACTATTATATGGAAAACGGTAACGGTACAGGCAAAGCTGAAAAATGTGTCGGTGACGAAATCTTAACTGCAACTCGTACAGAGCGTGACGAACTTTTAGAAATCTATAAGGATTTCGGTTTGTCTGAAGCAATTTCAATACATAAACCAAGCCATTCATATTGTGTGAAGCTTCAAGACGGTTACAGACTTCTTTGCCTTAACGACGATGGTGACGAATTCTTCTGTGGCTATTATGATGACTGCCTTGAATGGATAAAAGAGCAGATTGACGACGCAAAGGCTAACGGGGATTATATATTTGCTGTAACACATCATCCTGTTTTACCACCATCACCGATTTATCCATATTTCAGTCGTCGCGATATGCTGGGTGACTTTGAAAAAACATCAGAATTCTTTGCAGATAATGGTGTAAAATTCGTTTTCACAGGTCACACTCATATGATGAATATTGCAAAAATGACAACTGCAAAGGGCAATGATTTATATGACATCAACACTTGCTCTGCAGTTGGTTATCCAAATGCAATGCGAAAGGTTGTAATGACTGATACTGAAGTTAAAATCGATAGTGTTAAAATCGATAGCTTTGACTGGGACTTAAAAGGTAAAACTATCGACGAATATACAAAAGAGAATTTTCAAGAATTTCTCAATGCTATTTTTGACTCAGCAGCTTATGATATTGATAAATTGGCAGTGCTTTCGACATCTTTCAGCATGACACCTGAACAGATTTATAAAATGAAGCCAATTATTGTGCCGGCAGGCAAATTCTTGCAAAAAGCAACCTTTGGTACGTTCGGCAAGCTCTTTGCTTTGAATAAATATATCGACGCGTCTATTAAAGACAGAAATGTGAAAGACTTTGTATTAGAAGTAATCACAAATGTGTTCTATGGCGACGAGCCATATACACCGGACACACCTGAGCATAAAGCCTTTTCAGCATTTTTCAATAAGCGCATCAAGAAAATTCTCAAGCTCAAAAAGGGAACAGAAAAAATCGAAGAAATTCTCGATATGGTCCTTGATGGAGTCCTTTACAACGCACCACCAAGCGACTGGCAAGGGGTATTTGAAAAATAATTACAAAAAACTCTCTACATGGTGTAGAGAGTTTTTTGTTGCCAAATTTGATTTGTCTAACAGTTTTTACGGAATATATTGGTGGCATAAGCAATTTGTCAAACCCAATTTGCTAAACGGTTATAATTGACAAAACTTTTAAAAAAGTCTATACTTTATTTATAATGGATAACTTTTGACTATTTGAATGGAGAAATAATATGAATATAAAATTTTCTGCGCCTTGTCTCTTAGGACTTGAAGGTCTTGTGGCACAGGAATTAAAGGATATGGAAGCGCAAAATGTGGAAGCGAAAAATGGTAGAGTTGATTTTGAGGGTGACGAGAGCATTCTTGTCCGTGCAAATATCTGCTCACGATATAGCGAACGCATTTTAATCCGTATGGGTGAATTTACAGCAGTAACTTTTGAGCAACTTTTTCAGGGCGTTAAGAAACTTCCTTGGGAAGAATGGATAGGTCAATATGATGAATTTCCCGTGAAAGGACATTCGCTCAACTCAAAGCTTTTTTCTGTAAGTGACTGTCAGGCAATCATCAAAAAGGCCGTTGTTGAAAGGCTTAAAGAGAAATACAGAATATCTTGGTTTGAAGAAACAGGCACAAAATATCAGATTCAGTTCTCAATTATGAAAGATGTTGTTACTGTATTTATTGATACATCTGGTGCAGGTCTTCACAAACGTGGATACCGTCCTGTAGCAAATGCAGCGCCAATCAAAGAAACACTTGCAGCATCAATGGCAGAGCTTGCACGTCTTCGTCATTATCACACTCTTTATGATGTGTGCTGTGGCTCGGGCACAATTCTTATTGAAGGTGCTATGAAGGCACTTAATATTGCGCCAGGTCTTCGTCGCTCATTTGCTTGCGAAAGATTCCAGAACATTGATTCTTCTGTCTGGCAACAAGAGAGAAACAGAGCAATGGATTTGGTTATCCGTGATGCTGATTTTATGGCTTATGGCTCTGATATTGATTTTCACGCTCTTGAAGTGGCAAAAGAAAATGCCCGTCGAGCAGGTGTATCAATGAAAATCGACTTGTCAAAGAGAGATTTAAAAGATTTTGTTCGCAAGAGTGAAAAAGGTACAGTTATTTGCAATCCACCTTATGGCGAGAGAATGCTTGACATCAGAGCAGCTGAAGATATTTATCGCACAATGGGTAAAATCTTTACTCAGGAAAAAGGTTGGGCATACTATATTATCAGTCCTGACGAAACATTTGAAAAGTGCTTTGGTAGAAAAGCAGATAAGAGAAGAAAGCTTTATAATGGTATGATTAAATGCCAGCTATATATGTATTATAAATAAGGTGATTTTGTGAAACACGTTTTTATTGTGAATCCCGTAGCAGGAAAAGGTAAAGCAGTTAATGCCTATATCTCTACAATTGAAAATTATGTTAAAGAGAACAACCTTGATGCAGAAATCTATGTGACAAAAGCAAGCCGTGACGGTATGCGCTATGTTGAAGAAAAGGCAAAAACAGGCGAAGAAATCCGTTTTTATTCTTGTGGTGGTGACGGAACTCTCTATGAGGTTGTCAACGGATGTTATAAATATCCTAACTGTCAGGTTGCAAACATTCCTTTGGGTTCAGGTAATGACTTTTGCAGATTGTTTGGTAAAGATATAAATCTAGATGACCATGTGAATGGCATACCGATGAAACTTGACCTGATTGAAACAGATGGTGCAGTCGCTATTAACGAATGTGCAATGGGGCTTGACTCTGAAATATGCATAAGACAGATTTCTTATAAAAAAATTCCTATGGTCAATGGCGAGTTGGCTTATACTTTGGCTGCACTCGGCTGTATTGCAAAGGGCAAAACAAAAAATCAGTTCAAAATCACTATTGATGACAATGAAGTTTTTGAAGATGATTATCTTTTCTGTTATATCGGTAATTCTCGTTGGTATGGTGGGGGATACAAAGCTGCACCAAACGCAATGCCAAACGATGGGCTAATAGATTGTGTTATGGTCAGAAGTGACAGAAGCCCAATAAAGCTTTTACCACTTATCAGTGTTTACAAAAATGGTGAGCATTTAGACCTTGATATTACAACTTTTCGTCATTGCAAAAAGGTTAAAATTGAAAGTAAAAATCCGGCTGCAGTCAATGTTGATGGCGAATGTGCTTATGTAACAGAAAGAGAATTTAAACTTTTAGAAAGCGCAATCACATTTATTGTGCCAAAGAATTCAGAGTTTTTGAATATGTAGAAAAGAAAAAGGACTATCATACGATAGTCCTTTTTTGGAGCTGCTAACCGGACTCGACCGTCTGCTTCGGCTATGCCTCGCCTCACCACTCTGTGCTAAAAACAATTCACTGAATTGTTTTGTTAACGCACAGACCCAAGGGTTCGAGTCCGAGCAAAAAATAAAGGTGCTTCAAAAGAAACACCTTCATTTTTGGAGCTGCTAACCGGACTCGAACCGGTGACCTCGTCCTTACCAAGGACGTGCTCTACCACCTGAGCCATAGCAGCATATCCCAAACGCAAGTGTAATTATACAGTTGTTTAGTTAGTTTGTCAAGAAAAACGGCGGTGTTTTCTTCGACACTCTACACAAAAAAATAAAATAAATTTAGTCCTTTTACATATTTCTATTTTAAATAAGATATAGTATAATTAATATGTCTAATTTTGGATTAATTCCAGGAGGAAAAAATATGAGTAACAGAACAGAACTTTTCTGTGAGAAAAACGGTAAACTTCATACATGGCATACCATACTTACTGGTTTCGCTTTTCTCACAACATCAATCGCATGGGCAATTTATGACCCATACATCACAAAGATTCTTAACAGATTGCTTACAGAATCAGTTTTCATTACAAACCTTAGTGCAAAGCTTAATGAAGCATTCCCAGTTCTTGCAGAATTTGCAAAGACACAGGGTCAGGACGTTAACACAGCAGGTGGTGGAATTACACTTGTTCCATTGTTTATCGGTGTTATTATGACATTCGATAACATCTTCGGTGTTATCTTCCAGCCAACATTCGGCAAACTTTCAGACCGTTGCCGTTCAAAGCTTGGCAAACGTCGTCCTTTCATTGTTTACGGTGCTCCAATTTCAGCAGTTCTCTTTGCTCTCATTCCTTGGGTAGCATTGAAGTCAACTCTTCCTGTAACAATGCTCTTCATCATCCTTTTCGTTTTCTCAATGTCACTTTGGCGTGCTCCTGCAGTTGCTTTGATGCCTGCACTTACGCCACCACATCTTCGTAGTGAAGGTAACGCTATCATCAACCTTATGGGTGGCGTTGGTTCTGTTATCGGTATGGTAGCTGGTACTCTTGTTAGTGCTATCTTCCTTCTTGTAACAGGTGTTAAGGTTACAGCTGAAAATGAACAGCAGACAAGTTTCCCTTATGTATTCTTGCTCGGCGCTATTGTTATGATTATCGGTATGCTTGTTGTTCGTGCATTTGTTCACGAGCCATCAAGCCTCCAGAATGTTGCTGCTAAAAATCAGTATGCTGACGAAAAGGCTGCTAAGAAAGCTGAAAAAGAAGCAAGAAAAGCTGACAAACTTTCAAAGGGCGAAAGAAAGAGTCTTATCTTTATGCTCGGCGGTTTGTTCTTCCTTTTCTGTGGTACAAATGCTATCACAACATTCTTCGCACTCTTTGCTGCTGAAGTTCTCGGCAAGTCAACAGGTGAAGCAACAATTATGACAACACTCTTTGCAGTTTGCTCTGCTGTTGCAGCTATCCCTGCTGGTAAAATGGGCAAAAAGATTGGCCGTAAAAAGACAATCCTCATTGGTCTTGTAGTATTTATGGCTGTGTTCCTTCTTTATGTTGTAACAGGTAGTATGACAGTTATCTGGCTTGCACTCATCCTTGGTGGTGCTGCTAATATGTTCATTACAGTTAACACATTGCCACTCGTTCTTGAAATCGGTGGTATTGATAAGGTTGGTACATTCACAGGCTACTACTATACAGCAACTTTCTCAGCACAGATTGCATCACCAATCGTTTATGGTATTGTTCGTATGTTCTCAGGCACATACTTATCCCTCTTCGTTTATAGCCCAATTATGTTTATCTTGAGTATCGCTTGTATTCTCTTTGTTAAACACGGCGAAGCAATTCCACAAGAAATTGTTGATAAAATCGAAGAAGAAAATGCTGACTAATCAAAAACAATAAAAATTACCCACCTCGATTACTCGGGGTGGGTTTTTTATGCTGGGATTACACTTGATAAAGTAAAAATTGTGCGTATGATAATCGCTTGACAGGCTGCGTCATAATCAGCTTCATAGCAAACTGCTTTTGCAATGGGAAGTTTTTCTGTATATAACAAAAATGTTGCTATTCTGTCAAAAATCTCGTGACCTTCATTACCGCCTTTTGAATATGGCAAATAAATATCGATGCTCAAAGTCAGGTGAATTGCTCTGCTATCAACTTTAACAACTTCACCCGTTTCAAGTGTAGTGGTGCCTTTGTCATCGATTTCACAGCTTTTCACCGAAATCGCCACAATGGGCTTTTCAAGGGGTGTTGGTTTGATTTTGTTTTCATAAGCAACAACAAGATTAATGTCATCAAAGTGACCACTCTCGCTAAAACGAGTAACCAATTCTTGTGCTGCATTTCCACTAATTTGCATTTTCTACCTCCGTTGTTTTTCTGATAATTGCCCAGATATAGACAATTTCATTTTTAAATGTTATTTTCTCTGCTCGCTCAATCATATATGCATTGCCATTTGCATCACAAATTCTATATGAAGAATCAAGAGCTGTAAGGTCGTGACTTTTTGGACCTATATAGAGATAAACATCTTGTGGATTTCTCCCGATAGGTGTGAAGTCACCCGACATATAAAGTTTGTTCTTATATCGAAGCGGTTGAATAAATGCATTGAAAATTGGTGAATTCCAATCAGCATTGTTTTTGAGATAAACCGACATACCAAAGCTTTGAATAATTTTATCAATGCTCAAACTTCCACCGCCTCAAATACAAAGTCAATATCTGTGAGATATGATGAGGCAGAAGCAAGTGCTTCATTCTTGAATTTCACAGCATTTTCAATTCGTGACTGATGATTTTGCGTAACGGTAACATCACCTGCTTTAAAAGATGAAAAATCTTCGGTAGTGCCGTTTACAAGCAAAAAGTTATAAAGAGCAATACCTGCACAAGCCATCAATATTGCAGAATTATCTGAATAGTCAGGACTTTTAAGCCTTGAGTCTATCTGCTCACAAGACACAACACAAAAAGGGTGAATTTTCTCTGATTCGTCGTCAGACAATAAGCCCAAATTAACGATTATATCAATAACAGATAAAGGGTTAATCAAGGAAATCACTCCTTATACGAAAGATACACAAGTTGCAGCATCATTAAAAATTCGTGAGAAGCCTGAAATCTGTGTAATTGCAACACGCTCAAGCTGACGGTCAATAAGCTTATCAAATTCTGTCTGAATTCCACCTGCTGTGATAAATTCAAGTGCATAATTCTTATCAGCACCAATAACATCATTGCCCAATACATTTGAAACGATGAGCTTTGCGCCGAGTGGAGTCAACATTTTGCCTGTGCCGTGGAAATTAAGACCTGCATTTGCATCACGAAGCTCAGGCATTAAGAGAATTTTTGATGCGAGAGTTTTATTGACAACAATAGCATTCATTTCATAAGGTGAAAGCTTATGCCAAAGGTTAACAAGGTCGGCATAGCACAAGCCATTAGCTCCATCAACCGGTGAAATTGGTTCAAGTGACTCAATGTTGCCATCACCAAGAATAAGAGTATTTACAGCATCATCAAACTGTGTGCGAGCAATATATGCACCAATTTGACGAAGTGTGATTGTGAAAAGGTCAATTTTCTGAAAACGGAGAGCCTCATAAGATGCAGAGAGCATTCTGCCGTATTTCTTGAGTCTGATAAGATTATCCTGAACACTGATTGTGGTTTCAGGAATCTGTGCGCCTTCTTCCACTTCAACAAGCTTCTTTGCATCGTCGCTCATATTAGAAACAAGACTTCTGTAATCATAGCTGTTGATATTAGTCTTTGTTGCAACAAGAGAATCAAGAGTGCTTGCTTCTTCTGCGCCCTGACGGACTGCACGAGAAACATATTCAGGGAAAAGAGTTGATGAATCTGTTGTTGCGAAGAATTTGTCGATTGTGTCGCTATTTGCACCCTTTACTTTAATGTCAAAGCGCTTTAACTGGCGCTCAAATGCGTCAAGACCTTCAAGTGAAGTGCCTTTGTAGTCTTCTGACGGGTCAATGCTTTCAAGTTCTTGAAGAAAGCCCTTGGATGTGTGATAAAGTCCTTTATCGAGTTTGATTGTTTCAAAATTAGCCATTATAAAACCTCCTTAAAATTTAAACTGACTGTTTTGATTGTTTTCTGTTTTTTCTTCTTTATAGAACTGTGATGACGGAACAACCTTTGCACTTTCTTTTTTGAGTGCTTTGCAAAGATTTTCAAGCTCATTAGAAGAAAGAACGCTGACGATTTCGTCAACACATTCTGAATTTAATGAAGGCAATGCAAGAGCAAATCCCTTTTTTGCCTTTTCACAAAGAGATGCACGGTATTTTTCGCCGTCTGCACCCTTTGCTTCAAGAGAATCAATATAATCTGAAAGCTTTTTGAGTTCAGAGCTTTTCAAGGTTACCTGATTTTCTTCTTTAATTGATTTTAAAATATTTTCCATAGATTTCTCCTTGTTATAGGACTTTGTAACACCTGCTTTTCTTTGAGCAGGAACTGCCACAAAAGACCATTCATAAGCATCAGTAATGTCTTCGATTGTTTTAACACATCTTTTGCCGTTGTATTTGCGACCGGCAATATGGTTGCAATTAGCTTCGCCACAGATTGAGCAAATTCTCGAAGCCGAAGAACAGCTTATGCTCACTTCTTTTTTGATTCCACTTTCAATATCACGAATAAGCGCATTGTTTTTCTCACTGCGAATGGTATAGCACCACGCTTTAAGATAGGTGTAAGGCTTGCCATCAACAGTTTTCTTTGCAGAATCTGTAATAAGTGCAGTTTTGTATGTTCTGCAAGACTGGTCTTCACTCTTCATACTGTGATTTAAAATTCCCGTTTTGCCAACAAAAAGTTTTTCAAGTGTTTTGAGGGACTCTTCACTGAAACGTTCAAAATCACGGTCAATATCATTGTCACAGAGAATAACACTGAACGAGAAAAATTCATCCTTTGAAAGCTCACGCAGAGCAAAACCGTTAATGAGTGCCATATCGTCATCACTGATGGTGTTGATTGTATTTGCAGATGAGTGATTTTTCTTAATCATCACTTTCACCTCCCGAGATTAAGCTTTGCGCCTGAGCATTATAGAGATTTGCTTTTGCAAGCTCCACCGAATCCTGAAGAGTAACTTCGTCCCAGATAACACTAACACCACTGCTGTTGCCTAAAAATCTGAGATAAAGAGAACAGATTTTCTCAATAACAGGAGTTAAAATGCGACGATAAGCCTCGATTTCTGTTGTGAGGGCATCTGCTTGTTGAGATGACATTCTCTCGGTTGTTGACCAAGAAAGCCCCAACATAAATGGTGGAATAGAAAGCTTTGCAACTATCTGCTCAAGCATCTGTCTTACGGGTATTTCACTGTTAAGTATCTGATTATCAGCACCGATTACCTTGATTTGCACATCGCCGATAGCTACAAAGTCTTTGACTGAGCCTGATTCCATAGCACTTGCCCATTCGTTTGCAATCTGTTGTGCTCGCTCTTTTGCATAGGCACGGTCAAGCACATCTGAACCGGGGTTATATGTAACAGCAAAACGAAGGTTGCCGGCTCTTTCCCAATTTTGTCCTATTGAGTCATAGATTTTCATAAGTATTGATGACACAAAGGGCAAGCTTTTAAGAATTGAGTTGCCAACAAGTGAGCCCGGCTCTGAATTGAGAGTCGAATACATAACCAATTCTTGAAAAGGCACGGGTGTACCATCAAAAGCATCAGGCTTGCAAACTAAAATTTCATTAAAGTTTTTAGGATTTCGTTTAAGAGAAATATCTCTGATAGGGACATTATAAAGTGAATCAATGTTGTAGCCGTCGGTGATAATTTCACCTGCCGCTGTGCCATAAGTGAGAAGCTGTTCAAAATAAAGGTCAATAAACTGTTGAAGTCCACGACCTGCAACACCCGTGTTGATATTCTTTACAAAGTCATCAAGCTGTGCTTGATTTTTCTCGTTGTTTGATTTTACAGAAAAGCCACCGGTGAGACGGACAAGCTTATAAATAGCCGTGTCAATTACCGGAATTGATTCACGAAGTTTTCTGTAAATTTCCGGTTGATAAACCGAAGTGGGAAAAGAGTTTAAAACATCAAAATGATGGTTAGACCTGACTTGTGGTGTGGTGGCGCAAACTTTGCGATTGCCGATTTTATCAAATATAGACATTGAATACCTCCTTTCAAACAATGGATTTTGTTTTATTTTCTTTCAACTGATAATGCAAAAACTGCATCATCAAAGGTTTTTGGAATAGTTGCCACGAAGTAACGAATATCATCCATCGCGTGGTCATATTCCTTTTTTGGTGTGTCTTTTACACTGTTTGGATCCCAACGATACATCGAGAATTCACGAATAGTATCGCTGCAAGAGCTGTCAATTAAAATTTGGTGTGTTTTTAGTTTTTCAGAAACCTTACGGATACCGTCTACCACATCATTTTTTGCAGGTATAACCCTGAATTTGCCTTCGCGACGGATACATTCAATAAAGGACGCGGCAGAAGGGTCAACTATCACTGCTTCAACTCTTTTGTCATCTGCGAGAGATACTAATTGTTCATAGTATTCTTTGTCAGTCATTTGAAAGCCTTTTGCTTTTGAATCGTGATAGAATTCCTTGATTCTGTACCATATTCCTTTATGAAGTCCCCATAATCCGAAAGATGCAGGGTTAACTGTGCCATAGTCACAAGAGATATAATATTTATCAAAAGTTTTCGGCAAGATATTTACAATATTCTCTTTCTCGTTGAAAAAAGGATAAACAAGACCGTCAACGGCTACCCATTTGCCCAACACAAACCTCTCATAAAAAGCGCCTGAATAAAGTGACTTATAACGCTCACGAATTTTGGGGGATAGTGAGGGGTTATCTTCCATAAGAAAATGAAGATACAAACAATTTTTCTCACAGTGCTTTTTAATCCATTCCGTATAAAACCAATGATTTGGATTTTCGGGGTTGCAGTTAAACCAGAATTTTGAGCCATTTACAGAGCATCTTGCCATTGCCTGTTCAACAAATGAACGGGGCATAAGGGCAACTTCATCCATTAACACACCACAAAGAGTCATACCTTGAATAAGTGATGCGGAAGATTCATCCTTTCCACCGAAAAGATAAAATCTGTTAATATATTTGCCGTTGCCGATAAGGTTTGCAGAGCGTTTTTCTGTGACGGTAAATCCCATGCTTTTCAAAAGTGGTAATAGGGGAGTCACCAAATTTCTGCGAAGTGACGAGATTGTTTTGCCACAAAGGGCAAATGAAGAATCTGAAAACCGATAGAGACTCCAAAGAATGAACGAAAGAGACATACAAATTGTTTTTCCGCTTCGCACAGCACCGTCGCAAATAATGGCGTCATAAGTTTTGTGGGGGCTTGATTCTGTCCACCAGTTAAGCACGGTGAGTTGCTTTTGAGAAAATCTTTCGAACTTGATGTCACTCATTGTTATCACCATTTGCACTGCGCTCAAGAGCCTCATAGAAAGATAACGCAGAAGAATTTAAGGCGCTTTCAGAAAGCTTAGAAAGTTGTTCAAGTGCTTTGAGTCTGTCAAAGAATTTAATCTCCATTCCCTTGCCGCTTGTGAATTTGATTTCGGATACGTTAAAAAGGTCAAGAGTATCAGGTGTTGGGGGATTATCATTATTAGCAGAGAGAATGAGTTTGACAGCATCTGAAATCGAGCCGAAAGCAAGGCGAGAAAGTCCGGCAGAAACTAAATTCGAATCAGTCTGATTTTCTTTTTCTAACTCTTTGATTTTGTTCGCTATGTGCTTCTTTGACAAAAGATTTATGCCGCGATATTCAGGCAAAACAGTGTATCCTGATTTGATTGCTGCTTCTTTTGGGTTTCGCAGTATTACATACCAATGGCAAAAATCAAGTTCTTTTTTTGTAAGTTTATTTTCGTTCATTTTTAGTCTCCTTTCAGAAGACTTTTGAAAAAGCCTTCCATATATAGTGTAAACAAGGTGTTTTGTCTCGGCTTTTGCGAGACAAAATAGCAAAAACTCCGAATTGTTTACAAAATGTTCACAAATGGCGCTTTTTTGGTGACTTGACAATATACAATATTAATATATAATAAAATAGTTAACCGATTAATTATAAATCGATTAACTAAAAGTCAAATATTGTTGAAAGAGTGTATAAAATGAAAAACAATGTGGCGAAGGTGAGAGCGATATTCAGAGAATATCATTGTAATCACCGAAATATCATTGACAAAAGCTTTCGTGAAAACGGAATATATTTTGGTCAACCACCAATTCTCAAATATTTAAGTGGAAATGATAATGCGACCCAAAAAGAAATTGCAGACTTTTTGCACATTTCTCCACCATCTGTTGCAACATCTTTAAAAAGAATGGCAGACTCGGGTCTTGTTGTGCGCATTGCAGATAAAAAAGATGCAAGACGAAACAATTTGAGACTTACTGAAAAAGGCAAGAAACTTTCAGAATATGCTGATAATATGTTTTTGAAAATGGATGAAGCAACTTTTTCAGATTTTACAGATGAAGAAATCGAAATACTTATAAAATTCCTTGAAAGAATGAATAAAAATCTTGCAGACTTTGCAGAAAGGGGAGAAGAAAATGTTTAAACTTTTAAAACATGCTAAAAAATATATTGTTCCAACAATTTTGTCACCAGTTTTAATGATTGGTGAAGTTGTGCTTGAACTTTTAATTCCACTTGTAATGGCAGATATTGTAAACCTTGTTCAAAGCGGAATGACAGATGACAGTATGAATGTTATTCTTGGTCTTGGTCTTAAAATGCTTCTTCTTGCTCTTGGCTCTCTTTTCTGTGGTGCAATGGCAGCGAGAATGGCGGCAGTTGCAGGTATGGGCTTTGGCGCAACACTCCGAGAAGAGATAATGGGCAAAATCCAGAGATTCTCATTCTCAAACATTGACCATTTTTCAACAGCGTCACTTATCACTAGAATCACAACAGACGTAAACTCTGTGCAGAATACTTTTGTCATGATGATAAGAATGTTGTTCCGTGCACCTGTTATGTTTGTGGTGGCACTTGCCATTACAATCACAAAGAGCCGTGAAGTTGCAATGCCATTTACAGTTGCGTTACCACTTATTGCAATTATTCTTATAATTTTTGCACCTATTGCGTTGGGCAGATTTAAGAAAATGCTCAAAATGTTTGACGGCTTTAATGCATCTATTCAAGAAAACCTTACTAACGTAAGAGTTGTAAAATCCTTTGTTCGTTCAGAGTATGAAAAAGACAAGTTCAAAAAGGCAAATGATGACCTTATGAACGCTGCATTACACGCAGAAAAACTTATGATATTGGGTATGCCAACATTTACAATTATTATGTATGGCACAATTCTTGCAATTCTCTATATTGCAGCAAGAGAAATAACACAAGAGACCTTGCTTATAGGTGATTTCTCTGCAATCTTCACTTACATTATGCAGATTCTCATTCACTTCCTTATGATTGTAATGCTCATTGCGCAATTCTTTATGTCACAGGCAAGTGCAAATCGTATTTTAGAGGTTTGTGAAGAAACACCTGATATTAATGACGACAATGCAACAATTACAGATGTTAAAGATGGCTCAATCGAATTTAAAAATGTTTCATTTAAATACAACGGGTCACAGCATAATGTAATCGACAACGCCACATTCAAAATTGAAAGTGGTGAAATGGTTGGTATTATCGGTGCAACAGGCAGTGCCAAAACAAGCCTTGTGCAACTCATTCCTCGTCTTTATGATGTAACCGGCGGTGAACTGCTTGTTGGTGGCGAAAATGTTAAAGATTATAAAATCTTTAATCTTCGTGACGCAGTCAGTATGGTGCTTCAGAAGAATGTGCTTTTCTCAGGCACAATAGCAGAAAATCTTCGTTGGGGCAACAAAGATGCAACAGATGAAGAAATTCAGGAAGCATGTAAAATTGCCGACGCACATTCATTTGTGTCATCATTCCCAAATGGTTACAACACTGATTTAGGTCAGGGCGGTGTCAATGTTTCAGGCGGACAGAAACAACGACTTTGCATTGCCCGTGCAATTCTCAAAAAGCCTAAAATTCTTATTCTTGATGACTCAACAAGTGCAGTTGACACATTCACAGATTCAAAAATCCGTAAAGGACTTCGTGAGTGTATTCCTGATACAACAAAAATTATCATTGCACAAAGAATTTCGTCAGTTCAGGATTGCGACAAAATCATTATTCTTGATGATGGTGGAATAAATGATATCGGCAATCACGAAGAATTGCTTGCACGCAATGAGATTTATCAGGATATTTATAACTCTCAACAAAAGGGCAGTGACGATTTTGACGTGATGGGAGGTGCGTTATAATGGCAGGACCAATGGGCGGTGGCAGAAGACGTGGACCTCAAGGACCAGTCAAAAAGCCTAAAAATATGAAAGGTACAATAAAAAGGCTTTTAGGTTATATTTTAAGACATAAAGGCTTGTTTATTGGTATGCTCGTTTTTGCAGCGATTAGCTCTGTTGCAACAGTTTCAGGCTCATTATTTATTAAGCCGATTATTGACGACTATCTCACACCAATGATAGGCAAAGAATTCACAAGTGAACTCATAGCACCACTTATTAAAATGATGTGCATTATGGGATGCGTATTCTTGTTTGGCGCATTGGCATCTTACGGTCAATCAAAATGCTCCGTATGGCTTACACAACGCACACTTAACACGTTGAGAAAAGACCTTTTTGATGCTATTGCAGATTTGCCAATTAGTTTCTTCGACTCTCGTCCTCACGGTGAGATTATGAGCCGATTCACAAATGACGTTGAAACTCTTCGTATGTTTATCAGTCAAGGCTTAACACAATTTATTTCATCTGGCATTATGATTTTAGGCTCATTTTTCATCATGTTGTTCTTAAGTTGGCAGATGACTTTAATCGTTTGCGCAATGGTTGTTGTAATGGTATTCATTACAAAGACTCTTGGTAAAAAGAGTGCCTTCTTCTTCAAAAAACAACAGGAACAATTAGGCACAGTTAACGGATATATTGAAGAAATCATTGAGGGACAAAAGGTAGTAAAAGTATTTAATCATGAAGGAGAAGTTGTTTCTCACTTCGGCGAAATAAATGAAAATCTTCGCAAGTCTGCAACAAGTGCAAACAGCTTTGCAAATATGTTGGGACCAATTATGAATAACCTTTCACACATAACCTATGCGCTCACTGCTGCTGTTGGTGGCCTTTTGGCTATTAAACGAGCAATGACAGCAGGTGATATTGTTGCATTCTTGCAATACATCAGAAGTTTTACTCAACCAATTTCAAATATCACACAGCAGTTCAATAATGCACTTATGGCGCTTGCAGGTGCTGAAAGAATTTTTGAAATTATCGACCAAAAACCTGAACTTGACGAGGGTTATGTTGTGCTTGTCAATGCAGAGTTGGACGAAAATGGTGAAATAAAGGAAACTGAAAAACACACAGGCATCTGGGCTTGGAAGCATACTCACGGTGATGGCACAATCACATACACACGACTTGCAGGTGACATTGTTTTTGAAGATGTTACATTTGGTTACACAGACGAAAAAACGGTGCTTCACGACGTTTCACTCTATGCAAAACCAGGTCAAAAAATTGCTTTTGTCGGTTCAACAGGTGCGGGCAAAACAACAATCACAAACCTTATCAACCGTTTTTATGAAATCAACGAAGGTAAAATCCGTTATGACGGTATAAATATTCAAAAAATTAAAAAGGACGATTTGCGTCGTTCATTGGGTATTGTTTTGCAGGATACTCACTTGTTCACAGGTACAATTGAAGATAATATCCGTTATGGTAACCTTGACGCTACCCATGAAGATATTGTTAAGGCGGCGAAAATCGCAAATGCACATTCATTCATTTCACATCTTCCAGATGGATATGACACAATGCTCACAGGTGACGGCTCAAACCTTTCACAAGGTCAACGACAACTCATTTCTATTGCTCGTGCGGCGGTTGCAGACCCACCGGTGCTTATTCTCGACGAAGCAACAAGTTCAATCGACACAAGAACAGAAAAGCTTATTGAAGAGGGTATGGATGCTCTTATGGAGGATCGAACAGTTTTTGTTATTGCTCACAGACTTTCAACTGTCCGAAATGCAAAAGCGATTATGGTTCTTGAAAACGGCAGAATCATAGAACGTGGCGACCACGACGACCTTATAGAGCAAAAAGGAAAATATTATCAACTTTACACAGGCAACTTTGTAGAAAATTAATTCTTTTTCCGCAATATAAAATACAAAAACCGAGTGAAAATTACACTCGGTTTATTTTTTTAACAAAAAAGCATATTTTTTCTTGTTTACTTTATATATTTTTGGTAATTTTTTGTAACAAACTGCACAAATGCCCGTAATGAAATTTGTTAACGATTTGACTATTTTGTTCAAAAAATGCTTGAAAAAGCAAATTCACGGTGTTACAATATATCTGTATAACTATGTTTTCTGGGAGGTAGAGAAATGTCAGAATGTAATAGCTATGAATCTCAGGTTCCCGTTTATCTTTTTCATCAGGGTAACAATGCCCGTGCGTATGAATATATGGGTTCGCATCGAGTTTCCGAAAACACAGTTGTTTTCAGAGTGTGGGCACCAAATGCAGAGGCTGTTGCAGTTTGTGGCACTTTTAATAACTGGAGTGAAAATGCAAACCTTGCAACTCGTATAACGGCAGGTGGCATTTGGGAAGCATATATTGATGGCGTTAATCAATATGACTCATATAAATATTGCATTTATACCCACGACGGAAGAAAACTTATGAAAAGTGACCCTTATGGTTATCATATGGAAACCCGTCCCGATAATGCGACAAAATTTTATGAGTTGGGCGATTATAATTGGACTGATGCCAAATGGGAAAAAGCAAAACGCGAAAGAGCACAATATGACAGACCAGTAAATATTTACGAAGTTCATTTTGGCTCTTGGAAGCAATATGAAGATGGCAATTTCTATTCATATAGAAAAATGGCAGAAGAGCTTATCCCTTATGTGAAAGAAATGGGATATACTCATATCGAGTTTATGCCACTTACAGAATATCCATTTGATGGCTCTTGGGGTTATCAGGTAACAGGTTATTTTGCAGCAACTTCTCGTTATGGCACACCCGACGATTTAATGTATCTTATTGATATGTGCCATAAAAACGATATCGGTGTTATTCTTGATTGGGTACCTGCTCATTTCCCTAAAGATGCTAACGGCTTAGCAGAATTTGACGGTACACCTTGTTATGAATATGCTGACATCCGTAAAGGTGAGCATCTCGAATGGGGCACAAAGGTATTCGACTTCGGCAGAAACGAAGTTCAGTCATTCTTAATTTCAAGTGCAATGTTCTGGCTTGATAAATATCATGTTGACGGACTTCGCGTTGACGCCGTTGCATCAATGCTCTATCTCAATTATGGTAGAGATGACGGTCATTGGATTGCAAATAAAGACGGTGGCGTTGAAAACCTTGAAACTGTGGCATTCTTAAATAAACTCAGTATGAATGTGTTCCGTGACTATCACGGTAGTTTGCTCATAGCTGAAGAAAGCACAGCATGGCCAATGGTTACAAAACCTGTATTTATGGGTGGACTTGGTTTCAACTATAAATGGAATATGGGTTGGATGAACGATATTCTTCGCTATTTCTCAATGGACCCTCTTTACAGAAAAGGCAATCACGGGTGCATCACATTCTCATTCTTCTATGCATTTTCAGAGAATTTTATCTTGCCGATTTCACACGACGAAGTTGTTCACGGTAAGTGTTCACTTATTAACAAGATGCCCGGTACCTATGAAGAAAAGTTTGCAGGTGTGAGAGCCTTTATGGGTTATATGATGGCTCATCCCGGTAAAAAACTTATGTTTATGGGTTCTGAATTTGGTCAGTTTATTGAATGGGATTTCAAGAAAGAGCTTGATTGGTTGTTGCTTGATTATGATATGCATAAGAAATTGCATAAATATTTCAAAGACATTAACCATTTTTATAAAGATACCCCTGCAATGTGGCAGGTTGACCACTCTTGGGAAGGCTTTTCTTGGATTTCAGCGGATGATAATGATAATTCAGTAATCGCATTCCGCAGAATTGACGAAAAAGGCAAAGAAATTATTGCAGTTTGCAACTTTACCCCAGTCGGACGAGAAAATTACAGAATCGGTGTTCCGCAGAAAGGCAACTATAAGATTGTGTTTAATTCTGACGACGAGATTTATGGCGGTGAAGGTCGCGGACAAAGAGATAAAATCAAGGCAGAAAAACAAGCAATGCACGGATTTGAGCAGAGCATTTCACTTGATTTACCACCAATGTCAACAATTTATCTCAAAAAGACGAGATAATTGATATATGTTAACAAAATAAACTTATTATAAACGGAGGAATTTACAATGGCACGAAAAACTGAATGCCTTGCAATGCTTCTTGCCGGCGGTCAGGGAAGCCGTCTCGGTATCCTTACAAAGAACATTGCAAAGCCTGCTGTACCTTACGGCGGAAAATACAGAATCATTGACTTCCCACTTTCAAACTGTGTAAATTCAGGTATTTCAACTGTTGGTGTGCTCACTCAGTATCAACCACTTGAACTCAACGATTACATAGGCAACGGTCAGGCTTGGGACTTGGACCGTGCAAACGGTGGTGTGCACATTCTTTCACCTTATCAGCAGATTAAGGGTACAGAATGGTATAAAGGCACAGCAAATGCAATTTATCAAAATATCAATTTCATTGACCGTTATAATCCTGAATATGTTGTTATTCTTTCAGGTGACCATATTTATAAAATGGACTATAACAAAATGCTTGAATATCATAAAGAAAAGAACGCAGCTTGCACAATCGCAATGCTCGAAGTTTCTTGGGAAGAAGCAAGCCGTTTTGGTCTTATGATTCTCAATGATGATAATTCAATCAAAGAATTTGAAGAAAAGCCAAAGAATCCAAGAAGTAACAAGGCTTCAATGGGTGTTTATGTATTCACTTGGAGCAAACTTCGTGAATATCTTATTTCTGACGAAGCAGACCCAGAGTCTTCTAACGACTTCGGTAAGAATGTTATTCCAAAGATGCATCAGGATGGCGAGAGAATGTTTGCTTATCTTTTCGATGGATATTGGAAAGACGTTGGAACAATCGATAGCTTGTGGGAAGCAAACCTTGACCTTCTCAACCCAAAAGTTGACCTTGATTTGTCAGATACAAGTTGGAAAATCTATGCAAAAACTCCTGTTTCACCACCACACTATATTTCAGCAGGTGCAAAAGTGCAGAACTCAATGATTTCAGAGGGCTCAAGAGTATATGGTGATGTTGACTATTCAATTCTCTTCAATGATGTAACAATTGAAGAAGGTGCAGAAGTTAAATATTCAATCGTAATGCCGGGCACAGTTGTCAAAAAAGGTGCAGTTGTTCAATATTCAATCGTTGCAGAAAATGCAGTAATTGAATCAGGTGCAGTTGTTGGTAAGAGTCCAGAAGATATGGATAACCGTGACGACTGGGGCGTTGCAGTTGTTGGCGCAGGTGTAAATGTAGGCGAAGGCGCATTCGTTGCACCACAGACACAGGTTGACACAGATGTAGTAAAGGAGGGTAAATAAGATGACAGGTAAGAATATCGTAGGTATCGTTTTCTCAAACGCTCATGACGAATGCATTAGTGAACTTACAGGAATTCGAACAATGGGTTCTGTTCCATTTGCATCTCGTTATCGTCTTATTGACTTTGCTCTTTCAAATATGGTTAACGGTGGCATTGAAAAGGTTGGTGTTGTTACAAAGGCTAACTATCAGTCACTTATGGACCATGTCGGCAACGGCAAGCCTTGGGATTTATCACGTAAAAATGATGGTCTTTTCATTCTCCCACCATTCTCAACAAATGAGGCAAATGGCAACGCTGATAAACTTGGTGCTTTAAAAGGTATTCAGGGCTTTATCAGTCGTTCAACAGAAGAATATGTGCTTTTTGCAGATTGCAACTCTGTTCTCAATATTGATATTGAAAAATTGATGGATTATCACAGCGATAAAAATGCTGATATCACAATCGTTTATAAGAATGGTAAAATACCAAATCTTACAGATGTTATTGTTCTTGATATGGATGCTGACAACAAAGCAAAAAAGGTTTCAGTTTCACCTGTAACAGACGAAAATGTGAATTATTCACTCAATATGATTTTGATGAAGAAGTCACTTCTTGAAAGACTTCTCAACGACGCGGTTAGCTTGAATTACACTGATTTCGAAGCAGATTTGATTCAGCGTAATGTTGCAAAGCTTAATATCTATGGCTTTGAAGCAAAGGGACATTCTTTTACAATTGATTCAATGCAGAGTTACTATAAAGCAAATATGGAACTTTTGAATGTTGAAAATTGTGACGACCTTTTCAATCCAGAGCGTCCAATTTATACAAAAGTACGCGATAATATGCCTGCAATTTATGGCATCGGCTCAGATGTTAAGAATTCTCTTGTTGCAGACGGTTGTATTATCGAGGGCACAGTTGAAAATTCAATTCTCTTCCGTGGTGTCAGAGTTGAAAAGGGTGCAGTTGTTAAAAACTCAATTCTTATGCAGGGCACATTCGTTGCACAAGATGCAACAGTTAACTGTGTTGTAGCAGATAAGAGTGTTGTTATCACACCGAATAAAACTTTATCTGGAGCAGAAAATTATCCTGTTTACATTGGTAAGGAGATAGTTATCTAAATGCAGCCTTTTTGCGAAATTTCACTTTTTCACCCTTGACTTACACTCGTAAGCCTGCGGTCTCAAAAGCAAAATTTCATCAAAAATCCAAGCATTTATGTAGGGGCGGGTCTCCGTGCCCGCCCGCATTTTTGAGATAATTTATTAAATTTTCGAAAGGAAAAGTATATGAAAGTTTTATATGTTGCTAGTGAGGCACTTCCTTTTAAAGCAAGTGGTGGTCTTGGTGACGTTGCCGGCAGTTTGCCACAAGCACTTCGCAAAAGACTTATCGGCGCAAGGGTTGTAATGCCTTTATATGACACAATCAGTCAAGAGCTTAAAGATACAATGAAATTCGTTACAAGCATTTCTGTGCCTGTTGCTTGGAGAAGACAATATTGCGGAATCTTCGAAGCAAAAGCAGGCGGAGTTATCTATTATCTTCTTGACAACCAATATTATTTCAAGCGTGACGGTCTTTATGGCTATTATGATGATGCAGAGCGTTTTGCATTCTTTGCTCGTGCAGTTCTTGAAATTCTTCCACACATTGATTTTAAACCTGACATTATCCATTGTAACGACTGGCAGTCAGCCTTGACTCCTGTTTATTACAATACACTTTATGCAACCCGTCCTGGTTATGAAAACATCAAAACAGTTTTCACAATTCACAATATTCAATATCAGGGCACTTATGGTATGGAGTTATTGGGCGAGGTTGTTGGTATTCCTGAAAGTGCAGCATCTCTCGTTGAATATGACGGCGACTGCAACTTTATGAAGGGTGCTATTGAGTGTGCAGACAGAGTTACAACTGTTTCTCCATCTTATGCAAATGAAATTCTTGACCCTTGGTATTCACACGGTCTTGACCCAATTCTCAATCAGCGTTCTTGGAAACTTTCAGGTATTCTCAACGGTATTGACACAATTCTTTATAACCCTGAAACAGATAAGGATATTGAAAAGACATATAATGTTGATACATTCAAAAAAGATAAGCCCGTTAATAAGGCAAAATTACAAGAGTATTTCGGACTTCCACAGCGTAAAGACGTACCAATGATTGGTATGGTTACTCGTCTTGTTGGCCACAAAGGTCTTGACCTTGTTAAAGCAGTTCTTGAAGAATTGCTCGCAACAGAAGATGTTCAGTTTGTAGTTTTGGGCTCAGGCGAATATCAATATGAAGCATTCTTCAAAGAAATGGCAGAGAAATACCCAGAGAAGATGGGCCTCAAGCTCGGCTTTATTCCATCACTTTCAAAGAAAATCTATGCAGGTTGTGACATTTTCTTGATGCCATCAAAGAGTGAGCCTTGCGGACTTTCACAGATGATTTCACTTCGTTACGGTACTATTCCAATTATCCGTGAAACAGGTGGTCTTCGTGATAGCATCAAAGACTCAGGTGACGGCGAAGGCAACGGCTTCACATTCTCAACATATAATGCACACGATATGCTCTATACAATTAAGAGGGCGATCGAAGGCTACAAGAATACTGACGGATGGAATATTCTTGTTAAACGTGCAATGGAATGTGACAATAGCTGGGGCAAATCAGCAAATGAATATATAAGACTCTATAAAGAGATTCTTAAAGGATAAAAATATCAGGCGGGGTTAAATACCCCGCCATTTTTTTGCCCAAATTTAAATTTATCTAACTGCTCAATACATAAAAACAACCCATTCTCGTAATTGAGAATGGGTTTACTTTTTGTCTGTTCGGTCTAATAAGTAATCAATGCTTACATTATAATAATCGGCAAGCTTAATAAGCACATCGGCAGTCAAAGCAATAACACCTGTTTCGTATTGTGAATATGTGTTCTGCGAAACATTAAGTATTTTTGCAATATCGCTTTGTCTTAAATCATTATCTTCTCTGATTGCTCTTAAGTTTTTGAATACCATAATAATCACCTATAACTATTATGCCGTATCTGTATAACAGATATTGACTTTTATCTGTAATACAGATATAATTATTACAAAAAGAGCAATTCTGCAGTTGAAAATGAAATGCAACTTGAAAAAAAGAGCTATGCACGATATAATAAATTTACAGAACTGCATAAAAAGGGTGGGGGAATATGAGAAATCTAACTATTAAAAGAAACAAAACGTTTGTCGGCTGTGCTATGAAACTACAAATTTATATAGAAGATAGTATGTCTAACGAACTCACTATTAATGGGGTGCCTTGTCGAAAACTCGGAACAGTTAAAAACGGAGAACAAGAATCTTTTTTGATAGATGATAAAGAGACAAGAGTTTTTGTTATTGCTGATAAATTGAGTAAAGATTATTGTAATGAATTTTACAAAGTTCCTGCGGGCGAAGAAGATGTTTATATTAGTGGTCAGTGCAAATTGAATCCGGCAAACGGAAATGCATTTCGTTTTGATGGTGTAACAGATGAAGAGGTTTTAAGAAATCGTAAAAAAGGTACTAAAAAAGGCGCGCTAGTATTAATTGTGGCGGCGATTGTTGGTGCAATCGTGGGTTGGGGTTTGTCTAGCACTTTTTTTGACGACGTAGAAATAACTCCAAAACAATTTACTGTTGATAATATGCAAATTACACTTACAAGTGAGTTCGAAACAGAATCATATCAAGGGCTAGATGAAGTATTTGTATCAAATACGGCGATTGTTTTAGTTTTAAAAGAAGAGTTTACTTTATTAGAAGGGCTTGAAGATTATACATTGCAACAGTATGGTGAGTTGGTAATTGAGAATAATGGTCTTACAGGAACTTCTGAACTTGAAGAAATTGAGGGACTTTTGTACTTTGATTATGAGAATGATAACAATATTGACAACATAACAAACTATTATTTTGCCACTATATTCAAAAGCGATGATGCATTTTGGCTGATTCAGTTTGCTGTACCTGCCGAAGAAGCTGAGTCTTCTTTGCCTCAGTTCATTGAGTGGGCAAAAACAATAACTTTCATTGAACAAATATAGAAAACAAAACCCCACTCTCAATCGAGAATGGGGTTTTATTATATCACTTTGCGTTTTGCGTTCTGCACTCTGCACTATTTACAAAACACATGTCTGCCAATCGTAGTTATAACTGGTCTTGTCCTAATCCAACGGTTACTTGTTTTTGCAGGATTATAATAGTATATAGCGCCACCTGTCGGGTCCCAACCATTGATTGCATCACGGGCTGCTTTTTTTGCTGTGTCATTTGGCGCAACATTCCAGTTGCTGTCGCGCACTGCCGAAAATGCGCCTGACTGATAAACAACACCTGCAATGGTGTCGGGGAATGATGAGTGTCGAACTCGGTTTAATACTACTGCACCAACGGCAACTTGTCCCGTGTAACTCTCACCGCGAGCTTCTGCACCGATAATTCTTGCGAGAAGATACACATCGCTTGAACTGTATCCACCGACTGATGAGCCTCCACCCGAGCCAAGTCCTAAATATAATAATGTTTTAGGACCTGCGATTCCGTCAGCGGTAATTCCGCAATTCTTCTGGAATTGTCTTACAGCTTTTTGTGTTGCCGTGCCATAGACGCCATCAACCGAACCGGAATACAATCCTAGTTGTCTAAGCTTTTGCTGAATTTGTCGCACTTCTTGTCCACGTGAGCCAAGTTGCGAAAGAGTCTCTCTGGTTTCGGCATAGGTATATGCAATGGCAGTAATGACAATCACATTAACTAATATGATTGCAACAATCTGCCAAAGAAGATGTACTCTTGAACGAGTCTTAATATTGGTATTCATTTTAATCTCTCCAAAATATTTTGTCTTTACTATGTTTACCATCTGGAAAGTTTTTATTCTTAATACATATAATTTGTGGTTTTTATGGGCATATATACTATATATATTAGTGTTCAAAATTTGTCGAAAAAATTTTGAATTTTTTTGAAAAAAGTTGTTGACAAGTCGATTTCATTGTGGTATTATATGCAAGCTGTCTGCGAGAGACAAACGCTCGATAGTAAAAAACTGAAAAAAGTTTAAAAAAACTGTTGACAACCTTGCGGAGTTTTGGTACAATAAAACTCCACCCGCGAAAACGGGCTGGACAGACTGAACCTTGAAAATTAAACAACGACGAGATAATAAAAAGGAACCCTGTAGTTTCTATGAGAGTATGAAAATACTTGATGGAAGTACAAGAAACAGTAATTCTTTTGGATAACAAAAGAGTTGAAAAAAACGCTAAGCGTTTTGAGTTAAAAGAAGTAAAGAGCTAAAAAGCACTTTAGAAAATGATTAATACAGAGAAATCTGTTTAATACAATTTTTTAGAGAGTTTGATCCTGGCTCAGGACGAAC
>JAFVTQ010000002.1 GCA_017503135.1 Clostridia bacterium
ACGTCTGTTGTTCTGAAGTAGAACTGAGGTCTGTAGTTGTTGAAGAAAGGTGTATGACGGCCACCTTCATCCTTTGTAAGAACGTAAACCTGACCCTTGAACTTTGTGTGGGGCTTGATTGAACCGGGCTTACAGATAACCTGACCACGTTCGATTTCTGTTCTCTGAACACCACGAAGAAGAGCGCCTACGTTGTCGCCAGCTTCTGCGAAGTCGAGCATCTTTCTGAACATTTCAAGACCTGTACAAACTGTCTTTCTGCTTTCTTCCTTGATACCAACGATTTCAACTTCTTCGTTAACGTTGATGCGGCCTCTTTCAACTCTACCGGTTGCAACAGTACCACGGCCTGTGATTGTGAAAACGTCTTCAACAGGCATAAGGAAGGGCTGGTCAGCCTTTCTGTCGGGTGTGGGGATGTAGCTGTCAACAGCTGCCATGAGTTCCCAGATGGGAGCACAAGCAGGATCATCAGCTGAAGTTGCTTCAAGAGCCTTGAGAGCTGAACCCTTGATGATGGGTGTATCATCGCCGGGGAATTCGTACTCATCAAGTGTTTCACGGATTTCCATTTCAACGAGTTCAAGAAGTTCTTCGTCGTCAACCTGGTCAACCTTGTTCATGAAAACGATGATGTAAGGAACGCCAACCTGACGAGCAAGAAGAAGGTGTTCTTTTGTCTGAGCCATAGGACCATCTGTTGATGCGATAACAAGGATAGCACCGTCCATCTGAGCAGCACCAGTAATCATGTTCTTGATGTAGTCAGCGTGGCCTGGGCAGTCAACGTGAGCATAGTGACGAGCTGCTGTCTCGTACTCAACGTGAGCTGTGTTGATTGTAATACCTCTTTCTCTTTCTTCAGGAGCCTTGTCGATGTTTGCGTAATCAACGAAGTCAGCCTGACCTTTAGAAGCGAGTGTTTTTGTGATAGCAGCTGTTAATGTTGTCTTACCGTGGTCAACGTGACCGATAGTACCAATATTAACGTGTGGTTTAGTTCTTTCAAATTTTGCCTTTGCCATTGGAATTTCCTCCCTTTATTTTTGAAAATAATTTACAAAATATTTGTGATACTTATTGTATCAATAAACTTGAAAAAATTCAAGTCTTTTGCAAGATTTTATTAGTCTCTCTTGCTTCTTTCAGAAATGATGCTTTCAGAAATTGACTTAGGAACTTCTTTGTATCCGTCTGGTTCCATTACGTACTGACCACGGCCCTGTGTCTTAGAACGGAGGTCTGTTGCATAACCGAACATTTCTGAAAGTGGAACTCTTGCGTTAATCTGCTTAACGCCTGAGCGGTCCTCAAAGCCCTGAATTTCGCCACGACGGCTATTAAGGTCACCGATAACGTCACCCATATATTCTTCAGGAGTAATAACTACAACCTTCATAATAGGTTCAAGGATAACAGGGTTTGCCTTCTTAGCAGCATCTTTGAATGCCATTGAACCGGCAATCTTAAACGCCATTTCAGAAGAGTCAACTTCGTGGTATGAACCATCGTAAAGAGTAACCTTTACGTCAACAACGCCATAGCCTGCAAGTACACCTGACTGCATAGCACCCTGGATACCGTCGTCAACTGCTTTGTGGTATTCCTTAGGAATAGCACCACCAACGATGTTGTTTACGAACTCGTAACCGCCATCTGGATTTGGTTCAATATTAATCTTAACGTGACCGTATTGACCTTTACCACCTGACTGACGAGCATATTTTGTGTCAGAAGATGAAGCTGAACGGATTGTTTCTCTGTAAGCAACCTGTGGTTTACCTACGTTTGCTTCAACTTTGAATTCACGAAGAAGACGGTCAACGATGATTTCAAGGTGAAGTTCACCCATACCAGCGATGATTGTTTGTCCTGTTTCTTCATCTGTATAGCTACGGAATGTTGGGTCTTCTGCAACAAGTTTTGAAAGTGCGATACCCATTTTTTCCTGACCAGCTTTTGTTTTTGGTTCGATAGCAACGCTGATAACTGGTTCTGGGAAGTTCATTGATTCAAGGATAATTGGGTGTTTCTCATCACAAAGAGTATCACCTGTTGTTGTGTTCTTAAGACCAACAACGGCAGCAATATCACCAGCATAAACTGTTTCAATGTCTTCACGGTGGTTAGCGTGCATCTGAAGAATTCTACCCATTCTTTCTTTGTTGTCTTTAACTGTGTTATAAACAGATGTACCAGCATTAACTGTACCTGAATATACACGGAAGAAACAAAGTGTACCAACGAATGGGTCGTTAGCAATCTTAAATGCGAGAGCTGCAAATGGCTCGTCGTCTGATGAGTGTCTAACTTCTTCCTCTTCTGTATCTGGGTTAACACCCTTGATAGCTTCGATGTCTGTTGGAGCAGGCATGAAGTCAACGATAGCATCGAGAAGTGGCTGAACACCCTTGTTACGATATGAAGTACCGCAGCAGATTGGAACGATTTCGTTAGTAAGTGTAGCCTTACGGATAACTGACTTGATTTCGTCAACTGTGAGTTCTTCACCGTCGAAATATTTCATCATAAGTTCCTCGTCGAGTTCAGCAACTGATTCGATAAGGTTGTTACGATATTCTGCAGCTTTATCAACCATATCAGCTGGAATTTCTTCAATACGAACATCTTTACCCATATCATCATAATAAACGATAGCGTTATTATTGATAAGGTCGATGATGCCCTTAAATGAGCTTTCTTCACCGATTGGGAGCTGAATTGGAACTGCGTTACAGTTAAATCTTTCTTTAACCATGTCAAGAACACGGTAGAAGTTAGCACCTAAAATGTCCATCTTATTAACATAAATCATTCTAGGAACTTTGTATTCGTCAGCCTGACGCCAAACTGTTTCAGACTGAGGCTCAACACCACCCTTTGCGCAAAGAACAGTTACAGAACCGTCAAGTACGCGAAGTGAACGCTGAACTTCAACTGTGAAGTCAACGTGTCCAGGAGTGTCGATGATATTGATACGATGGTCTTTCCAGAAACATGTTGTAGCAGCAGATGTGATTGTGATACCACGTTCCTGCTCCTGAGCCATCCAGTCCATTGTTGCTGAACCGTCATGAGTCTCACCGATTTTGTGGTTAACACCTGTGTAATAGAGAATTCTCTCTGTTGTAGTTGTTTTACCAGCGTCGATATGAGCCATGATACCAATATTTCTTGTTTGTTCAAGAGATACTTTTCTTGGCATAATGTCCTCCTAAATGTCTCTAATAAATTACCATCTGAAATGTGCGAAAGCTTTGTTAGCTTCTGCCATTCTGTGCATTTCTTCCTTCTTCTTGAATGCTCCACCCTGTGAGTTGATAGCATCAAGAATTTCGTTAGCAAGTCTTTCTTTCATTGTTCTTTCTGAACGCTGACGAGCATAAAGAGTAATCCAACGAAGACCAAGTGTCTGACGTCTTTCTGGGCGAACATCCATTGGAACCTGGTATGTTGCACCACCGATACGACGAGCCTTACACTCGAGAACTGGCATAACGTTTTCCATAGCGGCATCGAAAACTTCTAAAGCTTCCTTGCCTGTTTTTTCAGCGATGATGTCAAATGCATCATAAACGATTTTCTGAGCAACGCCCTTCTTACCGTCTAACATAACGCTGTTGATAAGTCTTGTTACAAGCTTTGAATTATAAAGCGGATCTGGCAAAACATCACGTTTTGCAATCTGGCCTCTTCTTGGCACTGCGCTTCCCTCCTTCATATTAATGATATCATAGGTACTCGAGTGACAAAACCCCGTGGCACCAACGAAAAGGCATACATAAATATATATACACTCTCGTTGGACAAATATTCGTTTCGAATATTGCCTTTCAAGAAGATTCTGTCTTTTAACATTAACCTATTATTTTTTTGCTGCCTTAGGACGCTTTGCACCGTACTTTGAGCGGCTCTGCATTCTTCCGTTAACACCCTGAGTATCGAGTGTACCACGGATAATGTGATAACGCACACCGGGAAGGTCCTTAACACGGCCGCCTCTGATAAGAACAACAGAGTGTTCCTGAAGATTGTGTCCTACGCCTGGGATATAAGCTGAAACTTCGATACCATTTGTAAGACGAACTCTGGCAAGTTTTCTAAGAGCTGAGTTAGGTTTCTTAGGTGTATCTGTTTTAACAACAGTACAAACACCTCTCTTTTGTGGAGAATTGTTATTTGTCATAACATTCTTCTTTGAGTTGAGACCCTTACCGAGAGCTGGAGCCTTAGACTTCTTAACGAGAGTTTCTCTTCCGTTACGAACGAGCTGGTTAAAGGTTGGCATTCTTTGATTCACCCCCATACATATTTAGTTGCATTACAAATGAGCAGACGCAAGTCCGCATGCTCGAATAGTTTATCACAATTAAACAATATTTGTCAATAGTTTTTTTGCAAAATAACGAAAAAAGTAAAAACGGTGAGAATGGAACTCCCACCGTTTATTTCTACTTTAAATTTTCGAAAATTTCAACCCATTCATTTATTCGTGTTTCAGGGTCAATTTCTATATAAGGCTCCCAGTTTTCTTCAATATAAAGCACCTTATTACCATCTTGCATACAAACATCAATAAAGTTATTACGCTCACATTCAATATATCTGTACACAATCTTTATACCATCAATTTTAGTTTCGTTATGTGTGGTTTCATAATCATCGCCACCCTCAACATGATATGAGATTATAGTTGACAAGCTATCAACTTTATCTTTATATATAAATGATGATACATAGAAAGGTATTTTTTCACCATATTCAAAATTAATCTTGGCTATTTCTTGTTTTGTTTCAGTTTCTTTCACAGATAGACCACCAGAAACTGCATACATTGACAAGAACGAACATTCCCTACCCTTTCCTAAACTTTTTTCAGTTGCAAGTTCAATGTTGTCCAAAAAAGAATAATCAGATATTTCAGCTTCTATAAATCCAACTTCTTCTTTAAACTTAATTGATTCACTATCTGATTTTGTATAGAATACTCCTACCGACACAGTATGTAAGATAGCAAGAACGGAAACGCTTATCAAACAAGCAATTGAAAAAGCTTTTTTTATTTTGCTTTTATATTGATTAGTAAAATAAACTTGTTCTCCCCTATGTTTATAGCAATATACATAATATGTTATACAATTATATGTATGATAAGCAATTAGCCAAAGCATCAGTGGATATAAGAAAGCGTTAAACAATACTGTATATGCAATATCGTTGGTAACAACACCTGTTGGGAATAACAAGATAATAAAAACAAAAACAAATATATTCCATATAGTTTTTAAAATAATTTTACCCATAAATCACACCACTTTCTGTATATTATTTAATTCCAATATATCATTAAATGAAATATTTGTCAATATTTTGCATTTTACAACGCAGTTACATTTTTTCACTATTCATATTTATGCTTAACTAAAAAATAAGAGGACTGATTTCTCAGTCCTCTTTTAATTTGTTATTTATGCTTCTGTTGAAACTAAATCAGCGATTGATTTATTGAGTTCAACTTCTGAGTAGCACTTCATACCAGTACCTGATGGAAGAAGTTTACCGATAATAACATTTTCTTTAAGGCCCATAAGTGGGTCAATCTTACCCTTGATAGCTGCATCTGTAAGAACTCTTGTTGTTTCTTGGAATGATGCTGCTGACAAGAATGAATCTGTTGCAAGAGATGCCTTTGTGATACCAAGAAGCACTGGTGTGCTTGTTGCTGGAACAAAGATTGAACCTGTTTCTTCTGCACGAAGACGAGCTGCTTCATTTGCCTGAGCAAGTTCGCGCTTATCTGTTGATGCACCTGGAAGAAGGTCTGTTGTACCTGCATCTGCAACCTTAAGTTTTCTCATCATCTGACGAACAATAACTTCGATATGCTTATCGTTGATGTCAACACCCTGCATACGATATGTTCTCTGAACTTCCTTGATAAGATAGTCATGCACAGCGTCAACGCCGTTGATTGCAAGAATATCGTTTGGATTTGGAGAACCGTCTGTAAGTGCTGTACCCTTCTTAACGAAGATTGGATTACCATTTTCGTCTGTTTCTGAGTTAAATCTCTTATGGAAGCCATAAGGAATCATATATGCACGTTCATCACCGTTTTCGTGGTCAGTAATAACGATATGCTCGTTACCCTTGATTTCACGGAATGAAAGAACACCATCGATTTCTGAAAGAATTGCAAGAGTCTTTGGCTTTCTTGCTTCGAACAATTCTTCAACACGAGGAAGACCCTGTGTAATATCCTGGCTTGATGCAACACCACCAGTGTGGAATGTTCTCATTGTAAGCTGAGTACCAGGTTCACCGATTGACTGAGCAGCGATAATACCAACTGCTTCACCAACTGTTACAGGATTACCTGTTGCAAGGTTTGCACCATAGCACTTGATACATACACCGTGTTCTGAGTCACAAGTAAGAAGTGAACGAATCTTAATCTTACGGTCTGCAGGATTTTCTCTTGCGTTAACCATTTCTGCAACGACTTTAGCCTTTTCTTCTGTAATCATTTCATCCTTAGATGCAATAACATTACCGTCAGCATCAACGAAATCTTCAAGAAGGAAACGACCTGTAAGTCTTTCGTACAATGGTTCAATCATTTCTTTGCCTTCTGTGATATCGTAAACTTCGATACCGTCATGGCAATGACAATCTTCTTCACGGATGATAACATCTTGTGAAACGTCAACAAGACGACGAGTAAGGTAACCTGAGTCAGCTGTACGAAGAGCTGTATCGGCAAGACCTTTACGAGCACCACGAGAAGAAATGAAGTATTCGAGAACGTTAAGACCTTCACGGTAGTTAGCACGAATTGGAACTTCGATTGTTTTACCTGCTGTATTAGCGATAAGACCACGCATACCAGCAAGCTGACGAAGCTGAGCCTTAGAACCACGGGCACCAGAGTCAACCATCATATAGATTGGGTTTGTTTCGCCAAGTCCTTCAAGGATACCTGAAGAAACTTCATTTGTTGTTTCTTCCCAAACCTTGATAACTGCTCTTGAACGTTCTTCTGAGCTATAAAGACCCATATTGTAGTAATCATTGATAACGTCAACCTGAGCTTCAGCATTTGCGAGCAAGTCTTTCTTTGTTTCAGGAATCTTTGCGTCACAAACAGCAACTGTAATACCACTCTTTGTTGAGTATTTAAGACCTTGAGCCTTAATCTTATCAAGCATTTCAGCAGCAACTGTTACGCCGTGAACTTTGATACATTTATCAATAATCTTACCAAGTCCACCCTTCTTAACAAGGAAATCAACTTCAAGAGCAAATGCATTTGCTGGGTCTGTTCTGTCGACAAAACCTAAATCCTGTGGAATTGGGTTATTGAAAATCACACGACCAAGAGTTGTTTCTACGAGCTTAGTTACCATCTCGCCTTCAACTTCTTTAGTCATACGAATCTTGATTTTTGCGTGAAGTGTAATGTCGCCTTCATCATAAGCCATTGTAGCTTCGTCAACATTACGGAATACTTTGCCTTCACCTGGTTCGCCTTCCTTAACCATTGTGAGATAGTATGAACCAAGAATCATATCCTGTGTTGGAACTGCAACCGGTTTACCATCTGATGGTTTGAGAAGGTTGTTAGCAGCGAGCATGAGAAGTCTTGCTTCTGCCTGTGCTTCTGCTGAAAGTGGCACGTGAACAGCCATCTGGTCACCGTCGAAGTCAGCGTTGAACGCTGTACATACGAGTGGGTGAAGTTTGATAGCTCTGCCTTCAACGAGAACAGGTTCAAATGCCTGAATACCAAGTCTGTGAAGTGTTGGAGCACGGTTAAGCATAACTGGATGGTCTTTGATTACTTTTTCAAGTGCATCCCAAACCTCTGTTCTTGCACGTTCTACCATCTTCTTAGCAGACTTCATATTGCCTGTTGCACCTGTATCAACAAGGTTCTTCATAACGAATGGTTTGAAGAGTTCAAGTGCCATTTCTTTAGGAAGACCACACTGATAGAGTTTGAGTTCAGGACCAACAACGATAACTGAACGACCTGAATAGTCAACACGTTTACCGAGAAGGTTCTGACGGAAACGACCCTGCTTACCTTTAAGCATATCAGAGAGAGATTTGAGTGCTCTGTTGTTTGGACCTGTAACAGGTCTGCCACGACGACCATTGTCGATAAGAGCGTCAACTGCTTCTTGAAGCATTCTCTTTTCGTTTCTTACGATAATATCAGGAGCATTAAGCTCTAAAAGTCTCTTAAGACGGTTATTTCTGTTAATAACACGTCTGTAAAGGTCGTTAAGGTCAGATGTTGCAAAACGACCACCGTCAAGCTGAACCATTGGACGAATATCTGGTGGAATAACTGGGATTACTTCCATAATCATCCAAGATGGTTTATTACCTGACTGTTTGAATGCTTCAGCAACTTCAAGTCTCTTGAGAATTCTTGTTCTCTTCTGACCTGTTGCATCTGCAAGCTCTTCACGAAGTTCTTTGCAAAGTGCTTCAACATCAACTTCTTCAAGAAGAGTTTTGATTGCTTCAGCACCCATTGCTGCTTTGAACTCGTCATCATATTTTTCTACCATATCAAGATACTCTTTTTCGCTGAGTATCTGATTCTTTTCAAGTTCTGTATCGCCTGGGTCAGTAACGATATATCTTGCGAAATAAAGTACTTTTTCAAGGTCTCTTGGAGAAATGTCAAGAATGAGACCCATTCTTGATGGAATACCCTTGAAATACCAGATATGAGAAACAGGAGAAACGAGTTCAATGTGTCCCATTCTTTCACGACGTACTTCTTTTCTTGTTACTTCAACGCCGCAGCGTTCACAAACTTTACCCTTATAACGGATTTTCTTATATTTACCGCAATGACATTCAAGGTCCTTCTGAGGTCCAAAAATTCTTTCGCAGTAAAGACCGTCTTTTTCGGGCTTTAAGGTACGATAGTTTATTGTTTCGGGCTTTTTAACCTCACCGTAAGACCACTCTCTAATCTGGTCAGGAGAGGCAAGACCGATTTTTATTGCTTCAAATGGTTTCTTTTCCATTAAATATAGCCCTTCTTCCTTTATCTAAAATGAGATTAAGTCAATCAAAATTCTTCGTCCATCATATCGTCATCGTCGAAATCTGGCATATTCTGTGCATAGAAATCAGAATCGTCATCTTCGTCAACTTCACTGCCGTCTTCGTTATCAAGAACGAATCCGTTATCATAAGTTGCGTCATTGATTTCTTCAAATTGGATATCGGAATCTGCTGGTGGAACGAAATCAAAATCGTCATTATCGAAACCATTCTTGATGTCGATATCTTCACCATTTTCGTCAAGCACATGAACATCGAGTGCAAGTGCCTGAAGTTCTTTGATAAGAACCTTGAATGACTCCGGAACTCCGGGTTTCGGAATGTTGAGACCCTTAACAATAGCCTCATATGTCTTACGACGTCCTGTAAGGTCGTCAGATTTAACTGTAAGAATTTCTTGAAGTGTATAAGCTGCGCCGTATGCTTCAAGTGCCCAAACTTCCATTTCACCGAAACGCTGACCACCGAACTGTGCTTTACCACCAAGTGGCTGCTGTGTAACGAGAGCATATGGACCAATTGAACGAGCGTGAATCTTATCATCAACAAGGTGATGGAGCTTCAAGTAATACATAACACCAACAGTAACAGGGTTATCGAACTTCTGACCTGTTCTACCGTCAGTAAGGATTGATTTACCATCTTCGCGGTAACCTGCTTCTTTCAAAGCTTCACGGATATCAACTTCGTGAGCACCGTCGAATACAGGAGTTGCAATCTTCTGGCCAAGTTTTCTATATGCGAAACCAAGATGCACTTCAAGAACCTGACCGATGTTCATACGAGATGGAACACCCAATGGGTTAAGAACGATGTCAAGTGGAGTACCATCATCAAGGAATGGCATATCTTCTTGTGGAAGAATACGGGAAACAACACCCTTATTACCGTGACGACCAGCCATTTTGTCACCGACAGAGAGTTTTCTCTTCTGTGCAATATAGCAACGTACAATCTTATTAACACCAGGACTTAATTCGTCGCTGTTTTCTCTTGTGAATACTTCAACGTCAACAACGATACCATATTCACCGTGAGGAACGCGAAGAGAAGTATCACGAACTTCTTTTGCTTTTTCACCGAAGATAGCACGAAGAATTCTTTCTTCTGCAGTTGCTACATCAGTTTCACCCTTTGGTGTCACCTTACCAACAAGGATATCACCTGAATGAACCTCAGCACCAACACGGATGATACCGTTTTCGTCAAGGTCTTTAAGAGCATCTTCACCAACGTTTGGAATGTCTCTTGTGATATCTTCTGGTCCAAGTTTTGTATCTCTTGCTTCGATTTCGTATTCTTCAATATGAACAGATGTATAAACATCATCACGAACAAGTTTTTCGTTGATAAGAACAGCGTCTTCGTAGTTATAACCTTCCCAAGTCATAAAGCCGATGAGAGCATTCTTACCGAGTGAAATTTCACCGTTTGCTGTTGCAGGACCGTCAGCAATAACCTCGCCTGCTTCGATTTCCTGACCTAAGTCAACGATTGGGCGCTGGTTAATGCAAGTGCCTTGGTTAGAACGCATATACTTGATAAGTTCATAAGTATCAACTTCACCATCAGCAGTTGTGATAGCAACAGTTTTTGCGTCAACCTGTGTAACTTTACCTGCACGTTTTGCAAGAACAACTGTACCTGAGTCAACAGCTGCCTTATATTCCATACCTGTACCAACGATTGGAGATTCTGTTTTAAGAAGTGGAACTGCCTGACGTTGCATGTTTGAACCCATCAAAGCACGGTTAGCGTCGTCGTTTTCAAGGAATGGAATCATTGCAGTAGCAACTGAAACAACCATCTTTGGAGAAACGTCCATATAATCTGCTTCTGTTGTTGCAACTTCAAGGAAGTTATCTCTGTGACGAGCTGTAAGTTTTGGATTGATGAACTTGCCTTTTTCGTCAAGTGGTTCGTTAGCCTGAGCAACGATGTAGTTATCTTCTACATCAGCTGTCATATATTCAACTTCATTGAGAACTGTACCTGTCTTTTTGTCAATTCTTCTGAAAGGTGCTTCAATGAAGCCATATTTATTGATTCTTGCGAATGTTGCAAGATAAGAGATAAGACCGATGTTTGGACCTTCAGGAGTTTCAATTGGACACATTCTACCATAGTGTGAATAGTGAACGTCACGAACTTCGAAACCTGCACGGTCACGTGAAAGACCACCAGGACCGAGAGCTGAAAGTCTTCTCTTATGTGTAAGTTCTGCAAGTGGGTTTGTCTGGTCCATAAACTGAGAAAGTGGAGATGAACCAAAGAATTCTTTAATTGCAGCCATTACAGGACGGATATTGATAAGAGCAGCAGGAGTAACCTTATCTGGCTCTTGTCCCTGAAGAGTCATTCTTTCTTTAACAACTCTTTCCATTCTTGCAAAACCAATTCTGAACTGGTTTTGAAGAAGTTCACCAACTGAACGGATACGACGATTACCAAGGTGGTCGATATCGTCTGTCACACCAACGCCTGCTGCGAGACCGTTAAGGTAGTTGATTGATGCGAAAATGTCGTTAATAATAATGTGCTTTGGAATAAGGTCATCTGCACGAAGAGCCATCTCTTCTGCGAGTGCATCTTTATCGTCGCCACATTTGTCAAGAACTTCCATAAGAACTGGGAAGCTAACTTTTTCGTTGATACCGAATTCTTCAAGTTCATCTTCTGTGAACATTGGAACATATTCTGCAATGTCAACCATTCCGTTAGAGTAAACTTTAACTTCTTTACCGTCAACATCAAGAATTACTGTATCAACACCTTCTTGCTCAATTCTGTAAGCAAGTTTTTCGTCAATCATATCACCAGCGTCTGCCATAATTTCACCGGTGAGCTGGCTAACAACTGGTTGTGCAACCTTATGACCTGCAATTCTGTCTGAAATTGCAAGTTTCTTGTTGTATTTATATCTACCTACGCGAGAAAGGTCATAACGGTGTGCATCAAAGAACAAACTATCAAGGTGAGCCTGTGCTGTTTCAAGTGCAGGTGGTTCACCTGGACGAAGCTTTTTATAAACTTCGATAAGTGCCTGTTCTGTATTAACTGTTGTATCCTTTTCAAGAGTAGCTTCGATTCTATCATCATAACCGAAGAATTCACGAATTTCATCGTTTGAGCTAAGACCCAATGCACGAATGAAAGTTGTGATATAGATTTTTCTATTCTTATCTATTCTTACATAGAAAAGGTCATTCTGGTCTGTTTCGTATTCGAGCCATGCACCACGGTTTGGAATTACAGTTGTTGTGTAAAGTTCCTTACCTGTTTTGTCATGAGTCATACCATAGTAAACACTAGGTGAACGCACAAGCTGTGAAATGATAACACGCTCTGCGCCGTTGATAACGAAAGTACCACTATCTGTCATAAGTGGGAAGTCGCCCATATATACTTCGTTTTCTTTAACCTCGCCTGTCTCTTTGTTGAGAAGACGCGCAGTTACTCTGAGTGGAGCTGCATAAGTTGCATCTCTTTCTTTACACTCTTTAACTGTGTACTTTGGTTTATCGTCCATGCGATAATCCACAAAGGTCAATTCGAGATTTCCTGTGTAATCGGTGATTGCATCGATATCACGGAACACCTCTTTAAGTCCTGTTTCAAGGAACCACTTGTAAGAGTTTTTCTGAACTTCAATAAGGTTAGGCATCTGCATAACTTCATTAATCTTTGAGAAACTCATACGGGTATTTCTGCCAAGTTTTACCGGTTTGACATTTACCATAGGGCTTAATCACTCTCCGTTCGTTTTTTTATTCCTGAGCCTTATATTATAAGTATAATATAAAGGCGTGGAGATTACTAAATTTTTAAAGGTGCATACGCTTGATTTTCAAGGTGTTTTGTGGTACACTTTTCGATACACAAAATACTCCAGCGTATACAATTCCACTTTAATAGCAGTTTATTATTATAGACCAGTCAAGTCAATATGTCAATAGTGAATTTGAAAAAGTTGGAATTTTTTTCAAAGCCGTTTTCTCCCATTTTATAAAGTTTTAATTTTGCTATTGTCGAATGCTATTATATAATGTATAATATAGATAATATTTTTGTTAACATAAATTTCCAGATAAGGAGTTAAACTTATGAGAAATTACAAATACGATTGGGAAAATCCTGCAATTATCAAAAGAAATAAGGAGGACGGTCACGTTATTGCCTTTTCTTATGATAATGAAGCTGACGCATTAAACCGTGTTGAGCCAAGTTCAAAAATGACTCTTAACGGCACTTGGAAATTCCATTGGCAGAGAGGACTTAACGACTGTCCTACAGATTTTTATAAGGATAGTTTTGATATGTCTTTCTGGCGTGACATTACTGTACCATCAGTTTGGCAAATTGGTCAGGATACTGAAAGTTATCCTTACTATTATGCATCTACATATTGTCGTGCAATAAGCCGTAGCAAGAGCAAGATTCCATCTATTGACCACACAATGCAAGAAATCGGTATTTATGTTCGTGATTTTGATATGCCAGAGCATTTTGACGGTCAGGAGATTTTCTTGCACTTTGGTGCTGCTAAATCTGCTATTGAAGTTTATTTAAATGGTGAATTTGTTGGCTATTCACAGGGCTCAATGACACCACACGAGTTTGACATTACAAAATATGCTCGCAAAGGTTCAAACAGAGTGGCAGTTAAGGTTTATCGTTTTTCTGACGGTGCATATCTTGAAAATCAGGATATGTGGCTTCTTTGTGGACTTTACAGAGAAGTTTATGTGTTCGCAGAACCAAAGAAATGCGTTCGTGATTTCTTTATCACAACAGATTTAGATGCTGAATACAAAGACAGTAACACAAATCTTGAAATCAAAATCAATGATTATGCTGGTAGTGGCTCTGCTACAGTTAAGGCTGAAATCATTGACGGTGACGAGAGAATTCTTTTAGGTGAAGCAGAATTTGACGGCTCTGCAAATCTTAAATTCAACAAACTTATCGAAAATCCAAAGAAATGGTCTGCTGAAAGTCCATATCTTTATAAATTGCTTATCAGTATTACCGCTGACGGCAAGACTACATATAAGTGCATTCGTTTTGGTTTCAAAAAAGTTGAAATCATCGGTGAAAAGTTCTTGTTCAATGGTAAACCATTGATGCTTCGTGGTGTTAACCGTCACGACTTTGACCCTGATAACGGTTGGGCTGTGCCTACTGAAAGATATCATCAGGACTTAAACTTTATGAAGAATGCGAATATCAACTCAATTCGTACTTCTCACTATCCTGACGACCCATATTTCTATGAACTCTGTGACGAATATGGTTTCTATGTTATGGATGAATGTGACCTTGAAACTCACGGTGTTCGTCGCAAGGGTGTTCCAGGTGACAACCCAATGTGGACAGATGCAGTTATTGACAGAATGGAGAGAATGGTGCTTCGTGACAGAAACCACGCTTGTGTATTTATGTGGTCACTTGGTAACGAAGCTGGTGACGGCAACAACTTTATGGAAATGAAGAAAGCTGCACTCAAGCTCGACAATACTCGTCAATTCCATTATGAAGGTGACTTTACATTCACAAAGAGTGATGTTATTTCAAGAATGTATCCTGTTGAAAGTGTTATGAAGAAACTTTGCAATAAAGAGCCTATTGAAATCACTCTTTATGACAATATTGCAAACGCACTTGCTGCTGACTCAAAGCCAATTAAGAAAGAAGATTATTGCAGACCTATTCTTCTTTGTGAATATGCTCACGCTATGGAAAACAGCCTTGGCAACTTCCAAGAATATATGGATGACTTTGAAGCACACGACCATATGTGCGGTGGTTATATTTGGGACTTTGTTGACCAAGCAATCCGCAAAAAGACACCTGATGGTGACCAATGGCTTTATGGTACTGACTTTGAACCTTATGAGCCAGGCAGATATACACATCTTCCAAACACAACTGCTATGACAGGCTCAAACACATATTTCAATGCTAACGGTATCATCACAGCAGACAGAAAGCCTCACCCATCATATTTTGAAGTTAAGAAAGTTTATTGCGAAATTAAGGTTAAGGAAAAAGATTTGGCTAAGGGTGAATTCACTCTTATCAACAAGAAACTCTTTACTGACCTTGCTGATTTCGAATTCAAGTGGAGTTTACAGGCTGAAGGTATTGAAGTACAGAGTGGTGTTGTTGACATTAACTGTGCTCCCCTTTCTGAAATTGATTTCACAATTCCTTATGATTTGACAACTCTTCCTGAAAAAGAATGTGTTCTTATCGTTTCATTCCTTAACAAAACTGCAAAGCCTTGGTGTGAGGCAGGTTATGAACAAGGCTTTGACCAGTTTGTAGTAAAAGAAGCAAAGGCAGAAGAAAAGACATATAGCGGTCAACTCACTCATGTTAAAGATGGTCAGGTTGTGACTGCTCAGGGTGAAGGCTTCTCAATTAAGATTGATGCAGGTAAGATTGTATCACTTAAATTTGACGATAAAGAATATCTCAAATCTGCAGTTGCCCCTAACTATTTCAGAGCACTTACAGATAACGACTTCTCTAACCTTAACTTTATTCCATTCTTGCTCCCATTCACACCATATCTCAACTGGCAGAGAGCAACAAAGAATGCAAAGGGTACAGTTAAGAATGTTCAGAAGAATAACAAAGGTCAACTTGTTGTTAATGTTGATTGGAATGTTCAATTCTTCTCAGGTGTTACATCTGTATTTGTTATTAATCCTGACGGTAGCGTTGAAATCACTCACACAGGTACACCAAAGGGACTTAACCTTACTCGTTTTGGTACAATGATGGGACTTCTTCGTGAATTCGACCAAGTTAAATGGTATGGTCGTGGTCCACAAGAAACATATTTCGACCGTAAGACTGGTGGCAAGATTACAATCCACGAAAAGAGCGTTACAGACCTTGAACATCACTATATGAGACCACAGGAAAATGGTAACAGAACTGATGTTAGATGGGTTGAAATCACAAATAAAGATGGTAAGGGTCTTCGTTTTGAGGCTATGGGTGAAACGCCAATTTGCTTCAGCGCATGGCATTACACACAAGACCAGCTTCACCTTGCTAAGCATATCCACGAATTACCACATTATGATATTACAACATTCAATGTTGACTTGAATCAAATCGGTGTTGGTGGCGATATGCCGGGTGACGCTCAGGTTCGTGAAAAATATCAGATGAAACCTAATAAGGAATATACATACACATTCCGAATTGCACCAATTAAATAATTAGCATAAAGAAAGCGGACAGATATAAAATCTGTCCGCTTTTCATTTTAATAATTACCACTCTATCGTTTCGTTATAGTCATCATAGCCGTAGTTGCCTGCTGTGTTTATGAGCAATTCTGCAAGGTCAACCTTTTCACCATAAGGGTCTTTGACGCTGATTTTTTTAAGAATTGGTTTAATTCTGTTAACGAATGCGATGAATACATCACCTTCAGGTGTGCCTTTGTTATAAGTCTGATTACCACGAAAAACATTTCGCACAAGTACAGTTGCGAAATCTATGAGTTTCACTTTTCTTATTCTCTTGTCACATTTAATAAAGAGCAATTTTGCAAGTGTGCCAAGTTTTACTGAACAAAGGATTTTACCTACTGTGCGAAGTGCAAAAACAAGTCCTTTACTCTCTTTGATATGGAACTTTCTCATTGCTCTTGTTGTGTCATCACGCAAGTCAAGAAGAATATTTCTAATCATAGCGTCAAATACACTTGTGAGATATTCTTTGCAAGTCATACCCTTTGTATCATAGTCGAAATCAGGTGTTGCAATACTCTCAATTTCTGCTTTGTTTTCGTCGAGAGTTACAAGTCTTATGTATGATGGGTCGGCAATAATTGAGCCCGTTGTTACATCAAAGAATTTATTGCCCTTTTCTGTTACAAACTCGTTGATACTTTGGTTGTGCATATGTCCTGTGAATACAAGATGCACACCTTCGTCTGCAAGAAGTGTTGCTATTGATTTATAATCATACATAAGTGCTGATTTAATTATTGAGAAAAGTGGTTGAATCGGAAGCACAGGATAGTGACAGATTGCAAACATTGTTTGATTGTCTTCTCTCGCCTTTTTAGTTTGCTCTTTAATCCATTCAACCTGTTTTTCGGTTAAACTGAATTGACCTTTTGTTTTAATATCTGCATTGATAGCTAAAAGTCTTACTCCGTCACTTAACTGAGCCACATAAGAGAGATGCTCTTCATCCACTGCGATTGCATCTGCAAAGCCAAAGTCGTTATATAAATTGATAAGTTCTTCCTTTGCGGTTGGCTCGGGCATATATCGACCATTCTCACCAAATGCGAATGGGTCACCCTTCCAGTCGTGGTCAGCAGTAATAAGATAAACCTTTTTGCCCTTTGCCTTAATATCATAAAGAAGTTTTATAAACTTTTCGTGGCTTTTTCTTTCGCCATTCTGCGTCAAGTCACCTACGATTAAAACTGTATCAGCTAAATCTGTTTCACCCAAATATTTAAACACTGCATTATTGATACTTTCTGTTTCTGCAAAGCATTTCTGCTCATAGTGCATAAAGTCATCATAATCAGCACCAGAGCAACCTAAATCAGTATCAAAAAAATGTGGGTCTGTTAAAACTAAAAATTTAAAGCTCATAATATCACCTATAAGTAAGACCTACATATAAAATGTAGGTCTTTGCTTGTTTATTCTGTAACTACAAATCCTTCTGACTCACGCTTTGCTTGAAGTTGTGCAATCATATCTTTTTTCTCTTTGCCCGCAATCTTATAGAAGAACATTGGGATTGAGCAGAGAAGCATACTGATGCCAGGTACGATTGAAACGAGTGAGAACATTGCAAATCTCATTTCAGGTGGCATATCAAGTGCTGACACAACTGATGTTGAAGAAAGCATCTGAGCTGGGTCAAGACCGATTACCATATACATAATAACGATACCTGATGTTGCGAAAGCATTACCGATTTTATTGATGAAACCTTGGCAAGCAGCACCGAGAGCATTGTCACGGAAGCCTGTTTTAAGCTCCATAAAGTCAAGACAGTCGCCAATCATTGCAAGTGAAACTGTGTTGATAACGCCAAGTGGAATACAAGAAATAATGATGAATGGAATGCAAGCATAGAGATTCATTGTAAACCAACCAACAATAGTTGTAACAATACTTGCTACAAAACCTGCAAGGCAAGTTGTGATGACAAGTTTCTTATAGTCAAACTTTTTCATAAGTTTTGGCATAAAGAGTGTTGCTCCGAAAAGACCAACGATTGAACTAATCTGGAAAACAGTTTTAACTGTTGAGATACTTGACTCAATGGCAGCAATTCTTTCTGCTTCTGTTGCAAGAGTTGCAAGGTCAGGGCCTATGTAGAATGAGTAACGTGCAACGTGAATAGCAGCTGCTGAAACCATATAACGTCCACTTGAAAGAACACCCATTAAGAGAACGAGAACAAGTGGTTTGCATTTGAATACACGAGCAAGCTGTGATGGTTCATCTGGTTGACGCTTGCGAACAGGCATTTTAACTCTTTCTTTAACACCTGTGCAAACACGTGAATAAAGAATTGTGCCAAGGCCTACTGTTACGATTGCCATAATGAGATATTTTCTCTTTTGAACCATAAGTGGGTCTGGAGCAACTTCTTGATTTTTAACCCAAGCAGCAATTACAAGACCAACTACAAGGAAAAGAACTTCAGGTACTGCTGAACCGATTGAGTTATAAATTTTACTTACAGAAATTACTGAACTACGCTCTTCTGAATCAGGTGTGATAACATTTGGAAGACCCCAGAAAGAAACATCACCAATTGTATAAATCATACCCCAAGCGACATAAACGATTGCTGAATAAATCATCAATTCAGTTTTTGGGAGATTGGGGCTTAAATACATAAGCAATGTTACGGCAGCAATTGGAACAAGTGCAAATCTGATAAATGGAATCATTTTGCCACTTTTAAGTTTGCTTCTGTCAACAATCATACCCATAAGTGGGTCGTTAATTGCGTCCCACACACGAGCAAGAAGCATAAGCAACAATACGAACATTGGTGTTAACTGCAAAACGTTTAGATAATAGTCACTGATATAACTTGACATTAAAGCATATATCATACCCTGACCTAAACCAGCAACACAAAAAGCAGTTAATTCTTTTTTAGGAACATATTTTTTGTTTTCCATTTTAGTTCTCCTTAGTTAAATAAAAGTGTACTTGCGAACATAAACTGTGCTAAATAATAAAGTGTATGGTTTATAATAACATTCACTTTTGTGTTCTTGCCTTTTTCGAAATAGATTGATGAAAGAACAAGGTCTGAAAGCACGAATGCAACTGAACCAATCATCAAAATCAAGAATTTCTTTGATTGTCCGAAAAGGAAGAAACCGTTAATTGAGCAGAACATTGTTGCTGCCACAAAGAGTGCATAAACCAATGTAATTAATCTAAATTCACCATAATCAAGATTCTTATTGATTTTTTCCATAAGACCTGCTACAACTGCAAAAATCACACAAGAGCCAATAAGGTGTGGAACCATCCACCATTCATATTCTGCAAAGTTCAATAAAATTGCAGGAATGAAGAATGTGTGACCAATCATAAAGCAGATGAATCCTGCATAAGTATAAGGTCTTGTGCATTCTTTATGTACATATTTAAGGTCGAGCCAGATGTCACCCAACAAGCTGAAAATAAAACCTAAAAGCATTAAAATTCCATATTCAAAATTATGCTGGTCATAACCATTTTTCTCAATGTTATAGGCAAAGGTAATGAATGCCGTACCGATAAAGCACGCAGATGCACCTGCTTTAACAAACATTGCACCCAAGCCACCCTTTGTAACTCTCAATGCCAAGAAAAATATAGTAACTATAACACCTAATGCAATTACACCAATTACTAATCCTTCCATAAAAAGCCCCCTAAAAATCTCTAAAAGATATTATACCGATAATTGAGAAAAAATTCAATTATCAGTATAAACAAAAACTAATTCTGTTTTTTGACAATTCCGTACTCATCATAGAGTCTGTAATAAGGACATTGATAGTTTGATGAAGTCAAAAAGCGCACCATTTCGTCTTCATCAAGATTAATGTCACAGCAATATTCTTCTAACTCATCGTCGTAATAATAATTTACACAAGTTTCACAATTTGTTTTTGCCATTTTAATTCTCCCTGAAATTATAAATATTTCATATATAAATTTTAACATGTAAGTTAAAGAATAGCAATAATAAAATAGAACTGACTATAAAACTATAGTCAGTTCACATTTTATTCTTTCCAGATTATAAATCCATAGCTTTCAAGAATTTGAAAGTATTGTGCAAGACGGTCATAAAGAGGCTCGGTTTTGTCACCAAATTTTTCTTTTACAAGTTTGCCTAATTTATAAACATTTTGCTCACCGTCAATAAGTGGCCAAATGAAGTTGCCCATTTTATCAAGGTGAATAAAGCTCACTTTTGGCTTTTTGAGAATAGTTTGTGCCAATTTATTTGCAAGTCCCCTATTCTCAACTTCAAGAGTTATTTCACCATTTTCATCAACTGTCCAGTTGAGTCCGTCTTTGTGCACAGGGATTTTATCAAGATAATTTTCAGTAGCTAATTTACGGCTCATGATTTTTTCTCACGCTTTTTCCAAAGTGAAAATTTAAGAACTGTGAAAATAATAATCGCAAAAAGAACAATGCCACCGATTGTAAGAACTGGTGTTGGAATATTAAATCTTGAACCAAGGTCAACAAATTTATCTACACCAAATACTGCAAGAAGGGCTAAAAGAATACCAACAAGTCCTTCACCAGCAATCATACCTGAACAGAAGAGAACACCATCGTTAATGATTTCTTTCTTTTCGTCTTCACTCTTTTTGAGTTTTTCCATAGCAAGACGAATAACGCCACCAATCATAATGCAAGCGTTAAGCTGAACAGGAAGATAAACACCGATTGCAAATGGAAGAACAGGAATACCAATAAGCTCAACAACAAGTGCGATACAAACGCCAATGAGAACAAGTCCCCAAGGAAGATTGCCACCCATAACGCCTTCGATAATAAGTTTCATAAGTGTTGCTTGTGGGGCACCGAGTTCATCTGAACCAAATCCCCAGGCACTATCGAGAATATAGAGTGTTCCACCGATTGCAAGAGCAGCAGAAGTTACGCCTAAAATTTCACCAAACTGTTGTTTCTTTGGTGTTGCACCGAGAATATAACCTGTTTTAAGGTCTTGTGATGTGTCACCTGCAATAGCAGAAACTATACAGATAATTGAGCCGATTGCAATAGCACTTGCCATGCCAGCAGCACCCTGGGCACCTGTTACTTTAAGAATGAGTGTAGCAATAAGAAGAGTTGCGATTGCCATACCAGAAACTGGGTTGTTACTGCTACCAACAAGACCAACCATTCTTGAAGAAACTGTTGCAAAGAAGAAACCGAATATAACAACAATAAATGCACCTAAAAGTGAAACAGGAATTGCAGGAATAATCCACACAAGAAGTGTGAGAACAAGAATTGCGATAATAACAATTTTAATATTGATATCTTGTGCTGTACGCTCATTTGATGCAGCGCCTGCGCCTGAAATGCTCTTCATTGCGCCCGCAAATGTTTTAACGATAAGTGGTAATGATTTGATAAGACTGATGATACCACCCGCTGCCAAAGCACCTGCACCGATATATCTGATATATGTGCTCCAAATTCCGCTTGCGCCACTCTCGGCAAACATTTCTCCGATTGAAACAGTGCCAGGATAAAGCACGATTTCAGAGCCGAAAAGTACAATTAATGGAATAATAACCATCCAGCTAAGGAGACCGCCCGCAAACATATAAGAAGAAATTCTTGATCCGCAGATAAAACCAACGCTCATAACAGCGGGATAAATCTGTGTACCAATTTCACCTGCATAGCCTTTGAATTTAAGTGAGATTTCACCCGACACAACTTTAAGTCCGTCGATAATAAATTTAAAGAGTGCTGCGAAGCCCATACCCGCGAAAACAGTGCCTGCATTTGCGCCACCTTTTTCACCAGCAAGAAGAACTTCTGCACAAGCTGTGCCTTCTGGATAAGGCAACACACCGTGTTCCTTAACAATCAAAGCATTGCGAAGTGGAACCATAAAGAAAACGCCCAACAAACCGCCGAGAAGTGCGATAAGAGTGATTTCAATCATACTTGGCTTGTCCATTTTACCTTCTGCTGCCCAAAGGAAGAGCGCAGGAAGAGTGAAAATTGCACCCGCTGCAAGTGATTCACCTGCAGAGCCAACTGTTTGTACAATATTACTTTCAAGAATTGAGTTTTTACGCATAATAATGCGAATAACTCCCATTGCGATAACAGCTGCAGGAATTGAAGCTGAAACCGTCATACCTACTCTGAGTCCTAAGTAAGCATTTGCTGCGCCAAATACAACTGCTAAAAGAATACCCATTACAATAGATGCTACTGTTATTTCAGGGGTAACTTTGTTTGCAGGAATATAAGGTTTGAATTCGTTTTTGTTGTCCATATATACTCCAATCTTTCACGGTTGAATAATCAACGCTTTTTGAGCGTTTATTCTATCATACCATCAAAATAAAATCAATAAATTATTTGCATTTTTTGAGAAGTGAAATCAATACATTGAAAATCTTCTCAACTGATGAGATGCAAAGCTTTTCGTTGACTGTATGCACATCATATAAAGCAGGTCCGATTGCAATGCAGTCAAGTCCTTTTATAGCTGATGTGAAAATGCCACACTCGAGCCCTGCGTGGATTGCTTCAACCTTTGGCTCAAATCCGCAGATGTCTTTATATACTTCTTTATAAACTTCTTGAAGAATTGAATCTTCTTTGAATTCCCAAGGTGGATAATGACCTGATGTATAAACTTTGCAAGGAATTGTTTTAAAGAATGTTTTGAGTTTTTCTTCAAGGAAACGCAAAGCAGACTTCTTATTGCTGCGAAGTGTGAAAAGTAAAGTGATTTTATCGTCTTCTGTTGAAAGCACGCCTAAATTAAGTGAAGTTTCAACAAGATTTTTGATATCTGCACTCATTTCAACGATTCCGTTTGGCACACAAACCAATGTAAAAATGAGTTTTTCACGCAAGTCAGAATGTAAAACATCATATTCTGCTTTTTCGCCCATTTCGATAATTGGTGCAAAATCATTTTCACGCTCGTTGATTTCTTTTTTGAGAATTTCAAAATACATCTCAGCATTTTTGGTGAATGTATCAGGATTTTTTACACAAAGTTCAATTAGACAAAGATTTGGAATTGCATTACCCTTGTCGCCACCATTGATAGCAATAATATCAAAATCAGCAAGATTTGACATATGATTTAAGAATCGGCCAGCAAGAATATCTGCATTAACTCTGCCCTTGTCGATTTCAATGCCTGAATGTCCACCTTTAAGACCTTTGAGTGTTACTGCGATTTTTGTGCCTGTTTGTTTAACACGGTTAAGTGGCACAACTGCCTTAAAATCACTGCCACCTGCACAAGAAACAGTTATCGTGTCATCTTCTTCGGCATCAAGATTAATCATTTTTTTCGCTGTAAGCACACTCATATCAAGCTTGCCTGCACCAATCATACCGATTTCTTCGTCAGTTGTGAAAACTGCCTGAATTTCAGGATGAGCAAGGTTGTCGCTTTCAAGAATAGCAAGAATCATTGCAACTGCGATTCCGTTATCTGCACCCAAGGTTGTGTTATGTGCCTTTACAAAATCGCCATCAACATACAAATCGAGTCCATCATTCATAAAATCAATGGTTGAATCTTCTGTTTTTTGACAAACCATATCAAGATGGCCCTGTAAAATAACAGGCTCTGCATTTTCATAACCGGCAGTTGCAGATTTGAAAATTATTACATTGTTTGCGTCGTCACGGATATATTTAAGTGAATGTTTTTCAGCAAACTTTACGCAATATTCAGAAATTGCATTCATATTCTCTGAGCCGTGTGGAATGTTGCATATTTCTTCGAAGTATTTAAACACATTTAACGATTTAAGACTATCTAATTTTGCCATTGTTTATTCCTCCGTTATTTGAATAATGCATATTTTATCATAATTTAAAGTTCTAGACAAGAAAAGTTAAAAAATTGACAAGATTTACTTGTATTTTTTATTATTACCCGAAAATGGAAAAAGACGCGTTAAAGCGTCTTTTTATAGTCTTCATATAAAACCTGTGAATTTTCGTGACCTGCAAAGGCGTTGGATTCAGGTGGATTCATTAAACCTAAATACTGATAGCCTAAAATTTTATCTGCATAAGGTGCGACATTCTCAATTTGCTTTTGAATTCGCTCAAATGACGCTGGGATTAATGCACTTTTATAAACCATACCTTCAAAATCGAAAAGTTCAATGTCTGCCCAAAGCTCTGAACGGCCTGCTTTGTCGTGAGCGATGCGCAATTTTTCGAATAGTCGTTTAGTGTTATCCACCTTTGTTTTGTGAACACCAACTTCGTCCTGATATGCGATAAAATCTACATCAAGTTCGGTCAATTGACGAATGAATTTATTATTTGCTCTAACGAGATTTGTGCCATAAGGTGCTATTAGTGTTTTCTTGTCAGGTGTGAGCAAACGGCAACGAGCAGAGCACAAATTTACATAATTCATAAAATCTTTTGAAAATCTCAAAATTATGCAGGTTTCGTCGGGAAAATACCAACCATAAAAGCTTTTGTGATGAGCATAAAGTGTTGCGATTTCTTCCATAGCCCTGAATGAACGGTCGATGACTTCTTGACTTGTGATATTCTGATTTGCTTTTCGCCAATCGCCGTAAAAACCGTTGCCTAAAAAGACTTTGATATTGCATTTATCGGCTTCTAAAAGCAATTCTTCAATAGGGTCAGCGCAAGAAATATCTGCAAAGGGAAAAACAGACGATTTGAAATAGCATTTTTCATAAAGTGCTGTTGCCATAACAACTATATATTCCATTCCAAGTGCTGAAATTTCACGCACTTTTTCGCGCCAGTTTTCACCTGTGAATTGGTCGATAGCTGGATTCCAATATTTACCCTCAGAAGTATTGTGATGATGAAACTCAAAAAATGTTCCGTCAATTTTTCTGTTCATTTTTTCACCTCACAAATCATATTTAAGATAAATTAAATTATCCATAGGGCTATTGTTATAGCTTTCGATTTCATAAAAGCCATAGTTTTTATACATATTTATTGCCGTTTCAAGAAATGGCAAGGTATCTAACAAGATATGTTTATACCCGATTTTTCTTGCTTCTTCAATAATATGTTTCACAAGAAAACTTGCTATTTTCTTACCACGAAACTGCGGTTTCACATAAAGGCGTTTCATTTCGCTGTTTTCACTATCAATTTTTCTAAGACCGATACACCCTGCTAAAACACCGTTATAAAAAGCAAGATAAAGACGACCATATGGCAATCCATATTTATCTTCTAAATCTTCTAATTCGTGGTCGTAATTTTGAAGTTCTAAATAGTCTTTAAAACTATTGTCACCATCAATCAGCATTTGTGTATATTCATTAAACAGTGCTTTGACTTCGTCCTTATGTGTATATGCTTCAACTAACTCAATACTCATAGTTTTTCCTTACCAGATAAATGGGATTAATCGATATTTTACTTTTTGCTTGTATTCTTTATATCCATTTAACTCTTTTTCCAAAAATTCTTCTTCGTGCTTGATTCGTTTTGCGATTATAAATGGATAAACCAAGAAAATGATAAATGAATAAATTGAGCCTAACACAAGTGGCATTGACAAGAATAAAAGCAATGTTACACTATACATTGGGTGTCTAACTATACCATAGAGCCCTGTGTCAATAACTGTTTGACCTTCTTGCACTTCAATTGTGCGACTGAGATATGTATTTTCTCTTAACACTTCGGCATAGAGAATGTATGCAATTAGAAATATGATTGCAGATGCAATAACAACAGGTTTTGGCAAGGTGTACCAACCAAAACGAACGCCAAGTCCTGCAACAATGAACCCTGCAAGAAACATAAGTCCGCTGAGTTTAACGACAAGGCTTTGCTCTGATTCTTTTTCTTTCGCATCAAGTCGTGACTCTAACAATTTTGGATTTTTTGCCATCATAACAAGTCCTGCTAAAAACATTGGGATAAAGAGAATTCCCATAAAGAGCCAACCGTTGAAATATTCAAATGTGCCGGCAGGCAAAAAGATTAAAGTTCCTACTAAAACTGCGCCCAATGAAAATTTAAGTATTGCACTTATAAATAACTTTGCTGTCATAAAATCACCTATTTATTGCAAGTATATCTTTTTTTACTTACTGTTTTTTTGCCATATTCAATGGCGCTTGTAGGACAATATGAAATGCACGCCATACAATGTGTACAGTTGTTGTTCCATACTGGTTTATTATTTTTGATTTCAATATTATTAAGTGGGCAAACTTTTACACATTTGCCACAGTTTATGCATTTGTCATCGGCATAAAAATCTTTTGCTTTCACAAACATTGGGTAAAAAAGCATATTCACAGGTCCACTCATAACTTTATCTTGCAAACTATTGCACGGAGTCGGGAACTGCTTATTTCGAACAAAAACTTCTGTGATATTTTTGATTTCTTTATCTGCTTGTGAAAAGATTTCTTCGATTTCGTCGTCTTTTGGTGAATTAAACATAGCAATATAGTTTTCAGGCATAACAATCCCAACTGAGCCCATATAGATAAAGCCTTTTTTGTTGCAGAGTTGTTTATTATATTTTTCTGCATTGCCGATTTCGCCACCACAAGTCATTACAAACCAAGTATTTTTTGAGCCTTTAAAGTTTGTTTTCATAATCCAGTCACGGACAATTCTCGGAATTCGCCACGCATAAGTTGGAACTACAAAAATGAGTCTGTCGTCCACCAAAACATCACTTGTATCGTTGTTTTTGAGTTTGTTATTGATACTAATAATCTCATCAGAAGTAATTTTAGCAATTTGCTCTGCTACATATTTACTGTTACCTGTACCGCTGAAATATAAAATCATATTTTCACCAACTAAATAATTTATATTTTAATTATATCACTCAATTTCAACTACTTCAATCCCTGACTGTTGAATTTTGGTTAGTTTTATAGTAATATGAATATGTAAAATGTTGGAGGTGTTATTATGGGTAAATATCTTTTAGTCAATGCAGATGATTTTGGAATGTGCCACAGTGCAAATGAGGCTATTTTTGACCTTTTTAAGAGTGGGTGTCTTAAATCTTCAACAATTATGATGCCCTGCCCCGCCGCAAAAGAAGCAGTTGAATTTTCTATAAAGAACCCAGAATATGCTATTGGTGTTCATCTTACCACAACTGCAGAGTGGGATACATATCGTTGGAAATCTTTAACAGGTGGCAAAAGTTTGCACGATAGCGACGGATTTATGTATCAGTCAGGTGTTGATGCTACAAGAAAGGGCAAATATAAAGAAATCGAAAAAGAAGTGAGAGCACAAATTGATTATGCTCATTCACTTGGTATGAAGCCGTCACATCTTGATAACCATATGGGCACCTTGTATGGTCATCTGACAGGTCGTTTTTCAATGCTTAAAATGACACTTCGCGTCTGTGGTGAATATGGTTATGCTTTTCGTATGTTTACCTCTCACGACAAGCGCATTTGCCCAAGGGGTGTTCCCTATTTTGCATATAAATGGTGTACCAATCTTTCAAAAAAATGGGGCAAGAAATATAATGTAATTATGCCTGATTTCTTGCTTTTTCCTGATTGGGATGTTATGCCCACTGATTCTTATGAGAATTATAAAAAGCGTATTTTAGAAATTTGGTGCGATATTCCCGATGGAATTACAGAAACCTATGTTCACCCTGCAATAGAAAGCGACGAGCTTAAATCTATTGTGCCACCTTGGGAGCAAAGAGTTTGGGAATATCGACTTATGAAAGACCCTGAAACTCACGAAACACTTAAAGCACATGGCATTGAGCTTATCAGTTATCGTGATATTATAAGAATTAAAACAGAAAATTAGTAAAAGAAAAATCCTTGAGAGCGTGATAATCTCAAGGATTTCCTTTTATCTGCAATAATATTCAACTGCTTTGCTTATAAACTCTGCTGTGCCGCGTGAGTGTTTATCAATGTTATTCTTAAATCTTTCGTCGGCTACATACATTTGACCGAGTCCATAAAGAATTTCATTTGTGCAAGTGTAGAAATTCTCGGTTATATAACTCTGTAATTTCTTCACAAGGTTTTGAGCATCAGTTGAGTCAACACTAAACCCACTATTCATACACCCTGCAAATTCTTGCATTAGGCTATCCATTCCATCCGTTAAAGAATCGAACTTTTCTTTTGAATAGCCCTGTGTTTTTTGAGAATATTCGTTATAGGCTTCAGTCTGACCCCATTTTTCTTTTACTTCTTTTTTATAGTTTTCAAATTCTGTGTTATCAAATGCGTTCATAATATTTTCTCCTTTCTTGGCACTATCTATGGCAGAAATCAATTTTTCTAATCGTTCTTTTTTAAGAATTAAAAGTTTTTTCTGCTCGTCAAGTGCCTTTCCTTTATCATAATCGGGAGATGATAAAACTTTCATAATGCTTTTTAGAGAAAAATCCAGTTCACGATAAAACATAATCTGTTGCATTTTTTCAAGAGAAACTTCGTCATAAAATCTATAGCCAGTCCACTTATCAATCTCGGCAGGTTTTAAAAGTCCTATTTCATCATAATAATGCAGTGTGCGCACACTTACTCCCGTGAGTTTGGCAAACTCATTTATTTGCATTTTCATTTTATCACCTCACAAACAGGAGTATATACTATAACGCAACGTAAGAGTCAAGAGAAATTATTTTATTCAAGATTATCATAGTTAAGTCCCATTTGCATACGAATTTCGTCGAGAAGATGCATAACATCTGATGTATGTTTTAATGTTACCATTCGGCTTTCTTTGAGCCCTTCACGGATTTCTTTTGCTACTGTATCAAACTCGTCAAGATAAGAGTTCATTTTTGGTCCGTTACCCTTAAATGTTTCTTTTTTGAATATAGATTTTTTAAATGTGACACCATTCATTGCGTGATAAAGGGTTGCTTTTATTTCGCCATTTTCACCTTTGATAGACATTTTTTCAAAGCCTTTGAAATCGGCAATAGATGCACTAATATTAACTTTAAATTCGGGATAAGTAAACACAATTTCTTCACTTATATCAATGCCATTTTGAACATTGCCTTGAGTTTCAATTTTCTGTGGGATACCCCAAAGGCGATAAGCATAAGTTACGGGATAAATTGTTATATCAAGAAGCGCTCCCCCTGCTCTTTTAGGGTCTCTCACACGCTCTGCACCATTGATAATATTCACATGATATGTGAAATCAGCTGAATGGATTTTACCGAGTTTCTGTTCATCAATCCACTTTTTAGTCTGATTTGCAGATGGTGAAAACCAAGTCCACATTGCTTCACAAAGATATAAGTCTTTTTCGCGTGCAAGAGCTATAAGTTGGTCAGTTTCTTCTGCTGTTACTGTAAATGATTTTTCACAGAATACGGGTTTTTGGAGTTCTAACGCAAGTTTTGCATAACGGAAATGTGCATTATGGGGCGTTACAATATAAACACCGTCAACGCCATCTGCCGTGATTGCTTCTTCGGGTGTTTTATATGCCTTGCCACCGTATTTTTTTGCGAATTCAACGCCTTTTTCATAGTTTCGGGTATAGCAAGACACAATTTCGTGACGACCACTTCTATTAAGCTGAAACGCAACTGTTTTTGCAAGAGAGCCCGTACCTATAAAGCACCATTTAAATTTGTTCATAACAATACTCCTTTATGGCAATTTGTTGCCCGCTGCACAATAAATTTCATACCATTCTTCACGAGTGATTTGAATGTCGCTTGCCTTTAAGCAATCTGCAAGCCTAATAAGATTTGTTGTGCCTGTTACAGGTTGCATTTTTGCAGGGTGGCGAAGAATCCACGCAAATGCCATAGTAGTTTTTGAAACACCATATTTATTACCAATATCTTCAAGCACTTTATTAAGTTCAGGGAACTTAGGATTATCAACAAAGCAACCCTCAAAAAATCCGTATTGCATTGGTGACCAAGGTTGAATTGTGATTTTATTAAGTCGGCAATAGTCAAGCACACTTCCGTCACGATTAACACCTGACTCGTTATACATATTCACATTAATTCCTGATTGAATCATTGGTGCGTGCATAATAGAAAACTGTAACTGATTTGCACAGATTGGCATATCCATTGAATTCTGCAAAAGTTCCATTTGATAAGAATTTTGATTTGACACACCAAAATGACGAACTTTGCCTGAATTTTTAAGGTAATCAAATGCTTTTGCAACTTCTTCAGGCTCCATTAATGCATCAGGTCTGTGAAGAAGCAAGACGTCAATATATTCTGTGCTGAGTCGTTTAAGACTGCCGTCAACGGAATTTACAATATGGTCATAAGAAAAGTCAAATTGGCCTTTACGAATGCCACATTTTGTCTGAATTATTAAATCTTCTCTATTTAAAGATTTAATTGCCTTGCCGAAAACTTCTTCACTTTTGCCACCACCGTAAATATCGGCATGGTCAAAGAAATTTGCACCATTTTGAAGTGCTGTGTCAACAAATGCTGACACTTCACTTTCACTCATATCACTAATTCGCATACAACCAACTGCGATAGTTGGCACTTGTAATCCGCTTTTACCAAATTCTATTTTACGCATAATAAATTCTCCTTTAAAATCTCCCCCAGAAGTCAACGCCCCAAGGGTGTGATTGTTCTTCCCAATCGTCACGATGTTTTAATATTTTTTCTCTCATTTCATTGACTTTCTCTTTATATTCGTCAAGATTTGCAAGGTTTTTAGTTTCCCAAGGGTCATTTTTAATATCATAAAGGAATGTCCATTTATCTTCTTCACTATCGCCGTTACGGTATTCAATGAGTTTGTAGTTTTCGTCTTTTACCCCGCGAACAAATTTATCAAAAATAAGATATAATTCGTCACGGAAAGTTTCTCCGTGTTCACCGTCAAGAAGATGTGCAAAACTTTTTCCGTCAACTGACTTTGGAATTTCTATTCCCACTTTTTCGCAAAGGGTTGGGAACACATCATAAAGATAAACATAGGCATCGTTTCGGGTATTTTTTGCAATTCCAGGTCCTGCCATAATAAGCGGTATTCTCACACCGTGCTCATAAATATCTTCTTTGCCAAGCCAACCGTGTTGACCGACAGCAAGACCGTTATCCCCTGTGAATACAATTATTGTGTTATCTTCTTCACCTGATTCGTGCAAGGCGTCGAGCAATCTGCCGATTTCAAAGTCAAGATGCGTTATCATTGCAAAATATTCTGCGATATGGCGTTTTATTTCTTTTTCATCTCTTGGATAAGCTGCAAGATGCTCGTCACGGTGCACCATCAAAGGATAATTTGTATCAATAATCTTTTGAAAATTCACAGGTAATGTAATTTTTTCAGGGTTATACATTTGACGGAATTCATCAGGCATTGTGCGTGGGTCATGTGGTGCTAAAAAAGCAAGATACATAAAGAAAGGTTTTTCTCCATCCACATTTTTATTGAGCATTTCAATAGCAGTATCCGTAAGCAATGTGCTTGAATGAACACCCGGTACAAACTCGTCACAATGTTGCTGTTGTGGGTGATTATCGTTATAAAAATCCACTACGAAATTTATAACATTATCATATTCGCCCGTTGGGTCATAACGGCAAGTGGGTACATTCCAATGGTCCCACATACCACCAAAAAAGATTTTAGCGCCTTGAGTGAAACTTCGTGCATATGCAGGGCATCCGTTATGCCATTTGCCCATACCAATAGTTTCATAACCGTTATTCTTAAAGGTTTCTGCAAGGGTTTTATGGGAGTCGGGAATATTGCCACCCAATTCTTCAAGGTGAAATGGATTTCGACCAGACATAATCATAGCACGGCTCGGCATACAAACTGCTCCGCAAGTGCCACCCGCAATGTGTGCACGGACAAATGATGTGCCACGAGCTACAAGTTTATCAAGATTTGGTGTAATGATTTCATTATTACCCAATGCGTGAATTGTATCAAAGCGCTGGTCATCAGTAACAATAAAAATAATATTCGGTTTTTTAGTCATTAAAACCCCACCTTTTCAATTATAATACCATAATCAATGTGCCGATGCCTATTAAAATACAACCGATTAATGATTTGAATGTGAATTGTTCGTGCAAGAATACAAAAGCCAGAACAAGAGTTATAACAACGCTCAATTTATCAATAGGCACAACCTTTGATGCATCACCAATCTGTAAGGCTTTATAATAGCAAAGCCATGATGCACCTGTTGCAAGGCCTGACAAAATCAAAAACAACCAACTTTTGCGACTTATATCACTTATTCCGCCTTGTGCATTGGTAAGGAATACCATCCCCCAAGACATTATCACAACAACAACGGTTCTTATAGCAGTTGCAAGGCTAGAGTTAACACCATCAATACCCACTTTGGCAAGAATTGATGTAAGGGCCGCAAACACCGCTGACAACAATGCAAAAACAAACCACATATTACCACATCCAATAAGAATTTTGTCGAATATAGTATAATTATATCATTCCTTATTTTACCAATCAATATTTTTATTGAATATTGATTTTGTTAATTCACAAAATACTGAAAAGGAGTGTTAATATGAACGATAATTCAAACAGCATAACTGGTAATGAACTTGTTAAAAACACACTTGACCAGATTCCAGAAGCAAAAGATAATGCAAAACGCATCACAGGGCTTGTTAAAGAAAACGGACGAGTAACAGGATATCAACTTTCTGACAACACAATAGTTGAAAAGCCACAAGCAGTTCAAATGGCAAAACAAGGTGAAATCTCGGGCGTTGGTATTGCTCACCGCGGTGATAACGAATACCTTAAATCAATCCCCAACAGTAAAGAAAACGATAATCTTGGAAATTTGCCAGCAGTTACAAAAGAATAGAAAAAATGCCTTGGAGTAAATCCAAGGCATTTAATTATTCCACTATTTCGTAAGGCCAGTCAATTATGCCACCGAATTCTTTAATATTAGTGTATCCTAAATCCACAAGGGCTTGAGCTGCGATTTTGCTTCGGCGACCACTTCGGCAATAAACCAAAATTAGTTGGTCTTTATCGGGTAACTCTTTCTCTGCTCGAGCTGATACTTCGTATTCTGGAATCATAATTGCACCATCAATATGTCCCTCATCAAATTCTTCCTGTGTGCGAGCATCGAGAATAATATAATCTTTTTCGGTGTCCATTAATTCTTTTGCTTTTTCGGCGCTAATCTGCTCATATTGTAGAGTTGGAGTTTTATTCTCTCCCCCACAAGCACATAGCCCGAAAAGTGATAATGAAATCATAAGCATTATAATCAGTCCTTTTTTCATAGTATCACCTTTGAATTAAAGTTTATTTATTATCAAGTGCTTTTTCGATAATCTCCACATAACTAATTTCGTTGTTTAAATATTCGCCGTTTTGGTAGTATAGTTGAGAATTAATATTAACAACAGCACCATTTGGCACATATAAAACAGCATTCATATCTTGTGGGAGATTAAGGTTGATAACATAGTTATCGCCAACTTTTTCATAATCCAGATTGATTAACCCTTTTACGCTTGGAACGGTACAGTTCATAGTGTTATACAAGTCATACTGAGGGTCAATTTCAACCTTTTCATAGCCAGCTTTGAGTGGAGTTATACCTGCAAAATGCTTACTCATTATAACAAGAGGTCCACCAGTCGACGCGTGATTTTTAGAGCCTTGCCAAGCGGGCCAAAACTCCCATAAGGTTGAATAATCCTTGCCTACCATACTTTCATATCTGTCTTTTATTCTGTCTTTGGCAAGTTCATATTCTCCCATTTTGCAAAGAGCTTCAAGAACATAATATTCCATGTACGGACCTGAATTTTGAGTAGTTGCGAGTACATTCTTGATAGTGTCATACTGCTCTTTGTCTGCAAGTCCTGACAAAACTGCAAGAGCATTGGCTCTGTCGTCAGGCTTTTTCGTATCATCACTTTTAAAGCCATTTTCTGTCCAAAGATTTTTATATCCTTTTGCAATTATTTCTTTTCTTTCGGTAATAAACGGGAGGTCATTATCTTTTTCTAAAATTTTTGCCATTTCTTCTGTTGCAGAGAGAGCATAGTAAACCCATGCGTTCTCAATGGCGGTCACATCTGCTTTGTAGCCCCAGTCAACCCAATCCCATGAGCCCTCACGATGAACAACAAGATTATTTTCTCCCATTTCCCAAAGCTTCAGGTAGTCAACAGATGCATCATAAACCTTTTCGATAAATGCCTTGTCACCTGTATACTCATAGTAAGTATAAAATCCGACAATACCTGCAAGCTGCTGAACAGGGAGTTCAAAATAGTCACCACTAATAGGTACAACCGTCTGTAACACCTTTGACTCGTCAACGTGGGAAAGCATAGTATCTACGCCTTTTTGATAGAGTAAGTAAGAATTGCTATCCATAGAGTACATTGTCATATTCATTTCTATTGTGACATCGCCCCACCACTGTGCTCTTTCTCTGTCGGGACAATCCATAAGATTATCACGCATATTGACATAGAGTGTACGCAAGGACTTTTGCCACAAAGAATTCAAAAATTCGTCATCGCATTTGAAGTCACCACAGAATGAACTGTCATATCCTGTTTCACGGTATTTGAGAGCAACAACTGTAACGCCGTGAGGTATGTCATAAGTAATATGCTCACCGTTAACCCAACCTAATGCCTCAAACTCCTGCTCGCCCTCTTTGGTTATATATGTAGTTGAAACTGCACCGATTGGAGTGTTCTCTGTTATTATGCGAATCTTTTTGCCTTTAGGTGCTATAACTTTAAGATATGTAGTAACTTGTGCGTTGTAAGGAATATCAACTGTGATTTTTTCGCCGAAAAGATTTTTTACAGTATAGTTTTCGTAAATATTTGAATTCTCATAATCTTTAAGACCGTAATCCTTCACGAATGGTATTCCTCTCGGATAAAGTTTGCCATAAGCACCTTCACCACCGTTAGCATATTCAGTTGCATTCTTCCAAGAAGATGCATCATAATCTAACTTTGTCCAGTCACCCAATTCTTTTCTTGCATCGAAATAAATGCTGTGTTCAGGGAGTCTATAATTTGGCTTATAAAGAATGGTGTCACCGTAAGCATCATTCTTTTTTACCTTCCAACTGTTGTCGGAAAGTATGGTGATGTCCTCGCTTTTAGCTTCAAAAAGGAATCCACCCTGACCACTGCTGTTATATGAATAGCTTGTTTCATCATCCCAATACCACACTAAAGCACAAATCGAGTTTTCGCCTTCTTTAAGATATGGTGCAATATCTATACTGTCATAATAACAACTGTTTTCAGAGGGACCACGTTTCACACTACCCTCAAAAACAACTGTTTCTCCGTTTATGTAAAGCCAATATTTTGAATCAGCTGAAATATGAGCAAGAAGTTCTTGAGGAATATTTTCAAGACTTACCTTTTTATTAAAGCACATCCATGTATTTTCTTCTGTAAGATTTTCTTTGTCCCAAATCCAATGAGCCTTCCAATCAGCTTTTTCGCCCGTAGAAATCACTTGGTATTCAGGAATACTTTCGGGAATCTGGTAATCATTTGTATAAGGTGTGTTCGTCATATTCCCCCAAAATAAAAGTGGTGAATAATACGAAAAAATAAGACTTGCCACTATTAAAACAGCGGGAATGATTAATAACAGTATTTTTTTCATGGTAACATCTCCTTTACAAGACAATTATACCACTCACACAAAAAAAAAAGCAACAGTTTTTAAATGTTGCTTTTTGGAATAGAAATAAAGAATTCGACAAATTCAAATTTTGCGACAAAAAATCCTCCACACCTTATGATGTGGAGGGAATTTTTTATTCAGTTGGCATTGCCTGTCTTTGTGCTGAGAATTTCAAATCAACGTCTTTTTTGAAGAGAAGATAGTCATATTTAGGGAGCCAGTCATCGCCTACTGTGATAGTATTAAATTCTTCTTCACTTTGAGCAACATTCATTACATTAACGCCCTTAATCTGTTTATCTTCTTTATAGCAATCATCCCAGAACGCATGGTGACCAATATTAGTCACGCTTGATGGAATATAAACATATTCTAAGTTCTGGTTGTAGCTGAATGCGTCTGAACCGATGAATTTAAGACCTTCGGGGAGTGAAAGATAAACTTCACCTAGAGCATCTCTACCTGTGAAATGTGGGTCTGTCACATCAGTTGCTTTATATGTATAGATATTTGCAAGTGATGGAGTTGTGCCCCACTGGTCAACGCGTTCATGAAGTTTGAAAACAGCAAGTGTTTCAATTGTTTCAAGACCTTCAGGAAGATAGATATAACGAAGATTTGCGTAGTTGAAACACATTTCACCAATCTTTTTAACAGATGATGGAACTACATAAGTCTGAATATCTCTTTCATATTCAGGTGTAACATCATTTCTGTAAAGCTCTGCTTCATAACCATATTTCTGACGAAGATATTCGTCGTGGTCACAAGGATAGCAGAGAATTTCTGTTTTATCTTTGTTATAAAGAACGCCGTCAACATCACAGTAATTAGGGTTGTTTTCGTCAACTTCGATATTCTGTAATGCCCAGCAAGAATAGAATGCTTTGCCGTCAATATCCAAAACATTTGCACCGATATTGATTGTTTTAATCTTATCGTCACAGTTGAGAGTGAACTGTCTTACAGATGTGATTGGTTTAGTTGTATCTTTTACAACCTTAAAATTTGTTGCAGGGTCATTGTTACCTGCAATATACTCAATATCAGAAACATAGTCAATATCGAGCTCATAGAGATAACCTGTATTACTGAATTTTGAGAACTGAATTCCGCTTTCTAATTCTGTATATTCAAATGTTTCATTCTGCAATGCAAGAACACTGAAAAGCATTGAAAGAGAAACTGCAACAATAATAACAATTACAAATATTGCTTTTTTCAAGTTATAGTATTTGTAAGGCTTGTTGACATGAGGTGCTGCAAGACCCGGTACCTGAAAAGTCCATATTTCGTCTTCAGGAATATCTAACTGAACATCAGTACCCCAGCCATTAGCTTTGTTTTGCTTCTTTTCTTTCTTACTCATTCAACTCACCTCCATTAACCTTTATAACCGCCAGCTACAGAAACGCCTTCTTCTTGGGCTTTCTTTTCTGTAACTTCTGCACGGCGTTTAAGAACTTCCATAACCAAGTTCTGTTTTCTGTTGTCATAATCCCAGAAGAGATATGGAATTGTCATAAGGAAGAAACCGATTGCATCAACAATAATTGGCACAACAACTATATTTCTTCTTGAACCATCGAAGAAAAGGATTTCCCAGTTACTGTTGAAGCCATATTTTAGCAAGAAGATTGGAATAATAAGACCAACGAATGTTGTGATAGGTCCTGTGAACCAACCAAAGATACCTGCGAAACTTTCAAGGCGTTCGCCTGAAAGGTACATCTGATAGTCACCGATACGAACACCCATATCGTGACCTGCTGTTGTTGGGACTGTCTTTGTCATTTCCATAAAGAAGAGAACTACAACACAGATTGTTCCGCAAAGAGCAAGATTATCACCGAGAGTCCACATTGCAATAGCGATAATAGCATTACCGATTGCACGGCTTAACTGATAGAAAATCATAATTTGTTTATATGAGAATCTCTTAAGAAAATATGGTGATAACAAATCAGGTGGTGTGCCTGCGAATGAAATAAGTGCTACCAACAATGAGTATGGCAAACCGCTGAGACGGAATGTATAGAAGTAAAGGATTGTTGCAAATGGCAACATACCGTTACCGAGTGAGTCTATAAGACCAACTACCGTATTGATGAGTAAATATTTATTTTTAAGAACACCAAGCATACCGTCCCAGAACTTAATCTGAACTTTCTTTTCAATAGGTGGCTGTGGAATTCTTTCTTTAATTCTGCCTGCAAGACCCATTGTACACGCAGCTGAGATACAGAATGTTACAGGGATAACCCATCGATAGAAGTTAATATCTGCCCATTCGTGACGAAGCATACCAACGATTGCAGGAAGAATAATCGCAAGGATTGAATTGAAAATATGTGAAAGTTTTACAGGATAGCTACGAACAAGAATTCTTTCCTGAAGGTTAGGGCTGATTCTCTTTGAACATTCTTCGAGAACATTACCGAAACCAAACACATTATATGTAGCAAAGAGAAGGTTTGCAACCCAAACTCTTGTTGAAACATCAGCAATGTTATAAACAGGAAGCCAGCCGATAAGAATAACCATTATGCACTTTGGAATAACATCGCAGTAAAGGTTATATTTATATCTGCCGTATTTTGGAATAAGTTTCTTACGCCAGAAGATGTTACGAGCACCTACCCAGCCTGAATATAAGAAATGTGTACCAAAAGTTTTAAAGCACGCCGTAGCGTTCATACCCTCAAAGCTGTTAAGTGTTGTAATAAACCAGCTTGATTGGTCAAACAATCTTGAATAGTCAAATGCGATGGTTGATATACCAAACAGCATCATCAGACCATAAACCCAATAAACTTTTCTTTCTTGTTTTTTAGGCAAGAAGCCCAAATTGTCACATACATACCACCAGATAAGGGCTGTAATATAGCCAAGAGGCATATTAAGAAGACCGATAACTGAGAATGTAAGATATGGCAACTTATAGTGGTGCATAATGAGGAAACAGCTTGACCAGAAGCCGATATACTCAAGTGTTTTTGTACCAGTATAGTTTGCGCCGACACCGATAACAACGTCCTTATATTCTTTATAAGGAACATATTTACCTTCTGCCGGAGTATTCCAATGAGTTTTGATTTCGTTACCGAAATCTTTTACTTTATTAAGTATGTCGCTCATTGTTCACTCTCCCTTTCAAAATATATTCATATTATTTTAACATATTTTGAAAAATTAAACAATCACATTCCATCTTTTATTTAGGATAAAACTACACAAAAAAAAGGATTGTTTATTGTGCAACAATCCCCATTTGTGTCTATTTTATTATATTAAGTATTTCATTTATATCTTTGATTTCATAATCAATTTTTAAATCGGTTTTATTTTCAAGGTTAAAGGGGTTATACCAACAACAGAGAATGCCTGCATTATTGCCACCTTTTATATCACTTGTGAGAGAATCACCAATAATCATCACTTCGTCATTTTTGAACTCACCTATTTTAGCTTCAACTGCATCAAAAAACTCAACACTTGGTTTTTCAAAACCAATTTCATCAGAAATAAATATATCATCGAAAATGTCAATGAGTCCTGACTGCTTAAGCTTTCTCTGTTGGGCAATTATTGTGCCGTTTGTGACTGCATATTGCTTGCATTTACCTTTAAGAGCCATCACAGTTTCAAGGGCATTATCGCAAGGAAAGGATTTGTCACCAAGTCGCATCTGATATTCGTCGTTAAACTTATCAACATCATTAAACTCGATGTTTTCTGCTTTGAAAAATTCAACAAATCGGTCAGTCAAAACCTGTTGTTTTGTAATTTCGTTACGTTCTAATCTTTCCCAATATTTACGATTAATTTTTGAATATCTTAAGAGCATTTCGTCGGTGCATTCACCTAAACCGAATATTTCAAAGCATTTTCTGATGCCATATTCTTCGGCTTTAGAAAAATCAAGAAGTGTTCCGTCAACATCCCAAAGCAAAATTCTTATCATAATATTTCAAGTCCTTCCAAAAAGAATTTCACGCCCATAAGTACAAGGACAAGACCGCCTGTGAGTTCTGCTTTATTCTTATATTTAGCGCCGAATTTGTGACCTATGAACACGCCTATTGCAGAGAGTAACCCTGTGATTACACCTGTTAAAACGATTACTGTAATTGCTTCATTTCTTTCATATTCAAATGCAAAAGTAACACCAACTGCAAGAGCGTCAATGCTTGTTGCGATTGCAAGAGCTGTTAATTCTTTCAAATTAAGTTTCAAAGCACAACAATCACAATCCTCTTCTTTTTCAAAGGATTCTTTTATCATTTTGCCACCGATAAAGCCGAGCAAAATAAATGTAATCCAATGGTCAACACTTGCAACATATTGGGCAAACTGAGAGCCGATAAACCAACCTATAAGTGGCATTCCCGCCTGAAATCCACCAAAGAAAAGTGCAATTAGCCCCATTTGTTTAACATCAAGTTTTCGCATATTAAGACCTTTGCAAATGGAAACTGCAAAAGCGTCCATTGCAAGTCCTGTTGCTATTATCAATAACTCAAACATAGCCTTCTCCCGAATAAAAAAGACTCAAAAGGGTGTCTCACATAGGGATTTAACAGCCTTAAATCAATGATTTTGGCACAGAACTTCGTTAAAACGCTTGAAACCCGTCAGGGTTCCTACGCATTTATGCCTTATTCTGCACACAAACTAATATGATTTAAGGTGCAAAGCAGTTTTAATCCATATAATTTTCGTTTAGACAAAACGACAAAAATCTCGCAAGGCTGACGCCTTGTGAGGTTTTTTCGTAAAGTATTAACGGAAAGAATAGGATTAAAACCTATTCAATCCCTAAATGAGACACCCTAAAATGAGTCTTTAATTTTTGCATTATTTAAACATTGAAATGATAACATTTACACTATTTGTTGTCAAGATAATACCGTTTTATGAAATTTTTAAACGAAGTCTTAATTTATCACTTATCATTGCAATAAATTCTGAGTTTGTTGGTTTGCCACGAGTATTTTGAATTGTATATCCAAAATATGACGATAAAACATCTACATCTCCTCTATCCCAAGCAACTTCAATGGCATGACGGATTGCGCGTTCAACTCTTGAAGATGTTGTTGAATACATTTTCGCAACAGTTGGATATAAGACCTTTGTAACTGAACTCATCATTTCACGGTCATTGATTGAGAGAACGATTGCTTCACGAAGATACTGATACCCTTTTATATGTGCAGGGACACCAATTTGGTGCATAATCTCGCTGACCGTCATCTGCAAATCAGTTGTATCCTGAAGCTTGCTCACATCACCCTGAGATTTTGACCAGCCTGTAAGTTGATTTATTCTTTGTGCTAACATCTGCACATCAAAAGGTTTTAAAAAGTAATAATCTGCACCTGCTTGTAAAAGTTCTTGTTCAAATCTTGGATTATCTGCACTTGACATTACCATCATTAGTGGTTTTGCTTCTTTCTCATTTAACTGATTAATTACACCCAATGCGTCTAAATTGGACATAAAAGCATCCATCACCACAACATCAACATTCGCACTTTCAGCTCGTGAAAGAACCGCTTTACCATCTTTTTGCACAAGGATTACATCGCATCCATAAGTTCTCAACACATTTGCGCAGTTCTTACCGAACTCACTTCCCTCACCCGTTAATAATACTTTTAAATTGTTGCTCATTTTAAAGCCCTCCGTTTTATTTTAAAATCGTTTCGATTTCTTATTTCTGCCATATTTTACCATAAATGGTAAAATATGGCAATAGTGTTTTAAAAAATATTTCAAAAACTTTTCGACATATAACGAAAGAAATCGAAGGTAATCTAAAATGATGGAATTAAATAAATTCCTGCAAATTTGAGGCAAAAAAACACAAAAATATACAGTCAAAAACAAACTATACTGTTTTCTCTTGGTCTTTTTTTAACATTGATTTCAACTTTGATATTGTTGAAAACTCTGTTGAAAATGTTTAAAACTTTGATATTTCAAGGGTTTCATTTACAAAATATTGGTATTTTTGTAAAGGATTTTGCTTTACAGAACAAATGAACAATAAAAAAACAGTGTATATACAAATGCATATACACTGTAAATTTTGAAGGATAAATTGCAATTTTAGTTAATCTCGGCGAAGCGCTTCGATTGGTGGCATTTTTGCAGCTCTTCTTGCGGGATAAACACCGAAGATTATACCGATTGCAGACGAGAAACCAACTGCAAGTGCTATTGTTGATGGCTCAACTGTCAACGGCACTGCCATAATATATGACACAAATGCTGCCAAGGCAACACCCAACAATAAACCTATTGTACCACCTATCAGACAAAGGATAATTGATTCTGTTAAAAATTGAAACATAATTGTTCCGGTTTTAGCTCCTAACGCTTTTCTGATACCAATTTCACGGGTACGCTCTGTGATGGATACCAACATAATATTCATAACACCGATACCACCAACAACAAGCGAAATTGCACTAACTGCTGCGATAAAGATAGTGAACACATTGATAACTGTGTCAAGCAAGTCAATATATGTTGCCATATTTGTAACTGTGTAACAATCCTTATCAAAATTATCGTGAAGTGAACGGATATAGTTAATTGCTGCAGTGCCGATACCATCCAACTGACTTTCATCAACAGCAGTAATGTTGATTACATCATATCTTCCCTGATTAGTACCATTTATTGTAGATACAACAGGAGCAGGCATAATGACCATGCAACTCATCATCTGCATTCCGCCCATTGACGCTGTCATCTGCTCCATCATATCTTCGGTATCCATATTCATACCTGCCATAATATCAACAACGCCAACAATTTTTATTGAGAATGTCAAATCGTTTGATGTGCAATAAACATACTCACCAACAACGTCTTTGCGTCCAAAAGCCTGTAACGCGCTTCCGACGTCAATAACACCTACATTTTTTGCCTCGTCATATTCTTCTTGAGTAAAAAATCTACCGTATATACAAGGTGTTTGCATAAGGCTTTGCATATCAGTATTACCACCTATGCCCATTAAAAAGCCTTTTTGGTCGTTGGCAGTCATTCCACACATTGCCATACTTTGCATTGATGCATATTGAACACCGTCAAGTTTTTTAATTGCCTCTATATCAGCATCTGTGAAATAGTCATCATCACTTGCAGTTTTGCTGTTAACTGTTAAAGATATTGCACTGTTACCCATATCACGAATCATACCGACAATATAATCACGGCCACCGTTACCAACAGTAACGATAGAAATAACAGAAGCAACACCAATTATAATGCCCAACATTGTAAGCAATGAACGCAACAGATTCGTTTTGATGCTGAAAACGGCAATTCTTATGTTTTCTTTAATATTCAAAGTTTACCCCTCACTTATGAAGTTTTCTCTTTGACTTTTACGCCGTCTTCCATTTTTGGGTCAGGACTCTTGAGTATAATTTCATTTTCTTGGAGTCCGTCAATAATCTGATAACTTGTGTCATCAAGAGTGCCCTTTGTTATTTCGCGTCTTACTGCTACGCTCTCTTCAGCATCAAATACAAATACACTATATTTTCCGTTTTCATATAATACACATTCAACTGGTACTTTGAGTACATTTTCAACTGTTGCAAGTTTAATCTTGATGTCAACATCAAATCCGATAACGATTTTTTCATCAGGATTTTTGATTTTAACTTTAACAACTGCGCCACTTGCCCCTGTGCCTGTGCCCATAAGAGAGCCAATATTTAATCCATCTGACTCAACCGCAGTTGCACCAACATAGACAACTTCGCCTTCATACTGAGTATCAAGGCTTATAACTGTTGCTTCCATACCAACTTTAATTTTAAGAAGGTCTGACTTGCCAACTGTTACAGAAACAATCATATCGTCATAGCTCTCAAGTGTGATACCTGTGCCTGTTGGTGCACTACTTGCACCACCCATCAATGAACTGAGCATATTAGTTGTGTTTGCATCAATTCCTGATGAGCCCAACAAAGCTGAAAGGTCAAGTGATGATGAATTTGTTGCCACAGGCACAAACTTTTCACCAGCTTTGACATTAACAACAGTAACAATACCGTCATTTTCAGCATACCAGCCATTTTTCATATCGTCATAAATATTTTTGATATTCTTATATGTGATTTCTTTTGTATCTGCAACCTTTTTAAGTGCTTCAACCATTGAATCGCTTTCAGTTGTGCTTACAACTGCGTTTTCTGCTTGTAATGATGAAAGTTCAGAATTAAGCTGTGCTAATTCAAGGTTTTTCTGCATTAATTCTTCTGATTTTGAGTTGTCAGTTGAAACTACTGGAACTTTTGTGCCTGATGCAGAAGCGATAAATGAATCAATTTCTTCTTGTGTTGCACCATTCTGTGACATTTGCATTGCAATAGCATCAATCTGCTCTTGTGGGATACCTGCCATTTCTGTAACAGGCTCATTATTCTCAATCTCTTTTTCAAGCTGTGCTATTTCATTTTTCTTTGCAGTAATTTCAGCATTCTTCTTATCGATTTCACTTGCCAATTCAACCTTGCGTTTTGAATTGCTATCCGCTGACTGCTTTGCATCATTATAATCTTTCAATGCTTTTTCATAATCTTTTTTAGCGCTGTCAAGATACTGTGTAGCACCTGAAACATTGAATGTTGCAAGTTTGTCACCTTTATTAACTTTATCGCCCACATTCACAAGCACTTCTTCAACTGTTACACCTTCAATAGCTGTAAAGTTTTCAGTAACACCTGATTCAACCTTACCCACAACATCGAGTGAGTCAACGATTGTGCCATAAGCCACTTTTGTCATTTCATATTCTGCTGGTGGCTCTGGTTTAAAGTTTGAATAAAGAACATAAGACACCAAAAGCACCATAAACACAATGAATGCAATGATGCCTATTTTTGCTTTCATACTTTTTTTCTTGAAATTTTTAAGCAAAGAAATCACACTTTCCTATTTTAATATAAAGATATTTTACTACAAATTACTAAAAATTCCAATATATTATTTGTAAAAAAATTGTAAACTTGCATTTATTTTCCACATATATTTATCAGGTGATAAAAATGTTCAAAAAAATGTTGTTAATAGTTATTTCTATTTCGCTCAGTCTTCTATGTGGTTGTTCAAAAGAGAGCAAATTCGGATTAGAGCAATTCACAAGCAGAATGAATACTCAATTTGATTATAGTCTAAATACCGCTGACTTTATTCTTCATATTGATGAAAATGAGAATAATAATTTATTCTGCGAAATTGAGTCTTCTCTTATTACCCTTTCATTAGATAATAACAATGATATAAAGGGAATTTCTTTGCTTGCAACTGACTCACAGGATATCCCAAATACTATTAATTTCTTTTGCAATATGTGCTGTGTTTTTACTGGTAATGATTATGATGCGCAAAAGTCAATATTTGACAGTTGTCAGATTAACACAGATACAATAAAATATGCCGACAGTAACAATGTGATTACCGTCGGCAAATATAAATATACAGTTGTTTGTAACGAGTATTCGATTACACTTTTCTGTGATAGAGTTTAATTATTCTCTGTGCCACTTTACACCCTGTGGTGTATCTTCAAGAACGATACCTTGTGCTTTGAGCTCGTCACGGATTCTGTCTGCCTCTGCCCAGTTTCTGTCTTTACGAGCCTGAGTTCTTGCTTCAATAAGTTTTTCGATTTCGTCATCAAGGCTTTCTGTCTTTCTGTTATAAACAAGACCTAACACACCTGTGAGCTCGTCAAAGAGAGTTGTTGCAAGTTCTACAAGTTCTTTATTAGGAGCATCTGTAATAACAGTTGTATTTATGTCCTTAACAAGCTCGAAAATTGCTGTGATAGCATCTGCTGTGTTAAGGTCATCATCCATTGCAGTAATAAACTGGTCTTTGCGAGAAAGAAGCTTTGCTTTGATTTCGTCTGCATTTTCTGGAAGAGTATCCACTGCATTCTTCATTGCAAAATCAAGACTCTCACGGCAATTATAAAGGCGAACAAGTGATGCTTTGCATTGCTCGATAATATCAACGCTATAGTTAATTGGGCTTCTGTAGTGTGAAGAAATAAGGAAATAACGAATTGGCTCATAGCCATATTCATTAGCAACATCACGAACTGTAAAGAAATTGCCAAGTGATTTTGACATCTTAACATTGTCAACACTGATGAATCCGTTATGCATCCAATAATTTGCAAAAGGAACACCATTGCAGCACTCACTTTGTGCAATTTCATTTTCGTGGTGTGGGAATACAAGGTCCTGACCGCCACAGTGAATATCAATAGTTTCGCCAAGGTATCTTCTTACCATTGCTGAACATTCAATATGCCAACCTGGTCTGCCGTGTCCCCAAGGAGATTCCCAATATGGCTCACCTGGTTTTGCGCTCTTCCAGAGAGCAAAGTCCATAGGCTCGCGTTTTACTTCTTCAACATTAATTCTTGCACCTGCTTCAAGGTCTTCAAGTGGTTGATGAGAAAGTTTGCCATATTCGTCGAACTTTTTAGGGCTGAAATAAACGTCACCGTTATCTACTGCATAAGCATAGCCTTTTTCAATAAGAGTGCTTACGATATTGATAATTTCGTCAATATTTTCAGTTGCTTTTGGGTGTACTGTTGCTTCACGCACATTCATACCCTTTGCATCAACCCAAAATTCTTCAATATATTTTTCTGAAACAGTTTTATAATCTGTTCCTTCTTCATTTGCACGACGAATGATTTTGTCGTCAATATCAGTAAAGTTCTGAACGAAATTCACTTTATAACCACGATATTCCATATATCTTCTGAATGTATCGAACACACAGAGCGGACGAGCATTACCGATATGGATAAAGTTATATACTGTTGGGCCACAAGCATAAACTTTTAATTCATTTGGAACAAGTGTTTTGAGTTCTTCTTTTCTTCTTGTGAGAGTGTTAAAAATTTTCATATTACTCACCTTTTTCTTCCTTTTCTTTATATTTAGCAAGTTCTTTTTCTAACTTATCAATTTTTGCATTAAGTCTGCAGAATTCCTGTGAAACAGGGTCAGGGATATGCACTTGGTCAAGATTATCAACACGTTTGCCATTTCTCTTGATGACACGAGCCGGTACACCAACAGCAGTTGAGTTTTCAGGAATTTCATCAAGCACAACTGCACCAGACGCAATATTTGAATTGTCGCCAACCTTTAATGGCCCCAAAACCTTTGCGCCTGAACCAATCATAACACCATTGCCTATTGTTGGGTGACGTTTGCCTGTATCTTTACCTGTACCACCCAAGGTAACGCCCTGATAAATTGTAACATCATCACCGATTTCAGCAGTTTCACCAATCACAACCCCTGTGCCGTGGTCAATGAAAAATCTTCTGCCGATTGTAGCACCCGGGTGAATTTCAATATTAGTCTTTTTTACAGCGTGTTGAGATATTGCACGAGCAATAAATCTCATTTTATGACGAAAAAACCAGTTTGCAACTCGATACATTCTTATGGCTTTAAGCCCCGGATATAAGAAAAGAATTTCAAGAATGCCAGTTGCAGCCGGGTCACGCTCTTTGACTGTCTGAATATCTTCAATTAGTCTTGTAAGCAAATATATTCCTCCAAATAAAAATACAAAATAAAAAACGCCTTCATCTGCAAAAACACAGACGAAGGCGAATAATCGCGGTTCCACTTCGATTTATAACTCAAATACTTTAACGCAGCTAACGGATGTGTATTTCCCCACATCGACTCACGAATGCACTTCACAAGAGCTTTTTAATATGGGCTTTCAGCCGGTGACCCATAATCTCTGATAAAAACACTATTGCTACTCTTTTCGGTCATAGTCTTTATAAATATTATATGGAATTATATCACAAAGATTTACAAAATGCAAGATTTTATAAAAACTTATACAACTTCTCCTGTCAATTCACCGTCAATAACATTCATAACTTCAACTTCAATAATGTCACCGTCGTCAAGCTCATATCCACAAGTGAAATAAATGAGTGTATCAATTTCAGGAGCATCCATTGTTGTTCTGCCGTAATATGAGTCAGAATATGCATCATAGCCCTCAACAATTGTTGGGAAAATTTTACCAACAAGGCTTTCGTTAAGCTCGTCAAGAATTACATTTTGTCTTTCGTTGATAATATCGGCACGGTCAGCACGGATTTCATAATCCATCATACCGTCAAGTTTTGCGGCAGGTGTACCCTCTTCTTCTGAATAAGCAAAGCAACCCATTCTCTCGAAACGCATTTCTTCAATAAATTCACAAAGCTCGTTGAATTCTTCTTCAGTTTCACCCGGAAAACCTGCAATGAATGTTGTTCGAATTGTAACGCCATCTATTTTTTCACGAATTTTATTGAGAAGTGCTGTGAGAGATTCACGGTCACCGTGACGATTCATTCTTTTAAGCACGTTTTTATTGCAATGCTGTAATGGGATATCCATATATTTAACGATTTTTTCGTTGTTTGCGATTTCGTCGATGAGAGCATCGTCAATTCTTTCAGGATAGAGATATAAAAGTCTAATCCACTCTATGCCATCAACCATTGAGAGCGCTTTGAGAAGTGGTACAAGTGCGTTTTTGCCATATAAATCTTCGCCGTAGCGAGTTGTATCCTGAGCCACAACAACTAACTCTTTAACACCCTTTTCGGCTAAATCCTTTGCTTCGGCAATAATGCTTTCACTTGGTCTGCTTCTGAATGGTCCACGAATTGACGGAATTGCACAATATGTGCAATGATTTGAGCAACCCTCGGCGATTTTAAGATATGCAGAATAATGTGGAGTTGTGAGTACACGGTCGCCTTCGATTTTAAGATTTTCTTTTGGTGGAAAACTCTCTGCTTTTTCGCCGTTAAGCATTTTATGGCAAATTTCGCAGATATCTTCGTTTGCACCAATACCGATTACACCATCAACTTCTGGAATTTCTTCAAAAATTTGACCTTGATAACGTTCTGCAAGACAACCTGTATCCAACACTTTGATTTCAGGATAATCTTCTTTATATGAAATCATATCAAGAATATTTTCGATTGACTCTTTTTTTGCATCTTCAATGAATCCACAAGTGTTGACAATAATCAAATCTGCTTCAAGCGGGTCACTGACAATGTCGAATCCACCCTTTTGAAGCTTTGAAAGCATTATTTCAGCGTCAACCTGATTTTTGGGACATCCAAGGGATATCATACCGATTTTTTTAGTCATAAAAATCTTCTCCGTCAAATTCAGAAATAGTGTTAAGAGCACTTTTAATATCAGAATAAGAATAGCCTAGTCGCAAAAGCGCATCAACTGTTCTTTTTTTGCCCTTTTCGTCGCTTAATTTGTTTATATATTTTTTCTTAACTAATATTATAATACTTTTTTGTGGGTCATTGTCAAGACTATCTACAGTATTTTCCACTATTTCTCTGTCTATACCACGAAATGCTAATTCTTGTTTGATGCGTTTTATGCTATAACTTTTTCTTTCTAACAAATCGTTTGCGAGAATTCTTGCATATTCTTCGTCATTTAAAAGACCTAATTCAATAAGTCGTTCACAAGCTTTTTGGCTTGCTTCTTTTTCGTGACCTTTTTCGCAGAGTTTTTTGATTAACTCTTTTGTGCCGAATGGACGGCGAGAGAGAAAATCAAGACCTTTGTTATAAGCACGACGAAAACTGACCGAGTCAAGCAACTCAGTCAGTTCTTCTTCATTTATTTCTTTTAAGTTTCTGTATTTTTCTGAATACCAATAATCACTATCAACTGTTGCGCGATATTCTTCGTCAACATAGATGTGAATTTTATTGGCTTTGCCTTGTTTTACAGATAGTTTCATTATTCGTCATCATCCACAGCAATATCAAGAGTTGCACGAGCTGCTGCTTTAGTTGTTGGCACTTTTACAAGTTCAGGTTGTGCGATTGGTGCATTTGTTTTTCTTGTGTTTACAACTTCTTGCATTTTTACGCGGATTTTTTCTTCAATTTCGTTTGCAAGTTCAGGTTGTTGTTTAAAGAGAATTTTAACATTCTCTCTACCCTGACCAAGACGCTCTTCACCATAATAGAACCAAGCGCCACTCTTTTTGAGAATATCGAATTTAACACCAAGGTCAACGATTTCACCAATCTTTGAAATGCCTTCGCCATACATAATATCAAATTCTGCTTCTTTGAATGGTGGAGCAACCTTATTTTTAACAATCTTTGCTCTTGTTCTTGAACCGATAAATTCATTACCAGCACCTTTAAGCTGTTCAACACGGCGAACATCAATTCTGATTGATGCATAGAATTTAAGAGCACGACCACCTGTTGTAACCTCTGGGTTGCCATAAACAACGCCAACCTTTTCACGAAGCTGGTTAATGAAGATTACAACTGTGTTTGATTTATTGATTACACCAGCAAGCTTACGAAGAGCCTGTGACATAAGACGAGCATGAAGACCAACATGGCTGTCGCCCATATCCCCTTCGATTTCTGCACGAGGAACAAGTGCTGCAACAGAGTCAACGATAATTACATCAAGAGCGCCTGAACGAGCAAGTGCTTCTGCAATTTCAAGAGCCTGTTCACCATTATCAGGTTGTGAAACAAGAAGTGAATTAACATCAACGCCAAGGTTCTGTGCATATTCAGGGTCGAGAGCGTGTTCAGCATCGATGAATGCTGCTTCGCCACCCATTTTTTGCGCTTCTGCAACAACCTGCAAAGCGAGAGTAGTTTTACCTGAAGATTCTGGACCATAGATTTCAACGATTCTGCCACGTGGCAAACCGCCGATACCGGTTGCTGTGTCAAGTGAGATTGAGCCAGTTGGGATTGCTTCGATATTCAACGCACCACTTTCGCCCAAACGCATAACAGCGCCTTTGCCATAATTCTTCTCTATTTGTAATAAAGCAGTTTCAAGAGCTTTTTTCTTATCAGCCATATTTTTGTTCCTCTCAATCGTACAAATGTTCGTTTGATAGTATTATATATTATTTCATTTAATATTGCAAGAACTTTTTTATATTTTATTTAAAATATTTTTTACAAAAACACTTGCAATTTGCGAAAGTTACTGTTATAATGTCTCTTGTTGTAATTTGATTATTTATCCCCGTAATACAAGGAGGTGCCTTTAAAATGGCAAAATGCGAATATTGTGGTAAAGACGTTGCTTTCGGCATCAAGGTTTCTCACTCACACAGACGTTCAAACAGAACATGGAAACCAAACGTTAAAAGAGTTAAAGCAGTTGTAAACGGCTCTCCTAAGAGAGTTTATGCTTGCACTCGTTGCCTTCGTTCAGGTAAGGTTGAAAGAGCAGTTTAATTCAAAACAAACGCGAAAATTAACGCACATCGTTTGATGTGCGTTTTTTCATTAACTTTGTGGGCATTATAGACAAAGTAACTGATAAATCTTTGGGGAATAAATCTATTGATTTAATCTCTTAAAAAGAGTATAGTTTAATGCAAGGTCTTGTGACCTTTAGGGATTCGTGTTGTACTTTATACGCAACAGATATGCAAAAGGAAAGGCATATCAGAAAAGCCGACTCATTTGAGTCGGCTTTTTGTTTTGTTATATTTCACTCCAGACAGAAGTATCTTCTTCAACTGTTACCATACCATCATACAAATCAGATTCATAATAGTCATAGTATTCGTAATCTGGATAATACCAACCTATTTCTGCTTTATTAAAATGTTTCGTTGCAAAATATTCTGATAATGTAAAACCAAAAGTTGTTTTATAGGTTGCAGTATATGTCTTGGTTTCATTTTCATCATAGGTTATTTCACTATCATCTACATGCCAATCATAGATTTCATAAACAACTCTTTCTGCATCTTTTTCAACTGTTTCATTACCACATTCAGTAAGCTTATAAATATATGGAATTGATGATTCAGAAAGGTCTCCAAGAGTATACAAATCAACATTATCATGCATACCGCTGATATATGCATTCACATTATAGTGTGCTACTGTTCGGTCAATGCCACAGAGACAAAGCACCGTGAACAAAGATAATGAAATCACAAATGCATATTTCATTGTATCAAGTTCAGGATTAAACACTCTTATTATAAAAGCTACAATAACCACCGCAGTTGCAATCATAAATACAGATGTGCAAAGGCGAAGCACGGTTAGTCCGTATTCACTAATATACATCACCATTTTGGAAAGAGCTGTGATAATAAACAAAATGGTAAATACGCTGATAAATGTCATTATTCCTTTAAGTATAGGATTTAGTTTACCATTTTCACGACGGACTGATTTCCATAATATTCCACCCATAAGCACAAGATTTATAAATGCGATTGCTTCAGTTTCAAAAAATCCGCGTCGGGCATATTGGGCAAATGTGAACTCGTATCCCGTTGGCAAAATTCCTGAAAATGCGCTAAAGAAATATGCTGTCTGTGAAAACATATAAACAAGATAAACAAGTGCAATCATACCAAGGAATGTTACTGCAAATGGTGATTTTAAAGTTCTTGCTCTTTCAAAATTTATTGGTTTTGAATTTGTTTCGTTTAATTCATATTTGCAAGATACTGCAAAAGACAATATAAAGCCTAACAAAGCAACTGATATTATAAGTTTTAAAATTGTCATACCCAAACTCTCGGCAATTTTTCCAATTAAGCCTTCAAATGCAGCGTCTGCACTAGCAAGCAAAGGAATAACAATAACCAAAACAGGAATTGCAGCTAAAACTGCTCCACCAATCTGAATTGCTGTTTTGTTTTTATCATTTTTCAAGAGTGCTCTTATTGGTAACAGAAAATTTTCAAATGGTGTAATTATAATTGAGCGAACAACTTTAATTGTGCCATCAATAGTATCCGCTACTGCATCGTCAACCATTGAAACTGCACACAGTACCGTTGACGAGAAGAAAATCACAAATGCTATAAATCTTGAAAGCTGGTCACCAGCATAAAGACTGAAAACAAGACTTGATGCTATCGCCAGAACAAGTGATGAAACAGAAATAAAAGTAAAATCACCATTTTTGAGCATATAAACTGCCAATGCTACAACTAAAGCTATGGCACTTATTGAAAAACCTATTGCCATTCCACCAAAAAGTCCAAAGAATACAATGCACAGAGACAATACAGCGAAAATCCCAAAGAATATATAATCGACAGTTTCAAGCTCAATTTTCTTTTGGGGTTTGGGTTGAATTGGTTTTCCGTAAGGACTTACATAAGGATTATTGTTTAATACTGGTTGATTGGAAGTGTTTGAATTGTTTTGAATATTATCCATAACTATGCCTCCTTTATTCATTACCACACTTTTTCTAATCTTTTGCAAATTTCGTCAGGCAAGGTATAAACAGTATAATAAGAAGAGTTTGCTCTTAAATGATATTTTCCGTCGAAAGTTTTTACAATTTTTCCATATTCATAATAGAGCGCATCTTCACCATCAAAATACCAAAGAATATCTAATTTGCTTTCGCGCTCGTAATACTCTCTGCCATAATATTGAGTTTTCCCCTCTTCATAATTCGGTTCCATTATAAAACGACGAATTTCTTCAATTTCTTTTTCGGTCAAATCTATAATTATTGCGTCTTCTTTATTATATCCGTTCCCAAAATTTGATGCGAAACATATTTTTGATACTTTGGCAGTTTCAGTGTCAGGATATTTATAATCTGTTCTTATAAGTGTGTGCTCATCAGCTACGTTATCCCAAGTATCATAAAACAGATGATAAACAATATCCAGATTATCTCCTACCATCCAATAGTCATCAGTATTGCTGTTGGATTCTAACATTTTTGTTACCGTTACAGTATCTAAATACCAATTACCGCCAAGTTCTTCATAATTGTTTGTATTAAACTCATTACATTGTTTTTCTGTCGCCATCTCAGTTGGTAAATCTTTTCGGTATCCTTCTTTTAATTCGTTGACATATTTAATTTCAAAAGGAATTCCACATATCATTATTACAGTAAAAAGAATAATCGGCAAAATAAAAAATGCAACTATACTTCCAAATACTGTGTTTATTTTATTATCTGCATTTTCTTTTTCAATAGCTAACAATTCTTCATGAGTTAATGTGTTAGAAATTACATATTCATTTTTTTCAACAAATGTAAGAACAAGAAGAACAATCGGTGATATCAATGCTAACACCATATCTATTCTTATAAAAAGCATAAAAATATTGAACAAGCCACCTAAGAAAAGAATTCCTCTTGTCACATAAATACATTTTTTATTCTTGAATATTGCTAGAGTATGAAACAGAATTGCAACTATAGTTAGAACAATTGTAAGGATATTTCCATACTCGTCACTACCACCAAGAGAAGCAAAAAGCTGATAACCCATAAAGAAAAATGAAAAATCTTGTGCAAACGACATAACAAGTGAAATTGCATAAGCAATCATTGAAATGCCATATAATGACTTTCTCATAGTTATGCCTCCTTAGAGTCTAACAGTGTAAGGTTTGCTCCGTCGGTGTATTCTAAAATGTCTCCCGGTTGGCAATTAAGCTCACGACAGATAGCTTCAAGAGTTGAAAAGCGTACTGCTTTTGCTTTGCCTGTTTTGAGAATGGACAAGTTAGCCTGAGTGATACCTACTCTTTCTGCTAATTCGCCCGATGTCATTTTTGCTCTTGCAAGAGCCATATCAAGATTAACTTTTATCGCCATAAATATCACTCTCCCTAAACTGTCATATCATTTTCTTCTTTGATTTCGATTGCCTTACTGATTATATTGCGTACAACACGAACAATAAGACCGATAAAAAATGCTGAAATTGAAATAATGATAAACATTGTAAATCTTAGTGAAGCAAATCCACTTAAAACGCCAACATAAATGCAAAGCCAAGAAAGAATGGAAAGATATTTTACGTTTTCTTCTTCAAACACGTTTCCTTTATCAACATTGAGAAGAATTCTATAAAGCAAAATTATTGCGCCCCACCCTGCTGGAACTGCAAGATATGTAACAACTGTCAGAAATTTTGCCAAATAGTCTCGGTGGAAAAATTCGCACAGGAACTCAACAATCCAAGGTGCTCCCAAAGTGAGAATTACAAGTGCAATTGCAAAGATTGTTGTAAACGCCAATGACAATGTAAGTGTTCGATTTTTATTTTTCATAGGTTACCCCCACAGACTGTGTCTATTTTTCTATAAAATACCATTGAATTTATCGTTTGTCAATAAATTTTTATCGAAAAACAGAAAAATTACAACATTGTAATAATAGTTACAAAAAGAAAACGGCGTGGTTACAAACCACGCCGTATAGGTTTATTCATTTTGCACTTTGCATTTTGCTTTTTGCACTTATTAATACATTCCGCCGCCTGCCTGAGCCATTGCTGCTGCAGCTGCTGCTTCAGCCTGTGGGTCAGGAATATCTGCTACAAGTGACTCTGTTGTGAGCACCATTGCTGCAACTGATGATGCATTTTGAAGTGCTGAACGAGTAACCTTTGCAGGGTCAAGAATACCTGCTTCAAACATATCAACATATTCGCTTGTTGCGAAGTTAAAGCCGTAGCCAACCTTATTTGAGTTAACGATTTCATTTACGATAACTGAGCCTTCAAGACCTGCGTTTGCTGCAATCTGACGAACTGGCTCTTCGATTGCTTTAAGAACAATTTTAACACCAGTTTTGAAGTCTGCGTCTTCTGTATCAAGAAGAACTGATGCTGCCTTGATTGCGCCGAGAAGTGCAACACCACCACCTGCAACTGTACCTTCTTCAACAGCTGCTTTTGTAGCTGCGAGAGCGTCTTCAATGCGAAGCTTCTTTTCTTTCATTTCTGTTTCAGTAGCAGCACCAACACGGATAACTGCAACACCACCTGCAAGCTTTGCAAGGCGTTCCTGAAGCTTTTCACGGTCGAAGTCTGATGTTGTTTCTGCAATCTGAGATTTGATTTGACCAATTCTGCCCTTGATTGCATCAACATCGCCTGCACCATCAACGATAATTGTGTTTTCTTTTGAAATCTTAACCTGCTTTGCTCTACCTAACTGGAAGAGTTGAGTGTCTTTAAGTTCAAGGCCTAAATCAGATGTGATTACCTGACCACCTGTAAGAATTGCAATATCCTGAAGCATTTCTTTTCTTCTGTCACCAAAGCCCGGTGCTTTAACAGCAACGCAAGTGAATGTGCCACGAAGTTTGTTAACAAGGATTGTTGAAAGTGCTTCGCCTTCGATATCTTCTGCAACGATTACAAGCTTTTTGCCAGCCTGAACGATTTGTTCAAGTAATGGAAGAATTTCTTGGATATTGCCGATTTTCTTATCTGTGATAAGAATGAGAGCGTCATCGATAACTGCTTCCATCTTATCTGTATCTGTTACCATATAAGGTGAGATGTAACCACGGTCAAACTGCATACCTTCAACTACATCACTATATGTTTCGCTTGTTTTTGATTCTTCGATTGTGATAACGCCGTCTGCTGTAACCTTTGCCATTGCATCTGCAATAAGGTTACCAACATATTCGTCAGCTGCTGAAACCGTTGCAACGCGAGCAATATCTTCTGTTGAAGCAACAGGTTTTGCATTTTTAAGTACTTCTTCAACAACTGCGTTAACTGCTGCCTGCATACCCTTTTTAACTACCATTGGGTTTGCACCTGCTGCAACGTTTTTCATTCCTTCACGAACGAGTGCTTGTGCAAGAAGTGTAGCTGTTGTTGTACCGTCACCTGCAACATCGTTTGTCTTTGTTGCAACTTCTTTAACAAGCTGTGCACCCATATTTTCGAATGCATCTTCAAGTTCAACTTCTTTTGCGATTGTAACACCGTCGTTTGTGATGAGTGGTGCGCCGTATTTTCTATCAAGAACTACATTTCTACCTTTAGGGCCTAATGTAATTTTAACTGTATTACTTAATTTATCAATACCTGTTTGAAGAGCTTTTCTTGCTTCTTCACCATAAATAATCTGTTTAGCCATTATGCGTTACCTCCAATTATTCAACGATTGCAAGAATTTCTGATTGACGAACGATTGTGTATTCTTCATTGTCCATCTTAACTTCTGTGCCTGAATATTTGCCTGTGATTACCTTGTCACCGACTTTAACATACATTTTGATTTCGTTACCGTCAATAAATCCACCAGGACCAACTGCAACAACTTCTGAAACCTGTGGTTTTTCCTGAGTAGCAGCTGTGAGCACGATTCCGCTCTTTGTTGTTTCTTCAATTTCGCATGATTTGAGCACAACTCTATCTGCAAGTGGTTTAATAGTCATTTTATATTACCTCCATAAAGAATTATAAATACAATTTTTAGCACTCTCGTGTTTCGAGTGCTAATTATATTTTAGCCACTTTTTTCCAACTCGTCAAGTCTTTTATGTAAATTTAATAGATTTTTAATAATTTCGGGCGGGCACAGAGACCCGCCCCTACAAACATATTTTATATCAATCCAAAGCTTACTGTTAATGCTTTATTTATCTTATTCATATCGTTAGTTGACAAATTACCCATTCGTTCTTTAAGTCGTTGTTTATCGATTGTTCTGACTTGTTCAAGCAACACTACTGAATCTTTACTGAGTCCACATTGGTTACCGTTAACGCTTATATGAGTCGGCAAACGAGATTTTTCTTGTTGGCTTGTAATTGCCGCTGCAATCACAGTTGGGCTATATTTGTTTCCAACATCATTCTGGACTATAAGTACAGGTCTTACTCCACCTTGTTCCGACCCCACAACAGGACTTAAATCAGCGTAATATATGTCCCCTCTTTTAACATTCATTTTTCATATCACTCCTTTGTTTTTATTTTTGCCTTTAAAATGCACAATTAAACATTCATAGCAAAAAATTGGGAGTAATACATATTATGAATTTTTTATTCAGTCTGTCCCACATACTGAAAATTTTCAAAAAACAATACATCAGCACCATCAATGGTGAGCTTTATGAAATGTTTTGTTTCTTTTTCTGCATATAACTGGCACAGGTGGTTTTCTGTATTATAGGTATATACAAGTTGATTTGTGATATTATCGATTTTTGGTGTTGTACCTTGCACATTGTTTATACAAGTTTCAAGAGCATTACAAATCATATTAAACGGTAATTTATCACCTGCAAGTGTTATTGATAAATCATTGAAATCAACTTCATATTCACCATTACGACAGACAATTTTTGTTCCGTTTATAGTTTCAGGCGAAACAAAATCAAAATAGAGAGCATCGGACACAACATAACTTGCATTGCCACAAATTTCAATATTATTTATTTTTGTTTTTACCACAGTATTAAAGCCACTGATATTCAGTGGCTCTTTTTCTAAATCCTTTGTTTTTAACGTCCTGCATCCACCAAGCAAAAGAATGCAAAATAAAATGCAAAGGACTCTTTTCATATTATTCTACCCTTATTCAAATTTTGAGAGTACGCTTGGTAATTCGCCAAGCATTAAAGATGGAGTGTTACCCATCATTGAATATTTTTCTGTTACTTTATCTCCGACTATTCCGTGAATCTTCACGCCCGCCATAGCGCTCTTAAATGGGTCAATGCCTTGTGCTATAAAAGATGCGATTATTCCACCGAGCACATCCCCTGTGCCACCTGTTGACATTCCAGGATTACCCGCATTGTTAACATAAATATCATCATATTCTGTGCACCCCACAAGAGTTGATGCACCTTTAAGCACGAGAATAGATTTATGGGCTCTTGTAAAGCTTTTAACTACTGCGTCACGGTTTTCTTGAATACTCTGGACACTCACACCTGCTATTCTTGACATCTCTTTTGGATGTGGTGTGAGAATCACCGTTGCTTTTGCACTATCTATTATATCTATATTATCTTTCAAACAATTTATGCCATCGGCATCGAGAATTACGGGTACTTGTGAATTCTTAATCACAAATTCTGTAACGACTTTGGTATCTTCGTCGTTGCCCATTCCACAACCTATAAGCACACAAGAGCATTTAGAGAGTTCTTTTTCTATGCGCTTAATTGCATTCTGTGAAATTCTACCCATTTTATTGCTTTCAAGGGGAATTAAAATCTGCTCATAGGTTTTTGGCGCAATAGCACTATAAGCAACAGCTGGAAAAGCAACTTTTACAAGTCCTGCACCACTATTCACAGCACCTTGTGATGCAAAATAAACAGCGTTAGGCATTTCATAACTGCCACCAATTACTAACACTGTACCGAATGTGCCTTTATGACTTTCTGTATCACGTTTAGGGAAAAAGTCCTTTATTTCATCCGTACTCATTGTGAAAAGAGTTGCATTAACATCTGCAAAGCATTTTTCAGGGATACCGATAGGGGCTACCACAACCCTGCCACAGCTTTCAATAGATGGTTTTAGCACGTGAACAGGTTTAAGCACCAATACTGCGATTGTCATATCTGCCTTTATATGTGAAGATGTAAGTTTACCGCTATCGCCTTCTAATCCACTTGGCACATCAATACTAACCACAGTTGCAGAAGCAGAGTTTATTTTATTGAAGAGTTCTGTAATCTTTTCGTTTGGCTCACCTTTAAATCCAACGCCGAAAATGCAGTCCACAATGATTTGAGCATTTTCAAAATATTTATCAGTTGTTTCATCATAGTGGACAACGGTAATGCCCATTGCTCGGATTCGTGAAAGCATTTCAGATGATTCTTCATCTGTAGGAAGTCCCATAGTCATCATTACAGTTGGGTTATAGCCATATTCCGAAAGTTTTCGTGCAATTACAAATCCGTCACCGCCGTTTTTGCCCTTGCCACACACAACAAGTACATTTCTCTTGTTGGTGTTTTCAAAGGTCTGACGGATAATTCTCGCACAATAAGACCCTGCATTCTCCATAAGCTGAAGATATGAAATTCCACTTTCGCTTGCAAGGCGCTCAACTTTTCTTGTGTTTTCAACTGTAAGAACTCTCATTAATTTCACTCCACATATATTATGAGATAATGATAACATAAAAAAGGAGAGTTTTTCAACTCTCCTTTAATGTTTTTATTCAATTAGAGAATATAAATAGTTACATTTCTTGAACCCCACTGACGGCACTGACTTGTGCTGTTCATATAAAGGTCAACAGTAAACTTGCCTTTATTAACAAATCCACCTGTGTCAGCAGCGATACAATAACCATAAACAATACCATCGTCAGAAATAATCCACATTTCTGTTCCATATGGAATTTGTTTTGGATTAACTGCAATCAATCCCGGTTTAACTGCTTTGCCAGTTGCTGTTTTTCCACCTGGTTGACAATAAGCAGCCGCTTTGCCCTTGATTGTGTATTTGTAACTTGTTGGAATATTGTTTTCACCGATTGAATATTTTGATGGTAATGTAAGTTCAGAAATAGGATTACCATTCTTTTCAATCTTGCTGTTGCCCGAACTCTTAACAAGAGTACCAACTGTTGTAACCTGTGCAACAGGGTTCTTTGTTACAGTTTCACTTACAAATGATGTTTCTGCAACTTCACCATTAACAATCTTGTCTTTATAGACAACTGTTTTTGTTCCGTTTACACCCTTTGTTGTGATTTTTGATGTACCCTTTGTCATTGATGCAGATTTAACTGTTTTCTTTGAGAATGGAACTTTTTCTGTTGCTTCTCTTGTTACATATTCTACTCTGAGAACATCAATTGTGAGATTGTGAGAAAGTTCTGTTTCTGCTGTTGGAACAACTTCGTCATCACTATCAAGAATAACACCCTGTTCTGCGAGTAATTCGCCAACAGTTTTAGCAGTTGATTTTGCTTTTCTTGTTTCGCCGTCAACATTAATTGTGAGGTCATAAGAATTTAAAATCTTAACCTCCATATTGTTCGTCACAACAGCTTTTACATTGGCACTTGAAACAAGTTTGTCTGAAAGTACAACGCCTTGACTCTCGATAAGTTCTGCAACAGTTCCTGCAAAAACAGTTTCTACAATATTTCCGTCAGCATGAATAAATCTTACTTTACTTGCACGGCAGATAACAATTTCACTCTGGGCACCTGCTGTAAAGTTATCAAGTAAGAGTTTATCTTGCTCTGACAATTCAATTTTTGCTTCTTCCACAACAGCATAAGCATCTTTTAAAGTTGTTTCTACTCTTGTGATTTGTGAGCCTTCATAGATATCAACTATATAAGTCTCACCGCTGGCTGCGAAAACTGTTCCTGCACAGAGAATGACTAACGCCATTATAAGTGCAACCACTCGAAATGTTACACGAGTTGCTTTCGCACGCTCAATGATATTTTTTATCATCATTCTGCTCCTTTAATAAGTTGTGTCAACCTTTGTTTAATACAAAGTGTTCACCCCAAACATAACTTTGAAAAGCACATTCAAGGCTCACTTAACGCACAACCGTTATTCTCGCTTTGTGACTTTTGACATTATATTCATCTTGTGTCAAAAAGTCAAATTTTTTTGAAAATGTTTTTTGTATAATTTGTCCAAAAACGCAAGTCAATTTTTGACTGAATATCCCAAATGGCCCCCATTTCCCACAATATATAGTGTTTTTACACACCCCTTTTGTAATATTTTTTGTGAGATTTTTAAAAAACGAGCAAATTATTACAAAATGGTTACAAAATTTACGGTTTTTGAAAGATTTTCACCTATATTTTATGTGTAAAAATTAGAAAATATTCCTGTTTTTTACTATACTATTATATATAGGGTATTTTCAGTAGTTTTTCACATAAAAAAAGACAGGAAATTTATCCTGTCTTTTAGTCTTTATTCAATTTACACAAAAACTGTCTGTATCAGTATCATATAGAGTATTGTGCCCACACCTATACTCAGAAGATTATTTCGTTTCCACAAATGCAAAATTGCTACAACTGCGCCTGCTATAATTTCAGGTAAGCCAAACGGAAACTGAGTTGGTGTGATATTTTTAAGGCAATACACAACCAACAAGCCTATTACTGCGGATGGCAACACCTTGCCGAGATATTCAACTGATTTTGGAATTTCTTTACCCTCTGGAAATAATATGAATGGAATAGCTCGGGTTATAAATGTTGTTACCGTAACCAAGGCTATTATAATTACTGAATGCCAGAAAGAAACAGGAAGATTAGTCATTTGTTGCATTTCCCTTCTTTTGTTCAATTCTGTGATTTGCAAGTAAAATAATCATAATAATTATCATTGATGGAAGAATGAAACTATCTTTACCAAAGATAAGCAAACAAATCACACTTGACACTACGCCAACCATTGCAGGAAAACGATTTTTCTTTTGAAGCCATTGTTCAACGAAGATTACAATAAACAATGCTGTCATTGCAAAATCAATGCCAGTTGAATCAAATGGAATGAGTGTGCCCGCTACGCCACCTATTATTGACCCTATAACCCAATAAGACTGGTCAAGGGTTGCTATTGCAAACAAGAATTTGCCTTCGTCAACATTTTCGGGTGTTTTGGTTAAGAAATATAATGAATATGTTTCATCTGTCAACGAAAATATCATATATGGCTTTTTCTTGCCTGACACCTTAAATTTTTCAAGTAATGAAAGTCCGTAAAAAATATGACGGACATTCACCATAAATGTTAAAAATATGACTTGTAACAGACTAACTGATGGGTCAAAGAAATTAACCGCAAGATACTGCCCTGAGCCCGCATAAACTAACAGACTCATAAGCCCCGCCCAGAGAAAATTATACCCTTTATCAGCAAACATAACACCAAAGGCTATTCCTATAAAAAGATAGCCTGTGAGTACAGGTAAAGTATGTGGGAATGCCGCTTTATATGCCGCTCTGTATGTATTTTGCTTCTCCAAGATTATCACCAAAGACAATTTTACTCCTTTTAATTATAAAGTCAATGATAAAATTTAAAATAAGATAATTAGTTAGATAAATTAAAATGTTGGAGAAAATTGCAATAAGAAAAGGAGCGATAAATCGTCCCTTTTCTTATTGTTCAACAAAATCAAAGTCTGTTGCGTGATAATATATATTGGATTTTTCTACAAAAATATTAACAAAATCTTCATCATATATAGGTACGGAATAATCAACTTCCATAATCGAAAACTTATATCGTTCTGCGTCAGTTTCGGCAGCAAAAAATATATTGATATTCTCGCCATACCAGCTCGTTGAATATAAACCTAATTTTGAAATATCCGCACTTGTTTCACCCATAAAATTCATTCTGGTTTCAAACAAATCATTTTGTTTGAAAAATGCCATATATGCTTTTTGGTCATCATGATATAGATATGCAGTATACTCACCTTGTACCTCATATTTACTGCAAGCATACTGAAAAACATTCTCAACACCTAACACATCACGGAATACAACCTTAATAGCAAAATCATCATTCACAGCTATAGAATTTATGTATTCATAAACAGGATAACTCACTAAAATGCCTATTAGTAAAATCAATGCAAGAATCAATGCCAAGATTTTTTTTGATTTAGACTTTTTAAGTGATTTAACAATAATCTCATTTGACATTGCAGGCATTTTATCTTCGCTTATTTTTTCACCGTTAAGAATTTCTGTTACTGTAACTTCTAATTCTTCGGCAAGTGGAATCAACATTGAAACGTCAGGTGAACTTCTACCCGTTTCCCACTTTGAAACAGCTTTATCGGTAATATTAAGTTTTTCAGCTAAATCTTTTTGGCTATAACCTAATTCTTTTCTGCGCTCTGCTATGAATCTGCCAGTTTTATTGTTATCCATAATATCTACCTCCTGACTTTAAAATAACATAAATCAGTTAAAAAGTCACCCTACCATCAGTAGAATTTGTAAAAAAATAGCGAGAGACAAAACTCTCGCTAAAAGTTTCCTTTTATATTTTATGGTTTTGCTGGTCTTGCAGGTTTGTAACTACAAGTACCACAGATACGGTCACCTGCGTCACCTGCTGCTGTTACGATATAGCCATCTTTATTAAGCCCTGTTGGAATATATTGTGCTGCATAAATTTTAACATCAGGGTGCTTTTCATAAAGAAGTTTCACACCAACATCAGATGCAAAAATACACATAACCTTAATATTCGTGCAACCCTCTTTTTTAAGGTAGTCAATAGATGCATCAACACTGCCACCAGTTGCAAGAGCAGGGTCAACAATGATTACAGGACCCTTTGTAATGTCAACAGGCATTTTGTAATAATAAGTTACAGGCAACAATGTTTTTTCATCTCTGTAAAGACCGATATGACCCACCTTTGCAGTTGGTGACAAGCGACGAAGACCTTCAACCATACCAAGTCCTGCACGAAGAATGGGAACAATTGTAAAATCTTCTGCAAGCACAGGAGAGTCAAAATCTGCAAGTGGTGCCTGAATTGGTACTAACTTTGTTTTAAGGTCTTTAAGTGCTTCATAACCCATAAGCATTGTAAGCTCATCAACAATTTCACAGAATTCCTTTGAACCTGTGTTAATATCGCAAAGATGTGTTACCTTATGTGCCACAAGTGGATGGTCATTAAAACTTGTTAAATTCTTTGTAAAATCTGACATAATAACGCCTCATTTCAAAATACTTTATCTTATTTATAATAACACATTTATACATTTTTAGCAAGAGATTTACAAATTGACACTAAAATTTCAGTATGATATAATTATTTTATAGAAACCTTATTAAAGGAGCAATTTATTATGGCTAAAATTATTGTCAGCGGTTGTCTTTTAGGCTGCGACTGCCGTTATAAAGGTGACAACTGCAGATGTGATGAGTTATTGGATTTAGCAAAAGACCATACACTTATTCCCGTTTGTCCTGAACAATTAGGTGGTCTTTCAACACCTCGTGACCCCGCTGAAATTGTTGGTGACAAGGTTATAAGTAATCACGGTAAAGATGTTACCTATGAATATAATAAGGGCGCTGAATTAGCTTTATATATTGCGAAAGTCAATAACGCTGATGCAGTGGCTTTAAAGGCTAATAGTCCATCTTGCGGTAAAGGAATTATCTATGATGGGACTTTTACAGGTAACAAAATTGAGGGTAACGGAATTGCTGCAAAAATGTTCTTAGACGCAGGTTTTTCTGTGTTTACTGAAAACGAAATTCCAGAACTGAAAAAATTTTTAAATGAATAATTTTTTATTCGACATTTTTCTAAAATCATTGACATCAAATTATATAATATGCTATACTACATAAGATAACTTGACAATCTTAAATATTAAACAAAGATATAGGCAAGATAAGTGTGTAGCGTGTTACATATGGATATCTGTTGCATATGAACCTTGTCAATATTGACAAGGTTTTTATTTTTGTTGTCGAGCAAAAAATTTAAGAGGAGTTGTTCTTATGAAACTCATTTATGATGTAAACGACCGCCCAGGTTTAAGCAAAACTCTGCTCTTCGCTTTCCAGCAGATGATTGCAATTATGGCGGCAACATTGCTTGTTCCAATGCTTATGTCAGGTTTTGCTATGAGCAATGGCAACACACTTTCTTTTGACCCTGCTGCAGCACTTTTCGGTGCAGGTATCGGTACACTTTTCTACACATTTGCGACTAAGCGCAAGAGCCCTGTTTTCCTTGGTTCTTCATTCACATTCCTTGGCGCTTATGCAGCAATTATCGGTATGAACTATGGCTATTGGGGTGTTATTATCGGTATCACTCTTGCAGGTCTTGTTTATGCTGTTCTTGCAGTTATTATTAAACTTGTTGGTTCAGGTTGGGTTAACAAGCTTATGCCTCCTGTAATCGCTGGCCCTATTGTTACTATTATCGGTCTTTCACTTTCAAGCACAGCTACTGGTTGGATGTCAACTAACGGTGGTACTGATTATAGCCTTGTAACAATTCTCGTTGGTGCAATTACATTCTTTGCAATCGTTATTGTATCTGTTAAGGGTTCAAAAAATCTTCGCCTTATTCCTTTCATTATCGGTGTTGGCGCAGGTTATATTGTTGCTCTTATTCTCACTCTTATCGGCAACGCTGCTGACATTGCTACTCTTCAAATTTTGAGCTTTGACTCATTCAAAGCAGCATTTGAACCATTCACAATTCAGTCAATCGTTGATTATCCTAAGTTCACATTCCTTAAGGCTATGACTGAAAATGTTGAAGGTGTTCTTCCTATTGATGCAACAGCTGTTGGTAACATTGCTATCACATTCGTTCCAATCGCTATTGTTGAACTTGCACAGCACATTGCTGACCACAAGAACCTTGGTAACCTTATCGGTAAAGACCTTATTAAAGACCCTGGTCTTGACAGAACACTTGTTGGTGACGGTGTAGGTTCAATCATTGGTGGTTTCTTCGGTGGCGCAGCTAACACAACATACGGTGAATCAATCGGTTGTGTTGCTATCACAAAGAACGCTTCTGTTATTTCAATCATCACAGCTGGTTTTGGTTGTATGATTCTTTCATTTTTCACCCCATTCGTTGCTCTTATCAACTCAATTCCTAAGTGCGTAATGGGTGGTGCTTGTGTTGCTCTTTATGGTCTTATTGCAGTTTCAGGTCTTTCAATGCTTAAAGACGTTGACCTTGGAAAGAGCAAGAACCTCTATATTGTAAGTGCAATTCTTGTTATCGGTATCGGTGGTCTTTCACTTAACTTCGGTTTCAACCCAGTTACAAACGGACCACTTGTTCAAGTTACAGCTCTTGCAACAGCTCTTATCTTCGGTATTATCACTAACTTAATTGTTAGCACAGGTAAAGACAGAAGCGAAGAAGACGACGCTGAATAATCAGTAATTAAACAAATATTCCCCGTAGTTTATTGCTACGGGGATTTTTATTTTTCACAAGTTGACTTTTATAGCATATTAAACTATAATTATTCAAGAACTCAAGTGAGGTAACAATATGGAAAATATGAATAAAAAGAAAATCTCACTTGATGAGATTTATCCTATTATCAAAGAAAAAATCGAAAATGGTGGTACTGTACAGTTACCTATTACAGGTACTAGTATGTTACCTTTGTTTGTTTGGGGCAGAGATACTGTTGAACTTACAAAATGTGAAAATCCACAAAAATATGATATCATTTTTTATCGCCGTGATGACGGACACTTTGTTCTTCACAGAATTGTTGGCAAAGATGAAAATGGTTTCATTCTTTGTGGCGATAATCAGGTTAATAAAGAATACGGAATAACTGAAAAACACATTATTGCAGTTGTAAAATCAATTACACGAAAAGGCAAAACCTTTAGTGTTGATAAGTTTTCATATAAGCTATATGTTAAACTTTGGACATTGATTTTGCCTTTTAGAAATATCATTTTAGTTCCATTGAGAAAAATAAAAGGATTGTTAAAATAATGCAGGACAAAATGCTCACAAAAAAATACTTTTTAGAGATGGTAAGTGCTTCAATTAAAGGCTTGCCTATTCCACCTTGTCCTGAAAACATAAGCGGCGAGTTGATTTATAAGTTATCTGTGAGAAATGCTGTTCAAAGTATTTTATATCTTGCAGTGCAAAGTGATGCAGTTACTCTATCTGCAGAAACTGAAGCTAAACTTCAAAAATCATATATGGCTATTCTTGCTCGTGAGGCATCGCAACAAGAAGAAATTGAATACATAAGAGAAGCTTTTTCACAAGAAAATATTGAATTTATGTTTCTTAAAGGTACACACTTAAAATCCCTCTACCCTACTCCACAGATGCGATTTATGGTCGATATGGACATTCTTGTGAAAGAAGAAAACATGAACAAGGGTGGGAATTTAATTCTCTCACAGGGATTTACGCAAGAAATGAACAATGGTAAAGACATTGTTCTTATTAAAAAACCGTTTCTTACCATTGAACTTCACAAAATGCTTTTCGTTGAAGATTATTTTATGCACGATTATTTTAAGGGCGTATGGGACAGAGTTGAGCTCGTCAATGATTACGAATACAAGATGCCAATCAATGATTTGTATGTTTACACACTCGCCCACCTTGCTGAACATTATCTTGAAGCCGGGTCTTGTTTCAGACCATTAATGGATTTATTCCTTATGGAGAAAAAATATGGCGAAACACTTGATTTTGACTATATAAACGAACAGTTCAAAGAACTTGGCATTGAGAATTTCGCTGTTAAAATCAGGCAATTATATAAATGTGCTTTTGATGGTACAGAATACAATGATGACCTTATTACAATGGAAAATTATATTGTTTTTGGTGCACCTGTTAACAATGCAAGTGAAGTAGCAAATGTTGCCCGCACAAGCCAGTCAAAATCTCAACGACTTCTAAACTCGCTTTTCCCTTCTCTCAGACATATGAAATTAAGATATTCCATTCTTGAAAAACTTCCGTTTTTATTGCCAATTTTCTGGATTGTAAGAATATTTGAATTCATCTTAAAAAAGAACGATGAAATTACTGCTAAAAAAGAGAGAATTTCAAATGTTGATAGCGAAAGTATTGACATTATGAAAGATATTTTTGAAAAATCAGGATTATAAGAACCCGACCCGTCAACGCATTGAAAATGCGGACGGGTGCCCTGGAACCTTGTTGTTTCACAATAACAAAGAAACCTACTGACTAAAAATCAGTAGGTTTTACTTTTTACATATAAAATTCTTTATACCATTTCGCAAATGCACGAAGACCATCACGTAAAGATGTATTGGGCTTAAAGCCAAAATCTTCTTCTAATGCACTTGTATCGGCGTAGGTGATTGGTACATCACCTGCTTGCATCGATACAAGTTTTTTATGTGATTCGAAATCATAATCTTCAGGTAATACGCCCGCAGAAATCAGTTCTTGTTGCAATATATCAACAAAATCAAGAAGATTTTCAGGATTATTGTTACCTATATTATAAACTCTGTAAGGCGGAATTGGGAGACCGTCTTCACCCATTTCCTTTTCAGGCGCATTTTGCATAACAAGTTTTACACCCTCAACAATATCATCAACAAAAGTAAAATCTCGCTTACAATTACCGTAATTAAAGATTTCTATTGTGTCACCTTTAATCAATTTGTTTGTAAAACTGAAGTACGCCATATCAGGACGACCTGCAGGACCGTATACTGTAAAAAAGCGTAAACCTGTAGACGGAATATTATAGAGTTTTGAATAAGCGTGTGCCATAAGCTCATTTGACTTTTTAGTTGCTGCATAAAGTGATACGGGATTATCAACTTTATCGTCGGTTGAATAAGGGATTTTCTTATTTGAGCCGTAGACACTTGAACTTGATGCATAAACTAAATGCTCAATAGGATTATGACGACAAGCCTCTAAAATATTATAAAATCCAATTATATTGCTTTCAATATATACGTCAGGATTTTCAATAGAATAGCGAACTCCTGCCTGAGCTGCAAGATTTACAACTACACTAAATTTGTAATCTGCAAACAAATTATCAATTAGTACTTTATCAGCAATATTGCCTTTAATAAATGTCCAGCTCGATTGTGGGTATTCTTTTGCAAGATTATCAATTTCTTGGAGTCGGTAATCCTTAATTGAAACGTCGTAATAATCACTCATATTATCAACGCCTACAATATGAACAGGGCCAACCGTTTTCAATAGTTCTTTAACAAGGTTTGAGCCGATAAAACCAGCCGCACCCGTTACAAGTACTGTTTTATTTTTTAAGTCAATATTAGGAATCAGCATATGCCTTTATACTCCTTTTTAACTTGTTCGTAACTCTGGAGATTGCCTATATCATAACGTTTGCCCGGCATTCCCATAGCGTATGCTTCAACTTGTTTACAAAGCCACGCAATAAAACTACCCGGTGCATCAACTCCGCAACCACTTTCAATACCTTTTTTGATAAGTTTAGCAGATTCTTTTGTGTAGTAATAAAATGGCGGACAACACCAATTACTTTCAGGATTCTGGGGTTTTTCAACCATATTTATAATTTTGTCCTTATTATCAATCGTTACTACGCCACATTTTTTGAGTTTTTCTTGTGATGGCTCAAAATAACGCATAATACAAGTTGCGTTTTTGTTTTTCGCATACTCAATAAACTTTGTAAGACTGAAATCCAGAAGATTGTCGCCTGCTATTACAAGCATATCATCATCTAAGCCCAACTTATTAATAGCAAACTGAATATCACAAACTGCACCAAGGCGGGTTTCATTTGTGCTTGTTCCATCATCAACAACTGTGATTTTTTGTGTTTTTTCTGATGCCCATGCGTCAAAATGATGAGCAAATTTGTGATTTGAAATCACAACATACTCATCAACAACACCCATTGTGTCAATATCTTGAATAAGCCAATCAAGAATTGTCTTTTCGCCGACTTTAAGTAATGGTTTAGGGAAATTTTCAGTTAAAGGATAAAGGCGGGTTGCATAGCCCGCCGCTAATATCAAGCATTTCATAAGTTTACTCCGTCTGCACTCTTTGTGATATGCGCAGAATATTTACCCTCAAGGTCAGGGAATGCCTTGAGATATTTTGTTGTTACATTTTCAATTACTGAATCGCGGAATGTAGGGTCAACAAGAGCAATACAGCAACCTTTAAATCCTGCACCGCTGAAACGTCCGCCATAGATACCATCAGTTTCTGTCATAATTTCATAAAGTTTTTTAAGTTCTGGTGAGCCCGCTTCATAATTATAAATTGATGAATAGCCACTTTCAAATGAAAGTTTACCAAACTCTTCAATATCGCCTTTACGCCATGCCTCTGCACCCTTTTGGACACGGTGGAACTCTGTGTACCAATGCTCCGCGCGCTTCATCCAGTTTTCAGGTAATTTATCTTTATATTTAAGATATACTTCGTATGGTACTTCACGAAGGTTAGTTTCATTGAATCTGCCATATTCCATACCTGCTAATGCCTTTAACGCATAAGCCGCACTACGACATTCGTCCACACGCATATTGAACTTGGAGCCAACTAACGAACGCTCTAACCCACTGAAGAAAATAATAATTTCATAAGGTTTCATCTGTGGATTTGTTGGAATAAGTTCATAAGAGTCGTCTTTTGTATCAAGGTATAAAAGATGGTCTTTTTTAGAATAAACTTCACAGGACTGGTCTAACTTACCACAAGAAACGCCAACATATTTGTTCTCTGCTTGTAAAGCCATCATAATCATTTCACTGCTTGTGAGTTTTACATTATTTACATCGCAAAGTGCAGAAAGAAATGCAATAATTACCGCTGCAGATGATGACAACCCGCCTATTGGCAACGTCCCTTCAATAACACCTGCAAGTCCAATTTTTATTGGATATTTTTCGGCTAATGCAAGAGTTGCACCACGCAAGTAGTCAGCCCAATCCATTTGTTTTGTTTCAGGTACAGAATTTATATGAAATTGTGCACGCTTATCAAATTGTAAGGAACTCAACTCAACAATTCCGCTAGTTTTAGGTCCATACGCAATATGAATACCCTTATTAATGGCAAGTCCCGTAATTTTTCCTAACTGATGGTCGCTATGAGCACCAATCGGACAAATTCTGTAAGGGCAAAAGGCAATTCCTTCAGCGCTTCTTTGATAACGCTCTTCAAATATTTTTTCACAAATCATTAGAATTTTCTCCAAACCATTTTATCAACTACACCTGTATATGACTGAACAAGTTTAACTACCTTTGTCGAAACATTTTCGTCGATATAGTCAGGGACTGCAACGGCAAAATCACCATTTCTATTTAACTCAACTGCCGTATCAATAGCTTGAAGAAGTGATTTTTCATCAATACCTGCAAGTACGAAGCAAGCCTTATCAAGTGCTTCCGGTCTTTCAGTTGATGTACGGATACAAACTGCCGGGAATGATTTTCCTTCTGCTGCAAAAAATGCTGCTTCTTCCGGCATTGTACCGCTGTCAGATACAACCGCAAAAGCATTCATCTGCAAACTGTTGTAATCGTGGAATCCAAGTGGTTCGTGCATTACTACCCTATTATCAAGTTTAAAATCACTTGTTTCTAATCTTTTCTTGCTTCTTGGGTGGCAAGAATAAAGCACTGGCATATCATATTTTTCTGCCATTTTATTTATAGCATTGAAAAGTGATAAGAAGTTTTTTTCTGTATCAAGGTTCTCTTCTCTATGAGCTGAAAGAAGAATATATTTTCCTTTTTCTAAACCTAATTTTGAGTGAATCTCTGATGCTTCAATATCTTTAAGATTTTTACGAAGCACTTCTGCCATTGGAGAGCCTGTTACATAAGTGCGTTCTTTAGGCATACCCGCCTCAATAAGATAACGGCGAGCATGTTCAGAATAGCAAAGATTTACATCAGAAATTATATCTACAAGTCTACGATTAGTCTCTTCAGGTAAACATTCATCTTTGCAGCGATTGCCTGCTTCCATATGAAAAATCGGAATATGAAGTCTTTTTGCAGGAATTGCTGAAAGGCAAGAATTTGTATCACCTAAAATAAGTAATGCATCTGGCTTGATTTCAGCCATAAGCTTATATGAACAATTAATGATATTACCAATTGTTGAGCCTAAATCATCGCCAACAGCATCAAGATAAACATCTGGTGAATCAATTTTTAATCCTTCAAAGAAAATATCATTAAGATTATAATCATAATTCTGACCAGTATGTGCTAAAATGCAATCGAAATAACGACGACTTTTATCGATGACTTCTGCAAGTCTGATAATTTCAGGACGAGTTCCTACAATAATTAAAAGTTTTAATTTGCCATTATCTTTAAACTTTACATTGGTAAAATCTGTTTTCATTTCCCTTTATACCACCTTTTATATTCTTTGGCTGGAATGCCAATACACTTTCAATTTATATAATGTAAATATGTTTCAGAATGATTTTTTATCCATTCTTCTATTTCCGATACCATTTCATCATAAGACGGAACTACAAAATCAAAATCATTCCTTGTGTTAACAATTATTTTATTCTGGACCGCACTATCATCTGCATTGATTTCAACTTGGTTGTTACGAAGATATTTGTTTAAGAGAACAAGCAAATCATGCTTACTTATAAATTCATTATTAACAAGATGATAAATACCGCTGATATTTTGTTCAATTGCGCACTTCATTGCGCGAGCGAGTGTAATTGTTGAAACACCGGACCACATCACTTTTGTAAACCCTTTTATTTCATTCTGTTGCATAAACCAGTTCACAAGGCCCTGTTTATCTGGTGTTCTGTCTGGCCCTATTATTGATGTTCTAAAAGTAATATCCTTGTCATTATCCACTTCGCCAACCGCTTTTGTTTTGCCATAATTATCAAAAGCATCTGGTACTGCAGTTTCATCATACGGTGGATTATTACCTGAAAATACACAATCCGAACTTATATGCAACAATTTAGTCTTTGTATCTTTGAGAATATCAGCCAAATAATGTGGCAAATATCCATTAAGATATGACGCAAGTCCACGATTCTCATCGCAAGCACGATTAAGAAGACCTATGCAATTAATTACTGCACAGTATGGTTGTGCTAATACTACATTTCTTAATAAAGCATTATCCGTTGCACTGCCTGTTATGCAAGTAAAACCGTCAACCTTATTTATATCAAATATTGTTACATCGTAACCTTGCTCTTTAAAGTATGTGGATACAACAAATCCGGCCATACCAGCACCGCCAAGAACTAAAATTTTCTTTTGTTCAACAGCTTTGTCAATTTCGCTCACCGGTAAAAAGAAAGTATCGGGACGAGATGGGTCGAAACACTCATTACACCACATAAATGTTACCATATCTGTATCGCCAAGGTTTTCGATATTGTGAGTGTAGCCTGTTGGAATATCAACCACTTCAAGCTTTTCACCTGAAACGAAATACTCAATTACTTCGTCGCTGTCTATTTTACGGAAACGAATTACGCCATTTCCTGACACTACTAAGAATTTTTCATTCTTTGTATGGTGCCAATGCTGACCTTTTGTGATGTGTGGTTTTGAGATATTCACTGAAAACTGACCATTATTTACAGTTCTTAATATTTCAGTAAACGAGCCACGGTCGTCAATATTCATTTTAAGTGGGTATGAAAACTTGTCCTTTGGAAGATATGAAAGATATGTACTGTAAAGTTTCTTCGAGAAACTGCCATCTGTCATATCAGGCACCATTTTATTTTCACGACTTTCTTTAAATGAATAAATCAAGTCAACAATTTCGCCTAAAGTGATTTTATGTTCAACAGGTACTTTGCAGAAATCTCCATCACGAGTTTCGTTGCCACAGATTGCATTGATAATTTCTTCAACAACATCGTCAACATAAACAAGAGTCATTGGATGACTTCTGTCGTTAACCTGAATAGGCAAATTGTTTGCAATATTATTGCAAAATGTTGCAACTGCACTGTTATAATTTGGTCTGCACCATTTACCAAATACATTTGGATAACGATATACAAGCACCTTTGCCCCTGTATCCTTTGAGTATTGAAAGAACAAGTCCTCCCCTGCCTTTTTGCTTTGACCATAAGGATTGTCCAAAGCTGCCTGAATTGATGATGACAAAAGCACAGGACAAGTATTGTTATACTTTTTAAGAGTATCGAGAAGTGTTGATGCAAAACCAAAATTGCCCTGCATAAACTCTTCTGTATTCTGCGGTCTGTTCACACCTGCAAGGTTTACAACAAAATCACAGCCATTACAATATTCATCTAAAAGAGCTTTATCTGTATCAATATCAAACTCACAAATTTCAAGGTTTTGTGGCAAATTTGTGGTCTTGTTTTTACCTTCTTTAATCGTATTAAGCGTTGCAACAAGGTTTTTACCTACAAAACCCTTTGCACCAGTAACTAATATTTTCATATTATTTCTCTTTTCAAATTATTACTTTTTAACACAACGACAAAACAATTTATAATACCATTCATGTGGTAATAAATACTGTAACCAATCCATTACCGTTCTCTTTAAAGAAATCTTGGGTTTTAGATTATAATTTATTTTTTTATACGGATACAGTCTATCAGCCTTTAATTTGTTAAGATATCCATCAATAGTATTTTTCTCTTCGTATAGTGCTAATTGCATTAAAATGGCTTGTACACTTAAATTTTTTCTATCTTCAATCTCTTTTAACTGTTTCTTGGAATATTTGGAATTGTGTAGTTCTTTTTCATAAATCTTTGCCAATAAATAGAATGAAGAAATATATTTTTCACGATGTTTGTCAGACTTTTGACCAGTAACTGAACCTTCCCACTGTCGATGATAATACGCAACACTATTATTGAAGATGGTGTTGCTTGAATTCATTTTTGCAAAAAAGATAAATTCAACATCATCACAAGGAGACAATTCTGCATTCCAAACAATTCCATTGCTTTTCAACATATTTAAATTGAAAATTCTAATACCACTACAAGCGATTTCTGTAGTTGTTTTTTTCGTTGGGTGAACATAATTACCAGGGGTGTGTGAAACTTCTTCCTCTTTCATAAATGGGACATATCTGATGCTCAACATATCTGCGGAGTTCTCTTCCATTACTTTTGTAACAAATCCAAAACTTTGTGCATCAACATAATCATCTGAATCAACAAACCAAATATATTTACCTTTTGCGACAGACATACCTGTATTACGGGCAGCAGCGTGTCCTTGATTTTTTTGAGTAACGATATGAATATTTGAATGCTGTGAAGAATATCTGTCAAGAATTTCTGCACTTCCATCTTTTGAGCCATCATTTACACAAATAATCTCATATTCTTGGACAGATAAATCCTGGTTCAATAATGAGTCCAAACAAGAAGCTAAAAACTGTTCTGTATTATAAACAGGGACAACAATGCTTAATAGGCACTCATTTTTTGACTTTTCCATTATTTTCTCCTTATTTACCCCAATTTGCAAGTTCATTCTGAATGTATGAAAGAGTTAAGAGTTTTTCTTTTACCTGTTCAACTGTCCACAAATCTGTGTTGTTTGAATTGAACTCTGTAAGAGTGTTTCTTTCTGTGTCGCCATCTTTGAAATATTTATCATAATTAAGACCACGCTTATCAGCAGGCACACGATAGAAGTTACCCATATCAATAGCATTTGCACACTCTTCGTTTGTAAGAAGTGTTTCATACATTTTTTCACCGTGACGAATACCGATAACCTTGATTTCTGTGTTAGGTGCAAAAAGTTCTTTAACAGCTTCTGCAAGTACTTCGATTGTACAAGCAGGTGCTTTTTGAACAAGAATGTCACCGCTTTCGCCATTCTCAAAAGCAAAGAGAACAAGGTCAACAGCTTCTTCAAGACTCATTACAAAACGAGTCATATCTGTTGCTGTAATTGTGATTGGCTTGCCTGCTTTAATCTGGTCAATCCAAAGTGGAACAACTGAACCACGTGAGCAAAGAACATTACCATAACGAGTGCAACAAATCTTTGTTTTTTCAGGGCTTACTGTTCTTGACTTTGCAACAACAACCTTTTCCATCATAGCCTTTGATGTACCCATAGCGTTAACTGGGTATGCTGCCTTATCAGTTGAAAGGCAGATAACTGTTTTTACACCTGCCTCAATAGCAGCTGTGAGCACATTATCTGTTCCAAGAACATTAGTTTTAACTGCTTCTACAGGGAAAAATTCACAAGATGGAACCTGTTTGAGTGCTGCTGCGTGGAATATATAGTCAACACCATACATTGCATTTTTAACTGACTGCAAATCTCTAACATCACCGATATAGAATTTCAATTTATCAGCAACTTCAGGCATATTCTGCTGAAATTCATGACGCATATCGTCCTGCTTCTTCTCGTCACGAGAGAACACACGAATTTCACCAATATCAGTTTCTAAAAATCTTCTGAGCACAGTGTTACCAAATGAACCTGTACCACCTGTAATCATTAATGTTTTACCCTTGAACATATTTATACTTCCTTTACAATATGTATTTTCTTTAATATTTTTTTAACCGGCTTGAACAACAGATTTTTTTCATAATCATTCATACCATATAATAACATTGTTACACCATAAATTGCAACCATTACACCACAATTTACAACAAAGCCCAGCCAACCAAAACGACTAAAATTAAGTGTTTTCAAGGCAAACCCCAACACTGTTGCTGTTGCAAGACAAGGTAATGTTCCTTTGAACATTCCGCCAAAAAGCACACTTAATCTAATACCGATTTGTTTTTTATACATAAGATTCATTACCACCATATCGCAAAGGAATATAGCTATAAATGAACCTATAACGGTGCCATAAAGTGCATTCCACTTCATTAAAATAATTACTAGAATAATATGAACTACTGCTGAACAAACTTGTATAATTGCCGGCAACTTGTGTTTGGCCATTGCTTGTAAAAGTTGATACCCAGCACCTTGCGCATACCCAAACAAAGTCGGGAACATCAAAGCTAAGGCCACTATGTATGCTTGCGAGTTTTCTTCCCCTGCCCACATACAAATAAAATCCTTACCAAAAACAAGAAAAACGCACCATACTAGCCCCAATACCATAAACACTATTCTGCCTATCTTAATCATTTCGTTTTCGTAAGTTTCTCTTGTAGGCTTAGAATCTACTAATCTTACTAGTCCTGGCATCAGAACACCTGTAAAATGGGCTCCAACGGTTTTAAAATACTGAAGTATCTGAGCTCCGATACTATAAATACCTATTATTACAGCCGACCCTTTTGCAAACATTCCTAACAAAATCTGGTCTGACATAGAATTTATGTAACTTGCTATCAACTGTAAAAGAATAAATGAAGAATATGATGCTACTTCCTTTAAAAATGAAAATTGAATGTTTTTGAAGGAAGGTGTTATTTTGAGTTTAAATAGTACATAACAGACATATATGCCTCTGGTTATACAGTTTGTAATCAGGTGAACTGCAAGCACACCCATACTGCTCATACCCATTTTTAATGCTACAACAGATAACAGCACCTTAACAATGGTCATAATTATTGTGGTTCCTTTTGAAACCATAAAGTGCTCATGAGCAATAATTGCATTTGAAAAGGCTGATGTCGCTAAAGTCACCACTGTATTGCATATTGCTATAGAAAACAACTTTCTTGCAAGTTCAATTTCAGCAACGGTAAGACCTGTTTCAAAAATGCTTGACAAATTTTGTCTGACAACAAGTCCAATAAGCAAAGCCACAGCTGCTATTATCAAATAATATATTGTTGTAACACCCATAAAGCTTCGCTGAGCATTTTTGTTTTTTTCAGCAGAATATTTTGACATATATCTTATGACAGAACTGCCAACACCTAAATCCAACAAAGTAAAATAGGATAGCACAGATAAAATCAAATGATATATACCATATTCAGCCTGCCCTAATGTTCTGATTAAAAATGGCGTAAATAACATAGTTGAGCATATTTCCACAAACATTAAGACATATGAAAATATTACGCCGGCTTTTCTATTCATTATTTACCTCCAATTAAAAAGTAAAGGTTAAGTTTTTATATACGTATAACAACAAATACCCAAAATGTGCAACGCTTTCAAGAATTATTATAACAGATACAAATGTATGATATTGATAATCAATCTTTTTTATTCTTGTCATAACCAACAAAAGCACAAACGACATAAATATTTGTGCGAAATATGGCACTCTTAAAACGAACTGATAATTTGTAATGAAAACAAATACTGTAAAAACAATATACAATGTGTACATTACCAAATCACTGTTACGCTTTACAAACATAACCGTTTCGCGAGAATTATCACCAAGTGTTTTATTCGCCAACTCATATTTCCAATTACTACATAACCAGAATGCAAAAAGACACAAAGCAACAAATAAAGCACATCTTATCATTGATGCAGCAAATTGCCATACACCAAAAACAGTATAGTCTTTGTAGCCTAAAAGTTTATCATTTGCTACACTGAACAACAAACTTTCTCCACTAAATCCTTCTACAAACTTATATGCAACGAAAACTACTACAGGTACCAACAATGACACGATAGCAGCTAATACACCTTTAAATCTTCTGGTTATTATCAGAATAATTCTCAAAATAACAAAAACCATCATTGCATAATGGAAATAGCACAGGGCCGCATAAACAACAAAGCAGAAAATCCTATGTTTTTTCTCTACTATATCCATATAAAGAAAATATGCCATAATAGCAAATGCCATATATATACGCACAACATCTATTACATAGCAATAATTCATATTAAGCATAAAGAACACAAGAGCAATGTATGTGTCCATCGTTGATGCATTCAATCTTTTTGAAGCCTTATACAACAGCGCAAAACTGAAGCCATATGTTGTGGCAACTGCAACTGCCGGTAACATTGCATCATTTTCAAACAACGAAATTCCATAAAAGAATATGAAAGCCAAAGGGTTTGAAGGTCCATAAGTATCCATACCCCAATCAAAGCCCATTGCTCTAATATATTCCATAATTCGAATATATCTAAATAAGTCCATATTTTCCGTTGCAATTACAAAATATGAAAGTAATGACAATATAGCAGTTGCTAAAATATAGAATTTTTTGGGATGTTTTCTTATCATTACGGCGCCAGCAAGTAGCACTAACAAATGCGCGCCAAATGAATAAACCATATTCTCACTTTCCTTTCATATTATTCTAAATTATATATTTTTTGTGTAAATTCTTTATAATTCTTATCTTGGTCATATGACTCTTGCCAAGTATCTTTAGCATTTTTACACATAGCCTGTCTTTTTTCAGCACTCATTTTCAAAAACGAAATTAATGTCTGTGAAATCATTGTCTCATCTGCATCTGCCACAAGAAGATATCCGTTTTCGTTGTTTTTAATGATTTCGTTGACACCACCAACATCTAAACCTAAAACCGGAATTCCAAAGGACATTGCTTCCATCATAGTAACTGGAATACCCTCAGATTCGGATGTGTTTATGAGCAATGCAAATTCTTGTTCTTTTATAAATGTTAAAGCTTCACTATTTTCCATTGCTCCAACGAATTTATAACTGATATTTTTCTTTCTGCCAAGTTTTGCATCAGCTGTTTTCAGCATTTCTTCATAAAGCTTTCCATTGCCGATATGAGTCCATTTAACTTCAAATTCTTCAGGCACTTTTTCCAATGCACCTATAATTCGGTCTATTCTTTTTACCGGGGATACATATGAAAAACTATAAACAGACCATTCGTTTTCTTTTTTTCTATCTATTACCTCTTGTTCTTTGACACCTAAATAAAAAACTTCTTTCTTTGCATTGGTTTTAAAACTTTTAGAAAAATATTCTTTTCCTTCTTTACTTATAAATGCAATAAGGTCTGTCTTTTTATTAGAAATCTCTTTAAGGGGTAAATAAAAATTATTTTCTTTTCTTTCGTAAAGGTCAATTCTATGAGCACGGGAAACCAATTTATCTTTCGACTGTTTTATCAAAGATAGTGCCATCACAGAATAATCATTCCAATAGGTATATAAAACAACTTCTTCGCCCATTTCCTTGCGAACATCTTCAAGATAATCAGCAAAGTGGTATGAACGCATACAAAAACGTATTGCCTTTTTAATTTTTGCAAGACTTAACCTTTTGCTTTTTACCAATTTAAATATTTCGCAATAGATATATGGTGAAAATATTGTTCTTAAAATATATTTTATAACACTATAAGATTTTCTGCTTTCATATCGTAACACCTTAACATTTTCGGGTGGTTGTGAAGTTTGCTCGTCAACTGAATTGCGTGAAACCAATGTAATATCAAATTTTTCACTAAGCTTTTCAATTTCTGGACGAATAAAACTTGCTTCTCTGTCACCAAATGGATATGACGATGTTACAAACAACATTTTTTTCATTATTTTTCCTCACATAATTGAGAATAAAGTTCTATATACTCACTGGTTAAAGTTGATTTTTCAAAGGTTGAGCGAGTATGTTCAATACAATTATTTTTATAATACTCTTTACCATTTTTTTGTATTTCATCTAATGCATCTGCAAAGCCTTGCAAATCACCAATCTCAACTGCATAGCCACAACCATCGCCCAAAATTTCAGGGCAAGCAGTTGCATTGTGACAAACAACAGGAGTGCCACAAGCCATAGCTTCTGCTGACACTTTTCCAAATGTTTCAGCAGTCGAAAATGTAACAAATGCATCTGCCATACTATAGTATTCTGCAAGTGTGTCTGTTGAAGACACTACACCAACATAATGCATATTTGGTGGCAATACAGTGCCTTCAGGAATTCTTCCAATTAAAATAAATTTATAATCTTTTTTCTGTTCAGCCAACGCAATGTAATTATCAAGACCTTTTTTAGGGTCCCAAATCATCGCTGCACTCAAAACTGTAAATTTGTTATCAGGGTTTACTTGCTTTTTCAACTCTTCTATATTACGAGGATAAAACTTTTCAAAATCAATCCAGTTGTAAATATGTTTTACTATTACATCTTTCGCAATTGGTGATTTTTTAGCTTCGTCAGCTACCCATTTTGAAACACCTGTTATTGCAAGACGGGGAATTGCATTGAAAAGTCTGATTTTATCACAATGCATTTCTTTTGTTTTATCAAAAAACCAAGAACGGTTACCATTATTTATATTAGGGCAATTACCACATTGAGTCTGCCATTTATCGCAATTTTCAAGATTAAAATAGACACAATTACCTGTTATAAACCAGAAATCATGTAATGTGATAACTGTTGCTATATCATTTTTAGCAAGATATGTTAACAACATTGGTAAATTAATATAATTTGCATGAAGATTTCTCAAATGTACTACATCAGGATTCACTTCGTCCAAATATTTAAGTAATTGTTTAGTGGAGCCAACAGAAAAATAACCCTGTTTTCCAAAAAGTCTTGATAACAAGCCATGAAGCTTTCTATCAAACTTGTTACCCATCTGGAAAGATGTATCCGGAACATCTACACCTATTTGTGAATACACAACATATGACTCGTGACCAGCATCAATTATCGCATTATGTAATTCTGCAGTAGTTCTACCTGTACTTGCCACATTATAAACTGAGTTAATCTGTACTATTCTCAATGTTCCCCCACCTTTCTAAATTTTTTAAGAATCTTATTTAACATTCCAAAAATCATATTCTTTTCTGATTGGTTCATTCCGAATGTCAATACACACACGGCATAAACTGCAACCATTACTGCACAATTTATAATAAATCCAAGCCAACCATATTGCTCGAATCCTATTAGATTAAACAACATGCCAGAAACACCTGTTATAGTTAATGCAGGTAAGATGCCCTTAAACAAGCCTTTAAAATATCCGATAAGGCTAATTTTGATTTCTCGTTTAAACATAACATTCATACAAATGACATCGCCTATCATCAATGCAATAAAGCAACTAATTACCGCACCATCAAGAGCATACAACTTAATTAGTACTATTGACATTACAATGTGAATAACAGCTGATATTATTTGTATAATAGCTTGAGTTTTGTGCTTATTCATTGCCCACAAAATTTGTGTACCTATTGACTGAATAAGTGTAAACATCGTCGGAATCATTATTGCTATTGCAACCATATAACTTGAACGATAATTCTCTCCTACCCAAAGTATCATAAAATGTTTACCATTCACAAGGAATACTGTAAAAACCATTCCTAACATAAGCAATATGATTCTACCTATTCTTATCATCTCATTCTGCAGTTCTTTTGCCTTTGCACCACTTTCAACAAGACGGACTACACCAGCCATTAGCACGCCTGTGAAGTGTCCTCCAATGGTTTTGAAATACTGAATAATTTGATTGCCTGTTCCATAAATTGCAATAATTACTGAAGACGCCGTTGTTAAAGCACCAAGCAAAACAGAATCTATCGTTACATTTATTTGTGTCGCAATCATTTGAAGTAATATAAACGCTGAATACGAGATAGTCTCTTTAATAAGTCCAAAATTTAAATTTTTAAATATTGGCTTTATCTTAAATTTGGAATAAACATAGAATATGTATATTACCTTTAATGCAACATTGGTAATCAATGCAATTGTCATAATTGCCACACTCTTAAAACCTAAACACAACGCTCCAATAGAAATTCCCATTTTAAGAAGCAGAGTAATAACATTTGCACCCTTTGTCAAAGCAAACTGTTCATAAGCAAACAAGACAGCTCCAAAAGCAGAACTTCCTATTGAAAATGCAACATTAATGATATTAATACACAAAAGTTTTCTTGCAAGTTCAATTTCCCCAAGGGTTAATCCCTGTGCAAATGCAGTAGGGAAAATCGCAAACAGAACCCCACCAGCAATTAATATTAATATAGCAAGTACAGAATAAAACACTATTGCTATACCTAAAATTTCTCTTTGCTTCTGTATATCGTTTTGAGCACGAAATTTTGCAATGTAACGTATTATCGCATTTCCAACACCCAAATCAAGTAACATAAGATATGCTGTAACTGAAGAAACTAACTGATATACTCCATATTCAGATGGTCCTAGTGAACGAATTAATAACGGGGTAAAAAGCATTGCTGAAAAAACTTCAACAAACATCAATAAATATGAAAAAATAACACCAATTTTTCTGTTCATTATTCTCTATCCTTAATTTTTTTTACTGGAGAACCTGCATATATTCCATAAGACTCTAATTCTTTATTAACAACTGAATTTGCACCTACAACAACGCCATCTGGTATTTTTGCACCCTTTACTACCATTGTTGATGCTGCAATCCACACATCATTACCAATTTCTATTTTTTCACTTAAATTTGCTTGTAAGTTAATTTTTTCATTAGCTGAAGTTCCGTGATTTGTATCAATAATGTAACAATTAGCTGCAATGCTTACATCATTGCCAATTGACACACCGCCTTTTTCAGACGCAAAAACAATAACATTATTACCTATCTGAACATTATCGCCAATAACAATTTCACCAGTTCCAGCAAAAACAACATTATTATAAATTCTTACATTTTTTCCTATCTTTATTTTCCTTACTCGACAATCAACAAATCCATCAACTTTTAGACCGGTTGAACTACAATTTTCTGTCATATTTTTAAAAATAAAAGTATAAAATAAACTTTTAATTTTTCTTATTAACTTATAAATCAATCCACATACTGAATTTAGCATATCTATTAATTAACTCCCTAATACAAACATTATTCTAACATATCTTTAAGTTTAGCTATATCGTTAAAATATTGACCATGCTTTTCTAACCATTTTTCGTCCTTATTCCACCATTTTAAATCATTGAGTAACTCTATCTCATCTTCTGCAAAACGATAACGAATAATTTTTGCAGGCACTCCACCTACTATTGCGTATGGAGGAACATCTTTTGTCACAACCGCTCCTGTTGCAACAATTGCTCCGTCGCCTATTGTTACACCATCAACAATTTTTGCTCCTGCACCAATCCAAACATCATTACCGATTGATAATAACAACTTTTTTGATTTATCTGCATATTCAAATTCTTCAAAATCTGTTTTATTAAATGAGTTATTATATGTTTTTGAATAAAAAGCTGGATGAGTACTTATATAATCAGTTGTCGGATGTCTTCCTGCTATCAACTCAACATTAGGAGCAATCGAACAAAATCTTCCTATATCTGTCGAAGTAAACTTTACACCTGGACTAATGTACGAGAATTTACCTACTGAAACATTATTTAGGTTTACCCTACTACCGATAGTATTTCTTCCGTTACTTTCTAATCTAACATTATTAAGTTTAGCTGAAATGTGAATTTTTGAATTTGTAGATTTAGCAAGTTTTTTAGTTGTAACAAACCACTCAAAATATTTCTTTAATATCATTTTTTGCTCCTGTTAACTAAAATAGAAAAACCATTTACAAACTCCGAATTTAAATGCCGAAGAGTTTTTCTACTATCATAATTATCTGTAAAGTCAATTGACATTATGGCATCTGCAACTTCTTTCGCACTGTCATTATTATAAAAATACATAAGGTCAGCAACTTTTGAAACCTCTATTGCCTTTATGCGTACAGAAATTACACGCAAACCATTAGAAAGATATGACAATACTTTTGATGGAAAAGATGTCTCGTTAAATGAAGCATCTTTGTTTTGCGTTGCAAGTCCTATATGACAACTCTGTAAAAAACGAATGTAATCCTCACCGCCATATTTACCATCATAAGTAACAGTACACTTTGTTTTGGAAGAAATTTCTTCAATTAAAGATTTTATATCACTTATATCTTTTTCACTACCAAAACCAATAATATGTATATGATAGTTTTCAGGCAAAAACTTCGCTGCACAAACTGCAAGTTGTGCTCCTTTTCGCGGTTCAAGGACACCGGCATAAACTGCATGAATCTTACCGTCATTTGTTTTTTCTGACAATTTTGGTGTATCATCAAATGTGCCATAATTTACTACATAAGGTCTATTATTCACATTGATTTTGTCGTTAAGAAGTTCTGTTGACAAAATATACGCGTCAGCAGACTGCAAACATTTTTGTTCTGCTTCTCTTGTGTTTTCGTTACCTGTAACATCGGCATAGATTTCATTAGCTTCAATTATAAGCAAAGGATTTTTTTTAAGTTTTATTTTCTGCACCAAATCTGCATAAGCCATTGAATGATAAACAATCAAAACATCATTTTCAGTTATATTGTCTAAAAGATACTTGCTTAACTGTTTTTTCATAAAACGACGTGCAAATATTCTTTGCAACGTTGTTTTTGTAGGTTTTGCATCAAATAATCTGAGTGTTAAATTATCACAGAGTTCAGTTGTGCTACCTTGGCAAAATTCATCTGAACAAGTACCAGAAGCGGAAACAATTTCGACTTTGTAACCTGCTTTTGCAAGTGCCTTGCATTCATACTCTGATTTTGTTGTTGCAGAAAGCACATAGTTTCGTTTTTGCTCTGCGTGCTCTGGTATATCAAAATAGCTTAAATAATATATCTTTTTCAAAAAATCGGCTCCTTATTGCCAGAAGAATTCATAGTGATAATTATACACATTTGTAGCAAGTAGAATTGCTCCTATCATTGCTATACTTATAGGACCATGTAATTTTCGTTCAAAGCATTTTACAAGTTGCGGAATTAAAAGCATCAAATATAATGAATAATACTGAACAACTCGCATTGCGGCGGGATTAACAAAAACAAGCGGCAAGAATATTGCACCTAAGAATAAGGCATTGTAATATAATTTATAATCCTCGCTAATATATTTAAAATGTCTCAAAAGCAATATAGAAACAACCAAAACAGCAATATACATTAAGGTAAATCCATAAGCACCGCCACTTTCTAAATCATCATATTCGTAGCCAGCTAAAGCTCCTAAGACGTTAAAAAATTGCTCTTTAAATATAAATAGAATTGGAATTGACCCAACACAAACCGCAACATATTTTCTTGTTATTTCAATATTAGCTATAAAATAGAACGGTAAAACACAAATTGCAGATTTATGTATTGTATAAGCAACAAATGTTACAACCAAGAACTGCCACAACTTACGCTTTCTTATAAAATAACCACCTATAAAAACTACTAATACTGTTGCCAATGTTTGTCTTGTTCCTGTAATAGCAAAAAACGAAGACATAAATGAGTCAAAAATCAACATACTCAATAATGGATTTTCAGAATATTTATATACCCAAACACCCATTGCAGTGAAGAAGATTATTGCAACGATGAACAAAAAAGTTTGATAATCATGGGTAAAAATTTGAACCGTCTTTTCAAAAATTGCATAACCTGGGTCTTTACCCTCACCATTTATATAAACTAATTCAAAATTTTTAAAAAGTTCCCACCAATGTGAATGTAATGTTTTTTCAAATCGCAACTTATAACTAAGCATATCCATACTAACAGACATACCTCTAAGGCCCGAAATCAGTATCCACTGAATCGTTGTTAATGTACAAAATATTTTTTTGCCCTGATTACTTTCACCAGAGCCTTTAAACACCTTGAAGCACAAAAAAGCCCATAAGAAAGTCAATATGATATTTACAACATAAATATTCATCAATAACCCACTTCTCAATTAAGTCTAATAAACCGTTAAATTTCTAATAAGTCTGCATATAACTGCACATATTTTTCAAAACTTTTTTCAGTCACAAAATTTGCCTTGGCAAAATTTATGCAGGAATTAAAGTACTTTTCTTTTCCGTTATTCAAAACCTCTAATACTAATTCTTTAAAATCCAAAACATCTTCGGTTTCACAAACGAGTCCGCAATTTTCTCCAACTAATTCCGGATTTGCTGTAGAATTAAAGCATACAACCGGAGTTCCGCACATTAAAGCTTCAGCCGAAACTTTGCCAAAAGTTTCTTCTTTTGACATATTAATAAGCACATCTGCTGCCGAATACCACTCAACTAATTCCTGCACATTTTCAGTTGCGGGAATGTTAAGAATACTGCATTCCGGTATTTGCTCATTGATATTACCAACAAGTACTATTTGACAATCATCGGGGAGATTCTTTGACAATTCAACAATATTGAAAAGTCCTTTACATTCCTGCCAACCAGAAGCTACACCTAAAAGTATTTTTTTGTCTTGTAGATTATATTTTTCTCTCACGGTCGGCTGTAAATTAGGCTGAAACACATTTGCATCGATTCCGTTATATATATAGTCGAAAATCTTTACATTTTCCATTAATGGAGATTTTTTCGATTCATTTACAATCCATTTTGAAACGCCAACGACCGCGAGACGAGGTATTTTACTAAACAAATTGCGTTTTGCTTGCCACAATTCTTTTGTTTTATCTGCACCCCAGCTCGCATTATCTTTTTCTAATCGTGGACAGTCATAACACCCTGTTTGCCACTTATAGCATTTGTCTGCTGTATAGTGACAACATTTACCTGTAAATGGCCAACAATCATGCAATGTAAAAACAGTTGCAATATCTTTTTCTGCAATATAATTCATAAGCATTGGAAAATTCAAATAATTCCCATGAAGATTACCAAGCTGAATTATGTCAGGTGAATACTCATCTATAAACTTTATGAGTTTTTTAGTTGAACCAGCAGAAAACCAAGCCTGTTTACCTGTAAGTCTTGATAAAAAGCCGTGGATTTTTCTATCAATTTGTGAACCGATAATATAGCCGTCTTCTTTATTACCGCCGTATGAAAAAGCTGTTTTACAAGTATGCTCTGTTTTATTATTTATGTAATTTTGAAAATCAGTGCTGATTTTACCTGTGCTGCTTAAATTATAAACAGCATTTATTTGTAAAATTTTCAACTTTTTCACCTCACATTACACTTTATAATTTGCTTCTTAAATCTTCTGACAACATTTTATTGTAATCAGCTTTATTGTGATATTTTTTACCACATTCATAGCCTTTTAATGCTATTTCATTTAATTTATTGTTATTATTTATAACTTCATTAAGTTTGTTTATTAAATCTTCCTTATTATCTGCAACAATGGCGCAATTATTTCTAATTAAATGTTCAATAGATGCAACATCGTTTGGCCCTACTGCAAGAATTGGTCTTGCCATTTTTAGATAGTCAACAATTTTTGTTGAAAACGATTGTCTGACACATAACTTATATTGCAGGGATAAGGATTCAACATGAACTAAAATATCTGCTTCACTCTGAATTCTTGGAATTTCACTCGATGAGATAAATCCCATAATTTTTGAAGAGCCTTCAATATTAAGCGCATTACTGATTTCATCAGTTATAAGACCACCTGTATATATTTTAAGTTGTGCCTTTACGCCGTCTTTATTGATTTCCTTTAAAGCATCAGCAATAATCGCAAGAGATTTCCAACGATTTGTACCAATATTACCGGTAAACAACAGTTGCAATGGTTTGCCATATTCTTCTTTAACCCTGGCTGGTTCGTCAAAATTTGCTGACTTGGTTAATATCTTGCAAGGGATTTTGAAAATCTTTTCATATTCTGAACGCTGAATTTCAGAAATTGTATAAAGAATTTCACACTGTTTTACTACCTTTTTTACCTTTGCTCTGCACATAAAACGGTTAATCCAATAAAATGGCGACAATGAAAACTGTTTAAGAGTATAAACATCGTCAGAAACATACCCATACATTGGCACACCAGTATATTTCTTGATAAAGTTTGCAATACGGTTCATATGGCTCACATAATAAACCGGTTGAAATATTATATCTGGCTTAAAATCATCAATAAACTTTTTAAGCTCAGGCGATTTCCAACGACCAAATTTCCAAATTAAATCTCTTGCCCAGAACATAATTATCCATCTTTTTTTGCGGGCAAGATTTGCAGATTTTGGCTCTACAACATCAGTTGGCACACTTTCATCCATAAAAACTTCTTGACCTGAAGGTACCTTTGGATTTTTTAGATTTCTAAACATTGATTTTTCAGTAATCTGAAAAAATCTTGATACTAACTTTGTATTTGGTTTGCCATATTTACAATAAATATTTGCAATTTCAATATCTTCGATTCCCTCAAAAATATTACCGAAGGAATTGCCGAAGCTGTTATCATTAGTCCAAGGCGTACTGGACAATATCAATATTTTCATTACTAAACACCTTTCGAGTTAATTCAAATCAATCCAATCGCCTAAGCGCTCTTCCCACTCGCGTGGCTTGAATTCGCCAAAACCTGCGCCGTGGAAAATTGTGTATTCACCAAAATAAATTTTCCCATTAAGCTCATATAAATCGATTCTAACTTGACGCATGCCCTGAGAAAGTTTTGCTGCGATTTCCTTCATCTCTTCAAACATCGCGGGTTTTTGAATCTCTTTACCTGATTGAGCATGAATATTTTCAATATCAAGATGATTAAATTTCATATCAAAAAAGTCAAATTTTACATCTGTATCTCTATCAGTTGCTACAAACATAATCTTTGGCTCACCATTAAAGCAGAAGAATTTATAATCTTCGATACTTTTTTCAGGTGCAGATTCATCAACCATAAATGCTTCTGCAATTATGTGGCGAGGAAGGTCTTTATATGGATACTCACGGCAAGCATAATAATAATCACGACCTACGCGTCTGTTAAAATGCTCCCTATATTTTTCCATTTGTTCAGGTGTTATTGATGACTTTGATTTGATTACTCTTGTGCTGCCTGAATCGTGGTTGCATTTTAATACAAACTGCTCTGGAAGACTATCAAAATCAATTTCATCAAATGAATCCCAAACCCCGAGAAGTGGGAACAAATGACCTTCACCTAAAACTTCGTCAATATGCTCTCGCACTGCTAATTTATCAACTAATTTACTGTATTCTGGTCTTTGGTCATTAAGCTTTAACCACTGAAGTTTTTCTGTATATGTTTTAGGATTTTTAAAATTCACAAATCTACCAACAGTAAGCAAATAGTGGAGTTGCAAGTATGCTTTATCAGGCATAAATGTCAATAAATATCTTGCATTGCGACGAAAATCCGGTTTTAATATTTTCTTTAGATTAATCATTGATATTAACCTCGTTTTTCTTTGTTAATTATTTTTAACATTGGCTTTTGGATAAGTGTTGAAATTTTATTAAGCATAAATGCCAATACAATAATTACACCAGTAATAAACAACCAATTAAGTGGGAATGGTAAGAAATTAAGTTTTGGAATTATTCCTATCTGAACAAGATATATTTCAAGAGTAATTCCAGAAATAAATGTTATGACTGATTTAATCCATTTTGGCAATTTCTCAAGCCAACTGTCAATGGACATAAAGCAACGAAAAGTAACCGTTAGTAATGCAAATAGAACAATTTGATTTATAATCTGCAAACTTGCGATACTGTCAACTCGGCTGAAAATTAATTTGCTTGCAAAATATCCTACAAATAAAAATGGTAATAAAACCCACGAAACAATCGATTTTTTATTACGGTATTTTTCTATATTGTCTTTAAAATAAGCCCCTAAAAGCATCGCAAAGAAGAATAAGAAACGAATCATCGGCTCTCTTACGGTATCGATATGATAATAGGACTTATCATAAATAAACATATAAGTCAAAATCCATACAAGAGCTGTTATCCCCCCTATTTTTAATAGGTTGGCTCTTAATTTTTGCGTTCTCATAACAATGTAAAAGGGAATATACAATATTATGATTGAAGACACAAAATGATATTTTGTCGGTAAAATAAAACTGTCTATAATTCCTTGTATTGAAGGTTCAAAGCTGTGTATTCCAAGCGCAATATATATTGCTGAAATTATAATAAAAGCTGGAAACACTCTTACAAGTCGTTTACCATACCATTTTGGAAAGCTATTTTTTACATTTGCAAGGCAAAAGCCAGAAACAGCAAAAAATATTACATCACCAAACAGCCCACCGTTTGCAATTAAGTCGGTTGGATAAACCCCTACATAATGTGAATTTGTAATAATACATGCTGCTAGTGCTCTTAACACTGTTATGAAAAAAATCATAATAAAAAATCCTTATACTGTATTGATTTTTGCTGCAATAAAAGCAAATAAACAAGTCAGGCTATAAAGCTTTGCTCGAATTAATTTAAGAGATATTCCCATATAAAGTCTCTGAAACTTTCCCTCAAAAAATGGTGTTGTTGCACCACTTTTAAGAGCGTCTTGGAATTTCTTATGCTTAAACATTTGCACACATTTTTTTTGACGAGCTAAATATGAAGTGTTTTTATCTCCCATTACATTTATCGCAAAAATCAAAAGATTTCTGTAAAGTAATGTTTCTCGTCTGCCTGGAATAAAAGCCTTATATTTTTCGTTATCAAGATAATTAATAAACTTACTAACCTCATCATCCATTTCAAGAACTGTATCAAAAAAGTTCTCAAAATATGATGTTGAGATGCTACCAACACGTTTAAGGTTATTAAGTGATGGCTTTTTATATAGTGATATTTTTTCTGCAACTGCGAAAAAATCAAGGTTAAAGAAAAAGTCTTCTGAAATTCTGCCAGGAAGATAGCAAATGTTCTTTTCTTTAATAAGCTCCAAATCATAAAGAACTGCTGTTGAACGTCTTGCTCTACCCTTGCCGATAAGCACTTCAAGTGCAAATATTTTAGGGTCAGCATTAAACATTTCTTCAGTAAAATGTGATGCTTTCACACTTTCTTGTCCATTTTCATATACCTTTATATATGTATTTGGAAATACAGCAGCACTATTTTCTTTTTCAATAATCCCTACCATATCTGATACTGCATATTCTGCAAGAGTATCGTCAGAATCAAGAAAAACAATATATTTGCCTTTTGCTTTTTCAATACCTGCATTTCGTGCGCTTGAAAGACCACCATTTGTCTTATGAATAACAGTAATATCATTATTTTCAGTGGCAAGTTCATCGCAAAGAGCCGGACACCCATCAGGTGAACCATCATCCACAAGAATTATCTCAATATTATCATAAGTCTGTTCAACTGCCGATTTAACGCAATCACGAAGATATTTTTCAGTTTTATATACAGGAATTACTAAACTTACGAGTGGGTTCATTACATACCTCTCTGTTTATTCATAATTTTTCGCATTACAACCGTCATAATGTAATATAAGTTATACATCTTATATTTTGCAAAGTAAAAAAGAGGACGGAAGTGGATTGGAAGTGCATTTATATTAAAGTGCTTAAAAGCTTCTTTATATATTGGTTGATTGAGCGCTGCATATATTTCTTTCATAGCATCTTTACGGTTGCCTGTACGATATGCATTACCACCAATAGGAATAATTGAAAAACACACACGAGAATAAAATGCCGGCCATAAATGCTCCAATTTATTATCTTCAATAAACTTACGCATACTGTCAAACTGAACAAGCCAGAGTTCAAGAGTTTTTGCACGATACCCTGCTGTTTGCGAACCCACATTAGTTCGTCTGTAATAATAAATTGGTTCATCAAAGAACACTGCATTGTCGCATAAATTCACATATTTTAAGATAAAGTCTAAACAGTCAGAATAAATTTCTTTTCGACTTATCCACAAAAGTTCATTTTCACGAACAATGCTTGTTTTGTAAAGCTTTGCAGTATCAGTAAGAAAGGAATCTATGTTTCCTGGTGTTTTGAGACGAGACCCTGTTAAGCCCATTATGTAACCAAGGAGCTTGTTTTTGACATCATTTTTATCAAACACAATTTCTTTTTCAGGCAAAGGATGTTTAACAGATGTACCAGAGGTTGAAACCTTATAATATGAACCGAACGCAAGGTCTGTATTGTGACTTTCAACATACGAATAGAGTTTTTCGCACGCATCTAACGGAAGCCAATCGTCACTTTCAAGAAATGTAAAGTAATCAGAAGTTACTGCATCTGTGCCAACATTTCTTGCATCGCAAACACCACCATTGGCTTTATGAATAACTTTAACACGGCTATCTTTAGTTGCATATTCATCACAAATTTGAGGACTTGAATCAGTCGCTCCATCATCAACAAGGATTATTTCTATATCACTCATTGTCTGATTAACTGCACTGTCAATACATTCGCGAAGATATTCTTCTGCATTATATATTGGAATAATGACGCTTAATTTTGCCATTACAAATTCTCCTTATACCACTCGATTGCGAGTTTGATGCCGTCTTGGAAGCTATAATCAGGGTCATAGCCCAAAAGGCGCTTTGCTTTTGAAATATCCGCATTACTATGTTTAATATCGCCTTTACGGTCAGGGCCAAAGTTTGGCTCAATATCAACACCAAGAGCCTTTGTAAGACCATAGTAAATGTCAATTAAATATTCACGGCCGCCATATGCGATGTTATAAGCCTCACCTGCTGCCTCACTTGATGCAAGACAAGCTTTAAGGTTAGCTTCAATAACATTTTCGATATATGTAAAGTCACGGCTTTGTTTACCATCACCATTGATTGTTGGTGTTTCGCCGTTAAGAAGTTGTTTTAAGAACTTTGGAATAACTGCCGCATAAGCACCGTCTGGGTCCTGACGACGACCGAACACATTGAAATAACGCATACCATAAGTGTCAAGACCATAATGCATTGTATACATCTTAGCCCATTCCTCATCACATCTCTTAGTAACTGCATAAGGTGAAAGAAGGTTACCCTCTCTACCTTCTGTTTTTGGAAGGTTTGGTTCATCCCCATAAACTGATGAACTTGAAGCATAAACAAATTTCTTAACACCGCACTGACGTGCTGCTTCAAGCATATTGAGAGTGCCTTCGATATTGTTCTTGCAATAGAACAAAGGCATTTCGATTGAACGAGGAACGCTACCCCATGCAGCTTGGTTGAGAACATAATCTACGCCCTCACAAGCCTTCATACAAGTATCAAGGTCCTTAATATCACCTTTTATAAATGTATAGTTAGGGTTGTCAATAAACATATCAACATTCTTTTGTTTGCCTGTTGAAAGGTCGTCAAGTGCCTTTACTTTATAGCCCATATCAAGTATTGCTTCACAAAGGTTTGAGCCGATAAAGCCCGCTGCACCTGTTACCAAGAACACTGAATTTTCAGGAAATTTTAAGTGTTTGTATCCCATAATTATAATCTCCAGTATTTATATCCTGCTGCTTCGTATTCTTTACGGTCAAGAAGACCTTTAATATCAGCAAGTACTTTTGTATTGTTGTCGCCTGCTTTGAACATTTTGTCAAAGTCTGCCTGTGTTAAATCTTTGAACTGCTCATGTGCAACTGCAAGGATTACTGCATCACAATCTGTAATTGTATTCATATCTACAAATTCCATACCATAAAGATGCTTTGCTTCGTCTGCATCTGCTGCAGGGTCTGCTACTGTTGCAGTAATGCCATACTCTTTAAGTTCGTTATAAATATCGATAATCTTTGTATTTCTTGTATCAGGGCAGTTTTCTTTGAACGTGAAACCAAGAATTGCAACTTTTGCAGTTTTGATTGCAACATCTGCCTTAATAAGGTTTTTAACAACACTTTCAGCAACATATTTACCCATATCATCATTGATTCTACGACCTGAAAGGATAATCTGGCTATGGTAACCTAACTGCTCCGCCTTATATGTAAGGTAATATGGGTCAACACCGATACAGTGACCACCAACAAGACCTGGGAAGAATCCAAGGAAATTCCACTTTGTGCCGGCTGCTTTAAGCACTGACTGTGTATCAATGCCCATCTTGTTAAAGATGATTGAAAGCTCGTTCATAAATGCGATATTAATGTCGCGTTGGCTGTTTTCGATAACCTTTGCCGCTTCAGCAACCTTAATGCTTTCCGCTCTGTGAACACCTGCTTCAACAACAAGTTCATAAACCTTTGCGATTTCTTGGAGTGACTCTTCATCCATACCTGAAACAATTTTCACGATTGTTTCAAGTCTATGTACTTTATCGCCCGGGTTAATTCTTTCTGGTGAATAACCAACTTTGAAATCCACACCACATTTAAGACCTGATTCCTTTTCAAGAATTGGAATACAGATGTCTTCAGTAACGCCAGGATAAACTGTTGATTCATAAACAACGATTGAGCCTTTAGTAAGGTTACGACCAACGATTGTTGAAGCACCCTCAACAGGTGTCAAATCAGGTGTGTGGTCATCATTAACAGGTGTTGGTACTGCAACAATGTGGAACTTCGCTTCACGAAGCTTTGTTTCATCAGCAGTAAAATCAACCGTACAAGCCTTGATTGCATCATCGCCAACCTCATTTGTAGGGTCAATACCATTTTTATAAAGTTCAATTTTTTTAGCGTTAAGGTCAAAGCCCACAACCTTTACTTTCTTTGAGAAAGCAACTGCGATAGGCATACCAACATAGCCAAGACCTACAAGAGAGATTTTTTCTTCGCCTTTAAGAATTTTTTCGTAGAGTGACATACATTTACTCCTTTATTTTAAGATATTCGCACATCTTATTATTGATTTTATTTACTTCAAACTTGCGTCTGCAATATTCATTACTTGCTTTACCCATTGTTTCAACAAGTTCAGGATTTTTAACAAATTCCATCATTTTTTCAGCAAGCGCTTTGCCGTCTCTTGTTGGAATAAGGAAGCCGTTTATACCATCTTCAACAGTTTCACGACAACCCGGTGCAGTTGTTGTAATAATTGCTCGACCCATTGACATTGCTTCTTGCACTGTTCTTGGAACACCTTCGCCATAAGATGGTAATACAAACACTGAACACTGTTTATAGAAATCAGCGACTGTATCAGTTTCACCAAAATGTTCAATTATACCTTTTTCGACATAGGGTTGTAATTCTTCTTTCGAAAGTGAATCGTGAATTCCCTCACAAGCACCCAAAAGCATAAATCTTACTTCAGGATGTTTTTCTTTTACTATTGTGCATGCTTCAAGATATTCGCGAATACCCTTGAAATACATAACTCTTGACAGCATAAAGAAAGTAAGCTGTTCAGGAAGTGGTGCTAATGGGAAACGTTCCATATTAACACCTGAACCGTCTATAAGCTTGCATTTTTCTTCTTTAAGAATTTTTTCATTAACAAAAGTGTTCTTATCGTCAACATTCTGGAAAATTGCAACATCTGCACAAGCAAATGCAATTCTGTATAGCATTGAGATAACCACTTTAACAAGCTTCGCTTTTGTGCTTTGTGCAGCAAATGCATAACCGGCACCTGTTACCATACCAACTTTGTGTGGCACACCGGCAAGTCTGCCTGCGATTGAGCCATAAATTACCGGTTTTGATGTGTAACCTAAAATTATATCTGGCTTTTCCTTTTTGAAAAGTTTGCGAAGCTCATTCATATATTTCAAATCCTTAAAAGGATTCAAGGTATTTTTGTCCATTGGAATTTCAACGAATCTTGCACCTAATGCTTCAACCTTATCAACATTATCACGGTTGGGGCCGGTAATTACTACCTCATAACCACTTGCGATAATCTTTTTAACAAGGTCACCTCGAAAATTATAAGCTGTTCTGTTTTTTGGGGAAATTAAAATGAATTTCATTTTGTTACTTCTTTCATATATGTATTAAGATTTTTGTAAACTAAATTAAATAATCTCTCGTTGTTTTTTTGTGATACAAAGGAATTATGTGGTGTAATAATTACATTCGGTAAAGACCAAAGTTCACTGTTTTCATATAACGGCTCTGTGTTGAAAACATCAAGCACCGCACCACCAAGTTTGCCGTTTTTAAGTACATCTATCAAATCATCTTCATTCACAATTGCGCCCCTTGCGATATTTACAAGAATTGCATCGTTCTTAAACTGTGAAAGCATTTCTTTATTAAACATATTTTGTGTTTCGTTAGTAAGTGGAAGTGTGAGAATTACAACATCTGCATTTTTAACCGCTTTTGCAACATTATTTATAGTATAGTAGCTATCAAACAAAACGCTTGTTGGTTTTACTATATCAACTGCGATAATTTCTGTTGCAAAGGGCTTAAACATTTTTGCACATTCAGTACCAACGCTACCACAACCTACAATACAGATTGTACTTCCTGATAATTCTTTTATATTTCTGTCTTTTACCCATTTATGATTTTTTTGATTATCATAAAAGTTGTTTGCGTGTTTATATAATGCAAGCACACCTGTAAGTGCCCATTCAGACATTGGAGTGCTATATACTCCCCTTGCGTTGCAAAGTGTAATACTTTTTTCTTTCATTTTATCAACTGGCACGCGGTCAAGCCCTGCACTTGTAAGTTGAATGAATTTAAGGTTAGGGAACTTGTCCAAATCATTATAAAGAAACAAGCCATTGCAGATAATAGCTTCTGCTTCAAACATTTCTGCTGACAAAGGTTCATTTTCCATTTTCTGAAACATAACTTCACAGCCGAGCTTTTCTATATTCATTTTTTGTTCTGCTGTGCAATTAAAAGCACCTGTCATTAAAAGTTTCATAGTTTTTCCTTACTTATTCTTAATTATCTCAACAATTTTTGAGACACATTCTTTTGTCTTTTGTTGATTGGCTTTATATGTATCCTCGTTCCAAGTTTTGAGCAATTCTTTTTCAAAATTACGGATGTCACAAACACCTGTATTAAACTTTTCTTTCACCACTTCAAAGTCGGTTTCTTTTGCTACATCACAGAATGCACGTGAAAGAATAACACGCTCTGAGCCTAAACGATAATGTTCACCAAGAATACATTCGGCAGGAAGAGTACCTGTACCAACACGGGCAACTCCGCCAAAACCATAGCTAATATTTTTCTTTTTGATTTTGTTGCAGAGTTTCTCAACCGTGCCGTCTGCTACTAATTCAAACATAAAAGTCATTCCATAGCCCAAATGCAAATCGTTAAGACCGATATGAATTTCGTCAATACCCTCAACTTCAAGTATTTCATCAATATTTTCGGCAGCCTCTGGAGTTTCAACTAAAAGATTTGTTTTTACTCTGCCACCCACTGCTTTGATAAATCTGCGCACTTGCTCAGCATTTTGAAAGAATGGCAACATTATAACATCTGCACCCGCTGAAATTATACTGTCAATTTCTTCCTCGGTTGACGGATAGCTTTCAGTTGCGTCATGCACGGGATTACAACGGACATGAAGCGTTGATGATGTAAGCACTTTGCGAAGCGCTCTGACATCATCAAGAGTATGCATATTCTGAACTGTGTCCATTCCACCTTGACGGTCAGATTTGCCTATGTATTCCATATCCACAAATATACGGTCAACGCCAGCAGATTGAGCTGCAACAGCCACATCAACACGATTTGTAACAAACATTAATTGAAGAGCCATAACTACCTCTTATTTCTCAACTGTTTCAGTTTCTTCCTTGGCAACTACTGTTGCACTGGTATTCTCATTATCTTCATTTTTGAGCACTTTAAGAAATGTTGTGATGATAATTTTGATATCAAGCCAAAGTGACATATTATCAACGTACCACACATTGAGTTCAATTCGTTTATTCCACTCAACGTCTTTTCTACCATTTATCTGTGCCCAACCCGTAATGCCAGGTCTTACTTCAAACATTCGAAGTTGAAAATCACTATACTCTGAATAATCCCATGGATGATATGTAAGCGGAGGTCTTGGACCTACAAAACTCATTTCGCCTTTAAGGATATTGATAAACTGTGGAAGTTCATCAATACTTGTTGCACGAATAATTTTTCCTATCGGTGTCACTCGCGCATCACCCTTACCTGAATACACGCCACTACCTTGTGTTTCAGCACCCACTACCATTGAACGAAATTTATAAATCTCAAAAACCTTACCATTAAGACCTATGCGCTTCTGTTTAAAAATCACGGGACCAGGAGAGGTTATTTTAATAATAATTGCTACTACAAGAAGCACCGGCCAAAGCACAAGCAAAGCCATCAGCGCAATAGTAAAATCAAGAAATCTTTTCAAACTTTTATACATAAAAATACTCTCCTAACGAACACAAACAAACACAACAACCCATAATAATTGCATTTTAATCATATTTAAAATATTATACCTTATATACTATATAAATGTCAATGAATTTCAGCAGTAAAAAGAGCTTTTGTTTAGATAAAATTTGCACAAATTTTTTTTTGATTTTTTTACAAATTTTTGCTTATCTGTAAAATGTTTTTCATTGACTTTTTTGGGCAAATCATTATATAATAGTGTGTAATTTTTAATATTCGGCAAATAGGTGCTTTTTTAGGGCTTATTTGCATAGTCTGTTGAAATTTACTTTCGTATTTTTTATATTGGAGAGATATATATGGAAAGAAAAGTAGGTACAGTTTCAAGAGGTATTCGTTGCCCAATCATCAGACAAGGTGATAATCTTGTTGACATCGCTGTAACAAGCGTGCTTGAAGCAGCAGAGAGCGAAGGCTTCGAAATGCGTGACAGAGACGTTGTTTCTCTTACAGAATCAATCGTAGCTCGTGCACAAGGCAACTATGCATCAGTTGATGATATTGCTGCTGATGTTAAGGCAAAGCTCGGTGGTGGCACAATTGGTGTTATTTTCCCAATTTTGTCAAGAAACCGTTTCGCAATCTGTCTTCGTGGTATTGCTAAAGGCGCAAAGAAAGTTGTTCTTATGCTCAGCTATCCAAGTGACGAGGTTGGTAACTCACTCGTAACTTATGACCAAATTGACGAAGCAGGCATTAACCCTTATTCAGATGTACTTGATGAAGCAAAATACAGAGAGCTTTTTGGCGAAAACAAGCACGAATTCACAGGTGTTGACTATGTAGCTTACTACTCAGACATCATCAAAGAAGCAGGTGCTGAAGCAGAAATCATTTTCGCTAACCAACCAAAAACAATTCTCAATTATACAGATTGTGTTCTCACTTGTGACATTCATACAAGAGCACGCACAAAGAGAATTCTCAAAGCAGCAGGCGCTAAAGTTGTTTGTGGTCTTGACGATATTCTCAATGCCCCTGTTAATGGTAGCGGTTGCAACGAAAAATATGGTCTTCTTGGTTCAAACAAGTCAACAGAAGATACAATTAAACTTTTCCCAAGAGAATGCCAAGACCTTGTTGAAGATATTCAGGCTGAATTCTTAAAGAGAACAGGCAAACATATTGAAGTTATGGTTTATGGCGACGGTGCTTTCAAAGACCCACAGGGTAAAATCTGGGAGCTTGCTGACCCTGTTGTATCCCCTGCTCACACAAGAGGACTTATTGGTACACCTAATGAATTAAAGCTTAAATATCTTGCTGATAATGATTTCAAAGGTCTTTCAGGCGCTGAACTCAAAGAAGCAATTTCAAAGAGCATTAAAGCTAAGAATGATAACCTTGTTGGTAATATGGCATCTCAGGGTACAACTCCTCGTCAGCTTACTGACCTTATCGGTTCACTTTGCGACCTTACAAGTGGTTCAGGTGACAAGGGTACTCCAATCATTCTCGTTCAGGGATATTTCGATAACTATACAGACTAATTTAATATAAATGGAGGAATTCAAAATGGATAGCAATGTTAGACCCGAATCAATGGAAAGAATTACCACCAAAGCGTTAGCTGATGCTTTTATTGACGAGCAGATTAAGGCTGTTCGTGAGCAGGTTGGCGACAAAAAAGTTCTTCTCGCACTCTCCGGCGGTGTTGACTCATCAGTTGTTGCCGCTCTTCTTATCAAAGCAATCGGCAAACAATTAGTTTGTGTTCACGTTAATCACGGTCTTATGAGAAAGAACGAAAGTGAAAACGTTATTGAAGTTTTCGGCAAAGAACTTGACGCAAACCTTATTTATGTTGATGCTACTGACCGTTTTCTTGACCTTCTTGCAGGTGTTAGTGAACCTGAAAAGAAGAGAAAGATTATCGGTGCAGAATTTATAAACGTGTTCGCTGACGAAGCAAGAAAACTTGAAGGTGTAGAATTCCTTGCACAAGGCACAATCTACCCTGATATTCTTGAAAGTTTTAAACAAGCAGAAGGCAAAAAAGCAGTTAAATCTCACCACAATGTTGGCGGACTTCCTGAAGACCTTAACTTCTCACTTGTTGAACCAATCAAACTTCTCTTCAAAGATGAAGTTCGTGTAGTTGGTGAGGCTCTTGGTCTTCCACACGCTATGGTTTATCGTCAGCCATTCCCAGGTCCTGGTCTTGGTGTTCGTTGTCTTGGTGCAATCACTCGTGACAGACTCCATGCCCTTCGTGAAGCAGATGCAATTCTTCGTGAAGAATTTGACAACTGTGGTCTTGCAGAAAAAGTTTGGCAGTATTTTATTGCTGTGCCTGATGTTAAGAGCGTTGGTGTTAAGGACGAAAGCCGTTACGAAGGCTGGCCTGCAATCATCCGTGCAGTTAATACAAAGGATGCTATGAGTGCTACAATCGAAGAAATTCCTTATGCAGTGCTTCATAAGATTACAGACAGAATCACACACGAAGTTGACGGCATCAACCGTGTTCTCTACGACCTTACTCCAAAACCAATCGGTACTATTGAGTGGGAATAATTTTGATAAAGCAGACAATTTCCTTTATCTTCAAAAAGGCAAAATCGTTTATCCTCTAAACCGCTGAATTAGAGGCAAAAGAAAAAAACAAATCCTCGAAAAAATTATGACCTTGCATTTCACATGCAAGGTCTTCTTTTTTAATACCTTAATATAAAAATTAGCCGAAGTGGAAAACCATCGACTTTTAGTGTGAAATATTAAGTTTTAATAATTGGATTTATCGAGCACAGAAGAACTGTTTCCTGTGAATGCTATCCTTTTTCATACAATTATATTGATTTTTTTACCATTAAAATATATAATTTTCTTATACTGGAAAATGGGGGCTTTTATATGGCTAAAAAGAAAGTTTATACCATTGCTGACGCTCATCTTGACACTATCTGGAGTTGGGATTTTGAGACAACTGTCGGCAAATATATTTTTAACACTCTCAAAGACAATTTTGCTCTTTTTGAGAAATATACTGATTATAAATTTAATTTCGAGGGTTCATACAGATATGAGCTTATGAAAGAATATTATCCTGAAATGTGGGAGAAAATGAAATCCTATATTGCACAGGGCAAATGGAATGTGTGCGGTAGTGCTTTTGAAAATGGTGATGTTAATGTGCCTTCCCCTGAAGCACTTTTCAGAAACATTCTTATTGGTAACAATTATTTTGAGAAAAACTTCGGTAAAAGAAGTTGTGATATTTTCTTGCCTGACTGTTTTGGGTTTGGATATGCATTACCAAGCATTATGCATCACGCAAACTTAAAAGGATTCACAACACAGAAGCTCACTTGGGGTTCTGCTTATGGTATTCCTTTTGACCTTGGCAAGTGGTATGGTGTTGACGGTAATTATGTTTATGGCAACTGCAACCCAGGTTCATACACAACAATTCTTCTCAAAGTCAGAGATAAAAAATTTGTAAAAGACAAATTAGCCGATAACGAAAAATATGATTTACCAATGACTACTGTTTTCCATGGTGTTGGTGACCGTGGTGGTTCACCAAAAGAGATATCAGTTAAAACAGTTTGCGATGAAATCAAGCAGAATAATACAAATGATATTGAGGTGTTATCTGCTCCTGCTGACCAGATTTTTAAAGATATTGACGCACTCCACGAAGAAACAAAACAAAAACTCCCTGTTTGGAACAACGAGCTTGTTATGACTAACCACGCTGTCGGTGGTTACACATCTCGCGCTATCGGTAAGCGTTGGAACAGACGCAACGAAGAGCTTGCAGATATGGCAGAGCGCTCTTGCGTGGCTGCATTCACTCTCAGTGGCCACGAATATCCACAGGATACTCTCACTCGTTCTTGGAAGAGAGTTATTGCTCACCAGTTCCACGACGACTTGCCGGGAACATCAGTTCAGCGTGCATATCGCAGAACTTGGAATGACTACGCAATGTCAATGAACCAGTTTACCAACGAATATTGCGCATCTGTTCGCAGTATCAGTGACCGTCTTGATGCATCTTTTGCACACGGTATTGCGGTTCTTGTGCAAAACCCAATGGAATATGAACGCACAGGACTTGTTAAAATCAGAGTGCCATCACAAATCCGTCATAAGAATATGACTGCTTTCGATAAAGATGGCAACGAATATCCATCACAAATTATTGAAGTAAACAGTAAATATTCGATTATGCTTGTGCATATCACAATGCCACCAATGAGCTATAAGGTGCTCGATATTCAGGCAAAGCCTGCTCACACTCGCACACCACTCAAAGCATCTATTAACGGACTTGAAAATGAGAAATATATTGTTAAGTTCAACAGTAATGGTGATATTTCTTCAATTTTCGACAAAGAATTAGATAAAGAAATTCTTAAAAAGCCGATTGTTACAGGTATTTTTGATTATACAGGTAGCAAAGATTGGCCTGCTTGGGAATTAAACTATAAAGAGCTTAATCGTAAGCCACAACACACAGCCACTATCAAACATATTGAGGTAATTGAGCAAGGTGTTTGCCGTGTTGCAGTTAAAATTGTTAAAACATATCAAAATAGCACCTTCACATCAATCGTTGCATTAAGCCGTGGTGGAAAATGCGTTGAAGTTTATACAGAAACCGAATGGCAAAGCACTTGTTCCCTTGCAAAAGAGATTTTCTCATTCACAGCAGAAAGCCCCGTTGCTACATACGATTTAGGTCTTGGCGCAATCAAGCGTGGCAATATGAACGACAAACTTTTCGAAGTGCCTGCTCAAAAATGGGCTGATATTACTGACAGTAGCGAAGATTTCGGTGTTTCTGTTATCAGCGAATGCAAATATGGTTGGGATAAATTCGACAATAACACTCTTCGTCTCACTCTTATGCACACTCCACTTAAAAACTATCGAATTGACTCAATGCAGTCTATGATGGATTTAGGTCTTAACCGTTATTCTTATGCGATTTATTCACACAAAGGCAATGTGGGACACGACACTCAATGTGTTGCTCGTGAATTTATTATGCCAATGGCATCATTCATTTGTTCAAAGCATGGTGGTGATTTCGGCACAGAAATTTCATTTGCAAAGCTCTCTGGCAACGCTATTCTTCGTGCAATGAAGAAAGCTGAAAACAGTGATGGAATTATTGTGCGTATTGGCGAAAGCGAAAAACGAGAGCAAAAAGGCATCGAACTTTCAATCTATGGTGGAATTAAATCTGCTCGCGAAGTCTATGCGTCAGAAGAGCATATAAACGATGTTGAAATTACTGACGGAAAACTCGTTTTCGACTTAAAGCCTTATGAAATCAAGACTTTTGCTTTAACAGTTGACCGTTTACCATATAAAGAGCCTGACCAGTTAGATATACATTGTCCGGGTAACATTGTGGCATACAGCAACAACACATCAAGAAATGGCAATCTTCCAGTAATCAACAAGTCAATTCCTTGGGAAATCACACCTGAAGAAATTTATGTTGACGGCGTTAAATTTACAATTCCACAAGATAAAAAAGCTATTCTCTGCGGTGGTCAGACACTCTTCTTACCAAAAGGCACTGACAGAGTGCATCTTCTTGTGGCTTCTCTTAATGGTGACAAGGTTGCTAAATTCGGTGGCAAGCAAATAAGAATAAACGACATTAGAGAATATTATGCCGGTTGGGATTTATATGATTTCAAAGAAGTTGCATTCACAAAGCACGGCAAATTAGGTTTTGAGTTCACACACTCACATAAGGCAAATGGTGATGCTCAATGTGAACAGTTATTCTTCTGGAAATCAACTATCACAATAAACCCTGAAACAACTACTTTTGAATTACCTGTTGATAAGGATATTTTAGTTCTCGCAATTACTGCAGACGGTGAAGAAAACACCTGCTCGCTTGCAACTGACCTTTATGATAAAGTGCGTGACAGAGTGTTTAATTATCACAGAGACACAAAAGAACAGCTTACATATTGGCTCTCAAAAGAACGCTTTATGCTCAACGACAAAGGTGGAGCATTTAAAGATAGAAATAAGGGAAGGAGAAAATAAACAATGGCACAAAACAATGGCGACATCCGTTATGTAGGTGTCAAAGAAACTCTTGCTTATGGTATTGCCAACGCAGGTCAATGCTTTGGTTATAACATTATCGCAGGTAGTTATCTCTCACTTTTCTTTGTTAAGGTTTTTGGCGTGCCCCCTGAAGCAGTTGCAGCAATGATGCTCTTTTTAGGACTTTGGGACACAATCAATGACCCGCTTATGGGTTCAATCATTGACCGAACAAGAACTCGTTACGGCAAACTTCGTCCTTATCTTTTAATTGTTCCTATTCCTTTGGGAATTGCTACTATTGCACTTTTTGCTGGTCCACAGATTTTAGGACCAAACGCAGAGACGACTGCAAAAATTATATATATGTTTATAACATATTTTATATGGGAACTTTTCTACACCCTAGGTGATGTTCCTTTCTGGGGTATGAGTGCTGCAATCAGCCCATCCCCTTCTGACAGAACAAGAGTTATTTCTTCTGCAAGATTTGTTTCAGGTCTTATTGGTGGTCTTTCAACAACAATTCTTACAGTGCTTATGGATTTAAGCAACAACGGCTCAATTCCACTTTCATTGTCACAGGTTTTCTTGCTTATGGCTGTGATTTCAGGCACATTGGGTATGGCACTTTTCTCACTTTCGGGTATCTGCACAAAAGAAAGAGTTGTTCAGACCATCAAAGAGCCAAGTGTTCTTGACGGATTCAAAGCACTTGTTAAGAATAAGCCATTACTTTTGATTGTTATTGGTAATGTGCTTGGTGCCGTGGGTGGCATTGGTGGATTTTTCCAAGCCTATTACTATTCTGAAGTTGTGCAAATGAACTCACTAACAATTGTTATTGCATTACCTGGTACAATTTTAGGCTTTATTACGTATCTTCTTATTCCAAAGGTAAAACAGAGATTTGATAACAGACAAATCATCTTCCTTAACGGATTTGTAAGACTTGTATGTGGTATTGTTGTATTCTTAGTCGGTGTTAAATGCTTTACAAACCTTTGGGTTGTTGTGCCACTTCTTATGGTGCAAAATCTTCTTTTCTCTTTCTTCAATACAATCAATATGGTTATTCCAACTGAAATGATTGGTGATACTATTGACTATATGGAATGGAAAACCGGTGAGAGAAACGAAGGTGTTTCATTCTCTGTGCTTACATTCGTGGGCAAGCTTACAGGTTCAATTTCAGGCACAATCGGCAACTTACTTCTTCCTGTAATCGGTCTTACATTTGTTCAAATAAGTGAAACAGAAACAATGACTGTTAAAGCTTATGACTACACAGATACTCTCATTTGGGGTATGTTTACACTTGCTCCTGCTATTTTAGGTTTATTACCACTTATTCCATATATCTGGTATGACCTTACAGGTGACAAATTAAAGCAAGTTCGTGAAGAAATGGCAGAGCGCAGAAAAGTTCTTTCTGCACAAGTTTCAGGAGGTGGCGAAAATGAGTAATTGTCCAAAATGCAACGAAAAGTTATCACCTTTCTATATGAAACAGAATTGCCCTAAATGTAATACAAATTTAGTGTATTATGATTTGGATAATCGTCTTAAAGCAGACCATGAAAAAGCAATGAAAGAGCAAGCAACAGTTGACAGAGTGCTGAATAACATTAAAACTTCTGCTTTTGGTGGCAAAGAACAGATTACAAGATTTATTCTTATGTTCTCTCCACTTTTGTGGATGTGCCTGCCAATGTATTCACAGCTTAATCGCGAAACATTTGAAACTACTAACATTTCATTGATTACCCTTATTAAATCAATTATTGCCACAGTTGGTAACGCTGACAACGGCGCTATGACTTTTGATATGTGGTTGTCAGATAAGGCATATTTCTGCATCCTTCTTTTGATGGCTTGTATAATAATTTTCTCTTTGGCAGATATTATATCTTCGCTGTTTTCAATAGGTAAAAACGCGTTAAAGCGTAATATGATTTTCCATATAATAAACTTTGTTATATTCTTTGCCGTGTCAATTTTACCTATTATAGGAGAAAACGGCATTCGTTCTTCAATTGGTGTGATTTTCACTTTTATTTCATACTTATCAGTTGGCTCTTGTCACAAAATAATTGATAAAAAACTTAATATACAGTAAAAGTATGGCGGGATTAAAACCCCGCCTTTTTTTTGCAACAAATTTGAATTTGTCTTACAAAAAAACTCCCCGAAGGGAGTTTCTTAATTATGATTTCAATGCAATTCCTTCTTTTGAAAGTGCATCAATAATTGAGTTTGCCACTTCCATAACCTCATCAGTTGTGAGAGTTTTTTCTGGGTTTGAGAATGTGATTCTTGTTGTGATTGACTTGCCGTTTTCGTCACGGTATGTGTCAGTCACTTCTACCTTCTTGATAAGTGGACAATTTGCATTCTCGATAGCCTTGCCAATTGGTGCAAATGTTTCACTCACGAATGAAAGGTCGATTTCCATAGCAGGGAATTTTGATGGTTCTGCATAATGAATACCATCATCTACAATTTCAGTGAATAAAGGTACATCAATTTCAGCAAACACGATAGATGCTTTCTTATCAATTTTCTTTGAAACTGTTGGGTGAACAACACCGATTTTACCGAGAACTACGCCATCACAAGAAATTTTGTTAAGATTTCTTGGGTGCTCATAAGAAAGAGTGGCATCCATTGGATTGAATGTGAGTGCCTTGTGCTTGATGTTATCAGTAATAACTGAAAGCATTGTTGCAAGTTCAACATAAAGAGTTTCAAGAGATTTTGTCTTGCTGTAAAGTGTAACACAGAGTTTCTTTCTCTCGTTGCAAAGACCGTCATCTTTAAGTCCGTCAACAGTTCTGCCGATTTCAAACACACCAAAATCAGTTGAGAAATTAGTGTTTGTCTTTACCTGACAAAGCTGGGTTGGAATAATTGACTTACGGATTGTTTCAATATTAGGATTTGTAGCACCTGAAAGCTTGATATTTTCTTCAATGTCAATGCCTAATGCCTTGTATTCATCATAATATTGCCATACATAAGAATGAAGCTCGTGAAGTGAATAACGATGAACGAGCATATCTTTAATTCTGTCTTCAACAGTCTTTTCTGCTTTTGCACGGACAGGATAAAGTGGAGCAGAAGCTGTATGAATATCAAAGTTGTCATAACCGTAAATACGAGTAATTTCTTCAACAATGTCAGCCTTGATAGTAACATCCTTTGTAGCTCTCCAGCTTGGAACTTCTACTGTGAAGTTGTCACCGTCGTTTGATGCCTTGAAGCCAAGAGAATTAAGTGTATTTACAATAGTATCATTTGCGATTTCAATACCTGTGTATTTGTCGATAAATGCCTTGTCGAAGTCAAGTGTAACTGTTGGATATTTGAACGCATATTCGTCAGTAAGAGCAGACACAACCTGTGCTTCAGGGTCAATATCCATAAGAAGATTAACGAAACGAGCAATTGCAGGAACTGTCATTTCAGGGTCAAGGCACTTTTCATAACGGTTTGAAGCGTCTGTACGATGTGCAAGACGAACAGTTGACTTACGGATTGATGCAGCATTAAATGTTGCAGATTCAAGTGTAAGAGTTGTTGTATCCTCTACGATTTCAGAGTCTAAACCACCCATAATACCTGCAATAGCAACAGGAGTGTTGTCGTTGCAAATCATAAGAGTGTTTTCGTCAATATTTCTGTCAATTCCGTCAAGAGTCTGGAATGTGAATGGCTCTGCAAAGCGCTTAATACGGATTTTTTCAACCTTTCTTGAATCGAAAGCGTGCATTGGCTGACCCATTTCAAGCATTAAGTAGTTTGTAAGGTCAGCAAGGAGATTGATTCCTCTCATACCGCAGTAGAAAAGACGGATTCTCATATTAACAGGGCTAACATTTTTTGTAATGTTTGCAACCTGCAAGCAAGAATATCTTTGGCAAAGAGTGTCTTCAATTTTAAGGTCAACCTTTGGAAGATTGTCGTATTGTGAAAGGTCAACCTGTGGCAATGGCTTTAACTCGCGACCTGCAATTGCAGCAAATTCACGGGCGATGCCATAATGGCCCCAAAGGTCAGGACGGTTTGTAAGTGATTTGTTGTCAACTTCGAAAACGATATCGTCGATTTCATAAAGTTCTTTGATGTCAGTGCCATTCTTAACATCATCGAGAATGTCCATAATACCTGAGTTGTCGTCGCTGATTCCGATTTCTTTTTCAGAACAGCACATACCGTTTGACATATATCCAGCAAGTGGTCTTGGTGCGATTTCTATTTCACCGAGTTTAGCGCCAACTTTAGCAAATGCAGTCTTCATACCAACTCTAACATTTGGTGCACCGCATACAACATCAACTAATTCTGCTTCACCAATATCAACTTTTAAAAGGTGGAGCTTTTCTGATTTTGGATGGTCTTCTACAGACTTGATTTCTGCAACAACAATACCTGAAAAGTCGCTGCCTTTAAAGAAAATTTCGTTTTCAACTTCTGCAGTTGAAAGTGAGAATTTGCGGATTAATTCCATTTTGTCAAGACCACTAAGGTCAACGAAATCACTAATCCAGTTCATTGATAAAAACATAATTTTGCTCCTCCTTTCTTAATTTTCGTCGTCTGTGAACTGTGTGAGCACTTTAAGTGAGCCACTGTTCAAATCACGAATATCTTTAACACCATATTTCATCATTGCAAGACGAGTAAGTCCAAGACCAAATGCGAAACCTGTGTATTTTTCAGGGTCAATTTCACCAGCTTTAAGAACTTCAGGGTGAATCATACCACATGGGCAAAGTTCAAGCCAACCGCTGTGCTTACATGAAGGACAACCTTCACCACCACAGATAAGGCAAGAAATATCAAGCTCAAAGCCAGGCTCAACGAATGGGAAGAAACCAGGACGAAGACGAACCTTGATGTCTTTTTGGAATACTTCTGAAAGCATTGTTTTCATAAAGTAAATAAGGTTTGAAATTGAAATATCCTTGTCAACCATAACGCCTTCCATCTGGAAGAATGTGTTTTCGTGACAAGCATCAGTAGCCTCGTTTCTGAAACAACGACCTGGGAAAATAGCCTTGATTGGCATACCGTCGTTTACGAGTGCATCTTTATACTTTTTATAAATAGCATTTTGCGCTGCTGATGTGTGAGATTTTAACAACTGACCATTATCCAAATAGTATGTGTCCTGCATATCGCGAGCAGGGTGGTCCTTTGGAATGTTAAGTGCTTCAAAACATTCATAGTCAGTAACAATTTCACTGTAGTCTTCAATGTTAAAGCCCATTGAACGGAAAACGCTTTCACATTGACGCTGTACAAGTGTAATCGGGTGGTATGAACCACGAGTTAAGTTAGCAGGAACAGAAATATCGAAAATTGGTGTGCTTTCAATTTCCTTTTTAAGTTCAAGTTCTTTGAGTTCCTGACTTTTTTCTGCAATTTTCTGTTCAACGAATGCACGAACCTCGTTGACAATCTGACCCATAACTGGTCTTTCTTCAGCTGATAATGAACCCATCATTTTAAGTAATGATGTAAGTTCACCTTTTTTACCAAGCACTTGTACTCTGAATTCTTCGAGTTGACTCTGCTCGGTAAAAGTGCTGAGTTCTGCTTCCGCACGAGCACGGATAGCTTCGAGTTTTTCTCTCATAATCTCAATCCTTTTCTAATATATATGTTCGGAAAAATGGGAACAAAAAATCCCACACTCCAAAGAGCATGGGACGAATAAAATCCGCGGTACCACCCAAATTTTAGCAAAAAGCTAACACTTTCCGTGTTCAATAACGAGAACAAACCGTCATCATCTACTGTCAGTTCAACGATGCCACTCCAAAGGGAACTTCAATTAAGTTTTCGACTTATGTGCTTTCAGCCACGGCACAATTCTCTGGCAAGATTACTCACTTAATCTACTTTCTTTTTCACTGTGTTTTCAATATCCTATGTATTATAGCAAAAGTGCATTTTCAAGTCAAGAGTATTTTATAATGTAATGTGCTTCAAAAAAATGAATTAATGCAACAAAAAAAGGTGTCTTTGCAGACACCCAACATATTAATAATATCAAATCGAAAGCCAAAAGTCAATAGTTTTTGAAAAGTTTTATGAGCATAATATACAAATTCTGCGAAATAAACAACTAAAAACTATTAACTTTGTACAAAATTACATATTGCAATCTGTGTTTTTTCGTGTTATATTATAGACACAGAAAGGAAAAGGTGATTCCAATGTACAGTTAAAACCTAATCCAAAGTAAACCCAAATGCTTAATATAAAAAGATAAGGTGGTTCCGATGTTCAACTAAATCTTCGTTCAAATTAAAGCAAATAGGTTTAATAAGAAAAGATAAGGTGGTTCCAATGTACAGGTAAGAAACCCTGAAATCTCTGATAATAAATCTTAGTTTAAAAGATAATAAAGTGTAGCAAACAGCACAGACGAAAAGCAACACTAGTTCTAAAAAGAATCAAGTGAATTTAATATAGATAAATGTTTGCAAACTAAGTTTTATAATTAAGAGATTACTTTCAAAGCCTTCGTAAATAATTCTAAAACATTAAAGAATCTCGCTTTTCGAGAATAATTTGAAATCAATGTTAAAGAGAATCAAGTTCAAATGAAGGCAAAAAAATTTAAGAAAGAGAGGAAGCTCAAATGATGTTAGATATCAAGAGTGAACAGAAGTAATCCCCCGGTCCGTGAAAGGCGTGTAAAGAAACGTCGACCTTGGGGGTTACTTCTTTTTTTATGCCTTTTTCGTCCCTTGGGGCGATTTTTTTGTTTATAAATAAGGTTTCGATAAATTCAATTTTGTTAACCTTTAATCCACTTGACTTTTATATTGCAAAATGATAATATTATCAAGCATTTTAATATATGCGGATGTGACGGAACTGGCAGTTTTTAGCCGAGCGCCTCCGGTGGAGGATGAAGCGAAGGCTAAAAAGACGCAGCGGTCAAAATCTTTTCACGCACCAAGTGAAAAAAGATTTTGGGCACCGCAAGTGTCACGTGGGCACGGTTGAAAACCATAAGTAAAAGCAAAATTCAAAATAAAAAATTAATATGCGGATGTGACGGAACTGGCAGACGTGCAGGCCTCAGACACCTGTGGATATTACTTCCTTGTGGGTTCAAGTCCCATCGTCCGCACCAATATCGAAAAGTCCACTTTTGTGGGCTTTTTAATATTTAAAAGATAAAAGTTGGGACTTGAACCCTTGGGTTTTTCCGTTAAGAAAACGATATGGTATATCGTTTTTAGGCAAAAGCACAATGCGAATCCCCCCATTCGCATTGTGGGCTATAATTCAAGTCCCATCGTCCGCACTACAAGAAAAGCAGTTTGAGAATTCTCAAACTGCTTTTATATTTATTTATCTTTATTCTTTTGTTTATTGGTAAACTTATCAAGGGCTGCTGCAACACCCGGTAAAACGAAGAGTATTAACAAGGTTGCAGAAAGTGCACCGATTGAAATTGTCTGGCAAATCTGTGCGATTGTCGGGTCAACAGGGCTAAATCCGATTGCACCAGTAACCACAATCATAATAAGACCTGATGTGAGAATAGTGTGAATTGAGCCTTCATATGCTGCTTTGATTGAATCCTTAATATCCATTGTCTTTCGGCTTTCACGATAATAGTTTGTGAACAAAATCGCATAGTCGATTGTAGCACCCATAAGGATACATTGAACAATGAGCAATGCAAGATAATAAATGCTATATCCCATAAGTCCGTTGACTGTCATTGTGAGATAAACACCGCATTGAACAAGTAACACAAGAAGTGCCGGAATTGACAATGAGCGGAATGTAAATGCAACAACAATGAAAATTGCAGCTGCTGTGAGCAATGTGATAAACAACAATTCTTTATCAAAGCTCTGCTCCATTTCATAACTCATTGGAGTGTTGCCTATGAAATAATACTTATTCTTAAGATTATCACCACAGAAAGCTGAAAGTTCATCCATAAATGCTGTTGTTTCTGCCGATTCAACAGGAAGTGAAGTTTCAATCATCATAAGAGAATGATTGTTGCCTAAAAGCTGATTGATTGCGCCATCAAGCTGAGTTTTCATATCATAAACTTGCTGACGGGTTGCAGAGTCAATCATATTGACAAATCTTGAGTCGTTGAGAAGATTTTCTGAAACATATGTGAACATTTCTTCAATGGTCAATTTCCAATTAGTATTGCTTGTCTTTGTGCTTGAATAATATAGGCAGAGCACGTCCATTGTATTACTGTCTATCTGGTCTGTGAGAGCGCCAAACATAGAAGCAAGTTCTGCTGATGAATACGCTTTATTTGAAACTGCTGCGTCAATAAGTTTTTTAACATCTTTGAGCATATTTGCAGTTTCTGCTGGGAACTGTGAAGCATAAGCCTTATTTGGCAACACATTGCTTATAATAAAGTTTATAAAGTTCTGAATTGAAACTTTCCAACTGCTTGTGTCACCGTGTTCACAGATATAGAGAAGATAGAGTTGTTTGAGTTGTTCAGACTCCATATTCATAACTTTCGCTAAACCTTCAGGCGAATATAATGTGCCTTTAACTGTTTCATTTACAATCTCGTGGCCCATTGTAAGTTTTTGCAAATCTTCAGGAGTCATTGCAGAATTCATCATTTCTTCATTATCCATAATAAAGTTCACGAATTCTTGAATTGACAATTTATATTCACTGCCGATAAACTGCATCGCAAGATATTCTGACATAACCTGCTCATAGTCAACAACTTCAGGATTCTGTGAATAAACCTTATGATAAGCATAGAAAAGTTTTACCTTTTCAACATCAACACCCATAAGACTTGCCATTGAATCATAATATCTTTTCTCAGTAACAACTTCTTTATTGGTGAATGTTGTGAGCATTCCTAACTGCGATTTTGTTTCTTCGTCAAACATTGATGAATATGTTGGATTTTTTGCAACTTCATTTACAACAAAATCAGCAAAAACAGGAAGTGACATTGTGCCACAATCTACGCCACCTTTTGTGCCGAAATAAAGCACCATAAGTTGTTTAACCTGACTTGCATCCATTGAGAAATTATTTGCAATTTCTTCGGCTGTCATTGGTGTTGTAAGGTTTTTGGAGTCTGCAAACAATTCCATTTTATCAACTGACGCTTTCATATCACTGCTGATAAATGATGAGAACATATCGTTGTTCATTACATTGTATTTAATGAAGTTTACCACCTGACTGATTGTCATTGGCAATGTTTTGCCGTCATTGAAATAAGTATAATAAACCAAATCAATAAGTGATGAGTCGATAGTCATTGGAATGCCCATATCATCAATCATTGACATAATTCCACTTGATGTAAACTCTTTGCCCAATGTGTTTGAATAGCTCATTACATTCTTGACAACATCTTTATTTTCAAACTCTGCAATTACTTTGTTTGCGTTTTCTTCGTCTTCATTATCATAGAGAAGAATAACTGGGTTTGATGGTGTGAAAACGTCTGCGATTGGGTCTTCGGGTGAAATTGAATAAACAATTTTTGTTGTGTTCTGTAAAAATGCTGTTACCACAAAGAGAATTGCGAAGAATACTGCCAATGGTTTTCTGATTTTATATTGAATTTTCGATAAAAATCCCATTGGCAAATGCAACTCGTTTTTTTCTGTATCTTCAATTTTTTCATCAAAGATAAGTAAGAGAGCCGGTAAAACTGTGAGAACACAAAGCATACTGCAAAGAACGCCTTTTGCAAGAACAAGACCCAAATCCATACCAATCTTGAAACTCATAAACACGAGCATTGTAAGACCGATAACAGTTGTCATACCACTACTCATAATTGATGAGAATGCATTCTTCCAAGCATTTTTCATTGCTTCTTCAATATCGTCACACAAGAGTTTTTCTTGACGATAGCGGTTTGCAAGAATGATTGAATAGTCCATTGAAAGAACTAACTGCAATATTGCTGCGATTGACATTGTAATCTGTGAAACACTGCCAAGTACAATATTTGTACCCATATTAATTGCAATGGCAACACCGATTGTCGCCATAAAGAGCACAGGTTCAAACCAAGAACTGCTCATTAAGAAAAGAATTGCAAAAAGAATCACAATAGCAACAGCAATCATAAGCCAAGGCATTTCCATACTGCTTGCATTGTCATTCATATAATTCATTTTGTAATCTTTAAACTGGTCTTCAATCGTTTTTTCAATAGAGAGTTCTTCAGGTGAGCCATATGTATATGAAGTATTTACAACAAATTTTGTGTAATTATCTTTATTGTAATCTTCACTACCCTCAATATATGAAACACTGTCAACATATTCTATGTTTTCAAGTTGATGTCTAACAGCATAGATTTCGTCCTGACTCAAATCTTCAAACATAACCCTGATGGTCTGTGACATTGCCATTGACGTAAAATCTTCTATCATCACATCAACGCCCTGTTTCATTGAAGAATCCTCAGGCAAATATTTGGTCATATCAGTATTAATTTCAACTGATGGAATAAGCAAGGCACAACCCACGCAAAGCACTAACATCAATGCGAGAATTGCCTTGTGACCGTTAACAATTATATTTGCAAAGTTTTTCAAAGCACAACACCTCATTTGCAAAAACTTTATTTTTTCATTATATCACAAAAATATTAATAATCTATTACTAATTGGAAATTTCTACACATTATTTCATTGAAATATACATATTTTTTATGTCGTCATATGATAATGGAATAATATTTCTCTCCATAAGTGGTGTCATACTCATTTTTGTAAGTGTTTCAATTTCTTCAGAAGTTTCCACGCCGATTTCTGTGAGAGTCATTGCCATTCCCATTTTCTTTTTAAGGTCTGAAATAGCATCAGCTAAAGCATAAGCATCTGAAAATCCACAATCACGGGCAAATTTATTAAGTCTGCCGTTTTCTGCTTCAGCGTTAAATCTTGTGAAGAAATCAAGAGTCATTGCACAAGCTTCACCATGTGGTACACCATAGAGATTTGTTAAAGGAAATGAACAAGCGTGGCTACCCGCTGTGCGTGGATTTGAAAATGCCACACCAGCAACGATTGATGCTTCTGCCATTTTTTCACGAGCTTCAAGATTTTGAGGCTCTGAATATGCTTTATAAAGCCACTCAAACACGAGTTTTGTTGCGTGAACTGAACAACTTTCACAAATTGGTTGGTGCAAAACACTCCACACACTTTCTAATGCGTGAGCAAGCACATCAAGACCTGTTGAAGCAGTAACCTTTGGTGGCACGCTGAGTGTAAGTCTTGGATCAACGATGGCTGCCTTTGGATACATAAGTGGGTCATTCATTGTGGATTTCACATTTTTTAACAAATCGGTAAGCACAGAAATGTTTGTTATTTCACTGCCTGTGCCACTTGTTGTTGCAACTGCAATCATTGGAATAACTTCATCTTTATTTATTGGCTTGCCACCTGTATGATAGCTTTCGATTATATCGTCACCCTTTGCGATTGCACAGGCTGCTTTACAACAGTCCATTGGTGAGCCACCACCCAAAGCGACGGCAAAATCTGCATTATTTTCTCTTAAAGCTTTAACGCAAGCATTTACATTATCTGTTGTTGGATTTGGTCTTATATCACTAAAAGTCGCTACTAATTTGCCATTTGAATTTTCAATTATCTCTTCTGCTACACCATTCTTTTTAAGAGTGTTTGAGCAGACAAGCACTCCCCTTTTGTAGCCCAATTCTTCAATGATTTTTGGCAATTCTTTGATTTTATCTGTACCAAAATAAATTTTAACCGGTAATGAAAATTCCCAAGTCATATTTTACACTTCCCTTGAATTATATCTCTTTTTTCTAATTCTCTGTTAATTGTGTTGAGCACATTTTTCTTGTTTGCACTCCACAAGGGCTCAACAAGATGCGATTTAGGTGCATCACCCGTTATTCTGTGAATTACAATGTTTTCGGGTATTCTCTCAATTGAGGCAAAGAGAATATCCATATATTCTTCTAAACTCAAAGGTTTTACAAGACCTTTTTTATAATCTTCATAAAGGTCGGTATCTTTGAGAATGTGCAAAAGCTGTAATTTGATACCGTCGGTTTTATTCTCGACCACAAAATCAATAGTTTTAAGTATTTCTTCTTTTGTTTCATTGGGTAAACCAATAATAATGTGGGTTATTACTGTTATTCCTCTGCTTTTCAACTCTTTTATGGCTTTTTCATAGGTAGAATTAGGGTAACAACGACGAATATACTCTGCAGATTTCTCATTTGATGTTTGCAAACCTAATTCTATCCAGACAGGTTTGATTGTGTTGAGTTTTTCTAACAAATCAAGCACATTTTCACCTAAACAGTCAGGACGAGTGCCAATGGACAATGCCACAATATCATCACGGCTTATTGCAGTCATAAAGCAATTTTGGAGATAATCAATATCGCCATAAGTGTTAGTAAAGCTTTGAAAATATGCAATATATTTTTGAGTTTTAATTTTATCTTTTACTCTACTCTTTGCATTTTCAATCTGGGTGTTGATGTCAACTCCCGTTTCTGCAAAATGGGATGAGCCATTGTGACAGAAAATGCAACCACGAGTGTCGAGAGTGCCATCACGATTCGGACAGGTGCATCCGATATCCAGCGCCAATTTATAAATCTTGCCACCGAATTGATTACAGAGATATTCATTTAATGAATAATATCTGCCTTGCATAAAATCACCTATTCAATTTTACTATAAGCACAGAAAAAAATCAATAAACATAACCATTATTTGTATGTTCAAAATTTCTGTTTTGCCTTGACAATATTCAAGATTTCATTTATTCTTTAAGTATAAAATTTATGGGATTTGGTGCAATTTATGACTTTTAAAACAAAAGGCAACAAAACAGCTGTTAACGGTGCGCGAATTTTATTCGGTCGCATTGTTTTAGCATATTGCCACGCTAAAATTAAAAGATATAGACCAAAGCACGACACATTTATTATAATCGCAAACCATTCTGACGCATTGGACCCTGTTTATGTGCTCTATGCTCTTAAAAAATATGTGCGTTTTGTTATCAGTGACCACTTGGTAGACAAGCCTATTTTAAATTTTCTTTTGAGAAAAGTTTCGGGTTTTATTGTTCGTGAACGCGAAAAACCATCATCTGAAATGGTTAACAACATTCTCAAGAGCATTAAAGAAGGTGTCAGCGTTGCTATCTGTGTTGAGGGTACAATCACACCAAATGGTGAAACAGGCTTTTTCTCACCAAGAACAGGTCAGCTTATTAAAGACGCAGGCGTTGCGCTGATTACATTCAGAGTTAATGGTGGATATTTTCACACTCCTAAATGGGGCACAGGGCTTAGAAAAGGTCCTGTCCGCGGTGGTGTCGTGAGAGAATATTCCCCTGAAGAACTTAAAAATATGAGCGTTGAAGAAATCAACGAAATTATCAGAAACGATATTTATGTAAATGTTTTTGATGACCTTAAAGAGAACAAGCATCAATATAAAGGTAAGAATCTTGCAGAGCACGTTGAGAGAGTTCTATATATGTGTCCACATTGTTTTGAGGTTGGTAAACTTCACTCAAAGGGTAATTTTCTCACCTGCGATTGTGGATATGTCACAGAACTTCGTGCAGACGGATTTTTTCACCAAGTGCACAAGCCACTTGTTTTTGACAATATTCTTGATTGGGATAAATGGCAAAAAGAGCAATGGAAAGAACGAGTTCTTAAAGCGGGTTCTGGCGAATTGATTTTTGAAGAAGGTGGTCAACGAATTTCAACCATTGTTGACAGAAAGAGAAAATCAATTTCTGAAAATGCAATTCTTAGAATTTGTCAAGATAGGTTTGAGATAGTGCTTAACGAAAGTGAAACTATTACAATCCCACTTGACACAGTTAAACTTGTTATGAGCATTTCCATTGAGGCACTGCTTATTATTGACCAAGAGAGATATTTCTATATCAAGACTCACAAGCCGAGAGCCACATCAAAATATGTTGCTGCGTGGAGATATCTAATTGGAAAAGACTATAAATAAGAATTGAGCACCTACAACAAGTAGGTGCTTTTTTGTTATCTATTATCCTGTTTGTTTTCGTTCTTCATTGATGGATTTTCTTTTGCGTTTGTTGGGTTGTTCTTATTTTTGTTTTTTGCGTTGTTTTTGTTATTGTTGTTTTGATTATTCATTATTCTCACCTCGCACAAATATTTTGCCCACAGTTCAAAGTATAAATATATTAAAATATTTGTATTTTTGTAATATTTTGTTAAATTCAAATTTGTCTAACAAAAATTAAATATACTTTTGAACTCCCGTTTAGATTTTCAGTAATTGGTAATACTTTTATTGAAAACTTATGCGGGAGTGTTTTTGTGCAATTTACGAGAGTTGAAATTTGTGGTGTTAATACAGCAAAGCTTAAAGTTTTAAAAGAATCAGAGAAAATGGCGTTGCTTAAAAAAATCAGAGAAACAGGAGATGAGCGAGCACGTCAAGAATTAGTTGAAGGTAATCTTCGCCTTGTTCTGTCCGTTATTCAAAGATTCGCAAATCGTGGTGAAAATCCCGACGATTTGTTTCAAGTGGGGTGCATTGGGCTAATTAAGGCTATTGACAATTTTGATGTTACACAGAATGTGCGCTTTTCAACCTATGCCGTGCCTATGATTATCGGTGAAATCCGTCGATATTTAAGAGACTACAACACAATAAGAGTCAGTCGTTCACTTCGTGACACAGCATATCACGCAATGCAGATTAAAGAGCGAATACAAAATGATTTGGGACGAGATGCCACCATTGAAGAAATCGCACAAGAGATGGAAATCGAGCCTGTTGATGTTGTGCTTGCCCTTGAAGCTATTGTTGAACCCATATCCCTTTATGAGCCCGTTTATTCTGACGGTGGTGACACAATCTATGTTATGGACCAAGTGGGAAGCTCAGAAAGTGACGACGATTGGCTTAACGAAATATCTATTAAAGAAGCAATAAAAAATTTAGGTGACCGTGAAAAGCAAATTTTAAATCTTCGTTTTATGCAAGGCAAAACTCAGATGGAAGTTGCAGAAGAAGTGGGAATAAGCCAAGCACAAGTGAGTCGTCTCGAAAAAGGTGCAATCAAGAAAATTAAAGAAAATTGATAATATCCCCCTACCCTTGCATATTATATTGCAGGGGTGTTTTTATGAATTGTTTTGTTACAGATATGAGAGAGAAAGAAGTCATAAATTTATCGGACGGATGCAGACTTGGTAACGTGTGTGATGTTGAAATTGACACTTGCTCGGGCGCACTTATTTCAATTATAATCTGGGGCAAGTCAAAATGCTTTGGACTTTTGGGCAAATATCAAGATATTAAAATCTGTTGGAATGATATTAAAGTCATTGGGGATGACACAATTTTGGTAGATTTTGATTGTCCTCCAGAGTGCAAGAAATGCTCTAATCCCGGACTATTTGAAGCACTTTTCGGGCATAAATAAAGCAACTTGAAAATCATATATTTATGTGATACAATTACAATATAAATGTATCGGAGTGTGAAAGTTATGGATAAAAACAGAGTCAGACTTGATATTTGTGGTGTTAAATATTTTATTTGCACAGACGAAAGCGTTGAGCACACAGAAGAATTAGGTCAGTTGATTGACAAAAAGATGTCTGAAATTTTAAAGGCTACATCTTTTATTTCTGCTAATCAGGCGGCTGTGCTTGTTTCTCTTGACCTTGCTAATGAACTTTCAAAGGCACAGGCAGAGACTGAAAATTTCCGTAATCAGATTAAAGAATATCTTGAAGATGCAGCAAAGGCTAAATCTGAACGAGACTATTACAAGCGTGAGCTTGAAAGAATCAAAACAGAGGCAAAATTCAAGAATGACCAGATAAATCTTTTCGCAAAATCCGAAAAAGCTAATGACGGAGAAATTGATGAATAAAGTTGAAATTTTGGCTCCTGTCGGTAGCGAAGAAACCCTTAAAGCCGCAGTGCTCAGTGGTGCTGATGCGGTGTATTTAGGTATGGGCAATTTCAACGCGCGAAGAAATGCCCAAAATTTTACTGACGAGCAAATTGAAAACGCAATTAAATATTGTCACAGCAGGGGTGTTAAGGTACATATTACTCTTAACACCCTTATTAAAGACTGTGAACTTTCAGATGTTATTGATACAATCAAGAAGATTTGCAAATCCGGTGCAGATGCTATTATTATTCAGGATTTGGGTGTTTCGAGACTTGTTCGAGAGATTTGCCCCGATATTGAAATGCACGCATCAACACAGTTAAGTGTGGGCACTTTAGAAGGACTTAAAATGCTCAAAGAATTAGGCTTTTCTCGTGCAGTTCTACCAAGAGAATTGAGCTTTAACGAAATCAAAGAGCTTTGCAAAGACTCGCCTATCGACCTTGAAGTGTTTATTCACGGTGCACTTTGTATGTGTGTTTCGGGTCAATGTTTAATGAGTGCAGTATTGGGCTCACGAAGCGGAAATCGCGGTCTTTGTGCTCAGCCTTGTCGTTTACCTTTCAAAGTAGAAAACGGCACAGGACACGATTTAAGCCTTAAAGATTTATCTTTAATTGAGCACATTCCCGAGCTTTCAAAAATGGGTGTTTGCTCATTCAAAATTGAAGGCAGAATGAAACGTCCTGAATATGTGAGCGCTGCAGTTAAAGCTTGTAAAAAATCGGTAAATAATGAATATAACTTTGACATTCAAAAGGATTTAAGCGACCTTTTCTCTCGTTCAGGCTTTACTGATGGTTATTATCAGGACAAGCTTGGCAGAGATATTTTCGGATACCGTGAAAAAGAGAATGTTCAGTCTGCTACAAAGGATTTACTTAATAAATATTCCATAAACTATGAAAAAGAGTTACCACGATATGACATCAGCTTTAAATTTTGTGGCAAAATCGGTGAAAAGGCAACACTCACAGCAAAATATGAAAATCATATTGCTATAGTAGAAAGTGATGTGCTCTGCGAAGCACCAATAAACAGACCGATTGCAGAAGACAGAATTGTTGATGCACTCAAAAAATGTGGTGGCACACAATTCAATGCAACAAGTGTTGAAATCAAGGGCGAAATTGACTATTCACTCCCCGTTTCTGCACTTAACGGGATGCGAAGAAAGGCTCTTGCATTTTTGACACAATCAATTCTCGGTGAAAGTGAGAGAAGCATAAACGAGCCGTCTATTCCGTCAAATATAAAATCAAATGACGATAGAATGCTCTATTTAAGATTTGACAATGTTGGGCAAATCCCTGAAAGCGCAAAAAAACATGTAGTTTTTGTACCCCTTGGCACAGACGACGAAATCGTCAAAGAAAACGCCTATGGTGTTGAGTTGCCACATGGAATGTTTGGTAATGCCCAAAAGGTTGAGAAAATGCTTCGTGAGTCTTCTGCATATTTTGTGCTTTGTCATACTCTTGATGCGGTTGCAGTTGCGAAAAAATGTGGCAAAAAGGTGGTTGCTTCACCTTCACTTAATATTCTCAACTCACATTCAATGGATATGGCAAAATCGCTTGGAATTGACGAAGTAATTATCTCAAATGAATGTACTCTTGATAATTTCAAGAATATTTCTGCACCGACACCTAAGGGAATTACCGTCTATGGCAGAATTCCACTTATGCTCACAAGAAATTGTCCTGTAAAAAATGGCAAGAGCTGTGCTGAGTGCAAGAGAAACAGTGAGATAACGGATAGAATGGGTATTAAGTTCCCTGTGAAATGCTTTATGGGATATTCAGAAATTCTCAATTCAAGACCAATTTATATGGGTGACAGAATGAGAGAAATCCCACCTGCTGATATTCTATTCTTTAACTTTACAACCGAGTCAACAAGAGAAGTTAAAGAGATTTTAGACGCTTATGAAAATAACAAAAAGCCACAGATTGAATTTACCCGTGGACTTTTATACAGAGGTGTTGAATAATGAAAGAATTAAAGATAAAGAAAGTTAGAGAAAATGCCAAAATACCAACTAGAGCTACAACTGGTAGTGCAGGAATGGACCTTTATGCTTGTATTGACGAGCCAATTACTCTCAAAAAAGGCGACAAAGCGATTATCCCAACAGGTATTGCAATAGGACTCCAAGACCCACATTATGCGGCTTTTGTTTACGCAAGAAGCGGACTTGCTATCAAGCACGGTATTGGGCTTTTGAACTCTGTTGGTGTTATCGATAGCGATTATCGTGGTGAAATCTGTGTTGGTGTTATAAAGCAGACTGACCCTGAATACACAATCGAGCCATTCGAAAGAATTGCACAGATGGTAATTGAACCTGTTGAATTGCCTGAAATCGTTGAAGTTGATGACCTTGACGACACAGACCGTGGCGCAGGTGGCTTCGGCTCAACCGGAACAAAATAATATTTTAAGGGTGTCATAAGACACCTTTATTTTTTATAAATAAACGAGTTAGACAAATTAGAATTATCTGGCTCGTATTATCAAACTTTCTATTGTATAATCTGTATTTGTGATATATAATGAAGAAAAAAGGAGCGTGAAATATGAACATAGAAAAGGTTAAATCAAGAGAAAATAATCAGTTGACCAAACTCAACAAAGTAAGGGCAAAGGGCAATTATAAAGGTTATTTTTTCGTACTTCTAACGTTAATTGCTATCGTTAATATTCTTGACGAAGTTACAAGTAACTTAACTGTAACAGTGCAGTCGTCATTTGTTACAGAGTTCTTTGTGAATAATCCATTCTTAGGCAAGTTTTATACCTTTCAAGAGGGGTTGGCACTTCATTCAACTGTTGGCGTTTTTACCTATGTTTTAGGGCTTATAACTCCATTTTATAAGGCTCTTGCGGATAAATGGGGACGCAAACCGTTGTTTGTGCTTTCAACTTTAGGTATGGCAGCAGGACTTTTGGTAATCCACTTGTCAACAAGCTACATAATGTTCCTTGTTGGATTTGCCATAATCAGTTTCTTTATGGGGCACGACATCCAGATTATTTATATTCTTGAAGAAGCACCCAATAAGCACCGTGCAAAGATTTATAGTTTCTTAAAGAGCTTTGGTATTTTAGGTGTTATTCTTATTCCAACACTTCGTGATATATTAATGGGTGATGATGCTACCCGTTGGCGTGACATCTTTTTAGTACCCGCAATTTTAGGCTTTGTAGCGGTACTTTTGGTTATTGTCTTTGCAAAAGATACAAAGGTCTTTATAAGTGAAAGAATTGAATATCTCTCTCGTCCTTATGAAGAAAGACAAGCCGAGAAAGAATTGCAGAAGCAACAAAAACAAGCCCAACGAAATCAATCAGGTGTGTCTAATGGTATTAAATATATCTTCTCTAACAAAGATACAAAGATGCTCATTATTTCACATATTATATTTGACTCGGCAATGCCTGCTATAGCGCTTTATTTTGAGTCATCAATGCACAAGGTGGGAATGAGCACATCTGACATCACAAAAGCTCTCTTTATGGTGCCTGTTGTTTATGCCACAATCACATTCCTTTCAGGCTTCATTGCAGATAAACTCGGTCGAAAGGTGACAGTTACAGGCTTTTCAACAACCTGCGTAATCGGATATTCACTCTTTGTTGCAGGTGTTCTCTTAGGTTGGAATCCATATTTAATTGGTGCATTTGCAGGTCTTTATCAAGGCTCATATTGGATTGGTCGAGATTATATGAATGTTATGATGACTGAAAAAGTGCCAACTGATATACGCGCTTCTGTTGTTGGTGGCGAAGGACTTTTGGTTATCACCGGTCTTGTAGTTGGCTATGCACTTGCAGTTGTGGGTATGATTTTCTTCCCAATCTGGTGGGTATGTCTTGCAATTTCAGTTGTTGCAGTATCAGTTGCAGCAGTAATGTTTACATTAAAAGTCAAAGAAACAAAAGGCGTAAACCTTGATGGAATAAAATAAATAACAAAAGAATTAGCCACCCAACAGGGTGGCTTTTCTTATGTCTATTTATGGTCTTCATTTAATACTTGCATTGTAACTTCTTCTCTTGCTTCGTGTGCGTATTTATCCTGATAATAGTTTTCGTGTTTAATATCAAAGCTGCTATCGGGCTTTACTGTAATTATTGTGCAACCACGCTGAGAGCCCAAGGTGTGAATATCCTTATATGCAAGGTAGTCAATACTATATCCATAAGTAAGAAGAATTCCTTTGTAGTCAATAATAAAATTGTTTACATGGTCATGACCACAGAAAACACCGTGCTTGCCACCAAGAGCCTGCATTGTTTCAAAGAGATTGTCAGGCTCAACACCACAATATACTACATCACCAGATTCGCCGGCAGTGCCATAGATGAGTTTAACATTTTCAGTATCTTTATATCCGTTGTTAACATATTCAAACCATGCATCACGATATTCAGCAATTGGAATATGGAAGAAAAGCAAAGTGTTTAATTTGCCGTATTTTTCGAGCAGTTCATCTTTGTTATCCAAACTTGCAATAAGATTGCTATTGTATTTATTATTCTTTTCAACTCTGTTTTTGTACCAATCAACCTGACTCTGCTTAATGTTGTCATAATCCATTGCCAAAATACTTGATAAGCCAGTGCCGGCATAGGCGTGAGAGTCGATTGTGAAAATTGATTGAGTGATGATTCCATTTGAGTTTTTAACATTGATAACGCTATTACCATAACCATCAATGCTTTCGTCGCCTTCTTGATATAAACAGTATTTAAAACCGGCATTGGTATAGTATTCTGAGATTTCTTCTCTTGAATAGAAACTGTAAAACTCAGTATCGTGGTTTCCAAAGGTTGGAATCCAATAAACCCCAAGGTTTTCCATTAAAGCTGCAAAAGTTTTGTGTGGTGGAAGATTATTGATTGCAGCTGCTTCATAGGGAACAGGATATACAATATCTCCTGTTATAACAACTAAGTCTGGCTTTTCAGCTTTAACCATTGCTGCAACAGCGTTGATTGCCATTGAGTCGTTTTTGGCAGAAAGCCAACCACCACCAATGTGTATATCTGTGAGTTGCATAATTTTAAGTTCTCTATCTGTTGTGAAAGTCCAGTTGCCATCACTATCTTTTTTCGGAATTAATTGATTTTCAAATTTAACGGGTTCAAAAGATGAAACATAGTCAATTTTTCTATTGTTGTAAATTGTGTTTGCAAGCATATTGATACAAACAGCAATAATGATTACACCAATAATAATTCCACAAATCTTTAATCTTTTTTTATTATTCTTCATAAACCTAATTCTTCCTCTATCGTTTATTCTTTTGGCTTGTTAATACTTTCCCAGTCAACGAGAATATTGTTATTATAGAAATTACTTCTGTCTTTTAACTCTTTATTTACTTCTTGCACACCATCTCTTTCGAATAGAGTTTTTTCACCTGAGAACATATTTGTGCCGATACCAAGATGATTTCCCTCAATCTCAACACCAATACTTGCAAGAAGTGTTGGGAACATATCGAAAAGTGCCCAACTTCTGTTAACAAGATATTCCTGTTGAATCTCACCAAGGCTTGGGGCAGGGTTGAGAATAAGGTTATAGCAAGTGCGTTGGTAATTTGTAATATTTTCAAAGAACTCTTTTGCCATACTTAAATGGTCACCAATAATAACTATGGTTGTGTTTTCATAGAATGGCTGTTGTTGAATCCAACGAATAAATTCAACTGCTTGAGACTGACTGTAATGAATAGCATTAGAATATTGGTTGTCATATGGTGTAGGGGCTTTTGGACTGAGATACCCATGTGGTGCGTGTGTATCGGCTGTTTCCATAACAAAATGGAAGGGCTTATCTGATTGGGAAAGACGAGTGAGTTCATTTTTAGCAAATTCATAGAGCTTATCGTCTTCATAACCCCAGAAAACTTTATAATCTTCAGGAATCCAACCTTTTTCTTTAACTGCTTTATAGTCAAGAATGTTAAAGTCTCCATGAGATTCAAAATAGAAATCAAGTCCACCAAAAGCTGCTTCAGCACCAAACATAACAGTTTGCTCATAACCTTGCTCTGCAAGAATATCGCCAAGTGCAGTAGCGCCAGGTAAGAAGTTGCCAGGTTTACCGTAAGAGTTACCATCAACAGGAACTTTCATAGGAAGTCCAATTCCCATATTAACCATTGATGCAACTGACCAACTAGAACCTATTGATTGAATTGGACCACCAAATCCTGTGCTTGTGTGTGAAAAACTGTAACCTTCTTTTGAAAGTTTTGCTAAATCAGGCATAAGGTTTTCATCCATTGCGCCACCCAATTCTTTTGAAAAATAGGTGTTTTCCATTGATTCAAGGTAAATGTGTATAAGATTACGCTTGGTTTCGGGAAAAACAAGATTAGCTGTATCAGGGTCTACAAAGTTATCTTCAATATACGATGAGTCTGACATATATGCGTGGTAAAGGTCAAACAACTGGAAACTGTTTATTCCAAAAGCACAACCACCAACTAATATTGCAATTGCAATAATAAGGCTAATAATTCTGATTGCAATAAGTGGGAAAATTGTATATGTTTTTTCATTCTTTTTATATGTAAATTTTCGGTTTGCAAATACTAATAAAGAGAAAACAGCTGTTGCAAACAATGTTGTGAGCACAGGACCCTCAAAAGCAGAAATGTAAACACCAACATCAGTGCCTTCTGTAGGTGAGTTAAGATTAATAAGAATCTGGTCAGGTGATAAATCACCAAATGCTTCTTTGCCCCAAAATGTGCCTGTTATAGCTGCAATGCCAAGTGCAAAACAAACAATAGCAATAATTTTTATTGCTAAATGACTCTTTTTGTGTTTTGGAACATATTTTTCAAAAGCAAAAGAATTTTTGAGAATTCCTGTAATGAACAATAATACAACACCAATTACAAGTGATAGACCGACATATTTAAGAATATAAATAGGACCGTGAAGAGAAGTATCAAAAATATTGATGACCTTCAACACTTGTTTCATCACAAAAAATGCGGTTGAATTTACAACAATTAAGTTGCGCAAAATAGAATTAATAAAAGTTGCTACCTTTTTATTATTGGCAAACAAAAATACATCTGCTATACCAACAACAATACCAATACCGAAAACAGCTAACCAAAGCATATTTTTCAAACCCCTTTATATTTTTTATAATATAATTTTAACATATAAAACTTATTATTTCAATGAATTTATACCAACGAAATCACCCACAAAATCACAAACCACAATGGTGGAACAATAAGTGCAGGTAACATATTAAGTGTCTTAAGATTTTTTATTTCGAGAATTGCAAGTCCTGAAGATGCTATAAGGAAACCACCAACAACGCTGATTTCACACATAAGCTCAGGGCTCATAAACTCACCTAAAACAGTAGCAAGCAAATAAATTGAGCCTTGCCAAATGAACAAAACAGGCGCTGCGAGAGCGATACCAATGCCATAGGTAGATGCAAGCACCATACTTGTTACAAGGTCGAGAGTTGCATTTGTGAAAAGATATGTATGGTCATTATAAAGTGCCGAGTTAATAGGGCCTAAAATCGACAAACTGCCGATACAGAAAAGAAGAATTGCAGTTGAGAGCCCTTTGCCCAATTCACTTTTGCCTTTCTTTTCGGTGAGTGAATTGAATTTTTTATCTAAATCAATCATATTGCCTAGAAGTGAACCGAGAGCAAGAGAAACAATAAACAAAACAGGATATTTGCTGTTTGGCATATTCTGAACAACAGAGTTTATACCGATACCTGCCGCCGCAAGTCCCATTGCATTCATAAGGCATTTTGTGTATTTCTCTTTAATGCCTTTTTTGAGCAAACTACCAACAACACTACCAATGAGTATGGTTGAAGTGTTCACTATTGTACCAATCATTTTAATCACCTTTTCTTGATGCGTTTATACTTTCGATTGCTTCAAAAATCTCTTTGAGTGTGTCAAGAGAGTTTTGATTATCAAGTTTTTTAACGTTTATGCTCTTTTTACCTTTTTGAGTAACGCTAATTCTTCCACGAAGAATTGATGATAAATCAAGCACTAATGAAGCATCAATATCTTCACAATAAAGAGCGATTATGTCTCCACGCTGACCGATTTCGAAAATGCCCATTGATGCAGCCGTATTTCTGCAAAGGGATACTTCAATAAGCCCATCAACAGATGGTGGCACATCGCCGAAACGGTCGCGAAGCTCATCTCGCACATCTTCTGCATCTTGGAATGTGCGAATATCTGCAATTCTTCGATAAACTGTAAGTCTTTGAGAGAGTGCAGAGATATACTGGTCAGGGATATGCGCATTGATTTGAAGGTCGATAAGACATTCTTTTTGCTTTGGCTTTTCGCCTTTTTCTTGACTTATTGCTTCGCTTAACAGTTTCATATACATATCATAGCCAACCGAAGCAAGGTGCCCGTGCTGCTGTGCGCCTAAAAGGTTGCCAGCACCACGGATTTCAAGGTCACGCATTGCAATTTTAAAGCCTGAGCCGAATTCTGTATATTCACGGATTGCTTGAAGTCGTTTATATGCCACTTCTGATAAGTTTTTATCTCGTTTATATGTGAGATATGCACTTGCTCTTCTAGCACTTCTTCCCACACGACCACGCAACTGATGAAGCTGCGCAAGACCTAATTTGTCAGCATCTTCAATAATGAGAGTGTTAGCATTTGGCACATCAACACCCGTTTCAATAATTGTTGTGCAGACGAGAATGTCGATTTCACCATTCATAAGGTCGCGCCAAATTTCACTGAGTTCTTCTTCATTCATTTTGCCATGAGCCGTTTTAATTCGTGCATCAGGTAAAAATTCTTGAATTGAGAGCGCAACACCGTCAATAGTGTAAACATGGTTGTGTAAGAAATAAACCTGACCACCACGACGAAGCTCTTTTTCCATAGCCTCGCAAAGTAGTGCCATATTGTGTTCAACAACATAGGTCTGCACAGGAAAACGGTCGGACGGCGCTTCTTCAATAACTGACATATCACGAATGCCCGACATTGCCATATTAAGTGTTCGTGGAATCGGTGTAGCAGAAAGTGTGAGTACATCGACACCTGGGAACATTTCTTTGAGTTTCTCTTTTTGAGCAACGCCGAAACGCTGTTCTTCGTCAACGATTAAAAGTCCCAAATCCTTGAATTTGACATTCTTTGAAATGAGAGAATGAGTACCCACAACAATATCAATAAAGCCAGAGTTTATACTCTTGATTATCTTTGAACGTTGTGTAGGAGTGCGGAATCGCGAAAGCATTTCAGCTTCTATTGGGAACCCTTCAAAACGTTTTAATATGGTTTGATAGTGTTGTAATGCAAGAATTGTAGTAGGTACTAAAATTGCACATTGTTTGCCGTCTGCAATACATTTGAAAACTGCACGCAAAGCCACTTCAGTTTTGCCGAACCCAACATCACCGCAGAGAAGACGGTCCATTGGATATGGTTTTTCCATATCGCTTTTGATTTCGTCAATACTACGAAGCTGGTCACCGGTTTCTTCAAACTCGAATCTGCGTTCAAAGTCTGTCTGCATATCAATATCAGGTGAGAACGCATAACCCTCACTGTGCAGACGTTGTGAATAAAGTTTAATCAGTTGGTCTGCCATATCTTTGACAGCAGAACGAACTTTGCTTCGGGTTTTCTCCCATTCGCCACCACCGAGACGATTGAGTTTTAATGCTTTGCCATCGTCTTCGTGTGGACCAATATATTTTGATACCAAATCAAGCTGAGTAACAGGTACATAGAGCACATCACTTTTTGCATATTTGATTTTGATATAATCTTTTATAATCTTGTTTGCTTCAAGCTGAGTAACACCGTCAAAAATACCGATTCCGTGAATGGAATGGACGATATAATCACCCTTGCGAAGCTCGTCAAGAGAGTGAATGGTGTCTCTCGCCTTAAAACCAGTATTTCGTCTTTTTGTCTTTGATTGATAGACTTTTGAATATGTGAAAACATAGAGTTTTTCTCGTGGGAATGAAAATCCTGATGTGAGTGACCCTGAAAGCACACAAACTGCACCTTTTGGAAATTTCGCAGGAATTACAGGGAAATAAACTGATGTGAAATCTTCGTCATTGAGTGTTTCAGAGAGATTTTTTGCACTTTTTTCAGTACCTGCAAAGACAATAACTGTGCTATCTTTTGAAACTACAGGTTTCAAATCTTCAATAAGCACATCAAGTTTGCCATTCCAGATAGGCAAAGTACCACCATTGAATGTAGTGAGACTCTTAACAGGCGTGTCAAAACTACCACGAGCAAAATTGTCAACATAAGTTGCGCCGAATTGCTCATATTTCTCAACTAACTCATTAAATGTAAGAGTGAATTTGTCAAGTCCTTTGCAAAGTGTTCCATCATCAACGCAAGCTTTGATGTCTTCATATAAAAGTTTCTGTGAAGAAGAAACCTTCTCTTTGATTCCACCCGTTTCAAAGCAGAAGAGAAGATAATCCTTTGCATAGTCAAAAATTGTAGCCGGAGAATAGATAAGTGGCAAATATTTATCGGCAGAGCCAACTGATAAGCCACCTTTAAGACGGTCAATGTCGGCATAGAGTTTTTCACGGATAATATCAGTTTTCTTGCCCCTTATTGAACTTGCAAGACAGTTTATTTTATCTATCAAATCATCAGAATTATCAATAATAATCTCTTTTGATGGTGCAATTAAAATCTCGTCCATATTAACTGTTCGTCTTTGTGACACTATGTCAAAACGGCACATTGTGTCAACAGTGTCACCCCAAAGCTCAATTCTCACTGGGTCTTCGTCGTCAGGTGAGAAAAAGTCAACAATTCCACCGCGCACAGAGAATTGCCCAACGCCCTCAACTGCGTCAACTCGGGTGTATCCTGCACAGTTTAGTGACATAACAATGTTTTCAAGTGTTGTTTCTTCGTCTTTCTTTAAAAGCACAGACTTTTGTCTTAATATTTCAGGTGGCACGGTGTATGAAACTGATGCCTCTGCACTTGCTACCACAATATCGCAACGGTTATCGAGCATTCTGCGAAGAACTTTTATTCTTTTTTGTTCATATTCATAGCTCTGTGAGTCGGTTGTATAAAAAGAAAAACTGCGTGACGAATATTGCAAAGCAGACACACCAAAAGCGGTCAAATCTTCACAAAGTCGCACAGCAGTTGCATCGTCGGGCACGACAACAAGGGCCTTTTTTTCAAGACCCCCCACTAACGCAGAAATTATGTGTGCCTTTTGAACGGGTGTTAATCCCAAGATACCTTGCGGAAGAAATCCTTTTTTTAAGCTGTTCAGCACACCTTGAAATTCTGCAGAATTTTTAATTGCATTTGTAAATGCGGACATAGTTTTTGCCTCAACTATTATATAAGTTCATTGCCTTTTCTATGTTATTATCAAGCATAAGCTCGAGAGCCTTGCAAGCATTACTGAGTGCAGGCTCAAGCGCTTTTAACTCGTCTTTTTTGAATTCTGAAATTACCCAATCAATAAGGTCATAGTCAGGGTGTGGCTTTTTACCACATCCTAATTTAATTCTTGGAAATTGGTCAGAATTGAGATGATAAATAATACTCTTTATTCCGTTGTGACCGCCATCAGTACCTTTTCTTCTGATACGAAGTTTGCCAACATCAAGAGAAATGTCATCATAAATTACAATAACCTTTTCTGCAGGAATTTTATAAAATGATGCACATTCTCTAACGGCTTCACCGCTGTTATTCATAAATGTCTGTGGTTTCATGACAATACAACGATGACCGTTTATATTGGTATCACAAATGAGTGATTTGAATTTGAGTCTGTCAATTCTTATATTTAATTTATCTGAAAGCATATCCAAGCACAAAAAACCTGAGTTGTGTCGTGTATAAGTATATTTGTTGCCGGGGTTTCCAAGTCCCACCACTAAAAATTCAGGTGCACCCGTAGGTGTTGTGCTTGTCTGTCTTCTGAATCTGTTGAACATATTTTGTTTCCTTTATTTTGAGTATTTGTCTTTATTTGCAATGCGCCAACCAATTTTGTTGACCTGTTTTGCTCTTGCGATTCCAAGTGAGTCTTCAGGCACATCTTCTGTGATTGTTGAGCCAGCAGCAGTATATGCACCATCACCAACAGTAACAGGAGCAATAAGATTTGTGTTGCAACCGATAAACACATCATCACCAATAACTGTGCGATGTTTGTTTCGTCCGTCATAGTTTACTGTAACTGTGCCACAACCAAAGTTTACGCGCTTGCCAACATCTGCGTCACCAACATAGGTAAGGTGAGAAACCTTTGTGCCTTCATCAATTTTTGAATTTTTAACTTCAACAAAGTTGCCGAGATGCACATTGTCGCCAACAACTGAGTTAGGTCTTATATGCACAAAAGGACCAATGTCAGCACCATTTTTAACTGTTGACTGATAGCATTGAACGTTGTTTAACTTTGCGTTATCTTCAATAATACTATCGCTGATAATTGAGTTTGGACCAATCACACAATTTTTGCCGATTTTTGAGTTGCCCTTGATAATTGTGTTAGGCAAAATCTGAGTATCAATACCGATTTCAACACCGGGCTCAATAATAACGCCGTCAGCATAAGGAATATTAACACCTGCAGAAAGGTGGAACTCAATTTCTTGCATTTTAGCATAGGTGTTAAGCTCCATAAGTTGTAATCTGTTGTTTGCACCAAGAATAATGTCAGAGCGAGGGGCAAAGAATGTATCTGCTTTTGCACCAAGTTCAATGAGAATTGAAACTGCGTCAACAAGGTTATAATGTCCGTTTGCTCTTGGTGGAAGCTGATTTAAAATATCTCTAAGTTTTGATGCTTTGAACCAGAAAGTACCTGATGAAATTTCATTTATTCTCTTAACATCGCTGTCTGCATCTTGTTCTTCAATAATGCCGACAAAATCCCTTGAAGTGTTGCGGATAATTCTGCCGTAGCCAAAAGGCTTGCCAACAATTGCGGTAATAACTGTAATATCATTATGTGATGCAAGGTGATGAGTGAATGCACCGTGAATTGTGTTAGCATCAAGAAAAGGAGTGTCACCGTTTAAGATGAGCACATGACCGTCTTCTTTTGCGATTTCTTCAATATATGGGAGTGCTTGCATAACAGCGTGAGCAGTACCAAGTGGAGTTTCTTGCTCAACTGTATCGATATTATTTTCAGGGAAAGTTTTTGCAAGATAATTCTTGATATAATTGTCTTTTGCCGGAACAACTGTAACAATCTTTTTAATGCCTGAGCTCACAACAGAAGATGCCACACAACCAACAAGTGGTTTGCCCATAACCTCTGCCATAACTGATGGCATTCCTGATTTTAAGAGTGTGCCTGTAGCACCTGCCATAATAATTGCCAAGCCGTTTCTACTCATAAAAATATACCCCCAATATAAAGTATATATAATTAAATAAATATTATCATAAATTATATGTATTTTCAACTCTTTTTTGAGTGTGCACTTCATTGACAAAACGGTGTTTCAATGATATATTTAAATAGTTATCAATATTTTGGAGGAAGTTTTAAGTGCTTTCAGTAATTATTCCGTCATATAATGAAGAATTGAATATTGAACTCGCAGCAGAAACTGTCACAAAGCTTCTCAAAAATGAGAATATTTCTTGCGAATTGATTTTTGTGGACGACGGTTCAAAGGATAAAACCTTTGAGAAAATCTGTGAATGCAGTGAGAAATATAACGAAGTCAAAGGGCTTACATTCAGTCGTAACTTTGGCAAAGAAGCAGCAATTTATGCAGGTCTTAAAGAGGCAAAGGGCGACTGTGCAGTTATTCTCGATTGTGATTTGCAGTTTCCACCTGAAAAGATTATTGAGATGTATTCTCTTTGGCAAGAAGGCTTTGAAATTGTTGAGGGTGTGAAATCTGACCGTGGCAACGAATCTGTATTCTATAAACTTTTTGCAAAGAGTTTTTATAAAATGATGAGTTATTTTATCGGTGTTGATATGCAGTCAACATCCGACTTTAAGCTTATTGACAGAAAGGTTATTGACACACTTCTCTCGTTACCTGAAAGAAACACATTTTTCAGAGCGCTTTCATTCTGGTCGGGCTTTAAATCAACTCAGGTTGAATTTGAAGTCAGACAAAGAGAAAACGGACAAAGCAAATGGAGTCTTAAAGGGCTCACAAAATATGCAATTTCAAATGTAACATCATTTACTACTGCTCCATTACAGCTCATAACCGTATTCGGTAGCATTTTGCTTGTTTTCTTGGCAGGTATGTCGGTGCAGACCCTTGTGCGCTTCTTGTTAGGACAATCGGCAGAAGGCTTTACAACAGTAATTTTACTCTTGCTTTTAATCGGCGGAAGTCTTATGATGGCACTTGGAATAATCGGCTATTATATCGCAAGAATTTATGAAGAAGTCAAAGGCAGACCCCGATATATAATTTCAAAAAAGACAAAAGAAGAAAAGAATGAAGAATAATAGCAAAAATAGTTTTGTTAAACACAAAAGCAGAGATTAAACATCTCTGCTTCTTTTTGTGTCCTATTCAAAAATAATTGTTGTAATGCTTTTTTCTGGAAGTGTGATTTCCGTTTTTGTGCCTTTATAGGTTTCTTCCATTTGTTTTTCTTGTGTTGTTGTGTAAACTGTCATATTATCGCGGTCAACTTTGATATTTAATTCTCTTTCGTTGCCTTCATTAACTACAACAGTAACGATTTTGCCGTCTGGTGTGAGATATGAAACTGTGTTTACAAGATATTTTGTGACCGTTGTGATTTTTTCACCATTTTCGTTGGTTTCTTCAACTAATGTAACATCGTTAATATTCTTTTCTGACTGAATTTTTGTGCTACCCACAGGAATAAACTTGCTGAAATGAGCAACTGCATAATATCTCATTGCAATTTCAATTTCACTTAAATCTGCATTACCTGCCAAAAGTCCGTCAGAATATTTTTTGCCATCGTCACCAATGCCGATACCGTTAACACCAACCCACGCTGTCCATGAATTGATATTGCTGAAATTCAAATCATTTGCCATTGTTCTTGCCTGTAAAAGTGCGCCGTCGATTGAATCAATTGGTGCTGTACAAGGCAAATGACACCACTCAGACATTTCAACTGTAATATCAGGTGTTTTTTCTTCTATCCATTCACCAAGACCGATTTTATTATGTAACTGCTCATCTGACCAATAACTATGATATGACAAATTGCCAAGATATGGACGAATTTCTGCATCATTATAGAGATATTCAAACCATTCATAAAGTCTATGCCCGATTTCGCCTGACTCAGGTCCTGAAAGTTTAACATCGAGATTTCTCTCTTTGATTTCTTTCACGAATGCACGATAAACACCATAAATATCTTCTGAATTATAGAAACAACCCTCTTGGCTCTGATTTACACTTGCTTGACCCCAAGACCAGTTTGGTTCGTTAATTGGGCTTATGTATTTAACAGGCACACCTTTTTTGATAAAATGCTCTGCGATTGTGCAGAAATATTCGGCATAAGCTTCATAATTCTCTTTTGGAAGATTGCTAACCCACCAGTTTTCATTACCGTAAGCTCTGCCGTTGAGAGTCATTGAATAATGTGGTGAGTTTGCAAAAAGCACAACTGTATCAACGCAACCATAAGAAAGTGCTAAATCGAGCATTTTTTGTGCATTTGCATCACGGGTAAAATCATATTCATATTCGCCAGTTGCTTCGTTGTAAACATAAAAACTTTCTGTCTTGCGCCAAGGGTCAGTAATTTTTGTGTTTGGGTTATCTGCAGAGCCTGCGCCAATATTATAACGATAAATATTAAGTCCTAAACCATCTTTACTATAAAGAAGTTTGATGATTTCTTCACCGTTCTCACTCTTACCTGCAATTTGTGACCACCAGCAAGCAGAAGCACCAAAGCCATCAAGCACTCTACCCTTTTCATTTTCGTCAATAGTAATTGTCAAATCAGCTGTTTGTGATTTTTCAATAAAACCATCTGTATTCCAGAAAATCTTATCAAAAAATACTGAAAAAACAATTATTACAGTTGCTAACAATATGGCAACTATTGGAATTATAATTTTCAACGCCTTTTTCATATCTTTCTCCTATTAAAAAAGCGGGGTTTTCACCCCGCTGTATTTTGTTTTATTCAATCTCGGGTTCGATGAGACCATAGCCTCCGTCATTTCTTTTATAAACCACGCAAATCTGGTCATTCTCTGCATTTCTGAACATATAGAACATATGCCCTATAAGATTCATTTGCAAGATTGCTTCTTCAACAGTTTCAGGTTTTAAAACAACTGTTTTTGTTCTCACAATCTCAATTTCATCTTCATCTGCCACATCGCCCAAAGCATCATCAAAAGAAACATCACGAAGCTTCTTTTCAAGTCTTGTTTTGTTCTTTCTGATTTGACGGATGAGAGAATCAACGCAACTATCAAGTGCGTCTTCTAAATCATCACTGCGTTCTTGTGCACGGAAAATCATACCTTTTCTTGTAAGTGTGATTTCACAGATTTTCACATTCTTTTCAACTGTTGCAGTGATTTTAGCCGTTGCGTCAGGTCCAAAGAATTTTTCAACTTTTAAAAGTTTTTCTTCGGCTCTTGCTTTAAAGCTTTCTCTTGGTGTACATTTACGTCCGATAATAGTGATATTCACAACGACATCTCCTTTGCGTTTATAATTGGGATTTTTTCTTGTCCCAATTATAATATATCACATTTGCACAGAAAAATAAAGTAGTTTATAAAAATTTTATTTAATTTTTACAAGTATTTCATAAAATTGCCGTTTTATGACGAGTTACATGGCAACCAACATTAACTGCAACAGGAAGCCCTGCAATATGGGTCGGTGCAGTTTCAATATTAACAGCGAGTGCCGTTGTTTTGCCACCAAATCCCTGTGGACCTATATTGGTTTCATTGATTCTTTTGAGCAATTCTTCTTCCATCTCTTTATATAATTCTTTTGAATTTCGCATTCCCACATCTCTGCAAAGTGCTTTTTTTGAAAGAATTGCACAAGATTCAAAATCGCCACCGATACCAACGCCCAACACAATTGGTGGACAAGGGTTGCCCCCTGCTATTTTCACAGTTTCAACAACAAAATCCATTATATCTTCTTTTGTTGCAGATGGTGTGAACATTTTAATTCTGCTCATATTCTCGCTGCCAAATCCCTTTGGTGCAACTGTGAGCTTTATTTTGTCGCCTGATACAAGTCGAGTGTGAATCACAGCAGGTGTGTTGTCTTGGGTATTAACTCTTTCCAGTGGGTCTGACACAATTGATTTTCTCAAAAGTCCGTCAACATAGCCTTTTTTAACACCTTCATTGATTGCGTCTTCAAAATCACCTATTATGTGCACATCCTGACCTATTTCTGCAAAAACAACAGCCATACCTGTATCCTGACAAATTGGAATATCCAATTCTTTTGCACAATCAAGGTTTAAAAGCAAATCACCCATAATATTTTTGGGCAGCTCTTTTTCTTCATTTTTATATCCACAAGAAATGCAATTAACCAAACTATCTGGCAAAACCTTATTTGCTTCAATACAAAGTTTTGCGATTATTTCTGTTATCTGCTCTGCTTTGATTTCTCTCATTATATCACCTAACAAAAAAGGACAGTATTTATTTACTGCCCCGTTTTTTATTTTGAACCTCTGCGATAGCCGTTGCTACCACCGCCACGTCTGTCAGTGCTACGTTTAATATCGCTCATTTTGTCTTCGCTCTGAGCCTTAAATTTTGCCATCATATCTTCAAAAGACATTGGGCCAGACTGTTCTTCTTGTGGTTTGCCTTGCCAACCACGATTAACGTTTTTTTGTGGTCTTGGTTTTTTCTCAATTTTTGGCTTTTCCGGTTCGGGCATAGCCTTTTTAATTGAAAGACTTGCTTTGCCCTTTTCATTAATTTCAATTACTTTGACCTTAACTGCATCACCTTCGGCAAGGTGCTCAGTAATGTCATTTACATACTCATTTGAAACCTCAGAAATATGTACCATACCTGTTGTTCCGTCTTCGAGCTTAACAAATGCTCCGAACTTAGTCAAACCTGTCACTGTTCCGTCATATACGGAACCGATGTCAATCTGCATAAAACTGCATATCCTCCCCAATTAAAGCTTTCGCTTTATGCTCCCGGTGTTACATCGTAGAACACCTTTTCACCCGGCATAACAAAGCCCAATTTTTCACGAGCAACCTGTTCAATATATGAACTTTTATCCTCATTAGAAACGATTTCTTCAAGTCTTTCGTTTTCTTTGAGTTGTTGCTGATATGCAGCGTTTTTCTCATTCAACTCTGCTTTTTGTTCTCTGATGTCAAGTTGAAGTCCAATAAAAGTAATCACAAAATAGCCAATGAGCAAAACAAGCGCCAATGTAAGAATAAAGCTCTTTGACTGAACACGTTTTGTCTTTTGTGCTTTTGTGCTTGCCATTTATTACACTTCCTTTTCTTGTGAAACTACGTTTTTCACCATTTTAACACCTTGATTATACAACAAGTGCTTATGCAGTTTCAAGTGGAATTTTGATTTATTTTTAATCTTTTTGCCCTTTTTATGCCATTTCTTTGCAAATTTTTCCAAAAGAGTTTTTAGTTTTTTGAAAACCCAGACAAAAGGGAACAAAATGATTTTTAAAATTTTCGATATAACCTTTTTTGTTATGCTCAAGATTTTTTCGCTTGCAGTAAATACTACAACACCCAATGAGAAATAGTAAATTGAAAAGCCTATACCCTCACCCAAGAGTAAAAACGCACGGATATCCCCTTCGTTGACAACAAGAAAGAAAAGATATGAGCAAAATCCTAAAAAAACAAAATATAGCAAATCAAAAACTAAAATCACCTTTTTGCTTTTTGAGATGCTTATTCTCACAATTCTCACAAGGTCATAAAAAATACCCATCAAAAAACCAAAGCCCAATGATAATAAAAAGCCTTTTGTCTGGTCAGCAAGACTTAGAGAATAAATATAATCCGTCATCTTAACACCTTTGAGAAAAAGCCCTGTGCCTTTGGCCGCACATCAGTATAAGTCAGTGACGAGATATCCCCGTCAACCATCAATTCACTCTGTTCAAGATTAAGTCTTGTGATGTGCAGATTCCACCCACGGATAGTCAGCTCACCCAAATCAGTTATTGCAATAATTGTCTGCTCATCAAAAGAATCAATATCGGTAACACCTGAAACAGAAAGTTTCTTTCGGTCTTCCATAATTATATTGTGTGGTAATTTGTGAATTGATTTTTCATCTGTAATCATAATAAACCTCCGTATTTATACATATTAGTAATAAATATGAAAAACCGGACAAATTTATTACAAGTTGGAATATGTATTGCCTATTGAATTTTGGGGACAAAAAGTATATAATTGCTTTGATAAAAAAATCACAACTTGAAACGGGGTTTATTCTATGGCAAGATATGCGATTTATGGTGCGGGTTCGCTCGGCACTGTGCTTGGTGCATTCATCACTAAAAATGGTGGCGAGGTTGACCTTATCAACAGAAACAAGGCTCATGTTGAAGCACTTAACACAAAGGGCGCTAAAATTATTGGTACTGTTGATATGCTTGTTCCTGTTAAGGCTATTACACATGACCAGATGGAAGGCAAATATGATGTTATTGTTCTTCTCACAAAGCAATTATTCAATGCAGAAGTTGTAACAATGCTTAAAGATTATCTCACAGATGACGGTGTTATTGTTACATTACAGAATGGTATTCCTGAACCAGGTATTGCTGAAATTATTGGTACAGAGCACACAATGGGTTGTGCTGTTGAATGGGGCGCAGCGTTGGTTGAACCCGGTGTTTGCGAGCTCACAAGTGACAAGGACAGTCTTTCATTCCATATGGGTAAAATGGATGGTATCACAGATGCACAGTTCAAGATGGTTAAAGATTTGCTCGAAATGATGTGCCCAGTTCACGAAGAAGAAAACCTTATGGGTGCTCGTTGGTCAAAGCTTCTTATCAATTCAACTTTCTCAGGTCTTGGCACAGTTGTTGGCGGTGTTTTCGGTGATGTTACTGAAGACAAAGCAGGTCAGAAAGTTGCAATTCGTTGTATGAAAGAAATCATTGATGTTGGTCACGCAGCAGGTGTTGAGTTTGCACCTGTTCAGGGCAAAAACATTGTTGGCCTTTTCTATTGGAAAGGCGCATTAAAGAGAGCTTTTGGTTGCTTCTTGCTTCCTATTGCACTCAAAAAACACAGAGATATTGAGCCTTCAATGTTACAGGACCTTAAAAAAGGCAAAGCTTGTGAAGTTGATGCTATCAACGGTGTTGTTTGTGATTTCGGTAAGAAATGTGGTGTTGCTACACCAATCAACGACAGAATCGTTGAAATCATCAAGAAAATCCAGAATGGTGAGCTCAAAGCAACAAAAGAAAACTTCAAACTTTTTGATGATATTCTTTGATAAAAATGGTAAAACTAACGGTAGTCTTTATGGCTACCGTTTTTTATTGCAAAACTATACAAAAAAGTATGGTTTTTTTTATTGATTTGTGCAACTATTGAATTGCTCAAAACTATTGAAAATACTGATAAAATCATTTATAATTATTATTTAGTAAAATAGGACAAGCAGGTGAAAAAATGGAACTTTCAAAGAAGAATATTAAAAAGATTCTTGGCATTATCACTTTTGCCATAATACTTTTGGCTGTGTCACAAAATCTCACAACAGTTTTTAATTTCTTATCAGGTGTTTTAAAGATTTTAGCTCCTGTTATTGTGGGACTCTCATTGGCTTTTATGTTGAATATTCTTATGAATGTTCTTGAAAGACGCGTGTTTGCCTTTATGAAAAAAAGCAAAAAGAAAGTTGTGAGAAATCTTTTCAAGCCTGTAAGTCTTGTTTCAACACTTCTTCTCACACTTGGTTTCTTTGTCCTTTTGCTTTTCATTATTATTCCACAGTTAAAAGACACAATCATGTTGCTTGTTGAGAAAATTCCTGTTTATTATACTGATTTGATAACTTGGTTAGAATCACTTGTTGTGCGTTTTGGTTTTGATGTGGATACTGAGATATTCCACAACCCAAAATTTGATATAAACAACATTTACACAATGGCGCAGAATTTCTTTACTATTGAAAGCACTAATGATATTCTAAATACAACATTGGGTGTTACATCTTCACTTATCTCCGGTGCTTCAAATCTTGTGTTAGGTCTTATTATTGCAGTATATATTCTTGCAGAGAAAGAAAACATCGGCAAATTCACAAGCAGATTTTTCTCGGCTGCACTTCCCGAAAAGGTTTATTTAAAAGCAAAAGAGGTTTGCAGTATCGCTTCAAATTCATTTGCAAGTTTTATTACAGGGCAATTCACAGACGCGCTTCTTTTAGGCACTATGTGTTTTATCGGAATGTTGATTTTCGGATTTCCGAGTGCTGCTGTTGTTTCAATCATAATCGGAATTACTGCACTTGTTCCAATAATTGGTCCTATTGTTGGCGAAGTTATTGGTTGTCTCATTATATTTATGGAAAGTCCTATCAAAGCACTTTTCTTTATCATTTTTGTTCTTATTCTTCAAATGATTGATAACAATCTGATTTATCCAAGAATTATGGGCAAATCTGTGGGGCTTCCCGGCGTGCTTGTGTTTATCGCAGTTGTAGTTGGTGGTAACATTGGTGGTATTCTTGGAGTGCTTTTAGGTGTGCCGACAGCATCTGCTATCTATGCACTTATTATCAACTGGCTTAAAAACAAAAAGCAAAAAGAACGCGAATTAATTGCAATTAAAAACGCAGAAGAAATAAAAGAAGAAGTTACAGAAGAAAACAGTTAAAGGTGAATGTTATGCGTAAATTAGGTTTTGACAATGAAAAATATCTTCGTATGCAATCTGAGCATATTAAAGAGAGAATAAGCCAATTCGGTGGCAAGCTCTATCTTGAATTTGGTGGTAAGATTTTCGACGATTACCATGCTGCAAGAGTGCTTCCCGGCTTTAAGCCTGACAGTAAAATGAAGATGCTTCTTCAACTCAAAGACGATGCTGAAATCATAATTGCAATTTGTGCGAAAGATATTGAAAAGAATAAGATTCGTAGTGATTTAGGCATTACCTATGACCTTGATGTTCTTCGTCTTATTGACATTTATCACGGTTTTGGTCTTTTCGTTGGTGGTGTTGTGCTCACTCAATATTCAGAGCAACCATCTGTAATTGCTTTTGAACAAAAACTTCAGAGTCTTGGCATCAACGTTTATCGTCACTACCCTATCGAAAACTATCCACTTGATGTTGAACTTATTGTAAGTGACGAGGGTTATGGCAAAAATGATTATATTGAGTCAGACCACTCACTCATTGTTATTACTGCACCTGGTCCCGGTAGTGGTAAAATGGCAGTTTGCCTTTCACAGCTTTATCACGAAAACAAGCGTGGTATTAAAGCAGGTTATGCTAAATTTGAGACATTCCCAATTTGGAATTTACCACTCAAGCACCCTGTTAACCTGGCTTATGAGGCTGCGACTGCTGACCTTAACGATGTTAATATGATTGACCCATTCCACCTTGAAGCTTATGGTGAAACAACTGTCAATTATAATCGCGATGTTGAGAATTTTCCTGTACTTAACACAATATTTGAAGAAATTTATGGCGAGTCACCATACAAATCACCTACTGATATGGGTGTTAATATGGCGGGCAACTGCATAATTGATGATGATGTAGTGCTCACAGCCTCAAAGAAAGAAATACTTCGTCGTCATTGCAACTATCTTGTTCAACAAAAGAACAACAAGAAAAAGTCAAATGAGCTTTATAAAATCGAGCTTATTATGAAACAGCTTGGTATCACAAGCGATGACCGTCCTGTTGTTTCTGCAGCACTTAACCTTTCAGAAACTACTGACGCACCTGTTACTGCAATTGAGCTTCACGACGGCAGAATTATCACAGGTAAGGCAAGTGAACTTTTAAGTTCTGCATCTGCAATGCTTTTGAATGCTTTAAAGGCTCTCGCTGACATCGATGATGAAATTCTTCTTATTTCACCAACTGTATTTGAGCCGATTAAAGAATTAAAGGTTAAAATGCACGAGCGCGATACAAGCTTGCATCCTGATGAAATTTTGATTGCGCTTTCAATTTGTGCAACAATGAACCCACTTGCAAAACAGGCTCTTGATGCAATTAAGGGCTTAAAGGGTTGCGATGTGCACGCAACTGTTGTGCTTTCTGATACTGATAAAGAAACACTTCGCAAGCTCGGTACAAACGCAACATACGAGCCATATAAGAAGAACGACAATTTGTATTATAACTAATTTTCAAGGCGGGTGCAGGGGGAAAGCACTCGCCTTGTGATTTTTCATTGATTTGGGGATTACTGATATGAAAATAGACCTTAAAACTGCGAAAAAGCTTCAAAAATTAAAGGGCTTTGGTACATCGGCTTGTTGGTGGAGTCACTATCTTAAAGACGAAAAAGCACAAGACGAAATATGCGAGCTTTTGTATGGTGACACGGGGCTTAAGTTGAACATTTATCGTTATAATATCGGTGGTGGCACTGATATGGAAAACTATCGTGTTCAAAACCCTTGGCGCCGTACAGAGAGTATGTATGTTTATGACCGAGAAAAAGAAGAGGGATATTGGGACTATTCTCTTGACAAAACTGCAAAGGATGTTATGAGAAAATGCCTAGACAAAGGCAATATTGATACTCTTATCGTCTTTGCCAATTCACCACACTGGTCACAAACTTCAACTGGTCAGGCATCCGGCAGTTTAATGATGCACACCTGCAACTTGCCAAAGGCTAATTACAGAAAATTTGCAGACTACTTCTTAACTGCTACACAAAGACTTATTGATGAAGGATTCCCTGTAAAATATGTGAGCCCTATAAACGAGCCTCAATGGAAATGGGGTGGCTCTTATGTATGGCAAGAAGGTTGTCATTATGAGACCGAAGAAATGGTTGAGGTTATGCATATTTTCGCTGAAGAAATTATAAAGCGAAATATGAATATTAAGCTATATGGTCCTGAAAGTGGCGAAATGATGGGGCTTACCCCTGAATATCTCGATGCGCTCATAAAAGATGAGACCATTATGAAGGTGCTTGATGTTTTTGCTTATCATTCATATCACGATGATAACAACCCTAAAACCCGTGTTGACTTTAAAAATCAGTTAGTAACCCCCCACCCTGAATTGCGCTTTGATATGAGTGAATGGTGCGAATTGCCTAATAAGAGTCATACAAAGAATTTTAAAGGCGCACTTATCACTGCACGAATTATCGGTCAGGATTTAATCTATGCCGGTGCAGAGAGTTGGACAAGTTGGGTTGCTGTTAATCAGTTTTCAATTAAAGAAGATGGCTTTGATTATTCTGACGCAACGCTCACTGCTACTGACAATTTTGAAGAATGGTATGTTGCAGAGCGCTATTATGGATTTGCTCATTTTTCAAAGTACATACCAATCGGCTCTGTGGCTCTTGATAATGGTTTCTTCCCTGATGAGAATAACGACTTTAATATATTCTCATTCTTAACACCTAACAATAAAACTGTTACAGTTATTGTTAATGAGGGCGACGAAAAAGAATTTTCACTCTGTGGTGATTTTAATAAAATGGAAATCATTGAATCCACGCAGGAATACAAACTAAAGACCATTTATGACGGTGAATATAAAGATAATTTTACAGTTAAAGAAAACAGTATTTTAACAATTATTTGCGAGGAATAATATTATGAAAATTGCAGTAACTTATGAAAATGAAAAGGTTTTTCAGCATTTTGGACATACTGAAAAATTCAAAATTTATGAAATAGATAATGACGATATTGTCGGTATGAAAATTGTTGATACTAACGGTCAAGGTCATGGCGCATTGGCTACATTCTTGAAAGAAAATGGTGTTGATGTTGTCATCTGTGGTGGTATCGGTGGTGGCGCACAGAATGCACTCAGCGAAGCAGGAATCAAATGGTATGGTGGCGTTAAGGGTGACTGCAACCAAGCAGTAATCTCACTACTCGTTGGTAAGTTAGAATATAACCCTGACGCTCATTGTGACCATCACGACCACGAGCACGACGAAGGTCATACTTGTGGCGACCACGGTTGTGGTGGAAACTGCAATCATTAAGGAGAATACTATGGATTTTACAGTATCTAATCATCCTAACCCTCAATTTGAGAGAAAAAACATAGAAATTCTTAATGGCAAATGGGATTTCGGTTTTAAAAAAGCTAAAAAGGGTTTCAAATTCTCAACTGACGAAAAAAGAGCAGTTGAGATAAGAAATAAAAATGAATATCCACATAAAATAAATGTTCCATTCTGTGTTGAAAGTGAACTTTCAGGCATACAGTATAAAGATTTTATCAATATGGTATGGTATAAGAAAATGGTTGAAATTAAGAAAACCAACAGCCGTGTTTTCTTGTGCTTTGGTGCTGCTGACCACTTAACAACTGTGCTTGTTAATGGCAAACTTGCAGGTCGTCATAAGGGTGGCTACACATCATTCAAGTTTGATATTACTGATTTAGCGGTTGATGGTGAAAACGAGATTTTTGTGCTTTGCGAAGACGATGTTAAAAACCAATTTGTAATCCGTGGCAAACAGAGTGAATGGAAAAAGAGTCACGCTTGTGATTACACTCGCACAACGGGTATCTGGCAAACAGTTTTCATTGAATATGTGCCTGAAAACTACATAGAAAATTTCAAAATTTATCCTGACCACAAAAACGGACTTGTTACAATAAACTTCAATCTCAAAGGCAAAGAAAATTTAACTTGTGAAGCATTTTATAATGGCAAAAGTGTTGGTAAATCGACATTTATAGATGCTAGTGATAATGCAGTTATGCAATTAAAGCTCGACAAAACTCACCTTTGGGAAGTTGGCAACGGTCAACTCTATGATTTAGAAATCACATTCGGTGAAGATAAGGTTTACTCATATTTCGGTCTTAGAAACGTACGTCTTGATGGATATAAGTTCCTTATAAACGAAAAGAGTGTATTCCAACGCCTTGTTCTTGACCAAGGTTTCTATAAAAAAGGTATTTACACTGCTCCAAGTGATGAAGATTTAATGAAAGATATTGAACTTTCAATGGCTCTCGGTTTCAATGGTGCGAGACTTCACCAAAAGGTATTTGACCCAAGATTTTTATATTTCTGCGACAAGATGGGTTATATCGTCTGGGGCGAATATGCTAACTGGGGACTTGACTATTCAAATCCAAAAAGCGTTGATGTATTCTTAAATGAATGGAAAGAAGCACTAGAGCGTGATTTCAACCACCCTGCAATCATTGGTTGGTGTCCATTCAACGAGACTTGGAATTATAAAGGCAGACCACAATATGACCCACTTCTCTCAACAGTTTATGATTATACAAAAGCCATTGATAACACCCGTCCTTGCATTGACACAAGTGGTAACTATCACGTTAAAACTGATATTTTTGATTTGCACGATTATAGCTATGATGTTGATTTCTTCAAGAAAAACTATGACCGTTTTATGACAGAAGATTATCTCTATCAGCATGTGCTTGTTGAAAATAAAGGTCGTCAGACCTATCGTGGCGAGCCTGTATTCATCAGTGAATATGGTGGAATTAAGTGGGTTAGCGACGAGTCAATCAAGTCATGGGGTTACGGTGAGGATGTTAAAACTCCTGAAGAATTTGCAGACAGATATGTGGGACTCACTGATGTTATTCTTTCAAACTATAAAATGTTTGGTTTCTGCTATACTCAGCTCTATGATATTGAGCAAGAGCAGAATGGTCTTTACACTTATGACCGTGAAAAGAAATTTGACGATGCAATTTACGATAGAATCATTGCAATTAACACAAAGGTTGCAGAGATTGAGAAGGAGTAAATTATGGATGATATTTTAGAATTAATTTGCGATATATTGTTCGACTCATTAAGCAATCGCAAAATTCCTTTGTGGTTAAGAAGATTATTCGCAATCTTTTTAATAATTGTTGCTCTCGCCTTTTCATTGTTAGGTGCAATTATGATAAAGGACGGTATTGAGTCTCCAAAGAAATTTCTTATAATTATTGGAGCAATTATAATTCTTGTGGTTGTTTTTATTATTTTTGCAACAATAAAAGAATATAGAAACCATAAAAAATAAGGTGATAATATGAGCTATTTTCCTGAAGTAAAGAAAAATTTTGGCTTTGGTTGTATGAGACTTCCACGCAAAGGTCCGCTTATTGACTATGAGCAGTCAAAAAAGATGATTGATACATTTTTAGAAGCAGGTTTTAACTATTTTGACACTGCTCACGGATATATGGAGATGCGAAATGAGGCAACACTTAAAAAGTGCCTTACTTCTCGTTATCCAAGAGAAAGTTATATTCTTGCCGACAAATTATCAGACGGATTTTTCAAGAAAGAAAGTCAGATTCGACCACTTTTTGAAAAGCAACTTAAAAACTGTGGTGTAGAATATTTCGACTTTTATTTAATGCACGCACAGAATGCTACAAACTTTGAAAAATACAAAAAGTGCAGAGCTTATGAAACTGCATTTGAGTTAAAAAAAGAAGGCAAAATTCGTCACGTGGGACTCTCTTTCCACGACAAAGCAGATGTGCTTGACAGAATTCTCACAGAATATCCTGAAATTGAGTTTGTGCAAATTCAGTTTAACTATCTCGACTATAACGATGAGTCAGTTGAGGGTAGAAAATGCTATGAAGTGTGCAGAAAACACGACAAGCCTGTTATTGTTATGGAGCCTGTTAAGGGTGGTAGCCTTGTAAAACTTCCCGATGATGCTAAAAAGGTGCTTGACGACTTGAATGGTGGCACTCCTGCTAGTTATGCTATCCGTTTTGCTGCTGGTTTTGAAGGTATCTTTATGGTGCTTTCAGGTATGAGCGATATGGCACAAATGAACGACAACATCAGTTTTATGAAAGATTTTGAGCCACTTAATGACAAAGAAATGGATGCAATCCGCAAGGTTTGTGAAATTATGAATAAGCAAAATCTTATTCCTTGCACCGCTTGTCGTTATTGCGTTGACGGATGTCCTAAAAACATTCCTATCCCTGAAATTTTTGCTTGTATGAATGACAGAAAGCAATTCAAAGACTGGAATGCGAAATATTATTATGAAGATGTGCATATTAAAGGTAAGGGCAAGGCTTCTGATTGTATTGAGTGTGGACTCTGTGAAAAGGCTTGTCCACAGCACCTTGAAATTCGCAAATTACTTAAAGATGTGGCAAAGGAATTCGGCAAATAATGAAAAATAAGAAAATACTCAACATTGTGTTATCAGCATTATTTTTATCCCTTTGTCTTGTGTTACCATTCTTCACGGGGCAAATCAAAGAAATCGGGAATATGCTTTTGCCAATGCACATTCCCGTTATGCTTTGCGGACTCATCTGCGGTTGGCAATATGGACTTATTGTTGGCGCAATAGCACCAATAATGCGTTCACTTTTATTCAGTATGCCCGTGATGTATCCACACGCTATAAACATGGCGTTTGAGCTTGCGACTTATGGGTTTGTTATAGGTTTCCTTTTCAGCAAGTCAAAGTGGAATTGTATGAAATCTCTTTATCGTTCTTTGATTGCTTCAATGATAATCGGTAGGATTGTAAAAGGTATTGCACAAGTTATTCTCTTAGGACTTGGTGGAAGCAAATTCACTATTTCAATGTTTATTAGTGGTGCTTTTTTAGAAGCAATACCCGGCATAATTTTACAGTTAGTTTTAATCCCTGCAATTATGCTTGTTTTGAAGAAAACACATTTCAGACATAAGAAGAGATAGACAAATTAGGAGTTTGTCTGTTTGAATGCAAATCGCAAAGCGTCGTAACTGCGTTATGATTGCAGATGCACTTCATTTAGTGCGTTGTAGGGGCGATTCATGAACAGACCGACAATGCAATTTTATTTGGCATAAAAAAGCTCGGTTTTAAACCGAGCTTTTTGTTTTTATAAAATAATTAAACTGAATATCAATGTATCAACAATGCTTATTATCGGCAAGATTTCAAATGCAAAACTTTGTTTGTTCTTATTGTTATCTTTTACAAAATAAACAAGCCAGGCAACTGCAATATAAATGCCATAAACAAATATTCTTCTGATTATTGCATCGTATGTTGGATATTCTTCCAAAGTGTTTGCATATATGGTAAGTGCATAAGCCAACACAGAAGATATTGTTACAATAATCGCCATTGTTTTGTGTCTTTTTGCCTTGCGAGTTGCATCATCCATAATTGCTGTGTTCAAAAGGCTTGCCATTATGAGTGCCACAAGTGCCATCGAAATTACAGAAATCACAAGTCCTATTCCCGTTGTAATTGGAATCATATAATATTTAGATTCGTCAGCTATTGATTCTTTATAGCCCCAAGTTGTTATAAGCGACTGAATAATTGACAACGCAGCAATCGCGCCTGATGGAATAACTTCATATAGATATCTATACTTATAAATATCTCCACTGAGTCCTGTTTTCTTCATAATATGCTTAGCGAACATATTACAATAAACAATTGTTGCCACAACTGTGAACACATCAGTAAACAAATCTATAAGTTCTCTGACTATGTTTGAAATTGTGAAACCCAATGTTCCCATTAGAGTCGGTGTCAGAATAGAAAAAATTGAGATAGGAATGGATAATATAAGAGTGAACACAACAAACCATGTTAAAGATGTTGTAAAAAAGTATGATTTTAAATTTTTGATAGGTTTGATTGGTTGCTCTGCTTTTTCACCGGCAAAATAATCTTCGGGAAGATTATATGCCACAATCAACTTTTCTGCAATATAATCAGGAATACCGTTAAGGGTTTCAATTTTTGAAAGTTCTTCTTCACTGATATCTATTGTTTCTGCAACATCTTTAAGATATAATCCTTTTTCTGCTCTGAATTGAATTAAAGTTTTTGTCATAATAACCCTCCTTTTCCTTTGTAATTTCAATATATCATATAAAGATACAAAATGTCAATTATACATATTACAACAAAAATAACAACTGTTTTTGGTTAAACCTACAAACTATGTTTTTTGTTTTTTCGTCTTCATATTATCTTCTTTTTATGTTATAATGCAAATATGGAAAGATATTTAAAATACAAAATCACAGAAAAATATGACGGTGAACGAGTTTTGACCTTTTTAAAGGATGAAATTGAAGCATCTTCAAGGCTTATTCGTCACCTTAAAAACACACCTGATGGAATCACTTGCAACGGCAAGCATATACGCACCGTTGATATTCTTCATTCGGGTGATTTGCTCTGCATTCATTTACCAGAGCAGAAAGACCACAAGCATACAATTGTTGACCCCATGCCATACGATTTGACAATTCTCTATGAAGATGACGATTTGCTCATTGTTGACAAGCCAGCTGGGTTGCCATTGCATCCATCACACAATCATCAGGGTGACACTCTTGCAAATGCCGTATCATACTATTTACAACAGCAAGGTAAAGAAGCAGTTTTTCGCTCTGTTGGACGCCTTGACCGTGGCACTTCGGGTGTTGTAATATGTGCACTTAACAAATATACTGCTGCTCGTCTTTCGGGCAAGGTTTATAAAGAATATTATGCCGTTTGCGAAGGTGTTTATGAAGGTGAAGGCGTTATTGACAAGCCTATTTATCGACCTGACCCCATACTCACAATCCGTACTGTTGACCCACGTGGTGAACAGGCAATCACCGAATGGAAAGCCGTTTCAAATCATAATGGTCGCACACTTTTGCATATTCATTTAGTAACAGGTAGAACACACCAAATAAGAGTGCATTTTTCATCAATGGGCACTCCTCTCACCGGTGATACAATGTATGGCACTGCTCGTGACGACATCTCTCGTCAGGCTCTTCATTGTTGTTATTGCAGATTTAATCACCCTGTAACCAATGAAGAAATTGAAGTAAGTTCCCCTTTGCCCGACGACATTGCACAATTTGTCAAATAAAGGTATTTTTACTATTCTATTGTAAAAAGTCCACAGATATGATAAAATAAAGATATTCTAAATGGGTGGTGATATTGTGAACGAAATTAAAGATTATATCGTTTATCCTGAAGATTTAAAAATAGTTGTTCCTCCTATTATGCCTAAAAAACAAGACAACTTCTATACAGGGGTTATCTATAATATATCACGCTTTATTCTTAAGTTTATTGTCCGTGGTGGAGCATCTCTTGAAAAAATAAATGTTGATGACCTTAAACCACCGTATATTCTTCTTTGCAATCACACACAGTTTGTAGATTTTTTTACAAGCTTTAAGGCGGTACACCCTTATAAATTCAACAATATTGCAACACTTGATGGCTTTGTTGGATTTGAAAAGGTTATGACAGAAATCGGTTGTGCTTGTCACAGAAAATATACAACTGACATAAGTCTTATTCGTGCTTGCCACAAAATTCTTCATGATTATGGCGATATTCTCTGTATGTACCCCGAAGCACGCTACTCAAATGTTGGTACAACTGCAATTATCCCTGATGTTGTTGGCAAGCTTGTTAAGAAAAATAAAGTCCCTGTTGTTGTACTCTTGAATCACGGGCATTATCTCAACGCACCATTCTGGGATTTCCGTCAATACAGAAAAGTGCCGTTTCATTCAACTATGAAACAGATTCTCACAGTTGAACAGATTGAAAATATGACCGCTGACGAAATAAACGAAGTGATTCGTGAAGAGTTGTGTTATGACGACCACGCTTGGCAAAAAGAGAATAATATTAAGATTACTGAAAAATTCAGAGCAGATGGACTTAACAAGGTTCTTTATAAATGCCCACATTGTTTAAGCGAAGGCAAAACTGTCGGCAAAGGCATTTATCTCACTTGCGAAGAATGTGGCAAAAAATGGGAATTAACTGAACTCGGTGAAATGCAAGCCGTTGACGGTGAAACTGAATTTTCACATATCCCTGACTGGTATGAATGGGAGAGAGAATGTGTGCGCCAAGAAATTCTTGATGGTACATATAAATTTGAAGATGATGTTCATGTTCATTCCTTGCCCGGTCTTGAATTTATTGACCTTGGCGAAGCTCATGTTACTCACGACCTTGAAAACGGATTTGTAATCGAAGGCAACTACAATAACAACGATTACAGAATTCAGCGTCAAACAAAAACTCTTTACACTTTACATAATGAATTCGCATTCAAAAAACTTGGCAAAATTGACTGCTTTGATGTTTCTATTAAAGACGATTCATTCTATTGCATTCCATCCAAGAAAGATGTTGTTACAAAGCTTATGTTAGCAACTGAAGAAGCTTATAAAATTGTAAATGAACATGTAGTAAGCAAAAGCTGAATAAATAAATTATTATGGATATATCAAAAGATTTTTTAACAGAAATTATTTATCCTGACAACATAGAGAAATACAACTCTTCGAAACCACCGTTAAAGCAATCCGACTTAACAACAAAAATTGCTTATTTTGTTTCAAGTGTGATTCTTTCTCTTGTGCGAAAAGGATACAAAATAGAAAAATTTAATATGGAAGGCTTAAAACCACCATATATTTTGCTCATCAACCATACTCAATCCCTTGATTTTTGTACTATGTTCAAGGCAACTTATCCTCACAAGGTTAATACAGTTGCCACATTCCACACATATTATACAGTTTCAGGTATTATGGAAAAATTGGGCTGTATATGCACACGAAAATTCACAACGGATTTAAGTCTTGTGCGTGCTTGCAAAAAGGTGCTTCACGAATACGGCGATATTTTTTGTATGTTTCCCGAGGCGAGATATACTCCTGACGGAACACTTTGTATGCTGCCACCTGCCGTTGGCAAACTTGCCAAAAAGAACAATGTTCCTGTTGTTGTAATGCTTAATCACGGAAACTATCTCAACCTTCCATTCTGGACAAATTTCAAGTTTCGCAAAACACCCATTAGAGTTGAAATGAAACAAATTTTAACTGCCGAAGAGGTTGCCGAGAAATCCGTTGACGAAATCAACAGCATTATCTATAAAGAAATGTACTATGATGATTTTAAGTGGCAGAAAGATAACAATATTCTCATAAAAGAAAAATATCGCGCTGATGGTCTTAACAAAATTCTTTATCAATGTCCAAATTGCCAAACCGAAGACCAAATGCACTCGAAAGGTATTCATCTGTGGTGTGAAGCTTGCAATAAAAAATGGGAAATGACCGAATTAGGTGAAATGAAAGCTCTTCAAGGCGAAACTGAATTTTCTCACATTCCCGATTGGTATGAGTGGCAACGAAATAATGTGCGCCAGCAACTTATTGATGGAACTTATCATTACGAAGAAACTCTTCAAGTATATTCAACTCCTGGAGTTGATAAATACATAGATATAGGAACAGCGAAAGTTACTCATGATTTTGAAAACGGTTTTGTGCTTGAAGGTCATTACAACGGAAACGATTATAAAATTCATAGACCTACCAAGGGTTTATATGGATTGCATGTTGAATATCAGTTCAAGCATTTGAAATATAAAGACTGTTTCAGTATTTCAACCACAAATGATTCTTTCTATTGTATGACCAACAAAAAAGATATCATTACAAAGCTTGCACTTGCAACAGAAGAAGCATTTAAAATTGCAAATGAAAAATAGAAAAGCGGAGCTGTTGCTCCGTTTTTTTAATTCAAACCAACAAATCCAAAACCATCTTAATTGTTGTGAAAGCACAGCTACAAAATCATTAAACAACCTTGAAAAAATTGGTCTTATATATAAAGAATATCAGACTCGTGGATTACCACTTAAAATATATGTCAACGATATTCGTGAAAACAACATACAAAAGTCAAAACCTAAAACACAAGAAACAATCTTTGATATTGATAGAGCTATAAACCGAGAAAAAATTACAAGGCAAACTTTTGGGGATAAAAAAAATAAACGCCGAACAAAAAGTTCAACGTTTTAAAAAATTATTAATCACTTTTTTTCACAAATTTATCAACATAACTTAAATGTGTACCTTCAAAAACCAACTTTAATTCTTCAAATTCTGAAATATCTTTTGCAAAACAACGAGAACTTTTCTTGTTAAGTTTAACTACTCCACATTCTTGCAGAACTTCGGCTACGAACTGCGAACAGAAATAATGGTTTTTTCTTGTTAAAGGAACACCTATGAAGCTTCCAACGAGACCCAGTGTTGAATATTTAAGCTTTGCTTTATTCTCTTTAAAGGATAACACCTTTTCTTTGACACGATTATATGTTTCTTCTGACACATTTATCTCATATAAAGCACAGGGAAAAGATGGTCTGTCTGGCTTTTCATATTTTGTAACCTTTTCTACAAGAAAACCTTTGCTGATAAATGTATAAAAGGTATCCATATCTTCTTCTAAACCCACAGAGGTATGAGTATAAGGGAATTTGGTACGCCACATAAGGAGTTTTGCATCTCGACCTGGATATTGCGTGAAAAGAACATAAATCTTTTTAGATGTCATATATTTTTAACCTCTTCATACATTTCACCGGCAGTCTGCTTTGTTGCGTGTTCGGTGACGGTGAGAACCTTATATTTTGTTGTTCTTTCGCCGAATGTGATTTCAATAATATCTCCTTCTTTTACATCATAAGAGGCTTTAACCACTCGACCTGCGACACTCACTTTTCCTGCATCGCAGACTTCATTCGCAACTGTTCTTCTTTTTATTATTCTTGATACTTTTAAATATTTGTCTAATCTCATATAAATTGTCCTTTTTTGCGGGTCGTCGAGGACGCCAACCCCTACAGATAATAAATAAAAACAAGGGTCGCTTGTGGCGACCCCGATTTTTTTTTACAAAAGTTTAATTATTTAACAGCTGCTTTAAGAGCTGCGCCTGCTTTGAAAGCTGGAACCTTTGTTGCTGGAACTGTCATTGTTTCGCCTGTTCTTGGGTTGCGAGCTGTCTTAGCATTTCTTGCTCTAACTTCGAATGTACCGAAGCCGATGAGCTGAACTTTGTCACCCTTTGCAAGAGCGTCTGTTACTGATGCGAAAACTGCTGCTACTGCTGCGTCTGCGTCTTTCTTTGAAATGCCTGCTTTTGCAGCAACTGCTGCTACGAGTTCTGTCTTATTCATTGTGTTTTCCTCCAATAAATTTTCTCATTTTTTATCCTAAAAAGGACTTAATCCTTTTTTGATACCTGTTTTGCTTCGTCCCAGAGCTTGTCTAATTCTGAAAGCTCTGTTTCTTTCATATTGAGCCCACGCTCATTTGCCATTTTCTCGACTTTTGAGAACCTATCAATAAACTTATCAGTTGCGCCTGTCAATGCTTCTTCACTATCAACCTTAATAAATCTTGAAACATTTACAACTGAAAAGAGCAAATCACCTAGTTCTTCGAGAACATTATCTTGTGCGCCCATTAAAACCGCTTCTTTAAGCTCTGCCAGTTCTTCGCTGACCTTATCAAATGCACCGTCAACTGAATCCCAATCAAAACCGACCTTTGCGGCTTTTTTCTGAACCTTGTCGGCTCTCATAAGTGCAGGGAATTCACGTGGAATTGAAAGCATTGATTCTGTCTGGCTCTTTTGCTTTTTGGTCTGTTTTTTAATAACATCCCAATTTTCAAGGACCTGTTCACTTGTTTCAGCATTAACATTGCCAAAAACATGTGGGTGTCGCTCAATCATTTTCTTGCAGATTCCGTCAGCAACATCTGATAATTCAAATGAGCCTTTTTCACGCTCAATCTGAGTGTGAAAAACAACCTGCAACAAAACGTCGCCAAGTTCTTCTAAAAGCAAGCCACGGTCATCTTTATTGATTGCCTCGATTACTTCATAAGTTTCTTCAAGAAAATCACGACGGATTGATTTGTGGTCTTGCTCTCTATCCCAAGGGCAACCATCAGGTGAACGGAGAATTTCGACGATATCGACTAAATCGTTAATATCATAATTCTCTTTAAACTGAAAGTTATCAATCATTTCTGTCACCCTTTACACTTTATTATTTTACTCTATAAATCCATATTTTGCAAGTATTTTTGCGATTTTTTCTCCCTTTGGAAGCATATTTACGTCATCTTTTGCTATTCCTTTGATTAAAAGCATAGAAATTAAGTAAACAAGACCACCAAAACCGATTCCCACACCTAAGCAGAGTATGGTTTTGAGTGAGTGACCTGCAAGCTGGAATTCAGGGATAAATCGGTTGCAAAGACCGAAGGATGTATAAGCGGCAAGTCCGCAAAGGACACCGCAGAATGCAGGCTTTATGAACACTGAAATGAAATTGAGTTTAATCTTTGCTGTGAATATCAATGCACCTAAATTGATAATTACAATAATTGCATAGCAAATAATTGTGCCGATTACTGCGCCATTTACATTAATACTTGGAATTGCAACAAGAATATAGTTTGCAACAAGCTTTGCTATTGCGCCCAAAGATAATGAGATGAGTGGGATTTTTGCTCTGTCTAATGCTTGAAGCATATTTGTCATTGGCTGTGACAAAGACATCAAGAAAATTGAATAGCCATAAACGGCCATAACAGGTGCTGCGATTGAGATACCTGCTGCTGAATTACCGCTTCCATAGAATGCTGCGAGAATTGGTTGAGCGAGCACACCCATACCGATTCCGCAAGGCATTGCGATAATCATTGTTACACGAAGCACAGATTCAATTGAAACTTTAATTTGTTTTTTATTCTTTATTGCCCATGCTGCCGAAAGAGCCGGAATTGCGCTGATACCTAACGGCATTGTAATTGACGGAATCAAATTCTTGAAATCAAGTGACAATGAATATGCACCATACAAGAAGTTTTTCACGTCGGCATCCAACACATTTGCAAGCTCAACTGAATAAAGATTTCTTATGAAATCCATATTGTTCACAATCATATGTTCAAGTCGGTTTTGAATTGTAATTGCGTCGATTAAGTTTGTGATGCTGAACACCAATGAGCTTGCTACAACAGGAATTGCAAAGGTGATAAGTTTCTTTGCCACAACACCTGATTTTTCAGGCTTTGGTGCTGCTGCCAATTCTGATTTTGTGATGTTATCCCCTTTAATTTTATAAAGGATAAAGAGATAAATCATACCAACAACTGTGCCGAGAGTTACACCTGCGGCTGCTGCAGCGGCGGCATAAGGATAAATTGCGCTTAATGCTTCGGTTTCGTTTGCTACTGCTCTGCCGAAAACAGAAAGCCCTGCTTCGAAGCGAGAATAACCATAATTGATAACAAACTTTGCACAAACAAGTCCAAATGCCAATTTGCCAACTGCTTCAAACACCTGTGAAATAGCCGTCGGTGTCATATTGCGAAGTCCGTTATAATATCCGCGATAACTTGACATTACACAACAGAAGAAAATTGATGGTGTAATAACAAAAATTGCAGGAAGAACATCCATATTCTTTGCAGACAATGCATAAGGATATGCTAAAATCAGCATTGCCAGAGTGCCAAGAATACCCATAATCAAGAATAATCTCTTTGCCACTCTGTGAATGAGTTTAACATCTCTGAAATTACCCATTGCAAGTTGCTGTGAAACCATTTTTGAGATTGCAACGGGAAGACCTGCCATTGAAATTGTGTAAATTGGAATATAAAGATTATATGCTGAGTCAAAATAACCACGTCCAACAGTACCAATCATATTGGAAAGTGGGATTTTATAAATAACACCGATTACTTTAACTATGAGTGTTGCAAGGCTTAAAACCAATGCGCCGTTTAAAAGGCTTTGACTTTTTCTTTTCTTTTCTGCCAAGAGAATAGCACCTACTTTCCTAAAAATTCTCGAAGAAGTGAATCTTCGGGTACTGATGAAATATTTATATCTTCAAATTTTTCTAATGCTTTGCAAAGTTTTTTCGCGTCGTCTTTATACTCATCTGAAATCTCACTTTCATAGAGTAATGGCAACGCCTGACTTTTGAGCACACAACTCTCATAAAGATGAATTGTGTTAATTTTTATATCTGCATTATCACGGAATGGGAAGAGATATTTATCTTCACCTGCCGTTACATTATTCCAGAGTTTATATGTGTTTTCAACTGTACTGTCACGGAATTTGAAATCACGGACCATACGGCGTACAAATCTCATATTTCTCTTGTTAAGAATAATGTTGCCCCTATTATCATAAATTCGCGATGACACATTGATATAGATTTTAAGAAGCTTGCCTTTGATTTTTTCAGTAATCACAGGGTTTAATGCGTGGAGTCCCTCAATGATTACAACATCTTCTTTGCCAAGGGTTATTTCGTTATATTCTTTGTCACTTCTCTTGCCCGTTGTGAAATCAAAGACGGGATTTTTAACCCTCTCACCCATTAAAAGCTTATTGACACATTCTGTAAACAATGGAAGGTCGAGAGCATAAACTGTTTCATAATCCTGAGTGCCGTCGGGAAGATAAGGAATATCTGCACGGTTGAGATAGAAATCATCAAGACTTAAAACATAGGTTTTAACGCCCTTCTCATTGAGATTTTCACAAAGCTTTCTCGCCGTTGTGGTTTTGCCTGCCGAAGATGGACCTGCAAGCATAACAATTTCTCGTCCCTTTTCTGTTGTTATGCGTTTTGCGATATCTTCGATTATATTGTTATATCTTTCTTCACATTTGAGAACAAAATCCGTTGGATTTTTCAATGCTTGTTCATTGATATATTCAAGATTATTATTGATATTAGCCATTTTACCATTCCCCTTTCAATAAGGATATGTATTGTAAAATTCGCTTATTCTGTTCTTTCTTTGGGTTAACTCATCAAAACCTGAAATATATTCAAATGGATATTTAAAATTGAAAATTCGCTCAATTTCGTCACCTTTTGGTGCTTTGAGCTTTGTAACTGCGCCACCGCCACAGGACAAAATTGTGTGACATTCTTCCATCATAAATATATTGTAAATACATTCAAAATTGTCTTTACTCCAACCCACATTCTCCAATGCACCTGCAGATTTTGACTGACGATACATATAATATGGGTGATAAACACCGTTTAACTTTTCATAGGTATAATCGAGCATTTTAGATGCGTTATTTGCATTTTCTGTTGCTATTTTCGGTGTATTCTGACCGATTGTTGATGAGCGTTTCACCGCAAGAGTATGCACAGTGATATTCTCGGGGGCAAGCCTCATTGCAGTATCAAGTGAATAGCAGAAACCTTGCACGGTGTCAGTTGGAAGCCCTGCAATCAAGTCCATATTGATATTATTGATACCTATTTTTCGAGCTATTTCAAAAATCTTGATTGTATCTTCTGCTGTGTGTCGTCTGCCGACAGCTTCTAACACGCTATTATTAAAAGTCTGTGGATTAATGCTTATTCTGTCAACGGGACTATTCTTTATTACACGAAGTTTTTCTTCGGTGATGGTGTCAGGACGCCCTGCTTCAACTGTGAATTCACGGCAAGAGTCAAGATTGAAATTATTGCTTATTGCATTTATTACCCTATCAAGTTGCTCTGCACTAAGCGTTGTTGGTGTGCCACCACCCATATAGATGCTTTCAAGGTTAAGACCTATATCCTTTGCGATTTTGCCCGTTATTTCTAATTCTTTTGTAAGCTTTTCAACATATTGTGGCAAGAGATTTCTTGCTTTGTCATTCTCAATAGAATGAGAAACAAATGAGCAATAACTGCACCTTGACGGACAAAAGGGAATCGACACATATAAACTGAATGAATCACTTTTTGATGTGTTGATTATTTTTTCTTCATAATCGGCAACTGTTCTTGCCAAATCGAACTTGTCTTTTTTAACTAGCAAATCATTTTTAAAATATACTTCGGTTTTCGCCCTGCCTATTTTCTTTTCGGTATTAATAAGCAATTTTGATGGGCGCACACCTGTGAGCACTCCCCATTTTGGCTCAAAACCTGTATATTCACTCAAAAGAGCATAAACCATTCTACCCATCTGCATTTCATTGTCTTCACATAATGGTGCTTTGAGAGTTTTCGAAAAATCATCAAATTTTATTGTAACGACTATTTCATCGCTTATTTTTGTGAGCAAATCGAAATCGTCAGTTTTCTCGTCACGGATAACCTGAATTTTAACATCGGGCATAAAAATTCTGACGAGCTTTTCCATTTCATAATGGAATTTATGATTAATAACTAAAAGTTTCATCTTCTTCTGAATCGTGTTCGCATATAGCGATTGTATTGTCTTTCAAAATCAAGAGTTGTTGAATCATCGTGTCCTGGATAAACCTTATAGTCACCCTCTAATTCACCAATTTTTGCAAGTGACATAAGCTCTGTTCTTGCATTGCCACCATAAAGGTCTGTTCTGCCCGCAGTAAGACGGAATAAAGTATCACCAGAGAAAATCACTCTGTCATCTTCGAAAATATAGCAAACGCCACCCTTGGTGTGGCCTGGTGTATGCATAACCTTGATTTTAGCATTACCTAGCATTATTTCAGAACCATCTTCAACTAAAATATCAGCATAAACAGGCTCGGTGTTTTCGCCATAATTCTTTTTACTATCAAGAAGCATTTCTTGGTCTTCTTTATGAACAACAATCTTTGCGCCTATTTTTTCTTTAACAAGATTTGCGCCACCGATATGGTCATAATGCCCGTGAGTGATGAGAATATATTTCACATTCTTATCTTTGATTTTTTCTATAAGAGTATCTTCACTCAAAGATGGGTCAATGACCGCAGTTTCACCTGTTTCTTCGTCGGTGACTATATATGTGTTTGTTGCAAAGTTATCGTCGTCTATCGCTAAATGTAATTTTACTGAAATCATATTTTTACTTCTTTCTCCAAAGTTCTGAGTCGTATAAAATTGTGACGGGGCCGTCGTTTAACAAATCCACTTTCATATCTGCACCAAAAACACCTTTATAAACATTTTTGACTCCGTTTTCAATAAGTTGTTCACAGAAATATTCATAAAGCTCATTTGCGTCAGTTGGTGGTGCAGAGCGGATAAATGACGGTCTGTTGCCCTTTTTCACATCTGCACAAAGAGTGAATTGAGAAATTGCAAGAATTTCACCGTCAACCTGCTTAATGTCTAAATTCATTTTACCCTCATCATCTTCAAAAACACGCAAAGTGCTAGTTTTCTTTGCAAGGATTTCGGCATCTTCGCGAGTGTCGTCATCCATTACACCCAACAAAATCATATATCCTTTTTGAATTTGTGAAACAAGCTCACCATCAACGGTCACACTTGCTCTTGATACTCTTTGAATTACTGCTTTCATTTCTATTTTCCTTTAACGTTCAACGGATAAAATACCATCAATTTTATCTATCTTAGCTATCAAATTCTTCAAATGCTCAATACTTGCAACATTGACGGTGAGTTCAATAATTGTTCTGCCGTCTTTCATATCGTGGGTGCTGATATTTGTAATATTAACACGCATATTTGCAACCTGCATTGCAACTTCTGCCATAAGTCCGATTCGAGAAAGGCAAGTGAGCTGAAGTGTTGCCTTGTAATCTTCTTTCACATTCTTATTCCAATATGCGTTAACCCAACGAGCAGGTTCTGCACAGTTTGTCACATCTTTTGGCACATTGGTGCAATCACGTTTATGAATTGAAACGCCGTGACCACGAGTGATAAAACCGATAATCTGGTCACCAGGCAATGGATTACAGCATTGTGAGAATTTGATAAGACAGTTGTCAATGCCTTCAACTGTAACACCATCATTATTTTTCTTATTGTTATTCTTAACAGGCACAACCTTGATTTCTTGACGGCTCTTATCATAATTTTTCTGATATTCGTCTTTGATATATGGCATCATTCGAATAATTGAAAGTCCGCCATAACCCAAGGCAGCATAGAAATCGTCAACATTATCCATCTTCTGACGCTCGGCAAGTTTCTTTATAAACTTGTTATAATCTTCTTCGTCAAGACGGATATAGTTTCGTCTGAATTCGCGCTCGACTTCTGCTTTACCCTCTATGATATTTTCTTCGCGTTTTTCTTTCTTAAACCAAGCACGGATTTTGCTTCGTGCCTGACTCGATTTTGCAATATTGAGCCAGTCTCTGCTTGGACCCTTGCCCTGTTGAGATGTGGTGAGAATTTCAACAATTTCACCTGTTTTTACTTCATATTCCAAAGGCACAATTCTACCATCAACCTTTGCGCCTGTCATTCTGTGGCCGACAGCCGAGTGAATTGCATAGGCAAAGTCGATTACAGTTGAGCCCTGTGGAATATTAATAACATCGCCCTTTGGTGTATAAACAAAAACTTCGTCAGGGATAAGGTCGGTTTTGATTGACGAAACGATTTCTCGGGCACTGCCTGATTCCTGTTGTGATTCAAGCACTTCGCGAATCCATTGAAGTCGCTCGTCAAAGCTCTTTTTACCACCCGAAACACCGAGTTTATATTTCCAGTGGGCTGCGATACCGTATTCGGCAGTTTTGTGCATATCCCAAGTTCTGATTTGCACTTCAAAAGGCACTGCTTTTCTGCCGATAACTGTGGTATGAAGTGACTGATACATATTAGGTTTCGGTGTTGAAATATAGTCTTTAAATCTGCCAGGGAGTGGCTTATACATATCATGGATTATACCAAGACAGTTATAGCAATCTATAACGCTGTCAACAATAATTCTGACTGCATAAATATCATAGATTTCATCAAACTGTTTGCCCTGCATATACATTTTTCTGTATATACCGTGAACGGATTTGATTCTTCCGCTGATTTTTGCATTAGGGACAATCTGTTTGACTCTCTCTGCTATTTCTTCTTTTGTTTCGTTTAAGAAATTCTCGCCCGTTTTGTCAGAATCGTTTATTCTGTCTTCAATGGATTTATATGCAACGGGGTCAAGAAAACGGATTGCTCTGTCTTCTAATTCTTCTTTAACTGAACGGATACCCAGTCTGTGAGAGATTGGTGCAAAAATCTCAAGAGTTTCAAGTGCTTTGTCTCTTTGTTTTTGCTCACCCAAATATTCAAGTGTTCTCATATTGTGAAGACGGTCAGCAAGTTTAACGATAATAACACGAATATCTTTTGACATTGCAAGAAGCATTTTTCTCACATTTTCTGCCTGTTGCTCTTCTTTTGACTCGTATGAATTAATGTGAACTTTACCGAGCTTTGTAACACCGTCAACGAGAATTGCTACTTCTTCGCCAAAATCTTCGGTGAGTTGCTCAATTGTGTAGTCAGTATCTTCAACAACATCGTGCAAAAGCGCTGCAACAAGAGACTGCCAATCCATACCCAAATCCACAAGAATATCACAAACTGCAAGTGGGTGGATAATATATGGCTCACCTGAACGACGAAGCTGTTCACCGTGGTATTCATTTGCAATTTTAAATGCTTTATCAACAACTACAAGCTCGTCTTTATTATGAATTGACGCAATTTTCTCGCGCAAGTCACTATAAATCTTGTTTACATCAGTTACCATATTCACACCCCCTGCATCTCATTTAATTCTTTCAATATTTTTGAACTTGACAAGTCGGCTTTTTTGCCGTTGCCATCAAAAATCAATGTTTCGTTTTCTTTGCGGATAAGCCCCAATTCAATAAGCACATCAACAGACACTTGCATTGTGCAATATTTTTGAGTAGGACATTTCGCACGGATAAGCATTGTTTCAATATCAAAGCTCCACACATTATATGATTTCAAAAAGTTAAATACGCCAAGTAAAAATTCTCTTGTTGGTGTTAAGAATTTTGCTTCTTGTGGATTTAACTTTTCGCGTCTTTTATACTTTTCATAAAGCTCCATAGACTTAAAGAGATTTTCTTCATCAACACCAGAAAAACGAATGTCACGAATTTGCACACTGGCTTTTATTTCACCACGAAACTCATTTTTTTCAATTCTCACAGCAAGGTCAACAATGTCGCCTTCACGATAAGGAAAATCATTAAGAGTTGCACCGAATTTCATAGCAGTAAACTGTGTGTTTGCTTTACTAAAACCAAGTCGCAAGTGCTTGCCTTCACCAACTGGTTGAATAGAAGACAGTCGCACACCGAAAATACCGAAAAGTGGTTGCGGATTACCTGCACCAAAGGGTTCAAGTGTTTCTAATGATTCAACAAGTGAAGCGTTGATATATGCAGGATTCAATTTGCAATCCAACATTAAAGTTGGCACAGCATCTTCAATAGTCTTTGCATATTCGTTAATTGAAACAAAGAAATTCTCAACATTTTCACGCTTGATACCAAGTCCTGCAGCCATTGTATGACCACCAAAATGAGTGAGCATATCTTCGCAAGACTTAATAGCATCATAAACAGAAAAACCGTCAATGCTTCGAGCAGAGCCTGTGCCTTCATCACCCTCAAATGTGATTACTATTGTAGGTTTGCCATATTTTTCAGTAATTCTCGCAGCAACAATACCGATAACACCGTGGTGCCAACCCTCGCCACAAACAACGATTACCTTTGAATGCTTGAGCATATCATTTGACTCAATGTGCTTGACAGCTGCTTCCATAATTTCATTTTCAAAATCATGACGCTTGCGATTACAGATATCAACCTGTTCAGCAATATCTAAAGCTATTTTCAAATCTTCGCAAAGCAAAAGCTTAAGCGCAGTTTCGGCTGACTCAATTCGCCCTGCTGCATTAATTCTTGGTGCTAATGAATATGTTACACCAACTGCATTAAGAGGCTTTTCGCTGACACCTGCAATCTGACGAAGCGCATTGACACCGTTGCAAGGATTTGTGTTAATCTTCGCAACACCATATTTCACAATAGCTCGGTTTTCATCTTTCAAATCAACAACATCTGCAACTGTGCCTATTGCTATTATATCTGCATATTCATTTAATATTTCAGAATAGTCGCCCTTTTCTAATGCACAGACAACCTTGAATGCAACACCGACACCTGCCCAGTCCTTAAAATGCAAATTGCAGTCTTCTCTGTGTGGGTCAACAACTGCAACTGCATCTGGCAAGGTGTCACCAACTTTATGGTGGTCGGTAACGACACAGTCTATCCCCAGTTTTTTTGCATAATCTATTTCTTCGATTGCAGATATACCGTTATCCACAGTAACAATTAGTTTAACACCCTGATTAGAGAGCTTATCGATAGCAGAGCAATTCATTCCATAGCCCTCTGAAACTCGGTCAGGAATATAGTACATAACATCAGCGTCACGGGATGAGAGATATGAATACATAAGTGTTGTGGATGTGACACCGTCGGCATCATAGTCACCAAAAACACAGATTCTTTCACAGGCCTCAATTGCCTTTTCAATTCGCTCAACGGCTTTATCCATATCAACTATAAGATATGGGTCGCAGAAGCAGAAATCAGACTCGAAAAATTCTTCAACATCCTCATAGTCAACAATACCACGAGATGCCAGAATCAAAGATACAAAAGGGTCAAGACTATGACTCTCTGCAACCTGTGCTGCAAGGTCTTTATCAATATGCGCTGTCAACCATTTTTTACGGCTCAAAAGTCTCTCCCCTTTCTTAAAAAATCAATAATTTTCTAATCTAAAATTATACCATTAAAATGTCTATATTTCAAGGGTTTACTTGATATTTATACCCATAAATATCATCAACAAAATTGAATTTGTAGAATTGTTTTTTAAATTAATATCTCATAAAGATCGACCATAAATAAGTGTCCTACAAACTCTAATTCATCTAACTGACCATCATGTTTAATATATTAAAATCAAAATACCCGTTTATCTTCCAAAAATTTGGTAAAGATATAACGGGTGATTTTTTATGTTATCATTATGGTCTGCAACATCTGATATTCCGTCATTTGATGCTTTGCAAGGGGACACAAAAACCGATGTTTTAATAATCGGTGGTGGCCTTGCAGGTATTCTCTGTGCTTTTGAGTTGAAAAGTCGGGGAATTGACTGCCTTTTAGTTGAAGCTGATAAAATATGTAGTGGCATCACTAAAAACACTACTGCAAAAATTACATCTCAGCATGGGTTTATCTATGATAAAATCACGAAAAAATTTGGAGTTGAAAATGCGCAAAAATATCTTCAAGCCAATGAAAATGCCGTGAAGAAATACGCAAAACTTTGTAAAAATATTGATTGTGATTTCTATGAAAAAGACAATATCGTCTATTGTGTTGACAACTATAAAAAAGTTGAAAAAGAGTTAATCGCATTGCAAAATATCGGTTACAAAACGCAAATTGAATATAAATTACCCGTGCCAATAGGCATAGCAGGAGCAATCCGTTTTAAAAATCAGGCACAGTTTAACCCTCTTAAATTTGTTGCGCATATTGTTAAAGACTTAAATATTTATGAAAACACAAAGGTAATTGAAATCCGCAATAATGTTGCAATTACGAATAGGGGCAATATCAAAGCTGAAGCTTTTATCGTTGCGACACATTTTCCGTTTATGAATAAGCACGGTGCCTATTTTGTGAAAATGTATCAACACAGGTCCTATGTAATCGCAATCGACCGTAACAATAACCTTGACGGAATGTATGTTGACGAGGCAAAAACGGGAATGTCGTTTCGCAATGCAGGTGACTTGCTTTTGATTGGTGGTGGTGACCACCGTACAGGCAAGCAGGGTGGTAGTTATAACGAGTTACGTCGGTTTGCTAAAACTTATTATCCTGAAAATCACGAGAAATATCATTGGGCAACTCAGGATTGTATGACGCTTGACAGCATTGCTTATATCGGAGAATATTCAAAAAATACGCCTAATATTTATGTTGCAACAGGGTTTAATAAATGGGGAATGACCACATCAATGGTGGCGTCAGAAGTTTTGAGTGATATAATCATCGGCAAGAAAAATGATTATGCCGACCTTTTCTCGCCACAGAGAAGTATGTTGACACCACAGTTGCCACTCAATATCGGCGAGTCAGTTTTAGGGCTTGTTGCACCGTCGACCAAGCGATGTCCACATTTAGGATGTGCTCTCAAATGGAATTCAGCAGAGCGCACTTGGGACTGCCCATGTCACGGCTCAAGATTCAGCGAAAAAGGAGAACTAATCGACAACCCTGCAACAGACGATTTGAAATAGTAGTTTTAAATTTAATTTTATGGGATAAATGATAAAAGTAAAAGAGAGTTAAGCTAAAACTTAACTCTCTTTTGTGCTGTATAAATTCAATTTTAAAAAATTATTTGTTTGCGAGTTCTGCGCGAGCAAGTTTGATGTTTTCTACGAAGCGCTTACCTGTTTCTGTAATCTTCTTGTAGTCGCCTGTTTTAGCACCAGCAGTAAGTGATGAACCAGCACCAACTGCTACAGCACCTGCTTTAATCCATTCACCAACATTGTCAGCGTCAACACCACCTGTCGGCATCATCTTAGCATAAGGAATTGGACCTTTGATGTCTTTGATAATCTTTGGTCCGAAAAGGTCAGCAGGGAAAACCTTGAGAATATCTGCACCGTTTTCCATCGCAAGAAGTCCTTCACGAACTGTCATAATACCTGGCATCATTGGAACTCTGTAGCGGTTACAAAGCTTAAGTGTTTCAAGGTCAAGAGCAGGGCTTACGATATATTCAGCACCTGAAAGCATAGCAATTCTTGCAGTTGCTGCATCAAGAACTGTACCTGCACCAAGGATGATTTCTTCTGGTGTATATCTCTTTGCAAGCTCTTCAATAACCTTGTCTGCGTGTGGAACTGTAAATGTAAGCTCGATAGCAGCCACTCCACCTTCGATACAAGCATCAGTAATTCTGATTGCCTGGTCAACTGTTTCTGCACGAACAACTGCTACGATACCACAGTCCTGAATTCGGGTAATAATTTTTTCTTTATCCATAATTACATCTCCAATAGGAAAATATTTTTGTTTTACGGCGGGAGCAAGCCCCCGCCCTACACTGTTTTATCTTTGTACTCTTGCACCTGAGCCTTTGACAATGTTTTCAACTTCTTTAAGTGATGCCATTGATGTGTCGCCCGGTGTTGTCATTGCAAGCGCACCATGTGCAACGCCGTAGTTAACTGCTGTCTGTGCATCCTCTGTTGTCATAAGACCATAGATAAGACCTGATGCGAATGAGTCGCCACCGCCAACACGGTCAAGGATTTCAAGACCCGGAAGTTCAAGTCCCTTATGAACTTTACCGTCTGCATAGCAGATTGCTGACCAGTCATTAACTGTTGCAGTTTTAACTGTACGAAGTGTTGTTGCAATAACCTTGAAGTTAGGATATACCTTAACAACTTCTTCAAGCATTTTGTAGTAGCCCTCAATGTTGAGTTCTTTAAGATTTTCGTCGTTACCTTCAATTTCAAAGCCAAGACAAGCTGTGAAATCTTCTTCGTTGCCAATCATAACGTCAATATATTTTGCGATTTCTTTATTAACTTCTTGTGCCTTTGCTTTACCGCCGATATCATTCCAGAGAGATGGACGGTAATTAAGGTCATAAGATACGATTGTGCCGTATTTCTTTGCTGTTTTAACAGCTTCGATAGCTACTTCTGCAGTTGACTCTGAAAGTGCTGCAAAAATGCCACCTGTATGAAGCCAACGAACACCAAGAGTACCGAAAATGTAATCCCAATCAATATCCCCTGCTTTAAGCTGAGAAATTGCAGTATTACCACGGTCAGAAACACCAACAGCACCACGGATACCATATCCGCGTTCTGTGAAATTAAGACCATTTCTTACTGTTCTGCCGATACCGTCATATTTAACCCATTTGATAAGTGATGTATCAACGCCACCCTGCATAATGAAGTCTTCTAAAAGACGACCAACCTCGTTATCTGCAAAAGCAGTTACGACTGCAGTTTTCATACCGAAGCAACGGCGAAGTCCACGAGCAACGTTATATTCACCGCCACCTTCCCAAGCACGGAATGAACGGGCAGTTTTAATTCTGCCTTCACCCGGGTCAAGACGAAGCATAATTTCGCCAAGTGAAATCATATCAAACATACAATCTTCTTTTTTTCTAAGGTTTAAGTTCATATTAATACCTCCAAATTAAACGCCTGAATATGCAGAAAATCCGCCATCTACACAAATGCTGGTTCCAGTTATGAAACTTGAATATGCTTCGTCACAAAGGAACAACAATGCGCCTGTTAATTCTTCTGATTCACCAAATCTCTTCATTGGTGTTGCGTTAAGGATTTTCTTTGTTCTGTCAGTTGGTGTACCATCTTCATTCCAGAGAAGTGTTTTGTTCTGGTTTGTTGAGAAGAAGCCCGGTGCAATAGCATTTACACGAATGCCAACATCTGCAAAGTGAACTGCCATAAATTCTGTGAAATTCTTAACTGCTGCTTTTGCTGCTGAATATGCAGGAATTTTTGTGAGAGGACGATATGCATTCATTGATGTAACATTAATGATACAAGTATTCTCTTTTTCTGCCATATCGCGAGCAAAAACCTGAGTTGGAATAAGAGTACCCAAGAAATTGAGATTAAATACGAATGAAATACCATTTGCATCAAGGTCAAAGAATGTTTTGATGTCGTCATTTTTTTCTATAAGGTCAATCTTTTCAAGAGTTTCTTTTGTAGTTGTGCCCTTTGGATTGTTTCCGCCTGCACCATTGAGAAGAATGTCGCAAGTACCAAGTTTTTCGTTAATAATTGCACGAGCATTTTCCATGCTTTCTTTTTCGAGTACATTACAACCAACTGCAATGGCAACGCCACCGTCAGCAACTATTTCGTCAGCAACCTTTTGTGCTGCTGCTTCGTTCAAGTCAAGAACTGCAACCTTAACGCCCTGTTTTGCAAGAGCTTTTGCGAAGTCACCACAAAGGACACCGCCACCACCGGTTACTACTGCTACTCTACCTTTTAAATTCTCATGTAACATTATTTGTTCCCCTTTTCAACTGCTTCAAATAAGCCGTTTATATATGTCGCACCGAGTGCTCTGTCGAAAAGACCGTAGCCTGGTTTTCCTGTTTCGCCCCAAATCATTCTACCGTGGTCGGGACGAACATATCCGTCAAATCCAGTATCTACAAGTGCCTTAACTACCTCATACATATCAAGACTACCACAATCTGAAAGATGTCCGCTTTCTTCAAAACTTCCGTCTTCCATAATCAAAATGTTTCTGATATGCATAAATGCAATTCGGTTCATTGCACTATATTTTCTAATCATTTTTACTACATCATTTGATTTTGCACAACCTAATGAGCCGGTGCAAAGGCAAAGGCAGTTTGCCTCACTATCAACAAGTTTTAACATTCTGTCAATGTTTTCTTCGCAAGTGATAATTCTTGGAATACCAAAGATTGGGTATGGTGGGTCATCAGGGTGAATTGCCATTTTAACGCCACACTCTTCAGCCACAGGAATAACTTTTTTAAGGAATTTTTCAAGATTTTTCCAAAGTCCTTCTTCGCCCAACTCACCATAAGCTGAAATTAATTCTCTTATTTCTTCTTGACTATAGCTTGAATCCCAACCGGGAAGATGAATGTCATCTTTGAGTGGGTCAAGACCTTTCATCTGCTCCCAATACATAACAAGACTTGTTGAGCCATCTTCTGCCTCTTTATCAAGCTGTGTACGAGTCCAGTCAAAAACAGGCATAAAGTTATATGTTACACATTTAACGCCATATTTTGCACAACGACGAATGTTTTCACAATAAACCTCTAAAAGCTCGTCCACATTATCTCTGCCGAGTTTAATGTTTTCGTGCACAGGAATTGATTCAACAACATCAAAAACAAGACCGTTTTCTTCACATTGTTTTACCATTTTTTCAATTGACTCTTCCGGCCAAACCTCACCCGGTTTTACATCATAAACAGCACTGACAATGCTTTTCATATTTGGAATTTGACGAATGTATTGCAACGAAATTGGGTCACTTTCGCCATACCAACGGAATGACATTTTCATAATTTTCCCTCCAAGTTACCAAATTTACAAAATAATTTTATCACTATAATTTTTCTAATTCAATGTATTATTTATTGCTAATTTAGAAATTTTTTATTACTTGTCCTTAAAATTGTCGTCGTTCTCCCAATACGCTACGTCGAATGGGTCTTTATCAGGGTCATAGACATCCCAAAGTTCGTGTTCAAACTCTTTAGGTTGTGATGGGCACTCGTTGATTGCTTCAACTTTCATTCCCCTTGACCAGATTGATGGGTCAACGCGCAGAGTATATCCACAACAAGACGGTGTGAGCCATTCGTGCATTGCTGCTTCAGGAAGTGCGTAAGTCTGCATAAGTGACATTATCACCCCACCGTGAGTAATAACAGCAGTATTTTTAACACCTGCTTTAATTACACCATCAACGATTTTTTCAAAACAATCACAAATTCTGTAATTAAATCTCACCTGACTGTCACCAAATGGTGCTGCTTTATTTGGGTTTGTGCCACTAAGCCATTCTGCAAAATCTTCATCATCTTGCAATTCTTCTGCAGTTTTACCCTCAAATTCACCGAAGTCATATTCTCTCAAATCGTCAAGAATAATTGGGTTTTTGTCTGGATAAATTGCCTTTGCAGTTTCAATGCATCTTTTTAAAGGGCTTGAAAAAACAGCGTCAACTTCTGGATATTCACCATAATTTTCTTTAATATCTTTGAGTTGAGCCATTCCTTCTTCACACACAGACTCGTCAGTGTGACCGATGTATCTTCCTTCAAGACTACCCTTTGTGACTGCGTGGCGGATTAAATGAATTTGGTAAGTTTTCATATTAGAACTCCTAAAAATTTGTGATTAAATACAATATACAAAATGTTTAAAATATTATATAATTTCTATACTTTCAGTATAAAGGAATGATTTTGTGAGCACATCAATTTCATCAAGACTTATAAGTCTTAGAAAAGATAAAAACTTAAGTCAGAAAGAAGCAGCCGAGCACCTTGGCGTTTCTCAGGCTTTGCTCTCACACTATGAAAAAGGTATTCGTGAATGCGGCCTTGACTTTCTTTGCCGTGCATCTGCCTTTTATGATGTGAGCACCGACTATCTTCTAGGTCTTACTGATAACAAGATGATGTCTGACGCACTTTTTGTTGATTATGAAATTCCACAAGACAGTGAAGTGAGAATGAGTACTGTTTTCCGTTCGTCTGTTTATATGCAAGAAAGACTTGGTGTTTATGGAAGAAACCACTCGTCAAAGGTCAGAGCTATTTATATTCTAACTCTTTATAAAGTTTATCTTTCTGCTTTGGTTAAGGGTGCTATTCCCGGTCACGAAAACGCTAAGAAAGAATTAGCACCATTTGTAACAACAAGTATGATTGACCATATTATCGACTCACTTGTCTTTGAAGGCGATAACAAGCCAAAAAGAAGTGAACAGTTGCCAAAATCTATGGAAACTATCATTAATGAAGCAACTCGTCTTATTGATAGAGAAATTGCAAGAATGTATAAATATTCCAATAAAGAATCAAAGTAATTCTTTATATATAAGACTTTTCTTTATGCCAGTATCAGCCGCAACGGTTTTTGCCGCTTCATTTACGCTGACACCCTTTAAAACTAAATCTTTTGCGAGCTCAACAGCCTGTTCTAATGTAACAGGTTGTTTTTCTTTTTGCTTTTCTACACCGGCGATAATCAAAACATATTCGCCACGAGGGTCTTCTTTTTCAAAATATACACAAGCGCCACAAAGTGTTGTTCTCATAACATTTTCGTGGATTTTTGTAAGCTCTTTTACTATTGCGATTTCTCGGTCACCAAAAACTTTTTGCATATCTTTAAGTGTTGCTTTAAGTTTGTGTGGTGCTTCATAGAAAATCATCGTGCGAGTTTCATTTCGAAGCTCGTCCAAGTGTTCTTTTCGACTTGGTTTATTTGTACTTAAAAATCCCTCAAAAGTAAATCTGCCACTTTCCATTCCGCTGATTGCAAGAGCCGTTGCAAAAGCAGTTGGCCCCGGTACAGATTCAACAGGGATGTTGTTTTCATGACAAAGATAAACCAAGTCTTGTCCTGGGTCAGATATACAGGGCATTCCAGCATCTGTTACAATAGCGCAAGTTTCACCATCAAGAATACGCTTTATGATTATTTCGCCACGCTCACGGCGATTATGCTCATAATAGCTTATGAGTGGCTTTTTAAATTCAAATTTATTAAGAAGCTTTGTTGTGACTCTTGTGTCTTCAGCTGCAATAAAATCAACCGTTTGCAAAATTTCTTTTGCTCTTGGAGAAAAATCGGACAAATTACCGATAGGTGTGCCCACTACATATAATTTACCACTCATTTGTCCGTTTCCTTTCTGTATTTTTCTGTTATCTCCAGCATCTCATCTGTAAGAGTGCCGTCATCATTATACGCTATAAAAGGCTTGTCCACTTTTAAACCATTTTTTGCACCACGCTTGCCCTCTATCAACACAAGCCATGGTTGAGTGTCACCTTTTTTAGACACAAAGCGCAATCTTTTAGGCTCAATGCCATTATTTCTCATTGCCATCATTGCATCAAAAACTCTTTCGGGGCGATGACAAATACAGAATTTGCCACCAAAACGCAAAAGTTTTGAAGCACTTTTTGCAATATCATCCATATTACAAAAAGTTTCGTGACGGGCGATAGTTGCGCTTTCGTCTTCATTTTTTATTCCACCATTCTCGATTTTATAAGGTGGATTCATTGTAACCAAATCAAAGCTTGCAAGGGTTAACCCTTCAAGATTTTTCAAATCTCTATTATAGAGAGTAATTTTATCTGTATTATTGAGAATAATTGAGCGTTTAACCTGATTGCAAGCATTTTCTTGTATTTCAACAGCGGATATTTCACTGCATTTTCCGTCTCTCAACCAAAGGAATGGAATTATTCCACACCCTGTGCCGAAATCACAAGCAACGTCATTTCTTTTAGGGTTTGCAAATGCGGCTAAAAGCATTGCATCTGTGCCAAAGGTATGTTGCTTCGATACTACAACTTTTATGTCACACCCTAAATCTTCAATATGCTCACCATCATACAATGTGATGCTATCAGTCAACATAAATATCCTCTACATCTTCCATACTTCTGATTGTGCTTAAAATTATTGAGAGAGAGTCGTCATTTTTAGGGAATACAAGAATTTTAATAACAGAAGTATCTTTTCTATGCTTGAATTTTAAATCCTTTGCTTCTGTGTAAACAACTTCCATTGAATGAATTGTTCCGCCACATTGTTTAATTGTTTTTGTGATAAGCGGAATTTGTGTGCCCACATCTTTAATTTCAATAAAGAGAAGCTTGCCTGCTGAACCACGCACAATAAATCTCTTCAATGAGTTAAGTGTGAGATAAATAACAAATGTTGCCACCAAAGCACCGACAATGTAACCGGCACCAACTGCGATACCTATACAAGAAACTGCCCAAAGAGATGCAGCAGTTGTAAGACCTTTAACTGAAAAGCCTTCACGAAGAATTGTACCTGCGCCCAAGAAACCGATACCGCTGATTACCTGTGCGCTCATTCTTGTAACATCAGTTACCATACCCTGGTCTTTTGCGATATAAACTGATGTGAGCATTACAAGAGCAGAGCCGACTGACACAAGAATATGTGTTCTGAAACCTGCCGGACGATGTGAGTGTTCACGCTCAAAGCCAATTATACCGCTAAGTAATGCTGCAAGACCAATTTTCACAAGAGCGTCAATAGTAAATCTGACTTCATCAAAACCCCAAAGCCACAAGAAACCATCTTTAATTGTATTTAAAATTTCTGACAAAGCTGTCATCCCCTAAATTATTTTTTTCGCAATATTGGGAGCACACTGAGCACTGCTGCCCAGATTCCCTGATACAATATAATTTGCCAAACGCCAATTTGTGAAAGTCCTGAAAGACTTGCAAGCAAAGTAACAATCGCAACACCCAGGAACGATGATACGAACTGGATAATCTTTGATGTGTTCACATAAGAATTTATAGCAAACGCACTGTGAAGAGCAGAGAACATTGTCTTTGCGCTACCATCGTGCATTATCATTGCATCTGCTCGGTCAATTTCGCTATTTTTCACCTTTGTGAACATTTCACCTGCAATAGGATTGATAATCTTCACAACATTTGAAGGAAGACCGAATTCTGATTCAATGAATTCTTCTGTAATATTTGCATCAGATGTTCTGAAGAAGATTGTAAGACCATCTTTTTCAAGTTCTTGCATATATCTTGCTGTTTCTTCGTTAGCTTTATAAACAACCACAAACATTGCAGCGATTTTACCCTCAATAGCAAGATAAATCACATTTCTGCCATTCTGCTTGAATTTATTTTCAAGGTCTTCATCAGGAGTTTCAACATTATGATGAACAAGCAATTCTCTGTTGCCTACGAGAACTCTGTGATTATGAATCCAGCAAGAACAACCTAATTTTTCTTCATAAGCCAAAGACTCAACCGGGAATAAAAGTTCTTGCTTGCCAATGATTACACCGTTGAAAATATCTGAAAGAACTCCACCTGATTCAATAATAACTGATGCTGTGTAAAGAATTGCTTCGTCAATTCTCATTTTATGATAGAGCTTAATACCCTCAATATTGCAACCGCCACTAACGAAAGCATCACAAGCATCTACCATTATGCCATTTGAGTTAACTGCATCTTCAACAGCGCTGTAACCATTAATCAAAGAGCCTTCTTCATTAAGTTTTTTGTTCTCTGCATAGAGATTTGAAATTGCACAAAGACTTGCAGTTAATGGAAGTCCCATAAGCACAGCGCTTGTGAATGCGCTGACACCAACAAAAGCATTCGTTGAGATAATTCCAAAAATTATGCCGACCAACAAAGCAACACCTGAAACTGCAGGAACTGCAATTTTAAGTAATGGTCCTGTAACCTCTGCTGAACGGGAAAGCTCAACAAATCTTGCAGGGAAGCCGATGTTTGCCGAATATTTAATATCGGGATTACCAAGCATTAAACCACGGGCAATTTCGTTTGCAGTATCTTCGTCGCCAATATTTTGAACACAATAAAATTCGCTTTCTTCATCTGACACGATTTCAAAGTTTGCAATATCACCTTTGCAACGGATAAGCTCGCCAACTGTTTTTAAAATCATTGGCAAAACTGCTGCACCTGCCAACAATCTTGCGCTTGATTCAACACTATCTGTAAAGCCGAATCCCACAAGGCACTGCAAAACACCTGCAACTGCTGACACAAGAATTACTGTATTCATATCAAAAACTTTATTTTTAAGTCCTTTGATTGCATCAACAAAACTACGGTAGCAAACACCACAAGCAACAAACAATAAAATGAGTTGAATTGCAACATAAACATATTCGTTATTGCCATAAATCTCAAAATTGCCGTTTTCTGCACCTGCAACTGCTGCAAGTAATGACATTATAATGCAAATTGCTGAAAGACCTGAAAGCTTTGCAACGAGGCTCTTTTTCTCTGCTTCAAAAACTCTGTAAACGGCATTTGTATCTTTGGGACCGTAATATTCACGGGCAACTGACACTTTTCGTCTTTCAAAACGACGTTTTGGTGTTGGTGCACCAATTTCGCCATCTTCAACTTCTTGTTTGAAAATCAAGCCACCATTCATAAAGTTGTCAACAACAGTTTTTCTTGTTTCACGAAGCTCTGCTTCTGCTTCTTCTTCAGATTGTTGCATAATTGGTTCATCGTCTGCACCAAAGCCTTCAAGCATAATCTGATTATCTGAATAAATATCCTTTTCTTCTGGTGCAATAACAGGATTTTTCTTTTCTTGCTCCAACTCATATTCTGCCGGAACAATAACGGGTAATGGCTCAATGCCATCCGTATTTGCTTTGAATACGCTATTCTTTTTAACAACAATACCGGGAGTCTCAATGGTCTTTTCGGGGAGGGACTCAATGAGCTTACGGTGTTCCTGTGTCTTTTCAATATTCTGCACAGGACGATTCATAAAATGCTTTCTGTATTTTTCTTCGCTCATAACAGGAGTTGAGAGTGGGTCACCCTCGCCTGTTGTAGTTCTAACGACCTTATTTCCTAAATTATGAGAAATGTTGGGATTATATTCCCCACGGATTTTAACTTCGTTGAACATTCTTGTTTTTTCAATAGAAATCTGACCGCTGACAGATTTAAGCTCTTCTTTGGGCTCTTCTATTTCTTCAAAAACTTCTTCGCTACCGATTTTTGTGCCGTCAGCAGAAAAGCCGATTTGTCCGCTTTCTTCCACATGAGTACTCATATCTTCTGTGACTTTTGGCAAAACCACAGTTTTTTCTGTTTCAGCTATTTCAGAAATATTCACTTTGAATTTTTCTTTAACTTCTTCTTTTGGCAACGAAGAAATCACCATTGTTTTTTCTTCTGCCATTTTTGAAGGCACACTTTCTTTGATGTCTTCTAACAAGGCATCAACATTTGCAGAAGAAACATCTTCTGTGTCTGCCACTTCATATTTTTTTACGGATGCGAGAATCTCATCAATGAGAGAATCTGGAATTCTGTCTGCCATAATAAAGTCCCCCGAAAAATTTATTATAGTTAATTTTATCTTTGATTAGAGAATTCATACATTAAAATGCCACCCGCTACGGAAGCATTAAGTGAATTAATTTGACCTTTCATTTTAAGTGAAATAATAAAGTCGCATTTTTCACGAACAATTCTGCTCATTCCGTCACCCTCTGAGCCGATAACGAGCACTGCTGCACCATCAAGATTTGTTGAACGGACATCCTGACCATCCATATCCGCACCATAAACCCACAAGCCTTTTTCTTTTAACTCATCGAGAGTTGACGCAAGGTTTGCCACACGGGCAACTTTCATATATTCGAGTGCGCCCGCGCTGGTTTTGCCAACAGTATAGTTGAGCGATGCGCTTCTGCGTTTTGGAATAATTATTCCGTGCACGCCTGCAGCTTCAGCAGTACGGATAATTGCACCTAAATTGTGTGGGTCTTCAATTCCGTCACAAGCCACAATGAACGGTGCTTCGTTTCGCTCTTCGGCAACCTTTAATATTTCTTCAACGGTTGAATAATCGTGAGCTGCACATATTGCTGCAACACCTTGGTGGTTGTTGTGACCACACATAAAGTCAAGTTTCTTCTTATCAACTTCTTTAACCACAGCGCCTTTTTCACGACATTCACCGATTATTTTACCAAGTGAGCCACCCTTTTCACCACGCACAACAAAGAGTGTATCAATCTCTCTACCTGACTTGATAAGCTCTGTCACGGCATTTCGTCCTATGATTAAATCCTTTTGTCTTTCTTCATTGAATTTGTCAATTTTATTATCCATTTTCCTACTCCGTTCGGGCATAGTTACACATATTATTTTTAATATCTTATTATAACAAATATCTTGTGATTTTACAAGATAAAATTAACAATATATAGTGTTTATGTGCATATTTTTTCGTGTTTTTTCATTATATTTTGTATTTTAACAACACAATTTTGCAAAAGATGTAATACATCATCAAACCAACTTTAAAATTTAACTTTTATAAATAAAAATACCGCGAGCCGAAAGACACGCGGTATTGTGAAAAAAACTATAATATAAATTGAATTATTTTTTTGTTAGGCAATCTTGCAAGAGTTTCTTTTTGAGCAGATTTTGCGTCAGACAAGGCGTGTCTTCGAAGAAATATGCAGATATTTCGAGAAGGCACAACAAAATATAAAAAAACCTATACAATAAAATTGAATTATTTTTTCGCAAGACAATGTGTCAGAGGCGAAGCTGTATAAAAATACCGCGAGCCAAATGACACACGGTATTGCTATATATGAAAATTGATTTTTTATTTTTGAGCAGATTTTTCGTTGGGAAACCTACTATAAATTGAGTTATTTTTTTGTTAGGCAATCTTGCCGAGACGAAGCTGTATATAGATACCGCGAGTCGAGAGCAAGGAAGCATAACAGAAAAAGAACCAATTTAGAAAAGACCGTCGATTTTGCCGTCACTATCTACATCTATTTTGTATGCTGCTGGAACTTTTGGAAGTCCTGGCATTGTCATAATGTCACCTGTAAGGCATACGATAAAGCCTGCACCTGCACTGAGTTTTACTTCACGAACTGTCATTGTGAAGTTTTCAGGTTTACCAAGCTTTGTTGGTTCATCTGAAAGTGAATACTGTGTTTTTGCAACGCAGATTGGAAGCTTGTCTTTGCCGAGCGCTTCAATATCTTTTATTGCTTTTTCAGCTGCAGCTGTGAAAATTACGCCATCTGCACGATAAATTTCTTTTGCGATTGTGTTAAGTTTTTCTTTGATTGGAAGTTTTTCGTCATAAAGTGGTGCGAAGTCTGCTTTGCCTTCGTCGATAACTGCGCAAACCTTTTCTGCAAGGTCCATACCACCTTCGCCACCTTTAGCGAACACTTCAGCAAGAGAAACAGGCACTTGCATTTCTTCACAGAATTCCTTGATATAAGCAATTTCTGCGTCAGTATCTGTATGGAATTTGTTGATTGCAACAACAACTGGCACATTGTATTTTCTCATATTTTCAATATGAGTTTTAAGGTTTACGATACCCTTTTTGAGTGCTTCTACATTTTCTTCTTGTAAATCTGCACGAGCAACGCCACCGTTGTATTTAAGAGCACGGATTGTTGCAACAACAACGATACATTCAGGTTTAAGACCTGCATAACGACACTTGATGTCAAGGAATTTCTCTGCACCAAGGTCTGCACCGAAGCCTGCTTCTGTAATACAGTAGTCAGCAAGTTTGAGTGCGAGTTTTGTAGCAGTAACAGAGTTACAACCATGAGCAATATTTGCGAAAGGACCACCATGCATAATTGCAGGTGTGTTTTCAAGTGTCTGCACAAGGTTTGGCTTGATAGCATCTTTTAAAAGTGCTGCCATTGAGCCAACTGCATTCAAATCCTTTGCATAAACAGGCTCGTTATCAAGAGTGTATGCCACAAGAATATTGCCAAGTCTTGTTTTAAGGTCGTCGATATCTGTTGCAAGGCAAAGAATAGCCATAATTTCACTTGCAACTGTAATCATAAAGCCATCTTCTCTTGGCACACCGTTAACCTTACCACCAAGACCAACGATTACGTTACGAAGTGCACGGTCATTCATATCAAGACAACGCTTAAAGAGAATTCTTCTCTGGTCAATTCTCAAATCGTTACCCTGTTGCATATGGTTATCAATAATTGCGCAAAGAAGGTTGTTTGCAGCAGTAATTGCGTGCATATCGCCTGTAAAGTGCAAGTTGATGTCTTCCATAGGGATAACCTGTGAATATCCACCACCTGCTGCGCCACCTTTCACACCGAAAACTGGTCCCATTGATGGCTCACGAAGTGCGATACAAGCATTTTTGCCGATTTTGTTCATTGCCTGACCAAGACCAACTGTAATAGTTGTTTTACCCTCACCTGCAGGTGTTGGGTTGATAGCAGTAACAAGAATGAGTTTTCCGTTTTCTCTGTCTGCATATTTTTTGTTAAGAGAAAGTGGAAGCTTTGCCTTGTATTTGCCATACATTTCAAGGTCGTCAGCGTCAATATTGAGTTTTTTTGCGATTTCTACAATTGGTAAACAAGGTGTCTGTTGTGCGATTTGAATGTCTGAAAGCATAGTTTAATCCCCCAAATTTATTTTAATAATTCATTTAATTTATTCATCATTTCCTTTGTTGGAGTGGGAATGTGCTCAAAAGGAAACTCAATTTTCATATTGTCGTATTTAGTCTGACAAATTTTCTTGAATGGTAAAAGTTCAACCTTATCAACACAAGAATGATTTTCAACAATTTTGTTAAGTTTTTGAATGTTATTCTGGTTATCGTTGATAGTCGGAATAATCACTTGTCTTATTGTTGTTGGAATTTTCTGCTCATTTAAATAATACAAAAATTCCAACGGTTTTTCAAGTGAGCAACCAACATTTTCTAAATACAAATCATTTTCTGTATATTTGATGTCGAGCAACACTCTGTCCGTTTCACCAAGCAACTTTTTAATGTTGTCATTAAGAATATTACCCGAAGTATCAAGGCAGGTATTTATACCCTTTGCGTGACAGAGTTTGAATGTTTCATAACAGAATTGGGGTTGTAAAAGTGGTTCACCGCCCGAAAGGGTAACTCCACCTTTATCACCGAAATATTCTTTATAATGCAAAGCCTTTTCTACTATCTCTTGGGGTGTGAATTGCTTTTCGCTTTGCATATCCCAAGTGTCAGGGTTATGACAGCATTTGCAACGAAGATTACAACCTTGCAAGAAAACTACAAAGCGTAATCCCGGTCCATCAAGAGTGCCAAGACTTTGAATTGAATGAACATGACCTGTCATAATCACATTGCCTCGTGGAATGTTCTGCTTATAACTTCTCTCTGCTGTGCTTTTGAAAGTTTATTGAAGTTAACTGCATAACCTGATACGCGGATTGTAAGGTTAGGATATTTTTCAGGATTCTCATAAGCATCCATAAGTGTTTCACGGTTAAGCACATTGACATTGATGTGATGTGCTTTCTTTGCGAAATAGCCATCAAGGATTGCAACGAGATTGTTTACTCTTTCTTCGTCATCACGACCAAGTGCTTCAGGTGTGATTGAGAATGTATTTGAAATGCCGTCACGGCAGTCGTCATAACTGATTTTAGCAACAGAGTTAAGAGAAGCGAGTGCACCGTTTTCTTCACGGTTATGCATTGGGTTTGCACCCGGTGCAAATGGCTCTGCATTCTTTCTGCCATCAGGTGTAGCACCTGTGTTTTTACCATACATAACATTTGATGTGATTGTGAGCACAGAGAGTGTATGAATTGCTTCTCTATAAGTTGGTGTCTGACGAAGTGCAGTAATCACACGGTGAGCCATATCCTTTGCCATAAGGTCAACTCTGTCATCATCGTTACCATATTTAGGAAATTCACCGGTTGTGTTGAAATCTACTATAAATCCATCTTCATCCTTAATAGTTTCAACATTTGCAAATTTGATAGCGCTTAATGAGTCTGCCACAACTGAAAGACCCGCGATACCGAATGCCATAAAGCGTTCAACATCTGTGTCGTGAAGTGCCATCTGAATTTTTTCATAGGCATATTTATCGTGCATATAGTGAATGACATTCATTGTGTTTACATACAAGTGACTGAGCCATTCGATATAAATTTGGAATCTCTCCATAACCTTATCGAAATCAAGAGTATCCATAACAGGCATTTGTGGACCAATATGCATTTTGCTTGTTGTATCATAACCACCGTTGATTGCAATAAGCAAAAGCTTTGCAAGGTTACAACGAGCACCAAAGAACTGCATCTGCTTGCCAACCTTCATTGCAGAAACGCAACAAGCAATAGCATAGTCATCACCATAAATTGGTCTCATTACATCGTCATTTTCATATTGAATTGAGTCTGTATCCTTTGAAACCTTTGCGCAGAATTTTTTGAAATTTTCCGGCAAAGCATTTGACCACAAAATTGTAAGGTTTGGTTCAGGTGATGAACCGAGAGTATAAAGTGTGTTGAGAACACGGAAACTGTTTTTAGTAACAAGTGTTCTGCCGTCTTGACCCATACCACCAACTGCTTCGGTAATCCACATTGGGTCACCACCGAAAAGTTCGTTATATTCAGGTGTGCGAAGGTGACGAGCCATTCGAAGTTTCATAACGAAATCATCCATAAGCTCTTGTGCTTCGACTTCTGTAAGCACACCATTCTCTATATCTCTTTCAATATAAATATCAAAGAATGTGCTGACACGACCTAATGACATTGCAGCACCATTCTGCTCTTTGATTGCGCCAAGATAAGCAAAATATGTCCATTGAATTGCTTCACGAGCATTTTTTGCAGGTTGGCTAATATCAAAGCCATACATCTGAGCCATTTCTTTAAGATAGCCCAAGAAAGTAATCTGTTGGTAAAGTTCTTCAAATGTGCGAATATCTTCTGTTTTGAAATTGCCTGTTGCACGATTTGCTTTATCTTTTTTCTTCTCTTCAATGAGCTTATCAATACCATAGAGAGCAACTCGACGATAGTCACCGATAATTCTGCCACGACCATAAGCATCGGGAAGCCCTGTAATTACGTGGCATTTACGAGCTGCACGCATTTCGTCAGTATAAGCACGGAAAACACCGTCGTTGTGAGTTGTTCTGAATTTGAATTCTTCTTCAACCTTTTCACTGAGTTTATAACCATAAGCCTCGCAAGCCTGACGCACCATTCTCATACCACCGAATGGGTTAACGCCACGCTTTAAAGGACGGTTTGTCTGAAGTCCCACGATAATTTCTTTTTCTTTGTCAAGATAACCTGGTGAATAGCTTGTAAGTGATGATACAGTTGCTGTGTCAATATCAAGCACACCGCCATATTGTCTTTCGAGCTTGAAAAGTTCGTTGAGCTTATTCATAAGGTCAGTTGTACGCTCAGTTGCACCTGCAAGGAATGAGTCATCACCTGTGTATTCTTTATAATTCTGTTGAATGAAATCACGGACATTGATTTCATCTTGCCATACGCCTTTTTTAAATCCGTTCCAATTAGTGTGTTCCATTATAAAGTCCTCTCTTTCTGTTGAAAGTCCATAAAAAACAAAACTGGACAATTCAACTTTTTAAAAATTGAATTGCCCAGACGGTCGGCTATTATAAGATATTTTACATTCCCCCGTGGTAGCCCACGAAATCCGTCAGTCATGTAAAATTACAGTTATATTATAACTTGCGCACTCTTAAAAGTCAAGTTTTGCACAAGACAGATTTTTACACTTTTCGTCACATATTTTTTGTGTATTTGCACAAAAAACAGTGTGTCAGCAACTGTAACACACTGCATAAAATTATTTTTTCAAATGAGCACCCGTCATTGTTACGATTGCAACATTATTACCCAAATTATCACTGATTACAATCTCATAAAAACAAGTTGTTCGACCATCTTTAATGAGTTTGCTTTCACCATAAAGAATATCGCCTTTTGCCATACCAAGATAGCAAATTTGACTAACTGTTGTAACTGTAATATCTTCTTGATTAAAATTTGTTGCAACTGCAAAGACAAAGTCTGCAAGTGTAAACATTACACCACCCATTACATTACCAACGGCATTACGATGAGAAGCATTTAATTTAAGACTACATTTTGCATATTTTTCTTTTACTTCATCAATTACAATGCCCGTACTTTCAGTGGCATATTTATCCCCGCTGAAAAAATCTCTAGCTTTTTCAAGGTCTGTCATAAAAATCACCTTTGTCAAAAAACAGCGTATTACAAAAGATAATACGCTGTAATTTTTATCATTTTTTAAGTCCCAATCTTTCGCTTGCTTCTTCTCTCATTTTATATTTGAGAATTTTGCCCGCCGCATTCATTGGGAATGCTTTTACAAAGTCAACATAGCGTGGAACTTTGTGTCTTGCCATATTAGCGTTAATATATGCCTTCATCTCGTCTGCTGTCATTTCTTCGCCATCTTTTAAGATGATACAAGCCATAATCTCTTCGCCATATTGCTCGTCAGGTACACCTATAACCTGAACATCACTAACCTTTGGATGAGTATAAATAAACTCTTCGATTTCTTTTGGATAGATATTTTCACCACCGCGAATAATCATATCTTTAAGACGACCTGTGATGTTATAGTTACCCTCAGGTGTTCTGCAAGCCAAGTCACCTGTGTGAAGCCAACCATCTTTGTCAATAGCCTCAGCAGTAGCCTTTGGCATTTTGTAATAGCCCTTCATAATGTTGTAGCCCCTTGCCACAAACTCACCATTGACTCCGTCAGGACAATCTTCACCTGTTTCAGGGTCGATAATCTTACATTCAACATTTGCGAATGCGCTACCAACAGTTTCTGTTCTGACTTCAAGAGAGTCATAATAACTACTCATTGTGCAACCAGGTGCTGCTTCTGTCTGACCATAAACTGAAACGATTTCTTTCATATTCATAACTTCAGTTGCTTTTTTCATAAGGTCTGCAGGACAATTAGCACCTGCCATAATACCTGTTCTCATATATGAAAAATCAGTTTTCGCGAAGTCCTCGTGTTGCATCATTGCAATAAACATTGTTGGAACACCATTGAATGTTGTAATATGCTCATTGTGAACACAAGACAAAGCTGGTTTTGGTGAGAAATATGGTAACGGATACATTGTTGCTCCGTGAGTCATTGCCGCAGTCATTGAAAGTACCATACCAAAGCAATGGAACATTGGCACCTGAATCATCATTCTGTCAGCAGTTGACAAATCCATATGGTCACCGATATATTTACCGTTATTTACAACGTTATAGTGTGTGAGCATAACACCTTTTGGGAAACCTGTTGTACCTGATGTATATTGCATATTGCAAACATCATCTTTATTAACGGCAGCAGCCATTCTGTAAACTGTTTCAACAGGCACTTGTGATGCACGAGCGATTGCGTCATCCCAAGTCATACATCCCTTTTGCTTGAAACCAACTGTGATAACATTTCTAAGGAATGGCAAACGACGGGAATGCAAAGTATCCCCTGACTGCATTGAGTCAAGCTCAGGGCAAAGTTTTGCAATGATTTCACCATAATGTGTATCTTTTGCACCCTCAGTCAAAATCAATGTATGTGTATCTGACTGACGAAGCAAATATTCAATTTCTGCAATTTTATAAGCAGTATTAACTGTAACCAAAACTGCACCGATTTTTACTGTTGCCCAAAAAGCAATATACCATTGTGGCACATTTGAAGCCCAGACTGCAACGTGATGACCTGCTTTAACACCCATTGCCACAAGTGAACGGGCAAATGTGTCAACATCATCTCTGAACTCACTATATGTGCGAGTGTAGTCAAGTGTTGTGTATTTAAAGGCATATTGGTCAGGGAATTCTTCAACCATTCTGTCAAGCACATCTGAAAATGTGTTTTCAATCAAAAGGTCTTTTTTCCAGACGAATTTACCTGTATGAGCACGGTTATAATAAAGAGTTTTCTCATTTCTTGATGGGTCATTGAACTGACGCATAAAGTTGATATATTGAGAGAAGATAATCTCCATATCGTCAAGCTCTTCGCACCAAGCCGGGTCCCAAACGAGAGAAATGAAACCATCATAGTTAACTGAGCGAAGGCTGAGCATCATCTCGGCGATTGGCAATTCGCCCTCACCTGCAAGACAGTATTCAACGCCATTTTCAGTTTTGACTGCATCGTGAAAATGAACGTGACGGACATAAGCACCAAGATTTTTAATAACATCTTCTGCTGATTCACCACATTCAAAATATGCTGATGAAAGATTCCACAAAGCGCCTAAATTGTCACAAGCAAAGCCATCAAGCATATCACGAAGCACTGATGTGCTTGCAAAAAGTCCTGATGTTTCAAGCAAAAGTGTAACGCCCTTTTCTTCTGCTTGTGGAAGAACTTTACGAAGAAATTCTTCTGTCTGTTTTAAAGCACTTTCACTATCTTCAGAAGCCTTTGCGCGAAGACGGATATATGGAATATGCAAATTTTCTGCGATTTCTAAACATCTTATCAATTCTTCTTCGATATTGCTATCTTTATCTGCTAATTCGCTGATTGTGTCAAGACAAGAAATCTTCAAATTTTTATTATATAAACGACGAAGTGTTGCCGCCGCTGTATAATCGTGAAAAGCACCGTCTTTTGCTGTGAAGAGACGATTATAAATATTGTGGAGTTCAATACCCTCAAAATGAAGATATTCTGCTACTTCACAAAAATCTTCAAAGGTACTGTTATGCCACCCTTTTGTTGAAAAGGAGAGATTCATTTTTTATGCCTCCTCATAGACGATTTTGTTAACTGCGTTAAGATATGCACGGATACTTGCGCCCATAATATCGGTTGAAATACCGTTACCTGAATAAAGCTTGCCACCTGAACGAAGTTTAACAAGCGCCGAACCCATTGCTTCTTTACCCTCTGTAACTGATTGAATCTGGAAATCATCAAGCTCATAGTGATGACCGATAATTCTGTCGATTGCAAGGAATGCGGCATCAATAGGACCTGCACCAATGCAGACATCCTGAATTTTTTTGCCGTCTTTTTCAAGTGTAATCTGTGCACTTGCAGAGATAATGTTACCATTATTGATAACATAACTAATTAATTTATATGTTGATGGAACTTGCAATGCAGCACTCGCCACGATTGCTTCAAGTTCTTTAAGACCAACCTTTTTCTTTGCTGCAACACGCAAAAATTCTTCATAAACTTTATTCTGGTCGTCATCTGACAAATCATAGCCAAGATTTGATGCTGCTGCAATAACATCTGCCTGACTGTCTTTTTCGTCAAGACAAATTGTTTCAGTTACGGCACTTGTAACTGTAACCGCTGCACGCTCTGTGTCTGCTGTGTCGCTAATCCAACGGATTTGCTTTGCAATTCTCAAAAGTTCTGTTGTTTTGAGATTTGTTTTAACCCCATATTTTTCACCACAGTTTTTAACCATTGTTGCGAAAGTATCCAATGAAACGTGGCTACCGTCAACTGCAGTTTTAACAAGAGTTGCACCCTTTCGTACAGAAAGAATTGCCTGAGCAGTTGCAAGGCCATTTTTATTGTCACAACCAACACCAACAGGCACATTCACCCAAGAGCCAACTTCTGCGATAAAATCTGCAAAGTCGTCAGGCATTGTTTCTGCTGCGCTGTCGCAAACTGAAACTGATGTTGCACCGTTCTGAACTGCGATTTCAACAAGCTTTTTAAGGAATTCAGGCTCTGTTCTTGTTGCATCAAGAGCACAGAATTCAACACAATCACATTTTTCTTTTGCCATTTTCACTGTTTCGCCAACCCAAATAAGCATTTTATCAGGCTTTTTGTGGCAAGTATATTCCATTCCAACAGGTGAAACTGGCAATTCGATACGAATGCAAGGATGAGCCGCATTTGTTAGTGCTGTTGCTGCCTGTTCAATGCTTTCTTTTGTAAGTCCTGCTGCAACTGACAATACACCTTTTTTAACAAATGATGAAACAGTTTTAACAAATAGAATATCTGTTCTCGCATCGCTAATTGCAGGAATTTCGATTACATCAACACATAGTTTCTCTAACTGACGAGCAATTTCAATTTTTTCTTTGAATGAAAATGAGTTTTGCTCTCTGCAGAGAGTAGCATCAGCAATTCTGATTGTTTTCATAATGAGTATTCATCCTTTCATTTTTTCGGGAAAATTACAATAAAAAATCCCTGAAACAGTTAGTTTCTGTTTCAGGGACGAAATTTCTTCGCGGTACCACCCTGTTTACCGTTTATTTGCATAAATCGGTCAACTCTGTAAGGCTCTGACAAGCCTTTTGCCGTGGTAACGGGGCACGCCGTAACTACCTACACAGTTAACACCTTCAGCAGTTATGCTACGGAATGAGACTTCTTTTTCTTTTCATACTGTCTTGCACCGAACGACAGCTCTCTGAAATGAATATGGGAAAAAGAATAGTTCCCTCAACGCATTTAAAAATATAAAGATTGTTTGATAGTTTAGCACAGGTTTTCTTGTTTGTCAAGAAAAACTCATTAAAAATCTGCGCCGAGCTTCAAAGCTTTAAGGTTTGTTTCAAGCATATCTGCACGTTTTGCAGAAATAACCTTTGAAAGTGTTGCTTTAACATCTTCTGCGTTAAAACCACCTAAAACTTCAAGAAGTTTGCCCATCAAAATCATATTTGCAAGTGTTGGGAAACCATTTTCACTTGCAAGACGAGTTGCAGGTATATAATAAACAGTAACATCATCGCGCTCAACTTTTCTTTCGATAAGTGTTGAGTCTGCTAAAATAATACCACCTGAAACTACACTCTTTTCAAACTTATCAAGAGATGGCAAGTTCATTGCAACTAAAATATCAGGATTTGAAATGATTGGTGAGCCAACTGCTTCGTCACTGATGATAACGCTACAGCTTGCTGTACCACCACGCATTTCAGGGCCGTATGATGGCAACCAGCTAACCTGTTTTCCGTCTGTAAGACCTTTATATGCAAGGAATTTACCTGCGAAGAGGATACCCTGACCACCAAAACCTGAAAGTAACATCTGTTTTGTACTCATTATTTATCCTCCCCTGCACTTCTGTCTTTATAAACACCCAATGGATAATATGGAATCATTTTTTCGTCAATCCATTTAAGTGCCTGTTGTGGTGTAAGACCCCAGTTTGTTGGACAAGATGAAACAACTTCAACCAATGAGAAGCCTTTTCCGTCTAACTGATTCTGGAATGCCTTTTTGATTGCCTTTTTAGCATTACGAACTGCTTTAACGCTGTTTACTGTAACGCGTTCAAGGTATTCAGGACCATCAAGCTGTGAAAGCATTTCACAAACCTTAATTGGATAACCACAATGGTTAACATCACGACCATAAGGTGAAGTCTGTGTAACCTGACCTGGCAATGATGTTGGAGCCATCTGACCACCTGTCATACCATAAATTGCGTTGTTAACGAAAATAACTGTGATGTTTTCGTTTCTTGCTGCTGCGTGAACAGTTTCTGCCATACCGATTGATGCCAAGTCACCGTCACCTTGGTATGTGAAAACAACGTGATTTTCAGGGTCTGCACGCTTAACACCAGTTGCAACTGCAGGTGCACGACCGTGTGCTGCTTCAATCATATCGCAGTTAAAATAGTTATAAGCCATAACAGAGCAACCAACAGGTGCAACACCGATTGTTCTGCCTTCAATGCCTAATTCGTCCATAACTTCTGCAACAAGACGGTGAATAATACCATGTGTGCAACCAGGACAATAGTGCATTGACATTTCATTTAATGAATGTGGTTTATCAAATACAACCATTATTTTGCACCTCCGTTTTCTGCTACTTCTTTAATTGCTTCTAACACCTGTTCAGGTGAAACAATCATACCACCAACACGATTGCAAAGAGTAACTGGTACTTTGCATTCTGTTGCCAATCTAACATCTTCAATCATCTGACCCATTGAAAGTTCAACTGAGATGATTGCCTTAACTTTATCTGCTGCTTTCTTGAATGGAGCAACAGGGAATGGCCATAATGTGATTGGTCTAATCATACCAACCTTGATGCCCTGTTTTCTTGCTTCGTTAACAGCATTTTTTGCAACACGAGAAGCGATACCGAATGCTGCGATTGCATATTCTGCATCATCCATAAGGTATTCTTCATACATTGCTTCGTTTTCTTTGATATAGTTATATTTTTCATAACGCTCAAAGTTAAGCTGTTCGAGTTCTTCTGGAACAAGAGACAATGAGTTAACAATATTGTGCTTTCTTTGGAGTTTTGTACCTACTGTTGCCCAAGGCTTTTCTGGAGCAGGCTTAACATCAAATTCAAGAGAAACAGGCTCCATCATCTGACCCATTGTACCATCAGCCAAAATCATTGATGTCATTCTGTATGTATCAGCAAGTTCAAAGCCCTTGACTGTAAGCTCTGCCATTTCTTGAACTGAAGCAGGAGCAAGAACTATCATATGATAGTCACCGTGACCGCTGCCACGAGTTGCTTGGAAATAATCTGACTGGCTTGGCTGAATACCGCCAAGACCTGGGCCACCACGCTGAACATTTACAACGAGTGCTGGCAAGTCCGAACCAGCCATATATGAAAGACCTTCACTCTTAAGTGAAATTCCTGGGCTTGATGATGATGTCATAACACGACGGCCTGCCGCTGCAACACCATATACCATATTAATTGCTGCGATTTCACTTTCTGCTTGAAGGAATGCGCCACCGATTTTTGGCATTTTCTTTGCCATATAAGCAGCGATTTCTGTTTGTGGTGTAATTGGGTAACCGAAGTAATGACGACAACCTGCAATAATTGCTGCTTCGGCAATCGCTTCGTTACCTTTCATTAAAACTTTATCTGCCATTTAACTCACCTCTCCACCTTAATTACACAGTCAGGACACATAATTGCACAAGATGCGCAACCGATACAAGCAGCTTCGTCTGTAAGCTCTGCAGGGTGATGTCCCTTTTTGTTAATCTTGTCTGGTGACAACTGCAAAATGTTTTTTGGACAAGCATCAACACAAAGTCCGCAACCTTTACAGTTATCTGTTTTAAAGGTTAATTTAGCCATATATATCGCTCCTTTAATTTAGAGAATTTTATCTTGTAATGTCAACGCCAAAGGCATTGGCACTTTATCTGACAATTCATTATGAAGTTCTGCTTTATATGCCGTTGCAACTAGTGGTAACCCCGTCGCCTTGGACACGGCATTAGCATATGGGAGTGACCCTAACACATCTTCTGCTGTTGTTTCTTCACCCAAGTTTGAGTTGTTGACAAGCCCTGTAAATTTAATTCCACAGGCAAACTCGATTTCACCCATAACCTCAAGTGTATCTTCAACAGTTCGTGTTAAAGGTCTGCATTTATTTATTACCATGAGCATCTCATAGTCATTTTCTTCTTTGATTTTAGGGGCTAATCTGCCAAGTGCCAGAGCACCACGGTCATCTCCACCCACATCAATGAGCACTCTATGAGATGTATCATCGGTAATCGAATACATTTCTTGTGGCAATGCAGGAATATCAACATTACTATTCGCAAATTCTGAACAGATTAGTTTTATACCTGCACGAGCCAATTCTTCACTGCTGTCTTTTGTTCGGAAATATGGATTAACTATATCCAAATCGGCAATAGTGACTTTGTCATATTGCTTTTTCATCATCATTGCTAAATTCACGGCAACATTTGTTTTGCCACTGCCATAATGACCACACAAAAGAGTTATTCTTTTATCAATTTTCATATTTTTCATTATAATTTATTACGCTGAATTTTACCACTTACAGTTTTTGGAAGTTCTGTTCTGAACTCAACAATTCTTGGATATTTATAAGGAGCAGTTCTGTCCTTAACATACTTCTGAATTTCTTTTTTGAGTTCTTCTGTTGGCTCTGTGCCATTTGTAAGCACGATAACTGCTTTAACTACCTGACCACGAACTTCGTCAGGAACTGCACAAACACCACATTCAAGAACATAAGGGAGTTCCATAATAACGCTTTCAATTTCAAATGGTCCGATTCTGTAACCTGATGATTTGATAACATCATCAACACGACCAACATACCAATAGAATCCGTCTTCATCGCACCAAGCAGTATCACCTGTGTGGTAATATCCGTCGTGGATAACTTCGTCTGTCTTTTCTTGGTCTCTGTAATATTCTGTGAACAAGCCACAAGGTGAACCATTCTGAAGATTAACAACGATTTCACCAACCTGACCAACTGGTACTTTGTTTCCGTCGGCATCCATAAGTGAAACATCATAAATCGGAGCAGGTTTACCCATTGAGCCGATTTTATGTGGTGCGCCTGTAAGGTTACCGATAATCATTGTGCTTTCAGACTGACCAAAACCTTCAAGGATTTGAAGTCCTGTTGCCTTTTCAAATTGACGATAAACCTCAGGGTTGAGCGCCTCACCTGCTGTTGTCATATGCTGAACTGATGACAAATCGTATTTTGAAATGTCTTGTTTAATCATCATACGAAGCATTGTTGGTGGTGCACAGAATGTTGTGATTTTATATTTTGCAAACATAGGAAGGATGTCTGCTGCATCAAAACGGTCAAAGTCATAAACAAATGTTGCTGCTTCTGCAAACCATTGTCCATAGAATTTACCCCACATTGATTTAGCCCAACCTGTGTCTGAAATAGTGAAGTGTAATCCATCAGGGTTAACGTTGTGCCAATATTTTGCAGTATGGAAATGTCCCAAAGGATATAAATGATTATGTACTGCGATTTTAGGATATCCTGTTGTACCTGATGTGAAGAACATAAGTAATGGGTCTTTGCCTGATGGTGCGTCTTCTGTACGGTTATAATGTGTACTGTAAAGTGTGTACTCATCGTCAAAACTGCGCCAACCGTCACGAGAGCCATTAACGATTAATTTATTTTTAAGTTCAGGGCATTTTTCTGCTGCCAATTCAACCTGATGAGCAGTATCACCGTCGGCAGTACAGATAATAGTGTTAACCCCTGCTGATTGGAAACGATATTCAAAATCGTGCTCTTGCAACTGATTTGTTGCAGGAATTGCGATTGCACCAAGTTTGTTAAGACCTAACACAGCAAACCAGAATTGATAGTGACGTTTAAGCACCAACATAACTCTGTCGCCTTTTTGAATACCCAAAGATTTAAAATAGTTTGCACATTGGTTAGATGCTTTTTTCAAATCTTTGAATGTAAATCTGTTTTCAGTTTTATCGTTACTGATATGTAACATTGCAAGTTTATTTGGTTTGTCTTCTGCTAACTTATCAATAACATCAAAAGCAAAATTGAATTTTTCAATATTCTTAAACTCAATCTTTGTTGGTGTGCCGTTTTCATCTTTTGTAACATTAACATATTTACGATAAACACGGTCTTTTGTGTCTGGAGTTGCTTTCTTTACCGCAACTGCACGGCTTGGTGTAAGTTCCGGAATTGGCTCACCTGTTGGATTAAGAACGATTGCGTAGAAAACGCAGTCTTTACCGTTAACAGCAATCATACCATGAGGAGTGTCACTATCATAATAAATGCTGTCACCAGGTCCTAAAACTTCTTGGTGTTCACCAATCTGAATAAGCAAGTTACCCTCAACAACAACGTCACATTCCTGACCTGCGTGAGTTGTAAGTTCAATTTCACGTTGCTCTGCACTTGGGTCATATTTACACCTAACATATAGAGGTTCTGCAATACGATTTTGAAAAGCATAAGCCATATTGTAATATGTCATACCGTGTGCTTCTGCAACTTCCTGACCTGCTTCTTTACGTGTAACTATAAATGATTTAAGATTTGGGCTATAACCCTCAACGATTTCTGTGACATTGACACCAAAAATCATTGCGCAACGATAAATGAAAGCGAAGTTCAAATCTCCGTTACCACTTTCGCAGTTACGGTATTCTTCTGCGCTGACACCGACCTTTGCAGCCATTTCTTCGATAGTGTAGTTCTCAATTTCACGAAGCTCGCGAATACGACGCGCCATCTCTTGAATTTTGTAGTCCAAACCAGTTATGCGTTCCATAGTTTTTCTCCATTCTCGGGACGAAAAAGCACCCGTCCCAAAGTTTATGACTTTGAGACGAGCGCCGAATATCTTTCGTTGCACCCGCGGTACCACTCAAATTGCAGTTTATAACTGCCACTCAGGGTCTGACAACCCTTATGCATTCACGCAGCAATCACGGAGAGATTCTACTAACCCCACAGGGCTTTCTTTCTCTCGGCTCGGAAGCTACAAACACAAAATCGAACCCGAATGACTTGCACCAACCGTCATTTCTCTGAAACCGTCTTTTTTGTGCACTCTTCGTCAGTGCCTTTAACATTTAATTGAATGGTATTTTATCATAAACTCCATTCATTTGTCAACACATAATATTACAATTTATTGCGCTGAATTTTTCCGCTGATTGTCTTTGGAAGCTCTGTTCTGAACTCAACAATTCTTGGATATTTATAAGGAGCAGTATGCTCTTTAACATATTTCTGGATTTCCTTTTTAAGTTCTTCACTGGATTCTGTTCCCTTTGTGAGAACAATTACAGCCTTAACAACCTGACCGCGAACTTCATCAGGGGCTGCACAAACGCCACATTCAAGAACATAAGGAAGTTCCATAATAACACTTTCGATTTCGAAAGGTCCGATTCTGTAACCTGATGACTTGATAACGTCGTCAACACGGCCAACATACCAATAGAATCCATCTTCATCACGCCAAGCAGTATCGCCTGTGTGATAATAACCATCGTGCATAACTTCGTCTGTTTTTGCTTGGTCACGATAATAGCCCTTGAATAAGCCACAAGGAACTTTTTCAGAAATCTTAACTACGATTTCACCAACTTCACCGTCAGGAACAGGATTTCCCTCCGAATCCATAAGGGAAACATCATAAAGTGGAACAGGAATACCCATTGAACCAACCTTATGTTTGCCACCGAGCAAGTTAGCGATTGTGAGAGTAAGCTCTGTCTGACCAAAGCCTTCCATAATCTGTAATCCTGTTGCTTTTTCGAATTGACGATAAACCTCAGGGTTGAGCGCTTCACCTGCTGTTGTCATATGCTTGATTGATGACAAATCGTATTTTGAAATATCCTGCTTAACCATCATGCGAAGCATTGTTGGTGGTGCACAGAATGTTGTTATCTGATATTTTGCGAACATTGGCAAGATATCTGCTGCATCAAAACGGTCAAAGTCGTATGTAAATACTGCGCCTTCGCACAACCACTGACCATAGAGCTTGCCCCAAAGAGCTTTACCCCAACCTGTATCAGAAATTGTGAAATGCAAGCCGTGTTCACTGACACCGTGCCAATATTTTGCAGTAATATAGTGTCCCAAAGGATATTTATATGTATGTGATGCAATTTTTGGATAACCTGTTGTGCCCGATGTAAAGAACATAAGCATCAAATCGTCACCACAAGGTGATTCTTCTGTACGATAATAGTGAGCACTATAAAGAGAGAATTCTTCGTTAAAGTTATTCCAACCCTCGCGCTTTTCACCAACAAGGATTTTTGTTGTGAGTGATGGACAAGTTTTCTGTGCTTCATCAACGTGGTCAGCAATTCCGTCGTCAGATGTACAAACGATTGCGCTGACACCCGCTGCGTTGAAACGATATTCCAAATCGTGCACCTGTAACTGATGTGTAGCAGGAATAACAATAGCACCCAATTTGTGAAGTGCGAGCACTGCAAACCAGAATTGATAGTGACGCTTGAGCACAAGCATAACTCTGTCGCCTTTTTTGATACCCAACGCCTTGAAATAGTTAGCACATTGGTTAGATGCTCGTTTCATATCGTTGAAAGTAAATCTTCTCTCAACCTTATTCTTATCAATATGAAGCATTGCAAGTTTATCAGGTGATTTTTTAGCAATAGCATCAACAACATCAAAAGCAAAGTTGAATTTGTCATCATTTACAAAGTCGATTGTCTTAACACGACCATTTTCGTCTTCAGTTGTTGTTATAAAATCTTCACTTACTAAATGTTTATCCCCTGAATGAGCAGTAACGATTGTATCGCGAATTTCAGTTTCGTCAGCATTTTCACCTGGCAAAACAACTGCTACGAATAAGCAATCCTGACCGTCAACAGCAATCATACCATGTGGTGTTGAACTGTTGTAATAAATGCTGTCACCCTCGCTTAAGTATTCAACATTGTCACCAATCTGAATTTTAAGACGACCACTCATAACAAAGTCAAATTCCTGACCTGAGTGCTTTGAGAGATGAATAGGTTTATTTTGTTGCTCTTCGCTATATTCATATCTAACCCAATAAGGCTCTGCAATTTTTTTACGGAATTGTGGTGCAAGGTTCTGAATTTCAATGCCATCTTCTTTAGCAGTTGCCTGACCCTTGCCCTTTCGAGTAATTGTATAAGAAGACAAGTGAGCGCTTCTACCTTCAAGCAAAACAGTAATGTCTATTCCGAAAACCTTTGCGCACTTATGAAGAAATGAGAATGGAAAATCCACTTCACCGTTTTCATAACGGATATACTCTTCTTCTGTTACTTCTGTTTTCTGTGCCATTTCTGCTTGAGTAAAATCTGCAATTTCGCGCATCTCACGAATTCGCAATGCTACCTCTTGCAATTTTTTTGATTCAACTGTTGACATAAGCAATTCCTCCTATACAGAAATTGAAATAAAAAAATTCGCCTCAAAACTAATGCTTTGAGACGAATGTAAAATCATCCGCGGTACCACTCAAATTGTAGCTTTCACTACCCCTCAAGGTCCAACAACCTTTATGCCTTTACGCAGCAATCACGAGAAACGTCTACTCCCAACAGGTTTCGGGTTTCCAGCTCAGAAGTGATAGGTTTCTGGATTTTTGTTATTGACTTGCACCAACCGTCAACTCTCTGAAAACAAGACATCCAAACCGTCTTCGTCATAGCTTTTGCTATTAAATTACGGCTATTATAACACCACAAAAAACCAATGTCAAGAATTTTTTTGTTTTATTATATATAGGTATTATGTAACATTTTTTACCAAATCCAATATAATTTTTCAAACTCTACTTATCGTAGGTTGTAAGTTTTATTGCTTAATATTATAATGTATTCATACAACTCAAAGGAGAAAATAATGAATACATATATAACAGGTGCAACAATTAAAAATTTGCGTGAATCAAAAGGACTTACTCAACTACAATTAGCGGATAAAATTGGTGTCAGCAGTAAAACAGTTTCAAAATGGGAAACCGCAAAGGGATTACCCGATATTTCACTCGTTGAACCATTAAGTCAGGCTTTGTGCGTTTCAATAATGGAGCTTATGTCGGGTGAAATGATAACTAATAAAAATATTTCGTCAAATATTCTTTTTTCAAAGTTCTATGTTTGCCCAATTTGTGGTAATGTAATCCACACAACGGGTGAAGCAGTAATCAGTTGTTGTGGAATAACTCTCCCACCCCTTGAAGCCGAAGAAATTGACGATAGCCACACAATAACTATTGAAAATGTTGAAGATGAGAAATTCATAACCGTTAATCACGAAATGACAAAAAATCACAACATTTCTTTTATAGCCTATGTCACTTCGGATAAAATCCACTTTGTCAAACTCTATCCCGAAGGCAACGCCGAAACCAGAATACAGTTTCGTGGCAAAGGATATCTCTATATCTATTGCAATAAACACGGACTAATGAAAATGAAAGTATAAAAATCAGGTAGTGTATTTTGTGCACTACCGATTCTTATTATAAAGTATAAAAAATATAAAAATTTCTATTGACAAACAAAATAAAATAGTTTATACTATCAAGGCTGACAAAAAAGTACATACTTCGGGGTGTAGCGCAGCTGGTAGCGCGCCACATTTGGGATGTGGATGCCGCAGGTTCGACTCCTGTCACTCCGACCACAGCGAAAAAGGTACCCTTTAGGGTGCCTTTTTTTGTTGTGCATTAAAAATGAGGAGTCGAACCGATAGGTCTGAGCGTTAAGAAAACGATATGGTATATCGTTTTTAGCGAAGAGCACAATGCGAATCCCCCATTCGCATTGTGAGTCTATAATTCGACTCCTGTCACGACCACCTAAGTACAACGGTTTTAATACAAATCGTTGTACTTTTTGTTTAATAAAAAGGCTCACCAAAACTAATTGGTGAGCCATCTTTTGACGTCGCTATCCCCTATTACATAAAACGCATGCAAAATACGAAAAAAATTGTGTGTATAGCGGTCAACAAGATATTCATTTTACCCTTATTCGGGTAATTCCATTTTATCATAGTTATATTATTAAAGTCAACCCGTATTCGGGTAATAGTTTATAAAATTGCGGTTATCATATTATTAACCCATAAATGGGTAATGATTATGATGAGGTGCAAAACATGGAATACTCTGAAATTTATGTAAAACGCATCAAGTCCCTGTGTAAGCAAAGAGGAATTGCAATCAACAAACTTGCAACAATGAGTGGTGTTAATCAATCCACTCTTGATAACATTGTCAGAGGTATTACAAAAGACCCGCGAGTGAAAACACTCCACAATGTTGCAATCGCATTTAATATGACATTAGCCGAATTCCTCGATTTCGATGAACTCAACGATTATTCATTTGAAGACGATAATGACGAAGAATAAACTACACAAGCAACAGTTTTCGCTGTTGCTTTTATTTTTGTGGGATTTTTTATTATGAATATTTACAATATATAGGATTTTTGGTATTATAAATATTAGAACAAAACACTTGAGGTGATATTATGAGTAAAATTTCATTTGGTACTGGTGGTTGGCGTGCAATTATTGGTGAGGACTTTATTTGCGAAAATGTGCGCAGAGTTGCAAAAGGTATAAGCCTTTTAATGCAAGAAGAAAAAAAGACAGAAAAGCCTGTAATTATTGGTTTTGACAGACGCTTTCTTTCTGAAAATGCTGCAAAATGGGTTGCAGAGGTGTTAGCTCACGATGGCGTAAATGTATTGTTTATGGACAGAAGTGTGCCTACTCCCCTTGTTATGCACACAGTTAAAGACCAGTGTCTTGATTTTGGTATTGAAATCACAGCGAGCCATAACCCATCAAGCTATAATGGTATTAAACTCATTATTGAAGAGGGACGTGACGCTCCCCTTGAAATCACAAATCATCTTGAAGAATTAATTGCTACAGTCGATGAAGTTGAATATACAGAATTTAGTATTGCAGTTGAGAAAGGGCTTGTTACATATATTAATAACCCATTCAACAAATTCCTTGATGATATTATCGGTCTTCTTGATATGAACGCACTCCGCAAACGTGGACTTCGTGTGCTTTTCGACTCAATGCACGGTTCTGGCACATATCCATTACTTGTAATCTTCCACACAGCGAGATGCACAATAGATACAATCAATATTAACCGTGACGCATATTTTGGTGGCGTTATGCCTGCACCATCTGAGAGAACATTGTTTACACTTCGCAATCAGGTTGTAAACGGTGGTTATGACTTTGGTATTGCAATGGATGGTGACGGTGACCGTCTTGGAATTATCGACGCAAACGGCAGCTATATCAACGCTAACGAAATTCTTTGTCTTCTCTATTATTATCTCGTTAAATATAAGGGTTGGCGTGGTCCTGTTGTCCGTAATCTTGCAACAACTCATATGCTTGATAAAATTGCAGAGAGCTTTGGTGAGAAATGCTATGAAGTTCCTGTTGGATTCAAATATATCTCATCAAAAATCGACGAAGTTGATGCAGTTCTCGGTGGTGAATCTTCAGGTGGTCTTACAGTTCGTGGCCACATTCACGGCAAAGACTCTGTTTATGCCGCATCACTTTTTGCAGAAATGGTCAGCGTTACTGGTAAATCTCCTACCCAGCTTCTTGACGAGCTCAAAAAAGAATTTGGTACATTTGTAATGGTTGAAGACGATATGCGTTTTGCACCTGAAGTTAAGCCAATAGTTAACAAGACACTTATGGTCGATAAACTCTTGCCAACATTTAAAGATGAAATCAAACGTGTTAACTATGAAGATGGTTGCAAGGTTTATTTTGAAGACGGCTATGTAATCTGCCGTTTCTCAGGCACAGAGCCTCTTCTTCGCATCTTTGCAGAGAGTACAAACTCTGTTCGTGCAAAAGAATATATAGACACATTTAAGAAATTCTTGTTCAATTAAGGAGAAAATCAATGAGTTCAAAAATCATTTATGACCAACCTTTTGACCATAAAGAATACGGCTCAGAGCGCAACCGTATTCCTGCTCTTTACACACTCAATGACGGTAGTGTTATGGCAGGTGCTGATATTCGCTATGGTCACGGCTCAGACTCCCCTAATAACATTGATATTGCAGTTGCAATTTCAAAAGATGGTTATACTGACTGGAATTATATAATGGTCAACCATTTTGATGACTATGCAGACTTGGTTACATCAACTGACAGTGCATCATTTATTGACTCTGTTCTTGTGCAATCAAGCACAAGAAGAATTTTTATGCTTGCCGATGCTCAGCCATCACAATGTGGCTATCTTCAGGCAAAAACAGGCACAGGTTATTGCGAAATTAATGGCAAAAAGCATCTTCTTCTCACCAAAGGTAATAACGGTGACAAATTAAGCACCTTCAACTTTTATGTTGGAGATTATGATGGTGATTTTGCTCCGGTTTTCACAAGAAATGACAACAAAATCACAGAATATTCTCTTGACCGCGAATTCCGCATTTATAAAAATGGTGAGCCACTTTACACAGAGCAAAAAGGCTCTGAAAATGTAAAAGTTCAACAGAATATTTTTTATAGTGCCGCTGACCTTAAATGCTATAAAACAACATATTTATGGTTAAAATATTCTGATGACAATGGTAAAACCTGGAGCCATCCACAGATTATTTCAGGGCAAGTAAAAAAAGAAAAAGAATCATTTTTAGGTGTTGGTCCAGGTCGTGGTGTTGTAATTAATCACAACGGCAAAGAGAGAATAGTTTTCTGTGTTTATGATAACAACGGACTTTTCAAAGACCCTATTTTTGAAAATGCAAGTGCTATTTATTCTGACGACAATGGTGCAACCTGGCACAGAAGCAACAAAATAGAAGTTAAAAAAGGTATAAGAAAAACAAGTGAAGCACAGCTTGTAAAAATCGAGGGCGAAAACTATAAAGCACTTCGTATGTATGCAAGAAATCTAAGCAACTACATAGCTTATGCTGACAGCACAGATGGTGGCGAAACTTGGACAACATTCCGTGCAGACAAGTCTCTTGAAGGCACAAAAAACTGTATGGTTTCACTTATGGAAACCTCAAGAAAAATCCAAGATAAGCAAGTCATTCTCTGCTCTGCCGGTGGCAGTCTTAAAGCGAGAGCTGACGGTGTGCTTCGTGTTGGTCTCACTGAAGATGATGGTCAAATCAATTGGATTAGCACATATCATTTAACTCAGGGATTTTATGGATATTCTTGTCTTACCGAGCTTTCTGACGGCAATTTTGCAGTTTTCTATGAGGATGAAGCTGCACATCTTAAATACACAATTTTCAATGTATCAGATGACGGTGCAATCAACGAAGTCAATGGCGAAAACCTTGACTTCAAGCCGGATAATTCACCAAAAGCTATAAAATCAATTAAAACAAAACGAGCTATCGCTAACATAAAATTCAAGTTAGGATTAATGTAATCAGGATATTATTATGGCATATTTATTCACACATTTTACAGAAAACAAAGGCGACCAAGAATATGTCTGGTTTGCAGTGAGTCGTGACGGTCTTCATTTCACAGATTTGGGCAGTGACGAGTCGTTACTCAAGTCAAAGCTTGGCACAAAGGGTGTGCGCGACCCATTCATTCTCTATGACGAAAAGCTAAAGAAATATTTTATAATCGCAACTGATTTGCTCACCACAAGTGGTAATTGGTATAACTTTTCGCATAAGGGCAGTCGCTCAATTATTGTGTGGGAAAGTGAAGATTTAATCAACTGGTCAGAAGAAAGACTTTGCCAAGTTGGTATTAAAAATGCAGGTTGCGTTTGGGCGCCTGAGGCAGTTTTCTGCAAAGAAAAAGATGCTTGGCTTGTGTTTTTTGCATCTTGTGTGCGTGAAAAGGGTCAGCTTCATCACAAACAGAGAATTTATGGCACATTCACAAAGGATTTTAAAGAATTTACACCTGCATTCAAATTTATTGATGCAAAAACCGACGTTATTGACACAAATATTGTTTGGGATAAAGGCTATTACTATAGATTTTCAAAAGATGAAACCCACAAGAAAATCACTATCGAGAGAAGTGAGCTTCTTATTGACGGAAATTGGGAATCAATTCACTCAAATGTTTTTGCAAACTTTTTCGGACTTGAGGGCCCTGAAACATACTATCTTGATGATATGCAAAAATGGTGTCTGATTGCCGACCAATATCACACTCACAAGGGTTATACACCTTTTGTTTGTGATGATTTGAGCACAGGCAATTTCGTGCAACTTGATGAAAACCAATTCAGTATGGGCAAACGCAAAAAGCGTCACGGTGGTGTTATTAAAATCACCGACGAGCAATATGACAAACTCGTTGAAACTTTTGGTATAGATGAATAAATTTTAAAAAGCTGTTCATATAAGAACAGCTTTTTTTGTTATATAAATTGAAAAATGTGCAACAAAAAAATAATGAAAAATATCAAAATACCTATTTATTATTTCGCAAATTTAGTGTACAATAATATGGATAATGGGAATTTATATTTAATTGTATATAAATCGAGGTAAAATTATGTTTGTTGATATTGCTAAAATCAAAATAAAAGCTGGTGACGGCGGTAACGGTGCAGTTGCATTTCACCGTGAAAAATACATCAATGCAGGTGGTCCTGATGGTGGTGACGGTGGTCGCGGTGGTAACATTGTTTTCAAAGTTGATGACAATCTCTCTACCCTTGCCGACTTCCGTTACAAAAGAAAATATAAGGCAGAAGCAGGCGCTAACGGTAGCGGTGGCAAGCGTAGTGGTAAAAAAGGACAAGACTTAATCATCAAAGTCCCTCGTGGCACAATTATTCGCGAGGTTGAGAGCGGCGTTATTATGGCTGATATGTCAACTGATGATGAATTTATCGGCGCAAAGGGTGGCCGTGGTGGTTGGGGTAACTCACACTTTGCAACATCAACCCGTCAGACACCTAAATTTGCTAAAAACGGTGCTCCCGGTGAAGAATGGGAAGTTTCACTTGAACTTAAACTCATTGCAGATGTGGGACTTTTAGGCTTTCCTAATGTGGGCAAATCTTCACTTATCTCAGTGGTTAGCCAAGCAAAACCAATTGTTGGTGACTATCATTTCACAACAATTATCCCTGTTTTGGGTGTTGTTTCAATGGGTCCTGAAAAGAGTTTTGTTATGGCAGATATTCCAGGTCTTATTGAAGGTGCTGCAGAAGGCATCGGTCTTGGTCACGAATTTTTGCGTCATGTTGAACGTTGCAGAATGTTAGTTCACGTTGTTGACGTTGCAGGTAGCGAAGGCAGAAATCCAATCGAAGATTTTGAAGCTATCAACGCAGAATTAGAAAAGTTTAATCCTGAGTTGGCAAAATGCCCACAGATTGTAGCAGGTAATAAAATCGACCTTGCAACTGACGAGCAATTAGCAGAATTCCGTGAGTATATTGAGTCAAAAGGTTACGAATACTATGAAATAGTAGCACCAATTAAGCACAATACACAAGAACTCATAAATGCAGTGGCAAGAAAACTTGATACTCTCCCCCCTGTTAAATTCTATGAGAGTGAAGAAATCCCAATGGAAGTTATTGCAAGTAAGTCTAACGACGGATTCACCGTTACTGTTGAAGATGGTGTTTATATTGTTGAAGCAGAATGGATTTATCGAATTCTTTGCAAAACTGACCTTGACGACTATGAATCACTTCAATATTTCCAGAGAGTTATTCAGGAACGTGGTGTAATTCAGGCACTTATCGACAAAGGTATTCAGGAGGGTGACACAGTCAGCATCTATGACTTAGAGTTTGACTATGTTCCATAAAAATATGAGATTATATAATAAAGATATAAAAGCGGACACATTGAGTCCTTTAACACTTGCTTTTACGGGTGACGCAGTATTCTCGCTTTTTATTCGTGAAATGTTAGTCTGTGATGCCAACCGTCCCGTTGGCGAGTTACATAAACTTTCGGTTCAATCTGTTAAAGCGTCGGCGCAAGCTCGTGCTATGCGAGAGATTATGCCAATGCTCACAGAAAAAGAGATGGATGTTTTCAAACGTGGCAGAAATGCACACACATCACACACTCCCAAGAACCAAAGTGGATGTGACTATCATTATGCAACGGGTTTTGAGGCACTTGTCGGTTATTTATATTTAAAGGACGAAAAAGAAAGACTCAACACATTACTTAATGAAGTCATCAAAATCTTCGGAGATGACGCAGGTGAAAATACACCGAAATAAAGTTAAAGAGTTTTTAATTGACACATTCATTTTTGTTATTGGTGGAATTCTCTATTCAGTTGCCATTAACTGTTTTCTGTCAAAAAACAATATTCTAAATGGTGGTTTTACTGGGATTGCAACAATTCTCAACTACCTGTTTCAGTTACCCATAGGTACAGTTATTTTTATAATGAATATTCCCCTTTTCTTTATTGCCTTTAAAAAACTTGGGGTTAGATTTGTTCTTCGCACTGTTTGGGCAACACTTATAAACTCAGCTTGTATTGATTTGGGTGTGATTTTGCCCGTATATCAGAACGATTTGTTGCTCTCATCCCTTTTTGGTGGAGCGCTTGTAGGCCTTGCACTTGGAATAATATTTATTCGCAATGCCACAACCGGTGGTGTTGATATTATTGCAAAGCTTATTAAACTTCGTTTTCCACACATTTCAATAGGACGAAGTATATTGTTCTTCGATATTTTCGTTGTTATTCTAGGTGGAATTATATACAGAAACTTTGAATCAATGCTCTATGCTTCCGTGGTTATTTTTGTCAGCGCACAGGTGCTTGACTATGTAATATTCGGTGTCAGTCGTGGTGCTATGATTTTAATTATTTCAGAGCAAAGTGAAAAGCTTTGCAATATGATTATCAATGACCTTGACCGTGGTGTTACCATTTTAAAGGCACAAGGTGGATATTCAAAAGCCGACAAAGACGTGCTTTTGTGCGCTTGTTTTGATAATCAGACACATAAACTTATTAAAAAAATAAAATCTGCCGACGAAAATGCTTTTTTCATTGTGACACAATCAAAGCAAATTCTCGGTAATGGATTTATGAAAATGTAATTGAGAGGTGCTTTTGTGAAAATAAACAAATTCACTTTTTTACCCTTATTAGCTCTTTTAATCGGCGTTTTCTTTCTAGGATTAGGCATTTATGAAACTGCTACATCCCAGACAAAAGATTATGCCGAGACTGTTGGGTATTATAATGATTCAACAATAGCTGAATTTGAGCATTATGACTCTATCAAAAAGAAGCACTATGCAACTACATATTATCTCACATATCAATATGCAGTTGACGGTGAAGTATATTATGTTACAAGTGATTACACAACAGCCATTGAACCATCATACGGTGAAGAGATTAAAGTGTTATATGACACCGAAAACCCCGAAAAAGCAGTAATTGGTGGACCTGCAAAGAGAAGCAATTTCTTAATATTTTTCGGCATTTTCTTTATTCTCGGTACACTTCCATTTTTAGTTGTTCTTTTTGGGAACAATAAACAATCACCAAAGGTTGATAAAATGGGGATTCTTATGGGCTCTATTTTAGCCGTTATGGGCTATGGTATGTTGGGAGTTATTTGCGGTGGCTTTTCCCCTGTTACTATTTTTAATTATATTGAGTCTTCATTCGCTTTTCCTATGATTATTCTATTTTTAATGATTTTTGCAGGTGTATTTGCAGTTATTAAAAGTATATTTTTCTATAAAACACAAGACTAATTTCTATAAGAGGTAATATATGGCAAAGAAAGAAAACATCAGAAATTTTTCAATTATCGCTCACATTGACCACGGCAAGTCTACCCTTGCTGACAGACTTTTGGAGCTTACCGAAACAGTTTCAAAACGTGATATGACAGAGCAATTACTTGATAATATGGATTTGGAGCGTGAGCGTGGTATCACAATTAAGGCTCACGCCGTTAAGCTCGACTATAAGGCACAAGACGGTGAAACTTATGAGCTTAACCTTATTGACACTCCCGGTCACGTTGACTTTAACTATGAAGTGTCCCGTTCACTTGCTGCTTGCGAAGGCGCGGTGCTTATTATTGACGCATCTCAAGGCGTTGAGGCGCAGACACTTGCTAATACATATTTAGCACTTGACCACGACCTTGAGTTAGTGCCTGTTATCAACAAGATTGACTTGCCTGCCGCTGACCCTGACAGAGTTGCAAACGAAGTTGAAGAAGTAATCGGACTCCCTTGCGATGAAGCACCAAGAGTTTCTGCAAAGACAGGTGAAAATATCGGTGCGGTGCTTGAAAGCATAGTTAGTCTTGTACCACCACCTGAAAATAATGACGACAAACCACTTCGTGCCCTTGTTTTTGACTCTGTTTATGACAGTTATAAAGGTGTTATCGTTTATGTGCGTGTTATGGACGGTAAAATCAAACCCGGTGACACAATGCGTATGATGGCAACAGGTGCAGAATTTACAGTTGTTGAAGTTGGTTATATGCGTCCTAACGCTATGGAACCACAAAAAGAACTCACATCAGGTGAAGTTGGTTATATCACAGCATCAATTAAAACTGTCAGTGATGCTCGTGTTGGTGACACAGTTACTACTGCTGAAAACTCAGCAAGTGAAGCATTAGCAGGTTACAGAAAGGTTAATCCAATGGTGTTCTGTGGTGTTTATCCTGCTGACGGTGCTGACTATGAAAACTTGCGTGAAGCGTTAGAAAAATTGCAATTAAATGACGCTGCACTCTCTTTTGAGCCTGAAACATCAGGTGCTCTTGGTTTCGGTTTCCGCTGTGGTTTCTTGGGACTTTTACACCTTGAAATCATTCAAGAGCGACTTGAAAGAGAATACAACCTTGACCTTGTTACAACAATTCCAAGTGTTATTTATAAAGTTCACCTTACAAATGGTGATGTTATTGAAATTGACAACCCAAGTAATTATCCTGACCCTGCGGTTATTGACTATTGCGAAGAGCCAACTGTTGAGGCGCATATTTATGCTCCACCTGAATATATTGGTGCGATTATGAATCTTTGTCAGGACAGACGCGGTGTTTATGTAAACACAACTCACTTGGCATCTGACCGTGTTGATTTACATTACATTTTGCCACTTAACGAAATTATTTATGACTTTTTCGATGTGCTTAAATCCCGTACTCGCGGTTATGCCTCATTCGACTATGAAATGAGCCAATATCAGCGTTCAAGTATTATTAAACTTGATGTGCTCTTAAACGGTGATATTATTGACGCACTTTCATTTATGATTCATAGTGAAAAAGCCTATGCAAAGGCTCGTCGCATTGCAGAAAAGCTTAAGGATAATATTCCACGCCAGATGTTTGAAATTCCAATTCAGATGGCTATCGGTGGCAAGGTTATTGCTCGTGAAACCGTTAAGGCTATGCGAAAAGATGTTCTTGCAAAGTGCTATGGCGGTGACATCACTCGTAAAAAGAAATTGCTTGAAAAACAGAAAGAAGGTAAAAAGCGCATGCGCCACTTTGGTACTGTTGAAGTGCCACAAGAAGCATTCATGGCTGTGCTTAAACTTGATGATGAATAAAGAAATTTTTGAAAGATTAGAACAATTAGAAATTAAATATGAAAAAATCGAGCACCCTGTTATGTTCACAATGGAAGAAATTGCAGAATATGGACTTAATTCACACAGCCATATTCCAAAAAATCTTGTGCTTCGTGATGTTAAGGGTACTCGTAATATGTTAGTTCTTGTTCACGGCGACAAAAGAGCCGATTTGCGACTTATCCGTGACGAAATCGACTCAACCAAACTGAGTTTTGCTTCTGACGAGAGATTAGACAGATACTTAAAGGTTGAAAAAGGTTCGGTATCTCCTTTCGGCATTATTTATGACACAGAAAAAGAGCTTGAAATCTATTTTGACTCCGATTTGAAAAAAGAAGAAATTGTTGGTTGTCACCCAAATGATAACAGAGCAACTCTCTTCTTGAAATTTGATGACCTTGTTAAATATGTTAAATCCTGCGGTCACACAATCACTTACATAAAAGTATGAAAAACATAGGACTTTATTTACACATTCCATTTTGTAAATCAAAATGCCCATACTGTGATTTCTACTCATTTTCGGGAAAAGACACACAAAAAGACCAATATACAAGTGTTTTGAGAGAAAAGATTTTGTCAAGTATTTCTACTTTACAGAGCAATAGTGAGTGTAAAGTTAATACACTTTACATTGGTGGTGGAACTCCGTCAGTTTTAGGTGCAAAAAATCTCGAAAGCCTTGTAAATGCGTGCAATTCAGGCTTTTTGACAGATGATGCTGAAATCACAGTTGAGTGTAACCCACACGGATTAGACGAAGCTTTTTTCAAGGTTTTACACGATTGTGGTGTAAACAGAATCTCACTTGGACTTCAATCTGCTGTTGATAATGAAAGACGGATTTTAGGTCGTTTAAGTGACAGAAATCAGGTTGAGAATGCTGTTAAAACGGCTCAAAAGGTTGGTTTTAAAAATATCACTCTTGATGTTATGTTGGGTGTGCCAAACCAAACTGAAAAGAGTTTAAAAGAAACTCTTGATTTTTGTGTTTCTCTGGGTGTGCCACACATTAGTGCATATATGCTCAAACTTGAAGAGAATACTCATTTTTATAAAAATCAGCACAAATATAATTTCCCTGACGATGACACTACTGCTGATTTATATTTGCAGATGTGTGAAACTCTTGAAAGTCAAGGCATTATGCAATATGAAGTTTCAAACTTTGCGAAAAGCGGATTCCAGAGCCGTCATAATCTCAAATATTGGCATTGCGAAGAATATTTAGGTCTTGGACCATCTGCACATTCATTTTTAGACGGCAAAAGATTTTATTACGACAGAGATTTCAATGCGTTTATGAATGGCAACTCACCTATTGGGGATGGTTTTGGTGGAGATTTCACCGAATATGCAATGTTAAATCTTCGTTTGGTTGAAGGATTAAATGAAGAAAAAGTTTTTGAAAGATTTGGGCACAGTATCCCAAATTCATTATATCAAAATTCAAAGATTTTCATTGATAATGGGTATATAACAAAAAATAAATATGGTTTAGCATTGACCCGCAAGGGATTTTTAATGTCAAATACGATTTTGTCGGAAATATTATAAATTGACAATCCATTTTACTTATGATAAAATACTAACTCGTATATTGAAGAAAGGAGTGGACGATAATGCCTATTAAAATTGATGACCAATTACCCGCAAGACATAATTTAGAGTTGGAGAATATCTTTGTTATGACAGAGCAGAGAGCAAGCATTCAGGATATTCGTCCGCTTAAAATTATTCTTCTTAACTTGATGCCTACAAAAATTGAGACTGAAACACAGATTTTGCGTCTTCTCAGCAACTCACCTTTGCAGGTTGAAGTTGAGCTTTTGCAAGTGGCTACACACGAAAGCAAAAACACAAGTAAAGAGCATTTGCTCAAATTCTATAAGACATTTGACGACATCAAAGACCAGAAATTTGACGGTATGATTGTCACAGGTGCTCCTGTTGAATTGATGCCATTTGAAGAAGTTGATTATTGGGACGAGCTTTGCACAATCTTTGACTGGGCAAAGAGCCATGTTTATTCTTCATTCCACATCTGTTGGGGTGCACAAGCAGCACTTTATTATCACTATGGTATTCCGAAATACAGATTATCTGAAAAGATGTTTGGCGTTTTCCCACACAAGCCACTTGATATGTATCACCCATTGCTTCGTGGTTTCAGCGACTTGTTTTATGTGCCACATTCTCGTCACACAGAAACAAAGAAAGAAGATATTGCACTTGTTAAAGATTTGCAGATTCTTTCTTATTCAGAGATTTCGGGTGTTCACCTTGTTGCAGATATGGATTGCAGAAATTTCTATTGCACAGGGCACAGCGAATATGACAGCGACACATTGGCTCGTGAATATTTCAGGGATTTACATAGGGGATTAGATATTAAAGTTCCATATAACTATTTCCCGAATGACGATACACGACTCACTCCCCCACTCACATGGCGTGGCGCAGGTAGTTTGTTGTTCCAAAACTGGCTCAACTATTTTGTGTATCAAAGAACACCTTATGATGTTAATGAAATTAAATAAAAGCATAAAAAAGACCGAACAGAAATTAATCTGTTCGGTTTTTTGTGTAATGAGTTCAACAAATTAGGGTTTGTTAACAAAAAAGATGGGAACGAGTCCCACCTTTTTGTTTTATCCTATTGCCATCTTAAAGCAAAGTGGTAAATCTGTGTTGATTTCCCCTTTAAGCTTGATTGTAAGGCATTTTTCATCTCTTGTGAAGTTGATTTTTTCATCACTACCCAAAAGTTCAACACTCTCAATTAAATAGTCGTGTGGGTTGTGAAGTTTAAGAGTTTTGATTTTAACTGTTTTTGATGGTCGCATCTGGAATACATACAAATAACCATTTTTATATGTAAAGCGGAAATCTTTATTAGTGAATTTCTTTTCGTCGCCGTCTTGGAAGAAGCCATCTTTAGCATTAACTTTGCCTTCACCAAATTGTTTCCAGAATGTTGTGCCATAAATACCTTCACCATTGATTTTAAGCCACTCGCCCATTGTAAGAAGCACTTGAGTTTCTTCGTCGGTAATTGTGCCATCAGGTTTTGGACCGATATTGATAAGCAAGTTACCATTTTTCGAAACAATATCAACAAGGTCGCAAATCACTTGTCTTGCGCTCTTATATTCATTATCTTTTCTGTAACCCCAAGAGCATTTTCCGATTGCAGTATCAGTTTGCCAATAAAGTGGAGAGATTTCTGTCAATGCACCACGCTCAACATCAAATGTTGCAACAGTTGGTGGGAATGCTTCGTGCTTATAGTTAATTGTAACTTCTTTACCCCATTCTTCTGCACGGTTATAATAATAAGCCGCTAACTTTTTAAGATATGGTTTGAAACTATGATTATGAATCCACCAGTCGAAATATAGTACTGATGGCTGATATTTATCAATCAATTCGCAAGTGCGAACAAGCCAGTCTTCAAGCCACTCTTCACTTGCACCGAGAGTATGTGTATTTTCTGTGGTTTTACCAAGATCATGTGAGTTCCACTCGTCACAATATACTGCAGGACCATAGAAATCGCGATAATTATCGTCATTGACATCACTATCAAAGGTTCTGCCAAGATTCATAAAGAAATAATGCTCTGCACGGTGAGATGAAGCACAAAGTGTTAGCCCTTGATTTTCACATTCTGCTTTGAGTTCACCCACAACATCACGGCAAGGACCCATTTCTTTTGCATTCCAACGGTTAAACTCTGTTTCATACATAGCAAATCCGTCGTGATGCTCGGCTACTGGCATAACATATTTGATACCTGATTTTTTGAAAAGTGAAACCCATTTTGATGCATCAAAATTTTCTGCCTTGAACATTGGAATAAAATCTTTATATCCAAAATCCTTATGCTCACCATAGGTTTTTCTGTGATGCTCAAACTCTCGGACACATTTATCATACATACTTCTTGAATACCACTCACTGCCGAACGCCGGCACAGAATAAATACCCCAATGAATAAACACGCCTAATTTATCGTGCATATACCAGTCAGGCACTTTGTGATGAGCAAGAGATGCCCAATCAGCCTTGTATTTTCCCTTTTCATTGACTTCGTCAATTAATTTCAAATATTCCCCAGTTGTCATTTCTGTCACCAGCTCTTTATCAGATTTCAATTTCAATACCAACCGGGCAATGGTCACTACCCATAATGTCAGTATAAATTGTGCTTTCTTTAAGTTTTGATGCAATGCGGTCTGACACAACAAAATAGTCTATGCGCCACCCTACATTCTTTTCTCTTGCATGGAACATATAGCTCCACCAAGAATATTCAATTTTTTCAGGGTAGAGATAACGATAAGAATCAGTAAACCCTGCGTCTAAAAGCTCGGTGAACTTGTTTCTTTCTTCGTCGGTGAACCCTGCATTGTGATGATTTGTCTTTGGGTTTTTAAGGTCAATTTCCTGATGTGCCACATTCAAGTCACCACAATAAATCACGGGCTTTTTGCTATCAAGCTTCTGCATATATTCACGCAGAGCATCTTCCCAAGTCATTCGATAATCGAGTCGTGTCAATTCTCTTTGAGAATTTGGTGTATAAACACAGAGAAGATAGAAATTCTCATATTCAAGTGTAATTGCTCTACCCTCGTGGTCGTGCTCTTCGATACCTAAACCATAAGTCACACTTATTGGCTCGTGCTTTGCAAAAATTGCAGTGCCTGAATATCCTTTTTTCTCTGCACTATACCAATATTGATGATAATCAGGGGTTAAAAACTCTGCCTGACCCGGTTGCATTTTAGTTTCTTGAATACAGAAAAAATCTGCATCTTCTGCTTTGAAAAAGTCTTCAAAGCCTTTATTTAAACAAGCTCGAAAGCCGTTAACATTCCAAGATATAAATTTCATAGGTTTTAGTCCTTTGCTTAATATGATATATTTATTTTATCATTTATTTTGATAATATACAACCATTATGTTTGACTTTAATATAGTTTAGATATATAATTTAATGTGAACAAAATCTATATGATAAGGGGATTTTTATGGATAGCTATGCAAAGCGTTTTAAAATAGATTGCTCTCCCGTTGCAAAGAGTGAGCAGACTATTATTCGTGGTAACACAAGATTTACAGTAATCACACCTTGCCTTTTGAGAGTTGAAAACCAAAAGAATGCTAAATTCTGTGACGAACCAACACAGAGTGTATGGTTCAGAGATTTCTGTGACGCATCATTTGAAGTCAAAGAAGCAAATGGTCTTGTTGAAATCAAGACAGAAAGCACAACATTTACATATTCTCTTAGTGCAAACAAAATGAAGAGCATCACATTGAATGATGGCAGAATTAATTATAATTTCAAGTCTGGCAACCTTAAAGGCACTTGCCGTACTCTTGATATTACTGCGGGTATCATTAGACTCAACGACGGTGTTTGCTCAAAAGATGGTGTTGCAATTCTTGACGACAGCGAAACACTTGTACTTAAAGAAGACGGCACAATCTTGCCAAGAGACAACAAAGAAAAGGACGAATACTATTTCGCTTATGGTAACGATTACATAGGCGCTACAACTGACCTTTATAAATTAACAGGCAAAGTGCCACTTATCCCCCGTTATGCTCTCTCTAACTGGTGGAGCAGATATAAGGCATATACACAAGAAGAGTATTTAACTCTTATGGATAAATTCAAAGACGAAGAAGTGCCAATTACAGTTGCAACTGTTGATATGGATTGGCACTGGGTTGACATTAAGAAGAAATTCGGTAAAGATGCTCATAAAATGACAAAGCATCTTAACCTTTGGGAATATATCTATGATATATGGTCAGCAGGTTGGACTGGTTACAGCTTCAACACAGACCTTTTCCCTGACTATGAAGAATTCCTTAACAAGCTCAAAGCAGATAACTATCATATTACATTCAACATTCACCCATCAATGGGCGTGCGTTGGTTTGAAAATCAATATGAAGATATGTGCAAGGCTATGGGACAAAACCCTGCTGATAAAAAACCTGTTGAATTTGATATTACAGACAAGAAATTCACAGAAAATTATTTTGATATTCTTCACAGACCATTTGAAGAAAAGGGTGTTGACTTCTGGTGGATTGACTGGCAACAGGGCAACAACACAAAAACACCGGGACTTGACCCACTCTGGGCACTCAACCACTATCACTTCCTTGACAATGCAAAGGATAATCACCGTCCACTCATTCTCTCTCGTTTCTGTGGTGCAGGTAGCCAACGCTATCCATTAGGTTTCTCTGGTGACACAACACAGACTTGGAAGAGTCTCGATTTCCAACCAGGATTTACTGCAACTGCATCTAACATTGCTTATCCTTGGTGGAGTCACGACATCGGCGGTCACTGTATGGGTAAAAAAGACGACGAGCTTTATCTTCGTTGGGTACAGTTAGGTATTTATAGCCCTGTTATGCGACTTCACTCAACAAACAACGAATTTGCAGGTAAAGAGCCTTGGAATTATAGCGGTCCTGTTGAGAGAATTGCAAAGGATGCGCTCCGTTTAAGACATAAACTCTTACCATATATCTACACAATGAACTATCGCACACATACTGAATGCAGAGCAATTTGTGAACCAATGTATTATGCTTATCCAACCGACGAAAACGCATACAACTGCAAAAACGAATTCTTCTTTGGTACTGAAATAATCGTTGCACCTATTACAGAGCACACATCAAAGAAAACAAACCTTGCAGGTGTTAATGTGTGGATTCCTGAAGGAAGATATACAGATATTTTCACAGGAAAAATTTACGAAGGCAACAAATTTGTTAAAATGTATCGTGACATTGAGAATATTCCAGTATTGGCTCGTGAAGGCGCAATTATCCCAATGAGCGCTAACGACAGAACTAACGATTGCTCAAACCCAGACGTGCTCGAACTTTTAGTTTATCGTGGCAACAACACATTCACACTCTATGAAGATGATGGTGAAACACTTTCATATCAAAATGGTGAATATCTCAAAACTGCTTTCACCGTTAGTGAAGAAGCAAACAAGGTTTCATTCACAATCGAAAAAGCAGAGGGTGACTCATCAGTTGTGCCACAAAACAGAACTTATGTAATCAAGTTCAAAGATATTGTCAAGGGTGACATCAGTGCAAATGTTGATTATACTGTAGCAAATGATGACACAATGGAAATTACAGTTACAGCAAGCCCTGATGCAACTGTTGAAATCACAATTGACAACTGTGAATATCTTCAGAATAAAGATATGAAGAAAGAACTTACAAATGTTATTTCTAAATTCCAGATGTCAACAGACAAAAAGGGTATGATTTTTGGTGGCTTTATTAAGAATAGCAAACCACTTGGAAACATCTCAAAGGATTTTAAAGGTCCAATCGACGAAATCTTAAATCTTAAGAGATAATTAAAGAAAAAACCGCTTGATTAAATTCAAGCGGTTTTTATTATGCGAAATTTTATGGTTGATTAATTACCCCTGCAAATAGTGGCAAGCCATCTTCACCCGTTATTACAAATATAAACGGTCGGTCAACAACAAAGTCAATTTCATCTTCTGGTGGTCGTGCTGCGCCAGCCATTGGCAAAACTGTATATGCAGCGGCGGTTACGCCCTCTTCGTCAATTGCCACACGAACTCCGTGCTGTACCTTTGACAGATAAATAGGGTCATTGAAGTCAACAGTAAGTGGGGAAAAGTCTGCCACAGTAGAATCAAAGCAGTCTTTTACGCCCAAATCTTCAAAGTCTTCTTTTAAGTCCGAGTCCGAACACACATCAAATTTTGGAATTGACAAATTAACTTTGAGTTGTTTTTGATTATTCCAATCGCCATCTGCATTCATAAACTTCAGGGCTTCACTATCATTTAAAAGTTCATCAATACTCACATTTTCATCAGGAAGAACAAACCACATTCGTCCGCTCATTTCAATCTCTTTGCCGACTGCTGAGAATTTTTCACCCCAATAGTATACTCCATAGGTTTCTGTTTGGTTCATAAATTCACAAAGAATATCTCCCAATGGTGATTTAAAAACACCTTGAGTATTTAGAGAATTCTTAAATTCAGCATTCCACTTTGCCTGATAATAAATTGTTGTAGCAATGGACATTACAGTTTGTGGGTCTAATTCGATATCTAAAATCTGGTCTTTCAAAAGATTGCCTGTTTGTTGATTCAACCATTTTTGAAGTGCTTCGTTAAATTGAGACGAACCCATTTCACCTTGATAAGATGATGCAAAATAATTTTCGGCAAGTGTTTTTAAAGTTTCACTGTTAAATGTGATATTTTCATTAAGCCATAACGAATTAGCAAGAACGCTTGTTACTGCACCATCGTTATTGTAGTTTGCGTTCCATATAGAGTTTGCCTGTTTGCGCAAAGTTTCAATGTTTTCTACACCCATTAAATTAAGAATCTGCTGACGACTTTCACCATCTGTTATCTCTGCAAGCATTGCAAGTGCCATATACATATTCACCGGTGAATATAACTTGTTTTCTTTACCTGAATCAGACAAAATCTGCGAATATGTTTTCTTAAAGAATTCATCGAGATTTTCACCAGCACCAAAATATTGTCTTTTTACTTTTTGGTCTTCAGCCCATTCTTTATAGCCTAATTCAGTTAAAGGATATTGCGTCATCTGTGGATATTTTGCCTCATTTATGGCATAGGACTTAATAACAAACGGATTATCAGGGATTTTTGTATTTCTCAAAAAAGGTGTCAAAGCGATAACAAGTGCCAGCACCGCAGCAACGGGTATCACCCATTTATTTCTACGCTTTTTCTGTTTTATTAAAATATTGTCAGCATCTGCAATCAAATCTTCATCAATCATGCCAATTGCATCTTGTAATTTATCTGTTTTCATTCTAAAAATCCCTCCTTTTCAAGATGAGAAATCAACTTTTGCCTTGTTCTTAAAAGCATGGTCTTCACTTTGCTCTGCCCGAAATCATATCTTTCACAGATTTCTTTTATTGAGTCAAAATACCAATATCTACGAACGAACACATTTCTTTCAATTGGTGACAATCCTCTCAAAAATAATGAGATTATTTTTGCTAATTCCTCAACTTCTAGCTGTTCATCAAATGTTTTTTCATCGGGAATACTGTTTTCAAGCTCATAAATTGATATTTCATATTCACCACCGCCACGCTTATCGGCATTTTTCTTGCGCCATTTATCGATAGATTTTCTTCGGGTTATTGTACCTAAAAATGCAGACAATACCGATGGTTTTTGTGGTGGTATACTATTCCAAGCATCTAAGTATGTATCATTTTCACATTCTTCAGCATCTTCGTGATTGTGAAGAATACGATATGCAATTGTATAACAAAATTTACCATATTTTTCTTTTGTTACAGATATTGCTTTTTCATCTCGTTGCCAATAAAGATTTATTATTGTTTCATCATCCATAAATGCACCCCCTGTGTATTCCCTTTCACTTGTATAGACGCATTTTATATAAATTAGTTACATTTTATTTCAAATTAAATAAACGGCAGAGAATGTCTCCGCCGTTTTCTTTTTTACCATCTGTTTTCAACATATTCACAGAATGCGTACATATCTTTGATTTCAAGCTTTGTGCCGTCATCCAAAGTTACATCGCCATTCCAAAGTCCGTGAACCTGATGTGTGTGCATTCTGCCGATTTTCAAGTCCAAATCTGTATGATAATCGAAGAATGGTGTCATTGTAAGGTTAAATCTGCCGTCTTCTGAAATGAACACCCATGGGTCCATATATTTATCATCTTTAGGGAATGTTTCAACGTCAACTGCGCCGAATTTATGAGCTTTACCGTCAAAGAACAAGCAAGTTTCAGTTGCATTGCTTTCGTCACCGATTGCCCAAGTAATTTCAAATGAGAAAAGGTGCTTATCACCTTTTGCATCAGTGAGATACTGTGCACCTGCGCCCCAATACCAAACCATTTCGTGAATTGTGTTAACGCGGCCCCAGTCAAGAAATGCGAATGTGTCTTCTTTTGAGAAATCATAAGTATCGTTGCCGATTCTCATTGTACCTGCACAAGGCATACCAAGTTGCTTTGTTGTCATAAAGTAACGTGTTGGGTCTTCTTTAAATGGAAGAACTGTTGTGATGTTTTCAAAGCCTTCTGGAATATCCATTGTGAAATCACATTCAACAACGCCACGGTCTTTTGTAACGCATCTAAACCAGAGTCTTCTTGAAGTTTCTCTTGTATCAAAATCGAGCTCTGCGCCACCGCAATTAAGTTTAAGACGATTTGGCACATCACCTTTCTTTGGTGGAATAAACTTGTCACCCAAGAAGAATTTTGTGCAGTCAATAATTTCATTGCCGTGTTCAATGTCAATAAGCTTTGCTGTTACAAAGCCTGCCATATTGATGTTTGCAAAGTTGAGCTGCACTGTGAGCTTACCGTTAGAAACCTGATAAAAATCCCATTCTTTTCTGCTGATGAGACCTTTTTTTACAAGATTTCTGTCATACTCAAACACATTATGTCTTGCCCAACCCTTAGCATTCAATGTGCCATCAGCATTAAGCAATGGTGTGCTTTCAGTATATTCAATCTGTTTTGATTTTTCAGGCCAATCCTGAAAAGGAACATAGGTTCTTTCCATAAATCCAATCTCCTTACTAAAATTTTCCTTAAAAATATTATACTGCTAATGTTTTACTAATGCAACAGTTTTAACAAAATATTTTAGTCTCTTAAAGCGCTTTTTTGTATGCTTCACTTGGCTTTTTCGTTGAAGAATAGATATAAATATGATATAATTTATTGAATTTTTATTTAGGAGTTTTATTTTTGGCACGAAACAAAATTATCGATATGACTCGTGGGCCATTGTTCCACAATATAATTTCATATACAATCCCAATTATGCTCACAGGATTTTTACAGTTACTTTTTAACGCGGCAGACCTTATTATTGTTGGTCAGTTCTGCGGAAGTATCTCTGTTGCGGCAGTTGGTGCAACAGGTGCTATCACCAACCTTATAGTAAACCTTTTTATTGGTCTTTCAGTTGGTACTGGTGTTGCCGTTGCGCAGGCTTTGGGTGCAGAAAATAACCAAAAAGTTCACCGTGCAATTCACACTGCTATCCCAACCGCTCTTGTTGGTGGTGTAATTTTAACCATTGTTGGTGTGCTTTTCTCTGAAACTTTTCTTAAATGGATGGATACACCCGCAAATGTTTTGCCACTTTCTGCACTTTATATGAAGATTTATTTTGCAGGAATTATCTTTATGATGATTTATAATTTTTGCGCATCAATTCTTCGTGCAAGTGGTGACACAAAATCTCCTCTTATATTCCTCACTATTGCAGGGGTCATCAATGTAGCACTCAATGTGATTTTTGTAACAGTTTTTCACCTTAACGTTGCAGGTGTTGCATTGGCAACAACAATTTCACAAGCTGTTTCTGCAATCTTGGTTGTTATTGCTCTTGTAAAGAGAAATGATGCTTGTAAGTTGCAATTCTCAAAACTTCGTTTTTATAAAGACGAGCTTTTGCAGATTATTAAAATCGGATTACCCGCAGGTATTCAAGGCTCACTTTTCTCAATATCAAATGTAGTTATTCAATCGTCAATTAACTCATTTGGCGAGATTGTAATGTCGGGTAACGCGGCAGCACTCAATATTGAAGGCTTCATGTTTGTATGCCTTAACGCATTCCATCAGACTACTCTAAATTTTACGGGACAAAATATCGGTGCAAATCAATATAAACGAGCAAAAAAGGTTTTCCTTTTATGTATGTCAAGTGTATTTGTAATTGGTTTGGTGGTATCAATAGGCGTTTATCTTGCAGGTCCGCATCTTTTAAAAATCTATCTTCCCGACTCGGTTGAAGCCATAAATTATGGTATGGTGCGACTCAGATGCTTGTGCCTTGCATATTGTCTTTTAGGTATGATGGATGTTTCCGGTGGCGGACTTCGTGGTATGGGCATTTCCTTTGCGCCAATGATTATTTCAGTGCTCGGTGTTTGTGGTATCCGTATTGGTTGGATATACACCATTTTCCAGATTCCACAGTTTCACACTCCTGAATATCTTTATATGTCCTATGCAATCTCATGGGGTGTTACATTTGCTGCGCAGACAATAGCATATTTTATCACCTATAATAAGAAAAAGAAAACAACCCAATAATTCAATTTTGCAAAACAAAAGGAGAGTGAAATTCACTCTCCTTTTTCGTTAATCTAAAACCATATGTATACCATTGTTTCTTGTTTGACTTATTATTGCATCAATAATAAGTACTACTGACAAAACGGATACAGGGTCAACACCATCGACAATATCAACACCATAGGCATCACCCCATGTGAACCATTCCTTTGAAATTGTTGCGATTGTATAGTCACCACGATAAATTTCATATTCGTGTGCCCAAAAGTCACCAGCAACTTCCCAGTCATAACCATTGATATAATATTTATGCTTAAAAAGGGTGATTTGCTTTACAACTTCTGCAACATCTTGACCATTTATTTCTACAAAATATCGTGGCATCAAAGATAGAACTTTTTGGTGAATATGGGCTTTATGGTTGTTATCCTTATCAAAAAGGTCAAGCTTCTTACCAAATGAGAAAAAATCACCCTCAACCCAATATGCCTCATTTTCTTGTTCGTCATAGATTGTGAATTTGTCAACAAAACTCATAACTTTTTGCTTCATATAGAATTTCATCTTTCACCCTCCGTTCTGCACTTTGCATTTTGCACGCTGCACTTTATAATGCTTTGCCGTCTTTTGTGAATAATGGTAATTCTTCAAGGAAGATAATGTCATCACGCTTTGCTGCATCGCCTTCAGCAAGAATGAACATTCTGCCACAAACAATGCCACCTGCATCGTTAACAAGCTTCTCAACTGCTTTGAGTGATTCACCAAGAGAAACTACATCATCAACGATAAGAATTTTCTTGCCTTTCATTAACTCTGCGTCTGCTTTATCAAGATAGAGCTTTTGTTCACCCTTCGTTGTGATTGAGTTAACAGTTGACTCAAAAACACCTGTCATATAAAGCTTTGGCTTTTTGCGAGCAACGAAGTATTTTTCGTTATTCTGAAGTCTTGCCATCTCGTGTGCAAGTGGAATACCCTTTGCTTCTGCTGTGATTATGTAGTCATATTCAGGTGCCTTGTCAAGCAATTCCTTTGCACAAGCAGTTGTAAGTTCAGGGTCGCCGAAAATAACGAATCCTGCAATATTAAGCTCATCATTAAGTGGGCAAAGAGGTAAATGTCTTTCAAGCCCTGCAATATTCATTTTGTGAAACATATCCATTTTCCCTTTCATTAAAAAATAAAAAACGGCGGATATTTAATCCACCGTTTTGCTTGTTAATTAGTTAGCCAATGCGCGACTAAGCCATACTTCTGCAATGTCCATTGCCGCATAAAGACCTTTTTTCTCACTTGATTTAACAATTCTCTCACGGGGACTAACATCAGGGTCAGTGTTAAGAAGCTGAATTGAAACTTTTGAAGCAACTTCAACGTCGTCAACAGGTTTAGTTGCAAGAATCTGCATCATAATAACATATTTTTCTGATGGGTCGCCATAATAAAGGGTATTGCCGTTACGAACTAATGGCTTGCCTTTATAAGTGAGGAACTTTTCGTTTTTAGCCATGAAAATACACCTCTTAATTATTTGATTTTAAGATATTCTTTTACAAGGTCTTGCAAAAGTTCATCTCTGTCAAGGCGGCGAATAAGACTTCTTGCATTGTTATGAGTTGTGATATAAGTTGGGTCTTCTGAAAGAATATAACCAACAATCTGGTTAATTGGGTTATAACCTTTTTCAACCAAAGCATCATAAACCTGCATAAGAGTCTGTTTAGTAGCCTCTTCACGCTCATCCTTTAATGAAAACTGTATTGTCTTGTTAGGGTCAAGCATTTGCGCCACCTCCTGATAATAATTAAATATATTATATACTTTATTTTATTAAATTACAATAGTAAAAAGAAAAATAAAAATCCAAATTGCAAGAACAGTCTATTTTTTAATTAGACAAATTAGGGTTTGTCTAACTCTTTCCCCCCTTCCGTCACTCGCTTTGCTCGTGCCACCTTCCCCTCAGTGGGGGAAGGCTATATTAGGCTCCCCACTTGATGGGGAGCTGTCACCGTAAGGTGACTGAGGGGTTCGATAAATTCAAATTTGTCTAAATAAATGTTTATCCTTAATTGAATTGTTTTATTGGTTATGATACAATAATTTTAATTCGCAAAATAAATAGGGAGAATTTCAACTATGCACTTATTAAAAGTTGATAAATCACATTATGTGGGTCAAGCCGACCCTTATATTTTAAAGAGTAATGGAAGATATTATATCTATGTTACAGGGCACGACGCAATTTATGCTTATCATTCAGATAACCTTTTTGACGGTTGGGAATATCATGGTGCTGTTATGACCATGCCAAATCACGACTCATTCTGGGCACCAAGCGTTATTGAGCTTGACGGCAAGTTCTATATGTATAACTCAATTGAGATTTATAACGACACACCCGATAAAGGTGGTCACAGAGGCGCTATGCACGTGTCTGTTGCAGATAACCCCCTTGGGCCATTCACGGGCACAAAACAGATTTTACACCCATTCTCAATCGATTCTCACATAGTTAAGAATGAAGCAGGACTTTTTCTTTTCTATTCTGCAAACAGATTTGAGGGTGAGCGAATCGGCACTTGCATTTATGTTGACAAGATGCTTGACCCATTCACTCCTGCAGGCAACCCGGTTTTAGTTGTTGAGCCAACTCTTGACGAAGATATTTATTGTCGCGACCGCTATAAAAAAGGTCAACATTGGCACACAATCGAGGGTGCATTCTATTTCAAAGAGGGCGACTGGCATTATCTTATGTATTCAGGCAACTGCTTTGAGCAGCCTACATATTATATTGGATATGCAAGAGCAAAAACCGATGAAACTGACCTCACAAAAATCAAATTCGAGAAATATCCTGATGAGAATACATATCACCCTGTTCTTAAAGCAAATGAGTTTGAAGAAGGCACAGGCCACCACTCTTTGATTCACGAAGATGGTCAATGGTATGCAATTTATCACGCGCGTGACTATGACGACGGATTAAACGCAAGTGCATTTGATGCAAGAAACGCAAGAATCTGCAAATTAAATGTTGAAGACGGAATCATCACAGCAGAAAGATACAAAGACCATATATAAAAATAAGGTTATCCGAATCGGATAACCTTATTTTTTTACTCTTCTGAAAAATTGTCTTTGCCTACACCACAGAGTGGGCAAACAAAATCTTCGGGAAGGTCAGAAAATTTTGTTCCTGCAGGGATTCCGTTTTCAGGAGAGCCTTTCTCTTCGTCGTAAACCCAACCACAGATATCACAAACATATTTCATTTTTTCACCTCCCTTAAAAGTTTTTAAGAAAGTTCGTCTGCCAATGCCTTTAACTGTTTTTCACTGTCTTCGTTTAATGCAGACATTATTCTAACCGTTGATTCGGTATATGTTAAGTTTTTGCACTTTTCAAGCATTTTAGTCATAACTTTTGTAGCAGTTGGTGCCCAAGAGCCATTTTCAATAAATCCGATTGTGCGATTTTTATAACCACGCTCAACAAGGTGATTGATAAACTCACGCATAAATGGAAAAACATCTGAATTATAAGTAGTTGTAGCAAGAACAATTTTGCCATATCTGAAAGCATCTTCAACTGCTTCTGCCATATCACAGCGTGCAAGGTCATTAACTACTACCTTTGAGCAACCATTCTCTTTAAGCATTTCTGCAAGTTTTTCTACCGCTTTCTTTGTGTTACCGTAAACAGATGTATATGCGATTAAAACGCCGTCACTCTCGACACCATAGCTTGACCAGATGTCATAGAGATTAATGTAATAGCCAAGATTTTCTGAAAGCACAGGTCCGTGTAATGGACAAATAATTTCTATATTAAGTGCAGATGCCTTTTTTAGAAGTGCTTGCACCTGTGCACCGTATTTACCAACAATTCCGATATAATATCTTCTTGCTTCACAAGCCCAGTCTTCTTCAACGTCAAGTGCACCGAATTTGCCGAATCCGTCAGCAGAGAAAAGAACTTTATCTGCGCTGTCATAAGTCACAATCACTTCAGGCCAATGCACCATTGGTGCTGTCACGAAAGTTAGATTATGCTTACCGAGAGAAAGTGTATCCCCCTCACCGACTACAATTTGCTTATCTGCAAAATCTGTTCCAAAAAACTGTTTCATCATTTTAAATGCTGCCGCTGATGCAACAATTTCAGCATTTGGATATTCATTCACAAAATTTTGAATATTTGCAGAATGGTCAGGCTCCATATGTTGAATAATAAGATAATCAGGGTTTCTCTCACCCAATACATTTTTGATGTTAGAGAGCCACTCGTCTGTGAAATTTACATCAACCGTATCCATAATCGCAATTTTCTCATCAATAATTGCATAAGAGTTATATGCCATTCCATTTGGCACATCATATTGACCTTCAAACAAGTCAATTTTATGGTCATTTACACCTATATATTTGATATCATTTGTAATTTTCATTTGTTTTTTCCTTTGCTTTCTTATTTTTCATTATTTTAACATATATATACATATAAAATCAACTTTTGAATAATAGTATTTATTACCACATAAAATATATGGGGTGATAAATATGGATAAAAGCAAATTAAAAACTTATGGGTTATTCATTCTGTTTACTGAGCTGGTTGGTGTTGTTGCAGGATTATTCACATCAATGGGTATGGATGCTTATGATGCTGTCGAAAAGCCTGCTCTTACTCCACCCGATATTGTTTTTCCTATTGTGTGGACAATTCTCTATGCCCTTATGGGTATCAGTGCAGCAAGAATATGGCTCTCGCCACCCACCAAAGAAAGAAATCACGGATTAATCGTATGGGGTGCTCAACTGTTTTTCAATTTCTTCTGGAGTCTGATTTTCTTTAATTTAGAAGCTTATGGTTTCGCATTTATATGGATTCTCATTTTGTGGGCACTCATTATCGCTATGATTTATATTTTCAACAAAACCGACCGATTAGCAGCAATTTTGCAAATTCCTTATCTAATTTGGGTCACATTTGCCACATATCTCAATTTAATGGTCTGGTTGCTTAACAGATAGAATATTCCCCCCTTTTATTTTCTGTGTTGTTATGTTACAATACAATTATGAAGGGGGATTTTTTTATGGGTAAAGTTTTGACACCTGAACAAATCAAGAAAAAGGAATTGCGCAAGGCGAGAGAACTTGCATATTGGCAGAAACAAAAAGCCAGACCTAAGGGTAATACATATTTCTGGTATCTCGTGCTTATTATTGCTCTTATATATGCAGTTGATGAAATCGCATCACAGATTAGCACACTTATGCAGACGGAAATTGCAAACGACTTTTTCAAGAGTGAAAGTGCCGTTACACTTCTTAATCTTTTGCAAATTGTGGCAATTCCATTCCAGATTGTCGGCATTTTTTACAGACCACTTGCAGACCGTTTTGGTAGAAAGACATTTCTAATCATAAACACTTTTGGTATGTCACTTGCATTGTTTTTGATTTTCCTTTCACAGAATGTTTATATGTATTTCTTTGCTGCTTGTCTTATTATGTTCTTTATTCCTCACGACATGCACGTTGTGTATATTATGGAGACAGCACCAGCAAAGAGTCGTGCAATAACATATTCAGTTGTTAAATTCTTTGCAAACATGGCAGTTATGCTTGTGCCTTTCCTTCGTAATTGGTTAATGGAAAGTGCGAGTCAATGGCGCAGAGTATATATGATTCCTGCAATTGTCGGTATTGTTGTATCCCTTATTGCACTTCTTTTTGCAAGAGAAACAGATGCGTTTATCGATTCTCGTATACGTTACCTTAGTATGACTGAAGAAGAATTAGAAGCAGAGAAACTTCGCAAATCTGCACAAGATTCTCAGGGTGGCGTTATTGATGCTCTTAAATTCGGATTTGCACACAAACAGCTTCGTTGGGTATTTATCTGCTTTGCACTTGCAGGTATCGGTGTTATCGGCAGTATGAACTATCAGGCAATTCTTACTCACGGCTATGCACAGAGCCTTTATGGTTCAAGTGCAAAAGAATTTCTTGACATTGTAAGTGTCAATGAAGTTAATCGAGCAATTGTTCTTTATCCAATCGGTATGGCTCTTTCACAGGTAATTATGGGCTTTATCTCTGACAAAAAAGGTAGAAAACCTGCGGCAATTACAGTTGCAGCAAACTGTGTAGTATCGTTCGTCATCTTCGCATTAGGTGCAAGAATGAATTTCTTAACACCTGAAATTATTGGTTTCTTCTGTGGCACATTCGTTGGTAGCTATTATTCAACAAACGACGTGCTTATTATGATGGCAAGTGAATCAGCACCAACAAACCTTCGTTCTTCTGCAACAGCGGCACAAACTGTGGTAGGCTTCGCAGGTTATGCTGTGGGATTTATCACAAATATGATTTTAGCACTTATCTTTGGTGACAGTGTAATCGGTACAGTTGCTCTTTGTCTTCTTGTACCAAGTTTTGTAATCACTCTCATTGCTCTTATTAAAAACACTCACGAAACAAAAGGTATCAACCTTGAAACTGTTACAGGCACCGAGTGGGATTGACAAAAAACTCAATAAAACATATAATAAAACCTGTCGATTTTCGACAGGTTTTTTGTTTAGAAAGAGATTTATTATGAAAAAGAAAATTACACTTTATAGCGAATTTGTCTATGCTTTTGCAATTTTGATTTTATCATTTTCAGTTGCAATGGTTTCTGCAGCTGATTTAGGGCTTTCAATGATTGTAGCCCCCGCTTACATACTCAGTCAGAAGCTCCAATTTTTGACTTTTGGTCAAAGTGAATATGTTGTTCAGGCAATACTTTTTATTGTGTTCTGCATATTACTCAGAAGAGTTAAACTGGTTTATTTCGCATCATTTTTAAACTGTATTGTTTATGGTGCTGTGCTTGATTTATGGCGAACAATTATTCCAATGTTCAATCCGTCTATCACAGAGCCAGGTAGTATGAGTATGCCAATCCGTATCACATTTTTTGTGGCAAGTGCATTGATTACAGCTTTTTCAATCGCTCTGTTTTTCAGGGTTTATCTTTATCCACAGGTTTATGATTTCTTTGTTAAAGGAATAACCGAGCATTTTAAACTTAACCAGACAAAATTCAAGACAGCTTTTGATTTATCTTGCCTTGCAGTTTCGGTGATTATGACACTTGTTTTCTTCAAAGGCTTTGTTGGAATCGGCATTGGCACAATAGTGTTAGCGGTTGTTAATGGTAGTCTAATTGGTGGATTTGGTAAAATAATTGATAAGTTTTTTGAGATTAAACCCTTATTTCCAAATTTCGCGAAAAAATTTGATATATAAGTGAAAAGCTCTCCACAAAATGTGAAGAGCTTTTTTATGTTGTAATATTTATTTAACGCTTGCGATAAATCTTTTAAACTGTGCTTTGCCTTCTTCTGTTCTGTCGAACACACCACATTGACCGAGAATTGCAGTGAATACAAGCCCGATTTCATCACGAAGAATCTGGTCACAATTATCTGCATTTATATCACTAAATTTTGCTTTAATTGCTTCAGCCCAGTCTGCATGCTTTGCAATTCTCTCATCTGCTTTAATGTCTTTATTTTCGAGAATAGCATCTTTTAAAAGTGCCATTTCTGTTTTAAGACGAGATGGTAAAACTGCAAGCCCCATAACCTCAATAAGACCGATATTTTCTTTCTTGATGTTATGATATTCGGGGTGCGGATGATAGAAACCATCAGGATATTCTTCTGTTGTGATATTGTTTCGAAGAACAAGGTCGATTTCATATTTGCCGTCTTTAAATCGTGCAATCGGTGTAATAGTGTTATGTATTTCACCGTCTGTGAATGCATAGATAAATGCTTCTTCGTCGGTATAATCACGCCAAGTTGCAAGAATTTTGCCTGCCAATTCACAAATTCTGTCAGTATCGTTACCTCTTAAACGGATAACGCTCATAGGCCATTTAACGATACCCGCTTTAATGTCAGAATAGCCCTCAAAAGCGATTTCATCTTCAATAGGTGCAGTTTCCATTGCGAATGTATAACTACCACCCTGGAAGTGCTCGTGAGTAAGAATTGAGCCACCTGCAATTGGCAAGTCTGAGTTTGAGCCAATGAAATAGTGTGGGAATTTTTTAACGAAGTCAAAAAGTCTTCTGAATTTCTTTTCAGATATTTTCATTGGTGTGTGCGCATCATCAAACACGATGCAATGCTCGTTATAATAAACATAGGGTGAATATTGTAAGTATGCATCGACACCGTCAAGGCAAATTGGAATAACTCTGTGATTTTGTCTTGCTGGGTGATTAACTCGACCTGCATAGCCTTCGTTTTCTTTGCAGAGCATACAAGTTGGATATGAGCTTTGCTCCATCTTTGTTGCTGCCGCGATTGCTTTAGGGTCTTTTTCAGGCTTTGCAAGGTTGATTGTAATGTCAATGTCACCGTATTCTGTTTTTGTTATCCATTTAACGTCATTCTTGATTCTGTATTCACGAATATAGTCAGATTTTTTTGCAAGATTATAGTAATAATCTGTTGCCTCTTTTGGTGAAATCTCATATTTTTCCTTAAATGTCTTGATTACTTCTGATGGTCTTGGTGTGAGCACACCCATAATTTTTGTGTCAAATAAATCTTTATAAACAACCGAATCTTCGCAGAGCCCTTTTTCAACAGCAAAGTCAAGTATAACTTTAAGAATTTCTTCAAGGTCAGCCTCCGGATTTGCTTGTGTTTCTGAATCAAAACTATCAAGAGCAAGAATTTCGAGCACACGGTTTGTTGCCCAAATTTTATCTTCTTTTTCGATTAAATTTTCTTTGATTGCATATTCAATAAGAGATTTTATTGCTTCATAGATATTCATTACAATACCCCCTAAACATCTAATAATATTATAAAGATTTTTTCACATTTTTCAATAGTAAAATAACAAAAAAGACGATGCATTTTAACATCGTCTATTTTTCTGCTTCATAATCAAATGTATAATTTTTAAATCCATCGGAATAGATTTGTTCACCGTCATTCATAACCCACATTGCTTCAACATTTTCTGTTTCTTCAACAAGTTTCTTGCCGTCTTCATAATCCATAAGGAATAAAGCTGTTGACATTGCATCGCCAAGACCTGAATCATTTGTAAGAACTGACACTGAACGGTATTTTGTACCAGGCATCAATGTTTCAGGGTCAATTATATGATGATAATTTTCGCCATTAACCACATAAAATCTCTGATAAGAGCCACTTGTTACAACTGACTCACCAGCTATTTTGAGATATTCAATAAATGGCTTTTCTTTATTCTCTGTATCAGGATTTTCAATGCCGACCTTCCATTTTTCTCTATCTGCCATACCGATTGTGCGCACATTACCGCCCACATTGAGAATATAGCCTGTTACACCCTTTTCTTCAAGGTGTTTTGCGATTTGCTCAACGGCATATCCCTTAGCAATTGCACCCACATCAAGCGTCATTTGTGGGTCTGCTAAAAATACTGTGTTATTCTCTTCGTCAATAACCAAATCATTGATATTTGTGTGCTTTGATGCCTCTTCAAGTTTATCCATTGGTGGCAATTCCGCATTAACAGGGTCATCTAAACCGTCGTTGCGATAAATATGCCAGATTTTGAGCACACTACCCATTGCAATATTCACATTGCCGTTGGTTTTTTGATACATTTCCTTTGCAAATATGAGCATATCAATAATTTTTTTATCAACAGTTACAACATCATGCTTTCCGTCATTGACATCATTGATGGTAACAAGGTTGTTAAGCCCTTCATAACGGTTATAAATGGTGAAAAGTCGATGATATTCATTAAGCAAAGTTTTGATTTCTTCGCAAGTCGCGTCAAATTCTTCTTGAGTTTTTTCATAACCGATTATTGTTGTCGCTGTATCAAAATAGTCAAAATAATAATTGCTATATTTATTAAGTTTTGATTTTTCTTCACAACCAACAAAAGTCAATATCTGTATAAAGAGAATTGACATTGCCATAAATATTGAAATCACTTTTTTCATTTTATCACCACCGATAATAGAATCCGTAAAAATAAGCAAAATAAAACCTAATTTTAAAATTCGACTTTATTTCAACTATTTTCAAAAAAATGAGGATGTTGCGTTAACAACATCCCCGAATTTTTAATAAGCCAAATTATGCTTTTGCAGCAGCTTCAGCAGCTTTAATCATATCGCCGATAGCCATTGTGCAACCTGCTGTTGCGATATCGCCTGTTGCGTATCCGTCAGCACCTGCAAGAGCTGCGAAATCAGCAGCTGTCTTACCAACAAGAGCCTTGTCGAATTCGCCAGCCTGAGCATACCATTCAAGTGGTTGGCCTTCGCTACCGTCATGCTTTTTGCCGTATTTAGCCATATTGTATTCATCGCCCTGTTCAAGCTTTGACTTAACAGCAACTGTTGCGTCATATGTAGCTTCGCCCTTAGCGTTGAATGTAATCTTACCCTGTGTGCAGTCTGTCTTAGCAATTACAACTTTGCCTTCTGCATCTGTAACAGCAGCAACGATTGTTGTGTCAACCTGATTGAGACCATCGTTTTCTGCGTCAGCATCTTTGTTTGAGTATGATGCTGATGTAACGAGAGCAATTTTGAGTGTGTTTTCTGCTGTTGCAGCTGAATCAACTGCATTAGCAACTGCCTTTTCAAGAGCGCCAACGAATTCGCCAACATTGATTGTGCAACCTGCAGCTGCAAGGTCACCAATAGCATATTTGTCTTCGCCCATGAAAGCCTTAACTTCATCAAATGTCTTACCAACTGCAAGTTCCATGAACTTATCAGCCTGAACATTCCACTCTAAAGCTTTGCCGTCGCTACCGTCATGCTTCTTACCAAAAGCAGCCATGTTGTAGTCTGTGCCTTTGTCATACTTTGTTCTGAAGTCTTCAACGTCAACTTTTTTGCCATCTTCTGTCCATGATGGTTTGATTTGAGCTGTGTCAAGGTCAATCTTTACGATTTTGTTGTCAGCATCAAGAAGAACTGCAACTGCTGTTGTGTTGAATTCACCAGCTGTAGCCTTAGCTTCGCCATAGTTAGCAACTACGCCAAGACCGAACTTAAGAGTAGCCTCTTTCTTACCGCAACCTGCAAGAGCAATAACTGTGAAGAGCATTACTACTACAAGTGCCACACTAAGAATCTTTTTCATTGTGTTTTTCTCCTTTTAAAATTTTTATTTTATGTGGAAATATTTCCACACGCTTACGCGTTGATTATCGCATAAAAAATAGTTTCTGTCAATATTTTCATAAGAAAATATCCACCAGAAACTATTACAACTTTGTTATAATTTTATTTTTTCAAAGCGCTTTAAAATAACAGATGCTACTAATCCAACAAAAACGCCTGCAATTGTACCTGTAATAGACAAAATCAACATATAATAGCCTATCTGACTAGTCTCAAAAATTGCCATTGCAACGAGAATTTGTCCCAAGTTATGAGCAATGCCACCCACAATACTGACACCCACCATTGAGAATAAATTCACCTTTTTGCAAAGGGTCATCAATGCAAGGCTGAATACTGCACCCGCAACACTATAAATAAGAGTCATAGCATTGCCAAACAACAATGCAACCAAGAAAAGTCTTATTGCAGAAACTGTTATGGCATCTTTAAGACCGGTTTTATAGAGTATGAAAATTATTATTATATTTGGAAGTCCAATTTTGATACCTGGTACTGCTGACCAGATAGGTGGCAAAATTGCTTCAACATAAGATAAAACAAGTGCCACAGCAGTAACAAGCCCCAACACCGCATATCTTCTTATATCTTTTTTCATATTTTACTCCTAAACGGCAACATCAATGCCACCGTCAGCGTTTTGATTTGTAATCTCAATTACAAGTTTGTGCGGAAGACAAACAACAGTTTCACCCGCATAGGACACTGCTCTTGTTTCAACACAGATTTTATCGGGGCAATCGGCTTCACTGATTGATGCTTTACCGTCTTTTATCACAAGCACATTAATATGCTCATCATTATCCCCTGTTTTTATGGGAACTTCACGATTTTCAGCAAGTGGATATGATGCTATTTGTGTACCATTGACCTTAACTGAAACAGTTGTGCCTTGCTCACGATTAAAGACAAAAAGCAAAAGTCCCGCCGTCGCTATAAGGACTATAACGACGGCAAGGATTATATCGTTTCTTAACTTTTGATTTTTTTGAGAATTATTATTCTTCATAAAATCAACCGATTACTCCATTTTTCATATCAACGATTTTCAAACGACCTGTTGGACAAACCTCTGCACACTTGCCACAGTCTTCGCACTTAGCGTAGTCGATAACTGCAAGATTGTCAATAACCTTGATTGCATCGTGTTCACAAGTTTTTTCACACTTTTTGCAACCAAGACAAGCGTTCATACAGTTTTTACGAGCAACTGCTCCCTTTTCCTTGTTGCTACAAGCAACTGCAACAACAACGTCTTCGCCAACAAGAGAGATAACTCCCTTAGGACAAGTTTTAACGCATTTGCCACAAGCTATACAAGTTTTGGGGTCAATTCTTGCAAGAGTATCTTTAACAGAAATTGCACCTACCGGACATTCTGCTACACAGTCGCCAAGACCGATACAACCAAATTTACAAGAAAATGGTCCACCATAAACCATTGTTGCTGCTTTACAGCTTTGAAGTCCTTCATAAACTGCTTTCTGTGCTACTGCTGAGCAATCACCACTACAGTTTACATAAGCAACCTTTGGAGCTTCAACACTGATTTCAACGCCCAAGACTGCTGAAAGCTGACCTGCAACATCAGGACCACCTGGGATACAAAGATTTGCTTCTGCTTTGCCTTCTGCTACTGCCTGAGCATAAGCGTCACAACCTGCAAATCCACAAGCACCACAGTTAGCACCTGGAAGACATTCACGAACCGCTTTAACAGTTTCGTTTTCTTCAACCTTGAAGAAGTGAGATGCCAATGCAAGCATAATACCTGCAATAAGGCCAATTACAACTGCAACAAGAAGAGCTATTAAAATATTCATAACCTATTTGCCCTCCCTTATGCAAGAATGTTTTCAACGATTCCGGCAAAGCCGAAGAATGCCATTGAAATAAATGATGCTGCCACAAGTGTTACGGGAAGTCCCTTGAAGTTTTCAGGAACATCACTCTCTTCAATGCGTGAGCGCATACCTGAGAAGAGTACCATTGCAAGCAAGAAACCAAGTCCGCAACCAAGTGAGCTTACCATTGATTCGATAAAGTTATATCCATCTGTAATGTTATTGATTGTTACACCAAGAACTGCACAGTTTGTTGTGATAAGTGGAAGATATACGCCAAGGCTCTGGTGAAGAGCTGGAATAGTTTTCTTCAAGAAAATCTCAATAAACTGAACAAGTGAAGCAATAACGAGAATGAATACGATTGTCTGTAAATAGCCAAGTCCGAATTCATTAAGAATAAATGTCTGAATAGGCCATGTAACTGCTGTAGCTACGAGCATAACGAAGATAACTGCGATGCCCATACCAACTGACTGATTAACTTTCTTTGATACGCCAAGGAATGGGCAAATACCAAGGAAACGGTTGAGAACATAGTTATCAACCAAAACAGATGACATCAAAATAATAATCAATGCTTTAACATCCATCTTATTCGCCCTCCTTTACTGATTCTGCACAACCACCGCTGCAAGATGCTGCTGATGGACAGCCTTCGCAACCAAATTCCTTTTTCTTGATAAGCTTGCCTTTTGTAATCTTATTAACAACTGCAATAAGAAGACCATAAACCAAAAGTCCACCTGGAGCTTTTGCAAGAAAACTGATTGTCAAGCCATTTTCAACAAGGAATGGAATTTCGTTGCCTGCAAATGAACCTGCACCGATAACTTCACGGATAATTGCCATTGCGAGAAGTGCAATTGTGAAACCGATACCCATGCCGATACCATCAAGTGCTGATTTACCAACTGAGTTTTTACCTGCAAACATTTCTGCACGACCTAAAATAATGCAGTTAACTGTAATAAGTGCAAGATAAACACCCAATGTTTCATATAAATCAGGAATGAATGCCTGAATGAGCATTTGAACGATTGTTACGAAACCTGCGATAACAACGATATAGCAAGGAATTCTTACTGTATCTGGAATAAATTTACGCAATAATGAAATAACAATGTTTGAGCAGATTAAAACTGCCATTGTTGCAAGGCCCATACCAAATGCACCATCAACTGTCTGTGTTGTTGCAAGAGTTGGACATGTGCCAAGAATAAGCACGAAAACTGGGTTTTCACGGAGAAGACCTTTTAAGAGAATTGACATATTGTTATTCTGTTTACTCATATTAAGCCACTCCTTCCATAATCTTAACTGCTTCAATAGCTTTGCCGATACCATTCTGGTAACCCTTTGTTGTAAGTGTTACACCTGCTACGGTATCTATTTCCTTATATGTTGATTCGTTCTTGCCAACATACTGTGCACTGAATTCTTTGTCTGCACAAATTGAACCTACACCATCTGTTTCTGACTGTTTAGTTGTCTGACAGCTGATGATTTCGCCATCTTTTGTGATTGCAAGTTTGATGTAGATATATTCACCTGATGGGTTATAGTAATGGTCACCATTAATACCGAAACCTGATGCGTGGATTTCGAGAACATAGTTACCACTCTTTGTCTTATATGCCTTATCTACATTTGATGGCATATCAGCATATTTTGTAATATCAACTTCTTTAAGAGTTGATTTAAGCATAATCTTTGCTGCAGCTTCTACAGTTGCTTTAACATCATCTGTTGCCTCTGAAACTACTGCACCGTCAGCGTCAACACCAACAAAGATTTCTTCTTCGCCTGCTTTTGTTACATAAACAAAGCCTGCACCGTTTTCTGCTTCATAAATTGCTGAAATATTTTCAAGCTTTTCGCAGATAAATACTTCGTTGAACTTATCACCTGTTGGAAGTGCTGTTGCAAGGTTATCAGCGAGAATTTCTTCAGGTGAACGGATATCTGCACTACCACCACCAAGGATAGTTGCTGTATTAATAGCATCTTTAACTGCACTCTTATATGCACCTGTTGTCATTGTTGCACCTGAAACAGTTGCGATACCATCAATTGTGTCAATAGTTGCACCCTTTAATGTATCACCATAAGTCTTTTCAACACCGAGTGTTTCGTTACTTGAAAGACAAACTGTGCCTGTTACATTACCGTTAGCGTCAACACCGCACATAATAATCATATCAGGACCATAGCCTGTTGCTGTAAGTTTTACTACTGCACCACCATTTGAAGCTGTGAATGCTTCAAGCACTGATTCAGGAAGTGTGTATTGTGTTAAATCGGCAGCTGTAAATTCGCCACCATCTGGCATTACAACAAGTAATGCTTCATTTGCTGCTGCACCTGCATTCTTTTCAATGATTGGTGCTGTTATAGTGTTTGTTGCTGCAAGAGCTGCAACTACCACTGCGAAAATTACTGTAAGAGAGATAATACTTTTAATGTAGTTTTTCATTATTTCTTACCTCCAAACAATTTTCTAGGTGTTAATGAATCTATGTAAGGATTTACAATGTTCATAAGAAGAATTGCGAAAGATACACCTTCTGGATAACCACCAAAGAAACGGATAAGCACTGTGATTACACCTGCGCCGATACCGAAGATAAGTTTACCCTTTGCTGTGCTTGGTGATGTAACATAATCAGTTGCCATAAAGAAAGCACCAATCATAAGTCCACCTGAAAGCACCCAAGCGAGTGTTGTTTCAACATTGCCACCTTCAAGTGCCAATGTGAAAAGGAATGTTGTGCCGATGAATGCAACTGGAATGTGCCATGTGATAACCTTACGCACGATAAGGTAAATACCACCAATAAGAAGTGCTAATGCACAAGTTTCACCGAGAGCACCACCACATTTGCCAAGGAACAAGTCCATAAGGTCAACTGCTTTGTCATTTGCAAGGTCTGAAAGTGGAGTTGCACCTGACACTGAATCCATACCTTCTGGGAACACCGCTGCAGTCATTGAACCAAATGCGATAAGCATAAATACACGAGCTGCGATTGCAGGGTTTACAATGTTTTTGCCAAGGCCACCGAAGATTCCTTTTACAATAATGATTGCGAAAAGTGCACCAACTGCTGCTTGCCACAATGGAATATTTGATGGAAGATTAAGTGCTAAAATCAAACCAGTAACAACTGCACTTAAATCGCCAACTGTCTGCTCTTTTTTAATTGCAAGATTAAAGAGTGCTTCGCCTGCTACTGCAGAAATAACACAAACTGCGATAACGAGCAATGCAGGAATTCCAAAAAGAATTACTGCTGCAATAGATGCAGGAACTAAAGCGATAATCACATCAAGCATTGTTCTCATTGTTGAGTTAGAACTTTTGATGTGTGGAGAAAATGAAACATGAAGTTTGTTTTCCATTATGCATTACCCTCCTTTTTCTTTGCACGTTCTGCCATAAGCATATTCTTTGCTAAACTGTTTGTTTCAACCAAAGGACGCTTTGCAGGACAGATAAATGCACAGCAACCACAGAGCATACAGATATCTGCACCAAGTTTTTCAAGCATCTCAGCATCCTTATTGTTATAAGCCTTTGCGATAGCAGCAGGATTGATGCCAAATGGACAACTGTTTGTGCACTTGCCACACTTGATACATGCTGTTGTCTTTGCAGTTTTTATTTCCTTTTTATTAAATGCTAACAAAGCATTTGTCTGTTTGAGCACAGGCACTGTAAGGTCAGGCACTGCAACACCCATCATAGGACCACCATAGATAACCTTTTCAGGCTCCTCGTTAAAGCCACCACAGAAATCAAATACTTCGCCGATTGGAGTACCGATTGCAACGATTACATTCTTTGGTTCTTTAACCGCACCGCCATCAACTGTAACTACCTTTTCTGCAAGTGGCATACCTGTCTGCAAATATTTACCGATATTTGCCATTGTTGATGAATTGCAGACGATACAACCTGAGTCTGCAGGAAGTTCGCCAACCTTGATTGTTCTGCCGGTTGTATGATAAACGAGAACCTTCTCGCCACCTTGTGGATAAATTGCAGGAAGAACTTTAACCTGAATTTTGCTATTCTTAGCTGAAAGCTCTTTCATTTTTGCAATAGCTGATGCCTTGTTCTTTTCAATGCCGATTACAATCTTATCGAAATTGAAATATTTATCAGCAGTTTCGATTGCTAATAAAATATCATCTGCATTATCAACCATTGTAACAGAGTCGCTTGTAATATATGGTTCACATTCTGCACCATTGATTACAAGAGTATCAATTTTTTTGTCTGTTGCAAATTTCACATAAGTTGGGAAACCTGCGCCACCTAAACCTACGATACCACTCTTTTTAACAGCTTCGATAAAATCTTCTTTGCTGTTAACATGTGGCACTGCGATTGATTCGTCAGGTGTCATTTCCCCGTCAGATTCAATTGTAATTGCAGGAGCAGTTTTGCCGTTTGACAAAGCAGTGTCTGCCACGCTTTTAACTGTACCTGATACACTTGAATAAACAGGTGAAGAAATAAAACCGTCTTGTTCAGCTATCAATGTTCCCACAAACACCTGGTCCCCTGCCTTAACAACTGGTTTTGCAGGCTTACCAATATGCATTGCTGTAAGAAGTGTAACTGTCTTTGGAGCAGGCATTCTTATAGCAGACATATCAGCTGTGTTTTTTCTGTGAGGTACATGGATACCTTTGAGAGAAAAAGCCATTTTTTTTGACCTACCTTTCATTTTTCGTATCAAAACAAAGAATACATTTTTTGGTAATTTAAAAACCAAAAGACATAATTCTGCATAATACTTCATTATCACTTGTTATTATATATTTCTTATCGATTTCTGTCAATAAATTTAATGCTATTCTTTTGTTGGTAAATCTGTTAAAAATTTGCTTTTTGAGGTTTGATAAAATCGGCAAAATTGTGATTGACTTTACAGTTTCAAAGTAGTATCTTTTAAATGGTATTATATATACCTATTTATATGGCTTCTCAAAGGGGAATATTTTATGATAATTCTTTTGTTCTTATTATGGATTATATTAAACGGCCGTTTTTCTGCTGATGCGGGTATGATTCAGGTTTGTGTGGTAGGTGCAGCAGTTTCTGTCTTTGCATATTTCTTTGCACACAAAGCGCTAGGATACACATTAAAATCTGAACTTCATTGGTTCAAAAAAGCACCTGTTTTATTGGCATATTTCTTCATTCTTATAAAAGAAATAATTATTGCAAATATTCAGATGATGAAAATAGTCACTAGCAAAAAAGCAGAAATTCATCCTGTTATGATAAAAGTTAAAGTTCCACTTAAAACAAATGTGGCAAGAGTGCTTCTTGCAAACTCAATTACACTCACTCCTGGTACAATTACCGCTGAATTAGAAGATGACTATTTCACAATTCATTGTGTTGACTCTTCTTTCGCAGAGGGAATCGAAAACAGTTCATTCGTTAAAATTTTAGAAAGGTTGGAGAAATAAAATGCTTGAACAGGCTTATTCATATTTATATCTTGCTGTGTTCATTGGTCTTGGCGTTGCAATTATTGCTGCACTCATCCGTTCAATCACAGCAAAAACAATTATCGGCAGATTTATTGGTGTAAATATTCTCACAACAATAGTTTTGATTGTAATTTGTATTCTCACACTTTTCCTTAAAGAGAGTTATTTAACTGATATTGCTCTCATCTATGCACTTCTCAGTTGCATTTCAGTTATCCTTCTCAGCAAAATCTATATTAACCTTTTCAAAAAAGATAATAACGGAGGTGAAAAATAATGCTTGAATGGATTCGTTTCGCACTTGTGGCATTGTTTTTTGCCGCAGGACTTATCGTTTTGTTTATTTCTATTTTCGGCACATATCGTTTGAATTTCTCTCTTAACCGTATGCATTCTGCGGCTATGTGCGACACACTTGTTTTGATGCTTTTCATTACAGGTTTGATTATTGCATCTGGCATTAACTTAATTTCACTTAAATTCTTGTTCATTGTTATTATTCAATGGTGTACAAGCCCTGTGGTTTCACATATCTTTGTTAAAACAAAATTACTTACAGATAAAAACATTTGTGAGCATTGTGAAATGCGTATAGATGACGAAAAGGAGGAAAATGAATAATGGAAGATATTATTACCATATTTAGAATTTTGCTTCTTATTTCTCTTATTGTCTGTGCCGTTGCCACAGCACTTTCAAAGAGAGTTATGACTGCGCTCATCATTTTCACATCTTATAGTATTGTTATGGCAGTCGTTTGGTTGCTCTTACGCTCACCTGACTTGGCTATTACAGAAGCAGCTGTTGGTGCAGGTGTAAACGGAGTTTTATTCTTTCTCACTCTTCGCAAACTCCACCTTATTGACAAGGACTTTGCAGATGACGAAGACGGAAAAATCGACGAAGGGGTGAATGTTAATGAAGAATAATAAATTTTCATCTCTTCTCAAAGAATGGTATGAAGGTAATTTAAGTTTTGATGAACGAATGAACATTGAAACAGAGAAACCTGTCATTAAAAAAGAAGAAACAACAGAAAAACAAAAAATCTATCTTGTTAAAGACGTTGAAAATGCAGAAGAAAAACTCACTTCAAAGGGTTATAAATTTTTCTCTGTGATTTTCTGTGTTATTCTTGCAGTAATTCTTGTTGGCACAGTTAATTTTATGCCACTCTTTGCTGACGATAACACACCAACAACCAACGAAGTTTATGAGCATTATGTGGGTGAGGGTCGAGACCAGACAGGTGCAGTTAACACTGTTGCTGGTATGATTCTTGACTATCGTGCATTCGACACGTTGGGTGAATCTTTCGTTCTTTTCACTGCAACTTGCGCTGTTCTTCTTTTGCTGGAACAAAGCAAGGACAAGCCAATTAAGAAAAGAGAAACTTTCACTTATACAAATGACCCTATTGTTCGTCTTGTTGTAAAACTTCTCACACCAATTATCATTGTTTTCGGAATTTATGTTCTTTTCAATGGGCACTTATCCCCAGGTGGCGGATTTTCAGGCGGTTCGGTGCTTGGTGCAGGGTTCATTCTTTTTGCTATGGCTTATGGTGAAGACTTTGCAGCAAAAGTTATCACACCAAAAATCATTCGCGTTATTACAATCTGTTCATTGAGCTTCTATTGTCTTGCAAAGAGTTATTCTTTCTTCACAGGCAATGAATTCAATGGTATTCATTCAATTATTACACCGGGTACACCTGGTAACATTGTTTCAGGTGGTTTGATTTTGCCACTTAACATTGCCGTTGGCTTTGTTGTTTGCTGTACTATGTACAGTTTCTATATGATTTTCAAAAGGGGGCGTCTTGATTGAATCTACTCATAAACTATGAAGCAGTAACTTCAATGGTTTTGTTTGCTATTGGTTTTACAATGCTTGTTTTCTCTAAAAACATTATGAAAAAGATTCTCGGTCTTAACATTGTTGACACAGGCGTCTATCTTTTTCTCGCATCAATGGGTTATATTGAGGGCAAATTGACACCTATTGTTCCTGTGGCAGGTCCAGTTGATGCTCTTGACTATATCAACCCTATCCCTCAAGGGCTTGTTCTCACAGGTATCGTTGTTTCTGTCAGCTTTTCTGCTTTAATGCTTGCATTGACAGTTCGACTTTACAGAAAATATCGCACATTAAATCTTGATAAGATTTATGAGATGTGTCGCAAGGAGGATGAACAGGAATAATGGACTTTATTATGAATCTTCCTTTTGCGACTATTGTATTTTCACTTTTCAGTGCAGTCATCTGCTTTGCTTTCAAAGACAACAAGGCTCGTTTCATTTCTTATTTTCTTTTGATTGCATCAGGTATTATGTCTGTGTCAGTTGTATTCTATAACCTGACATCTGAAACCGGATATTTTGTTTATAGAATGGGACATTATGATGCACCAATCGGCAACGAAATCTCTGCAGGTCTTTTAGAACCTAGTTTCTTGCTTCTTTTTGAAGTAGTTATGCTTCTCTCTTTATCAGGCGGGTCACACCGTATTATGCAAGACGTTGAAGAAGCAAAGCAGAAATATTTCTGCATTATGGTCAATTTGACTCACGCAGCATTAGCAGCACTTTGCTATACAAACGATATTTTCACAGGATATGTATTTATTGAAGTGTGCACAATCGCATCTTGTTCACTTTTAATGTTATCAAAGAAAACAAGAGCATTGGTTGCTGCAACTCGTTACATGATATTCAGCCTTATCGGTTCAAGTTTGGTGCTTGTGGGAATTATCTTGCTCTATGCAATTACAGGTCATCTTCTCTTTCCACAACTTTATTCAACAATTCAAGAACTCTGGGCAACTGGTGAATACACATTCCCACTCACTATCGCATTGGGGCTTATCGTTTCAGGCCTTGCAATCAAAAGCGGTATGTTCCCATTCCATTTCTGGATGCCCGACACTTATGGCACGGCTACCCCATCTGCATCTGGTATTTTGTCAGGTGTCATTTCAAAGGGATATATCTTCTTATTACTTAAAATCATTTTCAGAGTTATCGGATATGAAGTTTTCCTTCAATCAAACATTCAATATGTTCTTTTCATATTCGGTATCTGTGGTATGATTGTGGGCTCAGTTTCAGCAATCAAAACAAATAACATCAACTTTATGATTGCTTGTTCTTCTGCAGCTCAGATTGGTTATATTTATATGGGACTCGGTCTTGGCACAAAGGGAGCAATTATTGCAGCGCTCTTCCAGATAGTTGCACACGCTCTCACAAAGCCAATGCTCTTCCTTTCAGCATCAGGACTTTCTGATACCGTTGGCAGACGACAGGATTTTGCATCTTTACGTTCATCTGCTTACAACAATAAAATCGCTGCTTTCTCATATTCAGCAGGTGCACTTTCAATGGTTGGTATTCCGATTTTTGCAGGGTTTATTCCAAAACTTCTTTTTTCAACATCTGCTTTTGGTCACGGAATACAAACATATTTAATGCTTATTGTTTTGGCTATCAGTACAATTCTCAATGTTCTTTATTTCCTTAGAACTCTCGTTAATATTTATAGCCCTGCAAAGGTTGAACTCACTCGTAAAAATATCACATTCAAAACTGCACCTGCATTTTCAATGATTGTGCTTGTAATGTCTGCAGTTAATATCGCCGTTGGTCTTCATTCTCAGCCCATTATTTCACTCTTTGAAAAAGGGCTTGAGTTGTTCATAAACATTCGATAAGGGGGATTTAAAATATGCTTTTGATAATTTTAACTTTATTCCCCGTAATCGGTGGTTTGATTTTACCAATGCTCAATAAAATCCAGAACCGAAACACTCGTTTAGGTGCAGTTATTCTCATTCAGGTAATTGAAACTGTTCTTGGTTTTATGGTAATTCTCGGTGACAAAATTTCAACGGGTACATTTACACTTGTTGACCAGATTTCTGTTGGATTTACCGCTGACACCCTTGCAAAATTCTTTGTTGCATTGGTTATCGTTGGTTGGACATTGGTAACACTCTATGCTTGTGTTTATATGAAACATGAAGAAAACGAAATGAGATTTTTCTTATTTATGTTCCTTTCAGAAGGTGCAATGCTCGGCGCTGCTCTTTCACAGAATCTCGTTTCAATGTATGTTTTCTATGAAATGGTTACTCTTTTCTCAATGCCATTGGTTCTTCATTCTCTTTCAAAAGAATCAGTTGCAGCTGCCAAAAAATATCTCTATTATTCTGTTGCAGGTGCATTTTTAGCACTCTTCGGTATCTTTGTTCTTGCAACAAACAGTAGCACATTGTCTTTTGTTGCAGGCGGCGTAGATGTTACTGCTTCACCACTTGTACTTGCCAGTGTATTCACAATGCTTTTAGGCTTTGGTGCAAAAGCAGGTCTTTTCCCAATGCATGGTTGGTTGCCAACGGCTCACCCTGTTGCCCCTGCACCTGCAAGTGCATTGCTTTCAGGTCTTATTGCAAAAGCCGGTGTTCTCGCAATTATAAGAACAATATTCTATATTGTCGGCACAGATGTTCTCACAGGCACTTGGGTGCAGACAGTTGCTTTGTCTTTTGCACTCTTAACTGTACTTATGGGCTCAATGATGGCTTATCTTGAAAAAGGCTTTAAAAAGCGCCTTGCATTTTCAACTGTCAGCCAGATTTCTTATGTGCTTACAGGACTTTTCCTTTTCACTGATGACGGTTTTCAGGGTGCGCTCTGGCAAATCGTTTTCCACGCAGTTGTAAAAGTTGGCCTCTTCCTTTGTGCTGGTGCAGTAATCTTTATGTATGGCAAAACAGATGTCAAAGACCTTAAAGGACTTGGTAAGAAAATGCCAATTACATTCACTTGCTTTACCGTGCTTTCACTTTCACTTATCGGTATTCCACCAACAGGTGGTTTTTACAGCAAATGGTATATCGCAACTTCAGCACTCGATGCAGATTTAGGTGCGCTTTCTTATATTGCACCAATCATTCTTTTGGTTTCTGCAATTCTCACAGCAGCATATCTTCTTTCAATTTCAATCGATGCTTTCTTCGGTAAAGAAGAAACAGAGATAGAAAAAGTGCGTGAGCCATTGTTTATGGTTATTCCAATTATTATTCTTACAGTTATTGCTGTTGCGGGTGGAATTTTCTCACTTACAACAAGCGATATTCTTGCGCCAGTTTTATAATAGGAGGTTATTGAGATGAACAGTTTATTTTTAATCGTCCCAATTTTTCTTCCTATAATCTTGGGCGCTTTATCGTTTTTAATTCCCGCCGAAAAGAAAAAACAGAGAAATACATTTGTTATGTTCACAATTCTCTGTTCATCTGTTTCTGTATGGGCATTAGCACTTAACACTCCACAGGAGTCACTTACACTTTTAAACTTTACTGAAAATTTAAGCTTCGTGTTAAAGCTCGATGGCGCAGGCAAGCTTTTCTCTTGTCTTTCGGCTACACTCTGGCCATTAACGGCTCTTTATGCTTTTGAGTATATGAGCCACGAAAAGAACTTGCCAATGTTCTATGCTTTCTTCACAATGGCATTCGGCGCAACAATGGGCATCGCAATGGCGAGCAACATTCTCACAATGTATCTTTTCTACGAATTGCTCACACTCTTCACAATTCCACTTGTTATGCACGGCTTAACAAGAAAGCATAATCAAGCAGCAAGAAAATATATGAACTATTCAATCGGTGGTGCTGCTTTCGCTTTTGCTGGTGTTGCATTTCTTATTGTGAATGACGCTAACGATTTTGTATTCGGTGGTCACATCACAAGTCCTGAAGACCCAACCATCGCACTCATTCTCTTTGTCTTCGCATTTTTAGGATTTGGTGTTAAGGCTGCTGTTTTTCCACTTCACAGTTGGTTGCCGACAGCATCAGTTGCACCGACACCTGTTACTGCATTGCTTCACGCAGTTGCCGTTGTTAAAGCGGGTGCTTTTGCAATTATCCGTCTTATCTATTATTCATACGGCACAGATTTTATAAAAGGCTCTTGGGCGCAGAATCTTGTAATGGCTCTTGCAATGTTTACAATTTTCTATGGCTCTATGACAGCTTTAAGACAAAAACATTTCAAGAGAAGACTTGCATTCTCAACAATATCAAACCTTTCATATATTGTTTTTGCAGCAACTCTTATGACAGAAGCAGGACTTTTGGCAGCATTCTGTCACCTTCTCTTCCACTCTATTATTAAAATAGGCGCATTCTTCTCGGCAGGTGCCGTGCTTCACAAGACAGAGCGTGAATATGTGCCAGAGCTTGAGGGTATCGGCAGAAAAATGCCACTTACATTTATATTCTTTACAATTTCTGCACTATCACTTACAGGTATTCCACCATTCTGTGGATTTGTCAGTAAATGGTATATCGCAACTGCTTCAATGGAAGCACAAAATCCATTTGCTATTGTGGGCGTAGTTATTTTGCTTATCTCTGCATTCTTAACTGCAATGTATATGCTCTCACCTGCAATCAAGGCATTCTTCAAGCGTCGCGACAATGCAAATGATGTATCAGATGTTAAAGAAGCAAATGCGCTTATGCAAGTGCCTATGGGTATCTGTGCTGTGCTTTGTATTGTAACAGGTCTTATGGCATCAAATGTTATTGAACTTATCAAGGGGGTATTGGCAATATGACAGCTTTAACTATGTATTGTGTTTTCACTCCCTTTGTTGCAGCAATTATTTCTGCACTTTTAGGTAAATATGAAAAACTTCGTAATGCAGTTGTAATTCTTGCAACTTTTATAAGTTTGGCTCTTTCAGTTTTAATTGCTCAATCCCCTGCAAGAATTGTCTGCTTTGCATCTTTGAATTTCCAGATTGGTGGCTTTAATTCAACCTATGCAATTATTGCTGCTTTCATGTGGTTTGCAGCAGCCTTGCTCTCACCACAATATTTCAAAGACCACAACCACAAACTTTCAAGATATTATTTCTTCTTCCTTGTAACAATGGGCGCTACATTGGGCGTTTTCCTTTCTGCTGATTTGATGACAACTTTCATATTCTTTGAAATTATGTCATTCACATCATACATGTGGGTTATTCAGGACGAAACCAAAGACGCAATGGATGCTGGAAAAACATATCTTGCCATCGCCGTGCTTGGTGGTATGGTGGCATTAATGGGACTTTTCGTGCTTTATAACATCACAGGCACATTGATGATTGCTGACCTTTATTCTGCTATTCAATATGTTGGCAAATCAACAGAACTCTATGTTGCAGCATTCTGCTTGCTTTTTGGTTTCGGTGCAAAAGCAGGTATGTTTCCATTACACATCTGGTTACCAAAAGCTCACCCTGTTGCTCCTGCTCCTGCAAGTGCACTTCTTTCGGGTGTACTCACTAAAACAGGTGTATTCGGTATTCTTGTTGTTACTGGTCAAATTCTTCGTGACGATGAAATCTGGGGCTACACATTATTAGCCCTTGCTACAATAACAATGGTATTGGGTGCAGTTATTGCTGTATTCTCAAATAACCTTAAACGCACTTTAGCTTGTTCTTCACTTTCACAAATCGGGTTTATCCTTGTTGGTGTATCAATGATTACACTTTTAGGTGAAGAAAACGCATTAGCGGCAAATGGCACATTCCTTTATATGATTAACCATTCAATAGTTAAACTTGTGCTCTTCCTTTGTGCTGGTGCAATTTATCTTGGCGCTCATACTCTTGACCTTAACAAGTTAAAGGGTTACGGCAGAAACAAGCCCGTTATTATGATTACATTCTTAATCGGTGCTTGTTCACTTGCAGGTATCCCAGGTTTTACCGGCTACCTTTCAAAGACACTTGTTCACGAAGCAATCGTTGAATATGCGCATTTAAGTCATTTACCAATCATAACTATTATTGAGTGGTTATTCTTATTCTCAGGTGGTCTTACAGCGGCATATATGCTCAAACTCTTTGTGGCAATCTTCATTGAAAAACCGACTGAAGAAACCGAGAAGGGCAAAAAACTCTCACCACTTTCTGCCATTGCTCTTATCATTTCAGCAGTTGCTATTCCTGTTATTGGAATTTACACACCATTAGTTGAGAAAATCACTTATCCAATGCTCTCACTTGTGAACGGTCATCACTTCCACCACGAGATTCACTATTTTTCATTCACAAATCTCAAAGGTGTATTGATTTCACTTGCAATCGGTATTCTTGTTTATGCACTCTTTATTCGTAAAGTTCTTGTTAAAAATAAGACTTATGTTAACCCAATGGACGGCAAGATTTCACTTGAAAATCAGGTTTATATTCCTTTGATTAAAATTCTCACAGCCGTTTTCGGTGTTATTTGCAGAGCTTTTGCAGACTTAACTGATTTTCTTATTTTCCTTACTCGCAAGAGTGTATTATCTGATGCAAAAGAGCATACAGAACACCAGAGAAAATACGCTTATGCATTGGGCGATGTTGTTGACCACGTTAAGCACGACAAAACACATAAAAATGCAAACTTATTTGTGCGTGTTTCTGAAACAATTTCAAAAACAACACAGAGAATTTCATCAAACTTCTCATTTGCTTTGTTTATGACCTGTTTCGGTGTTTGCATTATTCTTGTTTTCCTTATAATTTCTTTTGTGTCTTGACAAAAGAGTATATTTTAATTAAAATTTAGTTTAGTATTTTTAAAGGCGTGATTTCAGATGAACAAAATCTATATTCCAGAAGGATATAGCCCCAAACTGAATAGATATGACACTCAAAGAGCCATTGATATTATCAAACAACTTTTTCAGCAGAATTTCTGCAAAGCGCTTTCATTAAAGCGTGTTTCTGCTCCACTTTTTGTTAGTTGCAGTTCAGGGCTTAATGATAATCTTAATGGTACAGAACGACCTGTAACCTTTGATGTGCCCGCAATAGAGGGTGATGCTGAAATCGTGCACTCACTTGCTAAATGGAAGCGTTTAGCTCTCAAGAGATATGATTTCTGGATGCACGAAGGTCTTTTGACTGATATGAATGCCATCCGTCGTGACGAAGAGCTTGACAACATTCACTCAATCTATGTTGACCAGTGGGACTGGGAAAAGGTTATTGAAGACAATGACCGTAACCCTGAGTATCTTCGTGATACAGTTCAGAAAATTGTTGATACAATCTGTGATGTTAATGAGTTGCTTCAAGAGAAATTCCCTCAACTTGATACAAAAATCGAGAGAAATGTAAAATTTATCACATCACAAGAACTTGAAGATTTATATCCCGACTTGACTCCTGAAGAACGTGAATGTGAATTTGCAAGAGAACACAAAACAATCTTTATTATGGGAATCGGTGGCAAGTTAAAATCAGGCAATAAGCATGGTAACCGTGCACCTGACTATGATGACTGGTCACTTAACGGCGACATCATTTTCTGGGATAATGTGAGAAATGCTCCAATAGAGATTTCTTCAATGGGTATTCGTGTAAATAAGGAAGTACTTGACCGTCAATTAACCCTTGCAGGTTGTGACGACAGACGAGAGCTTGCATTCCACAAAATGCTTCTCAACGACGAGTTACCACTTACAATCGGCGGTGGTATTGGTCAATCAAGACTTTGTATGTTGCTTATGGGTTGTGCTCATGTGGGCGAAGTTCAATGCTCACTCTGGGACGAAGAAACCGTAAGACTCTGCAAAGAAAATCATATAAGATTATTATAATAAATACAAAAAGCGTAGTAACCAAATGGCTACTACGCTTTATTTTTATATTCAATTAGAAATCGCAGTTTTTAGGTGTTCTGCAGTATGGGATAACGTCACGGATATTTTCCATACCTGTAACATAAATGAGAAGTCTTTCAAAGCCCATACCGAAACCTGAATGTGTGCATCCGCCGTATTTACGAAGATTGCAATACCAGTCAAGTGATTCAGGTGCAATGCCAAGTTCATTCATACGGCCGATAAGACGGTCATATCTTGTTTCTCTCTGGCTACCGCCCATCAATTCACCTGCGTCTGGAACAAGCAAGTCAACTGCTGCAACTGTGCTGCCATCGTCATTCTGATACATATAGAATGCTTTGAATTCTTTTGGCCAGTCATAAACGAAAACAGGAGCATTGAACTTTTTCTCTGTGAGATATTTTTCGTGCTCACGAGCAAGGTCTTCCGTATATTCAGGTTTGAATTTGAAGTTTTCTGTTGCGTCTGCTTCTTTAAGAATTGTGATTGCATCTTTGAATGGAAGTCTAACGATTTCACTATCAATAAGCTTTGTCATTCTCTCACGAAGATTGATTCCGTTGAATTTTTCAAGGAATTCAAGCTCTGCAGGACAACGGTCCATAATTGTTTTGAGAATTGATTTTAAGAAATCTTCTTCAACATCCATAAGGTCAAACAAATCTGCAAATGCAATTTCAGGCTCAATCATCCAGAATTCTGCAGCGTGTGTTCTTGTGTTAGAATTTTCTGCTCTGAATGTTGGTCCGAATGTATAAATCTTGCTGAATGCAAGAGCAAATGTTTCGCCCTCTAACTGACCTGTAACAGCAAGTGAAGAATGTTTGCCGAAGAAATCGTCTGAATAGTCTTTCTTGTCGTTATCAAGTGGGTCATAGGTTGTAACTGTGAATGTGTTACCTGCGCCCTCAGCGTCGTTTGATGTGAGAAGTGGTGTGTGCACATAAACATAACCATTATTCTGGAAATATTCGTGAATAGCCATTGAAGCAACACTTCTAACCTTGAACACAGCTTGGAAAAGTCTTGTTCTTGGACGAAGATATGCGTTTTCTCTTAAGAATTCAAGTGTGTGTCTTTTTGGCTGAATTGGGTAATCTTCATCACATTCGCCCTTGATTTCAACATTGATTGGTGAAATTTCGATTGAGCCGTTGTTTTCGTTCACAACAACCTTACCCTCAACTTCGATACAGCAACCAACCTTAACTGTGTTTACAAGACCTTGAAATTCAGGTGATGCACTGTCATAAACCACCTGCAACACATTAAAGATTGTGCCGTCATAAAAGTCAATAAAGCCCATATTCTTTTGCTTTCTGTGGTTTCTAACCCAACCGTTGAGCTTTACAACTTTACCAATGTATTCTTCTTTGTTATTAAACAAATCGCAAATATACATTTTAACTCTCCTCAGATATATTTGTATTTACCGAATAATTATACTATTGTTTATTATAAAAATCAAGATAAAAAAACAGCAGAGAAATAAATCTCTGCTGTTAATTTTAATTTAATTTAGAGAGCAACAACTAAAATTCCAAGAACTGCTAATGTTGCAACAATAACTGCTAACCACAAGTTAAAGTTTCCGCCTTCAACTTCTACTGGTGTGCCGGTAGTTGGTTGACTATTATTGTTATTGTTCTGAACCGGAGCTTGTGGAGCTGGCTGTGTAGGAGCTTCTGTTGGAGCCTCTGTAGGAGCTTCTGTTGGTTCTTCTGTTGGTTCTTCTGTTGGTTCTTCAGGAGTTTCATCTCCGCCGCCACCAAGAAGTCCACCAAGAAGTCCACCAATGTCAAGGCCACCAATGAGACCACCAATCATACCGCCGATACCTGTGATTGTATCAACGATACCACCAAGGTCCATTCCGCCGCCACCGTTGCCGCCAAGACCACCGAGAAGGCTATCAAGACCACCTTCAATAGCACCTAAAAGACCTTCTGCATCAAATCCAGGAATTTCAGGAAGAGTGATTTCAGGAATTGTGATTGGTGGTAAATCTTCTAATCCAGGAATTTCTGGAAGAGTGATTTCTGGAATTGTAATTCCGCCACCTGCGTTTTCATCCATTTCAGCTTTTTCTTCCCATGTCATAAGCATTGGGATTGATGTATCATAATACATAAACTGTGGATATTCTTCTTTTGATTCAACTGTGCAGTTGTCTGCTTCTGTGAGAAGCCATACATAGAAATCGCCTGTGCCATCATTCATATCATAAGCGATATGGCCAAGGTTCCTGATGAACCATGTCTGTGTTGGATAAGCACATTTAGAAGCGTCAACTACGAAATCTGGAGAGATTTGTGGATTATTTGCGAGGAATGTATCTTTATCTGCATCAAATTCTGCTTTAGCGTCAACATAATTTCCGCCATATGTTACATCCAATGTTTCACCAATATTTGCAACTTTTGCAAAGCTACTTGTGTTAATTGTTTCAATAACACCGTCACTGTTCCAGTTTGCTGCTGGTGTTACAGGTGCGATATATCTGTTATAGTTTGAAACATTGTAATAGTTAGCACCATACAATTGTGCTTTAGCCATATTAAGTGTTGTGCTTGATACAACACTCTGATATTTGGCAACTGTATATTTAAGGTCTGAACCTGCATTTTTAAGCATAAAGCTTTCAGCAGCATCATATTTGTCAGCTGGAATAAGAGTCCAGAATGAAGGGATATAACCAAAAATTGGAATAAGAATTTCGTTGTAAATTCTATCCTGACCTGCAAGCATAATCTGGTCAGCCATTTCAGCAATTGTTGTTAAAAGGCCGAGAGATGGAATAAGGCTTGAAAGTTCTGAGTTGCCAAGAATTTCTTGTTTGATAAGCTCGCCAAGTTTTTCACCGTCGATATCTGTGTTACCTGTGAAAAGCTGACCCAACATTTCAAGACCGTTGAAAGCAGCATTAGACATAACAACTGTTTCAATAGATGCAAGTTTACCAGCATCAAAGATTGGGCTCAATGATGAAATGTATGTATTTACAACTGCACCGCCCATGCTTTCTGCGCAAAGAGAAACTTTGTCTGCACCTGTCTTATCTTTAACCATTTCGATATATGCATCAAGCTGCTCAGCAACTTCAAATGGGTCTGCTGTCCAGTCATATGTAAAGATATATGATTGGTCGTCACCAAGCTTTTCTGCAAGCATATATGCAAGAGTCTGTTCAGAAGATGGTGTGAAGCCAAGGTCTGAATCTGTATTAATAGCTGCAGTTGAATCATCAACTTTAACTACATTTGTTCTGTTACCATTGTTATCATACATAACAGGTGCAAAAATTGATGTTGTAGCTTGTTTCAAAGCATCAATAAGTACATCAATATTATTTGTATCTGTAAGGTATGTAGCAAGTTTTGGAAGAACTGGTAAAATACCACTGATAATGTTTCCTGCCGAGAAGATTTCGTTACCCGCTGCATCATAGAGTGTTTCACCGATGCCACGAACCTGAATTACAGGAACTTTGCTATCTGCTCTTGCGTCACCCAATGCAGCAAATGCTGGAACAAGCATTGTTGCAAGCATAACAGCAACGAGACAAACGCTGATAATTATGTTTCTTTTTTTCATAATATCCCTCCGTTATAATATAACTAGGCATATTTTATCACATATTTTTGCATATTACAACATATTTTTAACAAATTTTTAAAATATAGTAAATATATTTTTCTCTGCGTTTTTTGGTGAATATTGCCAGTCGTCTATGTGTGTGCCATCACTGTAATATCTAACGGGGTCAGGTGGATTGTTATTTGGAAAACTATCAACTATTGAAAGCTTGATTTTCATTTTTTCTGGGTTAATGCTTTTTATGTAAACGCTTGCTAAATCCCCTTCTTGCACATCACTTGAATATTCGGCAAGACCAGCGAGATTAGGCGCTAATTCAATAAAAACTCCGTATTTTTCAATAGAACGAACAATACCGCCAACCGTCTGCCCTGCTTTAAAGTTGCTTGCATTTTCTTCCCAAGTGCCAAGCAATTCTTTTAATGATAATGTGACTCTGTTTTTCTCGTCTATACTTTTAACTACTGCTTTTATAATCGTATTGACCGATAATCTCACGCTTGGGTGTGGAATTCGGGACACCGAAATGCTATCAATGGGTAAAAGTGCAGAAATGCCACAACCAATATCACAAAACGAGCCAAAAGTTTCGTTATGAGTAACTCTTGCATTTATAATGTCACCGGGAGTCAGTTTTTTTATGAATTCTTCAATGCATTCTTCCTGCACAGCTCTGCGACTTAATATTGCTGTGCGATTTCCAATCTCATCATCCATAAAATCAATGATTTTAAAACAGACAGGTTTGTTTACTCTTGAAATTATTGCAATGTCTCGGACACTACCGTCAGAAATACCCATTGCACATTCTTCTCTTGGTATAACCCCTTTGATTGCGCCCAAATCAACGTGAAGATTATGGTCTCTGTCGCAAAGAAGAGCTTTGGCTTCAAGAATTCGGTCTTCTAAGAAGCATTCTCGCAATTCTGATATTGACTCCATTGCCTTTTTATTGTGTTTTTTCTCAATTAAAAACCCTTCAGGGTAATATTTTTTCATACTAATCACCTTTATTTTCAAATTAATATATAAATATGAAACAAAAGTGCAAATAAGAATTAAAAATAGGTATTTTATTTTCATAACATTTATGGTATTATATAATGTAATATATTTTGAGGTAATTTTTATGGATGTTAGAGTTAATGATATTCTTGAAATGAAAAAGCCACATCCCTGTGGTTGTAAACAGTTTTTAGTGCTTCGTTCAGGCATGGATTTTCGTATCCGCTGCACAAACTGTGAGCGTGAGGTTATGGTGCCACGCGCAAAGATTGAAAAGAATATAAAGAAGATAATCAGGGAGAATGAAAATGTTTGATAAATTGTTAGGTATTGAAGCAAGATTTGAAAGTGTGAATGAACAACTTTGTGACCCTGCAACAGTCAGTGACCAACAGTTATATACAAAGTTAATGAAAGAGTTAAAGCAATTAACCCCTGTTGTTGAGAAATTCCGTGAATATAAAGGGCACAAAGACACCTTTGAAGAATCTAAAATGCTTTTAGATGAAAGTGGAATGGACAAAGACTTCAAAGAAATGGTGCAAGAAGAATTTGAAACTGCAAAGGAAATGCTTGATGTCACTTGGGAAGAATTAAAAATACTTCTTCTCCCCCGCGACCCTAATGATGACCGTAGCGTTATTATTGAAATCCGTGGTGGTGCAGGTGGTGAAGAAGCTGCGCTCTTTGCGAATTCGCTTTTCAGAATGTACACAATGTATGCTGAAGCTCGTGGATGGAAAATTGAAATACTCTCTGAAAACCCAACCGAGCTTGGTGGATATAAAGAAGTAATATTCTCAGTTGACGGTGACGGTGCATATTCTCGCTTTAAGTTTGAAAGTGGTGTTCACAGAGTTCAGCGAGTTCCCGAAACAGAAAGTCAGGGACGAATTCAGACATCAACCGTTACTGTTGCAGTTTTGCCAGAAGCAGAAGATGTTGACTTTGAACTGAATCCTGCTGATTTACAGATTGATGTTTTCCGTTCAAGTGGTGCAGGTGGACAAAAGGTTAACAAGACTTCATCTGCCATCCGTGTTACTCACTTGCCTACAGGTATGGTTGTTGAGTGTCAGGATGAAAGAAGTCAGCACAAGAATAAAGACAAAGCACTTAAGGTTCTTCGTTCACGACTTCTCGAAATTGAACAGGCAAAGCACGACGCTGAAATTGCAGGTCAGAGAAAGAGTCAGGTTGGTACAGGCGACCGAAGTGAGCGAATCAGAACCTACAACTTCCCACAAGGTCGAGTAAGTGACCACAGAATTGGTCTTACACTTTATAAAATTGAGCAGATTATGAATGGTGACATTGATGAAATTATCGATGCACTCATTACAGCAGATACTGCTGAAAAATTAAAAGCAAACGAGTAATTTTTATGAAAACAGAAGTAATTAACATTACAACTGAATATGAAAAAGCATTAAGCGAAGCTAAAAGGCTTATCAATGACGGTGAAGTTGTTGGAATCCCAACCGAAACCGTTTACGGACTTGCTGCAAATGCATTAGACGAAGATGCAGTAAAGAAAATCTTTGTTGCAAAAGGACGACCAAGTGACAATCCACTTATTGTGCATATTGCAAAGTTTGAAGATTTAGAGCCACTTGTAGCTGAAATTCCTGAAAAGGTTAAAATTATGGCTGAAAAATTTTGGCCTGCCGCTCTTACTATGATTATGAAAAAGAGTGACAAGATTTCAAATGTGGTTTCAGGAAATCTCGACACGGTTGCTATCCGTATGCCAAAAAGCGATTATGCAAGAGCCATAATCGATGCTTGTGGTTGTCCGTTGGCAGCACCATCTGCAAATCTTTCAGGTAGCCCTAGCCCTACAAATGCTAAATATGTTTTTGACGATATGAATGGTAGAATTCCACTCATAATTGATGGTGGAAGCTGTGAAATCGGAGTTGAATCAACTGTTATTTCATTTGCCGAAGACCCACCAAGACTTCTCCGTCCAGGTGGTGTAACTCTCGAAAAAATGACAGAGTTAATCGGTGAAATCGTTGTTGACGATGCTGTGCTCAACAAGTTAGAAGATGGTGCAGTTGCGTCATCCCCCGGTATGAAATACAAGCATTATGCACCAAGTGCAGACATAACAATCATAAAAAGTGATTTTGAAACTTTTAAAAATCTTTGCGAAAGCGAAAATGCAACTGCATTGTGCTTTGACGGTGAGAATGATAGTTTGTCTTGCCCATCTGTTACATACGGTGACAAGAATGACGGTTTCAGTCAGAGTGCAAGACTCTTTGATGCACTTCGCGAGTTAGACGAAATGGGTGCAAAAAACGTTTATGCCCGTTGCCCTGACACAAAGGGTATGGGATTAGCGGTGTATAATCGTTTAATCCGTGCAAGTGGATTTAAAATCAAGGTGATATAATGAAAATTATCGGTCTTACGGGACTTACTGGTGCTGGAAAAAGCACCGTTGCTCAAAAGTTAATGGCTTATGGTTGCTATCACATTGACGCTGACAAAGTTGCCCGTGAAGTTATAAACAACAACGAAAATGTCAAAAATAAATTAAAAGAGCGTTTTGGTGATGACGTAATCCATGATGATGGCACAACAAATCGTCCGTTACTTGCTACCCGTGCATTTGCTGATGAGCAGAGCACAAACGATTTAAACAACATCACTCACCCCGCTGTGACAGAAGAAATCCAATCCATTATTAAGGATATGGAAGAAGTTGGTTATCGCGGTGCAATTATTGATGCCATTGCACTTTTTGAAAGTGGTGAAGATGCTCTTTGTGACTTTACTGTTGCAGTTGTTGCACCAAAAGAAATTCGACTTGAAAGAATAATGAAACGCGACAACATTACAGAAGAAAAAGCACTTGAGAGAATAAATGCTCAAAAAGACGAAAGCTTTTTCACAAGTCGTGCTGATTTTGTTTTATGGAATTACCCACCATACGACTTAAATGTAGAAATAAAACCAATTATTTTACAATTAGATTTATAACCGAAAGGAGAAAATATTATGGACTTAAATGAAATGAAAAAGGAACTTTTCTATGAGCCAAAGCATGCTATGGAAACAGTAAACGACGAAACAGTTAAACTTGCCGATGATTTTTGTGAGGGTTATAAAGATTATTTGGACTTCGCAAAAATCGAGCGTGAATCTGTTGAATTTTTCATAAAAGAAGCAGAAAGCAAAGGCTACACAGAATTTGATAACACAAAAAAATATAATGCTGGTGACAAAGTTTATTTCAACAACAGAAACAAGGCAATTATTCTTTGCGTATTCGGTAAAAAGAATATCGCAGAAGGTGTGAAAATTTCTGCTGCACATATCGACTCACCTCGTCTTGACCTTAAACCTAACCCACTTTATGAAGATTCTTCACTTGCATATTTCAAGACTCACTACTACGGCGGAATCAAGAAATACCAATGGACTGCTATTCCACTTGCACTCCACGGTGTTGTTGTTAAGGCAAACGGTGAAACAGTTAAAGTTAATATCGGCGAAGACGAAAACGACCCACAATTCTGTGTTACTGACCTTCTTCCACACCTTGCACAAGACCAGATGAAACAAACAATGAGCGAAGGCATCAAAGGTGAACAACTCAATATTCTTATCGGTTCTCGTCCATTCTCAAAGGATGAAGGCAGCGATAAAGTTAAACTCAACATCATCAAAATTCTTAACGAGAAATATGGAATTACCGAAGGTGATTTCCTGAGTGCTGAGCTTGAACTTGTTCCTGCATTCAAGGCTCGTGACATTGGTTTTGACAGAAGCCTTATCGGTGCTTATGGTCACGACGACAAGGTTTGTGCTTACCCTGCTGCACAGGCAATATTCAATATTGAAAATCCTGAATACACTTGCCTTACAGTTCTTACAGATAAAGAAGAAATTGGCTCAGACGGCAACACCGGTCTTAACTCATCATATATGAAATACTTTATCCACGATTTAGCAGTTATGGGTGGAGTTGAACCTTGGAGAGTGCTTTCAAAATCAGAATGTCTTTCTGCAGACGTTAACGCAGCATTTGACCCAACATTCCCTGAAGTTAGTGAAAGAAAGAACTGTTCTTTTGTAAATAACGGTGTTGTTATTACAAAATACACAGGTGCTCGTGGTAAGAGTGGCACTTCTGATGCTTCTGCTGAATATATGGGCAAAATCCGCAGAATGCTCAATGCAAATGATGTTGTATGGCAAATTGGTGAGCTTGGCAAGGTTGATGCAGGTGGCGGCGGTACAGTTGCTATGTATGTTGCTAATCTCGACATCGACACAATCGACCTTGGTGTGCCTGTTCTTTCAATGCATGCACCACTTGAAGTTGTTTCAAAACTTGATGTCTATATGGCATATAGAGCATTTAAAGTGTTCTTCGAGCAGAAATAAAGTGCAAATACAATATATAAGCAAAAAAGACCGAGCGGTTTTGCTCGGTCTTATTTTATTAACAATGGAGTTATGTTTTCTGAAATAATTTGATATGCCTTTACATTAATATGAAGTCCATCAAAGGTGAACTCTTTTTTTAGTTGCCCTTGCTGGTCACTTAATTTTTCACTAAGGTCAAGCCATACACAATTATGCTTTTGGCAGATTTTGAAAAATTCAGTGTTCATTTCATTGATTTTTTTATTGCTACGTTTATCGCTTCTATATCGCATTGATTCATTTATAGGATAAACGGCTTCAACAACGAAATTAACATCAGGGCACACTTTTTTGCTATCTGTTATGATTTTCTCAAGATTTTGCACTGAAACTGAAAGCGGAACACCACGACTGATGTCATTTGTACCAATAAGAAGAACAATGTTTTTAGGCTCAATAGAGAGCACATTATCATGGAGTCTTTCTACGAGTCTGTCGCTTGTATCACCACTGATACCGCGGTTATAAACTGCCTGGCCGCTTGATTTACAGAAATCGTAAAACAACTCATAATAGTTAAAAAAGTCAGTAATTGAGTCGCCCAAAAGCACCGTTTGATTTTTCAATGCATATTGTTGGTTCAACAGTGTATAATTGCATTTTTTAGTTGCCATTTCGGGATTGTATTCAGTGTGTTTGGCAAAATCTTTTTTCTTTTTAAACAATAAAAAACACCTTATTCTGAAAGAAAATCTCTTTTCATAACACATTCTTCAAAGAATGAATTTGCAGTATCCATAACTGTCAAATCTTCTTTTGTGATGAGTGAATAGTCTATTGATTGATAGATTTCATATGCTTCCTGACTATTTTCAGGTAACGAGCCAACCCTTGCAAAAATATCGTTAAGATATTGTTCAGCATCTTTTGCAAGATAAACATTGTGATATTTGCTCTCATAAAGAACGGTTCTGGCGTTTTGATTTTCTGCAATTCTATGCTTCATTCCCACCGGACTATTCTGCACATTGATAGTCATATCGTTGCCACCGTGCATAACAAGTGTTGGGATGTGGTTGCTCGAAATTGTTTCGCAAGAACGAAGAATACCAACTTTACCGAATTTCATAAGATTCACAATATCAAGGAATGGTGTCATAAAGCGAATATTTGCCTTTGTTTTCATTTTTACCATATCTGAGAGCAATCTGTTAAGAGAATGGAAAGGTGAGAATGCAACAATACCTTTGATTTCAACATCGGGGGACAAAGCGGCAACATTACATACACTATATCCACCCCAAGAGTGACCTAAAAGTAAAAGTGGTAGCTCTTTGAGGTCGTCACGGGTTGACACATATTTAATTGCGTATTTTAAGTCGATAACACCCTGTGCAAATCCTTTAAGTTTTTTGCCTTCTGACTCACACGTGCCTGTGTTGTCATAAGCCAAAACAAGATAACCTTTTTGTGCGAAATAGTTAATTTCTGTGGTGTAAGCTAAGTGACCTGCACCCATACCGTGCGAAAAAACTATAAGTGCTTTATATTTGTCAATCTTTGCTCCACTATAAAGAAATCCGTTAAGTGTTTGACCACTATCTGATTTGAAACTGATTGGGTGAGCGTTAAGATTATCAAAGTTTTTTGCTTTTAAATATTTAAGGTTTTCGTTACCCTCACATCTTTTATTAAGCCCTGCTGCATCAAGCAGTTTTGCGGCTAAAATAATGAGAATTGCAACAACTGCAAGTATTCCCAACAAAATGTAAAGCATAATAACACTCCCTTCAATTTAAAATATTTTATCATATTTTGTCGAATTTGTAAATATTCAGCTCAAAGTGTCACATTTGTGTTGTTTTTGCGACAAATGTGTGATAAAATAAACAAAATATATTCACCATTTTTAAGAGGTGTTTTTAATGAAACTCAGACAACTTAAAATTATCAGAAATCAAAACAAGCTCACACAACAACAGGTTGCAGATGTGTTGGGCATAAGTCGTTCTGCTTATTGTGGATATGAAACTGGCAGACGCTCACCCGATATTGATACTTTGGTGAAACTCAGTGAGTTTTATGGTATTTCAGTTGAGAAATTTGTTGGTAAAATTCTCACAAAATATGTTTATGATGATGAGTTTGTTGATGCTCAGCCTGAGGCTTGTTATATGGCACAACTTTCAAAAGAAGAAACTGATTTGATTATAAACTTAAGACTTTCAAGTGATGAGACAAAAAAAGAAATTTTTAACTTGGCAAGAGCAAAGACTAACAGAAAGTCTATATAAGGAAGATTTGTTATGAAATATAATTTTGAAAATATGACATCTTCTCTTGAAGATTATCTTGAAGCAGTTTTTGTGTTGTCTACAAAGATTGAGAATGTGCGTGTTACAGATATTGCCGAGCATTTAGGCGTGTCAAAACCAAGTGTCAACAGAGCAGTGAACACACTTACTCAAAATGGTTTTTTAGAGCATGAAACCTATGGTAGTATTAAAATTACACCAATGGGTGAAAGCTATGCGGCTAATGTGCTTCGTCGTCATAAACTCATTAAACAATTTTTGGTTGACACATTGGGTGTTGATGAAGAGAACGCAGAAAACGATGCTTGTAAAATGGAACACGTTATGAGTTCTGTGACAATAGATAAACTCTATGAATATCTTGAAAGGCAGGGGTAAGCCGTGACGAAGATAGCAATAATCGGTGGTGGTGCGTCAGGACTTGCCTGTGCCATCGAACTTTTACATAATATAGAAAACAAAAACGATGTTGAAGTTACAATTCTTGAAAAATTGCCAAGAGTGGGCAAAAAGATTTTAGTAACTGGCAACGGAAGATGTAACCTTACAAATATGAATTCGGCTGTGTCGGGTTTTCGTGGAGATACGGCTTTTTCGCAGTATGCTTTGAGAGAATATACCCCTGAAAAGAATATTGAATTTTTCAACCGATTAGGTCTTTATACAAGAGAAGAAGACGAGGGTAGAGTTTACCCATTGTCAAATCAAGCAGCATCGGTTTTAGATGCTTTGCGCTTTGAATGTGAAAGACTCGGCGTTAAAACTATCTGTGATTACAGAGCAGTGCATCTTAAAACTGTCGATACGGGTGTAACTAAAAAAATCGTTATAAATAACCGTGACAGATTTGATTTTGTTGTGGTTGCCTGTGGTGGAAAGGCTGCAAAAGTGCACGGTACAGATGGTGACGGATATGATATGCTCAAAATGTTTGGACATACTATTGTTTCGCCTGCACCTGCTTTGGTTTCACTCAACTGTGATGAATTTACAAAGGCGCTTAAAGGTGTGCGCTCAATTTGTAAAATGGATTTAGTAATTGACGGCAAAAAAGAACTTGAAAACTATGGCGAAGTGCAGTTCACAGATTATGGGTTGTCAGGTATCCCAATTATGCAACTTTCTCGTTTTGTGTCTGTTTCGCCATCAAATGATATTAAAATAAACCTTGATGTAACACCTGATTTTTCAAAAGAGCAGATTTGGGAATATCTCATTTCTCGTCGCAATGTTGATACAGGACTTTGCGAAAATCTTTTAAGCGGAATTATGAATAAGCAACTTTGCATTACCTTGCTTAAAGAATGTCAGGTTGCAGTTAATAAAAGAGTTAATACTCTTACAGATGACGAGCTTAAAAGAATTGCAAAGATTATTAAGAATTGGGAAATCAAAATTAAAAATTCAAGAAGCTTTGATTATGCTCAGGTTACAGCAGGTGGCGTTGATTGTAAAGAATTCAATGACGAAACAATGGAATCAAGATTTGTTAAGAACTTATTCTGCTGTGGTGAAGTATTTAATGTTGACGGCGACTGTGGTGGCTATAACTTGCAATGGGCTTGGTCAAGTGGTCGTCTTGTAGGTAAGACTATTGGTGAAAGGATAAACAATGCTCAGAATTAGCGAAATAAAATTAAGCCTTGACAGCGAATTTTCTGACGTTGAAAATGCCGTTGCCAAGACACTAAAAATAAATAAAAACAGAATTTTAAAGACAGAAATATTCAAAAGAAGTATAGATTGTCGAAAAGACAGCGTGCATTTTGTTTATACTGCAGATGTGACAGTTGATGGTGATGAAGATAAAATTCTCACAAATATCAATAACTCGAAAGTCATAAAATGCGAAAAATATTCATATAAAATTCCGCAGTCAAACAGAAAAAGCACATTGCCACCTGTTATTGCAGGCTTTGGCCCTGCCGGTATGTTTGCGGGTCTTATTCTTGCTCGTAGTGGACACAAACCTATAATCATTGAGCGTGGTCGTGATGTTGATTCACGTACAAATGATGTAAATAATTTCTGGACGAATAGAATTCTAGATGAAAAATCAAATATACAATATGGTGAAGGTGGCGCAGGCACATTCTCTGACGGCAAACTTACAACGGGTATTAAAGATAGCCGTTGCCGTTTCGTATTTGAAGAGTTTGTAAGGCACGGTGCACCTGAAGATATTTTAGTGAACGCAAAACCACATATCGGTACAGACAAACTTAAAACAACGGTTAAAGCTATTCGTGAAGAGATTATTTCTCTTGGTGGTCAGGTGCTTTTTGAAACACAACTTACGGGTATTATCGTTGCAAACAATTTCATTCACGGAATAACCGTAACTGATAAAAACGGCAGAGAAAGTGACATTGAAACTGATGCACTCATTCTTTCAATCGGTCACTCTGCAAGAGATACAATCGAGATGCTTTATAATAAGGGTATTACTATGATGCAAAAGCCATTTTCAATCGGTGCTCGAATTGAACATCCACAAGAGATGATAAATTCAGTTCAATTCGGCGAATTTAAAAATCACCCAAAACTTCCTGCAGCCGATTATAAACTCGCTTGTCATCCACCACACGGCAGGGGGGCTTATACATTCTGTATGTGTCCGGGTGGCACGGTTGTTTGCGCATCATCTCAAAAGGGTGGAGTTGTCACAAACGGAATGAGTGAGTATGCACGAGATAAAGAGAATGCAAACTCTGCGATTTTAGTTGGTATAAATCCCGAAGATTTTCCAAGTGAGCACGTGCTTTCAGGCTTCCAACTTCAAAGAGAAATCGAAGAAAAAGCATTCCAAATGGGTGGTGGGGATTACACAGCACCTGCAACCTTGGTTGGGGATTTCTTAAAAGGACAAAAATCTACAAAGTTAGGCGCAGTTAAACCATCCTTCCCAACGGGTGTAACGATGACCGATATTGGTACCTTGTTACCCCCAAAAGTTGTTGATAATATGCGCCATGCGTTGACAGAATGGGATAAAAAAATCAAAGGCTTTGCAATGGATGAGGCTGTGCTTACAGCGCCGGAAACTAGAAGCTCATCACCTGTGAGAATTATACGTGACGAGTTTTATCAGACCAATGTGCGTGGTCTTTATCCTTGTGGTGAAGGCGCAGGCTATGCAGGGGGAATAGTCTCTGCTGCTGTTGACGGTGTTAAATGCGCCGAGATGGTGTTGTCTGACGAAACATAATGTTACTAAAATGTAATTTGACAAAGCAGAAAAATCTTTGATATATTATATATAGACTAAAAAAGGAGATGATATTGTGAACATTGATAACCTTTGTATGAGTTGTATGAATGAACTCTACGGTGAGAAACAATGTCCAAAGTGTGGATATTATGTTGACTCTCCACAAATTTCACCTTATCTTCCGTTAAAAACTCCTATCGGAGATAAATACATAATAGGCAAAGTGATTTCTTCAAATAGTGAAGGCGTTACATATATGGCTTATGATGTTGACCGCAAAAGCCCGGTTGTAATCCGTGAATTCTTACCTGAAAAATTTATTGACAGAAATATGAATTCAACAGAGGTTACAATCAAAAATGAGTGGAAAGATTTGTATTATGCATATCTTCGCAAATTCTTGAATTTGTGGCGTAGTCTTGCTCGTGTGCGTGGACTTTCAGCGCTTGTTCCTGTAATCGATATCATAGAAGAAAACAACACGGCTTATGCTATCAGTGAATATGTTGAAAGTATTTCACTTCGCGAATTTTTGCTCAGAAGTCAGACGGGTTATCTTAATTGGGAAAAAGCAAAAGTTCTCTTTATGCCAGTTCTCTCAACATTATCAACACTTCACAAAGCAGGAATTTATCACTATGGCATTAACCCTGATAACCTTATGATTGGTCGCGACGGTAAACTTCGTCTTAGCGGATTTTCAATTAGTGATGCAAGACTTGAAGGTACAGAGTTTTCACCTGAACAGTTTGAAGGTTATACACCTATTGAACAGTATTCATATAATTATACAGAAGGTGCTTGGTCAGATGTTTATGGCTTCAGCGCAGTGCTTTACAGAGCGTTGGTGGGCAGTGTTCCGCAAGATGCAGTTTCTCGTTCAATGAATGACCAGCTTATCATTCCTGCAAGATATGCAGAGATTATTCCTGTTTATGTTATAAATGCTTTGATGAACGGATTACAGGTTAACCCTGAAGATAGAACACAAGATATTGAAGCTCTTCGTGAAGAACTTTCAGCAACACCGGGCAATGTGGTTTCATCTTTTTCAGGTGTGAATGTTCCAAAACGAGAAGAACGACCAAAACTACCTGTGCAACCGGTTGAAGAAGACGACAAGAGTACAATTATCCGAACAATTGTAATTGTTTCTCTTATTGTTGTCGGTATAGGTCTTATCTTCTTTGGTGCGTATTTAGGCTATGACCATTTCATTAAAAATAAAGAAGAACAAACAACTGAAGCACCGGTTGTGGCAATGATTGAGGTTCCGAATTTTGTGAATTCTTCTTATGATATGGTGGCACAGAATCCTGTGCAGAATTCAAGATTTAAAATTAACTCGGTTCTTGAATACAGTGACGAAGTTGAAAAGGGATATATCATTTCTCAAAGTCTTGAAGCAGGAACAAGTGTCGAGACAGGTAGTGAAATCACATTTGTTGTCAGCAAGGGCCGTGAATTTGTTACAATTCCACCTGTAAAAGATACAAATATTGATTATGCTAAACAAACTCTCGAAGAAGCAGGCTTTGTGGTTAACATAATCACAAAAGAGAATAATGGTGATTATACAGAAGGCAATGTTGCAGAGATTACTCCAGCAGAAGGCACAAGCAAAACAAAGGGTACTGATGTATTTGTTCAGGTCTGGGGTACTCCACCAAGCACAGAACCTGACACGGAAACAACTACAGAGAGAAACCCATTTTATAATCCATTCTTCTAAAAAAATAAGGGATACAGAAATCTGTATCCCTTTTCTTATGCCTTGTTTTATGAAATTGCAACACAATCAGTAGCACCTATCGTAATACCGTTTATTGTAACAGCAGTGTCAGTATAGTTTACATAAACCTTGACACTGTTGTTGTATTCGGTGCAATAAACACCGTCCTGAATTCTTTCGTGAGCAGTCATTCGTGCGTCGCGAATATCTGCAAGAGCAGAGTCAGCTTTGGTGTAAAGTGTAACAACATCATTTATGTTTTTGTCATAATAATAGCTTGCGTCAAGTGCATCGTCATAAGCTGAGCAATACCACAAAACATTTGGCAGACATCCATATTCAACTGATTTAAGAAATGAAGTTGTCATATTTTCAGAACTGTTCATAGCAGGTGCACTATATTCACAAATGCCGTGAAGCATCATCTGAACAAACGGAATTCCAATATAGGCGTTACTCTCATTTGCTTTAATAGGTGCCATTGGAATTTCTGAAACAATGTCCGCTGATTTGATTGCATAGAAGTTGCCTGTGTCAATCATCAATTTCTTTGATGTTGCAAGAACGGGTAATTGAGCAAAAATCTCTTTATTTGAAACTGTTCTTGAATAGAAATCAGAAGAATAGTCAGAATAGAGATAAGTGCCTATGTCGTTGAGTGCATATCCGTCAAAATTAAAGTCGAAAGATGCATTTAGAATATCTTCAACCTTGTTTTCAACTTTGCTCATAGTCATAAAACTCTGTGCAGAGAAAGCAGATGGGAAATATGCTTCTTTGTTTTTTGCAAGTTTAATGTTTTTGCCATTTAAATTAACAGCGTTCTGTGAACTTGCGTAATCATAGGTTAAAATGTCTGTGTCAAGATAAAGTGAGAATTTCTGGCTGTTGAGATATGAATAAAGCTCGTTGAATTCTTTATCTTTGCCAAGACTTTTAGAGAAATCACCGAACGCATCATCTGAACCATTATTCGCATTCTCATAAAGTCCGTTATATCTGAGAATTGCATTGTTGACACCCTTTGCTTTGAGAAGTGTCATAAGGTCCTTTGCTTGTGCAAAATTTGATAACATGGTGTATTTGTTTTTTGCATTTATATATCCACCTTGCAAAGACACAACAAGGGGAAGTGCTTTCGACTGTGGCTCAACTTTTTTAGTTGAAAGAACTGAATTCCTAATAAGATTTTCACGACAAGCAGTTGCCATTCCCGAATATGTTGCAGATTTACCTGAAAGGAATCTATAGCAAAGTGTAATCTCGTTTTTATAAGTATAACCATAAGTCTTATTTACAGAATTTTTGTTTTGCTCTCTGTAAATATCGGTTGTCTTGAATGTTGCGCTGACACTGTTAAGTGAATTCTCACCATTTCTGTTTGCATTGATTTCTGCAATTGAATCACCCTGCTCAATAATGCAAAGAAATGCGCCGTTGCCACGCTTCATACCAAAAGCACCAACAAGACAGTTCGATTTTTGAATATTGTCAGTAGTTGCAAGGTCGTTGCCATAAACCGAGAGAGAAATTGGTATGAATTCTACATCTTCAACACCGGTCATAATAAGAGCGCCACTACCGTCTGGAACAAAGATATAATCTTCTGCACCACTTTGCTCATAAGCGCCAAAATCACCGAGCACCTTAACTTTTTCAAGATAAATACCCTTTGGAAGTGACAATGTGTTCATACTTACATTCACAAAGAATGAACCGTCACGAAGTGTATAAATAACAGTTAAATCTGCTCTGATTTGGTCTTTTTTCAGGTCGTCTATATTGGCTTTACCTGTTTCTGCATCAATTGACATTGCATATTTAACTGACACATTGTTTTCGCCGACAGTATAACTTGCGTTGCCGAATGCTACTGAATTATCCTGTGAATTTAGCACATAGACATTTTCGTCACCATTTGAAAGGGTAACTTCAACAGCAGAACTGTTAAGACTTTTTGTAAGCTCAGGTTGGGGGAGAGTTGTCCATAAATTGCTTGAGTTAGTGTCTTTGATTGCAACTGTCATTGTTGTCTTGTCAAAGAGCATTTCAATAAGACCTGATTTGCAAACTGACTCATAGTTGCTGATAGCAGTTTTGTGAACATCATCACCCTTGTTTTCTGCGACGATTATATTCTCACTTTTCATTCTTGAACTTTTGGTTGAAACATCAGTACCGCAAGACGAGAAAAGCATAGTCACAAGACAGATAATTGATATTATTTTTATTAAATAAGTATAACGAGATTTTCTCATAAAAATACTCCTGAATATTTGATTTATATATTCTAACATATTTTAATGAAAATATCAAATTTTATCCAATAAGTCGTTTTCGCATATCAGAAAGTATAATCTTTTCTCTGCGAGAAACCTGCACCTGTGATACACCGAGAATGGTTGCAGTTTTGCTCTGTGTCAATCCGTCAAAATAACGAAGACGAATAAGCTTTCGGTCGTTTTCATTTAAACAATTTAGAACTTGTTCAATAGAAAGCCGGTCATCAATGGGGGAATACTCGTCATATGCGGGGACATCAATTTGTTTTTCATCGTCGTCTTCAGATGTGAGAGATATAACTGGTTGTGATATGCATAAAAGTTGAGCCGTTTCAGAAATGGATATACCCATTTTCTCTGCAATTTCTGAAATGGTGGGCTCAACACCTAAATCCTTTTCTAATTCTTCTTTGACAAATTGCAGTTCTCGTGCCTTTTCTTTGAGAGTACGACTGATTTTAACTGCTCCACCGTCACGGAACAACCGACGTATTTCACCTAAAATAGACGGTACGGCATAGGTCGAAAAAGCAAAGCCTAAGTTCTCGTCAAACCCGTCAGCAGCTTTTATAAGCCCCACACAACCCGAAGAATATAAATCTTCATAGTCGATACCCTTGCCAATGAAACGAGATGCACAGCTACCCACAAGCCCTAAATTATTAAGTATCAGCTCGTCCCTTGTCATTTTGTGCGACCACAAATCTTTTTGCAAAGGGTAACAGTTGTGCCGACACCGATTTTTGAGCGTACAGATAGCTTGTCCGTGAAGCTTTCCATAACAGAGAAACCAAGTCCGGCTCTATCACCACCGAGAGTTGTGAAAAGTGGCTCACGAGCTTTTTTGATGTCGCTTATGCCACAACCGCGGTCACGAATAGTAATAACCACTCTGTTGTCGTCGTGAATTTTAACGCCTATGTAGATTTTGCCCACCGAGTTGCGATAACCATGAACAATGCAGTTTGTAACGGCTTCACTGACTGCAGTTTTAATATCGTTTATTTCTTCAACTGTTGGGTCAAGCTGTGCAGCAAATGCTGAAACCGTTGCTCTTGAAAAGCTTTCATTGACAGAACGGCTGTCAACCACCATGCGAAACTCGTTTATAATCATTTTTTATCACTACCTTTCTTAATGTTGGCTATTCGGTCAAGTCCTGCAAGACGCATAACCTTATATGAATTGTTTGAAAGTCCCGTCACTTCAAGCTCGCCACCAAACTCGTTAAGTAGCTTATATCGTCCCATAACAAGACCTATCCCAGAGCTATCCATAAAAGTCACATCAGAAAAATCAAGAATAAGCGTTTTGGGTCTGCAATTCTCAATTCGGTCGTCAATGTCAAGACGAATAGGTAAGGTTGTGTGATGGTCGATTTCACCACACAAACGGCAGTTAAGCGTTTCATTTTCGAATTCAATTTTTACACTCATTTTTATACACTCCTTTTTAATTTATTTTATACCTTGCTTTATAAGAAAAATGTCATAACGAGTCGTGGGAAAATATTGTAAAATCCTCTTGACATTTGACATTTCTTCTGTTATCATATTTAAGCCGCATATTAGGGGGTAGTGTGTCTAAACGCATACTGCAAGTGAATTTTCCACCCTCGATAGCGAGTCTATATTTAAGGTAGGTTAGAAAAATGTACGCAATCATCGTAACAGGCGGCAAGCAGTACAAAGTACAAAACGGCGACGTTGTATTTGTAGAAAAGCTTGACGTTGAAGCAGATGCAGAGATTACTTTTGACAAGGTTCTCGCAGTTGGTTCAGAAGACGGACTTAAAGCAGGTGCTCCTTATGTTGAAGGTGCAACAGTAACTGCAAAAGTTCTCAAAAATGGTAAAGGTAAGAAAATCACAGTATTTACTTACAAACCAAAGAAGAACGAAAAGCGTAAAAAGGGTCATCGTCAGCCATATACAAAGGTTGAGATTACCGGTATTAACGCATAATGACAACAGCAAAATTTCTGTTTTTGGATGATGTGATAGTTTCATTTGAGTTAAGTGGTCATAGTGGATATGCAGAAGAGGGCGAAGACATTGTTTGTAGCGCCGTTTCTTCAGCAGTTTATATGGCAGCTAACACAATAACTGAAATTCTCAAATTAAATCCAGAAACAGTAGTCCGTGACGGGTATTTGAAAGTTCAAATGAATATTGAAGATGCTCGTAAATCGAAAGTGATTACTGATGGCTTGTATTTACATCTTAGTGAATTACAAAATCAGTATCCCAACAACTTGAAACTTGAAAGAGGTGTTTTTGATGCTTAAAATCAACATTCAGTTATTTGCTCATAAAAAAGGTATGGGTTCAACAAAGAACGGCCGTGACTCAGAATCAAAACGTCTTGGCGTTAAGAGAGCTGACGGACAGTTCGTTCTCGCTGGTAACATCCTTGTTAAACAGCGTGGTACTCACATCCACCCAGGCAACAATGTAGGCCGTGGTTCAGACGACTCTCTCTTCGCACTTATCGACGGTAAAGTTAAGTTCGAAAGAATGGGCAAAGACAGAAAAAAGGTTAGCGTTTATCCAGTAGAACAGTAATTCTAACTAACACAAACTCCCACCCAAACAGGTGGGAGTATTTTTTTGCATTATTTTAATATGCCACAAAACAACCCCTAATTTGCGCAGTTCTTTTGTTTGTCTTGGGGTTGGTAATGCTGAATACCATAAATATAAAGGACCTATCCGATTTAGATAGGTCCTTTTCTTTATACATTATAATATTTTTTCATTTTTGCTTTTTTGATTATGTTGGCGATTATAATAATCACAACCAGAATAATCACAGAGAAAAATCCTGCATATAAGCCCTGTGTATTGTTTTCACCCTTGACTTTCATCCAGAGATTATTCATATATTGCAATGTATCAGTTGGAAGATTATGGAACTCTTGCCCAGTAACAGTTTCAGGATAAACTGCTTCACTGTCAATGAGTGAATAGTCTTCATTTTCTAAAACAGCTTTGTTAGGTGTTGCATAATAAATATACTCTGCATTTGCAAGTGCGATTTCAGGCTCTAACATAAAGTTTATAAATGCTTCTGCGCCTTTTTTATTCTGTGATGCGCTTGGAATACACATTGCATCATAGAATGTGTTAACACCTTCTTCGGGGAATGCAAAACCTAAATCAGGGTTGTTTTCAACCATTAATTCATAGTCCCCCGCATAATAAGTAGCAAAAGCATATTCGCCACTTTCCATCTTGATGAAAACTTCATCCATTACATATTCAGGTTTAACGGCTTTGCGTTGCTCCATTAAAAGTTCGGCGGCTTTATCCCAATCTTCTTTGTTTGTTGTGTTGATGCTTTGCCCTAAAATGAATTGTGCAATAGCAAAAGAGTCTCGTGGGTTATTGAACATCAGCACTTTGCCTTGATATTGCTCATCCCAAAGCACTTTCCAACTTGTGGGTTTTTCTTTCACAAAATTTTTATTATAAATAAGAATTGTTGTTCCCACATTATAAATTACGCCATAATCTTTGATTCCGTTTTCAATAAGATGACCATATTTCTCATTATCGAAATATTTGTCGAAATTTGGAATATTGCTATAATCAAGTGGCAAGAGCATATCTTCAGAAATAAGGCGCTCAACCATATAGTCCGACGGAATAATTATATCGTAACTGACTCCTCCACCTGAGAGCTTTGAATACATATTCTCATTTGACTCAAATGTTGTGTAATTAACGTCACAACCCGTAAGGCGCTCAAATTCACTGACAACATCAACTTCTTCGTCGTCAATATATTCACCCCAGTTATAAACATTGAGCACCGTACCTTGAAGGCCAAGATTTTTATAGTAATCAATAGTTTCTTGTGAGAAGATTTCATCTTCAGCAAAAACAGGAAGAATAAAAGCAGAAATCAAAACAAGAAAAGAAATCAATAAAGAGAGAAGTTTTTTCATTCATTACCCTCCCTTTGCTTTTTTCTCTGTTTCTTATCAGAGCGTGACTGTGCCACATTCATAAGAATCAAAAGAACAAACATTGCACCAAAAATGAGAGTTGAAAGAGCATACATATCAGGTTTAACTCTCTTTTTTGTCATTGAGAAAATATGAATAGGCAATGTCTGGAAATCAGGTCCGTTTGTGAAATAACTGATGATGAAATCATCAAGTGACAATGTGAATGCCATAATCGCACCTGAAATGATACCAGGTAAAATTGCAGGGAAAACAACCTTAAAAAATGCTTTAACAGGGTGACACCCCAAGTCTTGAGCCGCTTCAAAAATTCTGTTATCAGTCTGTTTAAGTTTAGGCAATATAGAAAGGATTACATAGGGCAACTGGAATGTTACGTGAGCAATGAGAATTGTCCAGAAGCCGAGAACATCTTTTCTGTTGAACATTACCCCTGCGAAAACGAACAAGAGCATCATTGAGATACCTGTAACGATTTCAGGATTCATCATTGGGATATTTGTAACTGTCATTACAGATGACTTTACAAATTTATTGCGCATTGCGTTAATTCCCACACTTGCCATTGTGCCCAATACTGTTGCGATTGTTGCTGAAATTACCGCTAACACAACTGTATTTTTGAGAGCATCCATTGTGGCTTTGTCGTGAAAAAGTTTCTCATACCATTGAAGTGAAAATCCTTCAAAAACATATGTGCTTTCCGTTCCGTTGAATGAGAACACCATCATAACAACCATTGGTGCATAAAGGAACACGAAAACTAAAGCTAAATAAAACTTTGATAACGGAGAAGTCTTTGTCATATAAGCACACCTCCGTCATCGTCACTATCTGTGAAATAATTAAGCACACCGAGACAAATTAAAATCATAACCATAAGCACAAGAGAAAGTGCCGCACCCAAGTTATAGTTATAGGCAGTCTGGAACTGACCTTCAATAACATCACCAATGAGTGTAATCTGTCCACCACCCAATTTCTGAGTGATATAGAATGTGCTGACACTTGGAACAAATACCATTGTGACGCCACTTGCAATGCCGGGAACAGATAATGGGAATATAACTTTTCTAAGGCAATAGAACTTATTACAGCCCAAATCCTGTGCTGCTTCAACAAGTGAGTTATCCATTTTTGAAAGTGATGTATAAAGTGGCAAAATCATATATGGCAAGAAATTATAAACCATACCTAAAATTACTGCGCCACCTGTATTAAGCATTTTTAGTGGCTCAATGCCGAAAATACCTAAAAAACTATTTATTACACCTGATTCGCCCAAAATTGTAATCCAAGAATAAGTACGGATAAGGAAACTCATCCACATTGGCAACATAATAAGCATTGTTGCAACTCGTTGGAATGACGCCTTTGTCTGTGCTAAAAAATATGCAAAAGGATAAGCAATAATAAGACTTATCACCGTTGCCACTGCACCATAACTGATTGAAAGAATAAAGGTGCTGGTGTAGTCACCGATTTGCGCAATATTAGAGAGTGTGAATGCGCCCGTTGTATCGGTGAATGCATAATATATAACCATAATGAGTGGCGCTACTATGAAAAGTACCGACCAGAGCATATATGGAGCATTGAGAAGTTTTTGTGCAAGGGAAGATTTTTTCACAGTATTCACCACCTTTTCTAAAAATTAAAACTTATGCCTCTGAAAGCTCGTCAAACTCATCACTGAATGAGCTATAGTCACCATAAAGACCAGAGTATTGTGATTTTTTCATAATGTGCATTTCATCAGGGTCAATTGAAATGCCAATCACATCGCCTACTTCGCTCTTCTCGGTTGTTTGAATCATCCATTTGAAATTATCAATATCAACAATAATTTCATAATGAACGCCTTTGAAGGTTACTGATGTAACTGTGCCTTGAAGCATGCCTTCACTTGCTGGCACAACATCAATATCTTCAGGACGAATTACCACATCAACAGGCTCATTCTTCTTGAATCCTTTGTCAACGCATTGGAATTTAATATTGTTGAATTCAACTGTGAAGTCTTCTTTCATAATGCCGTCAAGAATATTACTTTCACCGATAAAATCGGCAACGAAAGCATTTTTCGGCTCGTTATAAATATCAAGTGGTGTGCCAATCTGTTGAATTTCGCCACCATTCATAACAACAACTGTATCAGACATTGAAAGTGCTTCTTCTTGGTCATGGGTAACATAAATAAAGGTTATGCCCAATTTCTGCTGAATGTTTTTAAGCTCAATCTGCATATCCTTGCGAAGCTTCAAGTCAAGAGCGCCAAGTGGCTCATCAAGAAGCACAACACGTGGATTAACTGCAAGGGCACGAGCAATGGCAACACGCTGTTGCTGACCACCTGAAAGAGAGTCAATTCGTCTGTTACCGAAACCTTTAAGGTTAACGAGAGTCAACATCTCGCTGACTTTTGCCTTGATATCGTCTTCTTTCCATTTTTTAAGACGAAGACCGAACGCAATATTTTCATAAACATTCAAATGTGGAAAAAGCGCATAACGCTGAAAAATGGTGTTAACCTGTCTTTTATACGCAGGAACACCATTGATATTTTTACCTTCAAAAATAACGTCCCCACTATCCTGTTGTAAAAAGCCCGCAATTATGCGCAAAGTTGTCGTTTTGCCACAACCCGAAGGCCCGAGAAAAGTGATAAACTCACCGTCACGGATGTAGAGATTAATATTATTGAGAATTTTTTGATTGTCAAAGCTTACGCTGATGTTTTTGAGGTCGATAATAATTGGATTGTTTTTCAATTATGCAGCCCCTTTCCAACCGATAGGTATAGTTGGGACGGCTAACATAAGCCGTCCCTATTTGGTATGAAATAAATATAAATAAAATTTCGCAAAAAGTCAATAATTTTGACAAATTTCCTTAATTTTTTTACTAAGGTGAATTTTTGCTTTTGAGACCGAAGATTTGCTGACGCAAATCAAGGGCGAAAAAGTGAAAATTCGCTGAAGGTCTGTATTTACGGTGTGTTTGGCTCGACTCTTCTCACCTTAATAATTTCTGACAATTTGTCTGGGTGTCTTGTTGTGATATTATCAGGTCCAAAAGACAGGATTTTATACATATTATATTCGCTATCAACTGTCCATATTGACACTAACAATCCATTTTCGTGGAAAACATCAACCAACTCTTTTGATGCTGATTTATAATTAAAGTTTATGCCGATAGCCCCTGCTTTTTTCACTTTTTCAACTAAAGACTGCAAATATTCTTTATCAGTATTCTTTGATTTGTTAACATCAACATTAAGATAGTATTCTATTTCAGGACTTTTTGTTTTTACGGGCTCAACAAACTCGTCCTTAACACCTGTATAGAAAATTCGATTTTCAACACCATTTTCTTTTGCCAATGGATAAACCTTTTCGAGTGCATCAACAGTTTTTATGTCAACATTTGCTTTTGCATCTTTGAACATACGAAAATATGCGAAGGCTTCTTCTAAAGTTATCTCGCCACCCACAGGCTCATCGTGAGCAAGTACAGGCTCGCCGTCTTGTGTAAAATACAAGTCGAACTCAATAATTTGCGCACCGTTTTCAATACCCATTTTAATAGACTCAAGAGAGTTTTCTTTTGTACCCATACAACCTGTATGTGCTGTAATTGTAAAACCTTCGGGAAGATTCAATTCTGTGTTTTTATATTCATTCAATTTCATTGTTCTCACCCCGAAGAATATTGTTGTGCCTATAATTGCTAATATTAAAATAGTCGCGATTGGTATTATAATTTTTTTCATATATTTCACTTCCCTTATAAATTACATTTTAATCTTATTTACCCTATAAATCAAGTTTTTATTGATTTATTTCAAGCGTGAGTATATAATTGTTTTGATATAGGTTAAGGATGTCGGGGAATCAGGTTAGAATCCTGAACGAGTCCGTCGCCGTAAGCAGATGAGTGATTTTCATACTTTTGCCACAAAAGTAAAGTCATTGGGAAATCCCGAGAAGACGAATTTCGCATTTTAGTCTGCAAGTCGGAATACCCGGTCTTTAAGTTATCGTTGTCGCGAAAACCGATATAGCGATAAGCCGTGTATCAAAAAATCAAATATTAAAGGAGATTACAGTTATGAAAAATGTAATGCAATCAAAAACATTACTGTCTGTTCTCTCGCTGATGCTTATTGTGGCTATGGCATTCTCTTTCTCAGCGTGTGGAAATGATAGTAACAACGACACAGGAGATGCAAAGGTAGAAAAAACTTTTGTATTCAAGGTAGTTGACCTTGACGGAAGCGAAAAATCCTTTGACATCAAAACAGAAGCTAAAACTGTTGGCGAAGCACTTTTAGCCGAAAAACTTATTTCGGGCGAAGTCGGTCAATATGGTCTTATGGTTGATACTGTAAATGGTATTAAATATGAGTACAACGCTGACGGCGCATATTGGGCTTTCTATGTTAATGGTGAATATGCAATGAGTGGTGTTGATTTGACTGAAATCGACGAAACTGCAATATATTCATTTGTAGCAACAAAGGCATAATATGAGAAGTGAAAAATATAAAAAGTTAGTTGATACTTTAGTTTTCACAATGTTGGGGGTAATAATGTTACTCTCAAAACTATTGATGGAAGCATTGCCCAATTTTCATTTATTGGGTACACTAATCACTGCATATACAATAGTTTATCGTAAAGACGCATTAAAGCCTATCTACATATTTGTTCTCTTGTCAGGAATAATCTATGGTTTTGGTACTTGGTGGTTTGCCTATTTATATATCTGGGCAATTCTTTGGGGCATGGTAATGCTTTTGCCAAAGAATATGCAACCTAAAGTTGCCGTGCCTGTTTATATGATTGTTTCTGGACTTCATGGACTTTTATACGGCACACTCTTTGCACCTGCACAAGCAATTATATTTGGATATGATTTCAAAACTATGATTGCCTGGATTATTGCAGGATTTTCATTTGATATTATGCATTGTGTCGGCAACGTGGTGTTGGGTATTCTCATTTTACCAATTACTACGGCACTCAAAAAATTTCATAAGTATTAAAAAAGACCGATTAGGAAAAATCCTAATCGGTTTTCTAATACAATCGCAAAAACGGTAGACTAATAGCCTACCGTTTAGTTTGTTTAGTCTTGTGTCATTTGGCGAGTATATCGCTTAAAGAATGCGATTGCATCTTCGCAGCATGCGATTGGGATTCTTTCGTTTGTACCGTGTGTGCAGAGAAGAAGTTTTGTGTCTGCTACAAATGGTGCAAAGCGATAAATGTTTTCACAAACAGGCTCGTAGTTATAAGCATCTGTGCCACCCATTACCAAAAATGGTGTAACAAGGTTTTTGCTATTTTGTGCTTCTGCCAATTCTTTAATTGTCTGGAATGCTTTTGAATCTGTTGGAGAAACTTGTGAAGATTCTTTACCAACAAGGAATTCAATTTCGATATCTTTATTCTTAACGCTATCGCGAATATGCTGTTCAACATCTTTAATTGAAACGCCAGGCATTGTACGGAAGTTAACAGTTACAGATGCTTTTTGTGGAAGCACGTTGAACTGTGGGCTACCCTCTGCCATAGTAACTGCTGTGCAAGTACGAATAAGAGATGCTGCCGCAGGAATATTTTTGCATATAGCCAAAATGAGTGGTTGTAAAATTGGTGCATTTACAAGAACAACTCTTAATGGATATCCCGCATTCATACCAACTCTCTTAATGAGTTGTTTAAGATAATCAGGCATTGTGGCTTTGAATTGATGATTTTCAATATCCTTAATAACATCTGCAAGCTTGCCAACCGCAGTGTGCTTTGGTGGTTGTGATGAGTGACCACCCTTTGCATTTACGCTGACTTTATAGTTAACACTACCCTTTTCGGCGATACCAACACCTGTAAGGTTGATGTCAAGAAGTTTGCCAAGTTTAACAGGAAGAATTGCGCCACCTTCGTCAAGAACTGCTTCAAGGTGAACACCTTTTTCTTTAAGATATGCTGCAATCTTTTTTGCACCGTTATCGGGTGCTGCAACAACTTCTTCGTTGTGGCCAAGACAGATAAAAATTGAACGCTTTGGTTGATAGCCCTCATTAATGAGTTCTTCCATACACTCCATTACTGCAATAAGATGGTTTTTCATATCCATTGCGCCACGACCCCAGATAAACTCACCGTCATTATATCCGCTGAATGGCTCGTGCTCCCAATCCTGCTCTGTGCCTGCTGTAATCGGAACAACATCTTGGTGAGCAAGCATCGCAATACCGTCAAGACTTGGGTCACTACCTGTCCATTCAAAAACAAGACTTGCATCTGCAATCTTTGTTTTCGTCATAGTTTTATGCACAAGTGGGAATCTTTCTTCTAAAAATGCGTGGAACTTATCAAACTCGTTCCAGTCAACAAGTTCTCTATCATAGTTAGAAATTGTCTTAATTTTAATTGCGTCACTTAAATCCTGACAATATTTTTCCATATTGACCATTTCAGGTTCAAGTTTTTGATTTTCTGCCTTTTTCTCTTTGAAGAAAATTGCACGAATAAGTGTAATTATAATAAAGAGACCTAAAAGTCCAAGAATTATCCATAAAAATTCCATATCTATCTCTCCTTATCAGGTATTCTTGTCAACTTGATGAAAAACTTTAAGATTACCTGTTTTATTACTGCGTTTGTCAAGTTCTGCCATAACATCTTCTACGGCAATACCCTCGTTTGCCATCATAACAAAAAGGTGGAAGATAAGGTCGCTGATTTCACCAACAGTTTCTTGCTTATCACCATTTTTTGCTGCGATGATAGTTTCAGAACATTCTTCGCCGACTTTTTTCAAGATTTTGTCAAGTCCCTTTTCGAAAAGATAGCAAGTGTATGAGCCTTCTTGTTTATTCTCTTTTCTTTCAAGAATTGTTTCATAAAGATTTACTAATGTATCGTTCATTTTATTTTATCTCCTTAAAAAAGCAGGATTTGCTGCCAGTGTGACAAGCAGGACCTGTTTGTTCTACTTTTATAAGCAATGTGTCATCATCACAGTCGCCGTGTATTGAAACAACTTTCTGCAAATGACCTGATGTTGCACCTTTGTTCCAGAGTTCCTGACGAGAACGGCTCCAAAACCAAGTGTAGCCAGTTTCAAGAGTTTTTGCCATTGACTCTTTATTCATATAGGCAAGCATAAGCACCTCGCCCGTGCTTTCTTCTTGAATAATTGCAGGGATTAACTCTGCCTTAACAAAATATTTATCAAGGTTCATTATTTTGCCTCCTTGATTGCATCTACTAAATTCAATGTGCCACTATAAATTGAGCGACCACAAATCGCACCATACATATTGGCATTTTTAAGGTCAATAATATTTTGAATATCTTTGATGCCACCACTTGCAGTAATATCACAGGAAACTGCTTCATTAAGTTTAATGAGTTGCTCGAGATTTGGACCTGAAAGCATACCGTCGCAATCAATATCTGTAAAGATAATATACTTTACGCCAAAATCTTCCATCCGCTTTGCAAGGTCAATATAGTGAGTATCACTTTTTTCTGTCCAACCTTCTGTTGCAACCATTTCGTTTTTAGCGTCGATTCCAACAGCAATTCTGTCACCGAATTCTTTGCAAGCCTCTTTGACAAGCTGTGGATTTTTAAGTGCTGCAGAACCGATAATTACTCTTTCAATGCCATTCTGAATGTAGAAATCCACGTCTTTCATTGTGCGGATTCCACCGCCAACTTCAACTTTGAGTCCGCTATTTTTTGCAACATCAAGAAAAATCTCTGAGTTGATTCTAACACCGTCAAGAGCGCCGTTAAGGTCAACCATATGAATCCATTCTGCGCCTGACTTTTTGAAATTCAGCGCTGTTTCCATATAACTGTCTGCAACCTTACCAGCTGTCGCAAAATCGCCTTTATAAAGTCGCACACATTCTTTATCTTTAATATCTATTGCAGGAAAAATAATCATTTATTACAAAGTCCCCTTTGTAGAAAGTGTTTTGTTTGATGGCTCAACTGCAATGCTCATTGCGTGGCCGAACGCCTTGAAAATTGCTTCGGCAATATGGTGAGAATTGTCACCATAAGGCGCGCGTAAGTGTAATGTGATTTTCGCATTATCCGCAACTGCACGGAAGAATTCAACACACATACAAGCATCAAAATCACCACATTTTTCTTGTGGAAAATATGCTTCAAAAACTAAATATTCACGGTTGCAGATGTCAACTGCGCAAAAGCCAAGTGCTTCATCCATTGGCACAAAGAAGCTACCGTATCTTACAATATTTGACTTATCGCCAAGACATTCAAAAAGAGCTTTGCCAAGCACAATGCCCACATCTTCAACTGTGTGGTGACAATCAACTTCCAAATCGCCCTTGCAAGTCACTTGAAGACCGAAACCTGCGTGAGTTGCAAACGCTGTGAGCATATGGTCAAAAAATCCCACACCAGTATTAGCGCTTACTTCTCCACCATCAAGACAAAGAGTGAGATTTATATCTGTTTCTTTTGTTTTTCTCTCAATTGTTGCAGTTCTCATTCTAATTCCTCCAACACTTTTTTGAAAGCTTCAAGCATTTTTTCATTTTCGTATTTTGTGCCTGCAGTAATTCGCAAATAATCACCCATATTACGAATAATAATACTGTTTTCTTTCATTTTTTCAAACACTTGCTTTGCATTTTTTACTTTCATAAATACAAAGTTTGTGTGTGTTTCATACACTTTTTCTATTTTATCACTTTTGATTTCAAGAATCTGTGAATAAAATTCTTTTCTTGAATTAACAACCGTTTCAATGCAATTATCAATATAATCGGGATGTGCAAAAAGCACTTCACCAAAAGCCTGTGAAACTGAATTCACATTGTATGGTGATTTTACTGCGCGGATTATATTTGTAAGGGTTTTATTTGCAACTGCAAAACCAAGTCGTAATGCAGCACTACCCAATGCCTTTGAACAAGTCTTTAAGATGATGAGGTTATCATAATTTTGGAACTCACCCAAAAGACTTTCGTCCTCTGCAAAATCCATATATGCTTCGTCAAGAACAACAAGAGCATCTGTATTATTTATGAGTTTTCTTACATCTTCTTTTGTGATAATTCTTGATGTTGGGTTGCAAGGATTTGAGAAAATAACAATTCTCACATTTTCACTGTTTGCAAGTGTAACCACATCATCAATATTAATATCGAGATTTTCGTTTTTCTGGTATTTAACACACTGACATTCTGCAATTTCAGCATAAAAACGATACATTGAAAAATCGGGTTCAAGGGTTAAAATTTTATCCCCTTTTTGTAAAAATGCGTTCATTATAACTGAAATAATTTCGTCAGAGCCATTACCCGCAGTTACACAATTTGCATCAACATTAAAATATTTTGCAAATCCATCAACCAACTTTGTCGCATTGGGGTCAGGGTAACGGTTAAAAGCAGTATTTTTAAGTGCTTCTACCATTTCATCTTCAATTTCTTTTGGGAAAGTGAGAAACGACTCGTTGGCATCAAGACGGATTTCATAAGTACCGCTGATTGGCTCATAAGGTGTTAAGTTTTTTACTTTTTCATTTAATTGAAACATATTAGTCCTCAAATCTGACCTTTATTGAATTTGCGTGAGCAGTTAAGCCTTCTGTGTCTGCAAGTTTAATAACCTTATCTTTGCAGTCACGAAGAGCATCTTCTGTATAATAAATAAAACTTGATTTTTTAATGAAACTATCAACTGACAATGGTGAGAAAAATCTTGCTGTGCCACTCGTTGGAAGAACATGGTTAGGGCCTGCAAAATAGTCACCCAATGGTTCTGGTGAGAAGTTTCCAAGGAAGACGCTACCTGCGTTATCCATTCTGCCGATATAGTCAAGTGGATTTTCTACACACATTTCAAGGTGTTCAGGTGCAAGTCTATTTGCAAAATCAACAGCCTTATCCATTGAATCACAAACGATGATTGCACCGAAATCTTTAAGTGATTTTTCGATAATTTCTTTACGAGAGAGTGTTGCACATTGACGAGCTAACTCTTCCTTTGTTTCTTCGCCGATTTTTTCACTTGTTGTAATAAGAATTGAAGATGCAAGAACATCGTGTTCAGCCTGACTCATAAGGTCAGCTGCCAAGAATTTTGGATTTGCGCTTTCGTCTGCAACAATCAAAATTTCACTTGGGCCTGCAACCATATCAATATCAACTGTGCCATATAAAAGTTTCTTTGCAGTAGCAACGAAAATGTTACCAGGCCCAACAATTTTATCAACCTTTGGCACTGTTTCTGTACCGTAAGCAAGTGCAGCAACAGCCTGTGCGCCACCCATTAAGAAAACTCTGTCAACACCTGCAATTTTTGCAGCCGCAAGAATATCGGGGTTTGGTTTGCCATTCTTTGCGGGTGGTGTCACCATTATAATTTCTTTAACACCTGCGATTTTTGCAGGAATTGCATTCATAAGCACGCTTGATGGATATGCCGCTGTGCCACCCGGCACATAAATACCAACTCTTTCGAGTCCGCGGATTCTTTGACCCATTATAACACCATTTTCTTTTGGTGTGAGCCAACTCTGTTGTAACTGACGAGCGTGAAAATCACGGATATTCTCTGCAGCATCTTCTAATGTTTTTACAAAGAATGGGTCACACTCTTTGATTGAGTCTTCGATTTCTTCTTTTGAAATTTCAGCATTTTCGGGAGCTTTGCCATCAAATTTAATTGTGTATTCCTTAACCGCTTTGTCGCCGTTAAGTTTAACATTTTCAAGAATTTCTGTAACTGCAACAGTTACCTTTTTATCAACTTCACCGCTTCTTTCTTTAAGTTGAGCGATTAAAAGTTCTTCATTTTTACCGTCTGCAACGACCATATTTATCATAATTATTCACCCTTTGGGATTACATTTCCTAATTTTTCTAAAAATTCGTCAATTTCATCACGACGAAGCTTCATACTTGCCATATTAACAATAACTCTTGCTGAAATCGGCATAATTTTTTCAACAACTTCAAGACCATTTTCTTTCAGCGTTGTGCCTGTTTCAACAATATCCACAATTCCGTCTGCAAGGTTTAAAAGTGGTGCTAATTCAACAGAGCCTTCAATTTTGATAATCTTGACATCCATTCCCCTGCTTTCAAAATACGCCTTTGTCACATTTGGATATTTTGATGCAATACGCTTTGTGTTGAATCCATCAAAAAAGTCCGTACCTTTTTTTGTTGCAAGTGCAAAATCGCATTTGCCAAGATTCAAGTCCATCATTTCATAGAAACTTTTTCCGTTTTCTACAATTGTATCACGACCAACAATACCGATATCGCAAACACCGTGCTCAACATAAGTTATAACATCGGCTGCCTTTGCCAACACTACTTCATAGTCATTCACTTTTAAAATCAAACGGCGACCTTTGTTTATAAGCTCATCACAGTCGAGCCCCATTTTCTCGAAAAGCTCAACTGTCTGTTTTTCAAGTCTTCCTTTTGTAAGGGCAATTCTCAAACTCATAACTGCACCTCGCTCATTCCGTTTTCATCAATAATGCAAACTGTTTTTATTCCCTTTTGTTTTGCATATTCAACTGTTTCTTCTGCTGATGAAAAGTCTGACATTTCACAGAAAATTTCTTTGCTTCGAAGTGTCTTTGAATATTCAAGAGCATTTGTTATGTAATTATCAGCACCCCAGACAATAATCTGTGGAACAATTTCTTCTTCAACTTCGTTTCTTGATATCATAACTGATGCCAATGCGCCTGTTTCAATACCGAAGCCAGTTGATGGCATATCTTTGCCGAACTCACCTGCTAGCAAATCATATCTACCACCTGAAACAACTGAAATGCCACTACCGTCAAGATAGCCTTTAAAGATAATTCCTGTGTAATAGTTTGTACGGTTAACAAGGCTTAAATCAATAATGATTTTATCTGAAAGCCCCATCTTTTCAAGTTGAACATAGAGTTCTTTTAGATATTCAAGACTTTCATTGCCAATTCCGATTTGCTTTGCTTTTTCGATTATATCAAGTCCACCAAAATATCTTGGCAAGTTACGGATACAATCTGTTACGCTGTTTTCGCCAATTTTATCAAGAATTTTATTAAGAGAAACAAAGTTTCGACTTTCAACACAATCATAAATTGCGCTGATTGTTTCGTCATCAACATTGAGATTATTGCAAAGGTCTTTAAAGAATCCTGCGTGACCGATTTCTAACTTAAAATCAGCAGCTGTGCAACATTCGATTGCTTCAACAGCAGTTGCGATTACCTCTAAATCTGCTCTGATTCCGCCAACGCCCATAAGCTCGATTCCGCTCTGAGTTGATTCATCACTTCTACCTGTGAGATTCTTCTGACGAAGAAAAACATTCTGATTATAATAAATGCGAAGTGGTAAAACTGCATTTTGAAGTCTTGTTGATGCAAGACGAGCAATTGGAAGTGTTGAGTCAGGACGAAGCACCAAAAGCCTGCCATAAGAATCAGTTAAGCTATATAAATTCTCTGGGCTATAGCCCGAGCTTTCACGATTGAAAACATCGAAAAATTCTATTGTTGGTGTCATTACCTTCTGATAGCCCTTTGATTTATAAAGAGCAGATAATCTTTTCTCTGCACAACGGATTGCTCTTGACTCAAGAGCTAGATAATCTTTTGTGCCTTCGGGTGTAATTTTTGAGTAATTTTTCATAGATTTTTTACCTTTGCTTTTTGTTTGTCGCTTTAGCGTGCTAATATGTTAACACAATAAAGCAATTCCGTCAAGTAATATATTGCACAACTTTATCAGAAACCGAAGAATGACATTTGTGCAGTTTCAGGCAATCCTTTAAGTGCACCAACTTCTTTGAGTGCTGTGATTACTGCACTTGAAGCACCTGTGCGAGCCTGATAGTCATCAATAGAAACAAAATCACCGTTTCCGTCATTCTGACCTTCAGCAAGTCCCTTTGCAGCGTTTTCACCAACACCTGAAAGAGCAGCAAATGGCATTCTGATTTTGCCATCTTCGATATAATATTCAGTTGCGCGTGATTTATAAATATCGACAGGTAAGAGTTCAACACCACGAGCCATCATTTCGTTAACAACCTGAAGTGCTGTGAACTGGTCTTTTTCTTTTGCTGTGAGCACCTTGCGTTCATTTGGATTACCACGCAAATCTGCAAGGCGTTTTTTAACTGCATCGTGACCCTGAAGCACTGTTACTGCATCTAAGTCACCACCACGAACGGTTAAAAATGCTGTGTAATATTCTGTTGGTTTATAGATTTTATACCAACCAAGACGAAGAGCAGCAATAACATAAGCCGCCGCGTGAGCCTTAGGGAACATATATTTAATCTTTTTACAAGATTCCATATACCATTCAGGGACATTACATTTTCTCATTTCATCTTCTGCACCTTCAGGGAAACCGAACTTTGCAACCATACCTTTACGAGTTTTTTCCATAATGTTGAATGCAAGGCCAGAATCAAGACCCTTATGCATAAGATAAGTCATAATACTGTCACGAGTACCGATAACATCAGAAATGGTGCAAGTGCCATTTTTGATAAGCTCTTGTGCGTTGCCGAGCCAAACGTCAGTACCGTGAGAAAGACCTGAAATCTGCAACAAGTCAGAGAATGTTTTTGGTTGAGACTCCAAAAGCATCTGGCACACGAAAGATGTGCCCATTTCTGGAATTGAAAGTGTACCTGTTTTCCAACCGATATCTTCGGCAGTAACGCCCAATGCTTCAGGACTTGTTGTAAGACTGACGATTTTAGGGTCGCAGACATCAACATCCATAACAGGAATACCTGTCATATCTTCAAGATGTTTATAGAGTGTGGGCACATCATGACCGAGAATATCAAGTTTTAAAATTGTGTCGTGCAAGAAATGGAAGTCAAAGTGAGTTGTTTCCATATCCGATGTTGTATCGTCAGCAGGGAATTGAACTGCTGTGAAATCATAAACATCAAACTCGTTAGGCACAACAACCATTCCACCAGGGTGCTGACCTGTTGTACGCTTGATGCCAGTGCAACCACGAGTGAGTCTGTCTTCTTCTGCACGGGTTACTGTTTTTCCACGTTCTTCGAGATATTTTTTAACGAATCCATAAGCAGTTTTATCGGCAACAGTTGCGATTGTACCCGCTTTAAACACGTGGTCACGACCGAATAATTCTTCTGTATATCTGTGAGCGCAACCCTGATAATCACCTGAGAAGTTAAGGTCAATATCAGGCGCTTTGTCACCATGGAAGCCCAAGAATGTTTCAAATGGAATTTCGTGACCATCACGCACCATTGGAACATCACAATGTGGACAATTCTTTGGTGGCATATCAAAGCCTGAGCCGTATTCACCATGCAAGAAAAATTCACTATGTCTGCACTTTGCACAACGATAATGTGGTGCTAATGGGTTAACTTCTGAAATACCCGCCATTGTTGCAACGAATGATGAACCAACAGAACCACGAGAGCCAACGTGATAACCATGTGCTTCTGAATCCCAAACCAGCTTTTGTGCAATAATATAAAGCACAGCGAATCCGTTTGCGATAATTGATTCAAGCTCACGATTAAGTCTGTCTGCAACGTATTCAGGAACAGGGTCACCATACCAGTCTTTTGCTTTATCCCAACAAATCTGACGAAGTTCGTCTTCAGCGCCCGGGATTGATGGTTGATATGTACCCTTTGGAATTGGTCGCACCTGCTCAATCATATCTGCAATTTTGTTAGTATTTTCAACAACTACTTCATAAGCTGTTTCTTCACCAAGATAAGCGAATTCTTCGAGCATTTCTTCAGTTGTTTTAAAATAAAGTGGTGCTTGTTCATCGGCATCTTTAAAGCCTTGTCCTGCCATAAGGATTGCACGGAATTGAGCGTCCTTAGGGTCAAGGAAATGCACGTCACCTGTTGCACAGACAAGCTTGCCCATACTATCAGCAAGAGCGATAATCTTGCGATTTATATTCTCTAAATCTTCAACTGTTTTAATGTGAGCATATTCGTCGCGCTCACTTCTAATCATAAACTGATTGTTACCATTTGGTTGAATTTCGAGATAATCATAAAACTCTGCGATTTCACGGATTTTGTCTTCACTCTCGTTAAATACAACACTTCTATAAAGCTCACCTGCTTCACAAGCAGAGCCGATAATAAGACCTTCTCTGTGCTTGATAATTTCAGAGCGTGGCATAAGTGGACGCTTATAGAAATATTTAACATTTGAAAGTGAAATAAGTTTATAAAGATTTTTAAGACCCACAGCATTCTTAACAAGAATTATAATGTGGTATCTTGGAAGTGTTTTGTAGTCAACATCGGGGTTGTTAACATCGTCAATTAAATAGCCCTCAACACCATAGATGAGTTTAATATCTTTGCCTTCGCCAACCTTCATAGCATCGGGATAACCCTGTGCTACGCCGTGGTCTGTAATTGCAATTGCAGGGTGTCCCCAATCCAACGCGCGTTTAACGAGTTTGTCTGCAGATGTCATACCATCCATTGCAGACATATTTGTATGTAAATGCAATTCAACGCGTTTTTTCTCGGCATTGTCTTGCTTTGTTTTCTTCGCGATAGTATTAACTGCAGTTGCGTTGATTACAGTTTCACCAGAGAATTTATCAAATGTCATTCGTCCACGCACAACAACGGTGATTCCATCTTTCATTGCACCCAAGAATGACTCACATTTGCTGACTCTTTCAAAAATCTTAACACCATAAGAATAGGTTTCATCTGTAATATTAAAAGTAATAATATTGTTTTTTCCGTCTTTTGTTGTTCTCACTGAAAGACCGAAAACATCACCCCAAACGGCAACTGCACCACTCTCGATATTCACATCACAGAGCTGCTGCAACTGTGAAAGTCTGATTGCGCTACCATAAATAGGTTTGAGAGTGTCATATTTAATAAGAGATGCGAAATCTGCATTTTCTTCTTGTTCAAAATCAACTGCAAAATCACCGTCAAGCTCATTGTTTTCAGGTGGAGCGTCGTTGTCACTATAATTATAATAAACTTCGGGACTATAATTATTTTCGTCAAGATTTCTCTCTTTGACGATTGTTTCAGCCTGAATTCTTTTTGACTCTTCGTCTGCTTTTTTCTGCATCATATCAACTGCAGTTTCAGCATCATATTCACCCTGAACAAGAGTTACTTTACACTCAAAGCCGAAAATGCCACGAATGATTTTTTCGATTTCTTTATCACATTCAACTGAAAGAAGAATATCTTTTCCACCTTTTTTAAGGTCAATTCTCAATTCATTACCAGAAAGAGTATAATCTGCATTATTAAAAAAGCCGTTTGCAACATAGACTTTTGATTTAAGAATTTCAAGAACAACATCCATAAATTGTGGGTGAAAGCCTGTTCTTGATTCGTCGCATTCAACTGTTATATTAACACTCAAAGCCCTTGAAAGTTCAGTTTCAAGAGCCTTAATTCTTTGTTCTTCAATTTTTCGGTATGGTTTGATTGTGAGTTTTGCAGTTCTGTTGCCTTCATTGATAGCAAGTCCTAGAATTTCTGCAACTGCCACGTCAAGGTTGCGTTCACAATCAAAATATTCACCCATAAGGGATTTGAAATTTGCCATATGTATTCACACCATTACATTTTTTCGATTTCTTTAAGAAGTTCGTCAACAATCTCTTCTTCTTGAACTTTTTTGAGAACTTCACCATGTTTGAAAATTACGCCACATCCGTCGCCACCTGCAACACCAATGTCTGCTTCTTTTGCTTCACCGGGTCCGTTAACAACACAACCCATAACTGCAACTTTAATAGGCTTGTTATAATTTGCAAGGGCTTTTTCTATTTTTTCTGCAAGTCCGATTAGGTCAATTTTTGTTCTGCCACAAGTTGGGCAAGAAACGATTTGTGCACAGTCATTTTTAATGCCTGCACCTTTCAAAATATCAAAGCCAGCCTTGATTTCTGTCACAGGGTCAGCAGTCATTGAAACTCGGATTGTGTCACCTATTCCGTCAAGCAAGAGTGAGCCGATGCCAATGCTTGATTTTACAAGTGCCATATTGTGTGTACCCGCTTCTGTAACACCCAAATGCAAAGGATAATCACACATATCGGCAACAAGTCGATATGCTTTCACCATCTTTTGCACATCCGATGATTTGATTGAAACAACAATATCGTTAAAGTCGAATTTCTCGAGCAATTTTATATGATACATTGCGCTCTCTGCCATTGCTTCGGAAGTTGGTGAGCCGTATTTTGCAAGTAATTCTTTTTCAAGTGAGCCGGAATTAACACCAATACGGATTGGCACATTATGAAGACGGCAAGCATCAACCACTGCTCTGACTTTTTCGTCGTCACCAATATTGCCCGGATTAATTCTAACCTTATCAACACCCGCTGCAACACTTTCAAGTGCGCAACGATAGTCAAAATGAATGTCTGCAACAACAGGGATTTTAACTGCATCTTTAACTGCATATAAAGTTTTGACTGCCTCTTTATTTGGAACAGTAAGACGCACAATCTGACAGCCTGCATTTTCGAGTGCTATTGCTTGTCTGACATTTGCCTCTGCATCTTCTGCTGGGGCATTGAGCATTGACTGCACTGAAATAGGGTTATTGCCACCTATTTTCAAGTTACCTGCTGTTACTACTCTGCTTTTTCTTCTTTCAATCATTTAAATCACCTAATTTTTAATCAGCGTCAATATATCGTTAAAGGTTACAACCAACATCAAAAGGAGCAAAAGTGCAAGACCTGCGCCGTGCACATAACCTTCATATTTGGGATTCAATGGTTTTCTTCTTATGCCTTCAATAGCAAGAAAGAAAAGTCTTCCACCATCAAGTGCCGGAAGTGGCAACAAATTGAAAACACCAATGTTTATTGAAACAAACGCCATCATAGTGAGCGCTGAAATAAGCCCTGCTTTGCTCTGTGTTGCACTAGCTGCTGCATCAGCTATAACATTAACTGTGCCAACTGGTCCTGACAAATCGGTTAACCCGTATCGTCCCGTTACCAAGTCAAAAAGGCTCAACCACACAAGACGAGCGATTGAAACAGTTTGCTTAACTGATGTTGTAGCCACATTCAGCACATTTGGCTCTTGACCAAGGATTACAAAGTCATATTCAATATATGTGTATTTATCTTCTTTAGTTGTCTTGAATGTGACATCTTTAAGTTCAACTTTTTCGCCGTCACGACGGACAACCATATCGAAAACACCATCATCACTTCTGCTCATAAGGAAAGAAATATCCATATCAGAAAAGAGCTTGTGACCGTCGATTTCTAAAAGCTCGTCGCCCTCTTTAAGACCTGTTTGTTGACTAATTGCGTTTTCATTAAATCTTAATATCTTGTTTGTGCCGATAAGACCATCCATTGAAAGGATTGTTGCAACAATCAACACACCTAAAATCAAGTTCATTATTGCGCCCGCAGCAACAATCAAGAATTTTTGCCACACCTTTTTGCGATTAAAGGCATTTTCATCCTGACTTTCTTCGTCTTCACCTTCCATACTCACATAGCCACCGATAGGCAAAAGACGGAGTGCATAGGTCGTGTCGCCCTTTTTCTTTTTGAATATTGCAGGACCCATTCCCAATGCAAACTCATTAACCTTAACCTTAAAGAGCTTTGCAAATGTGAAATGCCCTAATTCATGTATTGAAATAAGAAGTCCGAAAAATACTATGGCAACTAAATATGGCCATATTTTAGTCCAGATTTCCAAAAAATCACTGCTTTCTAAAAATTACTTTGCGTATTTGATGACGAGTTCACGAGCAAGTTTATCTGCTTCATAAACATCTTCAACTGTATAAGTATCCACTTTTGGAGCGTCATTCATTACGCGCTCAACCAATTCACTGATTTCTAAGAACCCGATTTCACCTTTTCTGAACATCAAGTTTGCCTGTTCATTTGCAGAGTTTGCATAAGCTGGATACAAGCCTCCACGAGTGATTGCTTCACGACAGATATTCATACACTTGAAGGTGTCATAATCAGGTTTATAGAATGTGAGTGTGCCGAGTTGTGTCAAATCTAGTTCACCTGTGAGTGACTCAATTCTTTCAGGATATGTGAGTGCATATTGAATTGGAATTTTCATATCGGGAAGTCCCAACTGAGCAATCACAGCATTATCCATATATTCAACTGCAGAGTGAATTATGCTCTCTCTGTGCACAACAATTTCAATTTTTGATGGATGAACATCGAAAAGCCATACTGCTTCGATAAGTTCAAGACCCTTATTCATCATTGTAGCAGAGTCAATGGTTATTTTTTGTCCCATACTCCAGTTAGGATGTTTTAAAGCATCTGCAACAGTTACTTTTGCAAGTTCTTCTTTTGTTTTGCCGAAGAATGGACCACCGGATGCAGTTAAAATAATTCTTTTTAATGCTCTGTTAGTAGGTTGCCCTTGAAGACACTGAAATATTGCAGAATGTTCAGAGTCAACAGGTAAAATATCAACACCCTTTGCCTTTGCATTAGTAGTAACTAAAAGTCCACCTGCAACGAGAGTTTCTTTATTGGCAAGAGCAATTTTTTTGTTGCATTCAATAGCAGTAAGAGTAGGTTTAAGACCTGCCATACCAACAACCGAGTTAATTACTGTATCTGCATCGTTCTCTGCTGCACATTCACAAACGCCATCAATACCTGAAAGCACCTTTGTGTTTGTATCTGCAACACGAATTTTAAGGTCTGCCGCTGCCTTTTCATCAACTAAAGCTGCCACTTTGGGCTTGAATTCTCTGATTTGTTCTTCAATTAAATCTACATTTGAATATGCCGAAAGCGCGGAAACAGAGTAACCGCACTTTCTTGCTGTTTCAAGGCTCTGTGTACCGATTGAACCTGTTGAGCCTAAAATACTTAAATTTTTAGTAACACTTGTCATCAGATAACAACTCCAAAAATATTAACAACTGCATAAAGTGCAACAAGCACAAATATTATGCTGTCAAAACGGTCAAGGACTCCGCCATGACCTGGGATTAACTTGCCGAAATCTTTAATTTCAAAATTACGTTTGATTACAGATGCAGTCAGGTCACCACACATACTGATAATTGACAAGAATACTGACATCAACGCAACTGCAATATAGTTTGAACTTTCTGTATCCCACACAAAGTTTACAAATACGGCATAGAGAATAAGAGATGCTAAAACGCAACCTAAAACACCACCGATTGCACCTTCAACAGTTTTCTTTGGACTGATTTTATGACAAAGCTTGTGTTTGCCCAAAAATGAGCCTGCAAAGAATGCGAAAACATCGGTCATCCAAGCACCGAATGCTGCAAGCAAGATAAAGAAAATGCCGTGCGCTTCTGTGTAATTTGCATTTGGAAAAATCTCGTCAATATCACGGAAATACATAAATCTTGAAATTGCAAACGGCACTGCTAACGAAGAGATAATAACCGTTGCAATATGCGAGAATTTTGTCTTTTCATATTCAAACAACATAAAAATAAAGAGCGCAAGAACATAAAGACAAATTAAATATTTTGCATTGAGATTGATTGGTAATCCATTCAACAAATCGCTGTATTCATAATAGAATGGAACGATTGCAGATACTATTACACTTAATACCATCACAGGTTTATTCTGAAGTTTTGTTGCATTATTAAGTTCTATTGTTGCAATTACACAAAAGGTTGCCAAAACGAGAGGCAACAAAATTGTATAACGCAATGCAATCATCATAATTGCAAATGCAGTCAACAAAAGACCTGAAATTATTCTTTTTGCCATAACTTTTCACCTATACTCCGCCAAATCTACGATTTCTTTTTTCAAATTCACGCAAAGCGTCAACTAAATCTTCTTCTGTAAAATCAGGCCAAAGAACATCTGTAAAATAAAGTTCTGCATAAGCAGATTGCCAAGTGAGAAAGTTTGAAGTTCTATATTCTCCACTTGGTCTGATTATAAGGTCGGGGTCAGGAATATCTTTGGTATAAAGTGACTGTGAAATCATATCTTCTGTAATGTCTTCAGGCCCTATTTCACCATTTTTCACTTTTTGTGCAATATCTTTGATACCCTCACATATTTCGTGACGACCACCATAGTTCACTGCAATATTGAGAATAACATTATTCTTATTACTGCTTTCTTTTTCGGTATGCTCCATCAAAGCTAAAATATCTTCTGGCATACCTTTTCTGTCACCGATAAAGCGAAGTGAAATGCCTTTTTCTTCATTTTCTGCTTTTCTGTCTTCTGCTTCAATCAAATATTCACGGAAGAGTTGCATAATTGCGTCAACTTCTTCTTGTGGACGTTTCCAGTTTTCTGTTGAGAAAGCATAGAAAGTCATGCATTTAACACCAACATCCGCTGCAAACTCACCGATTTTACGAAACACCTTTGCACCCTCAATATGACCTTTATAGCGTGGAAGATTTCTCTGTTTTGCCCATCTTCCGTTACCATCCATAATAATTCCGATATGCTGTGGAATGACTGAAAATTCAGGAATTTTAATATCACTCATAATCTTAAAATATGCAAATCGGGGCAGAATTATCCACCCTTAAGGACCGGACCATTCACCCCGCAACTTGCTTATATCTCCATAATCTCTTTTTCTTTTTTATCAGCGACTGCGTCAATTTCTTTAATGAAATCATCTGTGATTTTCTGAATCTTTGTTTCAGCATTTTTCTGGTCATCTTCTGTGATTTCACTATTCTTTTTCATAGCCTTGATTTTATCCATAGCGTCGCGACGGATTGAACGGATTGCAACCTTTGAGTCTTCTGCAATTCTGCTAACATCTTTGCAGAGAGCCTTTCTGCGTTCTTCTGTAAGTGGTGGGAATGTAAGGCGAATAACCTTGCCGTCATTCATTGGAGTGATGCCAATGTCAGAAGCCTGAATTGCTTTTGAAATTGGGTTGATTGTGCTTACATCCCAAGGTTGAATAATAAGAATTCTACCTTCACTAACTGAAACTGCAGCCATCTGCTGAATTGGAGTTGGCACGCCATAATAGTCAACTGAAATTTTGTCAAGAATTGCAGCACTTGCACGGCCAGCTCTCATACCTGCATACTCTTTTTCAAGAGCACCGATAGTTTTATTCATTTTTTCTTTCATTGTATCAAATACTGTATTCATAAATCATTCTCCTTATTTTTCTGAAACTACAACTGTACCAACATTTTCACCCAAAACAGCTTTAACCATATTTTCAGGTTGTTGAAGGTTGAATACAAGAAGTGGAATATCGTTATCTCTGCAAAGAGATGCAGCAGTGCTATCCATAACTGCAAGACCTTTGCTGAGAATATCTTGATGAGTAATAACATCATATTTAATTGCATCGTCAAAGCGGTTAGGGTCTTTGTCATAAACGCCATCAACATTTGTTGCTTTGAAGATGATGTCTGCATCAATTTCAGCAGCACGAAGAGCAGCTGCTGTGTCAGTTGAGAAGAATGGGTTACCTGTTCCGCAACCGAAAATTACAACACGACCTTTTTCAAGGTGGCGCTTTGCTCTGTGGCTGATATATGGTTCAGCAATTTTATTCATTTCAATAGCAGTCTGAACTCTGACAATTACACCCAACTGTTCAAGTGAATCAGCAAGAGCCAATGAATTCATAACAGTTGCAAGCATACCGATATGGTCAGCTCTTGTTCTATCCATATCACCGCTACTGCGACCACGCCAGAAATTACCGCCACCTACAACGATTGCAACCTCTGTGCCCAACTCTGTCATTTCTTTGATTGCTGAGCAAACGCTGTTAACTGTGTTAAAATCAAATCCGTGTTTATTCTCGCCAGCCAACACTTCACCGCTGACTTTGAGAAGTACTCTTTTGTATTTAGGTTCCATAAATAAAAACACCTCCGTGATAACGCAATTTCGCTATTATCATATTTAATATATTTTACCTTAAAAACGCCTATATGTAAAGGGGAATTTTACACAATTACAGCATAATTTATTATACAATTTAAGCATTGACTAAAATGGGTATTCAATATATAATTAAATGGTATAATTTTGCGCATAGCAAAAGTTATTGGAGTGTGAAAAAATGTCTAATCCATTTAACCTTGAAAAGATTTGCAGTCTTTTTAATCTTAACGGTGAATTTATTGAATATAAAAGAAACACAAATGGTCATATTAATAGTACTTTCATTCTGACTTTTAATGAAGATGGAAATATCAAAAAATATGTTCTTCAAAAAATTAGTACTGAAATATTCAAAAATCCTGAAGGTCTTATGAATAACATTGTCGGTGTTACAAAGCATATCCGCAAAAAGAATGATGATATGAATACCCCATGGGCAGACCGTTGCACACTCACATTTTTGCCCACAACTGATGGCAAATATTTCTATCTTGATGAAGACAACAGTTGTTGGCGTGTTTATGAATTCATTGATGATGTTTACACTTGCAATGCTATTGAAAACTCAAATGATTTCTATAATGCAGGTGTGGCTTTTGGTGAATTCCAGAATCTTTTAGCAGATTATGACAGCAGTTCACTTGTTGAAACAATTCCAAATTTCCATAACACAGTTTCTCGTTTTGCAGATTTTAAAAAAGCAGTTGAAGATAACAAATCTGGCAGACTTGACAATGTTAAAGAAGAAGTCGAGTTTGCAATCGCAAGAGAAAAAGATACACATATTCTCGTTGATTTAATCGCAGAAGGCAAATTGCCACTTCGAGTTACACACAACGATACAAAGCTCAACAATATTCTTTTTGACAATGAAACAAATAAGGGTATTTGCATTATTGACCTTGATACTGTTATGCCAGGGCTTTCACTTTATGACTTCGGTGATAGTATCCGTTTCGGTGCTAACACAGCCGCTGAAGACGAAAAAGATGTTTCAAAAGTTTCACTTGACCTTGAACTTTATGAAGCTTATGTAAAAGGTTATTTAAGTAGTGCAAAAGATGCACTCACAGACCTTGAAAAAGAGCTTTTGCCATTCGGTGCAAAACTTATGACTTATGAATGCGGAATTCGTTTTCTTGCCGACTACCTCAATGGCGATATTTATTTCCATACTGACTATGCCGACCATAATTTAGTCCGTGCCCGCACACAGTTTGCACTTGTTGCAGATATGGAAAAGAAAATGGACGAAATGCTCGAAATCACAAAAAAATATTGCTAAAAAATATTGCTAATAACAAAAATCAAGCCACTCACCCGAGTGGCTTTTTTAATTCAGAGATTTAGATAAATTAAAATTTATCTAACTAAAAATGGCGGGGTTTGTCCCCGCCATACTTTTTAATTAAAAGTTATTGTACCATCTATATACAAATCCAAAGCTATTGCGTCAAATCCGTCTATTGCGCCATCCTGAGTCATATCCCCAGCATAAAATTTTGCAGTGCCATCGTCAACCTTATATGTTGTTGCGCAAGCCTGAACCGTTTTATTATAATCCGTTGTGTTTGTGCTATTAGACGCATCAATGTCTCCACGCATAGCAACGAGATATTCTTTTGTTGTTCTGCCGTCTGTAACAGTGAGCGTTGATGTGGTTGTGCCTGAGCCATTTAATATGGTTGTAAAATCAGATGTTATACCATATGTTTCTGCATCTACAATATCATAATAGTAATAATATGGAAGATTTTTGCCAACCATTATTACGCCACGAGTTTTGTCAAAATGAACATCTCCGGCATCTGGTGCTAACAAGCCTATACCATAGGCATCAAACGAAAGTGTCGGATATACAAGTGCCGTTTTAGCGCTTGAAAATATTATTCCTGAAGGTATATGAACTGTTGAATCGGCAACATCAGAATTAAACCACGGTGCTTTTGTGCCACCTCCGTTAAGAAAATAGCTATAAAAGATATTTGAATCTTGGTCATTCCAAGTGGAGTCAAGTGTATACCACTCACCGTCTTCCATAAGCACCATATTCCATTTGTGAGCACCACCATTACCAGTGCCCACAACCGTAATGCAAGGAATACCCTCACGGTCACAAAGAAGTTTGAATGCTTCGGCATAACCTTCGCAAACACACAAACCATTAATTAATGCGCCATAGACATCATAAATATTAGGCTCTGAAAGTGTGTCGTCGTACACCAAATTATTCGCAAGATAGTCATTGATTGATTTAAGTTTTTCGTGTCGGCTTATTCCATTAACTTTAATGGTTGCCAATTTATCAACGACTGCATCATATTTAGTTTGAACATCGTTATAATCGGCGAAATGTGTCGTATCCAGACTCATAGTGATGGTCAACGCCGTAATTGTGCAGACATAACTCATTCCACTTTTTTCAACTATGCCGTCAGGAATGAAAGAAAATCCTGCTGACCAGAAAAACAAGGGCTTATCTTCATTAAGTGCAGTAATTGCCATAATAATATCCTGCTGAGCACTGCTAACAGCATTGTTCTGGCAAGTTGAAGACAATGCTGATGTGCTGGTAATCGATATACCCGTCATATCAATATCAATAGTTTCGACAGGCCCTGCAGCCCAAATCTGGTCATAAATCTTCTTTTGATTATTTGTTAACTGATTATAAAAATATTTTGTAGTATCAACTTCTGCTCCTGCACTATAAAACTTATTTATAGTGTTGCCACCAACCTGCACATCAATTTTTGTTTCAGGTGAAAACTTAATAATCGGAACATTCTCAACCAATTCCCATTCCACATCTTCTGCAAACGCCGTAACAGGCAGGAGCCCTAAAAAAACGCAAAGTGCCACTATGACTGACAGCACTTTAAAAACTGTTTTCTTCATAACGACACCTCATTTTTAATATTAATTATTTTTTATCAAGGAAGTTTGAAAGTTCTTCCATAAATGCGTTTACATCTTTGAACTGCTTATAAACAGATGCGAAACGCACATAAGCCACCTGGTCGATTTCTTTAAGTTGTTCCATAACGAGTTCACCAACATGAACTGATGTTACTTCACGGTCGAGAGAATTCTGCAAAGTTGATTCGATTTCGCTGACTGCTCTTTCGATAGTTTCCATTGAAACAGGACGCTTTTCACAAGCAGTGAGCATACCCTTAATGAGCTTTTGCCTGTCGAAAACTTCGCGTGTTTTGTCTTTCTTAACAACAACAATCGGAACACTTTCGATAATTTCATAGGTTGTAAATCTCTTTGTGCATTTGATACATTCACGACGACGACGGATTCTCTCACCCTCATCAGTTGGACGTGAGTCGATAACCTTGCTTTCTTCAAATCCACAGAATGGACATCTCATAAAAACACTTCCTATATTTTACTATATATAGTATTGTATCACAATTAAATGCACAATGTAAAGGGTTTAAAGCAATTTTTTAAGCTCATTGAGAGCAAAAGTCAGTTCTTTGTCATTGTCGTAGCCACTTTCGTAGAGTTCAATGATATAGTCTCCATTATAGTTACAGCTTTTCATAAGGTCAAAGAACTTTTTGAAATCAAATGTTCCATTTTTGCAAGGTACGAAGCAATCCTTTTCTGCATTATGGTCACTTATGTGAATATGACGAATATATTTATGCAATTTTTCTGCAAAATCAAAGGGATTTATTCCTGTTCTCACAGACTGCTTTATATCAAAAACCATATTGAAATCGTCGCCGATATATTCGCCCATTCGACAGAGAAAATCAGGACTTTCGCTTCGATAATGCACAACATTTTCTTGGCACACTTTAAGCCCTTCTGCCTTGCCCATAAGAATTAATTCACCAAAGCGCGCAAAATATTCTTCATCGGGGATACTGCCCGGTTTCTTTATGCCGTGCATAACGAGAATTTCTGCACCGAGAGTGTGCATAACATCAAAATGCCGTTTGAATGAAGTTTCTTTTGCTTCATAATATCTTCTGTTATATGAGCTGAAAAGATGAAAGGACTCTGTGAATGACCCCATTGTGTGCACAGAAGCAACTTTAACACCATAGGATTTGCAGATTTCTGCCATATTACGAACATATACAGGCTCAAATTCTGAATCTGCATTCATAAATATTTCAATTGTCCGAGCACCCGTTTTACAGGCTCTTATAACAGATTTCTCTGTTTCTAAAGGGTAAAAACAAGCCGAAGATAAACCGATATCCATAAAATGTTCCTATCTTTTTGTTACTTTAAGACCTACTGTTTGTGTCTGCATTCCACCACCAGTTAAAAGTCCACGATTTATGCCACAATCGGCAAAATCACGGCCACGACTGATGATGATATAATTTTCATCTGCAAGACGATTGTTTGTTGGGTCAACACCGTGCCAGTTACCATTGTGATAAACCTCAACCCAAGCGTGAGTTTCACCTTCACCCACCATCATACCAACAACATAACGGCAAGGGATTCCCGCTTTTCTAAGAAGTGCCAAAAGAATGTGCGAATAATCCTGACACACACCTGCACCATTTAAAAGTGCTTCTTCGGCAGTTGTGATTACACTAGTTGAGCCTGATTTATAAACAATATTTGCACGGATTGCACGGGTGAATTTAAGTGCGGTATCAACTGCATCTTGAGAAATACCAATCTGAATGCGGTCATACATTCTGTTAAGCTCTGCACCACATTGTGTAAGATGTGTTGGATATTTATAAACAGGATTCAAATCAGTTTCAGGTATTATGTGTGCCCCTGTTGTTACTGTGCCCGTAACGTCAACGGTAAATTCATTATGCATTGTAACAATTCGGTCAGTTACAAGAATATTACCAAATCCGTCGTTTGAATAAGTAAGTTCATTTTCGGGGAAAACAGTCACTTTAATATCTTCAATGTGCTGATTTTCACACTCTAATGGAATACAACGGAGTGTATAACAATGCTTGATTACGGGCATTGAGAATTTGATTGACATATTATAAGTAAAATCTAATGTTGCCACATTACACCACCCCTGTTACAAAAAGCTGACACAACTCATTCTGAATTGAGATTTTGTATGGTGCATAGTCATCTTCTTCTAAAATCATTTTAGTAAGACGGTCTATTGCACCCACATTACAGTCAATTCCCACCTTATAAAGACGGTTGAGCATAATTGAAAATTCCTTGCGAAGCATTTCTATCGGATAATCAAGTCTTGTGTATAAATCAAGACGCTCAATACTTCTGCCGAATTTTAAAATGTTTCTTGAAACTTCTGCTTCGATATTATCGTCAGCACTACCCCAGAATGCGAAAATCCAGTCTGTTACTTCTTGCACCTTGAGAAGTGGCGCATTACTGCTACTGCTCTTTTCCATAATATCAACTGCAAGTTGAAGATATGACAATGTATCAGAAGAAATAACATTTCGCATTTCAACCGCATTGTCGTATGCGTGCAAAAGAGAAGAATAGATTGACGCAGGGTCGTTTGAGTCAAACAAGAACGAACTGATGAATTCTTGACGGCAAGAATAATTATTTGCAATTCCAAGTCTGCGACAGAAATTGATATATTCTTCATCATTTATATCAATCATAATATCATAGCACTCGGTAAAGGCTTTAAGAGTTGTGAAAACTCTCTCTACATATCGACCAAGCCAGAAAAGATTGTCACTTGATTTTATCGAGATAACACCCATGTGTCTTTAAAGCCTCCTCCCTGTGAAGAATTAACTACGAATGAATTTGCATCTTTTGAGAATCGTGTAAGTCCACTCTTCCAGACAACAGGCTCCTCACCCGTCAATACAAACGCACGTAAATCCGCTTTACGCTCTGTCCAAGCACCGTTTTCAACAACTTTAAGGTCATTGAACTGAATAACTTCTTGCGCAATAAATCGGCGTGGCTCTTTCTGAATAAGCTTTTTAAGCTCATAAACTCTTTCAAGAGATAATTCACTGCCGAAAACAACACCATAGCCACCTGATTCTGCAACATCTTTGATAACAAGCTTTTGAATATTTTGGAGAACATATTTCATATCTTCTTCGTAGAATGGCAGATATGTCGGTGCATTTGAAAGAATTGGCTCTTCGCCTAAATAATATTTAATCATTGCAGGCACATAGTAATAAATACCCTTATCGTCTGCAACAGAGTTACCAGGTGCATTGACAAGCGCCACATTACCTGCTCTGTAAGCATCCATAATATGTGGCACACCCAAAAGTGAATCTGCACGAAATGTCATAGGGTCCATAAAGTCGTCATTTATTCTGCGATAAACTGCACCAACTCGTTGACGCTTGCCTGAATATTCATTGTAATAAAGCACATTACCCTCAACAAATAAATCCTGTGGCATTGCGAAAACTGCACCTGTTTTTTCTGCTAAATATGAATGTTCAAAGAAAGCAGAATTAAAGCGACCGGGAGTGAGCACAACATTAATTCCACCAGTATTTACATAGTCAAGAGCATTTCGGAGCAAATCACCATAATTACGATTATCCACAACTGTGTTTGCACGGAATGTATCAGGGCTAGCACGACGGCACAATTCACGAGCAATCATCGGATATGACGCACCTGATGGCACGCGAAGATTATCCTCAAGCACATACCAACGCATATCGTTACCTTGCACAAGGTCGATACCTGAAATGTGAGCAAAAACATCCTTTGGTGGCACTGCACCCTCACATTCCATCATATATCCTGCTGCACCATAGACAAATTCTTCAGGTATAATTTTATCTTTGATAATCTGTTTTTTGGTATAGATATCTTTTAAGAATATGTTAAGTGCTTTAACACGCTGTTTAAGTCCGCGTTCAAGATATTCAAATTCATCCTTTGAAATGATGCGTGGCACTGCATCAAATGGGAAAAGACGCTCGTTGAAAACATTGTTTTTGTAAATACCGAATTTTACGCCGTATCGTGCTAAAAGTCGGTTGATTTCGTCTGTATGCTCTATAAGTCCGTACAATTTTTTCACTCCCGAAATTCAAATAGAATTATACATTATAATTATAGACTTTTTGAGAGTTTAAGTAAATGAGAGAAATTACCAAATATAACGGTGTTTTTTTGGTTATAAAGAAAAAACGGCGGGGTCAAGACCCCACCTTACAATTTTCATTCAATTGGTTTTGATATTTCTACCCATTCTTTATAGTTTGAATATTTCTCTAATTCCGGAATTGTGAGTTCAATAGCACTATTTGAGCCACCAACTGCTGGAAAAACTGTTTCAAATCGTTTTAAAGATTCGTCGAGATAAACATCTACGCCATTTTTAATACCAAACGGACAAACTCCGCCAATCTGATGGCCTACATATTCTTCCAATTGGTCAGGTGACATCATTTTTGCTTTTGCGTGGAAAAAGCCTTTATATTTTGAATTATCAACCTTAACGTCCCCTGCCATAAGGATAAGAATTGGCTGTTCGCCCACCATAAATGAGAGAGTTTTTGCAATTTTTGCCCCCTCAACGCCTAAAGCCTGTGCTGCGAGTTCGACTGTTGCACTTGAAACAGAGAATTCTTGTACTCTGTCTTCCATTCCAAATTGACGGAAATATTCTCTGCCTTTTTCAATAGACATAATTTTTCATTCCTTTATAGATAACGGCGGGGTCAAGACCCCGCCCTACCATTATGTTTTTTAATTAGTTAATCTCTGAGAGTTTAACACGTCTCTGCTCATTTGCTGATTTTTCAGCAGCAAGAGCAATCTTAACTGACTGTAAACCTGCGTGGATACCAACAGGAGTTTCTTTGTCATTTACACAGCAGTCAACAAACTGTCTAACTTCTTCTGCGAATGAGCCCATATATCTTTCAAGGAAGAAATAGAGTGGTTTTTCACCTGTTACACCGTTAGCGTCTGCAATAACTGCAGTTGAAAGTGTGTCGTTAGCAGTTGCAACCATCCCCTTTGAGCCGAAGAGCTCTGCTCTCTGGTCATAACCATACATAGCCTGACGAGAGTTGTCAATAACTGCAAGAGCACCGTTAGCCATTTTCATTGAGATAATTGCTGTATCGAAATCACCATATTCACGGATGCCTGGGTTGATAAGAGCATCTGCATAAACATAAAGTTCTTCAACATCGCTATTTGTAAGGAAGCAAGCCATATCAAAATCATGAATTGTCATATCAAGGAAAATGCTTGCTGCACAGTAGCCAACAGGTGGTGCCTGTGGGTCACGAGATGTGATTTTAAGAATCTGTGCTTCACCAATTTTGCCTTCGTCATAAGCTTTTCTAACTGCTGCGAAGTTGTGGTCAAAACGGCGGTTAAAACCAACTTGGAACTTAACTTCTGGATGAGCTTTGAGAGCATCTGCAATTTCAAGAATCTTGTCAACTGTATTTGCAAGTGGTTTTTCACAGAATACGTGTTTGCCTGCGTTGATTGCTTCAATAGAAATTGGAGCGTGTGTGTCAGTTGATGAACAAACAAGAACAGCATCAATATCCTTATCTTCAATAATCTTTGTGTAGTCTGTGTAGATTTTTTCAACACCAAAGCCTTCACAGAAAGCACAAGTTTCGTCATTCATAAATGGGTCTGCAATAGCAACAACTTCAGCACCCTTAACGTGATATGAAATTGATTCAAGGTGCACCTTACCAATACGGCCAGCACCGATAATACCGATTTTAAGCATAATAATTTTCTCCTTTAATATTTTATATTGTTCCGTCCCATGTGCTAACGGCTGTATTTGTCTTCTCTTCTTCATCAAACCAGTGCTGTGTAACTGCTTTTGATTCTGTGTAGAAACGGTATGCATCCTTACCTAAGCAGTGTAAATCACCGAAGAAAGACTGCTTGTGACCTGAGAATGGGAAGAATCCAACAGGAACAGGAATACCAACATTGATACCAACCTGACCACCGTCTGTGTAACGAGCAAACTGACGTGCAAAGTAACCACTCTGTGTATAGATAACAGAACCGTTTGCATATGGGTTGTCGTTCATAATCTTAAGACCTTCTTCAAAGTTCTTGCAGCGCTTAATGCAAAGAACAGGTCCGAATACTTCTTCGTCACCGATTGTCATATCAGCAGTAACCTTATCGAAGATTGTAGGTCCGATAAAGTAGCCGTTTTCATAGCCTTCCACTTTAACATCACGACCGTCAAGAACAAGCTCCGCTCCTTCGTCGATACCTTTCTGAATATCAGCGAGAACTTCTTCATAATGCTTTTTATATGTAATTGGTCCGAGTTTTGAATCTTTTTCCCAAGATGGACCAACTTTAATATTCTTTGCCTGTTTAACGAGTTCTGCAACAAACTTATCTGCGATTGCTTCTTCAACAACACAGCAAGTAAGAGCCATACAACGCTGACCTGCACAACCATAAGCAGAGTTGATAACACCTGCAACAGTTCTTTCAAGTGCACAGTCTGACATAACAAGAGCATGGTTCTTAGCCTGAGTAAGAGCCTGACAACGCTTACCTGCAGCTGCTGCACGAGAATAAACCTTAAGACCAACAGGAGTAGAACCAACAAATGTGATACCCTTAACATCAGGATGGTCAAGAATTGTATTTACTTCATTTCTTGAACAAGTGATAACATTGATAACCCCGTCAGGAACGCCTGCTTCTTTATAAATCGCAGCAAATTTCATTGCTGTTTTTGGTGTGAGAGATGCTGCTTTGAGAACCATTGTATTACCTGTTGCAATACAAGTTGGAGCCATCCAACCAAATGGAATCATTGCAGGGAAGTTAACAGGAACGATACCAGCAAATACACCGAGTGGCTCACGGTATTTAACTGTGTCATAGCCTGATGATGCGTCCATAAGGCTTTCACCCATCATAAGAGACGGAACCTGAGTTGCAAGTTCTGTGCCTTCTTTTGCCTTGAGAACATCGCCTTCTGCTTCGCCCCAAACCTTACCGTTTTCACAAGCAACGCACATTGTAAGCTCTTCCATATCACGAATGATAAGTTCACGGATTTTATAAAGAATCTGTGCTCTCTTGATTGCAGGAGTTGCTCTCCATCCTGGGTATGCTGCTTTTGCAGCCTCAATTGCTTCAAGAACTTCATCATTTGTACAGCAAGGTGCTTGGCCAACAACTTCACCTGTGCTTGGATTGTGAAGGTCATACCAAACGTCAGTTTTTGAGTCTTTGAACTGACCGTTCACAAAATATTGTAATTTTTCTACTGCCATTATTATATCTCCTTAAATGGAATTATTTATGATTTTATTATAAACCGCTAACTTCTGCTATGTACTTACGAGCTTTTACTGCATATTCAAATGGATTTGCGATTGCAGGGTCCTGCTCTGCTTCAACAAGAACATATCCTTCGTAGCCTGTTTCTTCAAGAACATCAAATACAGGTTTGAAATCGATTACACCGTCACCGGGAACTGTGAAAGCACCTGCACGAACGCCCTGCAAGAAGCTCATTTTTTCTGCTTTAACCTTTGCCACAACATCAGGACGGATATCCTTGAGATGTACGTGACGGATTCTCTTTGCATATTTTTTAAGCACTGCCATATAATCTTCACCACAATATGCAAGGTGACCTGTGTCGAAAAGAAGACCGAAAAGTTCAGGGTCTGTATTTTCCATCATTCTGTCAATTTCAGCTGCTGTCTGAACAACTGTACCCATGTGATGGTGGAAGCAAAGTGCGATACCCATATCCTTTGCTACTTTACCAAGCTTATTGATACCTGTGCAGAGCATATCCCATTCTTCGTCATTCATAACATATTTGTCATCAAAAATTGAAAGGTCTGTACCCTGAATTGAATGTCCCTGTTCAGAAATACCAACAACTTTTGCACCCATTTCTTTAAGGAAAGTGATGTGCTCGATAAAGTCTTTTTCAACTTCTTCATAAGGTTTTGTAATAAGGAAGCTTGAGAACCAAGCGTTACAAATCTGCATACCACGAAGTTCGAGTGCCTTTTTAAGAACCTTTGTATCTCTTGGGTACTTATTACCGACTTCACAACCTGTGAAACCTGCAAGTGCCATTTCAGAAATGCATTGTTCAAATGTGTTTTCAGCACCAAGGTCAGGCATATCATCATTTGTCCAAGCGATAGGTGCAATACCGAGTTTTACTTTTGACTTATCAAGCATATTAATATCTCCTTGCTTTGTTTTTATTTTCTTCCTTCTCCAAGAAGGCATTGTTTACTTTTTCGTTTGTTGAAACAGATGGAACACCTGTATGCCACCAAGCACCGTACCCGTCAGTCATTGATTTTGGAAGTACTTTAATGTCAATAAGTGTTGAAACTGTCTGTTTCTGTGAATCAATAAGTGCGAATTCAAGTTCTTCCATTGTTTTTGCTGTGTATGTCTTGCAACCATAAGCCGCAGCAGCCATAGCAAAGTCAATAGGAATAAGGTCACCTAAAAGTTCACCGTTGTCATCACGATAACGGAATTCTGTCGCAAGATTACCGATACCATTTGACATTTGAAGGTTGTTGATACAACCAAATCCGCTGTTATCAAAAAGAAGAACATTAATCTTCTTGTTTTCCTGAATACTTGTTACAAGTTCAGAGTGGAGCATTAAGTAACTTCCGTCGCCGCACATTGCGTAGCTTTCGCATTCCGGATGAGCCATTTTGCTACCTAATGCACCTGCGATTTCATAACCCATACAAGAATAGCCATATTCCATATTGTATGAATAGCGCTTGTCAGAAGTCCACATTCTCTGTAAACAACCAGGAAGCGAGCCCGCCGCACCTGTGCAAAGAGCATCTGCAGGAATAAGCTTTCTAATCATAGCGAGTGCTGCTGTCTGTGTAATCACACCGCCGATTTTCTCAACAAATTCAGGGATTGTCTTTTCATCACGAGCCTCAATAAGTGGCTTGAAGTTTTCGTCATAATTATAGTTTGCAAGGAATTCCATTTCCTTGTCCCAATCTGCTTTTGCGTCTTGGATTTCAGTTGTGTATGCAGATTTATAGTTTGCTTTACGGAGTTCATCACCGAGTGCAAGAATACCGAGTTTAGCATCAGCAACCATTTTAACTGCATCAAGCTTATATGCATCAAAACGAGATGTATTGATTGTAACCATCTTAACATCATCTTTGAAAAGTGACTTTGAAGCAGTTGTGAAGTCAGAGAAACGAGTACCGATACCAATTACAACGTCTGCATATTTTGCCATTGCATTACCTGCTGAGTTACCTGTAACACCAAGTCCACCAAGGTTAAATTTATCAGATGAAAGACAAGCAGTTTTACCACTCTGTGTTTCTGCGAAAGGAATGTTGAATTCTGCGCAGAACTTTTCAAGTGCTTCGCCTGCTTCTGAATAACGAACACCGCCGCCACAGATTACAAGTGGTTTTTTAGCATTCTTAACTACTGCTACAACATCTTCTAATTCTTCACAAGAAACTGGCATACGAACAATTTTATGTACTCTTTTTGCAAAGAATGAATCTGGGTAATCGTAACTTTCGCCTTCAACATCCTGACAAAGACAAATTGCAACTGCACCTGCATTTGCTGTGTCTGTCAATGCTCGCATAGCATTTATCATTGCTGACATAAGTTGTTCTGGACGTGCGATTCTATCCCAATATCTTGTAACTGCTTTATAAGCGTCATTTGTTGTTGTAGCAAGTGAATTTTCCTGCTCAAACTGTTGAAGAACAGGGTCAGGCTGACGAGTTGAGAATGTGTCAGCAGGGAACAAAAGAAGTGGCACATTGTTAACTGTTGCAGTTGCCGCCGCAGTAATCATATTAGCAGCGCCAGGGCCAATTGAAGATGCACAAGCGATAATTTTTCGTCTGTTGTTCATCTTTGCAAAGGCAGTAGCAACATGAGCCATACCTTGCTCGTTTTTGCCCTGATAAACTTTAAGTCCGCCATTGTCAGAATCAAGTGCCTCACCAAGACCTAAAACAATACCGTGACCGAAAACTGTAAATATTCCGTCAACGAATTTTGTTTCAACGCCGTCAAAAGACACATACTGATTGTCAAGGAACTTAACAAGCGCCTGAGCCATTGTCATTTTTGCCATAATATAATCCTCCTATAAAAAGGTTTGTTTATAAATCTAATAACCATTTGTGGTCTGGGTCGTCAATTCGTGTTTTAATCCAAGGGTCGTTTTCAAGATGTCTAATCATCCACACATAGCACATTGAGTAGCCAGGGGCTGCAACCTGCTGATGTGTTTTCATTGGTGTAATGCAAAGTACACCTTGGTCTTCAACCTTATAACAGTCATCACCGTTAAAGCCTACACCAAATCCCTGTGGCTTATCAAATTCATAGTAATAAACCTCAGGCTGTGGATGATAGTGTGGTGGATAACTTGACCAGCAACCTGGCTTGTGAATCACTTCACCAAGTACCATATTTGAATATGGTGCATTTTCGTAATCAAATAATGTAAGAACTTGTCTATGTGCAGTGCCGTTCCATTGGTCCTTGCCGAATTCCTGTAAAATCACATTTTCAGGACTATACCAAACGAAACCAAAATCATTTTCGTTATCTGTCTGCTGAATAAGAATTCTTGAGTCAGCATTTGCAGTAACTGTTACTGTGTTGTTTCTTGAAAAATGAACACAATATGGACGGTCAACAAACTGATTTGCTCTTTTTGCATTTTCAGTTTTGCCGTCAAACTTATATGTAACATCACCTGAAAGCAAAAGTAGTGCAGTTTCGTTTTTATTGTCACAAATTGCAACTGACTCCCCTGCTTTTAACACCTTTGTTTTAATATCCATAAGCATATCAGCATTTTTGCCACCCATTTCACAAAGGATTTTTTCATTGTTTTCGTTAAATTTTGGATTTTCGTACATAGTATCACCTTTATACTCTATCTTTATCGTCAGTCAACGAGCCACTCGCACTTATTGGTATTTCTTCACCTAAATATGTGGGCTCTGGTTGAACAATACAATAAACAAAGTCTTTTGTTCTTGCCAATGCTTCGCGAATATCATTTGTAATTGGATATTCTAATCTTTCTGCTGCGAAGCCATAAGCATCAATACCAAGTTTTCTAGCATCATAAACTGCTCTGTATAAATGATATTTTTGTGTGACTATCACCATTTTTTCGACTTGGAATATATCGCGAGCACGATACATTGACTCATAGGTTGAAAAACCTGCGTGGTCCATAAAAATTTTGTCAGCAAGAACACCATTTTCGATTGCAACATCTTTCATTTTGTTGACTTCGTCATATTCTTCGCGACCGTGGTCACCACTCATAAGCATTTTATCTGTGCAACCAGTTTCATAAGCTTTAAGACCAAAATCAAGTCTTTCTTGAAGCATTGGTGATGGCTCACCATCCCAAAGACCAGCACCGAGCACCATTATGCAATCGAAATTTTCGTTTTTAAGGTCTTCTTCTGTGAGAATGTAATCATTTACATAAGAAATCATATAGGCATTAATGCCAACAACGGCTACCCCACCGAGCAAACAAAGACAAAGGACCGCAATTATTACCCCTTTAACTGCTTTGTTTTTTAATAATTTCTTAATCATTTTAGTTCACCATTTTTGCTTCTTCTATATTGATGAAAATTCTATTGTGTATGTACCCGGACTGTCTACACTCCAAGCCATACTTCCTGTACCTTGTTCACCAATGTTGAGCATGCCTGCACTTGTGCTTGTTTTTCTCACGATATTTCCGTTTGAATCTTTTATTACCATTCGTGTAGTTGCGACCTTTTCTTCGGCTATACCGTCATCACAGCGTTTCATAGTAATACAAATATCAAACAAATAATTTTCCTCATCATACCAGTAACCATTTTGGGTAGAAGCCTTTACAACCTCAAATTCTGCACCAAAAGCAGTTACCTTAACAGGAAGTTTTTGAGAAAAAACAAATTTAGGAGCAGCCTTTTGTGGCTTTGTTGTTGTAGGTTTAGTTGTTGTCGTTTTTTTGGTTGTTGTTGGCTTTGTCTCAGTAGGTTTCTGTGTTTTTTCTGTTGATTTAGCCTCTGTTGTAGTGGTTGTTGTCGTTGCAGTGGTAGTAGTTGTAGTCGTTGTTGTGGTGGTTGTTGTAGTCGTAGTTGTGGTGGTAGTGGTTGTAGTTGTTGTGCTTTCTGTTGTAGAAGTATCATCTACAGAAGTTTTGCCACAAGAAGTTAAAGCAAAAAGCATTGCCACAGACAATAAAACTGCGCACCATTTTTTAATGCTTTTTTCCATATCTATCAATCCCCTATCTTTTATTATGAAAAATACAACATATTTTTGAATAGATTTTTCGTAAGACAATGTTGCCGAGGCGAAGTTGTATCGGGTATACCACGAGCCGAAAGCAACGAAGTATTACGGAAAATACATCAAAAAGAATTATGCTCTGGCTATCATTTCGCCGTATTCTGCTTTTTCATCTGCAATAAATTTCTTAACAGCATCAACTGTTGGCATATCTTGTGAGCAAGCATGACTTGCTACGAGCATAGCCGCTGAAGCTGAGCCAAATTCAAGAGCATCAATAATTTCCCAACCTTCAAAAATACCATAAAGGAATGCAGATGCATATCCGTCTCCGCCACCGAATGATTTAAGAAGTTTTACAGGGAATGGTTTAATTGAATAACTCTCACCATCATTTGTATAAGCTGTTGAGCCTTCTTTACCATGTTTGATAATCACGATTTTTGCATTCTGTGAGTGCCAGTATGCAGCTGTTTCTTTGTCAGTCATGCCGACCTTGATAAACTTTTCAGTAAGGTCATATTCTTCACGAGAGCCGAGAATGATATCTGCTTCACGAGCAACTGATGAATAATAAATTGCGATTTCGTCAGCATTTTTCCAGTTATATGCACGGTAGTCAATATCAAAGATGATTGGCACACCGTTTTTCTTAGCCAAAGCTACTGCTTTGAGAGCTGCTTCTCTTGATGGACTTTCAGCAAGTGCAGTACCAGAAATAAGAATTGCTTTTGCTTTGTTTATATAATCTTCGTCGATATCCTCAACATCTAATTTAAGGTCAGCTGCCTCGTTACGATACATAACGATTGAGCTTTCTGTTTCTGACTTGATTTCAGTAAATGTAAGACCGATTTTTTCACCATTCTGGCAACGCTTAATATGAGAAGTGTCAATTCCCTCATTATCAAAATAGTCTGTTACAAATGTGCCTAACTGGTCATCAGAAACACGAGCAAAGAAACCACATTTTTTGCCAAGACGAGCAAGACCGACTGCGATATTTGCAGGTGAGCCTCCTAAATATCTTTTGAAAGTTGTGCTTTCGTTAAGTGGGCAATAATAGTCAACTGGATTCAAGTCAACTGCCACACGGCCTAAAAGGATTAAATCAAATTCTTTGCTATTATCAAATTCAATGTATTTCATAATTTATCTCTCCATAAAGCTAAATACTTTTATATGTCTTTTTACATTTTCATAAACGCCGATTGATTCTTGCTTGCTTAACTCAAAATAGTTTGCTTTTTCGATTGGTTTGCAATAATCAAGTGCATATTTTGCAAGGCTATCGAAGCTTGCCGTCGCAATATTGATTTTGCGAACACCCAACATAATTGCTTGTTGGAACATTTCGTCAGTAATGCCTGTTCCACCGTGTAACACAAGTGGGGTGTCAACCATTTTGTTAATATCGTCAAGCACATCAAATCGAAGGTTTGGAAGCACGGGGTAATTGCCGTGAGCGTTACCGATTGCAACTGCCAATGCATCAACCCTTGTTTCATCACAGAAAAGTTTTGCATCGTCAGGATTTGTGCAAAGGATTTCGTGAGCTGCACCGTCGCCTTCATTACCGCCAACAACACCAAGCTCTGCTTCAACTGTTGCGCCATATTTATCTGCCATTTCTCTGACTTGTTTTACTGCCTTAATGTTCTCTTCAAGTGGTAAAGTTGAGCCATCAAACATAACAGAAGTGAATCCCATTTCTAATGCTTTTTGAACAGTTTCAATACGAAGTCCGTGGTCAAGGTGAACTGCAATTTCAACCTTTGCATTTTTTGCTGCTGAAAGCATCATAGGCCCCATAAGCTCAAGCGGTGAATTTTTAAGTCTGCACTCTGCAATCTGTAAAATAATTGGTGTGTTGAGCTCTTCTGCAGCAGCCACAGCGCCCATAACCATTTCCATATTGCCAACAGAAAAAGCACCCACAGCCATATTTTCTTTTTCGGCTTTTTCAAGGAGAGTTTTCATTGGAACTAATGCCAAAATTACCCACTCCAATCCATTTTATTATAATCAATTTATTGTATCACTTTAAACGCGTAAAATCAATGTTTTGAGTGTGTTCAAGATATAAAAAATAGAACCAAAAAACTGTGCAAAAACACAATAAAAAGTCCGTCAACCATATCGGTTAACGGACTGTTGAATAAGTTAAATTATTTAACCCACTTTAACTTCCACATAACAAATGCACCGAGTACAGATGCGATGATGCCAGGAATAAGAAGTGTGCCTGCATCAAGTGTAGGAGCAACAAGCAATACACCAAGCATTACAAGAATTGGGAAGATTGAAATCTTCCAGTGCTTTGAGAAATAGCCTGCTGCAAGAGCACCGAAAAGTGCAGGTTGAACCTGTTTGAAAGCAGGCATTAAAAGCTCGCTGCTTGTAAATGATGCAAGGAATGGTTTGAACACCAAAACACCTGCTGCAATGATAATTGTTGTAACAATTGAAGATGTTGCAATAGCGATTGTTGAGATAACTTCGCCTTCTTCTGAGTTCGCTTTAACCTTTGCATTTTCCATAGCACCGATTGCACAAGGAAGTTTAAGGTTTGTGATATTACCTGTTACAAATGAAAGATATGTACCACCTGCACCGAGCATTGGTGTGTACATAAGCACTTCAATAACTGCAAGAGACCAATAAAGTGGAATGAGCTTCATAAGACCGCCCATAACACCGCTGAGTGATGGCCACACGCCTAAATACAAGCAAATTGAAAGTGGGAACATAATAAGCACACAAAGTGCAGTGATACTTGAAATTCTACCCCAAGTATGGACACGGTCAAAATATGATTTTTCTACTTTGTTCTTCTTACTCATAATTAACCCCTCCATTCCAAAACAGCAAGGTCTGCTGGCAATACGTTATATGCAACAACTGCAGCAACCATTGCAAGAATCATACCAATTGGCATAACAAATGGTTCAAGCCATGTAAGTTTGAATTTAGTTGCAATCTTTTCAAGAACAATTGAACCAACAACCGCAACAACAAGTGTAATCAACGATACCACACCTGCACCGTCGCCGAATGTTTCTGGTTTACCTTTACCTGCAATTGCACGAGCAACGAAAGCGCCGATAAGACCAATGAAAACTGCAGGAGTTAAAAGGTCGATAAAACCTGCAATACCGCCTGACTTTTTCTCTTTCTTTTCTGCTGATTCTTCTGCATTCTCATCTTTTTTACCTAAATTAAGAACCTTTTTATGTAATGGCTTTGCAACAAAAGGCAAAAGAACAAGTGAGAAACAAATACCAAGAGTCATAACCCACGCAACACCCGCAAAAATTGCAGGGTCAGTGATTACTGATGAGATTCCACCCTCTTGACCTAATGAAGTCATTGCATCGCCTGCTGCTTTTGTTTCATAGAGAAGATTACCAAGAACCGATAATCTTACCCAAGGGATAACAAGTCCCAATGATGGTGCCAAAACAATAACTGTTGCCAAAACTGACAACGCTGATGGAATTGTGAAAACTGCACTTGATGTAATAGCATTGCGTAATTTCTTCTTATCAAGGCCTAATTTTTCACCTTGTTTCCATGCTTTAACAAGGAAGAAAATAGACTGTGCAAGAACGAACAAAATAACGCCGCCGGCAATCAAGTACAAACCTGTACTTTCTTTAAAGTCCATATCTTTCATCTCCTAAAAATATTATGGGTATATTAAAACATTTTTCTAGAAGAAAATCAATAATAATTGCAGAATTTCCCTTTACATTATTTGGCGTATTAACAAAAACTATGGTGTCTGTTAAAATTATGCATGCATATATGCTTAAAATCTTTTTTGAAGAGGTGAAAAAATGAAACGAATTACGTCTTTGTTTTTATCAATGATTTTGTGTTTCGGTTTTCTTTTGATACCTATAAAATCAAACGCAGCAACTCTTAACAGTCAGGTCGGTGTTGTTTCTGTCACAAGTGGACGACTTAATGTGCGAAGTTCTGCTTCAACGAGTGGAACAGTTATAGCAAGTCTTTCAAAGGATAGTTTAGTTACACTCATTTCAAAAAGTGGTGACTGGTGGCGCGTTGAATATGCCGATAATGTTTATGGCTATTGCCACGCAAACTATATTAAAACAACAACGGGCTCACCTGCAACAGTAAAGCTCTCATCAGGTAGTCTTAATGTGCGAAACGGTGCCGGAACATCATACGGAAAAATCGCAAGTCTTTATAATGGTGAAGTTGTGATTGTTCTCTCAACTTCAAACGGTTGGAGCAAAATTCTTTTTAACGGTACAAAGACAGGATATGTAAGTTCTAAATATCTTTCAAATGGTGGATATTCTGCTGTATCTTTGAATGTTCCCAGTTTTAAGCAGACAGACTCTCGTTGGGCTAATGTAAAAATTGGCTCATCAGGTAAAACTATTGCTCAAATTGGTTGTGTTACAACTGCTATTGCCATGATGGAATCTTATCGCACAGGCACAATTATTTATCCTGATGCTATGTCTAAAAAACTTTCATATTCATCATCAGGTAATGTTTATTGGCCAAGCCATTTCAAAGTGGTAACAAGCAGTTCAAATTATCTCAATGGGATTTACAATCAACTTAAAAACGGTAAACCTGTACTTTTAGGTGCAAAGAAATATTCAGGCACTCAGCATTGGGTTGTAGTTACAGGATTTACAGGTGGAAGCACCCTTTATGCATCTAATTTCACTATCAACGACCCAGGTTCAAACACAAGAAAAAATCTACAGCAATTTTTGAATGAGTACCCCGTGTTTTATAAGTATTTTTATTATTAATTCCGTTGACAAACCTTTGTGAAAACTATAAAATGTGATTAACAACAAGTTTTCAGAGGTATTATATGAAAAAGCTTTATATAAGTGATATGGATGGTACTTTGCTTCAGAGTGACGGGAGCTTAAGCCAATACACAAAAGCAAAACTCAATGAATTTTATGACAAAGGCATTCCCTTTGCTGTGGCAACTGCTCGCAGTATGGTCAGTGCAATGCCCATTCTTGATGGTGTGCGTTTTAAAGCACCCATTGTGCTTATGAATGGTGTTTTTGTCTATGACACGGAAACAAAAAAAGCTGTAAAATATCACGAAATTCCATATTCGGCAATTCAAAAAGTTCTTGATATTTTCTATTCACACAATTTGCATCCATTTATGTTTTTATATGGTGATGATTACAAATTATCTATTAAATACACCATTTTCGACAACGACGGAATGAAAGAATTTTATAATATGCGCGTTGATATGCTCGACGGTCGTTTCACACAAACAGATGATATGACCATTATCCCTGACGAGCAACATTCGGTTTATATCAACTATTACGCATTACCAGAAATTCTTGACCCTGTTGTTGAAAAGTTAAAATGCATATCTGAAATCGACTTTGCTTATTACAAAGACTCTTATTCTGATGACTGGTTAGTTGAGATTTATTCTCACACTGCATCAAAAGCAAATGCCGCAAGAGAAGCTTGTGAAATCATTGGTGCTGAGCACATTGTGGCGTTTGGTGATAATCTTAATGATATAAAGATGTTGCAAGGTGCTGACACCGCTGTTGCAGTAAGCAATGCAGTGCCACAAGTAAAAGAAATTGCAGATATTATAATCGGGAACAATAATGACGACAGTGTTGTAAAATTCATTGAAAACGATAACTAAAAAAAGCCGGTGTGAACACTATAAGTTCACGCCGACTTTTCTTTTTATTCAGCTTTTTTAAGTTGTTTAAACACCTGATTGCCATAAACTGCTGTACCAGTTACAAGCACACCTTGAATAACGCTTTCTGGTGAAATTCCCATTATTGCTACTGCACCTAAAATGCCAAAAAACAACAATATGATTGGTATGTATTTATGAGGTATTTTCTCTGTGTTTTTAATAATCATTCCGATAATATTGAGCACCGGAATTAACAAAAGTGCATTTTCTGAAATATATTCTATCATCATATCCTCCTATGCTAAAAATGTATTCACAAGCACGCCACAAATAGCACCAATAAGCGCTACAACAACTCTATCCCACAGCCAACTTGGTCGTTTTTTGAGAGTTTCGATGCTCTCTTTCATCTCCCCCAGGGTGAGAAGCATACTATCAAGCTTTGTGTTGCTTGTGACCTGCGAAAGTGTCACATCATTGACTTTTTTATAGAGAATTTTAATATCTGCTTCTGCCGTGTCAAGTCTGTGATTTATTACTTCAAAATCCGACATATCATTACCTCATATCATAACGGTCAACAAATCCCGTCACATATTTTGACATAGGCTTTCTTTCAACATTTGAAAGCGAATTGGTAACTCGATATCGTCCTTCAAAGTAAATTCCGTCATAAATGTAATATGTGCCACTTATATAGTTTGAAACCCTGTCAGTATAAGCAGAACTATAAAGTTTTGCATTTTTGAGCACTACTTTTTGCCCTGCATTAAAGCCACGCTTTGCAGGTGGGGCAGGGATTTCTTTACCATATCCGTTAAGTCCGTTATATTTCATAATTGACGGATAATTTTTATATGACTCATTCAAGTCCACATTTGTATCAATTCCGTCAACCTTACCCTTTGATGATTTTTGCCAGATTCCATAAGGCTTTTTAAAAGTTGGTTTATCCGTCCATTGAGCAAGCCAGATATCATATTTTTGAAAAATCTCATCAGTAAAATAATTATTTAACCAATAGAGATTTGCATAAATACAGACATAATAGCCATAACTTTCCATTCTCTCACAAAAGGCTTTTGCAATAGCAGAAATCTTTTCTTTGCCAAGAGTGGCTATTCTGTTTTCTTCCATATCATAGGCAATTGGATATTCAAACTTTTTGCCCTTGATTACAGAATAACACCAATCAGCCTCTTTGATTGCCTCTTCAGGTGTTGTTGCATAAGAATAATGATAAGCCCCCACTGCTATACCCACTTCTTTGGCATTTTTATAATTATATTCAAAGCATTTATCCTTATATTCTCCCCAACCAAAAGTAGCACGAATCATTGCAAACTGGATACCTGCATTTTTGACCTTTGACCAGTTGATTTCGCCCTGCCATTTGGATACATCTATTCCTTTATAAGCTGTCAAGCTCATCATCTCCTTTATAATAATTTTTAAGTGTATCGGCAGTTTCAGAGAGTTCTCTTTTTATCTCATAAAATTTTTGTAATTTTGATTTCAATTCTAAAACTGCATTATTATCCCCCACCTTTTCGGCTCTTTTTATATGGTCTTTACATTTATCTATGAAATATTGTTGCATTTCAATATGTTTTTCATACTCTTGTGCAAGCTCGGCAAGAGTCATTTTTTTATTATTCAATGTAAATCTCCTTTAATAAATTCAATAAAATCTGATACGGAATATCGTTGCACATCGTCTTCATAGATGAGCACATATTTTAAATATTTCTCAATTTTCTTTTTGGCGCTGTTTAAATTTCTATAAATGGCGGCTCTTGAAAGCTCATATTTTTGCGCTAAATCCTCAACCTTTAATTCTTTCCCCCAAAAATCAAGAACAAGCTCTTTTTCTAAACTATTGAGTTCGTTTTCAATGATTTTTTTGGCTGTGTTAAGAATATTTCTTTTTCTGTTGAAGACAATATAACCCACACCATTTTTTATTTCATCTTTATTTGCAAATTCAAAATTTTCTGTAAGAAAAGCATATTCGTCCACAGCAATTTCAGTTATTTGACCATTAAAAAACAATGCCTATTCCTCCTTTTTTGAAAAACAATAAAGAACGCACGATTTCTCTCGCGCGTTCTTTATCGAACATTTGTTCGCCTTGCAATTATTATTGTAGCAATGTTTTTATAAGTTGTCAATATTTTTGTTTAACAAAATAAAAAAGACGGAAGTTATAAAACTTCCGTCTGTATAATCAAAATTATGTTATGTAAAAATTATTCAGCGTCTTCGCTCTTTTTTCTTGTGAGAACAAGTGCTGCACCTGCTACAAGTGCTACTGTTGCAACTGCAACTACTGATGTATCACCTGTGTCAGAAACCTGTGAATCATTGTTATTGTCATCTGCTGGTTGGTCGTCGCCCCATAAGTCGTCATTATCGTCTGATGGTTCTTCTGGAGTTTCTTCTCCACCACTACCAAAGAGAATGTCGCCGAGACCACCAAGAACACCAAGGATTGTGTCAAGGAAGCTGCTTGAGCTATCTGAATCATCTTCTTCAAGGTCTGGCTCTTGGTTTGGAGTGTTTGGTGCAACATTACCATCTGCAGGGTTGCCGATATAACCGTCAATGTTTATATCAAGGTTTTCTTCTACTTCATATTCCCATTCAGCTTCATCCAAGCCCCAGCCATAAGCTGCAACCAAGTCATCGTTAACTGCATTTAAAACTTCTTCTGCTGCAACTGTATCTGTGATTACATCAGCAACAGCAGCATCAAGTGTTGCATAGAAAAGTGCTTTTGAAGCAGGCATATTTGCAACGATAGTATCTATTTTAGCATCGTCAGCAAGAGCTGTATCAGCAAGAACTTCTTTATAATAGCTTACCCAAGCATCATAGTCAGCATCTGCTGCTGGAGCTACAGCTGCGAATGCGCAAACGCTCATTGAAAGAACAAGAGCCATAGCAACTACAAATGAAATAACTTTTTTCATAACAATTTTTCCTTTCGCGTAAAACGATTTTGAGGCAATTACACCTCTATTCCTAGTCATTATACAATATGATTTTTCAAAAGTCAATATTATATCAATACATTTTATTTTCAATTTTTGCAAAATCTGATGATTTTTTCTTTGAAAATTCATAGTACTACGAGAAAAAATAATATTGTGGAGGTGAAACTATGTTTTTGAAGAAAAACAATAAGCAAAAGACTAACGAAGCAAGACAAAAAATTGAAAAAATGACCGCTGAAATTTCAGAAATTTGGACTGGTGAAGAAAACGCCAAGCAATTTGATGCAAACGGTTGGTACACAGGTAATCCGCAGAATTCCATTATTCCTGAACAAGATGCAGACGACCTTTAAAATGCATTTTTTCATGCTTATATATTATATTGTATGTAAAAATGCAAAAAACTATTGATTTTTATAAAATTGTATGTTATATTTTCTATGGTAAGAATATTGGTATTGACAGAGAGTGGGGCGACCCGCTCTCTTGAATTTATACGGACAATTTAATATTTATAGGAGGTTTTTATGAAGAAAAATACCGCCGCAGTAGTGTGGGATATTGCAAAACCTATCGCAGACGAATTAGGTCTCATTCTTTGGGATGTTAAATTTGTTAAAGAAGGCGCTCGTTGGTATCTTCGCATTACTATTGACAAAGAAGATGGTGTGACAATCGATGACTGTGTTGATATGCACCACGCAATTGACAAACCGCTTGATGATGCTGACCCTATTGAACAGGCGTACAACTTGCAGGTTCAATCTCCCGGCATTGAGCGTGAGCTCACCCGTGATTTTCACTTTGAAACATATATGGGTGAAAAAATTATGGTAAGACTTATCAAAGCGTTTGAAGGCAAGAGAGAATATAAAGGTATTCTCACAGCTTTTGATAAAGAAGGCGTAACCATTGCTCTGGATGAAGAAACAGAGCTTAATATTAAATATAAAGAAGCATCTTGGATTAAAGCCGACGATTTTGAAGGTATCGGCAGTTTTGAAGACTAATCCAGATTATTTTAGGAGGTTTTTGGAAAAATGGCAAAGGCAAAAGCAAAAAAGAATGAATTTAAAGAATTTTTCGAAGCTGTTGAATTGATGGCTAACGAAAAAGGTATTGATGTTGATTATCTCTATGAAAGAATCGCAAACGCTATCGTTGTTGCTCTTAGAAGAGATTACGGCGGAAAAGATGTTGTTTCTTGTTTAATCGACGCTGAAAAGCAAACAATTAAGGTAGTTGTTACTCTCAACATCGTTGACGAAATCGACGACTATGACACAGACATTCTCGTTGAAGATGCAAAGGCTTATCGCGAAGATGCAAAAGCCGGCGAAGTGCTTGAAATCGAAAAGAGCACAATGGAGTTCGGCAGAATTGCTGCTCAGACTGCAAAACATGTTATCCGTCAGGGTATCAAAGAAGCAGAACGCGGACAGGTAATCAGAGAATTCCAGTCAAAGAGTCGCGACCTTGTTACAGCAAAGGTTAGCAGAATTGACCCAATCAACGGCAATGTTACTCTTGAAATCGGCAAGGGCACAGCAGTTCTTCCAAAGAGTGAACAAGTGCCAGGCGAAACATTCGTTGAAGGTGAACTCACAAAGGTTTATGTTGTTGAAGTTAAAGACACAGACCGTGGTCCAAGAGTTATGATTTCAAGAACTCATTCAGGTCTTGTAAAGAGACTTTTCGAGCAAGAAGTTCCTGAAATTTATGACGGACTTGTTACTATTCATTCAGTTTCTCGTGAAGCAGGTGCAAGAACAAAGATGGCTGTTAGCAGTTCTGATGAAAACGTTGACCCAATCGGTGCTTGTATCGGTCAGCGCGGTGCTCGTGTAAACAACATTGTTGAAGTGCTCGGCGGAGAAAAGATTGATATTGTTAAATACAGTGACGACCCAGCAGAATTCATTGGTGCATCTTTAGCGCCTGCAAATGTTCTCAGCGTTGAAATCACTGATGAAGAAAAGAAAACTTGTCAGGTTACTGTTCCTGACCACCAACTTTCACTTGCTATCGGCAACAAGGGTCAGAATGCTCGCCTTGCTGCTAAGCTTACAGGTTGGAATATTGACATTAAACCCGAAAGTGGTTTTTATGAAGGCTAATTAAACTAAACGGAGGCATCAGCAATGAAGCAAAAGAAAATTCCAATGCGCAAATGCAATGGTTGTGGTGAACAGAAACCTAAAAAAGAACTTGTCAGAATAGTGAAAAGTCCTGATGGTGAAGTTTCTCTTGATCTTACAGGCAAGGCATCAGGCAGAGGCGCATATATTTGCAACGATGCCGAATGCCTTAAAAAAGCCAGAAAATCACGCAGGATTGACAAAGCCTTTGAAATTGCGATTCCTGACGAAGTTTATGAACAGATGTTAGCGGAGATTTCAAAAGATGAATAATGATTTAAAAGGTATTCTCGGTCTTTGCAGACGAGCAGGAAAAATGTCATTGGGGCACGATGCCGCAGTTACATCAATAAAGCAAAGAAAAGCTTTTCTTGCTATCACCTGTTCTGACGCATCTGACAGACTCAAAAAAGAAATCGCAGAAGAATGTGGATTTGATTCTCGAAAGACTAAATTTTTAGTCGCTGATTTTACTATGCAGGATTTAGATCTTGTAATCGGCAAAAAAGCAGGCGTTTTCACCATTGATGAAGAGAATTTCGCAAACAGGCTTTACACTATTTTAACGGGAGGTCACGAGTATGACGAAAAAATATAAAATACATGAGCTTGCAAAAGATTTTGACATTCAAAGCAAGTATGTTATAGAAAACCTTTCAAAGCATTTTGAAGGTGAAAAGAAGTCACAGACAGCTCTTGAAGAAAAAGAACTCGACTTTCTTTTCGATATAATTACAAAAGATAACTCTGTTGAAAGTTTTGATGCATATTTCAATGCTGTTCCAAAAGAAAAACCAAAGGCAGAGAAAAAAGAAGCTCCTGCTCCAAAAGCAGAAAAAGCTCCACAAAAATCAGCAAAGAAAGAAAATGCTCCTGCAACAGCTACAACAAAACCTGTTGAGCAGCCAAAGAAGAAAGAAAAAGACCCATCAAAGCCAATGCAGGCTCGTACAAAGGGTGAAAAGCGTACAATCGACACAAGAGCAAACTCTTTTGATGCTGAAAAATACAACGAAAAATATGAAAATATTGCTCCTGCTAACACACACAACAGTGATAATATGGTTAAAAAGCAGAAGCTTAAACAAAAGAGCCAGCAATACCGCAAGCAAGGTATGAGAAGTGGCAAAAAAGAAACAGAAGCAGAAAGACTTCAGAGAATTGCAGCAGAAAGAGCAAAGAAACCACCTGTAATCACAGTTGGTGACGAAATCACAGTTGGTGAACTTGCATCTCGTCTTAAAATGACTGCTGCTGAAGTTATCAAGAAACTCTTCACTCTTGGTATGATGGTTTCTGTTAACGAAGTTATCGACTATGACACAGCTGAAATCGTTGCAACTGAACTTGGTGCAAAGGTTAATCGTGAAGTTGTGGTAACAATCGAAGAAAGAATTATTGACGACTCAGAAGATGATGAAGAAAACCTTGTAACCCGTGACCCTGTTGTAGTTGTTATGGGACACGTTGACCACGGTAAAACATCACTTCTTGATGCTATTAAGAACACAAATGTTACTGCTACTGAAGCAGGTGGTATTACTCAGCACATCGGTGCTTACAGAGTAAACCTTAACGGTCAGTACATTACATTCCTTGACACACCTGGTCACGCAGCATTCACATCAATGCGTGCTCGTGGTGCTAAGGCTACTGACATTGCTATTCTTGTTGTTGCTGCTGACGACGGTATTATGCCACAGACTATCGAAGCTATTAACCACGCTAAAGCTGCAGAAGTTGACATTATTGTTGCTATTAACAAGATGGATAAACCAGGCACAACAGTTGATAAGATTATGCAACAGCTTACAGAACATGGCCTTGTTCCTGAAGAATGGGGTGGCGATATTATCTGTGTTCCTGTTTCTGCAAAGACACATATGAACATTGATACACTTCTTGAAAATGTTCTTCTCACAGCTGAAATGAGAGAACTCAAGGCTAATCCTAACAGAGCTGCTAAGGGTATCGTTATCGAAGCTCGTCTTGATAAGGGTAAGGGTCCTGTTGCAACACTTCTTGTTCAGAATGGTACACTTCACTCAGGTGACATTGTTGTTGCAGGCACTGCAGTTGGTCGTGTTCGTGTTATGGTTGACGACAAGCACCGTTCAATCAAAGAAGCTGGTCCGTCAGTTCCTGTTGAAATTATGGGTCTTGACGAAGTTCCACAGTCAGGTGACGTATTCAATGCAGTTTCTGACGAAAGACTTGCTCGTGAACTTGTTGAACAGAGAAAGCAAGAAAAGAAAGAAGAACAGTTCAATCAGTATCAAAAAGTTACTCTTGATAACTTGTTCTCATCAATCAATGCAGGTAAAATTAAGACTCTCAACATTATTGTTAAAGCTGACGTTCAGGGCTCAGTTGAAGCAGTTAAGCAAAACCTTGAAAAACTTTCTAACGAAGAGGTTCAGGTTAAAGTTATCCACGGTGGTGTTGGTGCAGTGAGCGAATCAGACATTATGCTTGCAAGTGCATCAAATGCTATTATCGTTGGTTTCAACGTTCGTCCTGACCCTGTTGCTACTGAAATTGCAGAGCGTGACGGCGTTGATATGAGAATGTATCGTATCATCTATGACTGTATCGAAGAAATCGAAGATGCTATGAAAGGTATGCTTGCACCTAAGTTCCGCGAAGTATTACTTGGTCGTATCGAAGTTCGTAACGTCTTCAAACTTTCATCAGTTGGTATGGTTGCAGGTTCTTATGTTCAGAACGGTAAAGTGACAAGAAACGCACAAATCCGTGTTGTTCGTGACGGTATTGTTATTGCTGAAGACTCAATTTCATCACTTAAGAGATTTAAGGATGATGTTAAGGAAGTAGCTTCAGGTTATGAATGTGGTATTGGTCTTAATAAGTTTAACGACGTTAAAGAAGGCGACATTTTTGAAGCTTTCATTATGGAGGAATATAGAGACTAATGGCAGGATACAGAACAGGCAGAGTTGCCGAAGATATCAAACGTGAAATAGTTGCTATTATCCGTGAACTTAAAGACCCAAGAGTGAGAGATAAAATTCTCACTGTTGTTCGTGTTGATGTTAGTTCAGACCTTTCTTTTGCAAAGGTTTATGTTAGCTCAATGAGTGGCATAGAAGATGCAAAAGAAGCAGTTAAAGGGCTTACATCCGCAACAGGTCTTATTCGCAGAGAAGTTGGCAGCAAGCTTCATCTTCGCAAAACTCCCGAGCTTAAATTCATCGCAGATGATTCAGTTGAGCACGGTATGGAAATATTCAAAAAAATCGAAAGCACAAAACTTGCTGACGACGAGGAATAATTTATGAATAGACTTGATGTAAAAGAGTGTGTATCACTTTTAAAAGAATATGATAATTATCTTATTCTCACACATCGCAATCCTGACGGTGACACTTTGGGCAGTGCTTTTGCACTGCACCGTGCACTGTCAAAACTTAATAAAAAATCAATGGTACGTTGTGTTGACCCAATTCACCCAAAGTATTCTTATCTCTGGGATGGAATTGACAACGAAGACATTGAATTCGATAAAATCATTGCAGTTGATGTTGCCGACAAAAAGCTTTTAGGTGAAAGCTTTGAAGAAATGTATGGTGACAATGTGTTTTTATGCATTGACCATCACCTTTCAAACCGCGAATATGCAGAAAATCTTCTTTTAGAAGACAGAGCAGCGGCAGCAGTGATTATCTATGAAATCGTTCGTGAAATGGGCATTGAATTCACACCAGAAATTGCTAACTGTATTTATACCGGTCTTGCAACTGACACAGGTTGTTTCTTGTTCTCAAACACAACACCAACAGTTCACAGAATCGCAGCAGATGTTATGGAAAAAGGTGCTGATTACACCTTTATCAATCGTCTTATGTTTGAAACAAAGACTCTGTCATATTTAAGACTTGAACAGATGGCTGTTTCATCTATCGAATCTCATTTTGACGGTAAATGTGCAATTATGATGGTTACTCGCAAAATGATTGAAGAAAGTGGTTCAAGCGCATCTGATTGTGATGGTATTGCAGCAATCCCACGAAAAATCGAGGGCGTAAAAATTGCAGTTACTATTCGCGAGCGTCACGACGGTAGTTATAAGGTTTCACTTCGCACTGTTGAGCCTTATGATGCTGCCAAAATCTGCGCTAACTTCGGTGGTGGCGGTCATCACGCTGCGGCAGGTTGTGATTTCAACTGTTCAATCCAAGAAGTTAAGAACGCATTACTTAAAGTTATAAAGGAAGAACTTGAATGACGGGTATAATTTGTCTTGACAAACCAAAGGGTATGTCATCATTTATGGCAGTAAAACGAGCATCTCGCATTCTCGGTGTCAAAAAAGCAGGGCACACAGGCACTCTTGACCCTATGGCAACAGGTGTGCTTGTAATTATGCTTGGTCACTCAACCCGTTTCATTGAACTTTTGCCGGAACACAAGAAAAGTTACACAGCAAGGGTAAAACTAGGTATTACTACTGATACCCTTGATATTACAGGTGAAGTTTTAACTCAATCCCCTGTTTCTGTTACAGAAGAACAGTTATTATCTGTTGCTAATGGGTTCAAAGGTGATATTTTACAAACACCACCAATGTATTCGGCTCTAAAAAAAGACGGTGAACGCCTTTATGACCTTGCGCGAAAAGGTATTGAAGTCACTCGTGAGCAAAGACAAATCACCATTGAACAATTAGACATCTATGATTTTGATGGTGTTGAATTCTCAATGGATGTCATCTGCTCTGCCGGTACATATATCCGTTCACTTTGCGACGACATTGGTCGTAAGTTGGGCTGTGGTGCAGTTATGACTGAACTCCGTCGCACAAGTGCTAACGGTTTTTCAATCGAAACTGCAGTTACACTTGAAGAGTTAGAAACGCTTGTCAATGAAAACAGTATTGAAAGTGCACTCACAACTGTTGAAAAGGCACTTTTGAGTTATAATGAAATTACTGTTACAAAGCCACAAGCAAACCGTTTTCATAATGGTGGTGGCTTGGCTTATGACAGATTGCACGGCAACTACCCTATTGGTATTTATCGTGTGTATTCTCCTGAGCGAAAACTTTTAGGCTTGGGTGAAATTAAAGAAGAAAAGGGAGACCTTGAAGTCAGGAGGGTGCTTGTTTCTGATGAATAAAATTGCATTAGCCCTTGGCACCTTTGATGGCTTGCACAAAGGGCACTTGAATGTATTGAAAACCACAAAAGAATTTGCTCTTGATGGTTTTGTTCCAGCAGTGCTTCTTTTTGACTGTCACCCATTGGTTGCAGTTAAAGGTTATGCACCACCAATGCTTATCACAAGAGAAGACAAAGAAGAGTCAATTAAAAAGATGGGGCTTTTGCCTATTCCAATAAGCTTTGAAGAAATTCGAAATCTTACCCCTGAAGAGTTTGTTAAAAATATTCTCATTGAAAAACTCCATGCGGGTGCAGTGGTAAGTGGCAACAACTTTCACTTCGGTAAAAACGGACAGGGCAACAGCGAAATTCTTGAAACTCTTTGCGAAAAATATGATATTATCTATAAAAAAGCAGAAAACGTTTCGTATGATGGTCAGTTAATCAGCTCAACTCGCATCAGAAACGCACTTGAAAATGGTGATATTCAAGCGGCAAACGAAATGCTTGGCAGAAAATTCTCTTATGATTTTCTTGTGGTTGAGGGCAACAAAATAGGTAAAAAATATTTTGGTTTTCCTACAATCAATCAGCATTTCCCCGTTGGTTTTATCAACTTAAAGCACGGTGTTTATGCATCACAATCAACTGTTGACGGAATAATTTATCCGTCAGTTACAAATTTCGGCTGTCACCCCACAATCGGTGGCGACAAGGTGCTTTCTGAAACCTGTATTTTAGGTTTCGACGGTGACCTTTACAACCAGAGAATTAAAGTAGAGTTGCTCTCGTTTATTCGTGGTGAAAAGAAATTCGATTCAAAGGATGAATTAAAAGAGCAAATCGACAAAGACAGTAAATTAGCTGTTGAAATTTTCAACAGTCAAAATAAAAATCAAAAATGAAAGGGATATGTTTTATGAATCAATTTTACAAAGCTTATTGCAGAGTTTTCCAGAAAGTTATGTTTGTAGCTGAGTGCTTTATGCCATGGGGCGAGCCATTTATGCTCACAGGACCTGGTAGCATTCGCAAACTTCCTAACCTTATTAAAGAAAAGGGACTTAAGAAAGTGCTTATCGTAACTGATAAAGGTCTTACCTCACTTGGTCTTCTTAACTCTCTTTATGAAGAAATGGATAACGCTGGCGTTGAGTATGTAGTTTATGACGGTACTCAACCAAATCCAACAATCGAAAACATTGAAGAAGCAAAAGATATGTATAATGCTAACGGTTGTCAGGGTATTATCGCTTTCGGTGGTGGCTCACCAATGGACTGCGCAAAGATTGCAGCCGCAAGAGTTGTTAAACCAAATCAGCCAGTTGAAAAAATGCGTGGTCTTATGAAGATTCTTCGTCCACTTCCACCATTCTTTGCAGTTCCAACAACAGCAGGTACAGGTTCTGAATGTACTCTCGCAGCAGTTGTCTCAAACTCAAAGACTCACGAAAAAAATGCTTGTAATGACCCATTCCTTCGTCCAAGATTTGCAGTGTTTGACCCTGAGCTTACAGTTGGTCTTCCACCACATATCACATCAACAACAGGTATGGACGCTCTTACACACGCTGTTGAAGCATACATAGGCAAATCAAATGTTAAATCAACAACAAACTATGCTGAAAAGGCAACAAAGATGATTTTTGAAAACCTTGAAACAGCATACACAGATGGTAAAAATATTGAAGCAAGAAACAATATGCTTCTCGCTTCTTACTATGCTGGTATGGCATTCACTCGTGCTTATGTTGGTTATGTTCACGCAGTTGCACACAACCTTGGCGGTCAATACGGCATCCCTCACGGTCTTGCAAATGCAGTTATTCTTCCTGTAATGCTCGAGTCTTACGGCAGTGCAGTTTATGGCTCACTCTCAAAGCTTGCTGACCTTGTTGGCATCAAGGGCGATAGCGAAGAAGAAAAAGCAAAGGCATTCATTGCAGAAATTTATGCTATGAATGAAAGAATGGGTATTCCAAAGGGCTTCGCTCAGATTCAAGAAAAGGATATTCCTATTATCGTTGAACGCGCACTCAAAGAAGGCAACCCACTCTATCCGGTACCTGTAATCTATGGCGAAGAAGAAATGACAGCTATTGTTAAATCACTTATGATTACAGAATAATTGAATATTTTATAAAAAGTTAAGGGACTTCCAATTGGAAGTCCCTTTTTTGTGTTTATTTCTTTTTCTTTCCAAAGAAGCCTTTTTTGTCGTCACCTAAATTGTCAACATTGAACTCAATAGCAAGTTGCTTAATGAGTTCTTCTTGTTTATCGGTGAGTTTCTTTGGAACATCAACAATAATGCGAACAAGCTGGTCGCCTTTGCCGATACCACTACGGCTTTGGATACCTCGACCACGAAGTTTAAACACATCACCCGGTTGTGAACCCGCAGGAATTGTGTATTCAACTGTTCCTTCAAGTGTTGGAACTTTGATTTTGCAACCCAATGCCACCTGCATAAATGACACGTGTGCATCATACCAAACATTATAACCATCACGCTCAAAGAATGGGTGTGGTCTAACATTAACAACAATATTAAGGTCACCGGCTGGTCCACCATTGACACCTTTATTACCCTGACCACGAACTGTCAGGATTTGACGGTCATCAACACCGGCAGGAATATTAATATCAATTTTAACACTCTTTCTGACTCTGCCTGCACCGTTACACTTCTTACAAGGATTTTCAATGATTGTTCCTCTGCCGTTACAACGAGTACAAGGTTTTGCAGACTGAATAACGCCAAATGGTGTTCTTTGCTGAACTGTTACCTGACCACGACCGTTACATTCAGGACAAGTTTTTGGTGAATGTCCGCTTTGACAACCACTGCCCTTACACTCGTCACAGGTTTCAATTCTCATTGTATCTATTGAACGAGGACAGCCCTTTGCTGCTTCTTCAAATGAGATTGTAACACTTGCCTGAGTATCACTACCGCGTTGTGGCGCGTTAGGGTTTGCTCTGCCACCGCCACCGAATCCGCCAAAGCCATTGCCGAAAATTGAGCCGAAGATGTCGCCAAGGTCGAAATCCATTCCACCAAAGCCACCACCATAGCCACCCTGCCCTGCACCGTAGTTAGGGTCAACACCTGCGTGGCCGAATTGGTCATATCTTGCTTTTTTCTCACTATCAGAAAGAATTTCATAAGCCTCGTTTGCTTCTTTGAACTTTTCTTCTGCCTCTTTATTACCAGGATTTAAGTCGGGGTGATATTTTTTTGCTGCTTTTCGGTAAGCCTTTTTTATCTCATCATCAGATGCAGATTTATCAACACCGAGCACCTCATAATAATCTCTTTTTTCTGCCATAAGTATTCTCCAAATAATAGGGATTCACGGACAGCCCATTTTGTGAACTGTCCGTTTATTTTATAATTATTCTACGTCTTTGAAATCAGCGTCGTAGTATCCGTCACCATTAGGTGCTGCGCCTGCATTTGGGTCATAACCAGCGCCTGCATCTGCACCGCCCTGTGCTGCTTGAGCCTGTTTATAAAGTTCTTCAGAAATCTTGTAGAATGCCTGTGTGAGTTCTTCTTGCTTTGACTTGATTGCTTCAAGGTCTTCACCTTTAAGTGCTTCTTTAAGAGCGTCAAGCTTTGTCTGAATATCTGCTTTATCGTTTGCTGGAAGTTTGTCGCCTTCGTCAGCAAGAATCTTTTCAACCTGATATACCATCTGGTCAGCAGCGTTTCTTGTGTCAACTGCTTCTTTGCGTTTCTTATCTTCTTCAGCGAATTTTTCAGCATCCTGAACTGCTTTTTCAATATCTTCTTTTGACATATTTGTTGAAGATGTAATTGAAATTGACTGTTCCTTATTTGTGCCAAGGTCTTTAGCTGAAACATTTACGATACCGTTAGCGTCGATGTCGAATGTAACTTCAATCTGTGGAACACCGCGACGTGCTGGAAGAATTCCATCAAGGTGGAAAATACCGAGAGTTTTGTTATCTCTTGCGAATTCTCTTTCACCTTGAAGAACGTGAACTTCAACTGATGTCTGGTTGTCAGCTGCAGTTGAGAAAATCTGGCTCTTCTTTGTTGGAATTGTTGTATTTCTTTCGATAATCTTTGTGCTTACGCCACCCATTGTTTCGATACCGAGTGAAAGTGGAGTAACGTCAAGAAGAAGAAGTCCTTCAACTTCACCACCAAGAACACCGCCCTGAATTGCAGCACCAACTGCAACACATTCGTCTGGGTTAATGCCTTTGAATGGTTCTTTACCAGTATATTTCTTAACTGCTTCCTGAACTGCAGGGATTCTTGATGAACCACCAACCATAAGAATTTTGTTAAGCTGTGATGGTTGAAGTCCTGAGTCAGCAAGTGCCTGACGAACTGGTCCCATTGTTGCTTCAACAAGGTCTGCTGTCATTTCGTTGAACTTTGCTCTTGTGAGAGTTGTTTCAAGGTGTTTAGGTCCTGTTGCATCTGCTGTGATGAATGGAAGACTGATTTGTGAAGTTGTTACACCTGAAAGTTCAATCTTTGCTTTTTCTGCAGCTTCTTTAAGTCTTTGCATAGCCATTTTATCGTTACGAAGGTCTACACCCTGTTCTTTCTTGAATTCGTCTGCAAGCCAATCGATAATCTTCTGGTCGAAGTCGTCACCACCAAGACGGTTGTTACCTGCTGTTGCAAGAACTTCTTGAACGCCATCGCCCATTTCGATAATTGAAACGTCAAATGTACCACCACCAAGGTCATAAACCATAACTTTTTGGTCTTCTTCCTTGTCAATACCATAAGCCAATGCTGCTGCAGTTGGTTCGTTGATAATTCTCTTTACTTCAAGACCTGCGATTTTACCTGCGTCTTTTGTAGCCTGACGCTGTGAGTCTGTGAAGTATGCAGGAACTGTGATAACTGCTTCTGTTACAGGAGCTCCAAGATAAGCTTCAGCATCAGCCTTGAGCTTTTGAAGTGTCATTGCTGAAATTTCTTGTGGAGTGTAGTCTTTGCCGTCAATATTTACTTTATAGTCAGTACCCATATGTCTTTTGATTGATGCAATTGTTCTGTCAGGGTTTGTGATAGCCTGACGCTTTGCAACCTGACCAACCATTCTTTCACCTGTTTTTGAGAATGCCACAACTGATGGAGTTGTTCTAGCGCCTTCTGCGTTAGCAATAACAACAGGTTCGCCACCTTCGATTACTGCTACACATGAGTTTGTTGTACCTAAGTCAATACCAATTACTTTTGCCATAAATTTATTCCTCCTAATAGGTTTGTGTTTAATATTTTTAACTGTTTTTTACAGTTTAATTAACTACTTTTACGATTGCTGGGCGGATTACTCTGTCACCCATTTTGTATCCTGTTGAGAATACGTCTGAAATACTGTTTTCAGGTAAGTTTTCGTCTTCACCGTGCATTACTGCATTGTGGATATTAGGGTCAAATTCATCACCCTTTTCACCGAATGATTCAACACCCAACTTTTTGAATGTTTCACCATACTGATTAAAAATCATTTCAATACCTTTTTTGAACGAGTCAATGTCAGTCGCGTCTGCACTCATTGCTCTTTCGAAGTTATCATATACAGGTAAAAACTCTGCGATTGTGCTAGCCTTTGTGTCTCCATATGCCATCTCTTTTTCTTTTTGTGAACGCTTACGGAAATTATCATATTCTGCCATAACTCTCAAAAGCTTATCTTTTGTCTCGTTAAGCTCGGCTGTGAGCTTTTCTTCTGCAGTTGGCTCTGTATTTTCTACTGTTTCTTCAACTGTTTCTTCTTGAAGATTTTCTTTGTTCTCTGCCATTTTAATCCTCCAAAGTGTCCGACATTATATTGCCGACGATTTCTGTTAAATATTTAAGACTTGGAATAAGTCTTGCATAATCTATTCTTGTTGGACCGATAAGTCCCAATGTGCCACTGTCTTTACCACTTACAGAATAATGTGAGAAAATCACGCTTGAATCCTGAAGTTCACGATAGAGATTTTCTTTGCCGATAAGCACATTTGCGTCCCCTTGTGACTTATGATTTGAGAAAAGATTTGTGAGTGGCTCACCACGTCTTAAAAATTCCATCAATTCATAAGCATTAGGATAATCAGCGTAATTTAGCAAGTTTGACTGACCTTCTAACAGAAGTTGTGTTTGCTCGGTCATCTGTGCCAAATCTGAAAGGGTTACAAGAAGTGGTGAAATCGCAAGCGATTTGCTACCAAGTGAAAGCGCCAAGGTCTGAATGAGTGCTATACTCACTTCGCTTGCAGATTTGCCGATAAAATGCTTTGAAACTATATTATAGAATGTTTCGATAAGCTCGAGATTTAACTCACTATCTGTTCTGCAAACCCGACTTTTAAGAATACCCGATGATGAGAGCATAACCATCATAGCAGTGTGAGTGCCAAGTGGCACTAACTCAACTCTACGGATTACTGCGTTTGTATCACTCGGTGTTGTGGACACAACTGCGCAGTTTGTAAGCTCTGCTAACACCTGACCCGCTTGTTCAAGTATCTGCTGTGGCTCGCCACCTGCGTCAGAAAGCCTTGCCTCAATCAGTCTTTTCTCATTAAGTGGCAATTCATAGCGATTCATCAGCTTATCAACATAATAACGATAGCCCAACTGTGACGGCACACGCCCTGCTGATGTGTGGGGTTGGTCAAGAAAGCCAAGACGAGAAAGCTCTGCCATTTCATTTCGGATTGTTGCCGAAGAAACGGGCATTGAAGAGAATTCAAGCAATGTTTTTGAGCCAACTGGCTCACCCGTTGCAATATAGCGTTCAACTATTGCTGCAAGGATTCGTTCTTTTCTCCCGCTGAGTTGCATCTCGTCACCCCTTTTTTGTGGTGTTTAGCACTCTCGTTGTTAGAGTGCTAACTCTATTAAATAATATACATTCTTTTCTGAAAAATGTCAAGGAAATATTTGTAAATAATTTGTTAAGATGAGAAAATTTCGCAATAAAAAAGAGTGGAAGTTCTCTTCCACCCTTTTCAACCTATTCAATTATATCTTCGACCGTTTCTTCTACTATTTCTGCAACGATTTCTTCAACAATTTCTTTTGTTTTTTCTTCGATTGAGTCTTCGGCTGTTGGAACAATCTCTTCAACCTGTTCTAAGATTTCTTCAACTTTTTTCTCATTGATTTCTGCTAAAATTTCAGGGTCTGGCAATTCGTCAATAGCGGGCACAACAGGTGCTGTCACTTCTTTGTGAAGTTCAACCTTTTCGTTGAGCCAGTTTATAATATCCTCATAAATCTCCTGACGATTTGTTTCGTTGAGAATTTCGTGACGAGCATCTTCATAAAGCTTCATTGTGACATTTTTGTGCCCCGTCTTTTTAAGTTTCGTATAAACCTCTTCAACACCCTTGCCATAGTCACCTATTGGGTCTTTTGAGCCTGAAAGCATTAAAATATGCATACTGAGGGGCACAGAGTTAAACCAACGGCGTGATGAAACCTGTTTCAAGAGAGTGAACAACGCTCTCATACCGCTGACAGTGTATTTATATCCGCAAAGGTCGTCTGCAATAAACTTGTCCACTTCTTCTTCGTCGCGAGATACCCAATCACAATGTGTTCTTTTTGGTGTTTTTCTGTTATAACCACCAAAAGCGATAGTATCAATCAGTTCTGAACGGTGCATTGGTCCATTCTGCTTGATATATGTATTTGCAAGTTGAATACCGATTCCAACTGCAGAATTTTCGCCACTTGTACCTGTATAAATTACACCATCAAGCAAATAACCATATTTTGCTGTGTATTTTCTCGCAATCAAAGAGCCCATTCCGTGTCCCAACATAAAGAACGGTAAATCAGGATATTCAGTCTTGATTATATCTGTCAAAGTTTTCAAGTCTTCAACAAAATGTTCTTCACCGTCAGTCTCACCGAAGAAACCGAGCATATCACGGTCAGTTATTGATGAGCCGTGGCCAATATGGTCACTGACAAAAACTGCATAACCCTCTTTGCAAAGTTCAAGAGCAAATCGAGCATAACGGTTTGAATATTCAGCCATACCGTGAGAAATCTGCACAACTCCCTTAATTGAACCATAGTCAATTGGTGCTGCACTTTGAGCATATATATCACACAATCCCGAATGCGACGGAAAACTATATTCCTTTGTTAAGAATTCCAAAAAATCACCTACAAAATTTGATAACATATTTTATCATATATGAAACAAAAAATCAAATCGTTGAAAACAGACACGATTTATGTTAGAATTTAAGTGTTCGGGGGCGTAGCTCAGCTGGGAGAGCGTTTGACTGGCAGTCAAAAGGTCATGGGTTCGAACCCCACCGTCTCCACCAAAACAAAAAAGGAATTCTCAAATGAGAATTCCTTTTTTATTTAAGCTCTAATGAATTAAAAATTATACCTACTTCTTTATTTGTCAATCCTTTGGTGAATAATGTGTATATGCTGTAATCTGTATTGCTTTGGATATTTATAACATATCCTTTGTTTTCTCCGATTCCGTATCCCATACACTCATATCCTTCTTTTTCGCAATTTATATATGCGTCACCGATGGGTACAAGCACATTGACAAGCGAATAAAAGGCACGCGCCTTACAATAATTGTTAGGCGACATAAATATTCCACTTTCAACTTCAGGTTGGCTTATCAAAAATTTCATAAGCTTGATATTTGATTCAGGTGAAATTGTCGTGTCAAAACCATAAAGCTCTAACCCTCTTTTTACGAATGGTGAAACTATATATCTTTCTGTGCCTGTAAATCCATCTGCATATTCATCATATGTTTCAATTTTAACCGACTTGTTTATACTAATCATTTTGTTATTCCCAAAATCAAGAGTAACACTTTTGTAATCAGTTCCATTTGTTTCACTGACTTTATATTCACCCAATTTGCTATCCACATAAAAGCTTGCAAGATTACATTCAAAATTGCTCTCTGCTTTTGTTTCTTCTGATAAAGTGATGCTTTTCTTAACACTTTCAAGCATAAGACTTTCATATTGTTTTTTGCCAAAAAAAACAGGCGCTCTCATACTGACAAACGAGCCTACTATCAAAACCATTGCCAATACTATCACAACTGCTTTAACAACAGCTTTTTTCTTATCTTTTTTTATTTTCTTGCCTGTATTTTTTACAGCTTGAGTCATATCGTCATCAACCTTTATATTTACATCCGTTGTTTTTACGTCGTCAAAGATTTGTTTGCACTGTGGACAAGTAGAAATGTGCTCGTTTATAAAATCTTTTGAGCTATCACTACAAACCCCATCTAAATAAAGTGGTATTAAATCTCTTGTAATATCACAGTTTTTATTCATTATTATTCATCCTTTCTGCTATTTTCTGTCTGGCTCTGTAATATGTAACCCTTGCCCAGTTCTCACTTTTAGAAAAGATTTCACCTATCACCGAATAGCTAAGTTCACCCATAGTTCTCATATAAAACACATCTTTATATGGACTCTCGAGCTCTGTAGCATATTCCAAAACAATTTTTGCTTGTTCTCTGTTTTCAAGCCTAACGACAAAGTCGTCAAAATTCGGTATTATCTCTTGCTTAAGTTGCAGATTTTTCTCTTTTCTTTTTAAAGCTAAAAACTCGTTCTTTGCAATTTTACATAGCCACGTTTCCATTTTACATTCGTTTCGAAACTTATCAATATTGATTAAAGCCTTATAAAAGGTTTCTTGAGTTATTTCTTCTGCTAAATACTCGTCAAAGCACAAAGAAACAGCATAGCTTTTCACATATTTATAATATTTTTGAAAAATCAACTCTATATTCTCCATGCTCTGCTCCCTTTCTTTTGACTTCATATATTAGATGAACCAAAACCGATTTTGTTACAAAAACTTGCAAAAAACTGAGGGTAGTAAACTTATATGCAAACTATCTCTCCCCCAGTCTTCTTACGCAGACAGCCCCCTCGTCAGAGGGGGCCGCTATTGGATTTCCTTTATTTATTTGCAATCTTTGCGATGCTTTCTTCAAGCATTGCAAGTTTTTCGTTGTATTTTGCAAGTTTTTCACGTTGTTCATTAACGAGTGCTTCAGGTGCTTTTGCAACGAATTTTTCGTTGTTGAGTTTGCCTGAAACGAATGCGATTTCTTTAAGCACGCCTGCTTTTTCTTTTTCAAGACGCTCTAATTCAGCCTTGAAGTCAACGAGTTCGTCAAGTGGAATAAAGAGTCTTGCGTCTTCTGTAATGATAGCAACTGCGCCGTCTTCTTCATAGCCCTTAACGATTTCAACATCACTTGCAGATGCAAGTCTTACGAAGAAATTAGCACCCTCAGAGAATGTGTTTTCATAAGCAGTTTCAATGAAAATCTTTGCTTTCTTTGATGGTGGAACATTCATTTCTGCACGACGGTTACGAACAGCCTTAATTGCAGTCATAATCTTTTCCATTTCTGCTTCGTCAGCCTTGAATGAAAGTTCATCACTGAATACAGGCCATTCTGAAATCATAATTGAATCGCCATCGTGTGGAAGTGTCTGCCAGATTTCTTCTGTGATGAATGGCATAAATGGATGTAAAAGTTTGAGCGTATTTGACATTACATAAACGAGCACTGCTTTAACAGTTGCTTTTGCAGTTGCACACTCGCCGTTAAGACGGATTTTTGCGATTTCGATATACCAGTCGCAGAAGATATCCCAAATGAAGTCATAGAGTTTCTGTACTGCAAGACCGAGTTCAAACTTTTCAAGTGATTCTGTAACATCTTTTACAAGGTCATTGTATTTAGACAAAATCCATTTATCTTCAATAGCAAGGTTATTTGGAACATATGGTGCATATTCGTTTTCATCAAGATTCATAAGAATGAAACGAGCAGCATTCCAAATCTTGTTAGCAAAGTTACGGCTTGCTTCAACTTTTTCGTCAGAGAAACGCATATCGTTACCTGGGCTGTTACCTGTTGCAAGAGTAAATCTCAATGCGTCAGCGCCGTACTGGTCGATAATTTCAAGTGGGTCAATACCGTTACCGAGAGATTTTGACATCTTTCTACCCTGTGCGTCACGAACAAGACCATGAATAAGAACTGTGTCAAATGGAACTTGTCCTGTGTATTCAAGAGCAGAGAAAATCATACGAGAAACCCAGAAACCGATAATATCGTAACCTGTTACAAGTGTATTTGTTGGGTAGTAATGTTTAAGGTCTTCTGTCTGTTCAGGCCAACCAAGTGTTGAGAATGGCCAGAGTGCTGATGAGAACCAAGTGTCAAGAGTATCTTCATCCTGACGAAGATGTGTGCTGCCACATTTTGGACAAGTAGTTACTTCTGTCTTTGAAACGATTGTTTCACCACAGTCATCACAATACCAAGCAGGAATTCTGTGTCCCCACCAGAGCTGACGAGAAATACACCAGTCACGAGTTCCGTTCATCCAGTTAAGATAGTTCTTTGTAAATCTTTCAGGAATAAACTTTGTTTCGCCCTTTTCTACTGCTTCAATAGCAGGTTTTGCCAAAGGAACCATACGAACAAACCACTGTTTTGAAACCATTGGTTCAATTGTGTTGTGACAACGATAGCAAGTACCAACCTCGTGCTTACGTGGTTCTGTTTCTTTAAGGTATCCACCTGCTTTAAGGTCAGCAAGTATTGCTTTTCTTGCTTCCATTGTTGTCATACCAGCATATTTGCCACAATCAAGAACTTCAGGCTCGTTTTCAGTAGCCCTTCCACTTGCGATAAGCTCGTCTGCAATTCTCTTGTCTTCTGCACCTGTTAAGTGACCGTCATAAGTAAATGTACGAACAATAGGAAGATTGTGTCTTTGACCTACTTCAAAGTCGTTAGGATCGTGAGCAGGAGTAATTTTTACAACACCTGTACCCTTTGTCATATCTGCGTGCTCGTCACAAACGATTGGAATTTCTTTATTAAGAAGTGGCAAGATTACATGACAGCCATGAAGATGCTTATATCTCTCGTCTTCTGCATTGATAGCAACAGCAGTATCACCAAGCATTGTTTCAGGACGAGTTGTTGCAAGTTCAAGTTGCTCGCCTGTTTCTTTAACTGTGTAAAGAAGATGCCAGAAGAAGCCGTCCTGTTCTTCATATTCAACTTCTGCATCAGAAATTGATGTATTACAGCAAGGACACCAGTTAACCATGCGGTTACCACGATAGATAAGGTCTTTTTCATAAAGACGAACGAAAACTTCGTTAACAGCCTTACTGCAACCTTCGTCAAGAGTAAATCTTTCTCTATCCCAGTCGCAAGATGAACCGAGTTTCTTTAACTGTTCAATAATTCTGCCACCATATTGCTTTTTCCAGTCCCAAGCTCTTTCTAAAAAGCCATCACGACCTAAATCGTCTTTTGTAATACCTTCTGCTCTCATTGTTTCAACAATTTTTGCTTCAGTTGCGATAGATGCGTGGTCAGTACCTGGAAGCCAAAGTGTATCATAACCTGCCATTCTGTGATAACGGATAAGAATATCCTGTAATGTGTTATCAAGAGCATGGCCCATATGAAGTTGACCTGTGATGTTTGGAGGTGGAATTACAATAGTGTAAGTCTTTTTGCCTTCCTCACGCTTTGCGTGGAAATATTTGTTTGAAAGCCAGTCTTTGTATATCCTGTCTTCAACATTTTTCGGATTATACTGTTTTTCAAGTTCCTTAGACATATATTTCATCCTTTCAGTTAATTTATAAAATAAAAATCGTCCCATACAAAATGTATGAGACGAAAAAATATCCGTGGTACCACTCAAATTGCTGTTTTAAAACAGCCACTTAAAATTCTTAACGGGAATTACTCGTTTTCACTTAACGGTATTTCTACTTTAGGCGAAACCACTCGAAAGCTACATATCAATTTAAGGGTTGTATTGTCTTGCACCAAGCGACAACTCTCTGAAAGCTAACACAATAAATCTTACTCTTTGTCATAGTGTTTATTTTATTTAATTCCAAATGATTTTAACAGTAAATAGGCTAATTGTCAAGGTCTTTTGACACCTTTTTACCCGTTAGTGCAACAGTGACGCAATAAACCTTTTCTGCGCCACGAATTTTGAGAATTTTGGCACATTCATTAAGTGTTGCACCCGTTGTTTTGATGTCATCAACCAATAAAATTGTTTTGCCGTTAACATCTTCATTTTCTCTCACATCATAGACACCGAGCACATTACCCTTGCGCCTGTTCTGTGTTGATTCGTGCTGTATATCATTGTCAAAAATCTTTATAAGAACATTCCTCACGGGTAATGACAATAATTTTGAAAGCTCTGTTGCAAGCAACTCGCTTTGATTATAATCTCTGTGTCTTTGTTGAAATGACGATATTGGCACAAAAGTCATATAGTCAAAATTTATATGAGCAAAATCTGTTTCTATGGACTTTGCCATATCTTTTGCAAAGTGATATGCCATAAAATCTCTTCCGCCAAATTTAAGCCTTGCTATTCCGTCAACAACACCATCTTCATAATAAAATGGCGAGGTTATTCCGTCATATCTCATTTTATGCTTATTACACTTGCATCTAATTTTACCTGCACCACAATATTTGCAACGCTCACCCGTTATTCTCGGCAAATGGTTTTTGCAATCTTCGCAAAGGGTTTCGCCCTTATTTAAAAGCTTGCCACAATAGGTGCATTTATTGGTAAGAAGCAACCAAAGAAGTGCATCTTTTATTCTGCCCATTACACAGTGAGAGATGTAATAATTGATGAATAAACTTTAACAGGGTCATCAATAAAATTCTTCTTAACTGTTTCAAGCTGAAGACTGTCAACAACATATATTGAGAGCTTCATAAGCTCTGTGCCCCTATCAAAGAGAGTGAATGTGATTGTGTATCCACCATCTTCGTGTTTTTCCACTTCAATTTTATTCTCGCGTTCAATTTTGGCACGAGTAACTAATCTGATTGCAGAGTTAATTGCTTTTTCACGGACAGTTTTTGGCAAAGATGTCTGCAAAAGCTCTGCTGCTTCTCTACCTTTATCTGTAACTGATAAAACTTCTTCCATATCTAAAATATCTGCAGTGATATTACCTGTTTTCAAAAGTTCTTCAATAGCCTGACCGACTTCAAAATAGTTTGCAAGACCATCTTCTTGCATTGCTTCATTGAGCATCTGTCTTGTCATTGGAGCATCGACACTCTTTAACAAATAACAAATGAGCAAACGGATATCATCACGATTACGAAGTCCACCTAATTCAATTCCTGCATCAAATGCATCATATTGCATAATTCTTTACTCCTGTAAAAGACCTAAAATTTCTTTAATATCATTATAGACATAAGTTGGTTTGATTTCGCTGTTGTCAATATCTTCTTGTGTGCTTTCACCACTGAGAACACAAATTGTATCAACACCCGCGTTCACACCGGAAGCAATGTCAGTATAGAGTCTGTCGCCAATAACAACAGTTTCTTCTTTTGTAAACTTTGAACGGCTTACAGAATAATCAATCATAAAACCATCGGGTTTACCAATATAAAGAGGTCTGCGACTCGTTGCATAGTTGATTGCTTCACACATTGCAAAGCAGTCCGGCACAAGACCAAATTCTGTTGGGCATCCCCTATCAGGATTTGTCGCGATATATGGAATGTCCTTTTTAGTCTGCAACAAATATGAAACATCCCAAAGCTTTTTATATGTAAGCTCCGTATCATAACCAACGCAGATACAATCAGTATCTTCGTCTGCTTCTGTTGTGATATTAACGCCGAACTTTTTCATTTCTTCAATCATTGAGACAGTGCCCATACAATAAATCTTCTTGCCTTCAAAATGCTCGTTCAGATAAAGAGCAGTTGCCTGAGAAGATGTAAAAAAATTGTCTTCGGTCACCTTAATTCCCATTTTTGAAAGCTTTATAACATAATCCTTGACTGAACGGGATGAGTTGTTTGTGATGAACACATATTGCCCACCAATGCTCTCAATATGTGCTAAAAACTCGTTAACACATTCAAAAAGACGAGCACCCTCATAAATTGTTCCGTCCATATCAAGAAGAAACAACTTCTTGTCTTTTAATGCCACTATATATCAATCCTTATCTATTTGCTTTAAGCTTTGCGAAAAGTTTTACATTGCCTGACTTAACCTTAGAGATTATTGTGCTTTCAAGATATACAAGGCTTGTTGAATTCATCTTGTATGGAATAAGCATAATTTTCATAACCGTTGAGTTAGGTTGTGCAATTTTAAGTGCAGTTTTTGTTCTGTCACTATTAAGCATTGATTTGATTGCTGCTTTTTTCTCTTTTGTTGAAAGTGTGCAAGCAGTATTTGTAACATTCTCAACACATCCAACAATTCTTTCGATATAACGGCGCTGAATCATCTCTTGACTTTCTGCGCTGTCAACATCCCAATGCTTATAAAGGTCAAGCATCCAGCCGTGCTCTTCTTCACGCTTATCGAGCATATCACTTCTGTATTTAGCTGTTTCACTATCTGCACGAGCTCTCATAAAGTGATAGTATTTATCTTCCATAAGAACAACTCTTTCCACATCACGAACAACATCAAGGTTGAATGGAAAATCGTCCCAGAAAGTATTTCTGAATCGGATGTCGTTATCCATTATATATTTTCTCTCGAAAAGTTTGTTCCAAGGTGTATAGAGAAGGTTTTTATCAAACATATTGTGAGCATATTCACGGAATTCACGCTGATTTGCAAACACCTTTGTTGGAAGTGCCTGTTCCTGTGAATAGAATTCTGTATCTGAATAATATGTGTCAATATAATAACCTGCAACAACAAGTTGAGCGTTATTTTCTTTTGCCATTTTATACATATCTTCAAACATTGTTGGCTCTGCCCAGTCGTCTGAGTCAACAAAATAGAGATATTCACCCTTTGCCTGTGGAATAGCAGTATTACGGGCACTTGGTGCTCCACCATTTTCTTTGTGAATAACAGTTATACGGCTATCGTTTTTTGCATATTCATCACAAATTGCACCTGAATTATCAGGTGAGCCGTCATCAACTGCAATAAGTTCCCATTCTGTAAGAGTTTGTGCCTGAAGACTTTCAATGCATTTACCGATAAATTTTTCAACATTATAAACCGGCATAATTGCAGAAATTTTTACATCGCTCATAATTATAACTCCTCATCACAAAGGTTAAGTGCAGCTTCAATGCACTTGTCCATATCGTAATATTTATACATACCAAGACGACCACCAAAAAGGATTCCATCTTGTTCTTTTGCCAACTGAGCATACTGCTCATAGAGAGAATTGTTCTGCTCGTCGTTGATTGGATAATAAGGCTCGTCACCCTCGTGCCAATCTGCAGGATATTCTCTTGTAATAACTGTCTTTGGTTGCTTGCCGAATTCAAAATGCTTGTGTTCAATTATTCTTGTGAATGGAATTTCACGCTCGTTATAATTGACAACTGCAACGCCTTGATAATTCTCGCAATCAAGAGTTTCTGTTTCGAAATTAAGGCTTCTGTATCCTAAATGTCCTAATTTATAATCAAAGAAAGCATCGACTGTACCAGTATAAAGACATTTGTCTGCTAATGCCAAGAAACCTTCTTTATCACTGAAAAAGTCTGTGTTAAGACGAACTTCAATTCCATCGAGCAACTTTTCAATGATTACATTATAGCCACCTTCTGGAATACCTTGATAACGGTCATTGAAATAGTTATTATCATAAGTATATCTGACAGGCAAACGCTTGATAATGAAAGGTGGAAGGTCCTTGCAATCTCTACCCCATTGTTTTTCTGTGTAGCCTTTGATAAGTTTTGTGTAGATTTCACGACCTACCAAGCTGATTGCTTGTTCTTCAAGGTTCTGTGGTTCACCTTTGATTTCAGCTCTTTGCTCAGCAATAACCTTCTGTGCTTCTTCAGGTGTTGAAATGCCAAACATTTTTGAAAAAGTATTCATATTAAAAGGCAAGTTATACATTTCGCCTTTGTATTTTCCAACAGGTGAATTTATGAAATTATTGAATTCGCAAAGCTCGTTAACATAATCCCATACTCTTTTGTTGCTTGTATGGAAAATGTGAGCACCATATTTATGAACTGTGATACCCTCAATGTTTTCACAATAAATGTTACCACCAATATGGTCTCTTTTTTCAATAACGAGACATTTCTTACCTTTTTTTGTCGCTTCATGAGCAAAAACTGCACCAAAAAGCCCACTACCAACTATAAGATAATCATATTTTTTCACATTGTTTGTCATAGTATCACCTTTTCAATATTTTGAAGTTGTAACAACCCGATTTTACCTTTGAGAATTATGTTTTTGAGACCAAAGGCTTACGAGTGTAAGTCCATTACCAATATAATACACCATCAACTGAGAATTGCTGGTAAAATAGATGTAATTTTGCTTTTCTAGTTAACTTCACACCTATTTCAACCACAAAGAATTGCTTGGATTTTGGATGAAAATATGTTTTTGAGACCGAAGGCTTACGAGTGTAAGTCGAGGGTGAAAAAGCGGAATTTCGCCAAAAGACTGCAATTATCCTTCGTAGTCTTCTTCGTTTTCCCAGTTATGATAAACGTTCTGAACATCGTCGTTTTCTTCAAACATTTCAAGCATTCTACCCATATTCTTAATGTCGTCTGGGTTTGTGAGTGCTGTGTATGTGCTTGGCACATATTCAACCTCTGCTGAAACGAATTTATAGCCCTTTGCTTCAAGGTCGTCACGAACAGCGCCCATATCATTAGCTTCTGTACGAACATCATATATTTCGTCTTCTGCGATAAAGTCGATTGCACCTGCTTCAAGAGCATCTTCCATAAGCTGGTCTTCGTCGATTCCGTCTTTTTCGAAGATGATTACACCCTGACGGCTGAACATAAATGAAACACAACCGCTCATACCCATATTGCCACCGAATTTATCAAAATAGTGACGAACATCAGCAGCTGTTCTGTTTCTGTTGTCTGTAAGTGCTTCAACGATAACCGCGATACCCGATGGGCCATAACCCTCATATACGATTTCATCGTAGTTTTCGCCGCTGCCTTCACCTGCTGCCTTTTTAATAACTCTTTCAATGTTATCATTTGGCATATTTGCAGCTTTAGCTTTTGCGATTACGTCCTTAAGCTTTGAGTTGCCTGCTGGGTCTGGACCACCCGCTTTAACAGCAACTGCGATTTCACGACCAATTTTGGTGAAAACCTTAGCTCTGGCGTTATCTGTTTTCTCTTTTTTTCTTTTGATTGTACTCCATTTTGAATGTCCTGACATAAAAACATACCTCTCGGTTTAAAATTTATTTATAATCAGCTTATTGTAGCATATTATAACTCTTTTTTCAATAGTTAGTTATGGTTTCAGCTATGACAAAACAGTAACAAAATTACAAAATTTTAATGGTTTCTCTATGATTTTTCAAAAATGTGTGATAGAATAAAAAGTAATAAAAGCAAATCTTTCAAAAAGGTGATTTTATGAGACAATTTATGGGTGAAGATTTTCTTTTGACAACAGAAACTGCTCAAAAGATTTTTGAAAAAGGTGCTAAAAACACACCGATTTTTGACTGGCATTGTCATCTCTCTCCAAAAGAGATTTATGAGAATAAGAAGCCTCGTGATATTGCAGAGCTTTGGCTTGGTGGCGACCACTATAAATGGCGTGGTATGCGTGGTTATGGTATTGATGAAAAATACATCACAGGAGATAGCACTCCAAAAGAGAAATTTTTAAAGTATGCTGAAGCTTTGCCATATTGCATCGGTAATCCACTTTATCATTGGACACATCTTGAACTTCAAAGATATTTTGGAATCACAAAGCCATTAAGCAGTGCGACTGCAGAAGAAATCTGGGAAAAATGTAACCGCCAGATTGAAGAAGGCGGATTCACACCAAGAGATCTTATTGAAAAATCAAATGTGTATTGCGTATGCACAACTGACGATGCAGCTGATTCTCTTGAATATCACAAGCTTTTGGCGGAAGACAAAACATTCAAGTGTAAGGTACTCCCCGCTTTTCGTCCTGACAAATCGTTTTTGATTGATGCTCCTGTTTTCAAAGAATGGATTATTGCGATGGAAAATGCAGCGAAAATGGAAATTAAATCTTTCAAAGATTTGCTTGTGGCACTCGAAAAGAGAATTAACTTCTTTGACGAAATGGGATGTAGAGCGTCTGACCACGCACTTAATTATTGCCCCTTTGAGTTGGCAACTGACGAAGAATTAGAAACCATCTTTGCAAAAGCAATAAAAGGCAATGAAACATTCACGGTCAAAGAATTAGACCAATATCGCACAGCACTTTTACAATTCTTCGGTGCAGAATACGCAAAGCGTGGTTGGGTTATGGAATTACACTTCGGTGCAATGAGAAACAACAACACAAAGATGTTTAAAAATCTCGGTGCTGACACAGGTTTCGACTCTGTTGATGATTATAATCTTGCACACGGACTTTCTCGTTATCTCGACTCTCTTGCAGTTAAGGATTTGTTACCAAAGACCGTACTTTTCACACTTAATCCAAAAGATAATTATGTGCTTGGCACAATGCTTGGCAACTTCCAGGGCACAGAAGCAGCATCAAAGATTCAATTTGGCTCAGGTTGGTGGTTTAATGACCATTATGACGGAATGCGCAAGCAAATGATTGACCTTAGCAACCTTGGTGTGCTTGGCAAATTTGTTGGTATGGTTACAGACTCACGAAGCTTTTTATCATATCCAAGACACGAATATTTCAGAAGAATTCTCTGTGAAATTATTGGTGATTTGGTTGAAGACGGCAAATATCCTGCTGACATTGAATTCCTTTCACAGATTGTTGAAGACATTTCATTTAATAATGCTAAAAATTATTTCAATTTAGATTAAACGATAAAATTAAAAGGACTCTCATAGGTGTTGTACGGTTAAGGACAGTAAAAAAAGGAAGCACAAAATTTTTGTGCTTCCTTTAATTTTGTCTCATACCGTAACAAGCAGGACATTTAGGCGCCCAAATGTCACTTGTTAGGAGAACCTAAAACCCTCTTCTAAACAAATATCACCTATTCGATAAATTGGAACTTGTCAGCATCCGTTTATCTCTCGGATTTTATTTGCGTAGTCTATGCCCTTATTTATAGAAAACTCACCGTGATACAAATCCGGAAGGACATGTAATACACTCTCTTGCAAAGCTTGATGAATTATTTTGGCAGATTTTTGCATCGCGATATTTTCTTTTTCGCCAACAAATATATGAACCTTTGCAGTACAGTTTTTTATGGATTTCTTTAAGGAATATAAGGAATTTGCTTGCAAAAAAGCAATCATATCGTTCTTGGATATGGCACAAGTATCTCTAAAATAGCAGTCAAATAAATCAGGTTTTATTTTCAGCGACTTGAATTGCAGTTTCGAAAACCACTTGTACTGTATTAACCCATAACAACTTCCAAATGCAGGTTTAATCATGGAATACGTTAGTTTTGAGGGTATAACCAGCGCACTTTCAATGATGGCATATTTACAAATATCATGGCGTTGCGACAAAATCTCCAATAAAATCTGCCCACCTAAGGATAAACCACCAATTAGAAAAACAGAACCGCCCCAATGTGCATCAATAAAGGCTATGATTTCTTCGGCATTATCTTCTATGGTTGTAAAAGGTTTTTCGCTTTTTGCGTGGCCATCCAGTATTGGCAGGATTACATGGTAATCGTTTTGAAGTGATTTTGCTACGTCTTCGTAATTCCACCATGACAACCCACCTCCATGCAAAAGAAGGATTATGTTATTGTTTTCTTTTCCGAATTCAACATAATGCAAATTCCTTCACCTCTTTTACAAATTCTTATTTATCGGTTAGTTGTATTATAGCACAACTTGACCAACAAAGAAAGAGAATATTATAAACACCCTTAGTTTTTTAAAAAACTAAGGGTGTTTTCGTGTATTGTTGTACTGTCCTTTAGAGTACGACCCATATGAGAGTCCTTTTTTATTAGATAAAATCGCAAAAACAAAAGAGCAGATAGCCTTTCGGTTATCTGCTCTAATTATTTATACTTTTAAGAATTAAAGTTCTGCAAAGTATTTGATTGTTCTAACCATCTGTGATGTGTAGCTGTTTTCGTTGTCATACCAAGAAACAACCTGAACTTCATAGAGGTCGTCAGCAATCTTAGCAACCATTGTCTGTGTTGCATCGAAGAGTGAACCGTATCTCATACCGATAACGTCTGAAGAAACGATTGGGTCTTCGTTGTAGCCGAAGCTTTCTGAAGAAGCAGCCTTCATAGCAGCGTTGATGCCATCAACTGTGATGTCAGCGCCCTTAACAACTGCTGTAAGGATTGTTGTTGAACCTGTTGGAACTGGAACTCTCTGTGCAGCACCGATGAGTTTGCCGTTGAGTTCTGGAATAACAAGGCCGATAGCTTTTGCAGCACCTGTTGAGTTAGGAACGATGTTAGCAGCACCAGCACGAGCTCTTCTCATATCGCCCTTTCTGTGTGGGCCGTCGAGAATCATCTGGTCGCCTGTGTAAGCATGGATTGTAGCCATGATACCGCTCTGGATTGGAGCATAATCGTTAAGCGCCTTTGCCATAGGAGCAAGGCAGTTTGTTGTGCAAGATGCAGCTGAGATGATTGTGTCGTCAGCTGTAAGAGTGTTTTCATTTACTGAGTAAACGATTGTCTTAAGGTCGTTACCTGCAGGAGCAGAAATAACAACTTTCTTAGCACCAGCATCGATATGAGCCTGGCTCTTTGCTTTTGAGCAATAGAAACCTGTGCATTCGAGAACTACGTCAACACCGATTTCACCCCATGGGAGTTCAGCAGCGTTAGCCATAGCATAGATTTTAAGAGTTTTACCGTCAACTGTGATTGTACCTGCTTCGTCGTCAGCTTCAACTGTGTGAAGACCTTCGCCGATTCTTCCGCAGTAACCGCCCTGAGCTGTGTCGTACTTAAGAAGAGTAGCAAGCATTGATGGTTTTGTGAGGTCGTTGATAGCAACAACATCATAACCTTCTGCGCCGAACATCTGTCTGAAAGCAAGACGTCCGATACGGCCGAAACCGTTAATAGCAACTTTAACTGACATTTTGAATTCCTCCAAATAAATTATTTACAAATATTAGTATGCATATTATTGCATTTATTATTTTATATCTTTTTAATCAATTATGCAAGCATATTTTTGATTTTTTTGGTGTTTCGTTAACTTTTTGTCAATGTGTTCAAATTTTAGTGAATATTTACCCAAAATGAGTATAAAATTTATAGTATGAATACTGATTTTAATACTAAACCTTATGAAGAACTCAACGAACGCGAAAATCTGCAAGAACTTTTTGATACTTCGTTTATTAAAAACGACCTTAAAAGCCTTCGCACTCACTATAAGACATTAAGAAAATTAGAACTCAGCACCCCTTTGGATTTTAATTTGGAAAATGTTGATGTTTCTTCTCTTGCTGAAAATCTCGCTCTCGCCTGTGACATAATTTGCGCTGAAAATGGAGCAAGTTTCATTTATTGTGGCGACTCCACATCAATAGCAAGAGCCAACCAAAGACTGTTTACAAAAGCTATTCTCAACCTGTTATCAAATGCTTTTTTATATGGTCGTGGCAATCTCATTACTGTAAAAACTATCGAAAAGACCGATTTCATAAGCATTGAAATTCAAAACGCAGGTTGGTTAAACAATGATTTCAAGTTTGGCAACGGACTTGAATATGTTAATCACATATGTCAAAAATTAAATGGTCATTTTTTTATAGCGACAGAATTGTTGTCCGTAAAAGCGATTATGCTAATTCCAAAATCGCAGAATATTAAAGAAATTGTAACTACCCCCGATTTCTGCGAATTTTTAGGCAACCGATTATCTCCTGTTTATATAGAATTTTTCGGCATTTAATTTCGCACCCCAAATACAGCACAGAGTTAGATACATTAGGGTTTGTGGAACAGAACGAGAGTGCAAAGTGCAAAGTGCAGAACGTTGGAACTGCGTTGCGATTATAGATGTAACCAATTGGGTTAGTTTGTAGGGGACGCCGGGGTCGTCGTCCCCTACACAGTTCGTTGGTCGATTATAATGAAATATAAAAATTAAAAACATCCCAACAATTTCAAATCTGCAAAAATTAACCCCGATTTTTAATCGGGGTTAATTTTTATTCTTTAATCCAAGTTTAAATCAGTATTATAAAATTCAAAAGCTTCGTCTGTCATTGTAACCATTCCAATATCTCTATTAAAACAATGGTTGCCATCCTTCATTTTAAAACGGGTAAGCATTTTTTCAGTATCAAGTGTTCGTCGAGTTACTCTAACAGGTACCATATTTTTACAAAATCCACGCCAATCAATATCAGGCTCGTTTTCGTTCTTGCAAACACCTTTATCTTGATATATGCAGAAATAATTTTCACATTTTATAACATTCACCCTTTATTTTACAAATTCGCATCTTTAACACAATTATATTTACTAAATATGTTAAAGTCAAGAAAAATGTGCATTATTAGCACATAATATGCTTGGAGATGTTGATTTTGAAAATATACAATTATGAGGGTAAGAAAAATATTTGTGGCAAAAAGGTTCGCGAAATCAGAAAGAAAAACGATATTACACAAGATGAACTCGCTGCACGTCTTCAAGTAGAAGGTGTTAACATTGAGCGTGATAGCATTAGCCGTTTAGAGAAAGGAACACGATTTGTTGCCGATTATGAACTTGTGATTTTGGCAAAAGTTTTAGGAGTCACAATCGAAGATTTAATTTGAAACATAAATCAGTTGTACTAGGGGCGATTCATCTCGACAAATTCAAATTTGTCAAAACAAAATCAGCGGGAGCTTGGCTCCCGCTTTATTTTTATGTTGTCGATATGTGATTATACACGCAATTAGTCTTTCTTTGCAAGCTCTGTAAGAGATGTTGCAAGACCTGCAAGACCTTGAATTTCTGATGGAATAATAATCTTTGTTGCTTTGCCGTCTGCTGCTTTCTCGAAAGATTCAAGAGCCTTAATGCTAATGAACTCTTGACTTGGATTAACCTTGTTAATCATATCGATACCAGCTGCAGTTGCTTCTTGAATTTTAAGGATTGCTGCTGCTTCACCTTCTGCTTCACGGATTTTTGACTCTTTAATAGCGTCGGCACGAAGAATTGCAGATTCCTTTTCACCTTCAGCAACAAGGATAGCTGCTTTCTTTTCACCTTCTGCCTGAAGAATCTTTTCACGGCGTTCACGTTCAGCTTTCATCTGCTTTTCCATTGAATCCTGAATTTCGCGTGGTGGCATAATGTTCTTTAATTCCACACGGTTAATCTTGATACCCCAAGCATCTGTTGCTTCGTCAAGAACTTCAGTGATTTTTGAGTTGATTGTATCTCTTGATGTGAGAGTTGCGTCAAGCTCAAGGTCACCGATAATGTTACGAAGAGTTGTTGCTGTAAGGTTTTCAATAGCCATCATTGGTCTTTCAACGCCATAAGTATAGAGTTTTGGGTCAATGATTCGATAGAAAACAACTGTATCGATTGACATTGTAACGTTATCCTTTGTAATAACTGGCTGTGGTGGAAAATCCACAACTGCTTCTTTAAGGCTTACTCTTTTTGCTACTCTGTCGATAATAGGAACTTTTACATGAAGACCTGTGTCCCAAGTTGTATAGTATGCGCCAAGTCTTTCAATAACGAATGCGTTTGCCTGTGGTACAATGCGTACGTTTGCAATAATGATTGCGATAATGATAACTGCGATGATTGTTGGTATGAATAATAATTCCATAGTTTTTCTCCTTTTTTAATTAAATTTAGTTACAACAAGAGTTGTGCCTTGCACACTCTTGATAACTGCTTTTTCATTTTGTGAAATAATTTCACCATTTTCGGTGATTGCTTTCCAATAAATGTCGCCTAATTTGACTCTTCCGTTGATAGCATTTGTTTCATCAATAATTGTTACTATTTTCCCCAGAAGTTTCTCATTCTGGTCAACATCGTCAACGGGTTTCTTAATGTATTTTTTATAAATTTTGCGGAAGACTACCATAAATACTGCACTAAGTAAAACGAATATGGCAACTTGCCAGATTGCGCTTTTAATTACAAATGACAATAAACAGGTAATTATTGCCGCAGGTACGAACCATATAGATACTAATGCTGTTGTGCAAAGTTCAACGATTAAGAAGAACACGCCAACTGCAATCCATATAGCCCATGGGTTAGCCATTAGATATTCCATAAAATCCTCCCTTTACATTTTATATTGATAGAGCGCGTTTTCAACAGAGTTTGCGAAACTGTCTGATGCGCCCCAGTCAAATCTGAAAAATCCTGAGCCACCGCCACCACCAACTGCGTGAACACGGGTAAGCCCTTGAAGATTATCAACAGTCAAGGTAAGGGTCAAACGGTTCTCTGCTCTGTAATAATGCTTTTCATAGATAACCACTCTGACTTCTCTGCCGTTTTCTGTTGTGCAAATATGCTCATCAATTTTTTCACCTGTGATGGACCCGTTGACAATTTCTTTATCAACCAAATCCACTGCTTCTTGTGGTGATATTCTCACCAAAAACTCAACCATATAACCTCTCCTTCAAATTACATCAGTTGCATAAATGCTTTTTGTGCCATCTCTCTTATTTGTGTTGAGAGAAACGCCAACACCATTGCTCTCAATGCAGTTTTAAGTTTTTTGACGGACACCGCATCGCTGATTTTAATTTTTTCAATTTGTGCTTCAATAACTTTATCGAGATAATCTGTATCAAGAGCCGAACTTTCTTCACAGATATATATTATATTGCACAGAATATTGAATAAGTCCTTGTCGGGTAAAATATCGTCTGCTCGGTCATCCACCGACCCATTTATATAGCTCATCAGAAATGCTATCTGTTCAAGTTGCATTGAGCCACGCATCATATTTATAAGTATAATGCGCATTACTTGTTCTTCACCATAGCGTTTTCCTTCGGGATTTTTTACCCAGCCACGTTTTACCCAATTTTGAATTGTTGACGGTTCAAGCCCCGTCAGCGCAGTTACCTGAGCTAAGGTGAGCCCTTTTGTTACCGTCAGAAGCGGAGAAATCAATGAATAACTATTTTCTGCCGCTGAACTGTTAAATGAAAGTACCGTTCCCGGTATTTTTTCTAACATATAGCTTTTACCCTCCTTCCATCATTGTAACCTGATTATATCACAGGTTCACGTGAACTTCAAGTCAGTTTTTCTGACTATTTTGACAAAATTTTAATATTTTTGGAATATTGTTATGCTTTTTCTTTAACTTTCATAATTTTTCTTGATTTTTCATATATTTTTCTCGTTTTTTGCAAGAAAAAAGCAGAGCTTAGTGCTCTGCTTTAACTTTTATATTATTATATCTTGCATTTTCTTTTTTGCTTTTTTCAAAGTTTTCAAGAGGAATATTGCACTCAATATAAGCGACACCACTTCTGCTATGGGGAATGCGAACCACACAAGCTCAAGCTTGCCTGTTTGTGCCAACAACCACGCACAAGGCAAAAGCACAACCAACTGACGACAAACTGAAACAATCAAACTATAATTAGGGTTGCCGATTGCCTGACAAACTGAGCCTGCAATAATACAGAAGCCTGCAAAAATCAAGTGAATACCGATAATCCTCAATGCAGGCACACCAATTGCAAGCATTTCTTCTGACGCATTGAACAATAATAACAATTTATCCGGAATTGTTTCAAATGCAGCAACACCGATTAACATAATTGATACTGCAGTAATAAGTGTTATAATAATTGTCTTTTTAACACGACCGAATTTTCTCGCACCATAGTTATATGCAATAATTGGCACCATTCCATTATTAAGACCAAAAATCGGCATAAACACAAAGCTCTGAAGCTTGAAATATGCCCCGAAAACTGCCGTTGCGGTTGTTGTGAATGAAATAAGAATTTTGTTGAGTGTAAATGTCATTACAGAGCCTATTGACTGCATTACTATTGATGGCAATCCGATTTTGTAAATATCCTTTACAATTTCTTTATCAAAACGAATAAGCTTTGTGCTGAAATGAATTTCTTTGTTAAATTTAAGATTGAAAATTATAGCGCCGATTGCCGCAACAATTTGCCCTGCAACTGTCGCAATAGCAGCACCGGCAACCTCAAGTTTTGGAAATCCAAATAAGCCGAAAATCAAAATCGGGTCTAAAATAATATTTGTTATTGCACCAATTAAATGTGTAATCATTGTGCAAAATGTTCTGCCTGTTGATTGCAACAACTTTTCAAAGCAGAATTGCCCAACGATACCGAATGAAAGCACCATACAAATCATTGTGTATTGTGTTCCGTAATTAACGATTTCTTCTACATCTGTCTGTGCTAAAAAGAATGGTTTTGTAACCAAAAGTCCAACCACAGCAAATACTATACTTGAACATATAGCAAGAAAAATACCTGTATTTGCAATTTTGTTTGCTCTTTCAAAATTCTTTGCGCCCAAGGCTCTTGAAAGAAGCGCATTCATACCAACAGATGTACCACCGCACACAGCAATCATAATCTGTTGCATTGGGAATGCCAAAGACACCGCATTCAATGCATTTTCACCAAGTTGTGAAACAAAAATACTGTCAACAATATTATAGCAAGCCTGAACAAGCATTGAAATCATCATTGGTGTCGCCATTGAAGCTAACAACTTGCCTTCGGGCATAACACCCATTTTATTCTCTTGTAAATTATTTCTTTGTTCTGACATATTTAAATCCTAATTTCTACACTACCGAAAAATAAGCCGTACGTCAAGTACGGCTTTCATTTTTATTTCTTTTTATTTTTGTATTCTTCACCATAGCCATAACCATAACCGTAACCATATCCGTAGCCATAGCCATAACCCTTCTTGCTCTTCTTACCAGCCTTGATAAGATTTACTGCCGAGCTGCTGTCGGCATCATTATAGATAACACCGAGAAGGTCAGTACCTGTACCGTTAATATCTTCCATTGTCTTTCTGATACGACGCATTGGAGCACGGTCGTTACGAACAATCATTACTGTTGCATCTGCATGCTGAGCAAGAATTGTTGCATCAGCAACAAGACCTGCAGGTGGAGTATCAATAATAACATAGTCAAACTCGTTCTTAACTGCTTCAAGAATTTCTTCTGTTTCATCAGCTGAAAGAAGTTCAGCAGATTCTGAAACAGCCTGACTTGAAATAAGAAGGAAGAGATTGAATTTTTCAAAATATTTAATTGATTCGCTAAGTGTCTTTTCGCCTGTGATTACACCTGCAAGACCTGCTTCATTTGTTGCTGAAACACCAAGAGTTTTATAAACTGATGGTTTACGAAGGTCGGCATCAATCAAGAGAACTGACTTGCCATTCTTTGCAAGAGCCAAAGCTGTGTTTGTAGCAATTGTTGTTTTTCCTTCATTTTCCGCAGTACTTGTGAAAACAAAAGTCTTATAATTATGACGTTTTGCTGTATTCTCAAGCTTTGCACGAATGGTCTTGAATGCTTCAATGAACATAAAGCCTGTTTTCTTGTCTGTGAAGAGAAGGCTACCTTTTTCATTCTTTTTGATATGGATGATTGAGCCAACAAGCTTGCTGTTGAGTTTGTTTGTAATGTCATCAGTAAGCTTAACTGTATCTTTAATGAAAATGCTGATACAGATAATAGCAACAACAAGACCGGCACCGAATACAAAGCCTAACAAAGTGTAAAGTAATTTTGAGTTGTCGCCGTTTGGTGATGTTGGCATTACAGGCTCGTCAATAACAATAGCTCTTGTGTTACTATGAGCTTTATCTGTTGTCTGTGCATAGTTGTTAAGATAGCTTGTTGCAACTGCAAAAGACACTTCAGGGTCAGATGTTGTTACATTAAGAGCAACAATTGATGTATCTTCAACAAGTGTGCCTCTGAGCATACCTTTAACCTGGTCACCAGTAATTTCATAACCACTGTTTTTAGCAACTGCATCCATAAGAGAGTTTGTTTCTGTCATAATAACGACATAGTCACGAGCAAGCTGCATACCAGCATTAATGTCACTTGCACTCTGTCCACCTGATACTGTGTTTTCATTTTTGTTGTCGATAACGAAACGCATTGTGCAAGTATATTGTGGCACATAAGTAACCTTTGCAACAACAAAGCCAGCACTTGCACAGATAACAGCAGCCAATAAAACAGCCCACCATTTCTGAATAACACGAAGTGCATATTGCATTATGGTTGCAATATCAATACCTTTTTCAATTTGAGAGTTGTTTGTATTATATTCCATATCAATACTCCTCTTTTATTACATATCCAAAAGATTATATCAAAATCAATTTGAATATGCAATGTTTTTTATAAACTTTTATATGGTTTTTAATAAATTATTCATCAAGCAAATTGTGTTTTTTAAGCTTCTCGACAAGCGCCTCAAAATCTCTCTTCACAATCTCTGCATCCACATTATAATCACTTGCAATCTTTGCAACAATTTCTTCAGGAGAATTTGTGCCGTCAAGCAAATTAAAAATCTCTGCACCAACACTATTGAAAGTGATTACACCATTGAACGAAAGTCTTGCTTCGCCTGTAGCAATAACGATTTTACTACCTGCAACATCTTTTAATATGAAACCATCTTTAATTTTCATTTTTTATCAACCTTTCAATTTCGCTATAAGCAGTAATTGCCGCATCTTTTTTCACATTGCAATGCAAAATGAAAACTGGAACTTCACGAAGAAGCAAATCCAATGTTTCTAACATTTTTATCGCCAAGGTCTTGTCTACAGGATTAATTGTCTGTTCCAACACCAAAGGAGCTGCCATAGAATTATCTAATTTTTTAACCTTGTTTTCTTTTCCACGAAACAAAAACACGATTGCTCTGACAGGGATTTTTACATCTAAGTTTTCATTAGTTTTGCCTGAAAATGGAGTTCCGCAAGCATACCAGACACCATTTTCTCTAAATAACGCAGGTTTGTCATCGTTGATAATTCTTGTGTTTTCAAGATTTTCAAGCCAAAGATGAGTGTGGGTTGATTTGCCCGTTCCACTTCTTGCTGAAAACAAATATGCAAAACCATCTTTCTCGACGCAAGAAGAATGAAGCATCATTCCGTCAAATTTTAAAATCTCGTTATAGAAAGCATCACAAGTCCACATATATTCGTGTTCATCCCAGGACAAGTTAGGAAATTTTTGTCTTTTCATTTCTATGAAATCTTCACGAATATTGAGCTTTATTTGTGTTTCACTATCGTCAAAATCTGCTTTATATTTTTCAGAGCGTTCACGGAGCAGTTCGCCACGAACATTATATTCAGTTTTTATTCCTGCAATAATAAATTTTTCCATAATTTTAGCTGTTCGGTCTTGTTTTAATTCCAAGATATGGAGCAGGATTAACCTTGTTACCATTAACTCTAACTTCAAAGTGAAGGTGTGGTCCGGTAACAAATCCCGACGAACCAATCTGACCGATTTGTTGTCCTCGTTTAACTTTTTGTCCTGCCGATACTCTTAATGAGCCCGGTTTCATATGTGCATAAAGGGTTTGAAGTCCTTTGCCGTGGTCAATAATAACGCAATAGCCATAAGAACTATAAACTCTTGCAAGTTTAACTGTGCCTGCTTCTGCAGCAAGAACAGGTGCGCCTGTACTTCTGCCGCCTGGACGAGTAATATCTATACCACCATGCCATCCGTTAAGACTTCTCTTGCCATAGTATGATGAAACGTGTGTAGCCCCACCACTTGCAGGCCATACAAAGCGACCACCATAAGAAATAACAGGTCCGCCAGATGAACCGTAAGAATTCTTCTTTGTACCAATCTGAACCTTTTCGTCAACTGCTTCTTTGACAGTTACTCTTGACACTTCTTTTGTTGAAACTCTTACACCGTCAATATATGTTACCAATTCAGTAACCTGCTGAACTCCATTTACACCCTTTGTCACGACTTTTTTGTCGCCAACATAAAGACTGTCTGTGTTAACCTTTATTGTATTATACGGAACTTCAACTGTGCGAACTTCTGTTTTTGTTGTTTGAACCTGAACAAACCCAACTTCACCCGAAAGCAAAATTTGTTGACCAACATAAATTCTTTCACGAAGTTCTGGATTAAGGTTAAAAACTTCAGTTGTCTTCATATTGAACTGCTTTGCAATTTTTGAAACAGTATCACCTGACTGAACTGTATAATATCTTGCTTCGCTCTTCTTTGAACGGAGTTTTTCATTAAGATAAGCTGCGTCACGCACAATGTTTTCTTCGTCAGGATAAAGCCCTTGAACATATTCAATGTTTTGCACAAAGCTTACAACCGCGTTTGCTTCACCTGTTTCGTGTTCCGCGAGAATGCTGTCGAAAACACTGAGTGCATCAGTTTCGTTCTTAACTGCACAAACAAAAGCGTTGTCTATATAAACACCACATGCGTTTGTGATGTTACTATCTGATTTTTCTATGAGTTTGTCGCAAATTGTGGATGCATCATTAATCTGACTTAATTTAACAGGTTTTATTTTATATTCTGCGTCACCAATAACATCTTTATCTGTTGAAGTTGCCACAGAGATATCAAGGCGGTCAATAGCCTGTTGGTGTGCTTCCTTATAAACAGCTTCACTGCTCACATAACCGATAACTTCATCATTATAATTAACCTCAAGAGCAAAGGTCATATCTGACAAACCAGACACAACATTGAAAAGTATTATAAGAGATATCACAGGCAATGCAACATTCAATACATATGTAAAAGACTTTTTATATCTTTTGAATGCTTTCAACACATAGCCCTTGAAAACATCTCTTCTTTTTGTTTCTGGTGTTCTTGTTTTGAAATCTGACATAACTCTTTTGGTTTCAGAAACCAGCTCTTTAAACTCATCAACACTTTCGTGAAAGAGTTTTAAAACAAGTTTATCAATAACGATTATAAGCGTAAAAACCAGAGTTCCCACAAATTTTATTGGTTTAAGCAACAACGCACCAAGCCATCTGAAAAAGCGTTTGCCATAACGGATAGCCTGAATACCAATGTAATATATTTGATTGTAGATTAAGTCAAACATAGTCGTTTCCTCAATTCAATCATAAAATCCCAATATATATTTATATTTTATCACAAAAAAAGAAAAAAGGCAAGTCGCAGTATATTTCTGCAACTTGCCTTGAATTTTTATCTGTATATTTCGTTTTTGTATGATACGCAATTTTTTTCGTTCTTTTTCGCGTTATAGAGTTGTGCGTCAGCTTTTTCGATAAAATACTGTGTTGATTTTTTCTTGCTGTTAAGACTTGTATAAACACCAACACTCACCGAAATCGGCTCTTTTACACCTTCAATTTTTATTTGGTTGATATTTTTAAGTAATTTTGTTATGTATTCAACCAACGCAGGCACATTTCTTTGAGCCGTAACCACCAAAAACTCTTCGCCACCATAACGGACACAAAGGTCAGTAGGTCTTGAAAAATGCTCTCTGATGCTTTTTGCAACTGCTTTAATGCAAATATCACCTTTTATGTGCCCATAGACATCGTTGAACTTTTTAAAGTTATCAATATCTACCATTATAAAGCAAACATCGTAGCCGTTAGCGTCACAGAAGCCCCTCATAGCATTAATTCTGCTATCAAATCCGCGTCTGTTCATAAACTCTGTCAATGGGTCACCATTTGCAGAGAATTCTAACTTTTTATTCACAAGGGCATTTGCCATATAATAGAAAAATCTGATATGTGAACAAAGCATACCTGCGACAGCCAAGGCTATACAAACGACTATTGTACCCAACGAGCCATCTGTATATAAAATCAGATAAACTTCAGTTGCCATTGAAAATGTGAAAACAAAGAGTTTTGGAATTGGCTCAATAACAGGTAAAAATGTGAAGATAATCATAAATGTTATATAATTGTTAATTGCGCCACGGTCAAGATATTCCATAACCGAAAAAGACAAAGCCTCTATCATATAAATAATCCAATAGCCTATATAAACACTTTTCTTTTTCTTGTTTGAAATAAAGCTTCTTCTCAAATCCACCTCAATAGCTATGATTATGCAAATTGAGATAAACGCGAAAATGCCACAGGACCACAAAAAGCCCTTGCCATAATCAAATTTAACATTAGTCCAGATTGCCCAAATCATTCCACAGATTTCAATAACCAACAAAACAACTGTTGCAGGGATAATTCTGATATAATTTGAGTGTATTCTGTCTGCTTCTATTTCACGATAAATTGGATTTTCACTTTTTCTTTCGCGTCTGGCAGTAGTGACATCTGCAACCTGCGAAATCATTCGATTAGCTATTTGAGTCAATTCACCTAAAAGTTTGCTTTTCATAATCATCCCCCTTTCAGTTTTCTAATAAAATTTTATCACATTTTGTTCTCTCTTTCAAGAAGTTGTAACAAGATAATAGAAATTTCATAAAATGGTACTGTCAGTTGACAATTTTTTATTAGGAGGAACAGAGATGTCAGAAAATAGAAACTGTATCCAATCAAAAATCAAAGAAGCCGTTTGTATCGATACAAACCGAGTTTATGACTCTTGCGCAGACAAAGATTGCCTTGAAGATTTGAGAGTTTATTTCACATCGTCAGCACAATGCCTTATCGACAAAGCAACAAATGTCCGTTGCAGAGGCAGCGAAGTACTTAACGCATTTATTGAGGTTGAAAGAGTACCTTTTAACCGCGGATTTTATTCAGTAGATATCACTTATTTCTTCAAGGTTTGCCTTGATGTTTTCTGTGGCCACGCAAGCTCACCAACAATCGTCGAAGGACTTGCAAGTTTTTCTAAAAAATGTATTCTTTATGGCTCAGAGGGTAATGTGAAAGTATTTTCATCTGAATTTGCAAACTGCGAAACAGACACTCAGCTTCAGATGACTAACACAAACCCACGAGCAAAAGTGCAGACTGTTGACCCAATTTGCCTTGATGCAAAGCTTCGCAAAGCCCACGACTGTTGCGACCCTTGTCACAAGCCAGGCAGATTACCAAAATGTGTTTGCCGTTGCTTTGACGGAGATTTCGACTGCTATGATAGCGAGCCTGAAAAGGTTGTTACTGTTACTCTTGGAATTTTTACAATTGTTCAACTTGAGAGAGATGTGCAGATGCTTATCCCTGCCTATGACTTCTGTATTCCAAGCAAAGAATGTAGTTGTGACACCGATAATCCTTGCGACGCATTCAGAAAAATCCAATTCCCTGTTGACGAATTTTTCCCACCAAAAGAGGGCTGCTTAAAAGGCGACACCTTCACAGGCTGCGGTTGCGGAGATTAAAGCACATCGATAAATTAGGCGCTTGTATATCCCATATGCACAAAAAAGCCACTCAAACGAGTGGCTTTAATTTTATAAACTACTTTTAAATCAATCAATATAATCAAGACAAAGGTTAAGAACACGCATTGCAGTTCTCTGCATTTCACCAGATGTGATACCATCTGTCTTGCCAAATGTTTTAAGAAGTGTTCCGTCAGGTTTTTCTTTGCCTGTACGCTTGCCACCCGGCATAAGCACATCAACTGATGAGCGCACACGATAAGCCTGGTCATGAAGGCTTGGGAATTCAGGGCACTCTGATGAACGCATCCACCAGTCTGTCATAACCATACCATCAAAGCCCCATTCATCACGAAGAACTCTCTGGCAAAGTTCATAATTATAATGTCCCCAGACACCGTTAATCTTGTTGTAAGATGTCATAATTGTCTTTGGATTTGCAGTTTTAACGCAGATTTCAAAGACTTTAAGATAGATTTCACGAAGAGCTCTTTCAGAAACTCTTGAATCATTATGAGTTCTGTTAAACTCTTGGTTATTACAAGCATAGTGTTTAGGACAAGCTGCACCACCACAAGCTTGAATTCCCTCAACTGCAGCAGCACCCATCACACCTGAAAGATATGGGTCTTCTGAATAATATTCAAAGTTTCTGCCACAAAGTGGACTTCTGTGAATATTCATACCCGGCGCCAAAAGAATGTCGCTGCCCTTATCTTTCATTTCTTTACTGATAAGAGCATAAACCTCTTTTACAAGGTCAGTATTAAATGAGCAAGCAAATGCTGTGCCGATTGGAATAAGTGAGCAATATGCTAAAAGTCTGATACCTGAAGGTCCGTCAGTTGTGATTACTGCTGGCACACCTTTATCACGAAGGCTCTCTGTAACACCACCCAAAGCACCCGCATTACCACGCGCACCCAAAGGTGAATCCATTTTATAAGCACCACGAGAAATTGCTTCAAGCTCATCAAGGTCAAGCTGAGCAACAAAAGTTTCCATTGAAATTTTGCCGTCTTTAACATCTTTAAGCTTATAACCCTTATCGCCTGTTGTGATTACTGGTTGTGGGAGCTTCTCAATTATAATATGACGAAGGTCATATTCACGGCATTTAACAGTTTCTTTTTTTAAACCTTTTTCTGTGTTGATAAATCTATCAAATTTTTCTTGTGGAGCAGAAACTTGTTTAAGTTCTTCAGTAACAACAGTTTCATTCTGATAATAACTCCACACTTTTTGTGCACTGCGAACATCATTGCCGAGATAGAGTGAATATTCTCCCTTTTCCATCACATAACAATGTGCATATCCACTTGCACCGTTGTCGTCATAAGAAGCAAACGCAGAATTTGGAACAACAACTTCAAGTTTTTGACTCTTGCCTGGTGCTAAAACATCAGTTTTTGCAAAACCAACAAGTTCACGAGCAGGGTTGCCAAGGTTTGCGATTGGTTTACTCACATAAACTTGAACAACCTCTTTACCGCTGTATTCTTTGCCGATATTTTTAACTGAACATTCAACTGTCACATTCTTTTTAGTCTGTTTTGCCTTCTTGAACTTGATTTCAAAATCAGTATAAGACAAGCCGAAACCGAATGGATAAAGCACTTCACTTCTCTTGAATGTTTCAAAATAACGATAACCTACATAAATATCTTCTTCATATTCGTTGAATTCTTTATGTCCAAAATTCTTTGAAGATGGATAATCGTCATACTCTTCTGCGATTGTGTCAGGAAGCTTACCACTTGGTGTAACATCACCACAGAGCAAGTCTGCGATAGCGTTACCACTTTCCATACCACCCTGCCAAACAATCATAATTGCGCCGATTTTATTTCCATAGTCTTCAACCCATTCCATATCGATAATGCTACCGATATTGAGAAGAACTGTCACTTTATCAAAATATTCTGTGATTAAATCAAGGCTCTTCTTTTCGTTATCTGTGAGATAAAAGCTACCCTTTTCAAGAGCATTTTCACGGTCCTCACCTGATGAACGACCAATGATGAAAATTGCATTATCACTATTCTGAGATGCGCTCTTAACGATGTCATCTGTAAGTTCCATATCAGGATAATAGCGTGGCCAATGCCCCCAGAAACCATGGTCGATTTGGTTTTTCTCTGCCCATTTTGCATATGTATCTGCTAACTCTTCATTAATGTTGATTTTGTCACAGTTTTTAAGTCCATCAATAAGATTTACACCATAAGGCTTTTTAACATCGCCACCAGAGCCATAGCCTGTGAAGAACCAATCGATTTGTCCGCGACCAAAAACTGAAACCTTGTTTTCAGCTTTATATGGAAGAACCCCGTCGTTTTTGAGAAGAACTGCTGTTTCTGCAGCCGCACGACGCAAAAGCTCAGGCATACCATCAGTAATTGTTACTTCACCAAGTGCCTGTTGAGCCTCTTCTTGAGAAACTCCGCTTATAAATCTTTCGCCAATTGCAAAAGCCTTGCCAACGATTTTACTAAAAATACTCATTGCAAAATCCCCTTTTAATATATATCTTTGTTATTTTATCATAAAAGGAAATAAATAACAATAGAAATGCAAAATGTAATGTTTTTTGTGTGGCATATTTATCCAAGTAGTTTTATAAATTAGAGTGCGTACGGATGATTTTAAATTAACACCCCATTAAACAATTCAGCAAATTTAAATTTATCAACTTCATTTGCCAACACGGGCATATTTCAAAAGCAATATTCCTTTTACAATCAACAGCAAAAATGCTACAACAACTGCATAAACTTCTCTTGTTAGAGCAAGAAATAGCACCATCAAAATGCTGATTGCTATTGATACCTCTGTAAGAGTTTTATTGCCTTTTTCTGCCTTTATTCTTGTCATTATCACTTTTAAAATCCCGATAATCACAAGCAAAACAAATACAATCCAATAAATCAGTTTATTAAATTCTGACACCTGTGTATAATTCAATAGATTCACAGAATAAACAAAGCCATCTATTGTGTTTGGATATAACGGCAATACAATTAAAACTATTGAAAATAAATCAACAATTCCCAAAAGCAAATTACACATATTTCTTATATTTGACTTGTTTTCTTTTTCGGCAAGCGATAGCAGCTTGTCACCTGACAACAAATCATCTATTGATACTGAAAAGAATTTTGATATATCCTTTAATGAATCGATACTAGGATATCCTCTACCTGACTCCCATTTTGAAACAGCAGTACGGGATACATACAAAGCCTCTGCCAATTCTTCTTGTGTGAGCCCCTTTTTCTTTCTTAATTCTTGTAGTTTCTCACAGAATTCCACAACACAACCCCCTTATAAATATAAAACAATCCCATGCTCAAAAGAATTGAGCCAACAATATCAGTTATCCAATGCACACCTGAAACAAGTCTTCCAACAACCATAAATACAGAAAACAAAATTGTAATAACGCATATTATCTTTTTAATTTTATCACTTTTTATTCTTCGATTAGCCTGAAATATGAGTGTAGGCATAACGCCCAACACAAGCAATGTTGTTGATGAAGGATAAGACGCTTCTGCAAACCCATTTATGAAAATCGGTCTGTAATTTATTGGAATCATCTCAAAAATCAAATAGCACAATATCACTATAACATAATATACCCCTAAAATGCGAATATCAAAATCAACTTTCAACAAACTTTTGCGTTTTATCAACTGAAGAAGACCTGAAAAGCCAAAGCACATGCCAATAAATATAGGTACAAGTCCCAACCAGTCAGTAATAGTATAAAGTGTCATATTTGCACCCGTTAACGAGTGAAACCAAGTGTTGAATGTGGCAAAGCCTATATTAGTATTGTTTATTCCAACGGCTTGCACATCTATTATTTGTATAAGCATTGTCCAAACGGCAAAAGCAAAAATTAAAACTAAGCCTGTAATTAAAGTTTTCTTTTCATTTGTCTTCATATTTTTTATCCTTTCTGTTTGCAATTTATTAATTACAAATTAACAGAAAAAATAAAGAATATAAAGAAATTTACGGTTGCATTAGTGATACTTTTCGTGTCATAGGACTATTAAAAAGCAAAAACCTATCCAAAATGGATAGGTTTATTCTTCGTTTATGTTTTATTTAGCAATATCACGAGCAACATGCACACCACTTGCAGATGCATGAGAAAGCGAATGTGTGATACCGCTACCGTCACCAATAATATACAAGCCTTTGTGATTAGATTCTAAATGCTCGTCAACTTCAACTTCCATATTATAGAATTTAACTTCTACACCATAGAGAAGAGTATCTTCGTTAGCTGTACCCGGTGCAACTTTATCTAAGGCATAAATCATTTCAATGATGCCGTCCAAGATACGTTTAGGAAGAACAAGGCTCAAATCACCCGGAGTTGCATTCAATGTTGGAGTTACAAAAGCTTCTTCAATACGGTTTGCATTTGAGCGTCTGCCACGAACAAGGTCACCAAAGCGTTGAACAATAACACCGCCACCAAGCATATTGCTAAGACGAGCTATAGACTCACCATAGCCGTTTGAATCCTTGAATGGCTCTGAAAAATGCTTTGCAACCAACAATGCAAAGTTAGTGTTTTCTGTCTGTTTTGCAGGGTCTTCATAGCTATGACCGTTAACAGTTATAATGCCATTTGTGTTTTCGTTTACAACTGCACCCTTTGGATTCATACAGAAAGTGCGTACTCTATCGCCATATTTTTCAGTACGGTAAACGATTTTACTTTCATAAAGCTCGTCAGTGAGATGAGCGAAAACTGCTGCTGGAAGTTCAACACGAACACCAATATCAACACGATTAGATTTTGTAGCAATATTCAATTCCTTACAAACAGATTCCATCCATTTGCTTCCGCTTCTACCAACTGAGATAATACATTTATCACATTCATTTTCTGCATCTTTACAGATAACTTTATAGGTTTTACCTTCATCAACCACAGAAAGAACTGGAGTATCAAAGAAAAAGTCAACCTTTTCTTTCAAATATTCATACATATTTTCAAGAACAATATAATTTATATCTGTGCCAAGATGACGAACAGACGCATCAAGCAAATGAAGGTCATTCTGAATGCAAATAGTTTTAAATCTACTTCCAGCGGTTGAGTATAGCTTTGTACCTTCACCACCGAATTTCAAGTTGATTTCATCAACATATTTCATTAAATCCAATGCCTGTTTTTTGCCGATATATTCATATAATGTGCCCCCGAAATCATTGGTAATATTATATTTACCGTCAGAAAAAGCACCGGCACCACCGAAACCACTCATAATGCTACAGCTCTTACAGTTGATGCAAGTTTTTATTTTTTCTCCGTCAATCGGACATTTACGTTTATCCAATGAATGACCTGCTTCAAAAACAGCAACACTAAGTTCAGGTTTTTTCTGCACAAGCTCATAAGCCGCAAAAATTCCTCCGGGACCGGCTCCGACAATAATCACATCATATTTCATTTGTTCATCAACCATCCTTTTTGTATTCTTATTACTCCAAAGCGCATTTTATCAATATATCTAATATGTCATATATAAACATTTCGTTTTCATTTAGATTTAATTTACCTTGCTACAAATAACATTATAATTGATAAGCCTGATTTTTACAAGCAACAAATATTAACATAAAAAGATTATATCTGTTGAGATAATTATATCATATTCATAAGATAAAAAACAATAGTTTAACAAAAGCAATATGCAAAAAGAAAAGAAACTCTTGAAAATCAAGAGTTTCTAATAACATATTCTATTTTGTAAATGTATTATGGGCGAAGTCCCATGCCACCTTCAAGAGTAATTGTTTCACCATTCATATATTTAAAATCAGGAGATGCCAACTGCACACAAACTCGTCCGATTTCTGTTTCAGGGTCACCGAAATGACCAGCCGGTGGCATTTTTACATTAGCCTTAAAGGCATCAGGATATGCTTTTTCAAAGTTTTCAAGTTGAGCTGTCCAAGCAAGAGGACACACTATATTTGTGTTTATTCCATCTCCTGCCCATTCGGTAGCAGCAACTCTTGAAAGTCCGCGAACCCCCTCTTTTGCAGCAGCATATGCACATTGTCCGTAATTGCCAAACAATCCTGCACCAGAAGCAAAGTTGATGATGCTACCCTTTGTTTCTTTCAAATATGGGTAACAAGCTTTCATATAATAGAATGTGGCATAAAGTCCTGAATAAAGCGCTAAATCGAACTGTTCGGTCGTATGGTCCTGAATTGTAACACCCGAAGCAGATGCCTGTGCATTATTGATAAGCACATCAATTCTTCCAAATTCGGAAACTGTGGCGTCAACAACCGACTTTACGGTTGCCTCATTATCTGCACCTGCAGAAATATCCGCAGAGAAAATTAAAACCTTTATTCCATAAAGCTTTTCTAACTCTTCTTTTGCCTTCTGGAGTTTCGCAACATTTCTTCCAGTAATTACAAGGTTTGCACCTTCTTTTGCATAAGCAGTAGCAATACCATATCCGATAGAACCACATCTTCCATCGGATAAAGTAGCAAATCCTGCTCCGGTAATAATAGCTGTTTTACCTGTCAAAAAGCCCATTATAGCACTCCCTTTTGTCGCTGTTAATTATAAATCCATTTTAACAAAACATTTTATTCTAGTCAAGTTGGGAAAGTTTAAGTTAAAGCAATTTTCCAAAAAATAGAAAGCACACCGGTTGGTGTGCTTTTTGTTTTTACAAGACGAATTGACACCCCTGTAAAATATAATCATTCATGTCGTAATATAAATAAATCATCGGCTTCACAAGGAGTAGTAATTGATTTTAATGCATTATTATCTAACTTTAAAAATCCAGAATATATTTCTTCAATATCTCCATCGTCTTCATAACATTTGAAGCAATCAACTTGCTTATATAAAGAAATCTCTACATTATCTCCATTAATGTTTGTATATTTATCCTTATACGATTCAACAAACTTATCTGATTTTTGATATGCCTCATCAAAAGAATCTGCGTTTATTTTTAAAATCTGTTCCTCATATAACACTTGTGGCTCTTGGCTGTGAACAACATATTTATAAACTAATTTAACACCAAATACATCTTTGTTCATAAAAAACACCTCTTATGAAGATTATACACATCAGTTATATAAAAGTCAAATCATTGGTTCGAGTCCTACTAGTCCTTAAAGGGGTGTCACGTACTGTAAACATGAATTTTAGGCGTAAAAAACAGAAACCCTTGATTTCTCAAGAGTTTCTAAAATATACCAACGACACATTCGGTCAGAAACATTGTCGCCTTGCTTCCCTTGAAGCGGTCGCAACGCTCTGTGTTTCTTCCCACTTATAAATTTGACTAATCGTTCACTGAACGGTCAAATTTATAAGCCAGTTAACAGCCGAATGCGTCTGCACTACACAAGGTCATTGGCTTAAATCTAATTGAAGAAAGCAAAACAAAAAGCACACCGATTGGTGTGCTTCTGTTTTGTGTTTATGTAACGAAAATCAAACCTCTTACTGTTTTATTTTATTTTCAATAGTAATACAAGATGATGTCAACAATCTTTGAATTCTACCACAAAGATTTCTATATTTTCTAAAGTTCTCTTCATCCATTACATCAGAAGAATGCAAAAGTTTTAACCAACTTTCAGTTTCTACACATTCTTTTCGGGCAATTTTAAATTTAGAAAGCATATCTGGTAAACTTTGAGGATATTGCGCCTCTGAAATATTTGCAAAAACGCTTGAAGAAGATTTCCGAATTTGAAAAATAGCATTAGAACAATCTTTCTTTTCTAATGACTTGCAGAGTTTCTCAATTTCAACTGCTAATTGCTCAGAATATCTCATTAAAGGATTATTTTTCATAAGTTCACCTCTGAATAATTATAACAACTAAAATTATAAAAATCAAGGCGAGCTTTGTATGTAATCCGTCGAAGACGGTATGTAATTAACACAAAGTGTTGTATGTAATCATTTCAAAGAAATGTATGTAATCAATCCGAAGGCAAAATACACCTGCGGTGATAACACACACACTATCGCATGATTACATACGCCTGACGACGATTACATACCAATCCTTCGGATTGGATAAAAATAAAGGACTACCGAAGTAGTCCTTTATTTTTTGGCTCCCCCAGTTGGACTCGAACCAACGACCCTGCGGTTAACAGCCGCATGCTCTACCGACTGAGCTATAGAGGAATATTTATGTCGGCATTACCTATTTTCCCGGGCCGCTTCCAGCCAAGTATCTTCGGCGCAAATGAGCTTAACTACTGTGTTCGGGATGGGAACAGGTGGACCCTCATCGCAATCAACACCGACTATGAATTGACCTTTTGAGCCAATTATTTATATATGTTAAATAACCTTTTAGTCCTTTGGTGACCCGTACGAGATTCGAACTCGTGTTGCCGGCGTGAGAGGCCGGAGTCTTAGGCCACTTGACCAACGGGCCATTTAATCTCGATGGTACACCTTCAGGGACTCGAACCCTGGACACCCTGATTAAGAGTCAGGTGCTCTACCAGCTGAGCTAAAGGTGCTTATACACCCTGAAAACTGAACAAAGGATTGGTGATGATGAGAAATTGTACTGTAAACCAAGTTTTATGCGCGCACGCCAGCTTCTCAAATGGGCCAAGACGCAAGAAAACAAATCCATCTGCATCGTTTCGCACGCGGGCTTTATAAAAGCGATCGCCGGATGGATCCTCTCAATCACACCGCATTCGGACGCGCTTTCCTTAGACAACGCCTCATTAAGCGTATTTGAGTTCAAAAACGGAAACTGGAGAATCAAGCTTTGGAACCAAACGCCGTGAACCAATCAAAAAAGCGAGGAATATTCATGAAGGATTTTATCGAAAAGACGCTCGGCACGCGCCTTCAGGGCGACGGCGGCTGGGTGGAGTTTGAAAAACTGGAAGCGGACAAGCTCACGCTTGTATTCAGGGGCGAGTGCTCCAAGTGTTTGATTTTGAACCGCTGCTGCGACTGGATCGCGGAGAAGGTAAAGGAGCGCTTTGACATGGCCGTAACCGTCGTTCCCGTTCGCAAAAAGCCGTATTTCTGGGATAAATAAGGAAGGAGACATCAAAATGGCGCATGTAAAAGTGGTTCGAAGAAGTCTCCGCCCCGAAGAATGGACGAAGATGCGGGCAAACTGGCTTGAAAGAGGTATCTATAAAGAAAAAATCGAAATCACCGGCCTCATGATTCGCGACGTCGTTCAGATTTCGGAAAACGAATATGAGATGGACGGAAGCTGGCGCGCGCTTCATACGGGAGACATGTACTTTACGCCCGACGGAACGGCGTTTATCCGGGGAAAAGCGAAGATTCCCGCGCATTTTAAAGGCGAAAATGTATATTTTACGCTCAAAACCGCTTCAGAAATGATCGTGAAGGCAAACGGCGTATATGTGGGCGGCGTGGATCCGAACAGAGAACGCATTCTGCTTACCGGAT
>JAFVTQ010000003.1 GCA_017503135.1 Clostridia bacterium
GAACCGTCGACCTCTAGCGTGACAGGCTAGCGTTCTAACCAACTGAACTACCGGGCCATTTGGTGGGAACAACAGGGCTCGAACCTGTGACCCTCTGCTTGTAAGGCAGATGCTCTCCCAGCTGAGCTATGCTCCCACATTTTTGCTGCTGTTTTCAGCGGCTCGTATAATTTACCATATCTAAAATGATTTGTCAACACTTTTTTTCAACTTTTTTAAATTTTTTTCAAAAAAGTTTTATAGTAAATTTTTACGCCTAATTTTTCAGTTGGTTAAAAGCTTTCAGTCTGTTTTAAACTCGTTGATAAAACAGTATTATTTGGCGGTGTTCCTTTCGGTTCACCGCCCTTTAAAACTATATTATGCTTTTTTCTTTGGTTTCATAACCAAAGCGCCGATTGCCATAATTACTGCAAAGACAATGAGATAGAAAAGAACTGGACATGAGAATTCGCCGTTTTCTTTTGCTGCTATGTATGGTTGATAACCGTGTGAATAAATTGCAGCGATTACCATAAATCCTGAACCAATAACACCAAGAGCAGGAAGAACAAATCTCTTAACTGCTGGAAGTTCTTTTTCCTTAATCATAAACTTAATGAACATTGGTATGTAAAGTGCATAAATTGTGATGATTGGAAGTTCTGATGAGTCAAAGCTGAACTTGCCGAACCAAAGTGTTGGAGCAAGGTTTGCACCATAGAAGTAAACAAGCCATGCAGCAACGATTACAAGACCAACGATACATGAGTTTGAAGGCATACCTGATGCTGGGTCAACCTGCTTCATAAGGTCAACTTTAGGACCCATATTACGAACTGAAAGTGAGTACATACCACGGATTGTACCAATAAGAAGACCGTTAAGAGTTCCAAGACAAGAAACTGCAACGAAAAGGTTAAGAATGTTACCAAGAACGTTGCCGAATACTGTTGTGAAAGCAGAAGCAGTACCTTCATTCATAAGAGTCTGAACAGGAGCACCACCTGCAACGCCAATGTAATAGAAGAGGTAAATTGCAATGATAATGATACCACCAACTACAAGAGCGATAGGAAGATTCTTTTTAGAATCTTTGATTTCTGAGTTGATTGATGTAGCAAGAATCCAACCTTCATAAGCGAAAGCAGTAGCAACAACCGCACCGAAAAGTGGTGACACATCGCCAGCACTTGTAGCAAAGTTAGAAGTAAGGATTGCTGTTGGTTCACCTGCTATGTTGTGTGTAAGACCATAGATTGTACCAACAACTGCCATCAAAAGAAGTGGAATAAACTTGATAAATGTAGCACTGATTTGAAGTTTACCTGCAAGTTTTGAAGAAAGTGTATTAACTGCAAAAACACAGATAAGAATGAAACCTGCAAGAAGGAATGTTTCACTACCTGTAACAGGGTCACCACCCAATTTGAAATCAGGGTTTACTGACACCACAAAAGTGAAGAAATATCTTGCAGTAAGCCATGCAAGAACAGATGTCATTGCTGGCATATAGATTGTTGTAGCAAACCAACCCATCATATAGCCGTATTTACTACCGATTGTAGCTTCAGCATAGTCAACAAGACCGTTAACTTTTTCATAACGCTGAGCCATAACACAGAATGCGAGAACGCAGAAAATCATAACTGCGCCACCAATAATCCATGCCAAAATACCAAGTGGCATATCGCCATTAGTTTTTTGAAGAATTGCTTGTGCTTTGAAGAAAACACCGGAACCTACAACAGTACCTACAACCATGCAGATAGCCATCAAAAGTCCGTATTGCTTTTTGAGACCATTTTCCATAGAAACCATCCTTTTAAAAAAAATTATATGTCATTATACAACATAATTTAACAAATGTAAACATTTTTAACGAAAAAAATTTAATTAGGTAAAGTGCTAACACGATAAAACAGCTCAAAATAAAAAAGGAATGTTTTAAACATCCCTTTTTCAAGCACTCTCGCGCATAATGTTTACTATTCTGAAAACGGTAAAGGCTATTATCCCAACGGTCAGTGCGTTTTTCAGAAGATTTAAGAATTTCAATGTGTTTGTTAGTTTAATAATTGTATTTATATCCTGCATCATTTTATTCACCCGATGTTAAAAGTATTCCATGTGCTATTGACGGTATGCTCTCACCTTGCAAAGCAGATGTTGCTGAAAGCAATGCACCCGTACCCACAAATAGCACTTTATTTAATTCTTTGTTTATAAGTTTTTTCATTATATATGAATTCACAACCGCACCACTACAACCACAGCCTGACCCACCTGCGTGAACATCTTGCTCTTCAAGGTCATAAATCATCAATCCACAGTCGTTATGGACTTGTGAAATATCATAATCATAATCCTTATTAAGCAAATCAATAAGCAACTCCGAGCCTACCTTACCCAAATCCCCTGTTAAAATCAAGTCATAATCCTGTGGATTTGTCTTGGTATCTTTCAAAAAGTCAGCAATAGTAGTTGCAGCAGCAGGTGCCATCGCAGCACCCATATTATTGGCATCTTTTATTCCCAAATCTGTGATTTTGCCAAAAATACATGCTTCTATGCAAGGGGTGTTTTCTTTATGACTTGTGATTACTGACGCACCTGATGCAGTAGCCGTTCTTTGTGCCGCTGGTGGTCTTTGTCCGCCATATTCAAGTGGCAAACGGAATTGTCTTTCAGCGGATGCAAAGTGAGATGATGTTGATGCAACTGCGTAATTTATTGCCCCTGACTCTGCGAGTATGCTTGCTGTTGCCATTGAAAGTGCCATTGTTGAACAAGCGCCATACATACCCATAAATGGCATCTGCATTTCTCTTATGCCAAACGACGTGCCAATGCATTGGTTAAGCAAATCCCCCGCCATAATCAAATCAATATCTTTCGGGGATAAATCTGCTTTTGCGATAGCTCTTGTTACCACTTCACGATGCAGAGCACTTTCTGCTTTTTCCCAAGACGGACAACCATCAATAGAATCGTCGTCATAACAATGGTCAAATTCTTTTGCGAGCGGTCCTTCGCCCTCGGTTTTGCCGACAACAGCAGCGCTACCGATAATCGACGGCTTTGTTTCTAATGAAAGTGTATATCTTCCAATACGGGTAATCATATTTTCCCTCCAATTTTCTTTATAAATATTTTTGCCTATATTTTTGAAAAAATGCATAAAAAAAGAGAGTGGATAAACCACTCTCTAAAAATTTTATTAAATTAAAATTTAATTTTTCTGTCACATATTGAAAGCGCTGCAGGTCGATGAGTAATGAGAATTACTGTTTTATCAGTCATTGTGCGCAAATTCGTAAGCAATTTTTCTTCGGTTACACCGTCAAGTGAGCTTGTTGCTTCGTCAAGCATCAAAATTGGTCTTTCTGATATTATTGCACGGGCAATTGCGAGACGCTGAATTTGACCTTCAGAAAGTCCTGAACCCTGTTCACCTAAAACTGTGTCGAGTCCATCAGGTAGTTCTTTCACAAACTCGTCTGCACAAGCAATTTTGAGGGCTGAATAAATTGCATCATCTTGCTTCATAAGCTCTGCATTGTTAAATGTCAGTACCTCTCGAATTGTTCCGCTGACTAAATAGTTACCCTGTGGGACATAGGAGAAAAGCCCACGCCATTCTGCTGACAGCTCTGCTTTTGTGCCATCCTTATTGAGCAAATATTTTTCACCTTTATTTAAGGGATAAAGACTCATCATAAGTTTCATTGCCGTGCTCTTGCCACAACCAGATTTACCCACAAAAGCCACATATTCGCCTTTTTTAATCTCGATATTTTTCTTATCAAGAACGTGAGTTTTGCCGTTGCCCATTTCAGAATAAGAGAAATATACGTTATGTAGTCCGACTGCCGAAAAATCTTTGTTATAATATTCTTTGATTTCTTCATTAGAACGAATTTCGCCATCATAATCAGATTCCATATTCTCAATTTCAATCAAACGCTCTGCGCTGGCAAGCATTGCATAATATTGTGGAAGATAGCCTGAAATATTAGAAAACGGGGTTTCAACCTGATTTACAAGTTGCAAAACAGCCATCATTGTACCATAGCTCATAGCATCTTTTGAAATGCTTGTTGCACAAACGATTACACCAAGAAGATATGCGCCACGCATTGCAAGATGCATTGCTGTTGTGCAAGCATTTACAAAATGAACTCGTTTCATTCTTGCTTTAACAAGCTCGTCTGCATAAGCTTCTGCTTCTTGTTCCGTTTCTGCTTCTTGAATAAATGTTTTAACAATAATCAAATTATTTATTCTTTCTTGCATAAATGAACGGACTTTGCCATCGGCCTGTTGAGCATTTCTGTGGTATTGCTTCAATTTATTTCTCACAGCAAGAGAGAAAATCGCCAAAAGAACACCTGCAGGAATCAAAAGTATCACAAGCTGTGGAATCAACACAAAGAGCATAATTGATGCACCACAAAGTCGCACCAATGTGCCACAAAGTCCCGGAATAATCTGCACAGCTGCATTTATAATCACAGTTGTGTCAGATGTAATTCTGTTCATCCACTCACCTGAATGCACATTGGATACACCAGCATAAGAACCGTGCAGAAGCTTTGAAAACACCTTGTTTCTGAATGTTTTTTCAAGCTTTGCTTTTGCTTTTTCGTCAAGATATTTATTAAGTGCAATGCAAGTTATCAGACAAATCACAATCACACAGAGAATAACAATGTTTTTTGTCATCAATTCTGTATTTTTTGCCACAGCCGAGTCAATTACTTCTCGCAAAGAGAGCGCAAACACAACACCTAAAACACCCTGAATGGATTGCACCAGAGTGAGAAGAATAATCCATATTTTATTTTTGCCGATAATGTTACTTATCCATTTCAATACGGAAAAAGATTTCATTTTAATCCCCTATTATTCCCAGATATCAACAGCACCACGGTTTTCAGTTACCTTTGCAACATAAGAAGCTACTGCTTTGTGCTCTGGGTGAGTCTTATATTTTTCTAATTCTTCTTCATTTTCAGTTTCAACAACTAAAAGTGCGTCAAAATTTCTTGCACATTCAACCTGATTTTTAAGAAATGTGAGTTTTTTAATATGTGAAATTTTTTCTGGCAATGCTTCAAGTCCATTTTTAACGATTTCAATGTTTTCGTCTTTGGTCTTTCCTTCTGCGTCTTTAAATTTCCACATTACAATATGTTTGAGCATAATATCACCTTATATTAAATAATGTTCGTGCATTTTTCTCTGTTAAATCAAGAATTTCTTGAGCAGACACTTCTCGCAACTCTGCAAGTTTTTCTGCTGTGTAAGGAATATGCAAAGAGTCGCATCTCTTCCCCCTAAATGGCACAGGAGTCATATATGGTGCGTCAGTTTCGATTAACAATCTGTCACTTGGCACAAACTTTGCAACTTCGCAAGGCTTGACTGCATTTTTAAAGGTTACAGCACCACCAAGACCTATATACATACCCAACTTGATTATTTCTTTTGCCATTTCTACACTACCTGAAAAGCAATGTAAAACACCTTTAGGCTTGTACTTTTTCAAAATATTGAGCGTATCTTCGTGAGATTCTCTGTCGTGGAAGATAATAGGCAAATCCAATTCGTTAGCAAGTTCAATCTGCTTTTCAACGAGAGTCGACTGATTTTCTCGACTATCCTTTTCATAGTGATAATCAAGTCCAATTTCACCGATTGCAACACATTTTGGGTCTTTTGCAAGTTCTTTTATTCTCTCTAAATCGCCGTCGTTATATTCATCATTATCAAGGGGATGAAACCCAACCGCTGAATATACAAAATCATATTTATGAGAAAGTTGGACTGCAAATTCACTTGTTTCTATGTTGACGCCACAACAGATAATGCCTGATATTCCTTTTTCCTTAAACGAGCCGAGCAGTTCATCACGGTCAATGTCAAATTGCTCGTCGTCATAATGTGCGTGTGAATCAAAAATATTGTGATACATTATCTTATTCTTGCTCCATTTGGCATATCTTTATCGACAAAAATAACCTTTGCATCTTCTTCTGTTATATCTGCTGCGAGAATCATACCGTTTGATTCTACACCACAGAGAACTGCCGGTTTGAGATTTGCAACAACGATAACCTTTTTGCCAATAAGGTCTTCTGGTTTATACCATTTCGCAATACCGCTTGCAACAATTCTGTCTGTGCCTGTGCTGTCATCAAGAGTGAGTTTCAAAAGTTTCTTTGCTTTCTTAATTGGCTCACAATCTTTAACTTCAGCCACACGGAGTTCAACTTTCATAAAATCGTTAAACTCAATCTGTGCAAGACCTTCAATTTTTGGTGCAGGAGCATTTGCTTTTTCTTCTGCCTCTTTTTTAGCCTGAAGTTCAGCGATTAACTTTTCACCATCAATACGAGAGAAGAGTGGTGTAGCTGTGCCAACTTTAACGCCAGCTGTGAGTCCGCCCCATTCCTGAATACTATCATAAGTTGCAGGCTCAATATTCAACTGTTCTGCAATCTTAACAGCAGTTTCAGGCATAATAGGTGAGATAAGTGCTGAAAGAACACGGATGCCTTCAAGAAGATTGTAAAGAACTGTACCGAGTTTTTCTTTCTGTGCTTCGTCTTTAGCGAGAGCCCAAGGCATTGTTTCGTCAATGTATTTGTTGCAACGACGAGCAAAGTTGATTACACATTCAACAGCATCACTCATCTTGTATTCTGAAATATACTTGTCGAAACCTGCAAGTGCTTTCTTTGCACTTTCCTTAAGGTCTTCGTCAAATTCAGTTGGACAAGTCGGAGCCTGAACAACACCGTCAAAGTACTTGTTCTGCATTGCAATAGTTCTGTTTACAAGATTGCCGAGAGTGTTTGCAAGGTCTGTGTTGAAACGGTCAATCATTGCTTCATAAGTGATTGAGCCATCATTAGCGTGTGGCATTTCTGAAAGAAGATAATAGCGCACAGCATCAACACCGAAGATTTCTGTCAAATCGTCAGCATAGATAACGTTACCGCGAGATTTACTCATCTTATCTTCACCGAAAAGAAGCCAAGGGTGGCCATAAACCTGTTTTGGAAGTGGCTCACCAAGCGCCATAAGCATAATTGGCCAGTAAATTGTATGGAATCTAACAATATCCTTACCGATAATGTGAACATCAGCAGGCCAGTATTTATTGTATTTTTCGTCACTGCCGTCAGGGTCATAACCCAATGCAGTAATATAGTTTGAAAGCGCGTCAATCCAAACATAGATAACGTGTTTGTCGTCAAAAGAAACAGGTACACCCCATTTGAATGATGAACGAGATACGCATAAATCCTGAAGACCAGGTTTTATGAAATTATTAAGCATTTCTTTTTTGCGTGCTTCAGGATAAATGAAGTTTTCATTATTTTCAATGAATTCTTCAAGCTGTTTCTGATATTTTGAGAGTTTCAAAAAATATGTTTCTTCTTTTTCTTTGTGAACATCTCTGCCACAGTCAGGACATTTGCCGTCAACTAACTGGCTTTCGGTCCAGAATGATTCACAAGGAGTGCAATAAAGACCTTCATATTCACTCTTATAAATATCGCCCTGGTCATAGAGCTTTTTGAAAATTTTCTGAACAGTTTTTTCGTGATAATCGTCAGTTGTACGAATAAAATGGTCATAAGTTGTGTTAAGCAAGTCACAAATGCCTTTGATTTCACCTGCAACCTTGTCAACATATTCTTTAGGACTAACACCTGCGTCCTTTGCATATTCTTCGATTTTTTGACCGTGCTCGTCAGTTCCTGTCAGAAAGAAAACATCAAAGCCCTGCATTCGCTTGTACCTCGCAATAGCATCGGTCAACACGATTTCGTAACTGTTACCGATATGTGGCTTGCGTGATGTGTACGCAATAGCAGTTGTGATGTAAAACTTTGGCTTTTCACACATAGAAAATACCCCTTTCTGAAAATTATAATGATGCTCTTTCGAGCAATTTGTTAACTATTTCTTCTTTTGTTGCATTGACTGTACCTTGGGCATAAAAATCTTTGCCCCCACCCCTACCGTTAAAGGTAGAATTTAAGAATAAAACAATGTCTTTTATGTTTTTATCCTCACTTGCAACAACATATATAAACCCTGCATTCTCTGTTTTTGAGAACACACAGCAATATTCATACTCTTTAATCAAAGAATTTGAACAGAAACGCAATTCGTCATAAGTACCGTTATCAATAAATGCACAAACGCCATTGCCTATTGAAGTTTTTTCCATTTTCAAAAGTGCCAATTCAGATGACATCTTTTTGTTCTCTGCTTTTATATCGCCTAAATCCTTGTGGATTTTCTGTGTCATACTAAATGTTTCTTCTCGTTTTGTGCAGAGAAGATTCATTGTCTGTTTGTTGATGTTATGAAGCATTGAATAGTCCTGAAAGGCTAAAAGCCCTGCAACCATTTCAATTCTTGTGCCTTTTTTATATGGAATAAAACTGATTATTTTTACTATTCCCACTTCGCCCGTAAAAGCCACATGGGGTGCACAACAAGCACAAAGGTCAACTTCTTCAATCTCTACTAAACGGACATTTTCGGTTATATCAAGCTTGCTTCGGTAATCATAATTTGACAACTCGTCAGCAGATGGATAAATCACATTGATTTTTTTGTTGGCATAAATCACTTTGTTGACTTCTAACTCGATTTTTGCAATATCCTGCTCATTTAATGGTCCGTCAACATCAAGTGTTATAAAGTGGTCATTCATATGAAATCCCACATTATTGTAGCCATAAAGATTATGGATTACACCTGAAACGATATGCTCACCTGTGTGATTCTGCATTCGGGAAAAGCGGGTGTCCCAATCAATTTTGCCTGTTACGGTGTCGCCTATATTCAAAGGTTTATCTGTTAAATGATAAATAATATTATCTTTAATCTGCACATCAAGGACATTTGCATCTGCAAGGATTCCCTTGTCGGCATATTGCCCCCCACCTTCAGGGAAAAATGCAGTTTTATCAAGAGTTATGAGATATTTATCTTCTTTTTCTTCACAGGATAAAACCACAGCATCAAAAGTTTTTATATAGGAATCATTTTCATACAATTTAACTGTTGACATCACAATTTTCACCCCGAACTCTAAAAAAGGACATACTTTCACACATATTTAAGTTATTATAGCACAAAAAAATCGGTATGTACATAAGTAAATACCGATTTTTTAAAATAATGTGACTTTATAAATTTGAATTTGTCGGGGAGATTTAAAGCAATGTAGGGCGGAGTCAAGACCCCGCCCTACCGTTATAAAATCTAATTAAGCCTTATTTGCTGAACCGAAAAGTTCGATTTTTTCGCGAACTGTTTCTTTGATTGCTTCTACACCTGGAGCTAAGAGCTTTCTTGGGTCAAAGCCCTTGCCCTGAAGGTCTTTGCCTTCTTCGATATACTTTCTTGTTGCTTCTTGGAATGCAAGCTGGCATTCTGTGTTAACATTGATTTTTGAAACGCCAAGAGAAATAGCTTTCTTAATCATGTCAGCAGGGATACCTGTACCACCGTGAAGAACGAGAGGCATTGTGCCTGTTTTTTCTTGAACTGCTGCAAGTGTTTCAAATGAAAGACCTGCCCAATTTTCTGGATATTTACCGTGGATATTACCGATACCAGCTGCGAGCATTGTAACGCCAAGGTCAGCAATCATTTTGCATTCGTCTGGGTCTGCACATTCACCTGCACCAACAACGCCGTCTTCTTCGCCACCGATTGAACCAACTTCTGCTTCAATAGAAAGGCCTTTTTCTTCGCAAATTGCAACTAATTCTTTTGTCTTTGCAATGTTTTCGTCGATTGGGTAGTGTGAACCGTCGAACATAATTGAGCTGAAACCTGCTTCGATACAAGCCTTTGCGCCTTCATATGAACCGTGGTCAAGGTGAAGAGCAACAGGAACTGTAATGTTAAGTGTTTCGAGCATACCTTCAACCATACCTACAACTGTGTTGTAGCCACACATATATTTACCAGCGCCCTCAGATACACCAAGGATAACAGGAGAATTCATCTCTTGTGCTGTGAGAAGAATTGCTTTTGTCCACTCAAGGTTATTGATATTGAACTGACCAACTGCATAGTGACCAGCTTTTGCTTTTGTAAGCATTTCTTTTGCATTTACTAATGGCATAATTTAATACACTCCTTAAAAAAATTCCACCGATATTATATATCACGCACAGATAAATGTCAACAAATTAACAAAATTAAAAGCTGTGAATAATATGGATATGAGGTGATAATATGAAAAAGTATTTTTCTAGCGCCATTTGTAATAAAGGGTATATCAGTACATACCACACAATTTATAAGAACGACCCGTCTGCAAAGGTTTTTATCGCCAACACCTGCGACGATTTTGAGAGAGCAACTTTCTTTAATCAACTAGTTAAAAACTTTCGTGGATTCAACCTGACAGTATTTAATCCGTTTTTTGATGAATCTCTTGACGGAATTTATATAGAAAATCTTAATACATACATAATTTCTGATAGCGGTTACAGTAAAATTTCGCCTATTCTTCTCGGCGCTTGGGAAAAGCAAATTAATATATCGGCTCATAAGGATTATCCTTTAGATTTAAGGCGAGAAATTCTCACACTCAAAATTAAAGAAAATAATTTTTATAAAAAAGGGTGCGAGTACTTAAAAACTGCTTCAAAAACTCGAGAAAGAATTCACGAAACCATATCACCCTATCTCAATGACAGAAAAGTTATAAATTTTATAAGCCGTTTTTGTTTGCGGAATTTCAGGAATTCAAAGGAAAACTGCAACGGCAAAATGCGACTTCTCACTTCGCCCACCCCCCTTGGTATTCACACACATTTTGACACTTTATTCGACAATATAGAAAAAGTTATTGAAATTGAAGATTCTTGGGGATTTGCAGGGTCAGTAATCTTGGGTGTGCTAAAAGATTATGCCATCAGAGAGAAAATCCCATTTATTGTTTGCCCATCATATTTGGGGGGCGATATTCCAAGCACTATTATTTTCCCCACGGCAAGTATTTGCGTGATAATTACAGACGAAAACCGTATTTTACCATTTGAACCATATGAGAAAATCTATTCAACACGATTTTTAAATAGTGAATACATTGAATGTGACGAAAAAGTGCAAAGTCTATTATCTGCAGAAAATACATTTTTGGATAAGTGCGTATTCTCACTCTTCAACGGACGGGACGCACGCTTTAAAATCGCAGATTTGACAAAGGGATATTGTGACTCCGAAAAAGCGAAAGAAAATGCAGATAAATTAACAGAAAGATTAATGACATAAAAGAGCGGGACGCAAGCTTGCGTCCCATTAAAATTAAATATGTAATTATTCTTGCCAGTCAAATGGTTTGTAGTATGCACCTCTCGTAAAATTATTCTCAATTTTATCCTCAGATTCTGGATTTGCCTCATTCATTGCTTTTGTTATTTTCTTTTCAACTTCAACCATCCATTTTTGATAATCCACATTATTTTCTAGGTCATGTACTGTGTTTGAAAAAGGCATAATAGCTATGGCGCAAAGTGATTTGTTATCTGGCAAATTGTTAACATATTCATTAACCACTCTTTGTGCTTCTTCTTTTTGACCATCTAAATAAAGCGAAACCATATAGTTTATACGAGCATCTATGAGCGCCTGTTCTTGTGAAAAATATGCAACATCAAAACTTGGATTTGAATTTTGGTTGCTCTTGTATGCTTCTGGGTTAGCAGAATGATATTCGTACATCTTTTTTGAATATTCAATGCATTTTTTATAATAATCTTCAGGTGCCTTAACCATATTAACAGTGCTGTTTTCTTCATACGGGTCGTAATAGCGGAAGCAGTCATAACTATCATACAAAGCGCGAAGATTAGAATAGCATGGACTTATTTTATAAGCGAATTCAGAAACTGGCATACTTTTTTCTATGCGTTCAGCATTAAATGTATTTAATCCCGTACAAAATATAAAAGTGGTTGTGAACATTAATGTTAATACAAGAAGGATGACAGAAACTATTAAGACGATTGATGGTACAATATATTTTTTCTTATTCATTAGTGATTCTCCTTTCCGTTAACGCTCATATTCAAAGATAAAATGTGTGCAAGTGAAAGCAAAATACAAATAGTCAGAATGTGCGAAACCACAAAATTCAGTGGGATAAGCTCATTAAATGCAGAACCGAAATAAATCAGGCTTGGAACATAAGCAAAATTTGGTAGCAAACCATTTATTTGACTTAATGAATAGTCTGCAAACAAAGCAACCACAATGAGAATTATTGCTAAAATAATATAAATTGGTTTTATCTTATGAATTATAATTGATATCAAATATCCAAAACTCAAGAAACACATCAATGCAATTGCTTCATAAACAACATCAGCAATAAAAAGTCTGTCACCAACAGCAACTCTTGTGCTTAAAAAGTGTGAATAATCAACTTTTATTACTGTACAGAATAAAAATGTAAATATTCTTTCTGCAAACGCAAATCCAATAGTTATAGGTAAATATCCAATAAAACTTTTGTGACTTTGCTCACGTGTGATACCATTCTGCATGAAAAATTTCTGTTCATCTTTAAACGATAAAGCACCCAAAATAAAAGAAAACATTGCAGTCAAGTAATAGAATATATCAACACCATCTTTAAATGTTCCAAGACTATATGGATAAAGTTTTTTCGCAATAAACGTTGCAATTATGAGCCACACAAAAGCAAGATAAAATATGGCAATAAGTTTTGAATTCTTTTTATATCTGTATTTTAATGCACTTTTTAATTTCATTCTAAGCCCTCCCCACCTGTTAATTTTATAAATATTTTTTGTAAGTTAAGTCCTGAAATTTCGATATTCTCATTTATGGTTTCAGGTCTTTTGTCAAGCAGATAAGCAGTGGCAAATCCACCCATCTTTTCTACAGCTAAACAATTTTTGTCTTTTATAAAATTTTCAATATCTGAAATACTACCCATTGCGGAATAGCCTTTGTTAAGTAATTTTTCTGTGCTTTCTGCCATAACCACTTTGCACTCATGAAGAATAACAACATTTTCAATTATTGTTGCTATTTCTTCAATCAAATGAGTTGAAATAATAATGGTTCTTGGATTTTTTGCATATTCTTCAATAATTGTTTTGTAAAGAAGCTCTCTGTGGTTAGCATCTAACCCTAAAACAGGTTCGTCAAGAAATGTGTATTTAGCATTAGATGAAATCGCCACAATAAACTTTATTATTGTTCTTTGACCAGTTGAAAAAGCACTGAACTTTTTACCTGTATCAAGTGAAAACTTTTTAGCTAATTCAAAAGCAAAATCAACGTCTGTTTCAGTATAAAAATCTTTTGTCCATTTAATTATTTCTGCAACCTTCATTGTTTCAGGGTAAAGATTTGTTTCACTCATTAAAAATACTTTTCTTTGTGCTTTTGTATTTTCTTCCGCTATTTCACCATCAACAAGCACTTCACCACTAGTTTTGAAAATTCGGTTTGATATTATGTTAAGCAAGGTTGATTTACCAACCCCGTTTCTGCCCAACAAACCATAGATTTTTTCTTCTTCGAATTCCAAAGAAATTGATTTTAACACCGTATTTTCACCATATTTCTTTGTTAAATCTGTAATTTTAATGCTCATTTTTTATCTCCCCTTTTTTCAATAAGACTTATAATTTCATCTTCGGTAAGGCCAAGTTTTTTTGCTTCATCTAAAAGCGGAAGAACATAATTGTCATAAAAATTTTCTTGTCTTTTTTGTTTAATTCTTTCGATTGCACCGGAACTTACAAACATTCCGAGCCCTCTTTTTTTATAAATAATATTTTCCGCTACAAGAATGTTCATTCCTTTTAACACAGTTGCAGGATTCATCTGCAACGATACTGAAAGTTCAGTTGTTGAAGGAATTTGAGTTTCTTCTTCATAAGCACCTGTAAAAATCGCGTCTTCAAGTTGTTCTGCAATCTGAAGATACAACGGCTTATCATCTGTAAATGAAAACATATCGTCTCACCCCTATTTATGTTTTTTCATTAGGTTAGTTGCTTCTATAACTAACTATATAACATAGTTTGCCTTTTGTCAATATTTTTTCGTATAAAAAACGGGCGATTCGTGAATCGCCCCTACTTTAATTGTGTCGCAGACCCGACACTATTCTCTTTTCATTCTTCACTATTCCCTAAAACAAAAAGCCACTCTTTCGAGTGGCTTTGACTTTTGATTAGTCGTTTGTGTAAGGCATAAGAGCGATTTGTCTTGCTCTCTTGATAGCTGTTGTAAGCTCTCTCTGGTGGTATGCACATGTACCTGTTACACGACGAGGGAGAATCTTTGCTCTTTCTGATGTGTAACGACGGAGCTTTGCTGTATCTTTATAATCGATTGTATCGATTTTTTCTACACAAAATGCACAAACTTTTTTGCGACCTTTTCTGTTTGGTCTTGCATTCTTATCGTATGCCATTTTAGTTTCCTCCTATTAAGGTTTTGGTAACCGCTGGTTGAATCGTATTGTGATTATCAGCGAGATAGATTTTTGTTAGAGCCGTCAAAAAACGCAGGCAATACTTTGTGTATTAACGAGTATTTTTGACGAGTTATAACGGAAATGTAACCGCTGAGAATTGCGATTGCGATTCAATTAGTGGTTACAATTAGAATGGGAGTCCTTCGTCATCGTCTGAACCGAATGGAAATCCCTGGTTGTCATCGGGTAAAACTGAAAAGCTGCCTGCATCTGCACTCTGATAAGAAACAGCTGGTGTTTCTTGTCTTGCTGCGCCATAAGTGTTGCCACTTTCTGCTTTGCTGCCGCAGAATGAAACATTGTCTGCTACAATTTCAACCGCTGTGCGCTTGTTTCCGTTTTTATCTTCATAGTTTCTTGTCTGTATTGAACCTTGAACTGCAATCATTTGTCCCTTCTTGAAATAAGTTGAAACAAAATCTGCTGTGCCACGCCAAGCAACAACATTAATGAAGTCTGCTTGTCTTTCTTCACCGCTCTTGTAGTTGCGTTCAACGGCAACAGTAAAAGATGTCACGGAAAGTCCGCTAGTTGTCTTGCGAAGTTCGGGGTCAGCAGTAAGTCTGCCCATAATAATAGCTGTGTTTAACATTTTCTTTTCCTCCGATTACTTCTTAACAATCAATGTTCTGAGAACACCGTCAGTAATTTTTGCAATTCTTTCAAGCTCTGCTGGGAATTCTGGTTTTGCCTCGTAGTTATAGAGAACATAGTAACCATCAGCCTCATCATTGATAAGGTATGCAAGTCTTCTCTTGCCCCACTCATCAACGCTTTCAAGAGTGCCGTTTGACTCGATAAGAGCCTTGAATTTTTCCATAAGCTCTTTTGCAGCTTCTTCACCCTTTGCAAGTGAGAAAACCATAATAGTCTCGTATTTTGACATTCTTTACACCTCCTTGTGGACTTTGCCCCCAAACTTATCCTTGGGGGAAGGATTGCGATGAATTGATATTTTTCTTCATAGCAAATATGCATTATAGCAATATTTTCTAATAAAGTCAAGCATTTTCTTTTTGTTTTCTGAAATCTTTAAGTCTTTGTTTGGTTGTGATATAGAGTTTATCTTTATATTCACCATCACACTTCTCAACAACAACCATAAATAATGTAATAAGCATAAGATATGGAAGTGGGCAAAGTATACCAGGGTTTACAAGTGACATCATTTCAAGACTTATATAGGATAAGAAAATTGTCATATTGAAAAGTGTTGCTTTTCTCCAGATGAGCATATTTCTTCTGATAAACTGATTTACAAAAGCAATGATGCCAACAACACCAAAACTTGCAGCAATCTGAATTGGCTCACAATGATACCAACAAAGAGCAAATTCTTTTGACGGGTGAATATCACGATTGCCCATGTAGCCAAGACCTGTTCCCAAAATCGGCTGACTGAAGAAATCCTTGATTCCGCGGGCGTAGTGTTTTGCTCTGATTTCATTGCTCTCACCAATCAAGAAATCGTTAAGTGCGTTGAAAAGTCTATCGATAGTATAGCCTAAGAATTTTGTGATTTCAGGTGTAAATGCCAAAATGCCGAAGAGAAGGCACACGATAATAATAGCATAAGCCAATCGACGGCGTCTGTCATAAAGCATATACATAACAATGCACATTACAAGTTCGATTGCACCGAACACCATTCCCCCACGAGAACCTGTGAGCAAAATTGCAAGGTAGAACAAGAAACCGAAAGTTGTTGCATAAGACTTTTTATTTGCCATCAAAAATGCAAAAGGTATTGCTAACATTAAAATTGTTGAGCAATTATTTCGCCATTGCATATAGATAATGCCTTTAACATCAAGAACATGGTTAATCTTTACAAGGTAATAAGAAATCACCATAAAAGTTGCCACAAGACCGGTCATAACCATTATTTCTGTAAGTTTTTTTGTTACAGAATATTTAGCGTTCATATCAATATGTGCATAGAAATAGCTATACATCAAAAGCATTCCGAAGCCCAAGCCAAACATGTGATAAATTGATGAACCTGAGAAATATTCCTGTGGCGAGATAAAGCCGATACCGCCCAACAATATTGCAACGGACACAAAAAACATTGGTTTAAACTGTGAACCCTTTGCTTTTAAAGGTTTGAAATATGCAATTATATAGAACAAAACCATAAACACAAGTGGAATCACATACCATTTGTACGCCATAAACTTATTAAATGAGTCATAACACTTTATTGCAATTAAATAAGTCAGCATAAAGGGTATTAGCCCTGCCATAATGTCGTTGCTTAATACAAGCACCACACCGATTATGTAAGCAAAAAAGATTGTACCTTTGATTTCTATCTGTGCTTCAGGAAAACGATGACTCAACACTATGATAATCCCTGCAAGACATGACAAAAGAATCATCCACTTGTCGCTCAACAGAAATGTTCTTATATTTTCTATTCTTTTTTGCGCTGTTTCAGATTTAAAAATTAATTCCATAAATTTTCTCCCAAAATTTCTCTATTGTAATTATACTCTCAAAATTCGATTTCTTCAACAGTTGTTACAAAATCTTAATAATTATTACAAAAATCTTACAAATAAATTTAAGTTTAATATTTGTGTGATTCGTGATATAATTAAATCAGAATAATTTTTGCGAGGTGAAAATTTTGGCTTTATCAGTTAACAATGTTTCAAAATCCTTTGGTGATAAACAAGTGCTTAAAGGCATATCCTTTTCTTGCGAAAGTGGAAAAGCCTTAGGACTTCTTGGCAGAAATGGTGCAGGTAAAACAACTATGATTAGAATTATTATGGGTGTTTTCAACGCAGACAACGGGAATGTCACTCTCGACGGCGTGCCTATGAATACAAGCAATGTTAAAATCGGCTATCTCCCGGAAGAGCGTGGACTCTACCCCAAGAAAAAAATTATGGAACAGCTGGTCTATTTCGCAGCATTACAAGGAATAGAGCGACAAACAGCAATTTCTAATGCAGACAAACTTTTCAAGAAATTACAGATTGAAGAATATAAAAATGTGCGACTTGATACACTTTCAAAAGGTAATCAACAAAAAGTACAACTTATTGCGACACTTATTGCAAATCCTGATATTGTCATTCTTGACGAGCCTTTTTCAGGGCTTGACCCTGTCAATGCATCGCTACTTAAAGATATTGTCAAAGATTTGATTGCAGATGGCAAGCTGGTACTTTTTTCAAGCCACCAGATGAATTATATTGAAGAATTCTGCGATGATATTCTCATTTTAAATGGTGGACAAATTGTTCTTAGCGGAAACATCAAGAACATCAAACGCGGATATGCACGAAATATAATCGAAATCAAGAGTGAAAAACCACAAAACATTACAGATGCTCTTTCAAACGATACTTTGGCATTCATCAAGAGAGTTGCTTTTGAAGGAAACACCATTTTTGTAACTCTTACAGATGAAAATGAGAAAAACAGGCTTTTAGAAGCATTATCAACATTGGGCAACCAGATTGATGAAATCAAAGTTAAAGAGCCAACCCTCAATGAAATCTTTGTGCAGTTTACGGAGGGACAAATATGAAACAGTTTCTCGCAGTATTTAAATTTGAATATTTGAACTTTATAAAAAACAAAATTTTTATTTTTCTGACTGCTGCCATTGCAGTAATCATTGCAGTTATTGCTTTTTATCCGAGATTTTCTTCATCAACTGATATTTCATTAAATTTTGGCAAGCAAGAAACACCTTCTTTGCTTGTTATGGATAAGGCAAATGTTATTGGGTTAGAAGAAATTATAAAATCCACCCTAAAAGATATCGATATAACCTTCACAACTGATGGTGACGAAAATTCGGCAAAGCTTTCTGTAGAAAATAAAGAATATTCTTCTGCTGTTGTAATAACAAGTCCCCTTGAATACACCTATATTGTTGAAAATCTTGGACTTTATGACACAACCGAGCAAAATATTGGCAACATTCTTCTTTCACATTATAAAACCATTGAATTGCAAAAATATGGTCTTTCAATGGAAGAAATCGTTGACTTTTCAACGCTCACGGTTAAAGCTAATTCGGTAATCGTAGGTCAGGACCAAGCTCAAAACTTTATGCACGCATATATTCTTATGATGGTGCTTTATATCACGGTTTTAGTTTATGGTCAGATTGTTGCTCAAAATGTTGCAAACGAAAAAAGTTCAAGGGCAATGGAATTGCTTATTACATCTGCTGACCCTAAAAACCTTATTTTCGGTAAAGTTTTAGGCACAGGTTTTGCAGGGCTTACACAAATGGCAATAATTCTTGTGTGGGGTATTTTGTGCGTAGCAATCAACAAAGATTATCTCATTGACAGCAATATGTTTTCAATGTTCACAGGATTTTCTGCTTCAATGATTATTTATACCATTGTTTTCTTCCTTTTAGGATTCTTGCTCTATGCTTTTCTTTTGGGTGCTATGGGCTCAATGGCATCAAAGCTTGAAGACGTTGGCACACTCACAATGCCCGTTATGATTTTTTTAATTATTGGATTTGTCGTTACAATCTCATTTATGAGTTCAGGCAATATAGACAGTGGATTGATTAAAATTCTTTCATATTTCCCATTCACTTCACCGATGGCAATGTTTGCACGAATTTCTATGGGCACAGCCACTACTATTCAAGCAATTATTTCAATAGTGATTTTGATAATTTCTATTGTTGGTGTTGGATACCTTGCAGTTGCAATTTACAGAATAGGGATTTTAATGTATGGCAAACCACCAAAATTCAATGAGATTGTCAGAGCCTTAAAGAAAAAATGATGTTCACAAAAAGTTAAATATTTATATATTTTTATTCAATATTTATGTGATATTCTTTAACCAAGGTCAAGGAAACAAAACCTGACCAATCCCCTTTCATTTTCATTCTCCTTAAACGAAAACGAGCTTTCACTAGGAAAGCTCGTTTTTCTTTTATGATTTTTATATTTCGAGTGTTGCAAGTCCGCCTTCACTGGTTTCACGGTATGCCGCGTGAATATCAAGACCTGTTTTCTTCATTGTTTCGATTACATTATCAAGAGAAATCTTTCGAGTTTCGCTCAAGAATGATGCCAAGTTAACCGCGTTGATTGCTCTCATTGCCGCAACAGCATTTCTCTCAATACAAGGAATCTGCACAAGTCCGCAAATTGGGTCGCAAGTGAGCCCTAAATGATGTTCAATTGCAATTTCTGCTGCATATTCAATCTTACCCCTTTTAAGACCGAAAAGTTCACCGAGAGCCGTAGCAGCCATAGCACAAGCTGTGCCAACTTCTGCTTGGCATCCACATTCTGCACCTGAAATTGACGCGTTTGTTTTAACGAGATTACCGATAAGACCAGCAGTTGCAAGAGCTTTCAAAATTTTCTCGTCTGTAAATCCGTGTTTATGTTGCATATAGTAAAGTACTGCTGGCACAACGCCCGATGCACCACAAGTTGGCGCGGTAACAATTCTGTTACCCGATGCATTCTGTTCGCTGACTGCGAAAGCATAAGAACAAACTTCTCTGTTTTCTCTTGTTTCTGCGCTCTCACCGATATGCTCCATATTATAAAGATATTTTGCTTTTTTCTGTACTTCAAGACCACCTGGGAGAATGCCCTCGTCTTCAATTCCGCGTTCAACAGCTTCTTTCATAGTCTTCCATACAGTTGCAAGATAATCCCAGATATATTCACCTTCGACTTCGTCAACATATTGCCACAAGCGATATTTTTTCTCTTTGCAATATGCTTTGATGTCTTTGAAAGTGCTCAAATTATAAACAATCGGTTCTGTAGCAGATTTGCTACCTTCAAACTCAATCCGACCACCACCGACGCTGAAAACTCGGATAAAATCTGTCTGCTCACCGTCTTTAAACGCATATAAATCCATTGTATTAGGATGCTCAATATCATTTTTGAGATAGTCGAACTCTACTTCACAAGGAATTGGTGCTAATGTGTTTATAATAACAGAATCCGTGCAGTGTCCCTTGCCTGTTTTCGCAAGTGAACCATATAAAATCGCCTTAAAATTGTCTGCATCACTATTCTTTTCTTTAAAGAGAATGCAAGCCTTTTCAGGCCCCATTGTGTGTGAGCTTGACGGACCACAACCAATTCTATAAAGCTGATTAAGAGATTCCATTCCCTGAAGTTTTTCAACAGTTTTCTTTTCTTCTTCACTTTCGAAGAAAATATCCATTGAAACCGAGAAAACCTTTGCCATTTTATAAAAGCTTTCTGCCGACGGAACACTCTCACCATTTTCCCAAGAGAGCACAGTTTGCTCGTCTGTATTCACTCTATCAGCAAGTCCACTCATTGACATATTGTTCTTTTCTCTTAATTCAGTTATCTTTTTTGAATAAACATCATTCAACATACTACATTACACCTTAACCTTTACTACAACCTTTTTACAGGTCATAGGTTTATTGTTGGTTGCCACGCCGGGACAATGCAAATCATTGGGATAGAGCACCATAAAGCTATTCTCTATAAGTGTTACCCGTTCAGTTTTGCACTCATAAAACCACACATCATTTTCGGGAATTGCCTGTGTTTCTTTCTCGTTATATCCAATTGGTGCAATGCCGATTAACTCTTCACCACTCACCATAAACTGAATATCTATGTACTTTTTGTGCGCTTCGGATATGGTCTTTTGAGGGTCTGTGTCATAGGACTGCACCATGTAGAAAATATTGTCCCCATCGAGTTCATATCTGCCCAATTCCATAGTGTTAAAATCAGTATTTGCAAGGAATTGGAGAGCAGTATAAACCCTACCCAGTCCCTTATAATTATCTATATTTTTCAAAGTATCAAAAACCATAATATCACCTATTCAAATATATCAAATTAGGTGCTAAAAGTCAATAAAAACAGGGACGAGATATACTACGTCCCATAAAAATTCAATTATAAAAACTGTCGCATCTGAATTGTTAAATCTTCTTCAAGATTAATGAGCCTTTTGCAGATATCCTTTGACTTTTCGTCCGCAGCAACATATTGGTTAAGATATTTATTGAGAGATTTAACTCCCATATTACACCCATCTGTAATAAGGTCAGCAATAGTATGGTCCGACTCATTCATAACAAGTTTCATATTTGTTTTCATCCAAGACATACCCTTTGCCATTGGGTTTGGCTCTTTGCCGTCATCACGATAACGGTCGAGAAGTTCTTGCAACTCTTTATCAAGTTTTTTATGCTCTTCTTTGCAGTCTTCAAGATCTTTTTTGAGTCGGTCAGATTTAACATAATCCAACACATCATCAATAGACGAAACACCCATTTTTATTCCTGCGTCGCACTCACGAAGCAATTTGATTGTATCTTGTTCAACCATAAAAACACTCCTTTAATTTTGGTTAATATTAGTATTACCAAATTAAAGAAGAAAAACCGTCCTAAAAGGACGGTTTAATTTATTTTTCGATATATTTTTTTACAAACTCATAAGCATCTTCAAAACAGATTCTGCTCTTTTTGAAAATTGGCATAATCGCCCAAGCGTGATTGCCAATTATTCCGTCCGCTTTGAATTGTTTGTTTGGCACACCGAGTTTATCTAACTCTGCGCATAAATCAAATGTTTCAAATCTCAATTTATCATTTGTTGACCACACAGCATAAGTTGGTGGGAATTGAGCATTAAACTTTGGTGAGCAATATTTTGCATTATCTGTTTCGAGATATGCCCTTGCTTCTTCAAGATTTTTACCTAAAAATGTAGTAACCATCATCTTCATATCAGGGAATTCTGATTGTTCCTTACTCTCATCTGTAAGTCTTTGCAAATCATAGCAACCACAAATTGATACAAGCGCTTTGATTTTCGCCTTGCCAAAGTGTTTGAAGTCAATACCAAGACCATCAAGAACAGATTTATCATTAAAACAATTTGCCACATAAGAGATATAATATCCCCCTGCACTCTCCCCTGCGATTACAATGTTCTGGGGGTCAAAGTTATTCTCTTCCGCCGTATCTAAAATTTGGTCAATAGCCTTGAAAACTTCAAAAAATTGTGCAGGATAAACCTTGTCAGGTGCCCAAGTGTAGCCAATGGAAGCAGTAAAAAATCCTTTTTCTGCCCAATTTGCAATATATCGATTTCGCATTGGTGTAATACCCGAAACCCAACCACCACCGTGAATATAAATGAAAAGTGGTTTTTTCTCACTCTTTAAATCTTTGCGGCAATATGTATAGATTTTATTCTGTTTTCCCTCATCATAGCTTTGAATTTTATATTCTAAATTTTCAGGACAAGGACGTACAGTAAGTGCATATACCAGCAACTCAGTAAAATTATACCAATATTGCCCCAACTTGCCACGAACATAAAGTTTTTTATCCATTCAAATCACCCAGATAAAGTTTAGCACAAAGAATTCAAAAAGGCAATAACACAAAAACACCACAGGTTTGCATCTGTGGTGTTTTTACATTTTTGTTTAATTATGAATTTTTCTTATCTATTGCTCTTTGAATTGCCTTAACACATTCAACGATTGGAATAATAAGGAATGCAAGACCTAATGAAATTGCATATTCAAGTGCTGAAAGCTGTGTGAACTCAAAGAGATTTGCAAGGAATGGAATTTCAACAACTGCTGTTGTAAGAAGGAATGAGCCAACCATAGCGCCATAGAGAGCTATATTGTGGTGTCCTTTAAATACCATTGCAACTGCTGAACCACGCTGTGAACGCATATTGAATGAGTGGAACACTTCACACATTGCCATTGTGAAGAATGCCATTGTCATACCGTCTTCGCTATCTGCGATATTGCGAAGAATAAGATGACCTGTTTCAATATATTCACCGATATAGAAAGCAATAACTGTAAGAACAGAAACGATTACACCTTGATAGAAGCAGTCAAAGCCCAGTCCACCTGCGAAGATACCATCATTCTTGCTTCTTGGTTTTCTTCTCATAATATTTTCTTCTGGTTTTTCAAGACCAAGTGCGAGTGCTGGGAAGCAGTCTGTTACAAGGTTAATGAAGAGAAGGTGTGGTGCACGAAGAATTGTGAAATTCATAATTGTTGCAAAGAAGATTGAAACAACTTCTGAAAGGTTTGACCCAAGAAGGAATTGAATTGCTTTACGGATATTGTCGTAAATTCTTCTACCTTCGCCGACCGCTGAAACGATTGTTGCAAAGTTGTCGTCAGCAAGAACCATATCAGCAACATTCTTTGTAACGTCAGTACCGGTAATACCCATACCAACACCGATATCAGCGCTCTTAATTGATGGAGCGTCGTTAACACCGTCACCTGTCATAGCAGTAACATAACCCTTGTTTCTCCAAGCGTTAACAATTCTTGTTTTGTGTTCAGGCTGAACACGAGCATAAACACAGATATTTTCAACGATTGCTTCAAATTCTTCATCTGTGTATTTATCAATATCAGCGCCCATCATAGCCTGACTGTCGTCTGTGAGAATACCAAGTTCACGAGCAATAGCTTTTGCTGTGTTGATATGGTCACCTGTAATCATAATAGGCTTGATACCTGCTGTACGGCATTCAACGATAGCATCTTTAACTTCTGGACGAACAGGGTCAATCATACCTGTAAGACCAATGAATGTCATATCATATTCAAGAGAGTCTGAATCGATTGTTTTTGGAAGAGCGTCATAAGTTTTATAAGCAACAGCGAATACACGAAGAGCCTTGTTACCCATTCTTGTATTTTCTTCCATAATCTTTGCACGGATTTCATCGTTCATTTCTACGACTTCACCGTTAATGTCAGCGTGTGTACACTTTTTAAGGATTTCGTCAGGAGCACCCTTTGTGAACTGAACAAAGCCGTTTGCTTTGCTATGAACAGTTGACATCATCTTTCTGCCTGAATCAAATGGAACTTCGCCAACTCTTGGATATTTTTCAACAAGTGTTGCTTTTGGAAGATTAAGAGTCTTTGCATAGTTAATGAGAGCTACTTCATCAGGCTCACCTGTACCCTTGCCGTTTTCATCAACGTCTGCATTTGTACAAAGAGCCATTGCAGTTGCAAGTTGCTCTTCATTTGGAGCATAGTGGTCAACAACTGTCATAACATTCTGTGTGAGAGTACCTGTCTTATCTGAACAGATAATCTGAGTACAGCCAAGTGTTTCAACAGCAGTCATTTTTCTGATAATTGCGTTCTTCTTTGACATATTTGTAACGCCGATTGAAAGAACGATTGTCATAACTGCAACAAGGCCTTCAGGAATTGCAGCAACTGCAAGTGCGATTGCAGTAATGAACGAATGGAGTGCAACATCAAAGAACTGTGCACCATCTGCCATAAAGTATTGTGTAACAATGTTATAAGCAAAGATAACTACGCAAACACCGATAACGAGTTTTGTGAGAATCTTTGAAAGCTGTTCAAGTTTGATTTCAAGTGGTGTTTTTCCATCTTCTGCAAGAGTAATAGCGTTTGCAATCTTACCCATTTCAGTATCCATACCTGTTGCTACTACAACTGCTTTACCACGACCATAAACGAGAGTTGAGCCCATATATGCCATATTCTTACGGTCACCGAGAGCTACTTCATCGTCACCTTTTTTGCCCATAAGAGCGTTCACAAGCTTTGTAACAGGAACAGACTCACCAGTGAGTGCTGCTTCTTCGATTTTCATACTTGCGCACTCGAAAATACGGCAGTCAGCAGGGATTGCGTCACCAGCGTCAAGCAAAATTACGTCACCAACAACCAAGTCTTCACTCTTAACGGTTTCAATTTTGCCGTCACGAAGAACTTTTGTTGTAGCCGCTGACATCTTCTGCAACGCTTCAACTGCTTTTTCAGCCTTACTTTCTTGCAACACACCAAGAACTGCGTTGATAAGAACAACCACAAGAATGATTATTGAGTCAGTTGGAGTTACAAAACCACCTGCTTCAATCATTTCTGTTACTGCAGAAATAACTGCTGCAATAAGCAAAATGATAATCATTGGGTCTTTTAACTGGTCAATAAAACGAGAAAACATTGAAACTTTTTTAGCTTCTGCTAATTTGTTTTTTCCGTTTTCCTGAAGTCTTTTCTCAGCTTCAGCAGATGTAAGACCATTTTCAGAACTTTTTACTTCTGCAAAAACGTCGCTGACTTCGTGAAGATAGTACTTCATAAAAACACCTCTTTATATTTTTCGCTTTCGCAATAAATTTATACAACATTTAAAAAGACCTTCGGCAGAATTACTGCCAAAGGTCTTGCTTCCTAAACTTAGGTCGACAACCAGTCTTTAAAGACGGAATTTGTTGATTGCCGAAATATAGCTACTCCCCTTTTGGTTCGTTGTAAAATAGTTTAACACAACAGTAAAAAATTGTCAATTACCACACAAGAGGATTTGTCCTATTCTGTTTTGGAAACTTTTGTTTTCTGTTCATAGATAAACACACTTATAAGAGCAAAGAGTGTGGTTATTGCCAGTTTCAAAGGCATCATATGAGTCATTGTTTCTGCAAAATACACTTCAGGAGAGGCAGAAAGTTTTATAGGGAAAAACATATAACTCAATAACACCCATGTTACCACAATAGTTATAAGCGCAACTAAAGATTTTTTCACTTTATCCATTATGCCACTTCCCATCAATACAAACTGATACGATTAATTTCTTCATTTGTATCAAGGCTGAATGCGATTAACTGGAAACCATCGTTTTTATAGTCATTTATAATTGCGAAGAATGTGTCGCCCACATAAGTTCCGCCGAGAATATCACATTGCTCAGTAAGATTATATCTTGCAACTTCTTTGACTGTTCCATTGTCAATTTTATAGCGGATATAGAACGCATAGTTTGCATATTCATTATTCTGATACACAAGTCTATAGAGGGTAAACGGTACTGCGAACTCGTTTTCAGAAAGTTTTACAAAGCATTTGTGATTGTATGCCACAGGGCTATGCACATTTGCACTACCATTTGAAACTGTAACTTTTGATGCTTCAAAAGGCTTGTTAGGGTCACTCACATCAAAGAGAGAAATTTTGCAATCACCGTTTGTGCCTGACTCTGTGCCATCCTGACCAACACCCACTAAAAGTGTATCTGTAATTGGATGAAGATATTCTGAAAAGCCCGTAATTTTAAGTTCACCTTTAACAGTTGGGTTTGCGGGGTCACTTAAATCAATTACAAATAATGGGTCCGTCTGTCTAAATGTTACAACATAAGCTGTGTTACCGATATATCGAACAGATTGAATTGTTTCGCCTTTTGCAAGGTCTTCAACTTTGCCAACAATCTGCATTTGGTTGTTGAGAATATAAAGATTATTTGTTCTGCCGTCAATAGACATCCACATTGCGTCGCCATCAACATTTGCATTGTTTTTTGTTGTTGCAATCTTGAAATGTTCACCGTCATAACTCATTGCAAACTGGTTTTTGATATAGCCTGGCACCTTGCCCATACACTTATATTCAATGCCTGTTTCTGTGTATTCAAAACGATAGATTTTAGTGAATTCTTCTGCTTTTTCACTCCAGTCATTTTCACTTAAAAACATACCTTGTGAAGACGCATAAAGATTGTCGCAGTTACCTAAAATTGCTTCGCTTTCAGGGGCTTTATCCGTTGAAATATCAAGGGTTGTAATCACCGCATAGGTTGATGATTTGCTGTCTTCAATTACAGAAATGCAACCTGCTGGAACAGGCTCACAAACGCCGTTTATTGTAGTTTCTGGAATGCAATAATCCTTGTAATCATCCCTTGCAACATTCACATAATAAGTGCTTACACAATAAAGCTTTGTGCCAATCATTCGCGAATTTTTATATTGACCCTGTTGTGAATATTCTGTCACAAGTTTAGGCTCTTTAACGTTGCTGATGTCATAAACTTTAACGAACAAATTGCCTATTCCATAAGCTATGTCCGCACCATAATAAACTCTTGAGCCAGAAGTTGTGTTTTCTTTTGTTTCGTCCTGTTTAAAATCATAAGCAGTACCAACGATTATAAGTGTTTTACCGTTGAGATAAATTTCTTGAATATCCGCATCAGCTTTAATCTCAATCTGTGATATTTTTTCTAACTTGTTATCCTGAATATCAACAATAGAAACAACTGAATTGTTTCGTCTTGTTACATAGAGATATTTACCGTCAGTTTTGATAAGGTCACCCTCATCAACATCCTGCTCTTGAGTGTTGGTTGTGCCATAATTTCTGTTGTTTTCTGCATCGTCTGTTGTATTGCCAGCACTTGCACCTGGTTTAGCAGCAGTATCACTCGTTGCACTTTCGTTCATACTTTCATTCACAACACCACCTGTCGCCGAAGTGTTTCCAATATCTTCATAAAAATCATCTGCTGATTCTGCATTGCCACTGAACATATAATAAATTCCGTTTTGCAATTTGGTTTTTTCTGCTTCCTTATGCAGAGTTTCAAATTTGCTATAAATTTTGTCATAGGACTGATATTGCATAACTTCTGTTATATCACCAGTCTCATTATTAAGTTTTTTGTTGAAACTACCGTTACCAAAAATGCTTAATAAACCGATTACCAACGCGAGAGATGCTGCAAGGGGTACGAGTTTTTTAAGTTTTTTAGATTTGTTTGGCTTTTCTATCACTTCAACTGTATTTTCTTTACTTTCAAGCATATCAATAATATTGTCTTTTTCGAGTTCTCTGGGAAGTTTTACTTGCATTTTTTCGTTCAATGCATTTATTGTTTTTTTGCTCATAAACTTAACTCCTCTCTCATTTTTTCTAATGCTCTTTTGTGTTTTGTTCTGACTGTATTTGCAGGAATTTTTAGCATTTCACCTATTTCACGGGATTTGAATCCACCTGCTATTGACAGCATTAAAATCTGTCTTGAGTCTTCGTCGAGCCTTGACAATGCTTCACGGACAGGGATTGAAAATTCGATTTCACTATCCACATAACCTTCGTCTTCAAACTCAACTATATGATAATTTTCTAAAAGCTTTCTTTTGCAAGTATTTGAAAGAGATGAAAAAAGATATGACTTGAATTTCTCGGGATTTTTGACCCCGTGAATACTTTTGAAAACAGATAAAACTGTTTCTTGCACAGCATCTTGCGCATCAAAGGAATTTTTGCACATACTCAATGCAAAACGATACATATCGACAGAGTATATCTCATAAAGAGTGCCGAATGCATCTTTATCCCCTGATATTGCAGAACGAACAAGCTTTTTCATTTCTTTTTTCATTTTTTACACCTCACTTTTACAAATCGCTTTGTAAAATTTACCCTTTCACAATATAAGAGTATCAAAAACACAAAACTGTTTCAAGAAATTTCTAAAAATGTAAAAAAATCCACCCGCAAAGCGAGTGGATTAAAATAATTTTTATGCGTTTTTCTCAAGGAATTTAACAACATCGCCAACTGTTTTTATTTTCTTTACTGCTGAATTTGGAATATCAATATCAAATTCATCCTCAAGACCACAAATAAGTTGGATGAAGCTTAATGATGTGAAGTCAAAATTTTTGTCAAGTCTTGTCTTTTCAGTAAAATTCAAATCATCACGACCTGTCACTTCTGAAAATACTTTTTCAATTCTCTTAATCATAGTTTTACCTCTTTTTTTCGTTCATATCTGCTGTAAGCTTTTTAAAATCAATTTTATTCATTCTTGTTCTTGGTATTTCTTCTTTGAAAACTACCTCTCTTGGCATAGCATACTCTGCAATATTCTTTTTACAAGCATCTAAAATTCGGTCACGAAGTGCATCAAGGTCAGCGTTCATACTCATAGGTTGGACAACAGCAACTACACGTTGACCTACACTACGGTCTTCAATGCCAACTACACAACTTGCTGCAACACCGTTACAACCATTAATTACTTCTTCAATTTGTGTAGGATAGATATTATATCCAGCTGAAATAATCATTTTGCAATGTCTTAAGCGGTAGTATAAATACCCATCTTCATCCACACAACCGATATCCCCGGTGTGAAGCCATATTTCACCATCTTCATGTATTTGCAATGCAAGTTTGGTTTCAACTTCGTTTTTATAATAGCCTTTCATAAGTGTCGGACCCGTGATACATATTTCACCATCTTCGCCACAAGGCAATTCCTTATGAGTACCAAACTCACATATTTTAATTTTATTGTCAGGAAGAGGCAAGCCAGTGCTGCCATATTTGTGGCCAAAAAACGGACTTATGCAAGCAGCTGAAAGACATTCTGTAAGCCCATAAGCTTCTGTCATCTGTTCTGATGAACCACCATTTTTGAGATATTTATTCATTCTCTTATGAAGTTTGTCACTCATTTTGTCACCTGAAAACGCAACCATTTCAAGAAATGACAAATCTTGCTTTTCAATTTCTTCTGAACGCGAGAGTGCTTCAAACAAAGCAGGTACAGCATAAACGTGATTAATTTTATTTTTGAAAATAAGTTTTGTGCAAGCTTTAAAATCAAATTTTGGAACAAGAAATACTTGCATGCCGAAATAAAGCATTGTATGCATACACATAGCAAGTCCAAAGCCATGGAAAACAGGCATCAATGCAAGCGCTTTTTTCCCCGCAGCATCTTTTGTGTTATCGCGTTTAATTTCTTCTGCCTGAACAGCCATACAGTTAAATGCACGATTATGAATCATTGCGCCTTTAGGAATGCCCGTTGTGCCTCCGCTATAAAGAATTGCTGCAATATCATCGCCTTTGCCGTCATCAACAGGTAATTCTTCTTTTCTTTGTTTGCCACGCTTTAAAAAATCATTCCAATAAATGATGTTATGATTTGAATTAAAATCCAAATCCAACTTGTTTTTGAGCAAATAAAGCGGTTTGAGATAAATGGGAAGAGCATCAGCTATTCTTGCAAGCACGATAACAGGTTTTTCTGTAGTTTCCCATTCTACATCGGCAAGTTTTGGATAAAGCATATCAAAAGTGATAATCGCCTTGCTATCAACATGCTCAACAAACTTTTTGATTTCGTTTGCAGAAAGCAAAGGGTGAATCATATTTGCAATCGCACCCATTCGATTGATTGCGTAAACAGAAATCAATGCTTGCGGTGTGTTTGGAGCAACAACAGATACAAAATCACCTTTTTTAACTCCACTTGAAATCAATGCCTGCGCAACAGTTTCAATTGTTGCAATCATTTGTGAAAATGTTATTTTTTTGTTATTAAAATTAAGAGCATAATAATCAGGATACTTTTCTGCAGTTTCTTTTAAAAGTGAAACCATTGAAAATTCAGGATATTCGTCTCTGAAATTTTCGGGAGCATGATTATCGCTCCAGATATTGCGCTTTCTTTCCATTTATCAAATCACCTCTTAAATACAAATCACTTCTGTACTTTAGTTCCAAAAGCAATTGATTAATTATATCACACCATTCTTTTAAAAACAATAGTACACATTGATAAAGTACGAAAAGCCATTCTTTTTTTCAACAAATATCGTAATATTTACCAACTTCGAATTGCGTCGAAATTCTTGACATAATGTATAATAATATATATAATTACCTATGTATATTTAATTTTATAATAGGAAAATTATTCGCATAAAAGCCAATCTGCAAGGAGCAAACAAAATGAAGTTTAAACTCACATCTTCACAAAAGAATTTTTACAATAAAAATTTCACTCTGGACAGTCAAATCTGGAATCAGGGTGTTATGGAAACGTTTCCAAAAATATATTCCTATGAGGAAATTAATAACGCTTATAACAAACTTGTTGAAACTCATGATAGTCTTCGCGTAAAACTTGTTGAAACAGACGATGGCATTGTTGCTGATGTTAGAGAACACGAATATATAAATTATCGTTTTTGGCAAGTTGAAACTGAAGAAGAGCTTATGCAAAAAGCTCAAGATTTTCTTAACGAGCCCATCGACCGTTATGGGCTTTTGGTTAACTGTGCAGTCTTTCAGACACCAACAACTTCGGGCTTTATGATTAACGCTCACCATATTGTTATTGATGGTTTTAGTGCAATAGCTATGGCTTCTCATGTGAACGAGTTTTTAAAAGATGAAAACTTCGCACCTGAAGTACAAAAATATGCCGATTATGTTGAAACTGAAGAAAAGCACAAGCAATCTCGTCGTTATGCAAAATCTCAAGAATTTTGGCTCAAAGAATTTTCAATTCAACCTGATTGCAATATTGTTCCAGCATCTACAAAATCATTAGATTTCTCCTCATCAGAATCAAATCACAATATTTCATCAGAACTGATTAATAATATCAAAGACTTCTGTGCAATCAATGATATTTCAATTACAACATTTTTCAATACAGTTTTGTCAATTTATTTATCTCGAAAGTATGAAACTCAAAAACTTACCATCGGTACTCCCGTCCTCAACAGAACTTCTGCATTAGAGTTCAACACAGTTGGACTTTATATGCATCTTTTGCCGTTAATTGTAAACCTTTCTGACGATACTTTTTTAGAAAATGCAAAACAAATCGAAGATTTTCAACTCAATTTGTTCAGACATCAAAAATTTACACAGAATGATATAAAAGAATTGCTCAAAGAAAATGGCAAGGAGCAAAACAATCTCTTTGATGTTGCTTTTAATTATCAAGAATTTGATAAAAATGATGAATATCAGTTTGTTTTTAGATATAGCAATTATCTTTCACTTCCGTTAGAAATTCACTTGCACCAATTCAATGGTGAAAACCACAACCTCAAAATTCGTTACAGAACCGCTATGTTCGACAAGCAGGAAATTGAGATTATGTTGAAATCTATAGTTACACTAGCAGAAAAAGTTCTTGAAAACTATGATAAAAACATTAATGAAATCGAAATGATTTCGACTGACGAAAAAGAAGAAGTTATCTCATCATTCAATGATACAGAACATACATACGATATATCTGCAAATACAACCTTGTATTCTCTTTTTGAAACTGCAAGTGAAGAAAACAAAGACAAAGTATGTATCAAAGCAAATGGAGAAGAAATATCATTTGGTGACTTCAAAGCATATGCTGAAAGAATTGATAAC